>CAVVVH010000009.1:0-34473 GCA_963751755.1 Candidatus Dormiibacterota bacterium | reverse complement strand
GAAGGGCGGGTCGGCGATCATCACCCTGCAGTGTCCCGACTGCAAGGAACGGAACTACACCACCGTGAAGAACAGGCGGAACGACCCCGACCGCCTCGAGCTCAGCAAGTTCTGTCACCGCTGCCGGTGCCACACCAAGCATCGCGAGACCAAGTAACCATCATCAGGGTGGCCGGCCTCGCCGGCCAGCGCACAGGGGCGTAGCTCAGCCGGTAGAGCATCGGTCTCCAAAACCGAGGGTCGCGAGTTCGAAGTCTTGCCGCCCCTGCCACGCAACAGCAGATCGCCGCCGCGGACGCGGCGACAACCAGGAGGAACTGAGGTCAGGTGGCCAGAGCCGTACGCGGTCAGCCGGTCAGACAGCCGGTCAGGCCACGCCCCCCGGTGGGTCCACCAGCGGGCGCCGGCGATCGCAACTACTTCGCGAGCGTCGTCGATGAGCTGCGCAAGGTCGTCTGGCCGACCTGGAACGAGCTCGGCCGTATGACCGGCGTCGTCGTCACCACCGTCATCCTCATGGCCGTCATCGTGTCTGCCGCTGACTACGGGCTCGGCTTCGTGGTCAAGCAGCTGTACGCGCCGAGCAGCCCCGCCGCGGGCAGCCAGGTGACCGCCCAGCCGTCGCTCATCAAGCCGAGCGCCAAGGCCACCACTGCGCCGGTCATACCCACGACAGCCCCCACATCAGCCGGCGGGTCAACCGCCCCCGTTTCACCGTGAGCACCGCGAACATGAACGAGACCGCCACCACCACCGACTCCCGCTGGTACGTCGTCCACGCCTACTCGGGCCACGAGGAGAAGGTCAAAGCCAACCTCCTCAAGCAAGTCGAGTCGATGGACATGCACGACAAGATCTTCGACGTCCTGGTCCCCACCGAGGAGGTGATGGAGATCAAGGACGGCCAGCGTCGCAAGGTGGCCAAGAGGATCTTCCCCGGCTACATCCTGGTCAACATGATCATGTCCGACGAGTCGTGGTACGTGGTGCGCAACACCCCCGGCGTGACCTCCTTCGTGGGCAGCGGCAACAAGCCGGTGCCGCTGCAGGACCACGAGGTCCGTGGCATCCAGAAGCAGGTGAAGGCCGAGGCGCCCACCAAGGTCTCGGTGGAGTACGAGATCGGCGAGAACGTGCGCGTCACCGATGGTCCGTTCACCGATTTCCACGGCAAGGTCACCGAGATGAATGCCGAGAAGGGCAAGCTCAAGGTGCTCGTCAACATGTTCGGGCGCGAGACGCCCGTCGAGCTCGACCTGCTCCAGGTCGAGCGGCTGCGCTAGGAGTTCGACGTGGGCAAGAAGAAGGTCAAGACAGTCATCCGTCTGCAGATCCCGGCAGGAAAGGCGACGCCGGCGCCGCCGATCGGCACGGCGCTGGGCCCGCACGGCATCAACATCATGGAGTTCTGCAAGGCGTACAACGAGCGCACCGCGTCGATGGGCGACACCGTCATCCCTGCGGAGATCACAGTCTTCGAGGATCGCACGTTCACGTTCATCACCAAGACCCCCCCGGCGTACAACCTCCTCAAGAAGGCGGCCGGTGTGGACAAGGGTTCGGCCGTGCCCAACCGCGACAAGGTGGGCACGGTGTCGCGCGACCAGGTGCGTGAGATCGCCGAGCTGAAGATGCAGGACCTCAACGCATACGACGTCGACCACGCGATGCGCATCATCGAGGGCACCGCCCGCTCGATGGGACTGAACGTCAACTAGGACACCCGCTCGTGGGAGGGCGCAGCGGCGCCCGCACGAACCACAGGAGAACGACATGCCCCACCGCTACGGAAAGAAGTACCGCGAGGCCGCCGCCGCGCTCGAGCCGGAGAAGGCGTACCCGCCCGACGAGGCGGTGAGCGCGGTCCGCAAGAGCTCCACCGCGAAGTTCGACGAGTCCATCGAGGCGCACGTGCGACTCGGCGTCGATCCCCGGCATGCAGACCAGATGGTGCGCAGCAGCGTCGTGCTGCCGCATGGCACCGGGCGCACCCGCCGCATCGCTGTCTTCGCCACCGGCGAGAAGGCCAAGGAGGCGTTGGACGCCGGCGCCGACCTGGTTGGTGGCGACGACCTTGTCAAGAAGGTGCAGGCGGGCGAGATCGACTTCGACGTCGCCCTGGCCACACCGGACCTCATGGGCGCCGTCGGTCGCCTCGGCAAGGTCCTCGGCCCGCGCGGACTCATGCCCAACCCCAAGGCGGGAACGGTGACGTTCGACATCGCCAAGGCCGTGCGCGACGTGCAGGGCGGCCGAGTCGAGTTCCGTGTCGACCGCGCCGGGATCATCCACGCGGCCATCGGCAAGGCGTCCTTCGACGACGCCAAGCTGCGCGACAACTTCGCCGCGCTGATGGACGCGATCGTCCGCGCCAAGCCGTCAGCGGCCAAGGGGACGTACGTCAAGACGGTGACGCTGGCGCCGACCATGGGGCCGGGTGTCCACGTCGATCCCACCGCGGCCTCGCGCATGTCGGTGGCCTGAACGAGCCCGTGATCCGACTGCTCATCGTCGACGACATCTCGAGCACCAGGGACAACCTTCAGAAGCTGCTGAGCTTCGAGGACGACATCGAGGTTGCCGGGACCGCCTCCGACGGCCGCGAGGGCCTCGAGGCGGCGCACCGGTTGCAGCCCGACATCGTGCTCACAGACGTGAACATGCCGGTGATGGACGGCATCCAGCTCACCGAGACGCTGGCCTCGGAGCTGCCCACCTCTCCAGTGATCATCATGTCGGTGCAGGGCGAGCGCGACTACCTGCGCCGCGCCATGCAGGCCGGGGCGCGCGAGTTCCTCATCAAGCCGTTCAGCCACGACGAGCTCGTCGCCGCCATCCGCCGCGTCTACCAGCTCGAGCAGAAGAAGGGCACCTTCCTCGCCAAGACCGCACCGGCGCAGCCGGAGGTGGCGCCCGCACCACGGACAACCGGCCCGGCGGAGGTGATCCTGGTGTTCTCCGGGAAGGGCGGCGTCGGCAAGACGCTGGTCGCCACCAACCTCGCGGTGGCCCTTGCCGAGCAGGCCGGCGGACGGGTCGCGCTGGTCGACCTCGACCTCCAGTTCGGTGACGTCGGCGTGATGCTCAACCTCGACCACAGTCGCAGCATCACCGAGCTGGTCGACGGGTCGAGCGGCATCGACGACGAGAGCGTGGGGGAGGTGCTCGCCTCAGGACCGGCGGGGATCAAGGTCCTGCTGGCGCCGATCAGCCCCGAGCTCGCCGACCTGGTCACCGCGGAGCACGTGCGTGCCGTCATCACCGAGCTGCGCCGGAAGTTCGACTACGTCATCGTCGACAGCGCCAGTCACCTGACCGAGTTCAACCTGGAGGTCATCGAGCTCGCCCAGCGCGTGCTGGTGATCACCGCGCTGACCATTCCCGCGATCAAGGACGCCAAGCTCACCCTCAAGGTGCTCGAGTCATTGTCCGTCGATCCCGAAGTCGACGATGCTGGTGGTCAACCGCGTCGACGGCTACGCGGACTTCAACCAGGAATCGATCGAGCAGAGCCTGCGCAGCCCCGTCGCCGTGCAGATACCGCACGACCCGCGCGTCATCGGCGACGCGGTCACCCGCGGTCTGCCCTTCGTCACGGCGCACCCGGAGGCCGAGGTCAGTCGCGCGGTCCGCGAGCTGGTGGCCAGGATCGTGCCGGAGCGTGCCATGGCCGCTGCCGCCGCTCCGGAGAGTGGCGACCGCAAGCGTCGCAAGGGCCTCTTCGGCCGATAGGGGCGAAGGGGGAACTTCGTTCCCCCCTCGGGCATTCGCCTTTCGTTTCGTCAGCGCAGGCGACTTCACGTCGCCGGAGCTGACACCGCTGAGGGGGGTTGCCCGAAGGGGGGACCTGTCCCCCCTTCGCTCTCTAGGGGCCTAGGCCGCTCGAGATGTTCGAGTACAGGTTGCTCGTCTGCTTGCCGAGCACGACCACGGAGACCAGGACAACCATGGCCACCAGGACCAGGATGAACGCGTACTCGACCATGCCCTGGCCGCGCTCGCCACGGCGGTCGGTCGGCGTGCCGAGCACCGCCTCATCGCCACCGTCGAGGCAGAGGGTGAGGTCGACCGTGACCGCGGTTGCCGGCATGTCCGCTCCTGGGTGAAACACGTCGTCGCTACCGTGAGAAGCTGAGTTTGCGGCGTGTCTTCTTCTTCTTACCAGACGCATCCCCACTCGACGCAGGGTCGCTGCCATTTCGTGACAGTGGGTCGATGCCCGCGACGATGGCGCGCAGCGCCACGCTGCACGCGGCCGAGGGGTTGCTGGTCACGAAGGGGACCCCCTTGTTGACCGAGGTGGCGATCACGTCCGCTGCGAAGGGGATCTCCACCGAGATGTGAGCGCCGAGAAACGTCTCCGCACCACGGCGGTCGAGCTCGCCGACGCCGTCGCGGTGGTTGCTCACGACCATCACCTTCGCGGGGTCGACCTCGAGGGTCTCGAGCACGGTACGGGTCAGCCGTGCGTTCTTCACGCCGGTGACGCTGAGGTCAGTCACCATCACCAGGTGGTCGGCGAGCTCGAGTGTGTTGATGCTCACCTCGTTGAGGTACGACGGCGTGTCGACGACGACGTGGTCGAACTCCGTGCGCAGCGTGGCGATGAGCTCGGTGAGGTGGGCGACGCCGACATAGTCCGCCAGCTCCGGTGAGGTGGGCGCGAGCAACACCTTGAAGCCGGGCCCCTGCACCAGCACCTGGCGGATCATGTCGACGTCCGACGTGCCGTTCTCGGCCAGCAGGTCGGTGATGCTGTGTGAGGTGGGAAGGTCGAGCGCCGCGCCGACGTCGCCGAACTGCAGGGAGAGGTCGACCAGCACCACGCGATCCGGGTGCTTCTCGGCGAGCGCGGCGGCGATGTTCACGGCGATGACCGTCTTGCCGACGCCGCCCTTGCCCGAGACCACGGCGGTCACGACACCGCGGGTTGCCGGCCGGGTCACAGGTGCCGGAACACCACCGTTCTCGCTAGGCGCGGTCGGCAGCACCGCGGTGACAGCCGGAGCGGCGGAGGTGACGACACGGCGTTGCTCGAATGCGTGGACGCGGCGCACGGCGGCGACGAGGTCGTCGCCCTTGAAGGGCTTCTGAAGGAACTCACGGGCGCCGGCGAGCATGGCCAGCCGGTAGGCGTCGTTCTCGGCCTCCATCGACATCATGATCACGCCGGTGCCGGGGAGCGCCTGCACGAGCATCTCGGTGGTCTGACCGCCGTCCATGCCGGGGAGCCCGGCGTCGACGATGGCGATGTCCGGCTTCAGCCAGAGCGCCTCCTGCACCGCCAACTCGCCGTCACTCGCTGTGCCGCACACCTCGAGGTCGTCCTCGAGAGCGAGGCGACGCGAGATGTTGTCGGTCACCTGCCGGCTCTCGTCCGCGATGAGAACGCGAATCATCGTCATGTGTCCCGCACCAACATCGTGCCGCCGAGTCTAGCCGCGAACCTGTGCGGCGACGGTCACGGTCCGGTCGCGTTGATCGGAAGAGTCGGTAGAAATGGGCGCGGGTCCAGGGGCGTCCCGCTGGCGCGAACCTCGAAGTGGCAGTGAGGGCCGGTGGAGTTGCCGGTCGAGCCCAACAGCCCGATCGGCTGGCCCGCCTTCACGACATCGCCTGGCTTCACCAGCATCGCCTCGAGGTGCCCGTACAGCGTCAGCAGCCCGCCCGCGTGGGCGATGATCACGTGGTTGCCATAGCCGATGGTGCTCACGTCAGCGGCAGCAACCACTCCGTCGGCTGCGGCCAGGATCGGTGTGCCGAACGGCCCGGCGAGGTCGATGCCGGTGTGGAAGTGCGGGTAGCCACCGAAGGCCGGCTCGAATGCGTACGGGCTCGGTCCGAACCCCTGCGCGATGCTCACACCATGCGCGGGCCAGACCAGCTCCTTGCCATCGGCGTTGACCGGCGTTGTCGGTGGGGTGCCGATGCTGTTCGGGAGGCTGCCGAGATGGTTCTGCACGTAGTACGTGGCCTCGTCCCACGCCGCCTGCTCGGCAGCGGCGATGGTCTGGTCGAGCTGGTTGAGGCGGGTCTGGGCGATCGACTGCGCCACGGCCAGGCTCTGCCCGTTGGCTGCGCTGATCTCCTGCGCGGTGGCCGCGGCCTGTGAACCGAGCTGACCGATCAGGTCCTGCGCGTGCTGCGTCTGCTGCTTGAGGGTCTGTTCCTGCTGCTGCAGCTGGGCCGTGGCCTGTTGGGCGACGAGGGCGTCGGCAGCAGCGTTGGCCTCGGCGCGCTCCGCCTCTGCGACGTCGGCGTTGATCTGGTCGACGAGCTGCGAGCTGCGGTGGACAACGTGTGACAGGTCGGCCGCGCGGCTGAGCAGGTCGGAGACCGACGCGCTCGACAGCAGGTAGGAGAGCAGGCTGTCATGCGTCTGGTAACCGAGTCGCAGGTAGATGGCGAGGAGCTGCTTGTCGGCCTTGGCGTGGCGCCGCGCGAGTGCCGCATTGGCCTTCTCCGTGGCCTCGCGGGTGGTGGCGTCGGCGTAGCGCTGCTCCGACGCGGACAGCTGTGCCAGCGTCTTCGCGATCGCCTGCTGGTTGGCGGTGACGAGGTCGCGCAGCGACTGCTGTGAGCTCCGCGCCGCCTGCAGCTCACTGGTGAGCGAGCTGACCGTGCTGTTCAGCAGCGCCTGCTGTTGCAGCTGCGCCTGCAGCTGAGCTGCCATGGGATCGAGCGTCGGCGCCGGTGTGGGCGTGGCGGTGCCCGGCGCGGCATGCACGGGCATCGCGATCAGAAACAGAGCGCCGGCGAGCAGCGCGACGAGAACCTTGCGCACGGCCGCAGGGTATGGGCTGCGATCGCCGATCCCGGCTTCGGTTCGCGCCCTGTGCGCGGCTCGTCAAAGCGTGTCAGACGCGCCGTTGCATCATCGCCACTATTCACCGCGTTCGCGCCGTTACCGAGCCGAGAGCGAAGAGGGACGTCGTCAGCGACGCAAGCGCAGCCGCCACCGCGCCGCGTGGTGGGCGCCGCCATCCGGCGAGCGCGGCCCGGTGCCCCGACCAACATGGTCGGTGATGAGCGTGAGCTGCCTGCTGAAGGCGGAGCGGGGCGCACCGGCGACCAGCGGCCGGCCGCTCTCCACCGCCGCGTCCATCCGTGGCTCGAATGGCAGGCTGCTGAGGACCGGGAAGCGCAACGCCCTCTCGATGTCGCCGGCTGGGAAACCCGGCCGTGGCTGGGCCTGGTTGATGACCAGCGCGACGCGATCGGCCTCGAACCCCAGGGACTGCAGGAGTCGCAGGGTGACCTTGGTGTCCTTGACCGAGGTGACGCCCGGTGAGCTGACCAGGAGCACCTGGTCGGCCATCTCCATCACGCGCACGATCCGCTCCTCGAGCACGGCGGGCGAGTCGATGACCAGGTAGTCGTGACTTCGTGCGAGCGCGGCCACGAGGCTCTCGACGCCCGCGACCGTCACGAGGTCGGATGCCTCCGGGGTTGCCGGCGCCAGCAGCGCCCGAACGCCGTCCGCGCTGGTGGCGAGGGCGGCTTCGAGTGCGGCGCCGTCCAGGTCACCTCGCTGCGCGACCGAGTCGATGGTGAGGGGATGCGTCTCGAGGTGGAGCAGCATGGCCACGTCGCCGAACTGGAGATCGAGGTCGAGGACGGCAACCCGGGCGCCTCGGATCGCGAGCGCGGTGGCCAGGTTGGTGGTGACGATCGACGTGCCCACCCCGCCCTTGCCGCTGAAGAGGACGATGGTGCGGCACGGGCGTCGCTCGCCGGCGTCCGCCTCCGGCGGCGGGGTGGCCCCGGTCGCGCCGGACGGGAGGTCCGGCACGAGCGCGACGGGCCGAGCGGGCGGAGCCTGTCGTGAGTGTGCCGGCGGTGCCTGGTTGGCGGGAGCGCGGCCCGTCGCCGCGATGATCGCGGCGCGGAGCTCGGCGGCCGGCGCGTCGAGCCGGACCACGCCATCGGCGATGGGAACCGCGGCGGCCCCGACGTCGGCGACCAGCATGACCAGACGAGTTGTAGGAGCGAGCGCGCCGAGGCGGGCCAGCGTGTCGTGGCGCGTGGGGCCGAGCTCCTCGCTGAGCAGGAGCACGTCCGGCTGGAGACGCTGCGCCTGGTCGAGGACCGACTCGGCGTCCGAGATCATGGCGCACACCTCGAGCTCATCGGCGTACTCGGCCGTGCTCTCATGCAGACGCACCATCTCGGGGAACGGTGCCGCGACCGCCACGCGGATCGCCGGTGGCCCCTGCTGCCTCTTCATCGCCGGCATGGTAGGTCGCGCGCGGCGCGACGTGGGATATCGCCTCGACGGCAAAAAGAAAGGGGAGTCGCGCTGGGCGACTCCCCTTGTCAGTTGCGCGAACGCGACTGTCTTTAGGTACCGAGGCCGCTGCTGATGTTCGAGAAGACGTTCTTGACCTGGTTACCGACAACGGTGAGGATGACGATAACGACGACGGCGATGAGGACGAGAATGAGCGCGTACTCGACCATTCCCTGGCCTTCCTCGGCCTCCTCCTGCTTGCGAACCATGAGCTCGCGAAGTCGCAGATATAGATTACTAAGCATTCCGGGTTTCACCTCCTTTGCCTTGGGATCGTGTGTCGATTGGTGCACCGGGTATTCCCGGCGACCTCCCGAACTATGACCCCCGGATGTTCCACCGGGATGGACACTCTGCGAAGGGATCGTAACAAAGCCTCGTACATCCGGAACCCGAGATTTCCCCGGCCCCGCATACACTCTTGACGATGACGATGGAGGCGGCGACACCCCGTTTTCGGACCAGTTCCACCGATACGATCCGACTGCTCGTGTTCGGACGTTTGGTCCCCGCGTGCTTCTTCTCACTGCTCGGTTACGTGCAGTTCCAGCGCGTTGCCAGCGAGGTGCGCGCGCTGCCCAACCCGGTGACGCCGGTGTCCGTGTTGAGCGGCCCGCTGCCGGCCGCGCTGTACCTGCTCTTCTGCGCGATCCCGGTCGCCATCTACGTGGGCCGCCCGGCGCCTCGGGCTCGCGACGGGCGCATGCTGCCGCGTGTGGCGGGGCTGGCCGGCACCGTCATGCTGCTGGTGGTCGGCGCGCTGCCCCAGGGAGCGCGCCTGTACGCGCCGCCGTCGTGGCTGGGCGGAGTCTCGACGACCATCTCCGTGGCCGCCTTCGCGATGGCCGTGTACGGGCTGCTCTACCTCCGCCGCAGCCTCAGCATCATCCCCGAGGTACGTCGCCTGGTCACAGGCGGGCCCTACCGCGTGGTCCGGCACCCGCTCTACGCCGCCGAGATCCTCGCGGCGGGCGCCTTCGTCATGGTCAACCCCGGCATCCTCGCGGTGGCGATGCTGGCGCCCTTCGTGGCCACGCAGCTGCTGCGCTCGAGGTTCGAGGAGCGGCTGCTCACGGCCGCGTACCCGCACTACGCGGACTACGCCAAGCGCACGCGCCGGCTGATCCCGTTCGCCTGGTAGCCGTCGGCATGGCGGCGCGAGCCGATCCGGACGCGCCCGTATACTCGATCGCCGGTCCCACCATCCCTCAGTGTCCCGCCGCAGGAGACCCGCGCGCATGAGCCGACGCGTCCTGGTTGTCGATGACGATCCGCGCCTGCTGCACATCGTGGCCATGTACCTCGGGATCGAGGGCTACGACGTCGCCATCGCGGCCAACGGCGAGGAAGGCTTGGCGGAGGTCGCCAAACAGGCCCCGGACCTGATCATCCTCGACATCATGATGCCGGGCATCGACGGCATCGAGACCTGCCGGAGGATTCGCGCCGACCCCGCCACCGCCAGCATCCCGGTCCTCATGTTCAGTGCGCTGTCCGGGGACGAGGACGTGGAGCGGGCGCGATTGGTGGGGGCGAACCACCTGATCACCAAGCCGTTCAACCTCGTCGGGCTCGGCTCGGTCGTGAAGTCCTTCTTCTCGACGGACAACCCGGTCGCCGTCTGAGCCACCGCCGCGCCGGCGCGCGGAGCGATGCTCGGCGCGCTAGAAGTGGAGGGCGACCTGGGTGCCGTCCTCGAGGTGTGTCGTGAGATCGCTGCTGACCAGCGGGGAGACGGCATCGCGCACCAGGGGCTCCGCGCCGATGGCGTGCGATGAGAGCGCGGAACCGCGCACCGCGTTGGCCGCGGAGTCGCGGGAGACCGGCACGCTGCTGCCGGGGCCGGGGCGCGCCGCGCCCACCGACAACGCCACCAGGAAGAGCACCAGCGCCTGGAAGAACCCGAGCGCGCCGCCCACGAAGATCGCGGCGGTGCGATCGAAGGCCACCACTGCGATGTTCTTGATGCGGCTCGCGAAAACGGCGCCGAGCACCTCGAACAGCACCACCACCACCACCAGGATGGCGACGAATGCCCAGGCGTTGGCGTAGATGTCGCCCTTGCGGAAGATGGCGGCCACGCCGTTGCCCGTGTAGTACGCCCCCAGGAATGCGACGTACAGCCCAGCAAGTGACAGGATGCGGCGGAGCGTGCCCGTGCGCCACCCCAGGACCGCGTTGACGATGACCAGGACCACCAGCAGTGCGTCGGCACCGATTTGCGGCAGAGTGCTGTCGACTGCGCTGAGCATGGTGTGCGTCAAGCTACCACGGGTGCGCGGAGCGCGCGCACGTCAGTGGAAGCTCTTGCTGACCTGGATGATGGCCGGGCCGAGAAGCACGATGAACAGCGTTGGGAAGATGCAACCGATCATCGGCAGCAGCATCTTGATCGGCGCCTTCTGACCGGCTTCCTCGGCGCGCTGGCGGCGACGCCGGCGGATCTCCTCGGACTGGATGCGCAACACGTTGGCGATGCCGACACCGAGCTGCTCAGACTGGATGATGGCCTGCAGGAAGTTGTTCAGCTCCTCGACCTTGTTGCGCCTGCCCATGTCGTCCAGGGCCTCCAGCCGCGGACGGCCGAGGCGGACCTCGTTGAGCACCTGGTTGAACTC
Source organism: Candidatus Dormiibacterota bacterium (assembly GCA_963751755.1). Classification (GTDB taxonomy): domain Bacteria; phylum Chloroflexota; class Dormibacteria; order Aeolococcales; family Aeolococcaceae; genus Aeolococcus. The sequence continues at coordinate 23,565 of CAVVVH010000009.1, read as the reverse complement.
CTGGGCGAGCACGTTGCGGTACTTGTCGGTGACGCGCGCCAGGGCCGCGTCGAAAGCGAGGCCGGCCTCGACACTGATGGTGAGCAGGTCGAGCGCGCTCGGCAGCGCGAGGAGGATCTCCTTCTGGCGCCGCTTGATCTTGCGCGAGATCGTAATCGACGGGATCAGGTAGCCGATGACACCGCCGCCGAGCGGCGCGAGGTACAGCGGGGGCGGGGTCAGCGACGCGAGGATGGCCAGGCCAAGCCCCAGCGCGATGCCCAACACCAGCGCGATCAGCTGGAGTGCGACGAAGGCGCCGGCGGTGAGGCCACCCGGCCGACCGGCCAGGTTCAGCTTCTCCTGGATGGCCTGTTGCTGGCCGCCCTGCATGCGGCTCGTCATGATCTTGCCCAACTTGTCAAAAATTGGCTTGACCACGCGATCGGTGAAGGGAAGGCTGAGCTCCGCCTCGGTGAGGCTGAGCACCTGGCGGCCGGTCTCGTTGAACTGCGAGAGGCGGGCCTCGAGCAGGTCGGCCTGGGTCGCCGTGGAATGGTTGGTCAGCCCGAAGAAGATGAAGCTGATGCCGGTGAAGGCGAAGAGTGCGGCGATCACAGCGAGCACCATGTCAGACCTCGATCTTCACGATCTTCTGGATCGCTGCCGCGCCCACCGCGATGGAGAACACGCCGACGCCGAGGAAGATGTGGCCGAGCGTCTCGCTCAGCATGGGTCCGAAGTACGACGGGGAGATCAGCTCGAGCACGCCCGCGAGCCCGAATGGCAGCAGGGTGATGATGATGCCCGAGATGCGTGCCTGGGCGGTGAGGGTTCGGATCTCGCCCTGGATGCGCACCCGCTCACGGATGGTGTACGCGATGGTGTCGAGGATCTCGGCCAGGTTACCGCCGACCACGCGCTGGATCTGCACAGCGGTCACCAGCAGGTCGAAGTCCTCGGACTTGTTGCGCTGCACCATGTGGTTGAGAGCGTCGTCGACAGGGATGCCGAGGGCGATCTCGCGCGTGGCCCTGCCGAACTCCTCGGAGATGGGCGGCGACGCGTTGCGACTCACCGAGGCCAGCGCCTGCGCGAACGAGTAGCCGGCCTTGAGCGCGTTGCTCAGCAGCGTGATGGTGTCGCCCAGCTGGTTGTTGAACGCGCGAGTGCGACGACCCTGGCGGAACTTCAGGAAGACCCCGCTGAACAGCCAGGCGGCGGCCGGGCCGACCAGCAGCATCACAGGGGTGCCGAAGCGCAGGGTCAGGAGCAGGCCGAGAGCGATGCCGACGCCGGCCACGGCCACCACCCACTCGGACGACTTCAGCTTGAGGTCGGCCTTCTGCAGGTCGTCGGCGAGCTTGCCGGTGTGAGACGAGCGCGCCATCAGAGGGGCGATCGCGGTACTCACCATCTCGATGACGTCGCGGATGGGGTTGCCCGTGCGCACACGCGGGGCGGCCACCTCGACCGGCCGCCCGTACTGGCTCAGCCGGGCGGCCACCCGGTCCGCGTCGGTGACCCTGCGGCCGGCGGCCCACACGGTCAGCGACATGACCGTGCCGCCCGCCAGCACCGCCGCGGCGATCGCGGGCAGCGTCAGGGTCATCGCCGGTGCCCGTGGTCAGATCGGTTGCTGATCATCGCGGGAGCGCTCAGTGCGAGAAGAGGGCGTTGAGCGTGTCGGCCGTGACGATGGTGTCGGCAGGCAGGGTCAGCGGAGTCCCGACGTTGGCCTCGTAGTTGGGCTTGTCGAAACCGTTGGCGCCGTCGCGCTTGCCCCACTCGGCCTGCGGGCGGAGCACGTACTTCACCACGGCCTGGGTCGGGCCCGTGGTCAGTGCGGTCATGATCTCCGCCTGGTTGCGAGGCAGCTCGATGACGTATGAGTTGACCACCGCCGTGGCGGCAGGAGTTGCGCCGCCTGTCGACGCACCGACCCGAAGCACGCGCACGTCCTGGAACGCGTAGCGCACGCCCGGCTTGCCGGTGGGCGTGACCAGGATGTCGATGTGGTCCTCGGGCTGGATGTAGTAGCCCACCGACAGCTGCTCGCCGGCGAACGCAGGGTTGCTGGGAAAGCCGGCGGGGATGGCGAGCGCGACGTATCCCTTGGTGATGTCGAGGTGCGTCACCACACCGGTGCCTGACGTGCCGGTGGTCGCCGAGGCGAACAGCGACGCGGTCAGCGGGATGTTGGCGCTCAGCGTCACCGGCGCCACCTTGCCGACCGCCTGGCCGGGATCCGTGAATGAGTTGGCGGGGAAGCTGCCCTGCGCAAGCGGCGCGGTGGTGAGCAGGTCAGCCGTGATCGCCGTCCCCGCGGGGATCGAGGACTTGGCGACGACGATGTTGGCGGTGGGTACGCTGGTCTTGCTGACGGTGCCGCTGACCGCAAAGAGAACTGCGGCAGCCGCGGCGGCGGCCAGGACGATGCCCACGATCAGGAACACCCGGTTCTGCGGCTTATTGGGCTGAATGGCCAACGTCAGTTTCCCCTTGATGCGGTGTCGCGTTGTGTGAAGCCCCAGCCGCCGGTTGCCGGCGGATGGCGTGCTACGTGTCTGCGGATCGAGTTTCGCCGAGGATCGTCGGCCAGGTGTCGCCGTCCGGTAACAAACTCATCGACTCTCCGATCCGGTTCTGACCCCGGGTCATGAAGAAGCCGAGATCGCTATTGGAGTTGACCGGTGCGTTGCGCGTTCATCAGCAAGGTGAGCACGTCCTCGCGGTACGGGGCGATCGTCGCGATGCGCCGGTACGTTCGCAGCGCGGCCTTGTCGTCCTCGCGGAATCGATAGATGCGCGCGATGCGCTCGAGGTACGACACGGCGAGCTCGGTGTCCTGGTTGTCGATGCACACGTCGGCGAGGCGGCTGAGCGGAAGCTCGTACACGGGATCCGAGCGTGCCGCTGCCAGGTAGCAGTTGAGAGCGGCGTTGGACTTGCCCAGCGCGCGGCAGCGGTCGCCGGCGTTCATGGCGAGCTCCGCCACCGCACGGCCACCCGTCTCCTGCGCGATCTCTTGGAGCAGGGCCGCCGCCTCGTCGCACCGCTTGCGGCGCAGCCGCTCCTCGATGCGACGACGCATGTCGGCCAGCCGTGTGTTGTTCTCGAACGGGTCGTCCTCGACAGGTTGGAGGGCGGTGCCAGGGGCACCCCGGGGGGCATGCGCCTCGCCATGCCTGCGCACCCCCCAGCCACGCGGTTCGCCGTCCGCCTCGTCGAGCGGCGGCGCCGGGGACGTGGCCTCGGGCGCGGGCGGTGCCGGCGGCAGCAGGGGTGGCGTGGCGTCGGTGAGATCGGCCTGTGCAGATGAGAACGATCCGGTCGGCAGAAGCTGCACCGGCGGCGGGGACGGTGCAGGGGCAGCCGTCGCCTCCGCCGGGTGCTCCGGCTCTGGCGCCGGCGCGCTGGCCGGCTGGCGCCAGGCGAGGAAGTCAGACGTGGCGGCGTCCCGATCGGGATCTGCCGGGGAGGCCGCGTAGGTGTCGACATCGTCAGGTGCCGCCTCGCTGACGGCCGGCTCCCCGGTCGGCGGCCCGGCCGGGGCGAGCTCGGGGGGCTGCTGGCCCACGTGGGGAGCGTCGGCGTCCTCAGCATCACCCGCCTCAGGCACGGCGGCAGGCTCGTCGGCATTCTCGGCGGCCAGGTCGGGTTCTGAGCCGCTGACCTCGTCGGCGGTGAACGCCGGCATCTGGAGAGGCGGCTCATCCTGGTCGGCCCGGTGGCTCGGGGCGTCCTCGACGATGTGGAACCCGGCTCGTGGGGCGACGAACGTCGGCACCGGCCCGCCCGCGGCTTCACCCGGCTCGGTGTCCGCGATGGCTTCGTCCGCCGGCGTGTCCGGCACCGCTTGGGGGTCGGTGGGGACCGCGTCGGTGGGGGTGGCATCCTGCTCGTCCAGCGGGTCGGGGCCAGCCTCGGCCGCCGCGCCGAGCTCGGTGCTGAACACGACCGGCTCCGCCGCGGGCGTGAACTGCCAGTTCGGCTCGCCGGCATCGGCGCTCGCGTCGCCTGAGCCGTCGTCGGGCGGCGCCGCGACGTCGGGATCAGACGTGTGGCTGACGTCCGGCATGGCCTCGGACGGGTGCCGCTGCCGCCGCCGCAGCCGCAGACGGCGCCGCGTGGTGGGGACCACGGTGGCGTCCTCGGCCACAGCGTTGGCGCCGTCCCCACCGTCGCCGCTCTCGGTGGCGGCGCCAGGCGCGGGGCCCTCGAGATCGCGCGCGGTCATCTCGTCGAGCCGCGCCTCCACCTCCGCGGCTGCGTCCTCGCGCGACCGCGTGGCGTGGCCGAGTGCGGCGACCTCCTCGGCCCCGACCATCGGGCTGTCCAGGTCCGTCGGGGGTTGGTCCACACGCGTCGGCGCGACCTCGAGTGGGCGGGCCGCGTCCAGCGCCAGGAGGTACTCGTAGACGGTGCGGCGCAGGCGGCGCGCGAGGTCAGGGGCCGAGGGGCTGCCCGCCCGCGCGGTCACCGACTCCACCTCCTGGATGGTGTCGAGGAGGTGGCGCTCGTCGAGATGGTCACTCGCCACCGCCATCTCGAGGCGGGCCTGGAGCAGCTCGGCCACCTCGGGGACATCCCCGGCCAGCGTGCTCGCTGCGTCCTGCCAGCCGTGGCGAAGGATGTCGACAGCCTCATTGGTTGCGATCACGGGTGGGGAACTGCCTCCATGGCGCATGTGCCGAATGTGCCGGATACGGGCTGCTCGCGACGCCATGGTCCGGTCACGGCGCCGTCACGAGCCGGTTCGAGCCCGGCCGGCCTTCATCGCTCCGCCATCAGGCCGTCAGGGTGCGGCCACCGGCGCGGCCGCCACACCATTCTCGACCGGCGCCGGCCGGCCCCCGAACACCACGGCGCAACGAGCCTGTGAAGAGTCGCTGCGCTGTCCCGGGTTTGATGAAGCGGGCGGGAGCGGATAATGAACGGGAGAACGCCCACACCCGAGGCCTGTGATGCCCAGCTTTTTCCCGTCTCCACGCGAGAACATCGCGGTTCCCGACAACCGCAAGGGCCAGATCGTCTTCAAGTGGCCCGACGAGAACATCCGCCGCTACTCCAACGCGATCGTCGCGCCCGACGAGGTCGCGGTGTTCATGTACCAGGGCGAGGTCAAGGGCACGCTACCCCCCGGCCGGCACCGCCTCGACGCCACCGAGATCCCCTTCCTCGGCATCTTCGCCGACCATCTCACGGGCGGGAACCTGTACCGAGTTGAGATCTACTTCGTGGGCAGCCGTGAGTATCCCGACCTGAAGTTCGGCGGCCGCGTCGACAATGTCCAGGACCCGGTGACCGGGCTGGTGGTGTCGTTGGGGGTGTACGGCGAGTACTCCCTGAAGGTGGTCGACCCGTCCGTGCTGCTCACCAACCTCACCGGCACGGTCGACGTCACCAACAACGACGCGATCACGGACTGGGTCGCCCAGCAGCTGCTCAAGGTGCTGCGCACCGACGTCACCCAGCACGTGGTCGGCAAGGGTTGGCCGATCCTCGGGCTCGCCGCGTACGTCCCCGAGGTCGAGGCGGACGTGATCTCGCTGTCCGCTCAGCAATTGGCCGCGTACGGCCTGTCGGTGGCCCGCATGGGCAACTTCACCATCAGCCTCGGCGATGAGGACGAGGCGCAGCTCAAGACGCTGGCGCGTGACACCGCCTACTCGCAACTCGCTGGCTCGTTCCAGCAGTACGCGGCTGGGGAGCTGCAGCTCGGCGCCGGGCAGGGCATGTCCCAGGGCGGCCAGGCACTCGGCGGCGCGTTCCTCGGGGCCGGGCTGGGTGTCGGCGGTCAGGCCACCCAGATGCCGGGCGTCGGCCCGACGCCGCCCTCGGCCCCCGGGTTCGCGGGCGGGGGCGGTGGATACCAGCCACCGTCTCCCGGCAACGGATCCGCCGCGCCTGTGACCTGCCCGTCCTGCGGCACGGCCAACAGCGCCGGCGCCCGATTCTGTGCCAACTGCGGAACAGCTCTGTCGACAGCGACGGCCTCGACCTGCGCCAACTGCGGGACGCCGCTTCCCGAGGGCGCGCGGTTCTGCTCAGCGTGCGGCCACACCGTGGAGCCGGCGACCGCAGCGAACACGGAACCGGCAACAGCGCCGTCGGCGCAGCCGAGCCAGGGCCCAACCACAGCCGACCCGGAGTCACCGCCGCCCCCGCCTGCTCCCTGACGCTGCTCCGGCGGCGGATCAATCCCAGCGGAAGCGCCACGTCGCCAGCGCGAACGTCACCACCGCCCACGCCGCGAGAACGGCGAGGTCGAGCACGATGTCGGTCAAACCGGCGCCGTCGTTCATCACCCGGTGCATGGCGTCGGTGAGCCAGGTCAGTGGCAGAGCGTGCACGGCTGTCTGAAGCCAGCCGGGGAGCGTGGTGATGGGGAAGAAGACGCCGGACAGGAACATCATCGGAAAGGCCACCATCGAGGAGAGCCCGCGGGCGGTCTCGCTGGTGCGCGCGGCGCTGGTGAGCAGGAAGCCGATCCCGACAAAGGCCGCTGTGCCGACGATCATGGGCACGGCGGCGACCAGCCACGACCCGTAGGTCTTGGCCTGGAAGAACACGAGCCCGACGACGATGAGCACGAGGAGCTGGAGGGCCACCGTCACCGCGCCTGCGGTGATCTGCGCGCCGAGGATCTGGGCGGGCTGCAATGGAGTGGCCCGGAAGCGGCGCAGCACCTTGCGCGCGCGCAGGTCGGCCAGCCCGATGGCCACGTAGTTGATCCCGCTCTGCAGGATGATGTAGGCGATCATCGCGGGCAGGAAGTAGTCGATGGCGGTGAGCACGTTGACCGACGCCGACCGCGGGATGGCCAGGCTCACCTGCGGCGTGCCCTTGGCGCTGAAGCCGGCCAGGACCTGCGCCAGGATCTGGTCGGCGATCGAGGCGGTCGTCGACGTCTGGCTGCCCTGGTAGGGCACCACCTCGACGGGCGGCGCGCCGGGGTGGCTGAGCGCCGCGCCGAAACCGTGGGGGATGTCGACCACGACGTTGACGTTGTTGTTCTTCAGCCTGCCGACCTCGGTGTCCTGCGAGCCCTGCTCGACGGTGACGCCCTTGATGCCCTGGAGCGCCGCCACGAGCTGCTGCGACTGCGGCGAATGGTCGACGTCGACCACCCCGTACGTGATGCTGAAGTTGTTGCCGCCGAAGAGCTCGCCGAAGATGACCATGAACAGCACGGCGAGCCCGAGCGTGAAGAAGAGCGCCACGCGGTTGCGCAGGCTCGACCGCACCGTGTTGATGGTCAGCGCGCGGAATGCCTTCACGTGCGCAGGCTCCGCCCCGTGAGCGCGATGAAGACGTCTTCGAGCGTCCCCTGGCGCACGCGCAGATCGCGGATGCTCGTGGGAACGCCCGGCTCGCCGCGGTGCAGCCACGCGGCATCGGACGCAAGCAGCGCGCGCAACACGGGCTCCGGCGTGCGCGTCGACACCGAAACGCGGCCGTTCGCGGTGACGCTGTCGACCCCGGCGACCTGGGCGAGGGCAGCCTCGTCGACACCATGTGGCGCCTCGAACTCGATGGTTGTCCCCGGCGCGTGCGCGGCGATGAGGCTGGCGGGAGTGTCGAGCGCCACGATGCGGCCGTGGTCGATGACGGCGATGCGGCTGCACAGCCGCTCCGCCTCCTCCATGTAGTGGCTGGTCAGCACCACCGTCTTGCCGCGCGCGCGGATGCGCTCGATGACGTCCCAGATGTTCAGCCGCGCCTGCGGGTCGAGCCCGGTGGTGGGCTCGTCGAGGAACACGACCTCGGGGTCGTTGACGAGCGCCAGGGCGATCGAGAGGCGTTGCATCTGGCCGCCGGACAGGTCGCTCGCGTACGCGTCCGCCCTCTCGGCCAGGTCGAACTCGGTGATGAGCTCGGCGGTGGGACGGGCGTGGGGGTACAGGGCGCCGAAGAGGTCGATCGCCTCGCGTACCTTGGTGAGCGCGGGCAACGCTGTGGCCTGCAGCTGGACACCGATGCGCGCCTTGATCGCACGGGCGTCCCGCACCACGTCGGCGCCGAGGACGGTGGCGCTGCCGGCGTCGGGCACGCGCAGTCCCTCGAGCATCTCCATGGTCGTGGTCTTGCCGGCGCCGTTGGGCCCGAGCATCCCGAAGACCTCGCCCGCGTCGACCTCGAAACCGACGCCGTCGACCGCCACCAGGGCGCCGTAACGCTTGACGAGGCCATTCGCGGTGATCACGGGCACGGCCGCGAGTATGCCGTCAGGCACGCCGCGCCTGCGGCCGAGCACCGTGTGCACCGACCACGGTGATCCGGCCCAAAAAAGAGAGCGCCGCGACCCTCTCGGTCCGCGGCGCTTCTGGGGTGGGGGCTTGCTCAGCGATCAGTGGACCGCGGACTGATCATCAGTGGTGAGCATGGCGGACGGTCTGACATGCGTGTGCCGTTGCGTGCTGCGTGTGTAACGTGACGGTGGTGCCGACCTCGGTTCGCGGTCAGCGAGGTGACGGAGGTGGGCTGGTCAGCGGGCTGCCGGCGGGCGTCGCCAGGCCGAGCTCGGTCACCGTCTGCCGGTGCGCCAGGAGCAGCGCGTCGTCGAGGCGGGTGCCACCCTCACGGCCACGGACCACGACGATGTCGAGGAGGTTGTCCACCCGCCACTCCACTGTGATCTCGATCGCCCGCACGCCCAGGGTGGTGGCGGCTGTCACGGTGGTCGCGTGGGCCTCGTCCCCGAGCGGTCCCGTCGAGGTGGCCTTGGCTCCGGCGATGGCGTCGAGCTGTGCGGTGTCGGTGGTGAAGACAGCGGCCGCGCTCGGTGCCGAGGAGAATTCCTCCACGGTGTCGCGCACCTGGATCGGGCCATTGGTGTCGGCAAGGCTGCCCGTGGATCGAAAGAACTCCTCCCCGGCACCCGCGACGTACCCACCGGCGGCGAGCGGGTGCGGCGCGATGTCGACGGTGAAGTCGGGCGACACCATCTGGTCGATGGTCAGGAGGAAGGTCGCCGGCTCACCGTGCAGCACCGGCGGCGCGGCTGCCTCCCCGCACCCGGCGGTGAGCAGCCCGACGCAGAGCGCGACACGCCACCACTGACGCACGCACTCAATCTTGGCGGATCGCGGCCACGATGCTGCTGCGGGCCACACGGATGGCCGGCACGACGGTGGCGATGATGCTGCCGCCGACCACCGCGCTGACCACGGCGATCGCCGTGGTCAGGGGAAACGCGAAGCTGGGGGTGAAGCCAGGTGATGAGACCGCGCGCAGCATGCCGAGCACCACCGCGCAGCCAGTGATCAGGCCGAGCACCGCGCCGGTCGCGGCCAGGACCACCGCCTCGGTGAGCACCAGCCGCTGCGCACCGCCGCGGTCGAGCCCGACGGCGCGCAGCATGCTGAGCTCGCGCGACCCCTGCCGGATGTTGACCAGCAAGGTGTTGACCACCGCGATCATCGACATCACCAACGCCACGATGGCGACCGCGAGGAGCAGCCCAAGCGAGTGCTCGAGCGAGCGCTGCGCGCTGCCGCGGATGTCGTCGATCGTGACCGCCGACAAGCCGTACGTTGCCGCCGACCCGATCACCGCCGAGGCGTTGCCTGTGGTCTGGACATCGAGGTCGTCGAAACCCGCGGCTGAATCCCCGAAATAGTGGACGGCAACGTTGCGGTCCATGATCAGGGACTCCTCGCCGTTTCCGGCCGGGTAGGAATGATCGACGATGCCGGCGACGACGAAGGCCACGGTGCCGCGGCCGGTCCGCAACGGGACGGACGAACCGACGAGCCAGCCGTGCGCGGCGGCGAAGCCGCTCGGCGCCAGCACGGCGGCGCCGTCGTTGACGGCACGCAGTGCGTCGACGCGCGCGGGGGTGGTGACGTCGAGGCCGCCACCGGTCACGTATGAGGGCGTATCGATGGTGGTGACGCCGAAAACGCTGTTGCCGCTGGCCACCGAGAGGAAGCGCAGGGGACGCGCGGCCCGAACGCCGGGAGAGGAGGCGAGGTTGGCCTCGACCGCGTACGTCTGCGCCACCGGGCTGCGCACCACCACGTCGCCGGAGAACAGGTGTGACACCCAGGCGTTGCCGCCGGCGATCGAGCCGGACGCCAGCGCGCTCACCGCGAAGGCGCTGGCCACCGCGATGGTGAGCCCACTGACGGTCAGTGCGGTGCGGTTGCGACGGCGCACGAGGTTGCGCGTCGCCGGGCCGGACTTGCTGGTGAACGCCGACACGATGTAGCCCACCAGCCGCGCAGCCCACGGGGCGATCAACGGCAGTGCGAAGAGCACACCGGCGATGACCAGCACGGTGCCGACGGCGGCGGTCCCGCCGTCGCCGACGATGAACAGGATCGCCCCGGCGAGGAGGGCGACGGGAGCCAGGGAGATCGGGAACGTGGCGATGCGCTCGCGCTCCGAGCCCGGGTGCGGGCGCAGGCCGGCGAGGATCGGGTGGCGCCCGCCGGCGATCGCCGGGAAGGCGGCGCCCAGGACGGCCGCGGTGGTGCCGACCAGGATGGCGAAGAGCACCTGCAGCGCGCTGACGTCGAGTGACGGGACGGGCAGGTCGGCCGGGATGAGGTGAGCCTCGAGCAGGGCGGCGAGACCGACGCCCGCCGCGATCCCGACCGGGATCGCCGCCGCCGCGAGCAACAGCACCTCGACCATGAAGACGCGGAACACCAGTTGTGACGATGCGCCGGCGGCGCGCAGCAGAGCTGTCTCGCGACGCCGCTCGCTGGCGGCGAGAGCGACGCTGTTGGCTGTCGACCCGGCACCCACCACCAGGCTGAGCACGGTCACCAGGAGCAGCAGCGGCTGGATCTCGGCCAGCGGTGAGCCGCCCGCGGCGCTCGGGTCAACTGTGGTGACGCCGTTGCCGATGGACGCCGTCACCTCCTGGCTCACCTGAGCGGGGTCGGCGCCGCGATCGAGTTGCAGCGCCACCAGCGCGGTGCGCAGCCCCAGTGGAAACTGGTCGAGCATGGCGGCGTCAGTGATGAAAACGCCATTGCGCGCGAACCCGCCGAGGCCGCCGCCATTGCTGAAGCCGACGATGGTGAAGCTGTCCGGACCCGTGCCGGTGGTGAGCTGGATCGTGTCTCCGAGCCGCAGCGGCGCGTCGTGCTCGAGCTGGGCCAGCGACACCGCCAGCCCCTGGTCCAGCACCACCTCCGAGTGGCTGTTGATGCCCGGCAACCGTCCGGCTGCGAGCGAGAGTGGGCGCAGCGCCACGCTACCGCTGCGCATCGCCAGGATGTTGACGGTCGTGCCCGCGACGTCGGCGCTGTTGAGCCTCGCCACCACGCGCTTCTCATAGAGGGGCACGGCGTCGTGCACGCCGGGAAGGTTGGTCAACGACGCCGCCGCATCAGCGGTGAGCCCGGTCCCGGCCGTGACGCGCACGTCGAGGTTCGACCCGCCCGCCGCCGACTGTGCGGCCGAGCGCGATTGAGCGTCGACGCCGGCGGTGGTCACGGACACGCCGAGCACCACCGCGATGCCGAGCGCGATCGCCACGGCGGTGAGAGCGGCGCGGAGCGGGCGACCACTGATGGCGCGACGCGCCAGCGCCCAGGCCAGGCTCACAGGTCGAGCTTGCCCAGCCGCTCGACGAGGAGGCCGACAGCGGCGGGAGTGCCGGCGGAGTCGCCGTGGGGCAGGGTGACCTCGTCGACGATCTGACCGTCGCGCATCACCAGGACGCGGTCCGCGTGGGCGGCGACGCGTGCGTCGTGGGTGACGAGCACTGTGGTCTGCTGCTGGCTCCGGCATAGCCGCCCGAGCAGGGCCATGACCTCGTGGCCGCTGGTCCAGTCGAGGTTGCCGGTGGGTTCGTCCGCCAGCAGGAGGGCGGGGGCCGCGGCGAGCGCACGGGCGATCGCAACGCGCTGCTGCTCGCCACCGGAGATCTCCTCGGGACCGTGACCCTGCAGGCCGTGCAGGTTGAGCTGGTCCATGAGCAGCGTCACCCGCTGGCTGATGTCCTGAGTGCTGACGCGACCCTCACGGTGATGCCGCGAGCCCTCGTTGCGCAGCCGCAGGGGCAGCGCCACGTTCTCGGCGGCGGTCAGGTTGGGGAGCAGGTTGAAGAACTGGAAGACGAAGCCGATGCGGTCACGGCGAAACGCGGACAGCGAGCCGTCGTCGAGGCTGTACAGAGAGCGGCCCTCGACGGTGACGGTGCCGGCGTCGGGCGGCTCCAGGCCGCCGAGGATGTGCAGGAGCGTGCTCTTGCCGCACCCGCTCGGCCCCATGAGCGCGACGAACTCGCCCCGCTCGACCCGCAGGGACACACCGCGCAGCACGTCGCGAGGGGGACGGCTGATGCTGTACGTCTTGCGCAGCTCGTCGGCGACGACGACGGTGCTCACCGGTGCGACGGGGGAGTGCGGTGGTCATTGGCTGTGGTCCTCGGGGTTCTGTGTGCGGCGATGCCGCGGCGCGTCACCGCGCGGTCGTCGATGCGACGTTCAGTCGATGAGGAGGCTCTCCAGCACCGACTCGACGGAGTTGAAGAGAAGGCCGCCTGACGCCGACTGCAGTGGCGGCACGGTGAGCTCGGGAAGCGCTGTCGGGGTCGGCAGCCCGGTCGGCACCGGTGGCAGGGTGGCCAAGGGCGTGGGCACCGGCGTCGCCGCGGGCGGTGGCCGTCAGACGCAGGCGTTGTCGGGGGTGGGGGCGGAGCCGTGTTGCGAGTGGGCGGGGCGGTGACGGGCTTGGGCTTGGGCCGCGGTGGCGGAGGTGGCGGAGGGGGAGGCGGCGGCGACCCGGCCATCTGCGCGAACTCCTCGGAGAACATCCAAGCACCGGTGTAGCTGCCACCGCCGCCCGACCACGCGGCGCTGCCGGAGTTGTCCGAGCCGATGCCCAGCGCGGTGTAGCTGCCGTTGAGGATGTTGGAGCGGTGGTCGGGGCTGTTCATGAACGCGCTGTTGATCTGCGACGCCGCGGTCCCCCCGTCACCGTATGTGTTCCAGCCGATGTTCTCGCCGGCCGACTGGTAACGGATGCCGAACGCCTGCATCATCGAGAACACATAGCGACCGCCGCAGTTGAGGATGGGATGCGCGAAGTAGTTGCGCTGGATCATGTCCACGGAGCGGCCGTTGATCGGCGAAGCCGCACCCGTTGTAGCGGCTGCCCTCGCCGATGCCGCCGAGGGTGCCATTGCCACCGAGCGAGCGGACGCCGTTGCTCGCCCGGTCCTGGTTGGTGAGGCTGAAGAGGTCGCCGTCCGCCGAGCCGTCGGCGCGCACCGGGGTGGCGGTACCCGCGGCGTGGAGAGCCGCGACGGTCACGCCACCGAGCACCACCAGGTACGCCGCACGCGTGGCGATGCGCCGCCACGAGCGCCGTGGCGCAGCCGGCATCTCCGCGGTCGCACGCACCAGCGCAGCCGTCCGGGTGAGCTCGTCCCAACGGGCGACCTCGATCGGCGACGCAGCTGTCGTCATGCGATCAGGAATAGCGCAGTGCAGCGTCAGTGCGCGGCGCCGGTAACGGTTCGTAACCGGGATGTCGGTGATCCGTCGAGTTCGGGGTCGCGCTGGTGCGTCTCGCCGCCGCCTTGACAGGATCGTTGCATGGACCGCGCGGGGCCGCGAGCGGCGCTCGATAGCCTTGACGGCGAACGTCCCACTGATATCGGAGTTGCACGATAGATGTCGCTACTCGACCGCGTGCAGCGCAAGGCTGAAGGAGACGCCGCACGCCAGCCGCAGGACGGCGCCGACGGCGCTGCGCCGCGCGACATGCCGCCTTCACAGCCGGTCCCAGCCGCCGCTCCGGCCGTGCCCGCGGCGCCGAGCCCCACTGTCCCGTCAGGCGCCTCAGCGGCGCCCACCGGCTGGCAGGTGCGCCACGCGCCGCCACGCCGCCCGGACGCGGCGGCCGCAGACGCCGAAACCGAGCGTGACCTGGGTACACCCGTGGCAGCGAGCACCGCTGTTGCCGAGCCCCCGCGGGAGATGCCGGCCGCGCCCGCGGCGCCGGCGGCGCCGCGCGCTCCCGCTCCGCCCCTGATGACACGCAGCGGCGCATCGCCCACCGGTGCTGACACGCCTCGTCAGGCGACCCTCCTCAACCGCACTGGCCTGGGGCGCGGGCCGCTGTCCAAGCCGGGCGGCGGCAACCTCTACGCGCAGCTGCGCAGCAAGGTTCATCAGCGCCTCGTCGAAGAGCTGGCTGGCAGCGCCGACAGCGCACCGCCCGAGCAGGTGCGCCAGCGCATCGGCGAGCTCGTCAACGAGCTGGTCGCCGAGCAGAACCTGACCATGACGCGCCAGGACAAGCTGCGCGTCATCGACACCGTCATCGACGACGTGCTCGGGCTTGGCCCGCTCGAGGTCCTGCTGCATGACCCGGAGATCACCGAGATCATGATCAACAGCTCCCGCCAGATCTACGTCGAGCAGCACGGCAAGCTGAGCCTCAGCCCGGTGACCTTCGAGAGCAACGACCAGCTGATGCAGGTGATCGACCGGATCGTCAGCACCATCGGCCGCCGCGTCGACGAGTCGTCGCCGATGGTGGATGCCCGGCTCAAGGATGGCTCGCGCGTCAACGTCATCATCCCGCCGCTGGCGCTGCGCGGCCCCACGGTCACCATCCGAAAGTTCGCCAAGGAGGCGTTCACCGTCCAGGACCTGGTGACCTTCGGGTCGGTGACCGACGACATGATGCGCTACCTGCGCGCGTGCGTCCGTGGACGGCTCAACATCGTGGTCAGCGGCGGCACCGGCTCGGGAAAGACGACGACGCTCAACATCCTCTCGAGCTTCATCCCCGAGGACGAGCGCATCGTCACCATCGAGGACGCGGCCGAGCTCCAGCTCCGCCAGGAGCACGTGGTCACGCTGGAGACGCGCCCGGCGAACATCGAGGGCCGGGGCCGCGTATCAATCCGCGAGCTGGTGATCAACTCCCTGCGCATGCGCCCCGACCGCATCGTCGTCGGCGAGTGCCGCGGCGGCGAGGCCCTGGACATGCTCCAGGCGATGAACACCGGCCACGACGGCTCGCTGACCACCCTGCACGCCAACAACGCGCGCGAGTGCGTCGGCCGTCTCGAGACGCTGGTCCTGATGGCCGGCGCCGAGCTGCCGTCGCGCGCCATCCGCGAGCAGATCGGCTCGGCGGTGAACATCATCGTGCAGCAGTCGCGCCTTCGCGACGGCACGCGCAAGGTGGTCAGCGTCACCGAGGTGCTGGGCTGCGATGGCGGCGAGGTCCAGCTGCAGGACATCTTCGTCTTCCGCCAGACCGGGCTCGACGAGGACGGCAAGGTGGTTGGACACTTCACCGCGACCGGTGTCACCCCGCACTTCCTGGACCACCTCGCCGCCGAGGGCGAGGCGTTGCCCGCCGAGATCTTCGAGCCCACCGAGGCACCCGTCGCCGGCTGACCTGCCGTTCCTGCACCGGGACCGGACTCCGTCAGCGCGGTCCAGCGGGGCTGGCTACTCTAGTGAGAGCGTCGAGCTCATTGGGGAGAGAGATGGACATGAGACTTGAATTGGTGCCCGTGCCTGTGTCCGATGTTGATCGCGCCAAGGCGTTCTACACACAACAGATCGGCTTCCACGAGGACACGGATCAGAGGCTCAGCGACAGCCTTCGGTTCGTGCAGCTGACCCCACCGGAATCGGCCTGCTCGATCGCCATCGGTGAGGGCATCACGACCCAAGCGCCGGGATCGTCCGATGGCCTGCTCCTGGTGGTCCAGGACATCAAGGCGATCTACGACGAGCTGATCCAACGCGGCGTGCAGATCAGCGAGCCGGCGATGCAACCGTGGGGCGCGGTCCACGCTGACTTTCAAGACCCGGACGGGAATCGCTGGACGCTGCAACAGCCCGCGGTGCGCGGTCCATCCTGAGGTTCGAGCCAGAGCGCGCGGCTACCCCGCGCGGTGCTGCTGCTGGAGAAGTGCCTGCTGCGCCATGAGCTGGCGGCGGTCGGGGAACAGCTGGGCCAGGCGCGGCGGCAGCGGGACGCCCATGTCGAACAGCCTGTCGATGATCTTCGGGCGGATGCCGGTGGGGTTGAACTCGCCGACGATCTGACCCGTCGACGGGTCGGCGCCCTTGGACTCGAACTTGAAGATCTCCTGCATGGTGATGGTGTCGCCTTCCATGCCGATGATCTCGGAGATCGAGGTCACCTTGCGCGAGCCGTCCTTGAGGCGGCTCAGCTGGATGACCAGGTCGATGGCGCTGGCGATCTGCTGGCGGATCGCCTTGAGCGGCAGGTCCATACCCGCCATCAGCACCAGGGTCTCGAGCCGCGAGAGGGTCTCGCGGGGGTTGTTGGCGTGGATCGTGGTCAGCGAGCCGTCGTGACCCGTGTTCATGGCCTGCAGCATGTCCAGCGCCTCACCGCCACGGCACTCACCGACGACGATGCGGTCGGGCCGCATGCGCAGGGAGTTGGCGACCAGGTCGCGGATGGTGATGCGACCTTCGTTGTTGACGTCCGAGGGACGCGACTCCATGCGGCACACGTGCTCCTGGTGGAGCTGGAGCTCGGCCGCGTCCTCGATGGTGACGATGCGCTCGTCGACGGGGATGAAGCTGGAGCAGACGTTGAGCAGCGTGGTCTTCCCGGTGCCGGTCCCGCCGCTCACGAGGATGTTGGCACGCGCCAGGACGCAGGCCTGGATGAACGCGGCGCCCTCCTGTGTCAGGGTGCCGAAGCCGATCAGGTCGCTGACCTGGTACGGGTCCTTGCTGAATTTCCTGATGGTGAGGATCGGGCCGTCGAGCGCAACGGGAGCGATGGCGGCGTTGACGCGGGAGCCGTCGAGAAGGCGGGCGTCGCACAGCGGGGAGCGCGAGTCGATGCGACGTCCCACCGACGACACGATGGTGTCGATGACGCGCAGCAGGTGCTCCTCGCTGTCGAAGCGGACGTCGGTGAGGAGGATCTTGCCCTTGCGCTCGACGTAGACCATCTCGTGGCCGTTGACCATGATCTCGGTCAGGCTGTCGTCGTCGATGAGCGGACGCAGCGGTCCGAGCGCCTCGAGGTAGCGCGGGTCGATGCCTTTGGTGGCGGTGGCGATACTCACGCTGGGGCGGCTCCTCTGGATTGCGGTGGAACGAGGCTGTGGTCGTGCGCGGGATTCTCTCCTGCGCCGGTCGCTCCGCGACCAGAGGGAACCGGTTCGCGACACGATCTTTTCCAGCCGCGAAGAGATGGACGCGTACGATGAGCCGGCCCACCTCACTGGAGACCACATGCCGCCGGAGCCGCCGGAGCGAACAGGTGATGACGTCGTGACCGGCGCTCCCGACGACGAGCTGACCTTCGCCGTCCACGACCTCGGCCGCGAGCCCGCGCCCGAGCTCCCGCGCCTGACCTCGGTTTCGTGGCGGCGCGCCCGGCGTCCCCCCGCCGCCGGCACCGGAGGCCGCTCCGCGGCGAGGCCGCAGCGCCGTCGCGCCGCCGCCGCCGGGCCGATGGGTTCGTCATCCGGGAGGCGCAGGGCGCGGCGCCCATCGCACCTGTCGACGCCCTCGTCGTCGGCGCGCCCGAGCCCGCCCAGGCGGCCGACCAGGACGCCGGACGCGCCGCCGGCGGCGTTCAGGTCTCGATTCCACCACCGCGACGCCGCCGGCGCCGGCAGACCAGCTGTGGACCACACGCACCCCAGGCCGAGGCGCCGCGCCCGACAGCCGGCGCAGACCTCGCGGCGAGGCTGGTCGACCCGGCAGAGCGATGTTGTCGATCGCTCAGCGCACGCCACCATGCTCCGCCTGCGTGAAGAGGCGGTCAATGTGTGCTGGAAGGCGGCGTGGCTTGCCGTCACGTCGTGCAACCCGCGCCTGCTGCGCAAGCGTGGCGCCCGTCCCCCGAGCCGCCCCAGCGCGCGGTAGGCAGCCGACCGCTAGCGGCCGCGGCTCCCCACGCGCTGCTGCATCGCTGTGTACACGGCGTCGAGCGTCGGCCGCTCGCCGGTGCGCAGCAGGTCGGCCACGACGTCGGGGTCGATGCCGCCCGGTGCGGCAAGCGCGGCCGCCTGGGCGGCGTCCTCGGCCGCGGCCTTGGCGATGTGCAACCTGTCCTTGAGGTGCTCGATGCGGGCAACGAGCGCGACGCACAGCAGCGCGAGGATCAGCGCGACGGCCCCGACCATGATCACCGGCTGGGCGCGGACAGTGTCGACGATGTGCTGCAGGTTCACGGCTGTGCTCAGACACCGCAGAGCACTTCGGACGCCCGGAAGTGCATCTCGCGCGCCATCGCACGCACCACCGCCGACTCGTGGCCGGGGATCTCCATGGCGCCGATGGCACGGATGGTGGAGACGAAGTCGTCGACGCCGGGTCGCGCGGCGCCGATCGCCTGGGCCACCGGCGCGGCGTCGTCCTCACCGAGCCACACGGTGGCGATGTCGGTGAGCTCGGTGCGCAGCGCGTCGACGTCGATGTCGAGCCGGGCGGGCACGAACTCCGTCGCCTCACGAGCTTCGACGCCGGCCATCCGGGTCGCTGGCGAGCCTCCGCCTCCGCGTCGGGCGCTGCGCCTCGGTACGAGCTCGGCGATGGTGAACACAGCGGGCTCGAAGTGCAGAGGATCAGCAGCTGACGGTTGCCGGTGCCCGCGTAGTGAACTCGTCCAGCTCGTCGCCGGCGCGCCGCCTCGGCGGCGGCGTCGCTGGCTGCGACCTCGCCGTCCGCTCTGCCGCCTCTTCGTGCGCGTCGGTCTCGCCGGCCGCGCCGGCGTGCGGGGCGTCGCCGTCGACTGTCGTCCGCGTCGGGCTCGGCGGCGCTGGGCTCGCCGCCGGCGGCGGTCTCCTCCGCGGGCGCGGTGGCCACGGCCTCGACGATCTCGTGTCCGCGCTTGCCCCTGCCCCTGCGGCCCCGGCCCTTGCTGGGTCAAGCGGTTGTGACGTCACCCGCGCCGTCGGTGTCCGCGCTGCCGTCGGCCTCGACCTCGGCCGCGGCGACAGGCTCGGGCTCGGCCGCGTCGCGGGCTCGGCGGCACGGGCCGGCGGCCATCTCGGTGTCCGCCGCCTCCGCGCGGCGTCGCGACAGCGTCCGCGGGCGCCTCTGTCGCAGCTGCCTCGGCCATCGCCGCCTCGTGCCGCGTCGCGGGCTCGCGGCGGGTCTCCGTCGCGTCTCCTGCGTCGCGGCACCAGCGGGCGCCTCGGCGTCTCGGTCGACGGTCGCTGTCGCCGGGTCAACGAGCACGGTGACCCGCGCGCCCGGCTCGTGGAGAAGACTGCGCAGCGCGGCCATCGACGTTGCGGGCCAGCGCTGACCGGCGGTGTACACCGCGACGAGCTCACCTGACGCGAACAGCGCCACGCCGGGGTCGGCGAACTCGACGACCAGGCAGCAGGAGCGCAGCGAGGTGCGCACCTCGGCGACGACGTCCTCGGTGTGCAGCCAGCCGCCGGGCAGACCGGCGCCCAGCCGAGGAGCGCGCCACAGCATCGGCAGCGCGGTCATCACCCGTGGGTCGTCGGCACGGTAGGCGGTCAGCGTCCCCTCGAGTGAATTCATCACCGCGTGCGCCGCCTCGTCGCCGATGCTGCCGCCTGCGGCGTTCACCCACACCGCGTCGGCCACGCGCCCGCCCACGATGAGCGCGGCGCCCTGGCAGGTGGGCCCGCTCAGCACGATGAGCGAGTCGGGGAGGCGGGGCACGGCAGGCTCGAGGTCGATGACGTTGGCGGCCGCGTCCGTCCACAGCGTCGTCGCGAGGGGCAGCAGCGGGAAGTCGCGCAAGCCCGAACGGCGGCTGCTCGGTGGTCGACCGGTGGCGCGGGCGCGACCGCGGGGCGGTCGCGCGGGCCGGCCGTGGATGTCTCGGCCGGCGGCGCTCGGCGGGCGGCGCCGCGGCCGGCGGCTCAGCCACCTGGCCGTTGGATTCAACGGCGGCGTTGCGTCGTTGGAACAGTCCCATCAGGTCCTCCGCGGTGAAGTGCAGCGTGTCATCGGTCACCATGGCCCGCCGCCATGGGCGCAACGCGAAATTCGCCGGCAGCTCGGCGACGAACGCATCCAGCGCCGGCTCGCCGGCGAGGTGACGACCGTCGTCGGTCTCGAACACGACGTGGCTGGGATGGCCGAACATGAAGAACAGGGTGACGTGTGCCCCCTCCCACTCGACGTCGAGCGCGCCGGTACGCCCGCGGTCGCCGGCGGCGGAGATCTCGCGCAGCATGGTGATGTCGGAGGCGGTTGCCATGTGCTCGAGTCTCAGCCACCCGTCGACCGGTCATCGCGCCAGCGTCACCGAAAAGTGGCGCCGCAACGACGGTTTGACACAGCGGCTTCGCGGCGGCCGGTCAGCGCCGTCGATGCAGGCCGGTGGGCCAGGCGGCAGAGGTCGGCGTCTGTGCTCGATCCCGTTACCCCTGTGTGACCGCCTCATGCGACGACCAGGCGACGCGGCGGGCTCCATAATCCCGCCATGAACGCACCAAGCGCTGCAACCGTTCCTCGAGCCCGCCGGCTCCGCAGATGCGCCGGGGACGATTCGTCCGCGACCGGAGCGTGCTCGACCGTTTCGGGCTCAAGCCCGCCGAGATGTACCGCGTGGCCTACGTGGCCGGCGGCGCCCAGGCTCGCCGCGTGAGCCGCAGCCTGGTGGTGTTCGAAGGCGTGTCGGAGCGGCGTCGGTGGGACGGCGAGGCCGCCTCGTGCCTCGACTTCGTGCTCCCCCAGGGCCGCCCCCTCTCGCTGGTGGCCAGCCAGATCGTCGATGTGCGCCCGGCCGGGCTCAACGAGCGCGGTCAGTGGGTGCTGCTCGCCCAGGATCGCCCTCGCCGGCGCCGCCGCCCGTCGCGGAGACCGGTGGCCGCCTGACCGGGTTTCCGCGCCGCGTGGCGAGCCTACTGCGCGACGGCTTCCTCGACGGGGGTCTCACCCTCGTCCTGGGCCCGCGACAGGCGGTCGGTGAGACCGCGCCGCTCGAACCGGTACCCGATGCCGGGGACGGCGTGGATGTACGTGGGCCGCGGACCGTCGGGCTCGATCTTGCGGCGCAGCCGGTAGACGTGGGCATCGACGCTGCGCAGGTCGAGGTCGGCGCCCTGGCCCCACACCTTCTGGATCATCTCGGTGCGCGAGATCACCCGCCCCGGCGACGCGGAGAGCAGAGCCAGGAGGTCGAACTCCGTCGGTGTCAGCGTCACCGGCTGGCCGTCGCGCAGCACCTCGTGGCGGCCGACGTCGACGATCAGGCCGGGGAACTTGAGCCGGCCCGGGCGCACCTGCGACTGGCTGGTGCGCTGGCGGCGCAGCTTGGCGTTGATGCGCGCCGCCAGCTCGCGGATCTCGAACGGCTTGACGACGTAGTCGTCGGCGCCGATCTCCAGCCCGACCACCACGTCGACGGGGTCGGAGCTCGCCGACACCATCACGATGGGGATCTCGATCCCCGCCGAACGGATGCGCCGGCAGACGTCGAAGCCTGTCAGCCCGGGCAGGTTGAGGTCGAGGACGATGAGGTCGACGTCGTTCTGTTCGGCGAGCCGCACCCCGTCGGTGCCGTCCTCGGCGAACTGGATCCCGAACCCGTGCTGGTGTCCGAGGACCGCGAGGATGTCGTGCATCGATGGGTCGTCGTCGATCACCAGCACCGTCGCTTCAGCACCCGGACGGCCGTCCCGCCGAGTACGCCTGGCCCGGGATGGGCTCGGTGAAGGAGTTCATGTAGGCGCGAAACCTCGCAGGGGCGGATCGACGGCGGCAACGTAGCACGCTCCGGGCGCGGATCGGTAGCGGTTACCCGAGTGTTGCGGACTTTCACGGCCCCGGAACGCGCGTGACCGGCCGCGACGGCGCGGCTCACGACCCGGGCTCCTCGAGCGGGACCGCGATGAAGAAGGAGTTGCCGCGCACGCTCTTGTTGTCGAGCCAGATCTGTCCGCCCATCCGCTCCACCAGCTGGCGGGCGAGGTACAGGCCCACCCCGAACCCGCCGCGCTGACGCAGCAGGGGTTCTCCACCTGGTAGAACGACGCGAAGACGCGCTCCACCTCGGTGTCAGGGATGCGCCGCCCGTTGTCGCGCACCTCGACGTGCGCCTTGTTGACGACGCGCACCGCGGTGATCTCCACCGGCTCGTTGTCGGGCGCGAACTTCAGCGCGTTGTCGATGAGGCAGGCCAGCACCAGCGCGAGGCGCTCCTCGTCGACGTGCAGGTAGCCGAGGTTCTCGTCGATGTGCACCAGGAAGCGGCCACGGTCGGCGATCTCCACGAAGCGCGAGATGACCTGGCGGAGCACGGCGCTGAAGTCCACCGTGGTCGGCCGCAGGCGGATCTCGCCGGACTCGAGCTGGGCGATGCAGAGCAGGTTGTCGGTGAGCCGGCCGAGGTGCTCGGCCTCGGTGCGGAGCTCGTGGAAGCCCTCCTGGCGCGCCTGCTGGGGCAGGTGGTCACCCCCGTCGCGCATCAGCGCCAGCCACGCCTTGATCTTGGTCAGCGGGGTGCGCAGCTCGTGCGACGCGAGCATCATGAACTCACTCTTGATGCGGTCGACCTCGCGCAGCTCCGCGAACACAGCGTGCTCGAGCTCGGCGGTGTGGGCCATCTGCCGGGCTCGCGCCGAACCATCTCGCGCGCCAGCAGCGAGCTCGCCAGCGACACCACGAAGAAGAGGAAGAGCCGCGAGGCGAGCACGTCGACCATCGAGTGGTTGAGCGGGCCGGAGGCGGCCAGGCCGACGCCGACGTACAGCGCGCTGATGGTGGTCGCGCAGAGGACGCTGCCGAGGATGCCGAAGCGCAAGCTGCTGAGCCCGATGAGCACGTAGAAGACGACCGCGAGGTTGGATGGAAGCCGCCGGTGAGGTAGACGAGCGCGCTGGCCACGGCCAGGTCCATCGCCAGGATGGCGAGCTGCGTCGTCCGGCCGGGCAGGCGGCCGAGGACCAGCGCCAGCGTAGCGCTGAGGTTGAACATGCCCCAGCCGCCGAGGATCAGGTTGATCGCGGACGTGCTCGCGCCGCGCGGCTCGCCGGGGAAGTTGTTGCTCACCGCGGCGAAGACCAGCACCGACCAGCGAGCCAGCTCGATGACCCGCTCGACGCCGGCGCCGGCGGTGGCGGTCGAGCGGCTGGGGGGTGGAGGGCGCCGGCCGCCTAGTGCCACTGGGGGTGCGGGCGCGGACGCCGCCTGCATGCGCGAGGCCAGCTGCTGACTTACTCGCCGCGTCTGGCGGGTGCGTGCGGCTGCGGAACGGGACTTCGATCACGAAATTGAGGGTACCGAGGGATCTCGCCTCCGGCGACAAGGACCGGTAACGAATAGCCCCGTGGCCGTGTAACAGGATCGGAGTCGGTGCCAACTTCGGCGCAGCCGGGCGCGGTGCCCGGGCTGGGATTGACGCCTGGGCTGGCGCCGGAACGAGGCGGCGCGCTCATCACGACGCTCTCCGAGGCGGTGTCGCGGCAGTCGACCGACCACCCCAGCGTGGTTCAGGGCCGCGAGCTCCTGTGAGCCCGCCGGCACGACGGCGTCAGCGATGCCGTTGCCACTGAGCACCGCGTCCCACTCCCGGTTGGAGGTCGTGCACCTCGAGGTACTGGTGCAGCGCGGCGTTGCCGAAGACGGCGGTCTCGTCGTACACGAACACCACCCGCCCCGTCGGGAA
>CAVVVH010000008.1:0-113933 GCA_963751755.1 Candidatus Dormiibacterota bacterium | reverse complement strand
CGAGCCTCAGGTATACCCCAAATCGAGTTCGGCTACGCCTCGCCGGGCCTGAGCGCCCGGAGGATGCAGAACTCGTTGCCCTCGGGGTCGGCGAGCACCACCCAGGTCTGCTCCCCCTGGCCGATGTCGACGTGGCGGGCGCCGAGCGACAGGGCGCGCGCCACCTCGGCCTGCTGGTCGTCCGGGCGGAGGTCGATATGGAGGCGGTTCTTGCCCTGCTTGGCCTCTGGCACGTTCTGGAAGAGCAGGTCAGGGCCGCCGCCGAAGTCGATCCAGCACTCGCCGGTGTCGTCCTCGACTTCGAGAGGGCGATCGAGCAGGGCAGCCCAGAACTCGCCGACGCGCTTGGCGTCATTGCAGTCGACCACCGTGCACTGGAAGGTGAGGGGCATGGGCCCTATTAAAGGAGAGGAGGCCCGCACCCTGAGGGCACGGGCCTCCTCGGGCGTCGTGACCTTGCGGTCCTGACGCCATCGGGCTCTTGCGGCGCCCTAGCGGATCTCCACCGAGGCGCCGGCCTCCTTGAGCTTGGCCGCCGCGGCGTCGGCATCCTCGCGGGATACGCCCTCCCGGACGGGCTTGGGGGCGCCGTCGACGAGGTCCTTGGCCTCCTTCAGCCCGAGGCCGGTGATCTCGCGCACCGCCTTGATCGCGTTGATCTTGGCGTCGCCGGCGCCGGTGAGGACGACCGTGAACTCGGTCTGCTCCTCGGCGGGGGCCTCGCCGCCGCCGCCGCCCGCCGCGGGTGCGGCGGCCGCCGCCACGGGAGCGGCTGCCTTGACGCCGAGCTTCTCCTCCATGAGCTTCACGGCGTTGACGACGTCGAGAACTGTCCACTCCTTGAGGGATTCGACGAAGTCCTCTGGGGTCAGTGTCTTGGTTGCCATTGGGTGTTCTCCTGTGGTTGGTGGCGACCGCTATGCGGCCGCGGCGAGCTTGTCGCGGTAGGCCTCGAGGGTCGAGGCGAAGGTGGCGGTGATCGAGTCCAGCGCGCCGGCGAGCTGGGTCAGCGGCGACTGGAGGGTCCCCGCCAGTTGGGAGAGCAGGGCCTCGCGGGAGGGCAGCTCTGACAGCGTCTTGACCCCGGCCGCGTCGAGGACCTGGCCCTCGACCAGGCCGGCGACCGAGGGGAGGCGCTTGTTGACGCGGAAGTATTCGCTGAGCACGCGGGCGGGAACAGCGAGGTCGCCATAGCCGAGCGCCAGCCCGACCGGCCCGACCAGGGCCTCGCTGAACGCGGCCACTCCGGCAGCCTCGGCGGCGCGGCGGGCGAGCGTGTTCTTGACGACGACGTAGTCGACGCCCTGGGTGCGGAGCTGGGCGCGCAGCTCCTCGAGCTGGGCGACGGTGAGTCCCCGGTAGTCGGTGACCACCGCGGACGTCGCCCGGCTGAGCTTGTCCGTGAGGCGGTCGACCGCCTCACGCTTGCGTGGGCCCGCGCGCGTGCCGCTGGCGTCGGCGGCATTCACTGCCATGCGCTTCCTCCGTGTTGCGGAGCCTCCGTCGACACCCACCGCTGTGTGAGGTGGGCGTCACGGGGTGCGCGCCGCGCGGGGCGCGCAACCGCTCTGCTCACTCACCTATCGCAGGAGATTGAGGGGCGACGCGCCCCGCCTGCGGTCTCTGGCGAGAGGTTGCCTCGTTGGCACCTTGGTTGCTTGCGGCGAGGATAGCAGAGCCACGTGCGGCGCTCGGCGCGGTGTGGCGGTTCGCACATGTGCGCTGTGCAACGCGCCGAGGGCCGGGGACCGGAGCGATAAGCTCGGGCCAGGTCCGCAATCCAGTTCTTTCCGGAGGTCTCCGCATGCTCATGGACGGACGTCGCACCCTGGTCACCGGCGCGTCGAGCGGGATCGGCAGGGCGACAGCGCTGCGGTTCGGCGCCGAGGGGGCCCAGGTGTGCGTCAACTACTACTCCGAGGACGAGCGAGCCGACGCCGAGGCGATCTGCTCGGAGATCGACAGCACGGGGGAGCGTGCCTTCGCCTGGCGGGCAGACGTCGGAGACGAGCGCCAGGTCGTGGCCATGGTTGCGGGCGTTGTCGAACGCCTCGGTGGCATCGACGTGCTGGTCAACAACGCCGGGATCGAGCACGAGGTGCCCACGCTGGAGATGCCGCTGGAGGTGTGGGACGCGATCCTGCGCACCAACCTCACCGGGGCTTTCCTCTGTCTGCGCGAGGCCGGCAAGCACATGGCCGCGGCCAAGAGCGGAGTCATCGTCAACGTGAGCTCCGTGCACGAGTTCATCCCCTGGCCGGGCTTCGCCCACTACTGCGCGAGCAAGGGCGGAATGAAGCTGCTCATGCAGACGGTGGCGCGCGAGCTGGCACCGGTCGGAGTGCGCTGCGTCAACGTCGCGCCCGGCGCGATCGCCACCCCGATCAACAAGGACGTGCTGGGTGACGCCGCCGCCAAGCAGCGCGTCGAGGAGGAGATTCCCCTGGGTCACTTCGGCAGCGCCGAGGACATCGCCGCTGCGGTGGCGTGGGTTGCCAGCGACGAGGCGTCCTACGTGACGGGGACGACGCTCGTGGTGGACGGGGGCATGTCCACCTACCCGAAGTTCATCTGAGCCCTGGCCTGGGGGTGGCGCGGCAGTGCCGACAGCGCTCAGGCCGCCCGCTCGGTTGGTGGCCGCGCCCGGTGCGCGTGGTCTGGCGGCGGCGGGACGACCAGGATGTCTCCGCCGTCCGCCCGCACTATCTGGAACCCGCATTCGTGCACGAGCCAGTGGTGGCGGTGGCACAGCAGGACCAGGTTGCGGAGGTCGGTGCGGCCGCCGTGCACCCAGTGGACAATGTGGTGCGCCTGGGTCCATGAGGCCGGACGGTCGCAGCCGGGCCACCGGCACCCCTTGTCGCGAATGTTCAGAGCCCGGCGGGTCGCGCCTGGGACGACGCGCTGTGAACGGCCGACGTCGATCACCGCCAACTCCGCGTCGAGGAGCACCCGGGCGATGGTTGCGTCACAAGCGAGGCGCTGGGCGGTGGCGTCGGGGATCGTCGCGCCGCTCTCCAGGTCCGCGCCGGGCGCGCCGCGGACTCCCTGAAGAGTCGCCAGGGTCGCGGTCACCTGGATGTGCGAGCGCTGGCTGGCGCGTGAAGGGACCACGCCTTGGTCGAGTCGGTGGGCGACCAGTTCGACCAGCGCGTCGGCGAGGCGTTGCGCGCGGCCCCGGTGCTCGTCGGGCCCGCTGCGCCGGGCGAAGGGCTCGAGCGCAGTGCGCACCAGGCTGCCGCCCTCGGCGTCGAAGAAACCGGAGATGGTGAGGGTGCCGCCATTGCCAGCACGGAGGCGCAGTCGTCGCCACTCCACTGTGTCGACCTCGCTCGCCACGCAGGAGGCGGCATGCATGGCGTGCTCGGCGTGGTAGCAGGCCGTGCGAAAGCGGGCCACCGTGTCGCGCTCGGCCAGCGGAAGGAGGCTGCGCTCGTCGAACGCCTGCTTCACAGGGCAATCGGCCGCGAACTCGGCTGTCTGGGCCATCAGGCCGAGGTGGGGGAGGCCGATGCGGCCGTCGAGGAAGGCGTCGATCGTCGCCGGTAGCTGAGCCTCGCAGCGGCCGACCTGGAGCGCGGTGATTGCTGCGTGGCTGGTCATTCGGCATTCCTGGCGGATCCAAGACGCCGGGTTCTCATCGACCACGGGGTCTGACGCCGCAGCGAAGTCGTTCGCAACCCGCGCGAAGGCGAGCTCGAGGCGATTGATGACCGCCCTCACCCGGCGCATCTCCTCACCGAGGCATTCGCGGGGAGCCGGCCGGCGAAGGCCCCGAAGGTACGCGCTGACGGCGTGGCCGAGCGTGTCCAGCTCGGGCGTTGGAGCGGGGATCATGGGGGTATCCTAGCGAACGGGTGTTCGGGTGGGAGGGACACTGGACGGACAATGTGGTTGGTGCACAAGGGATTTCCGACCGCTCGATGGGCGCTCGTGTGGCCTGGATTGGGCAGGACAGCGGTCACGCGGGCCTCCCGCGTTGGGCCAGTGCGCCGAGGACGAATCGGTCGTCCACGGTTGCAGTCAGGGCGCCGAGGACGAGCTGTCCTCGATACCCTCGCCGCATGGACACCGAGACAGCGCCACCGGTTGTCGAGATCGCGGGGGTGGCTCGCGCTCACGCCGCTCTCGCGGCCACGATTGCAGAGCTCACCGACGCCGCCGCCCGCCAGCCCAGCCGGCTCCCCGGGTGGTCCGTCGGGCATGTGCTCACCCACGTCGCCCGCAACGCGGACAGCGTGGTGCGCCGCCTCGGGGGCGCGGCCGCGGGACAGATCGTCGACCAATACGAAGGCGGCGCGGCGGGGCGCGAGCAGGGCATCGAGGAGGGGGCGAGCAGGCGGGCGGGCGAGCTCGTCGCCGATGTGCTGCACAGCAGCGCGGCGGTCGACGCCGCGCTGGCATCCTTTCCGCCCGAGGGCTGGGAGCGGCTCACTCGCTCGGTCGGTGGCCAGGAGATCCCGGCGCGGGCGGTCGTGTTCTCACGGTGGCGCGAGGTGGAGGTCCACCACGTCGACCTCGGACTGGGCTACCAGCCCAGCGACTGGCCGGACGACCTGGTGAAGTTGTGGCTGCCGCATGCTGAGGAGCAGTTCCTTCGGTCCGCTGACCAGCGCGACCTCCTCGCCTGGCTCGTGGGGCGCGGACCTGCGCCGCGGCTGGCGCCCTGGGCCTGAGACACCGCGGCGTCACAAGCCGAACGGCGCACAATGCCGCCCAGCCATGACGCTGAGCGAGACCCCCAACGGGGGTGGGCTGTTCCCGATACCGGAGCCCACGGAGCCGAGGGAGCCAGACGCCCCGCCGAGGTGGTTGCGCGACCGCCTGGCTGACCTGGGTCCCGGACGCCTGACCGCAGCCGCGATCTCGTGCGCCGCCATGGCGGCATTCATCTCCGTGCTGTTGTTCCAGCCCTTCGCTTCGCGGGCCGAAGGCGTGCTGTCCGTGCGCACGTCGACGCCGACGCCGACCTTGTCACTCTTCGCGCTCCCGGGCGCGCCGTCTGACTCCGCCACGCCGGCCGCGACGCCGTCGGCGGTGCCCGCCGCCGGCCCGGCCCAGCCTCCGACGTCGCGCCCAGACCGGCCCACACCCAGGCCGACCGCGAAGGCGACTGCCAGGCCAACGCCGACGCCGACATCCACGCCCACATCGACGGCGCCGCCGACGGCGACGCCCACCCCGACCGACACCCCGACGCCGACCCCGACCGACACGCCAACCCCCACCCCGACCGACACGCCAACCCCGACGCCGACCGACACGCCAAGCCCGACACCCTGACGCAGCCCGCCCGAGCCCGCGACCGCCCATCCGCCGAAGGCCGCGCTCGTCGCAATTGCGCCATTTCTCGTTTGACTGGGAGATCGGCCCGCTGGTAGGATCTCCGTTCGCGCCACCGTGGCGACCGTGTATTCGCGCGCAGTTCGTCGGGCTGCGCTGTTCATTCTGTCGGAGTAGCGTGCCCACCATCCAGCAACTGGTCCGCAAGGGCCGGAAGACCGCGGTCAAGAAGACCAAGGCTCCCGCGCTTCGGGGCTGTCCCCAGCGACGCGGTGTCTGCGTGCGCGTCTACACCACCACGCCCCGCAAGCCCAACTCGGCGCTGCGCAAGGTGTGCCGCGTGCGCCTGACCAGCAAGGTGGAGGTCACCGCCTACATCCCCGGCATCGGCCACAACCTCCAGGAGCACTCGGTCGTGCTGGTGCGCGGCGGCAAGGTCGCCGACCTCCCCGGTGTGCGCTACCACGTGGTGCGCGGCACCCTCGACACCGCCGGCGCCAAGAACCGCAAGCAGGGCCGGAGCAAGTACGGCGCCAAGCGCGAGAAGGCGGCCAAGTAGAAGATGCCTCGCCGCGCCCGCATCCAGAAGCGGGTCATCCTGCCCGACCCCATCTACGGCAACCCCGGCTTGGCCAAGTTCATCAACTGCGTGATGCTGGCCGGAAAGAAGAGCACCGCCGAGAAGATCGTCTACGACGCCTTCGAGAAGATCCGCCGTTCGCAGCGCCGTGAGCCGCTCGACGTGTTCGAGCAGGCCATGCGCAACGTCACGCCGGTGCTCGAGGTGAAGCCCAAGCGCGTCGGTGGCGCCACCTACCAGGTTCCCGTCGAGATCCGCCACGACCGCCGTGCCGCCCTGGCCCGGCGCTGGATCATCAGGTACGCGCGCGGCCGCAACGGCAAGAGCATGGCCGACAACCTCGCCGGCGAGCTGATGGACGCAGCCAACGGGGTCGGGGCGTCGATCAAGCGCCGCGAGGACACCCACAAGATGGCCGAGTCCAACAAGGCCTTCAGCCACTTCCGGTACTAGGCATGGCAGTCGCAACCCGCGCGTTCCCGCTCGAGAAGACCCGCAACATCGGGATCATGGCCCACATCGACGCGGGCAAGACCACGACGACCGAGCGCGTCCTCTTCTACACCGGCCGCATCCACAAGATGGGGGAGGTGCACGAGGGTGCCGCCACCATGGACTGGATGGTCCAGGAGCAGGAGCGCGGCATCACCATCACGTCGGCGGCGACGGCTGCCGAGTGGCGCGGCCACCGCATCAACATTATCGATACGCCCGGGCATGTGGACTTCACCATGGAGGTGGAGCGCAGCCTGCGCGTGCTCGACGGCGCGGTGGCTGTGTTCGACGCCGTCGCCGGTGTCGAGCCCCAGTCGGAGACGGTGTGGCGCCAGGCCGACCGCTACGACGTGCCCCGGATCTGCTTCATCAACAAGATGGACCGCGTCGGCGCCAACTTCTTCGCCTCGGTGGCCAGCATCCGCGAGCGCCTCGGCGCCAACCCGGTGTGCATCCAGCTGCCGATCGGCGCCGAGAACGACTTCAAGGGGATGATCGACCTGGTACGGCTGGAGGCGATCCGCTACACCGACGACCTCGGAACCACCAGCAACCGCTCCGAGATCCCGGCCGAGATGGCCGACCAGGTGGCCGAGTACCGGCACACCCTGCTCGAGGCCGCAGCCGACTGCGATGACGAGCTGATGATCAAGTACCTCGACGGCCAGGACCCCACTCCCGACGAGCTGGTCCGCGCCCTGCGCGCCGGCACTGTCGCCACCAAGATCGTGCCGGTGCTGTGCGGCAGCGCGCTGAAGAACAAGGGCGTGCAGCCGATGCTCGACGCCGTCGTCGACTTCCTGCCCTCGCCGCTCGACAAGCCGGCCATCGAGGGCCTGCGCGACGACAAGCTGGAGACCCGCCACGTCAGTGACGAGGACCCGTTCTCGGCGCTGGCCTTCAAGATCGCCACCGACCCCTTCGTCGGCAAGCTCACCTTCTTCCGCGTGTACAGCGGTGTGCTGCGCAGCGGCAGCTACGTGTACAACGCCACCAAGGGCGAGCGCGAGCGCGTCGGCCGCATCCTGCAGATGCACGCCAACCACCGCGAGGAGATCGAGGAGGTGCGTGCCGGCGACATCGCCGCCGCCATCGGTCTGCGCAAGACCACCACCGGCGACACGCTCTCCGACGAGCAGCACCCGATCATCCTCGAGTCGATGAGCTTTCCCGAGCCCGTCATCTCGGTCGCCGTCGAGCCCAAGACCAAGGCCGACCAGGACAAGATGGGCGTGGCCCTGCAGAAGCTCGCCGAGGAGGACCCGACGTTCCGGGTGCGCTCAGACGACGAGACGGGGCAGACCATCATCAGCGGGATGGGCGAGCTCCATCTCGAGATCATCGTCGACCGCATGCTGCGCGAGTTCAAGGTGGACGCCAACGTCGGCAAGCCGCAGGTCGCGTACCGCGAGACGATCACCCAGAAGGCGCACGGCACCGGGCGCTTCGTGCGCCAGTCGGGCGGCCGCGGCCAGTACGGCCACGTCGAGCTCGAGCTGGAGCCCAACGAGCCGGGCAAGGGCTTCGAGTTCGTCAGCAAGATCGTCGGCGGCTCGGTGCCCCGCGAGTACGTTGCGCCGACCGGCCGTGGCATCGAGGAGACGCTCTCCAACGGAGTGCTCGCCGGCTACCCGGTGGTCGACGTCAAGGTGTACCTCGTCGACGGTTCGTACCACGACGTCGACTCCAACGAGCAGGCGTTCTCGATCGCCGGGTCGATGGGCTTCAAGGACGGCATGCGCAAGGCCAAGCCGGTGCTGCTCGAGCCGATCATGAAGGTCGACGTGAGCATGCCCGAGGAGTACATGGGCGACGTCATGGGCAACCTGTCGGGCCGCCGCGGCACCATCCTCGGCATGGAGGGGCGCGGAACCTCACAGATGGTGCATGCTCACGTGCCCCTTGCCTCGATGTTCGGCTACTCGACAGAGCTGAGGAGCATGACCCAGGGGCGCGCCACCTATTCGATGGAGTTCGACCACTACCAGGCTCTTCCCAGCAGCATCGCGGAAGAGATCATCGCCAAGTCCAAGGCATAACAGCGGAGAAACGAGCAGAGATGGCCAAGAAGAAGTACGACAGCAGCAAGCCCCACGTCAACGTGGGCACCATCGGCCACATCGACCACGGCAAGACCACGCTGACCGCGGCGATCACCAAGGTGCTCGCCGAGAAGGGCGGCGCCGAGTTCCGTTCGTTCGACTCCATCGACAACGCGCCCGAGGAGAAGGCCCGCGGCATCACCATCGCCACCGCGCACGTCGAGTACGAGACCGACAAGCGCCACTACGCGCACGTCGACTGCCCCGGGCACGCCGACTACATCAAGAACATGATCACCGGCGCCGCCCAGATGGACGGCGCCATCCTGGTGGTGGCCGCCACCGACGGCCCCATGCCGCAGACGCGCGAGCACATCCTGCTGGCCCGCCAGGTGGGCGTGCCGTACATCGTGGTGGCGCTGAACAAGTGCGACGCGGTCGACGACGAGGAGCTGCTCGAGCTGGTCGAGCTCGAGGTTCGTGAGCTGCTCAGCAAGTACGACTTCCCCGGCGACGACATCCCGGTGGTGCGCGTCAGCGCGCTGAAGGCGCTCGAGGGCGACAAGGACGCCGCCGAGCAGGTCGTGAAGCTGATGGACGCCGTCGACAGCTACATCCCGGTGCCCGAGCGCCCGGTGGACAAGCCGTTCATGATGCCGATCGAGGACGTGTTCTCCATCGAGGGTCGCGGCACGGTGGTGACCGGGCGCATCGAGCGCGGCGTGGTCAAGGTCAACGAGGCGGTCGAGATCGTCGGCATCAAGGACACCTCCAAGACGGTCGTCACCGGCGTGGAGATGTTCCACAAGCTGCTCGACACCGGCGAGGCCGGCATGAACGTCGGCTGCCTGATCCGTGGCGTCAAGCGCGAGGAGGTCGAGCGCGGCCAGGTTCTGGCCAAGCCCGGCACGATCACGCCGCACACCAAGTTCAAGGCACAGGTCTACGTCCTGAGCAAGGACGAGGGCGGCCGGCACACGCCGTTCTTCAACGGCTACCGCCCGCAGTTCTACATCCGCACCACCGACGTCACCGGCTCGATCAGCCTGCCCGAGGGTCAGGAGATGTGCATGCCCGGTGACAACGTGGAGATGGGCATCGAGCTGATCACCCCGATCGCCGTCGAGGACGGCATGCGCTTCGCCATCCGTGAGGGTGGACGCACCGTCGGCGCCGGCGCCGTCACGAGCATCGACAAGTAGTTTCGCAAGGGTAGTTGGGAACCGTCAGCACCTCATGGCACAGAAGATCCGCATCCGCCTGAAGGCGTACGACCACAGGGTCCTGGACCAGGCCGCGTCGAAGATCGTCGACACGGCCACGCGCACAGGCACCCGCGTGGCCGGACCCGTGCCGCTGCCCACCTCGATCAACAAGTACACAGTGGTGCGCGGTCCCTTCATCGACAAGGACTCGCGCGAGCAGTTCGAGATGCGCACCCACAAGCGCATCCTCGACATCCTCGACCCCAACCCCAAGGTGGTCGACGCGCTGATGCGCCTGAACATGCCCAGCGGGGTCAACATCGAGATCAAGCTCGGAGACCAGCGTGGGTAAGGGGATCCTCGCCCGCAAGGTGGGCATGACGCAGATCTTCACCGAGCGCGGAACGGTCGTACCCGTCACCGTCCTGGAGTCGGACTCCTGCCACGTGGTGCAGCGCAAGACGACGCCGGTCGACGGCTACGAGGCGCTCCAGATCGGCTTCGGCGAGAAGGCGGCGAAGCGGGTCAACAAGCCGCTCACCGGGCACTTCCGGCGCGCCGGGGTGCGGCCGCTGCGCCAGCTCACCGAGCTGCGCGACGCCGGCGAGGCGGAGCTCGGCAGCCGCCTGCGGGTGGAGATGTTCAGCGAGGGCGAGCTGGTCGACGTCACCGGCGTCAGCCAGGGCAAGGGCTTCTCGGGCACCGTCAAGCGCCACGGCTTCAGCCGCGGACCGGTCAGCCACGGCTCGATGAACACCCGCCAGCCTGGCTCGATCGGCTCGGTGGACGCAGCCCGAACCTTCAAGGGCGTGAAGATGTCCGGCCAGTACGGCAACGTGCGCCGCACCGTGCGCCGTCTTGAGGTGGTGCGCGTCGACGGTGAGCGCAACCTGCTGCTCATCAAGGGATCGGTGCCCGGCCACAGGAACACAGTGGTGCTGGTGCGGCCGAGCGACCGTGAGGAGCTGTCGTGACCGCCGTCGCAGTCGTCGACCAGACCGGCGCCAAGAGCGGTGAGCTCGAGCTCTCGGAGGCCATCTTCGGCGTGCCGGTCAACACCGCGGTGATGCACCAGGCGCTGATCCGCCAGCTGGCCAACGCGCGCCAGGGCACGCACGACACCAAGACGCGCACCGAGGTGCGCGGTGGCGGCAAGAAGCCGTGGCGCCAGAAGGGCACGGGCCGGGCTCGCCAGGGATCGATCCGCTCGCCGCAGTGGGCCGGCGGCGGCATCGTCTTCGGGCCGACCCCGCGCAGCTACCGCCAGGACATGCCACGCAAGCAGCGCCGCCTGGCCCTGCGCAGCGCGCTCTCCGCCAAGGCGCAGGACGGGCACATCTCGGTGCTCTCCGGCTTCGAGCTCGAGGCCCCGAGCACGCGCGCGGTCGTCGAGCTGCTGCGCAACATCGAGGCAGGGGCGCGCGTGCTCGTGGTCCTCGGTTCGCACAACGAGCTCCTCGAGCGCAGCGCCCGCAACCTTCCCGAGGTGCGCGTCATCCTCGCCGCCAATCTCTCCGTGCGCGACCTGCTCACCGCCGAGACGGTGCTGATGACGCGCGACGCCATCGAGCACGTCGAGGAGGCCTGGTCGTGAGCGTGGGCCGCACCTCCGAGCAGGCGGTCATCGGACCGGTGGTGAGCGAGAAGTCGTACGGCGCCATGGCGGCCGGTCGCTACGCCTTCCGCTGCGCTCCGTGGGCGACCAAGATCGACATCGGCCGTGCCGTCGAGGAGCTGTTCGCCGCGCAGAAGATCACCGTCACCAAGGTGAACACCATCAACGTGCGCGGCAAGGTGCGCCGCCGCTCGCGTGGCCGCGCCCGCGTGGTCGGCCACAGCCCCGACTGGAAGAAGGCGGTGGTGACGCTCGCCCCGGGGCAGCGCATCGACGGCCTCTTCGAGGGGGTGTAGCCATGCCGATCAAGCGCTACAAGCCGACCAGCCCCGGGCGCCGCTTCATGTCGGTGAGCAGCTTCGAGGAGGTGACGCGCGGGACGCCCGAGAAGTCCCTCACCGAGCACCTCAAGAAGCACAGCGGCCGCAACAACACCGGCAGCATCACCGTCCGCCACCGCGGCGGCGGCCACAAGAAGCTGTACCGCATCATCGACTTCAAGCGCAACAAGCTCGACATCCCGGGCCGGGTCGCCACCATCGAGTACGACCCCAATCGCTCGGCACGAATCGCGCTGATCAACTACGCGGACGGTGAGAAGCGCTACATCCTGGCGCCGCTCGGCCTGGCTGTCGGTGACGCCGTCATGGCGGGTGCCAAGGCCGAGGTGAAACCCGGCAACAGCCTACCCCTGGCGAACATGCCGCTGGGCACGACCATCCACAACATCGAGCTCAAGCTCGGCCGCGGCGGCCAGCTGGTGCGCAGCGCCGGTGGCGCCGCCCAACTGCTTGCCAAGGAGGGCGGCTTCGCCACCCTGCGCATGCCCAGCGGTGAGGTTCGCCGCGTCGACCTGCACTGCTCGGCGACCGTCGGCCAGGTGGGCAACGTCGACCACGAGAACGAGACCGTCGGCAAGGCGGGCAAGTCGCGCTGGCGCGGCTGGCGGCCGTCCGTGCGCGGCATGACCATGAACCCCTTCGACCACCCGCACGGCGGTGGCGAGGG
This sequence comes from Candidatus Dormiibacterota bacterium, assembly GCA_963751755.1. GTDB lineage: Bacteria > Chloroflexota > Dormibacteria > Aeolococcales > Aeolococcaceae > Aeolococcus. The sequence continues at coordinate 101,705 of CAVVVH010000008.1, read as the reverse complement.
CCGCAGCGGTGCCGGTGGCCACCCGCAGACGCCGTGGGGCAAGCCGGCGCTCGGCTACCGCACCCGGCACAACAAGTCGACCGATCGCATGATCGTGCGACGTCGCAAGAAGTAGAGAGATGAGCCGTTCACTGAAAAAGGGCCCGTTCTGCGACGACCACCTTCTCAAGAAGGTGCAGCAGCTCAACGCCAGCCGCGAGAAGCGGATCATCAAGACCTGGTCGCGGCGCAGCGACGTGTTCCCCGACATGGTCGGTCACACCATCGCCGTCCATGACGGTCGCAAGCACGTGCCGGTGTTCATCACCGAGGCGATGGTCGGCCACAAGCTCGGCGAGTTTGCCGCCACGCGCCGCTACCGCGGGCATGGCCACCACACCGAGCGCAGCGCGGCCCTCAAGTAAGAGAGAGATGGAAGTAGTAGCAACCGCCAAGTGGGTTCGCACCACCGCGCGCAAGGCGCGCCTGGTGACCGCGAGCGTCGAGGGGCTTTCGGTGGCCGAGGCGCTGGTGATCCTGCGCTTCACGCCGCGCGCAGCCGCCCGCGACGTCGCCAACGTCATCAAGTCGGCTGCAGCCAACGCCGAGCACAACTACAACCTCGACGCCTCGACCCTGCGCGTCGCCCGCGTGGAGGTGGAAGCGGCAGCGATCATCAAGCGCTTTCGCCCCAAGCCGCGCGGCATGTCCGGCAGCATCTTCAAGCGCACCGCCCACCTGCGCGCCTTCGTGACCGACGACGAGCCCGCGGTGAACAAGCGAGTGCGCTCGAAGATCCGCATGCCGCGCACCGTCGTCACCGCGCCGGCCGCCGGGCCGTCGCGCGAGACGCCGGCCACCCGCCGCCGGCGCACCGCGGCAGCGAACGCCGCGGCAGCGTCAGCGGGCGCGGGCGAGACGCCGCAGGCGGCAACGCCCCGCCGCCGTCGCGCGGCGGCGAAGCAAACCGCCTCGACGCCTGCAGAGACACCCACCGACACCACTGAGGACACGGCGCCGGCCAGCGCCAGCAAGGAGCCGGCCGCCGACACCGGCGAGGGAGACACACAGTAATGGGTCAGAAAGTCCACCCCATCGGCTTCCGCCTGGGCGTGTACCGCAACTGGGACGCGCGCTGGTATGCCGACAAGGACTACACCGCGCTCCTCCATGAGGACATCGCCATCCGGCGCCTCATCGGCGGCCGCCTGCGCAACGCCGGCGTGGCGCGCATCGAGACCGAGCGGCGCGGCAACGAGCTGACCGTGACCATCCAGACCGCCAAGCCCGGCATCGTCATCGGCAAGCAGGGCGCCTCGGTCGACGCCCTGCGCGACGAGCTCGAGAAGATCACCGCCAAGAAGGTCCGCGTGACCATCCACGAGATCAAGACGCCCGAGCTCGACGCCAAGCTGGTCGCCGAGAACGTGGCCTCGCAGCTCGAGAAGCGCATCGCGTTCCGGCGCGCGCTCAAGCAGACGCTGCTGCGCTCGATGCGCGCCGGCGCCAAGGGCGTCAAGATCCAGGTGAGTGGCCGCCTTGGCGGCGCCGAGATGTCCCGCCGCGAGTGGGACAGGGGCGGCCGCGTCCCGCTGCACACCCTGCGCGCCAACATCGACTACGGCCAGTCCGAAGCGCGCACCACCTTCGGTCGCATCGGCGTCCAGGCCTGGATCTACAAGGGCGACTTCGTGACGGCCACCGGCGAGCCGATCAGCGGCACCGCTGTCCGCGAGGCGGACGACGAGTCCACCGACTCCCTCGAGCGTGCCGCGCCCGCAGCCGCTGAGGCGCCCGCGCGTGCTCGCCCGGCGGAGGAGCCGGCGGCTGCCGTGGCTGTCGAGGAGTTGGCGACCGAGGTGCGCAACGAGGCCGAGTCCGCGGACGTCGCGGCCGAGCTCGAGGACGAGCAGGTCGACGCCGAGGAGGAGGCCGTCGTGGCGGCCGTCGGCGTGATCCCCGAGGACGGCGAGAAGGTGGAGAAGCTGGTGTCGAAGCGCAAGGCACCGGCCGCGGCGAAGAAGCCGGCCGCGCGCGCCGTCGCCAAGCCCACGGCCCGCAAGCCTGCGGCGCGCAAGCCCGCCGCGCCGGCGGCCGCCGATTCCGCGGCAGAGGAGGAGTAGCGCCATGCTGATGCCCAAGCGCACCAAGCACCGCAAGCTCCACCGCGGGCGCCGCCAGGGAGCCGCGCAGCGCGGCAACCGCATCTCCTTCGGGACGTACGGCCTGCAGGCGATGGGCGTGTGCTGGATGACCAACCGCCAGATCGAGGCGGCGCGGCGCGCCATGACCCGCCACGTCAAGCGTGGTGGCAAGATCTGGATCCGCGTCTTCCCCGACCACGTGTACACCAAGAAGCCGGCCGAGACCCGCATGGGCAGCGGCAAGGGCCAGCCCGAGGGCTGGGTGGCGGTGGTGAAGCCCGGCCGGATGCTCTTCGAGATGTCCGGGGTGAGCCCCGAGGTGGCCAAGGAGGCGATGCGCCTGGCGGCCCACAAGCTCCCCATCCGCACCCGGTTCGTGGTGCGCGAGGAGCCCGGCGCCGAGGCGGAGGAGAGCGCATGACCGCGCGCGCCGTCGCCCTAGACAACCTGCGCGCGCTGAGCGGCGAGGAGCTCGCGGCCCACCTGCGCGAGCAGCGCGGTCAGCTCTTCCAGGTGCGCCTCCAGCAGACCATCGGGCAGGTCGAGAACCACCGGCAGATCCGCGCCATCCGCAAAGAGATCGCGCGCACCATGACCGTCCAGATCGAGGGCCGCCTCGCCGCCGAGCGCGGCGAGCCGGCGCCCGCTCCGCGCCCGGCGGCGAAGGCTCGGCCCGTGACCGCGGTGGCTGCGGCGCCCAAGCGCAGGGCGCGCAAGGCCGCGCCTGCGGTCGACGCCGCGATCGCGGAGACGGCGACCGAAGCGCAGACCACAGACGCCACGGCGGAAGCCGACGAGGAAGCCACATGAGCACGCAGCCAGAGACCCCCGCCGTGCGCACCCGTCGCAAGGTGCGCGAGGGCGTGGTGGTCAGCGACAAGATGGAGAAGACGCGCGTCGTGCTCGTCCAGGAGCAGAAGCCGCACGCCCTCTACAAGAAGGTGGTGCGCATCAACCGCCGCTTCAAGGTCCACGACGAGACCAACGAGAGCGGGGTGGGCGACCGCGTGCGCATCACCGAGACGCGCCCGCTCTCCAAGGAGAAGCGCTGGCGGATCTCCAGCGTGCTCGAGAAGGCCAAGTGACGTGATCCAGCAGGAATCCGTCCTCAAGGTGGCGGACAACAGCGGCGCCCGTGAGATCCTCTGCATCCGCGTGCTCGGGGGCAGCTACCGCAAGTACGCGTCGGTCGGCGACGTGATCATCGGCACGGTCAAGGTCGCCCAGCCCAACGCGCAGGTGAAGAAGGGCGACGTGGTGCGCGCCGTGGTGGTTCGCACCGTCAAGGAGTACCACCGGCCCGACGGCAGCAACATCCGCTTCGACGAGAACGCGGCCGTGCTGATCCAGCCGAACAACAGCCCGCGCGGCACGCGCATCTTCGGGCCCGTCGCCCGCGAGCTGCGCGAGCGCAACTTCATGAAGATCGTGAGCCTTGCGCCGGAGGTGCTCTGATGAGCGCCCGGTCTGAGCGCCGCACCCGCATCGGCCTGCGCCACCGCGGCTGGGCGCAGGGCCGCGCCCGCCTGCTCGACATCCGCGCGGGCGACACCGTCGAGGTGATCGCCGGCAAGGACAAGGGCAAGCGCGGCACGGTGGTGCGCACCATCCCGGCCACCCAGCGCATCGTGGTGGAGGGCATCAACCGCCTGAAGCGTCACACCAAGTCGGGCGTCGCCGGCAACATCCAGGGCGGCATCATCGACTTCAACGCGCCGATCGCCTATGGCAATGTGCTGCTGGTGTGCAACCGCTGCGACAAGCCGACGCGCGTGTCGAGGGTCAGCCAGCCCGACGGCACCCTGCCGATCGTCTGCAAGAAGTGCAACGAGATCTACGTGAGGAACGAGAGCTGATGGCCACCGCAGTCGCCGACCAGCCGCGCCTCCGCCAGCGCTACCAGGACGAGATCGTGCCTGCCCTGGTGCGCGACTTCCGCTACCGCAACGCCATGCAGGTGCCCCGCGTCGAGAAGATCGTCGTCAACATCGGGCTGGGCGAGGCGATCCAGAACGGGCGGGCGATCGACGCCGCCGTCAACGACGTCAAGACCATCACCGGCCAGTCCCCGATCGTGATCCGTGCCAAGAAGTCGGTCGCCGCTTTCAAGCTGCGCGAGGGCATGCCGATCGGCGTCAAGGTCACCCTGCGAGGTCGCCGCATGTGGGAGTTCCTCGACAAGGTGGTCAGCGTGACGCTGCCCAGGATCCGCGACTTCCGTGGCATCGATCCCAAGGCGTTCGACGGACACGGCAACTACACGCTTGGCCTGCGCGAGCAGCTCGTCTTCCCCGAGATCGACTTCGACAAGATCGACAAGCTGCGCGGGCTCGAGATCTGCATCGTCACCACAGCGCGCACCGACGACGAGGGCCGCGCGCTGCTGGCAGCGTGCGGGATGCCCTTCCGCCAACCAGGGCAGCAACAGTGATCGCAATGCCGCGTGCGTCCGGGGACACCCTCGGATACGGCGCGGAGAGGTAACCAGTGGCCAAGAAATCTTTGATCGCCAAGGCGCTGCGTCCGCCGAAGTTCGCAGTTCAGCAGCACAACCGGTGCGGGGTCTGCGGGCGTCCGCGCGCGTTCATGCGCAAGTACGGGATGTGCCGCATCTGCTTCCGGGGCATGGCCTCGCAGGGGCAGATCCCCGGCGTCAAGAAGAGCAGCTGGTAGCCGGCCATGATGAGTGACACGATCGCCGACATGCTCACGCGCATCCGCAACGCGAGCGCGGCCAACCACCACACCGTCGCCATCCCGGCGTCGAAGATGAAGGTCGAGATCGCGCGCGTTCTCGCCTCCGAGGGGTTCATCGAGACCTTCGAGGTTGGCGGTGAGGCTCCCCAGCAGCTCCTGACCATCACCCTGAAGCCGCGCACCACGCGCGGCCGCGCGCTGTCCGGCCTGCGCCGGATCAGCCGCCCCGGGCTTCGCGTCTACGCGCGCAAGACCGAGATCCCGCGCGTGCTCGGCGGACTCGGCATCGCCATCATCTCCACCTCGCACGGTCTCATGACCGGCCAGGCGGCGCAGCGCGCCGGCCTCGGTGGCGAGGTGGTGGCGTACGTCTGGTAATCGCGATGTCGAGAATCGGAAAGCTCCCCATCACCGTTCCCGGCGGGGTCGAGGTCACGCTCACGGGCAGCCACATCACCGTGACAGGGTCCCGCGGCACCCTCGAGCGCAGCCTGCCACCGTCGATGATCATCGAGGTCGACGAGGGGGTGATCAGCGTGCGCCGTCCCACCGAGACCACCACCCACCGCTCCCTGCACGGCCTCACCCGCACGCTGGTGGCGAACATGGTCGAGGGCGTCAGCCAGGGCTTCACGCGCCAGCTCGACCTCGTCGGCGTGGGCTTCCGCGCCGCCAAGCAGGGCAACGACCTCGTGCTCAGCCTCGGGTACTCGCATCCGATTCGCTACACCCCGCCCGACGGGGTCTCCATCGAGGTGCCGGTGCCGACGCAGATCACCGTCAGCGGCACCAACAAGGAGGTCGTCGGCCAGGTTGCCGCCAAGATCCGCTCCTTCCGCAAGCCCGAGCCGTACAAGGGCAAGGGCGTGATGTACAGGGGCGAGGTGATCCGGCGCAAGGCGGGCAAGTCCGGCAAGGCCGGGAAGGGCAAGTAGGCATGCACACCAAGTTCGACCGTCGCGCCGCGCGCGACCGCCGCCACCGTCGCGTGCGCAAGCACGTCAACGGCGTGCCCGCGCGCCCGCGGCTGGCGGTGTTCCGCAGCCTCAACCACATCACCGTGCAGCTCATCGACGATGCTGCCGGGCACACGCTCGCCGCCGCCTCCACGCACGACGCCGACATCCGCAAGGAGCTTGGCGGCAAGGGCAACTCGTCCACGGCCGGCGCCACGGTCGTCGGCCGCGTGATCGCTGAGCGCGCCAAGGACAAGGGTGTCAGCGCAGTCGTCTTCGACCGCGGCGGTTACCTCTACCACGGCAGGGTCAAGGCCCTTGCCGACGCTGCCCGCCAAGCGGGACTGGAGTTCTAAGCGATGGCCATGCGCATGGACAGGCGTGACGATCGCGCCAGCGACCTGCAGGAGAAGATCGTGTCGCTCAACCGCGTGGCCAAGGTGGTCAAGGGCGGTCGCCGTTTCTCGTTCAGCGCGCTCGTGGTCGTCGGCGACGGCGCCGGGCGTGTCGGCGCCGGCCTCGGCAAGGCGGGCGAGGTGCCGGACGCCATCCGCAAGGGTGTCGACGACGCCAAGAAGCACATGATCACCGTGCCCATGGTGGGCAGCACGATCCCGCACGAGGTGCACTACAAGCTGGGTGCGGCGAAGGTCCTCCTCAAGCCGGCAGTGCCCGGGACGGGCGTCATCAGCGGCAGCTCGATGCGCGCCGTGGTCGAGGCCGCCGGCATCCACGACATCCTCACCAAGTCGCTGGGGACCGACAATCCCATCAACGTGGTGCGCGCCACCATCGCGGCGCTCGCCAGCATGCGCACCCTTCGTGACGTCGCCAGCCTGCGCGGGCTCGAGCCCGAGCGCATGGTCGGTCGCAAGCGCGCCGCGGAGATGCTCGGTGAGAACGCGCCGGCAGTTGAACCGGTGAGCGCATGAGCACGCTGCGCGTCACCTACCGCAAGAGCAGCATCGGGTACGCCAAGGACCAGAAGGCCACACTTGCCGCGCTCGGGCTGCGCAAGCTCAACCACACCGTCGAGCACAGCAACACGTCCTCGATCCGCGGCATGGTGCACAAGGTGCGCCACCTGGTCAGCGTCGACGGCATCGCCGCGGACACGCCCGAGGGGATGGCCGTGCTGGCGCGGGCCACAGGGGAGTCCGAGACATGAGACTGCACGATCTCAAGCCCGCCAAGGGCAGCCGCAAGAAGCGCACCCGCGTCGGCCGCGGCATCTCGGCCGGCCAGGGCAAGACGTCGGGTCGCGGCCAGAAGGGCCAGGGATCGCGCGAGAGCAGCAGCGTCCCCAAGGGCTTCGAGGGCGGCCAGATGAAGCAGTCGATGCGGCTGCCCAAGCTGCGCGGCTTCCACAACCGGTTCCGGCGCGAGTACCAGGTGGTCAACCTCAGCAAGCTGAACCGCTTCGACAAGGACGCCATCGTCGACGGGGCTGCGCTGGCCGCGGCGGGGCTGGTGACCGGGCCGGATGTGCCCACCAAGCTGCTCGCGGCCGGTCGCGTCAAGGTCGCCGTGCACGTGCGGGTCCACCGCGCGTCTGCCGCGGCCCTCAGCGCCGTCGAGGCCGCGGGCGGGCGTGTCGACCTTCTCGAGGAGCCGGCGCCGGCGCCGAGCGACGAGGCACCCGCGGACAACGCGGCGTCGCGGCGGCGGGCGCGCAACGCGGCCGCCGCGGAGGCGGAGGAGTCCGCACCCGAGGCGCCGGCGAGCGCGACCGCCGCAGCCGCCGAGACCGCCCCCGACGGCGCAGGCACCGCCGCCCCTGACACCGCGATCGACGCAGAGGAGGAGCCGCAGGCGTGAACCTGCTGCAGGCGCTCGGCCAGGCGATGCGCATCCCCGAGCTTCGCAGGAAGCTGGTGATCACCATCGGGCTGGTGCTGGCGTTCCGCGTGCTGGCCAACGTTTCGATCCCGGGCGCCGACCCCAAGGCCCTGGCGGCGCTGTTCAGCAGCAACTCGCTGCTCGGTCTCTTCAACCTCGTCGGTGGCGGCGGCCTGCAGCGCTTCACGATCGTCGCCGAGGGGCTGAACCCCTACATCAACGCCACCATCATCATGCAGCTCATGACGGTGGTGTCCGTCCGGCTCAAGGAGCTGAGCAAGGAAGGGGAGCAGGGCCGCAAGAAGATCACGCGCTACACGCGCTGGCTGACGGTCCCGCTGGCCGCGCTGCAGGGCTGGGGCTTCCTGGCGCTGTTCACCAACCCCAACGCGGTGACCATCAACGGCGTCCAGCAGGCGATTATCCCCAACGCCACCACCACCCAGGAGATCGGCATCGTGCTGACGCTGGTGGCGGGGACGATCATCGCCATGTGGCTCGGGGAGCTGATCACCGAGTACGGCGTCGGCAACGGCGTGTCGCTGATCATCTTCACCGGCATCATCGCCCGTGTGATCCCGTCGATCGGCGACTACGGGACCACCGGTGGCACGCACGTCATCCAGATCATCGGCGTGGCCGTGATCGCGCTGGTGGTCACCGCCGGGATCATCGCCGTGCAGCAGGCACAGAGGAAGGTGCCGGTGCAGTCCGCCCAGCGCGTGCTCAACCCGCGCACCGGGGCCGCCTCACAGGGGCGGCGCAACTTCCTGCCGCTGCGCATCAACACCGCGGGCGTGATCCCGATCATCTTCGCGCTGTCCATCATGTTCTTCCCGACGATCTTCGCCAACCTGTTCGCCAGCGCCGGCGGGTTCCTTGGCAACGCCTCGTCGTGGATCACGGCCAACTGGCAGCCGAACGGGCCCAAGTGGTACATCAACGTGCTCTACAACGGGCTGTACTTCCTGCTCATCCTCGGCTTCACGTACTTCTACACGGCGGTCGTGTTCGACCCCAACGACGTCGCCGACAACCTCAAGAAACAGTCGACGTTCATTCCCGGCATCAGACCGGGGCGGAGCACCGCCGAGTACCTCGGCCGCGTCATGGGCCGGATCACGCTGGCCGGTGCGCTGTTCCTGGCGGTGATCACTGTGGTGCTGCCTCTCTTCACGGCGTTCGCCACGCGCGCAGACCCCACCAGCCTGTACCTGGGAGGGACGGCGATACTCATCGTGGTCGGCGTGGCGCTCGACACCATGAAGCAGATCGAGACACAGCTGCTGATGCGCCAGTACAAGGGCTTCATCAGGTGATCACCATCCTGTTCGGCCCACCCGGAAGCGGGAAGGGCACGCAGGCGGCCATCATCTCCAAGCGTTTCGGCATGCCCCACGTGAGCACCGGCCAGATGCTGCGCGACGAGGTCGAGGCGGGCAGCGACCTCGGCCGCGAGGTGGCGCCGATCATCAAGAGCGGCGAGCTCATCCCCGATGACATGATGGTGCGCGTCATCGAGCACCGTATCTCCCAACCCGACGCCGAACATGGCGTGCTCCTCGACGGCTTTCCACGAACCGTGCCGCAGGCCGAGGAGCTCGACGCCATGCTGGAGCGCACCGGTCGCGAGATCGGTGTTGTGCTCTTCTTCGACGTCCCCGAGGACGAGCTGCGCAAGCGCATCGCCCACCGCGCCGAGGTCGACCACCGCGCCGATGACAGCCCTGAAGCGTACGTCGAGCGCATGCGCGTGTACGAGGAGAAGACCGCGCCGGTGGTCGGTTACTACCAGGACCGTGGCACGCGCATCGAGTTCGTCAACGGCCACGCGCCCATCGGCGCCGTGACCGATTCCATCCTCACCATCTTCGGGGGCCACCCCCACCCCCGAGAGGTGGCCTGAATGGGCGCGCGCGTGGAGGCGTTCAGGCTCAAGCGCCCCGAGGAGATCGAGAAGATGCGCGCGTCCGGGAAGATCCTCGGCGAGTGTCTTGCCCACCTGGCTGCGCAGGTTCGCGCCGGGATCACCACGCTCGAACTCGACCGCGAGGCCGATGCCTTCATCCGAGACCACGGCTGCATCCCGGGCTTCCTCGGCTACCAGGACTACCCCAACTCGCTGTGCGTCTCCGTCAACGACGAGGTGGTGCACGGCATCCCCGGGCCGCGCGTCATCGACGACGGCGACCTGGTGTCGCTGGACTGCGGGCTCATCCTCGACGGCTGGTGGGCCGACAGCGGGCTCTCGGTGGCGTGCGGGGAGGCCAGCCCGGAGGTGGCCAGGCTGATCTCGGTCACCCGCGAGGCCCTGGAGCGCGGAATCGCCATGGCCCGTCCCGGCAACACCATCGGCGACATCGGCCATGCCATCCAGGCCTACGCCGAGGGCGAGGGCTACTCGCTGGTGCGCGAGTACGTCGGTCACGGGATCGGCCGCAACATGCACGAGCCGCCCCAGGTGCCCAACCACGGGCAGGCGGGCACGGGCAACCAGCTGAAGCCGGGCTACGTGCTGGCCATCGAGCCGATGGTCAACGTCGGCGGCCCGCAGGTTCGGGTGCTCGGCGACGGCTGGACGGTGGTCACCGTTGACGGGAAGCTCTCGTGTTACTTCGAGCACACGGTGGCGGTGACCGCGGACGGTCCCGAGGTGCTGACCCTGCGGCCCGATCGAGTGGAGGCGGCAGCAGCAGCAAGCTGACGCAACCATCGGGTAGCGCAGATCGCGGATACTGCAGGCGTGGGGTGGTTTCGATTGCGGACGCGTCTGTCGACGCGCGCCGGCAGCACGACGCTGCGCAGCCTGCTCGAGGGGGGGCCGCTCGACCTGGCCGCGATCCTGGTCGTCTACGACGGAGGCCTCGCCGCCCTGCAGGCTCTCCACGCCGACGGTCGCGTTCACGGCCGCCTGAGCCCGGACAGCCTCTGGCTGCGCACTGACGGAGCGGTGCTGCTCACCGACCCCGACGGCTCAGCGGCCGGTCCGGCGGCGACGGCCGAGGACGTGCGGGCGCTCACCACTGTCCTCGTCGATGCCCTTGGCGGCGTCGCGACGATGCCTCTGGCGACGCGGGAGCTGCTGCGCCTCGGGCTCGGTGACGGCGCGTCGCCGCCCGCTCCGGCCGAGCAGCTGCGCGCCGACACCGAGCAGGTCGGCCGCGCTTTCGTCGGCGACCGCTGGCGCAAGGCGGGGACGGCCGCGCTGGCGGCCGCGATTGCCGGCACCGTCGCGACGATCGCCGCGGTTGCCACCGGGGCGGAGATCCCGGCGGGCCCCGACCGCGGCCACGCACAGGCGAGGGTGGCTGGCGCGCTGATCGGAGCCGTGCTGTTCATCAGCGCCGCGCTGCTCTTCTCCGGGGTGCTCACCGCCGGCCACCCGGCGGTGGACAAGGCGCGCGGTGCGGGCGTGGCACTCAGCGTGATCGCCCCGGGGCACAGCCCGGCAGCCCCGACCACGCCGGACACGGCCAGCGCGATCCCGGCGACCGCCACTCCCGGCCCATCTGCCCCCGCCGGCACGCCGCAGCCGGCCGGTGTGGTCCCGCACCGTGTCAAGCCCCGGCCGGGGGCAACGTCTGAGCTGACGCCGTCCCCGTCACCGTCGCCGCGGCCCTCGCCCACCGCGACACCGACAGCGCACCCGACCGCGACGCCGACGCCCACCCCAACCGCCACACCGACGCCGACACCGAAGCCGACCGGGACGCCGACGCCAACACCGAAGCCGACGCCGAAACCAACCCCGAAGCCGACACCCAAGCCAACTCCCAAGCCAACGCCACGACCGAGCCCGTCGCCGACGCCGTGACCCTCGGGGACCTCCTCCCGTTTGCTCGCGAACCCCGGGTTTCCGTATACTCATTCGTTGCGGCTGCCGTACAGCCCGATTCCGCACGCCTCTTCCAGCGGCGTGGCTGAGCCCCTGATCGGGAGGGTCATCGAGCCCCTTCCCGACTCGCTCTACCGGGTCGAACTGGACGACGGCCACAGGGTTCTCTGCCATCCGGCCGGAAAGGCGCGCCTCCAGGCGGTCCGCATCCTGCCGGGCGACAGGGTTCAGGTTGAGCTCAGCGCCGCCGATCCCGGTCGGGGACGCATCCTCCAACGGCTCGCGTAGCCACGACACCGACAAGAACAAGGGACAGCGCACCAGCGATGAAGGTCAGGGCCTCGGTCAAGAAGATGTGTGACCACTGCAAGGTCATCAAGCGGCACGGCGCTGTCCGGGTCATCTGTGACGCCAACCCGAAACACAAGCAGCGCCAGGGGTAGAGGAGAGACGTGGCACGTATCGCCGGCATCGACATCCCGCGTGACAAGCGGATCGAGGTTGCCCTCACCTACATCTTCGGCATCGGGCCGACCACCTCACGGCGGCTGCTCACGCTCGCCCAGGTGTCACCCGACATCCGCACGCGTGACCTCACCGACGCCCAGGTGGGCAAGCTGCGCGACCTCATCGCCAAGCAGCTGCAGGGGCGCGTCGAGGGTGACCTTCGCCGCCAGATCGCGCTCAACATCAAGCGGCTCATGGAGATCGGCACGTACCGCGGCCTGCGCCACCGGCGCGGCCTCCCCGTGCGCGGCCAGCGCACCCGCACCAACGCACGCACGCGGCGCGGCCCCAAGAAGACGGTCGGCGTGCGCCGCAAGAAGAAGTAACCGTTGGCCAAGAAGAAGAAGGTCGTCCGCACCCGGCGCCGCGAGCGCAAGAACGTGGCCGTCGGGCACGCCCACGTGCTGGCCACGTTCAACAACACCATCGTCAGCCTCACCGACCCCTCTGGCAACGTGCTTGCCTGGGGATCGGCGGGTGGACAGGGCTTCAAGGGCTCGCGCAAGAGCACCCCGTTCGCCGCGCAGATCACCGCGGAGAGCACGGCCCGGCGCGCCATGGAGCACGGGCTCAAGAGCATCGAGATCTTCGTCAAGGGACCTGGGGCTGGGCGCGAGGCCGCCATCCGCAGCCTCCAGGCGTCGGGCCTCGAGGTCACCGCGATCACCGACGTCACCCCCATCCCGCACAACGGCTGCCGCCCTCCCAAGCGGCGCCGCGTCTAGGACACAAGATATGGCCAACCAGGCAGGACCCGTCTGCCGCCTCTGCCGCCGCGAGGGCACCAAGCTCTTCCTCAAGGGGAGCAAGTGCCTGACCAACTGCACCTTCGACAAGCGCAACGCGCTACTCCCCGGTCAGCACGGTTTGGCGCGCCGGCGCAAGACCAGCGACTACGGCATCCAGCTCCGCGCCAAGCAGCGGGCGCGCCGCCAGTACGGCGTGCTCGAGGCGCAGTTCCGCACGTACTTCGCGCGGGCCGAGCGCAGCACCGGCGTCACCGGCACCGTGCTCCTGCAGCAGCTCGAGCGGCGCATCGACAACGTGGTGTACCGCCTCGGCCTGGCCGCGTCGCGGCGCGAGGCGCGCCAGCTGGTGTCGCACCGCCACTTCCAGCTCAACGGCCGAACCATCAACGTGGCCTCGGCGCAGGTGCGCCCGGGTGACGTCGTCGAGGTGCGTGAGCGCAGCCGCAAGGTGCCGCAGATCGTCAACGCGCGCGAGCTCGTCGCTGGACGCACCGTGCCCGACTGGCTGACGCTCGACGCCAGCGCCTTGAAGGGCACCGTGGTGCGCCTCCCCGAGCGCCATGAGATGGAGCAGACCATCGACGAGCAGCTCGTCGTGGAGTTCTACTCGCGATGACGACGGCGTTACTCTCCCAACGACATTCAGATTTCGATAACCCATGCTTGGCGGCGCGGATGCGCGGCGCCGGCATCACCCTGTGAGGCATTTCTCTTTCTATGGTTGACACGATCGCCGCCCCTGCCGTCCGCGAAGTCGAGAGCAGCACCGATTACGGGAAGTTCGAGATCGAGCCTCTCGAGCCCGGTTTCGGCACCACGCTGGGCAACTCGTTGCGCCGCGTCCTGCTCTCATCGCTCAACGGCGCCGCCATCACCTCGGTCTCGATCGACGGCGTCGCCCACGAGTTCTCCGCGATCCCCAACATCAAGGAGGACGTCACCGAGATCCTCCTCAACATCAAGGAGATCAACGTGATCTCCCACAGCGACGAGCCGGTGCGGATCACGCTCGACGTCCGTGGTCCCAGGGAGGTCACCGCCGGTGACATCCAGACCAGCAGCGACGTGGAGATCCGCAACCCTGACGTGCACATCTGCACGCTCGACGGTCCCAAGTCGCACCTGCGCATGGACCTCACCGTCGAGCGTGGCAAGGGCTACGTCACCGCCGAGCGCAACAAGCGCGAGGGCCAGCCGATCGGGGTCATCCCCATCGACGCCATCTTCACGCCGGTGCGGCGGGCCAACTTCACCATCGAGAAGACCCGCGTCGGCCAGGAGACGGAGTGGGACAAGCTGGTGGTGGAGGTCTGGACGGACAGCACGCTGAGCCCCGTCGACGCGGTGAGCCAGGCCGCCGCGCTCTTCACACAGCACCTCGACCTGTTCGTGCGCTTCGGCGACAACCTCGCCGTCCCCCCGCAGAGCCAGAAGCGCGGCAACGACCTGCCCAGCAGGCTCGCGGACACGCCCATCGAGGACCTCGAGCTGAGCGTGCGCGCGCTCAACTGCCTCAAGGCGAACGACGTCACCAAGGTGGGTCAGCTGGTGGCGATGCGCCAGGAGGACCTGCTGACACTGCGCAACTTCGGGCAGAAGTCGCTGGACGAGATCCGCGAGAAGCTGGTCGAGCGCCAGATGGTGACCCCCGAGGAGCTCGAGACGCTCTTCCAGCCCGGCGGCCGGTAGGGGAGAGGACCAGTGCGTCACCGCCGCGCCGGACGCAAGTTCGGCCGCACCGCCGCGCATCGTCAGGCGATGACCCGCAACCAGGTCACCTCGCTGCTGCGCCACGGCCGCATCCAGACCACCGAGGCGCGCGCCAAAGAGCTGCGCCGCTGGGTGGAGCGGGTGATCACCACCGCCAAGCCCGATGACCTGCACGCGCGGCGCCAGGTGGCGCTGTACGTCACCGACCGCGAGGTGAGTGCCCAACTCTTCAGCACGCTGGTGCCACGCTTCAAGGAGCGTCCCGGCGGCTACACGCGCATCATCCACGTCGGTCCGCGCCCGGGAGACGCGGCGCCCCTGGCGATCATCGAGCTCGTCGACTGAGATGAGCATGGTGCGCCTCGTCCTCGAATACGACGGCACCGACTTCCACGGCTGGCAGGCCCAGCCGTCGGTGCGCACCGTCGAGGGTGTGATCCGTGAAGCGCTGCGCCAGGTGACTGGTGAGAGCCCTCGGCTCAACGCCGCCGGCCGCACCGACGCCGGGGCACATTCGCACGGCCAGGTCGTCGGCGTGCCGCTGACGTCTGAATGGGAGCCGCGCCGCCTCAGCTCAGCGCTCAACGCCGTGCTCCCGCGCGACGTCGCCGTCCGCGACGCTGCTCCCGCCCCCGCCGGCTTCCACGCCCGTTTCGACGCGCTCAGCCGCACCTACCGCTACGTGGTGATGTCGCGGCGCGAGCGCAATCCGCTGTTGCGCCGGCACGCCTGGCACTGCACCGGTGACCTGGACGTCGAGGCGATGCGCGAGGCGGCCGAGCTGCTGCGCGGCACCCACGACTTCGCGGCCTTCGGGCGCTCGCCGCGGGCGCGCGGGAGCACCATCCGCACCGTGCACAACGCCGGCGTTCGCCGGGTGACGCCGCCGATCGCCGACGCCGCGCGCGCGTACGTCATCGAGGTGAGCGCCGACGCGTTCCTGTACGGGATGATGCGCGCCATCGCGGGGACGCTGGTCGCCGTTGGCCGTGGCCGGATGACCGTCGCCGACGTGTCCGCCATGCTGGCCAACCCCGGCGAATGCGCAACCGTCACGGTGGCTCCGGCGCGCGGGCTGCACCAGTGGAGCGTGACCTACCCCGCCGCGACCCCCACGGAGACCACGGCATGACCCAGACCTCGCAGCGGACGTACACCGCCAAGCCCGGGACGCTGGCAGACACGTGGTACCTGGTCGACGCCCGCGGCCAGACACTGGGACGGCTGGCCGTCAACATCGCGCGAATCCTGCGTGGCAAGCATCGCCCGCAGTTCACGCCTCACCTGAACACCGGTGAGCACGTGGTGGTGATCAATGCGCGCGACATCGTGGTGACCGGTCGCAAACGAACCCTCAAGGTCTACGACCGCTACTCCGGGTATCCGAGCGGGCGGCACGAGCGCACCTACGAGGAGCAGATGGAGCGCGATCCCACGTACCCGATCACGCACGCCGTGCGCGGCATGCTGCAGCACAACACCCTCGGCGCCGACATGCTCAAGCGCCTGCGCGTGTACCCCGGTCCGGAGCACCAGCACGCCGCCCAGCAGCCCAAGCCGATCAGCTTCGGCGACCTTGGAGAGATCAAGCTTGCCAGCAACGACTGAGCACTACTACTACGGGACCGGGCGGCGCAAGAGCGCCGTGGCGCGCGTCCGAACTCCTGCCCGGCGACGGTGTCCTGGTCATCAACGGACGCTCGCCGAGCGAGTACTTCGGGCGCCGCGACCTCGAAACCGTGGTCACCCAGCCGCTGCGCGTGACCGACAACCTCGGCCGCTTCGTGGCGAGCATCAAGGTGGAGGGCGGCGGCGTCGCCGGCCAGGCAGGAGCCATCTGCCACGGCATCGCCCGCGCGCTCGTCGCCGCCGACGAGGAGTTGCGTCCCGCGCTGAAGAAGGCCGGCCTGCTCGACTCGCGACCCGCGCGAGAAGGAGCGCAAGAAGTACGGCCTCAAGCGCGCTCGCAAGGCTCCGCAGTACACGAAACGGTAAAGGGGGACTTTGTCCCCCCTCACTGCTCCCCCCTGACAGTGACGTCGGCTTCGGCGAGATGAACTCGCCTGCGCCGACGAAGGCGACGGGGGAACTGCGTTCCCCCTCGGGCTCCCCCCGGCCAGCGGTGTCGGTTCCGGCGACATGATGTCGCCTACACCGACGAATGCGACGGGGAACTGCGCTGACTGATGGACAGACACCTCTGCTGGGCTTGAGCGTCCTGCGGTGGTGGTACTCTGGTCCTATGAAACAGCGGTTCGGAAACGGGACCAAAGGCTCCGTGAGGAAGCCCCGGAAGCCGTCGTAGCCCCGGGGTCATCCTCCATAAGGGCGCGCTCACTGGCGACGAACAGGTTCAACTCCTCGATGTAGGGCAGCGCGTCGTCGTCACCCAAGCGGGCACGACGCCGCTCGATCCGGTCGAAGGCAGTCACCAATTGCGCGTAGCGCTCCCACAACGACGGGTCGTCTGCACGCTGCTCGGCGAGCAGGGGATGCATGAGGCGCCAATACGGACCCGCCCAACTCGAGAAGCTTCCCCAGGCATCGGTCTCGCTGACCACGCGTGCCTGGAAGACCAAGAAGCCCAAGAGCTCGAAGTGATTCGCCACGTCGAATACACACTGAGAAAAGGTTGGCTCAGGCTTGTGTACCAGGGCCTCGGCCGCGCGGGTCCGACGACGGCGCATGGTATCGCCGTTCCACTCTTCGATCATCCTGAAGAGGCAGTCCATTCCGACCGCCTGCGATGCGCTCCTCGTCTGTCGCTTGAAATAGAACAGCGCGCGAGCCGCCGCAGTGGCCGCGATGATCGACCCGACTGCTGCAACACCGGCCAGCGACGCTTGCCACCACCCGACGTCGCTGAAGGAAGGTGGAGGGATGCCGAGAAAGGCCACAGCACGACTTTAAGCATCCCCGGACGTGTCACTTCACCGGCGGCGGCTCGGCCGGGTTCCACGTGCTCAGAGTTGCGCCACCGGTGTCACTTCCGGCGACGTGAGGCGCTCAACCTCCGGCGTGCCAGGGGCACGACCAGCCCGGCCAGCAGCAGTGCAGGCGCCCAGGCGACTTCGGCCGCCTGCACCGGCGGACCGGGAG
Organism: Candidatus Dormiibacterota bacterium; assembly: GCA_963751755.1. GTDB lineage: Bacteria > Chloroflexota > Dormibacteria > Aeolococcales > Aeolococcaceae > Aeolococcus. The sequence goes on along the minus strand of CAVVVH010000008.1, from coordinate 84,190 downwards.
GCATGCCATGCGTCGGCGCCGCCGGGCAATCGCCGCTGGCCGGGTAGGGCTGGCGGGTCTGCGGCTGGCCCGTCTGCGGGTCCGGGTAGTGCAGGCACTCCAGGTTGTTGGGGTTGGCGATGGGGAACTCGAGCCAGGCGGGGTTGGTGTTGATCACCAGGCCCGAGGCGAGGAACAGGCTCAGCAGCTGCTCTCCCGACGTGCGTCCGGCGAGCGTCGGATCGGCCAGCCACCCGTGGGGGTCGCTGGCGTACGTGGGCGTCTTGTCGTTGCGGTAGTACAGGACGCGGTCCATGAGCTGGCCGGCGCGGTACAGAGTTCCCGCGGTGGGATTGGGCACGGTGCCGTCGCCGTACGCGGTCTCAAACAGGACATTCTTGGGCGTGCCCGCCCACGCAGCGTCAGGACGGAGGCGGATGCGCGGGGCGAACGTCTCCGGGCTGCCTGAGCGGTCGTACCAGTTGGTGACGCCGAACAGGTCCTGGATCTTGGCCGCGCCGCTGTGCGTGATCACCTCGGGTGGGTCGTTGCGCAGCGGCAGGTCCTCGGTGAAGCCGTTCAGGCCAGGGCCACCGTTGAGGAGGTTGGGCTTGGCACGTCCGAGCGTGTCGGCCAGGTTGCCGCGGAACGACGAGAGCCGTGCGATGTCGACGATCGGGCCGCCCGGAACGTTGAGCAGGCCCTGGTGGAAGACCGGGTCGGTGCCCATCAGCATGGTGCCGTAGATGCCGCCGAAGCTCAGCCCGTAGTACATGATCGGCTTGCCGGCGAAGAGGTTGGTGCCGACGCCGGGGATGTCCATGCCGGCCTGAACCGAGCGAGCCAGCGCCATGTTGTCGATGACCGTCTGGATGAGGCCGGAGCTGAGCCCGTCGATCGGCTTGCGTGACGGCAGGAAGCTGCCGCCCAGCTGCTTGTGCGCGGTGGGGCCGACGCCATCGTTGAGCCCGGCGCCGATGACCCCGTCAGCGTCGAGGTCGCGCCCTCGCCCGTCGCTGAGAAACGTGGTGGATGTGCCGTTCACCTGGTTGATGGTGGTGGTGCTGTGGGGCCCGTAGCCGTGCCCGGATGGGTCGGTGGCCATGGTGGCGATGCCCAGCTCGGCGTTGTAGTCGGCGGTGACGAAGATGTCGTACTTGCTGCGCGTGAAGCCGGGGCCGTAGATCGCCACCGGCCAGGGAGGCGCGAACTTGGCGGGATCCGGGGTGACCACGATGAGGCCCAGGCGGTCGGCGCCGAGCGGAGTTGCGGTCTGCTTGGTGGGCACGGGCGGGATCTCACCGTCGGTGTGCCCGTCGCCGACGGTGTAGGGGTTGTCCTGGTGGCCCGACGCCGACGCGAACTGGTAGCGCGGCGAGAGGAAGCTGCCGAACGCGAAGTAGCCGGCAGTCCCCGGGGGAATCAGGTTGGGCACCGCGCTCGAGGTGAGCGGGGTGACCACGTTGGTGCTCACCTGGTCGCCGCGGACGATGCCCGCCTGCGCGGGGATCTGACTCGAGACCGACGGTTTCACCGTCGAGGCCGCGAAGACGGTGTTCGAGCCGAACGTGGCCTTGCGACCGCTGGTGCTGGTGGCGGCATTGGGGAAACCGGCCAACCGGTAGGCGTTGTGGGGGTCGGTGACCGGAAGGTCCAGCGCCTTGCGGATGTTGACCAACTCGCTGCTCGCGGTCCGGGTGGTGAACGGCACCGTACACATGCCCGAGCACGCCGCGATGGGGTTGCCGGCGCTGTCCTGGATGCCGGAGGTGACGACCACACGGAACGGCGTGTCCTCGGTGAGGAATCGATCGCTGATGCCCGACAGCGTCTTGCCCACCGGGTCGAACACCAGCTGGCGCAGCCCGCTGACGAAGGCGCCGCCGGCGTCGGTGATGTAGAAGTTGCTGTCGTCGACAGACGAGAGCTTGACAGCGCCGGTCAGTGGAACCGTCACGCGCGGCTGCGGGTCGAAGCCGTCGAGGTGGTTGAGCATCGCGAACGTGTCGCACACCGAGTAGTTGGTGCTGTTGCAGGCCGCGTAGTCGATGCCGGCGCGAAAGTTGACGCGCAGCCCCGAGACCTGGGAGGGATCCGGGACGGTGAAGAAGTTGTCGGGGAAGATGCGGGTGCCGTAGTGGTTGCCCTGCACCACCGACACGCCCGCAGCCGACGCCCGGCTGGGAGCCAGGCCGGCGGCCGCGATGAACACGACGACCGCGGCGACGGAGAGACCCCGCTTCATAGAACCCCCTTCCGGGGCCGCGCACCCACTGCCGGCGCGCCAGCCACTGGCATGGTACGACGCTCGTCCCGCTCGCAGGTCACCCGCTCACACGCTCGACGAACGCCGCCAGCTGGTCGAGGGCGTCGTCGAGGGCCTCACCAAGCCCGTGGCCGGCGCGGCGGTACACCACGAGCTCGGCCCCCGGGAGCGTCGCCACCGCCGCGCGGAGGAGCTCGACGCGCGCGAAGGGATCGGCGTCGCCGCTCAGGAAGAGCACCGGGCAGTGGATGTCAGGCCAGTGCTCGACGCGGAGATCCTCGGGGTGCCCTGGCCGGTGCAGCGGGTAGCTGAGCAGCACCAGGCCGCGCACACCGGGTTCTCCCGAGGCGGCGAGCATGCTGGCGACCCGACCCCCATACGAGTGGCCGCCGATGACCGCAGCGCCGGTCTGCTCAAGTCGCTTCGCGAACACCGGCACGGCCCGGTCAGCCCGGCCCTTGGGAAGGTCGATGGCAGTCGCCTCCACGCCGCGCCGGCGCAGCCCCTGGACATGCGGGCGCATCGAGGCCGCGGTGCCCGAGGCGCCGTGGGCGAGGAGGACGGGGAGCGGCATGGCGGCGATTGTGCCGGGCTGCAAGGATGTGACGTGGCGGGGAGGTGACACGGCATGAGCGGCCGGCGGTCGCCTGCTAGGCTCCAGCCGATGCCTGTCACGACGCGCGCGCGCGTCCTCGGTTGCCCGGTCGACGTCGTGGACATGGAGGAGGCGGTGCAGCGACTTGTCGACCTGTGCGAGGCGCCCGCTCCGCAGCGGCCAGCACTGGTGGTGACCCTCAACCCTGAGATCCTGATGCGCGCGCGTCGCGAGCCGGACTTCCATGCGCTGCTGGAGTCGGCGGCGCTGGTTGTTCCTGATGGCATCGGCCTGGTGCGCGCCCTGCGCCGGCGCGGCTATCGCCGCGCGGTGCGGGTGGGTGGCGCCGACATGCTCGAGGCGTATCTGCCGCACGCCCGCCGCCTCGGGCACCGCGTGGCCCTGGTCGGTGCCGGCGACGGGGTGGCAGAGCGCGCCGCTCGCGTCCTCGAGGGCGCCTTCCCGGGTGTGCACGTGGTGGCCGATGGCGGCGACCCCACCGCGGCGACGGCGCGCCGCGTCGGTGACTTTGCGCCGCACCTCGTCGCCGCCGCATATGGCGCCGGACGGCAGGAGCGCTTCCTCCGCGACCACCTCGGCACCATGCGCGGCCACGCCGGCGTCGGCGTGGGCGGCACGCTGGATTTCCTCGCCGGCACCGCCCGGCGAGCGCCGGGCCCGGTGCGCCGCGCCGGGCTCGAGTGGCTGTGGCGCCTGGCCCGTGAGCCCAGGCGCTGGCGCCGCCAGCTCGTCTTGCCGCATTTCTGGTGGCTCGAGCGGCGTGAGGTGCGGCGGTGATCAGCGTCGTCGTGCCCGCGTTCAACGAGCGGGAGCGCATACCGGCCACGCTCGAGCGCCTCCGCGAATACTTCGACGGAGCAGGGGAGGAGTACGAGGTGATCGTCGCCGACGACGGCAGCACCGACGGCACCGTCGCGTTCGTCGAGTCCGTCACGGCGGCCTGGCCGCAGCTGGCCGTGGTGGCCCTGGGGCGCAACCAGGGCAAGGGGGCCGCGGTCCGCGCGGGCATGCTGCGCGCCCACGGTGAGCACCGGCTCTTCACCGACGCCGACCTCAGCACACCGATCGAGGAGCTGCCACGGCTGCGCGAGCGCCTCGGCGGCGCCTGCCAGGTGGCGATCGGGTCGCGCGCCGTCACCGGCTCGACCATCGACGTGCATCAGCCCGGGCGTCGGGAGATGATGGGCCGAACGTACAACCGCCTCGTCCAGATCATCGTGCTGCCCGGCCTGCACGACACTCAGTGCGGCTTCAAGGTCTTCACCGCGGAGGCCGCCGAAACCTGTTTCCGGCCGCTGCGCACGCGCCGTTTCGGCTTCGACGCCGAGGTGCTGCTGCGGGCTCGGCGTCACGGGTGGGAGATCGCCGAGGTGCCGGTGCGCTGGAGCCACCGTGACGACTCGCGGGTCAGCGCGCTTCGCGACTCCGGCATGGTGCTGCTCGACCTCATCCGCCTCCGGCTCTGGCGGCGCTGACGTGTTCGGCCCCGCGCGGCGTAGACTCCGGAGGTCGGCTATCGCGCCAATCGGCTCAGAAAGGCAGACGTGACCGCAGACCTCTCGGCACCGCCGTTCATCCTCGACGTGCGCGTGGCGCGCTCGCCGCTGGTCGGGCTGCGCTACGGCGTCGACGGGCGCGCGACGGACATCGACGACCTGGTCGGTCGCCTCGAGGCGGCCCATGCCGCGGGGTCAGCGGAGCGCGAGGAGATCCGCAACCGGCTCAAGCCGTATGACGCCAACCATCGGGTGATGCTGCAGCGGCTCACCCGCGGATCGGGCGGCCAGTACCGACAACGCCTCGAGGAGAGCCTGGAGCTGCGCACCGAGCTGGCCCGGATCGATGAGCGGCTGGTCTGCCTGCGCGAGCGCATCGACACACTCCGCGAGCAGCGGGCGGTGCTCAGCAAGCTGCGCAAGTCCCTCGCCGGGGCGCTCAACCTCGAGGGTGCGTCCATCGACGGCCCCGGGGCGGCCGCCAACCAGGCGGTGCGCCAGCTGTTCCATCTCATCGACGTCGACCACGACGGCACGGCGCAGGACATCTTCGAGGGTCCGATGCAGCTGCTGGCCGACGCCGCCCTCCACACCGAGCTGATCGGCCACGCCGTCGGCACCGACCCGGCTGCCGCCGCCGCCGGGGCAGCCAGCTGCCGTCGCTCCACCGACGCCGCGCTGCGCGAGCTGCAGCGGGTGGTGTTCCGGCTGCACCCCGACGAGCTTCGCGACGTCGGCCTCGTCGCGGCGCTGCGACGGCTCGTCGCCGACCTCACCGTCAGCGCCGACGTCAAGGTGGTGGTGCTGGGCTCGGCTCGCCGCCTGCGCGCACGCGTCGAGGTGGCCCTGTTCCGCATCGTGCAGGAGGCGGTGACCAACGCTCTCACGCATGGTCACGCGTCGAGCGTCGAGGTCACCCTTCTCTTCCAGCCCCAGCGGGTGGCGGCGGTGATCCTTGACGACGGCGAGGGATTCGACGTGGCCGCGACCGAGGCGCGACTGGGGCGCAGCAGCGGGCTCGGCATGGTGACCATGCGCCAGCGCGCGGAGATCGAGGACGGCCAGCTCGAGGTGCGCAGCGTCGTCGGCGAGGGCACCGAGGTGCGCTCCACCTTCCGCTCCCCGGACTGAGCTCCTAGAGCGCGTCCCGGGCGGCCAGGTGCACCAGCTCGTGGTGCCCCTCGATGTTGCAGTACAGCGGAGCCTCGGACGTGCACGAGGGACACTCCGGCTGCACGGTGGCGTGGTCGATGCCGAACTCGTTGCAGAGCAGCACCTCGACCGACCGCACCAGGGTGGTGACCTCGGCGAGCGGGCGGTCGCCGACGATGAGGTGGGCGGACAGCGCGCGATGCTCGCGGTCCAGCGACCAGATGTGCAGGTCGTGCACGCCCTCGACGCCGTCGATCCCTGCGATGCGGGCCCGCACCTGCTCAGTGTCGAGGTCGCGCGGTGTGCCCTCGGTGAGGATGTGCAGCGCCTCGCGCAGCAGCCCGAGCGCGGCGAGCACGATCAGCGCGGCGATGAGCAGCGACACGACCGCGTCAGCGCGCGTCCAGCCGAAGAGCAGCAGGGTCAAGGCGCCGAAGACCACGGCGGCGTCGGTCAGCGCGTCGGCGGCAACGTGCAGCGCGGCGCTCTGCACGCCGAGACCGCCGCCCGCGACGCGGAGCAGCCGGGCGATGGCGACGTTACCCGCGAGGGCGGCGAGGCCGATGACCAGCACCGGGATCGCGGTCACCGCGGCCGGGTGCTGGAGGCGTGCGACCGCGCCGGCCGCGATGACCCCGGCGATGACGACGAGTACGGCGCCGTTGAGGGCGGCGACGACGATGCCGCCGCGGTGATGACCGAAGGTGTGCTCCGCGCCCGCCGGGCGACGGCCGCGCGAGACCGCGAACAGGGTCAGTCCCAGGGTGGCGGAGTCGGTGACCAGGTGGCCCGCGTCACTCAGCAGTGCCAGGGACCCCGAGGCGATGCCCCCGGCGATCTCGGCCGCCGCGATCACAACGACGCCCACGATGGCCGCGCGCACCCGCGACAGTGTCAGGGAGGCGCTCACGGTGGCCATGGGGCGATTATCCCCCCGCGGGCGCTGTCGAACCCTTTGGAGCGATCGCGCTCAGTGAGCGGCGGCGGCCTTCTCGCGGAGCCGGCCGATGCCGGGCCGGCGCGGCCGATTGCGCTTCATCTCGAAGACCAGCGGCTCGGTGAGCATCGGCGCGACAACATCCCAGAGCCGCCCGGCCTCCTCCCCGCTGATGCGGCGGTCCACGATCGGCCCGAAGTACGGGTCACTGCCGTCGACGGACAGAGTGGGGACGCCGAACGCGCCGCGATCGACAACCGCAGCGTGCTCGGCGAGGACCTCCGTCAGGCTGCTGTCGTCGGCGAGCGCAGTCTCGGCGATCGCCGGGTCGAGACCGGTGGCGCGCAGCGCGGAGGCCAGCATCGCCGGCTCTCCGAGGGGCTCGTCGCGCTCGTGATGGGCCTCGCCCAGCTCGCGATACACGCCCCGGATGGCCCGCTCGCCACCGATGCGGCGGGCGGCGACCAGGACCCGCAGAGCGCGCTCCGCAGGTTCGAGGGCGTCGCGATGCTCCGGGTTGACCTCGCGCAGGGAGAAGACCCTGGTGGTGACGGTGATCGGCCGCACCTGCTCAACGTCGTAGAGCCACAGCGCCGTGAGCCAGCACCACGGGCACGCGGCGTCGACGTGGAGGTCGACCAGTTTGTTGCTCATGCAACGAGCTTACCCCGGCCGTCCGGATGGGCCGCCCGCTCGTGCACTGGCGATCATCGAGCGCCGACACCAGACCTCCTACCATCGGCGCGGTGAATGCGTCGAACCGCCTCGAGACCGCCGACGGAACCGTGGTCGCCGACCACCTCGAGATCGCCGACACCCTCTGGAGCCGGTTCGTCGGCCTGATGGGTCGCCGTGAGCTGCCCGCCGGGCACGGTCTGCTCCTCCGCCCCTGCAGCTCGGTGCACATGTTCTTCATGCGCTTCGCGCTGGACGTTCTGTTCGTCGACGCGGAGGGGCGAGTGGTGCGCGTCCTCGAACTCGATCCGGCCGTGGCGGGCGACCATGCCGGTACGCGGCGCCAAGGCTGCGATCGAGCTGCCTGCCGGCACGGCGACGCGCGCGGGCCTGATCGGGGGGACCACGGTGCGTGTGGTCGAGGCCACCGCCCGTACGATGAGCCGATGATCGCCACCCGCGGCTACGCCGCAACCAACCCGACATCGCCCCTTGCCCCCTTGACGTTCGAACGACGCGACCCACGTCCCCATGACGTGCTCATCGACATCCTGTTCTGCGGCGTCTGCCACAGCGACATCCACCAGGCCCGCGACGAGTGGGGCGGCTCGATCTTCCCGATGGTGCCCGGCCACGAGATCATCGGCACCGTCGTCGAGGTCGGCGACGCGGTGACGCGCTGGCAGACCGGCGACACGGTCGGCGTGGGCGTGTTCGTCGACTCCTGCCGCGAGTGCGAGGCGTGCCGCGCCGGTGAGGAGCAGTACTGCGAGCGCGGGATGACAGTCACCTACAACGGCCGTGAGCGCGACGGCGAGACGCCGACGTACGGCGGCTACTCCGAGCGCATCGTTGTCGACGAGAACTACGTGCTGCGCATCCCCGACGGCATCGCGCTCGACCGCGCCGCGCCGCTGCTCTGCGCCGGCATCACCACGTACTCCCCGATCAGGCACTTCGGCGGGGGAGAGGCGCAGGAGGCGGCGGTCCTCGGCCTCGGCGGGCTGGGTCACATGGGGGTCAAGTTCCTCAAGGCGCTGGGTACGCGGGTCACGGTGCTGAGCCATTCAGCGCACAAGCAGGAGGACGCGGCGCGGTTGGGCGCCGACGACTTCGTGGTGACGTCGCGCGACGACGCCTTCGACAAGAACGCCGGGCGGTTCGGTTTCATCCTCGACACCGTGTCGGCCGCGCACGACTACAACGCCTACCTGCGGCTGCTGCGACGCGACGGCACCATGGTGATCGTGGGCCTGCCCGACCCCTCCCCGCTCGAGCCCGGCGCGCTCATCAACAAGCGCCGCCGCCTCGCCGGGTCGGTCATCGGGGGCATCCGCGAGATCCAGGAGATGCTCGATCTCTGCGCCGAGCGTGGCATCGCCTCCGACATCGAGCTGATCCCCATCCAGCAGGTGAACGAGGCCTTCGAGCGAACCCTGAAGAGCGACGTGCGCTACCGCTTCGTCATCGACCTGGCGTCCCTGCGCGGCGCGGAGGCCTCGTAGTCCGGTCGCGCGCCGGGCGGTTCCCGCCTGGCCGTCGCGAGTCGCATACTACACAGAAATGTTTAGGTTGGCCCGCGCCGTAACGGCCAGCGTCCTCGACGCGCTGGCGCCGTCCCGCTGCGCGGCGTGCGGCGAGGCCGGCGAGCCGCTCTGCGAGGCGTGCGCGGCATTTCTCGAGGCGACGGCGCCGCCGCTGATCGGCGGCGTGCGCGCCGCGTTTGCCTACGAGGGCGAGGTGCGGCGCGTGCTGCACCACGGCAAGTTCCGCGACTGCCGGAGCGCGCTGCGGGCGCTGGCCTGGCTGGGGGCAGCGCGGCTGGTGCCGCCGGCCGGCGCGGTCGTGGTGCCGGTGCCGCTGGCGCCGCGGCGCCTGGCGGAGCGGGGCTACAACCAGGCGGCGGTGGTCGCCAGCGCGTTCGCGGACTTCCACCGGCTGGCGGTGGCGCCGCTGCTGGCCCGCACCAGGGACACCCCGCCGCAGAGCACGCTGGACCGGCGCACGCGGCAGGCCAGCGTGGCCGGGGCGTTTGCCGCGAGCGGAGCGCCGGACCGCACCATCTGGCTGGTCGACGACGTGCTCACCACCGGGGCGACGTCGCAGGCGGCGAGGCACGCCCTGCTCGACGCCGGGCGCGCAACGCGTCGACGTCGCGGTTCTCGCGGCAGTGCTGTAGCGGGACGCGCTCGCGCGGCCAACCCCTGCGAGAATTGATCTCCTGATGCCCGTTCTCACCAAGATCCTCGGCGACCCGATCAACCGCGAGATCAAGCGCCACCGCGGCGCCGTCGATCGCATCAACGCGCTCGAGCCCGAGATGCAGGCGCTCAGCGACGCCGAGCTGCGCGCCAAGACCGACGAGTTCCGCGCTCGCCTCGGGGTGACCGGTCCCGACCTCACCTTCGGGCAGACCTACTCACAGGGGCTGCGCGGCGACGACGAGGAGGACGCGGAGGCCGAGTACGCGCGCAAGGAGGCCGCCGAGCGTGCCGCCGAGCGCCGCCGCGGCCTCGACGACCTCCTGCCCGAGGCATTCGCGGTGGTGCGCGAGGCGGCGCGGCGCACGCTCGGGATGCGCCACTACGACGTGCAGCTCATCGGGGGCATCGTGCTCCACCAGGGCAAGATCGCCGAGATGCGCACCGGCGAGGGCAAGACGCTGGTGGCGACGCTGGCGCTGTACCTCAACGCGCTCGAGGGTCGCGGCACCCACCTGGTCACCGTCAACGACTACCTCGCCCGCCGTGACGCCGGCTGGAACGCGCCGCTGTACACCGCGCTGGGGATGAGCGTCGCGGTGATCGTGCCCGGTCCCGTCGACAACCCCGACTTCGGCTACATCTACGACCCCGAGTACCTCGACGAGACCCACCCCGACGCGCGCCTGCAGCACCTGCGGCCGTGCACGCGGCGCGAGGCGTACGCCGCCGACATCACCTACGCCACCAACAACGAGCTCGGCTTCGACTACCTGCGCGACAACATGGCGCAGTCGCTCGACCGCTGCGTGCAGCGCCACCTGCACTACGCCATCGTCGACGAGGTCGACTCCATCCTCGTCGACGAGGCGCGCACACCGCTGATCATCAGCGGCCAGGGCAACGAGCCCACCGAGAAGTACTACACGTACGCGCGGCTGATCCCCCGGCTGGTCGCCGAGGACGACTACACCATCGACGAGAAGTCGAAGTCGGCTGCGCTCACCGACGAGGGCGTCGCCAAGATCGAGAAGTGGACCGGCATCAAGAACGTGTACGAGCTCGAGCACGTCGCCGAGGCCCACCAGATCAACCAGGCGCTCAAGGCGCACTCGCTGTACCTGCGCGACCGCGACTACATCGTCAAGGACGGCGAGGTGATCATCGTCGACGAGTTCACCGGTCGCACCATGCCGGGGCGGCGCTGGTCGGACGGCCTGCACCAGGCGATCGAGGCCAAGGAGGGCGTCAAGGTCCAGCAGGAGAACATCACGCTGGCCACCATCACCTTCCAGAACTTCTTCCGCCTCTACGACAAGCTCGCCGGCATGACGGGAACGGCGCTGACCGAGTCCGAGGAGTTCGACAAGATCTACAAGCTGGAGGTGGTGCCGATCCCCACCAACCAGCCGATGATCCGCAACGACGAGACCGACCTCATCTACAAGAACGAGGAGGCCAAGTACAAGGCGGTCGCCGAGGAGATCGCCGAGCGCAGCCAGAAGGGGCAGCCCGTGCTCGTCGGCACCACCAGCATCGAGAAGAGCGAACGGCTGTCGCGGCTGCTCGAGAAGAAGGGCATCCAGCACAGCGTGCTCAACGCCAAGTTCCACGAGAGCGAGGCGCAGATCGTCGCCGACGCCGGCCAGAGCGGCTCGGTGACCATCGCCACCAACATGGCCGGCCGCGGCACCGACATCGTGCTCGGCGAGGGCGTCACCGACCTCGGAGGCCTCTACATCATCGGCACCGAGCGACACGAGTCGCGGCGCATCGACAACCAGCTGCGCGGCCGCGCCGGGCGCCAGGGCGACCCCGGCGAGACCCGCTTCTTCCTCTCGTTCGAGGACGACCTGATGCGCGTCTTCGGCGGCGAGCGGATGCAGGGGATCATGGACCGCCTCCGCATCGAGGAGGACGTGCCCATCGAGAACCGCATGGTGTCGCGGCAGATCGAGGGCGCGCAGTCGCGCGTCGAGGGCCACAACTTCGACGCTCGCCGCTACGTCGTCGAGTACGACGACGTCATGAACAAGCAGCGCGAGATCATCTACGGCGAGCGCCGCAAGATCCTCGAGGGTACCGACACCCGCGAGAACCTGATGTCGATGCTCGAGCAGACCGTGCGCCAGGAGGTGCCGCTGCTACTGCGAGGGCCGTCACCGCGAGAACTGGGACCTCGAGGGCCTCTGGGAGCGGATGCGCCAGATCGCGCCGCTGCCCGAGCTGGAGACGATCAACCTCGACAGCCTCGGCGACACCGTCGACGACATCGCGGACACGCTGGTCAGCGAGATGACCGCGCTGTACGAGGAGCGCGAGCGGGAGTACGGCGAGGAGTTGATGCGCTCCGTCGAGCAGTCGCTGATGCTCAACGTCATCGACACCAAGTGGCGCGCCTACCTCACCGACATGGAGCACCTGCGCGAGGGGATCAACCTGCAGGCGTACGGTCAGAAGGACCCGCTGGTCGAGTACAAGCAGGCGGCGTTCGAGTCCTTCCAGGGGCTCACCGGCGAGATCCAGGCGGACATCGTGCGCCTGCTCATGCACGTGCAGATCCAGCGCGTGGAGACGCCGCCGGAGGACCCTACGCCGGCGGCCAGTGACGCCGCGGCCCCGCCGAGTGGGCGCGCCGACAGCGCCGGTGGCGAGATGTCGGAGGACGCCCCGCCGCCGGCGCGTCCCGCGGCCGCAGCGGCCAGCGCCGCGCTGGCGCGCGCCACCGGCGCGGCCCCTGCGCCGCTCAGCCCGCTGATGCAGCCGTCGGTGACCAACATCGTGGAGAGCTCACCGTCAGGGACGCGACCGCTGGCCACCGGTGGCAACGGCGACGGCAACGGCAAGTCTGGCGGCGGTGCGCCCGCGGTGCCCACTGGCGGCGTGGGCGTCGGCGCGGGCAAGCGCAAGGTGGGGCGCAACGAGCCCTGCCCCTGCGGCAGCGGCAGGAAGTACAAGGTCTGCCACGGCCGGTAGACCGAAGGGGACCTGCGTTCCCCCCTCCGGCACCCCCCAGCCAGCGGTGTCGTCTCCGGCGAAGTGAATTCGCCTCCGACGACTAGGGCGAAGGGGGATCAGGATCCCTTGCGCTTAGCGGCGGCGACCTCGCGTGTAGTACATCCCCGCGGCGATCACCACGATGACGATGACGACGATGTAGGCGATGATCGCCTTGGTGCCGGTGAGGCTCAATGCGAGCATGCGGTTCCTCCCTCCGTCTGGCTGTCGTTGGCCCGGCTGCAGGCGCCGACGACGTTCGGGGGCAGCTTAGCGTAGCCGGGGGCAGGCGGCGCCCCGTTGGCGCGACGAGCACCGGACCGCCGCCCGGGAGCACTCGCCCGGTAACACAATCCGCCTTCGCATCTCTCAGAGTGGGTGTGACCCCACACATGGTGATGAAGACAGCGGCCGCTGAGCAGTGGCAGCGCCGCGAGGCGCTCGAAAACCTGGTGCTCGCCCAGCAGAGGCGGCTGTTCCACATCGCTCTGGCCATCGTCAGGGACGCGGGGGAGGCGGAGGACGCCGTCCAGGACGCTTCCTGGCCGCCTGGCGCAAGTGGGACTCCGTGCGCGACGAGGACAAACGTGAGCAATGGATCACCACCATCTGCGTGCGCGAGTGCTTCCGCAGGCGTAGAGGCCTGAGGCGGTGGGTCGTCAGCGAACCGGACGCCTCGACGCCCAGCGCAGAGCACGTGCGCTTCCAGGGCCGGCTGCTCGACCTCGATCGCGCCCAGGCCACGCTGTCGCGTCAGCAGCGCGCCGCGCTGGTGCTCAGCTACCACCACGGCTATTCAGCGGATCAATGCGCCCAACTGATGGGGCTCGCGCCCGGGACGGTGCGCAGCCACCTCGCCCGCGCGCTCGCGGCCCTGCGCAAGGAGATGACCGATGCCTGAGCACGACGACGAGCTGTCCGCTGCCCTGCGTGACTACTACGCCGCAATCGCGCAGGAGCCTGCCCCTGACGTCACGGGGAGGGTGATGATGTCCGCCGACCGGCGCAACGCGCGCGTCCGCAGGTGGTCCGCGATCGGGGGCGGAGCCCTGGCCGCGGCGGCGATCGGCGCCGTGGTCGCTGTCGCATTCGTCACCCACAAGCAACCCAGCGCGGTCGGCCCCGCCCACCCCTCGACGCCAGGCCCGACAGTCACCGCGGCGCCGTCGTCGCCGTCGGCCTCGCCCACCTTGCCGCAATCGCCACCGTTCCGTGTTGGAGATCCAGTGCAGGGGTTCGTGCCCACCGACGTGACCGCGATCAGCTCGTACGAGTGGTGGGTGCTCGGCTACAACGGGCCGTCATGCTCGTCGGCGTCCTGCACGCGGATCGTGCACACCACCGACGGCGGCTTCCACTTCACATCGATCCCCGTGCCGCCGGTGGCACCCGCGCGGAACGGCGAGCAGGCGCTGCGGCTGCGCTTCGCGGACGCATCCGACGGCTGGGTCGTGGATGCGAGCGGATCGGTGTGGGCGACCCACGACGGCGGGAAGAACTGGACCGCTGTCGGCAACAGCACGCGGGTGACGGATCTCGAAGCCTCCGGAGGTGCGGTGTTCGCGATCGGCTGCCCCGGCGCCACCTGCTGGATCGAGCGGTCGCCGACCACCCACGACAGCTGGATGGTCCTGCCCGCGACGGCGAAAGGGACCAGCCGTCTCGGCCACCTCAACGTCAACGGCACCCACGTGTGGGTGACCATCGAGTCTCAGGCCGGCGAACCGGGACGGGTCGTGATCTCCACCGACGGCGGCCAGACCTTCGGCAAGTACGTCATCTGCGGGAGCGCGCTCGGGTTCCCCGACCTCTACGCGGACGACAGCAGCACGCTCTGGGCCACCTGCGCAACGGGGACGCAGGCAGCCGCCTACCGATCGACCGACGGAGGTCAGTCGTTCACGCAGCTGACCGCGTCGCTGAGCCTGCCCAACTTCGCGACCATCGCCGGGGTGTCGCAGACCACGGCCGTGATCGCCGGGCAGGGGTTGATCCGCACGACGGACGGCGGTCACACCTTCGCCACCGTCGAGAACAGGCCGTCGCAGTGGACGGTCGTCGGGTTCACCACGCCGCAGAGCGGCTTCGCGTTCGACATCACCAGCTCCGGACACAGCCAGCTGTGGCGGACGGATGACTCGGGCGCGCACTGGCGCCAGGTGGCGTTCCCCTAACCGGGCGTCATTCGCCGGTGCGCCCGTCGATGAGCTCGCGGATGATGTCCGCGTGGCCGGCGTGCCGTGCCGTCTCGTCGACCATGTGCACCAGGATCCATCGCGCCGTCTTCTCCGGCCGGTGCGGCCCCGGGCCGTGGACGTCGAGCGACGGCACCGCGCGGGCGATCTCGTTGCTGCGTGCGCAGGCGGCGCGGTAGTCCGCGACGACCTGCACGGGGTCGTCGGCGTCGGTGATCAGCCACTCGGAGTCCGGGTCGTCGGGATCCTCGTACGGCTCGGGGCCGCCCGCCAGCACGCAGCCGAGCCACCACTCCTCGACGAGGGTCAAATGCTTGATGAGCCCGAGCAGGGTGGTGCGCGAGGGCAGCACGCGGCGAGACACCTGTTCGCGGTCCAAACCGTCGAGCTTCACCACCATGGCGTCGCGGTAGCTGTCGATGAAGGCGATCAGGGTCTCGCGCTCGTCGAGGTCCGTGGGCGGGTTCTCGCGACTGTCGGGGAAGGAGAGGACGTCGGCCATGGGGCGCATGGTAGCCGTCGGTTCAGGGTGCCCAAGTACACTCGGACGCCATGGGTGAGCTCGCGACGCGCGCACAGGAGGTCAAGGCCCGGGCATCCGATCTGCTCGGCCACCTTTGACCTGGACGCCAAACGGGCACGGCTCGCGCAGCTCGACGCCGAGATCAACGACCCCTCACTCTGGGACGACCCGCGCAGCGCGGCCGCGCTGACCCAGGAGGCGTCACGACTGCGCGAGGAGATCGCCTCGGTCTCCGACATCGAGAAGCGCACCGCTGACGCCGTCGACCTCGGCGAGATGGTCGACGCCGAGCCCGACGCGACGGTGACCGCCGAGGTGTCGGCCGAGCTCGAACTCGCTGGAGAAGGAGCTGGACCGGCGCGAGCTCGAGCTGCTGTACAGCGACCCGTACAGCGACAACCCGGCGATCGTCGGCATCCACGCGGGCGCGGGTGGGACCGATTCGCAGGACTGGGCCGAGATGCTCATGCGCATGTACCTGCGCTGGGCGGAGGAGAAGAAGTACACGACCGAGTTCATCGACGAGTCACCGGGCGATGAGGCCGGCATCAAGTCGGCGACGCTGCGCATCACCGGGCCACACGCGTTCGGACTGCTCAAGTCCGAGCGGGGCGTGCACCGGCTGGTTCGCATCAGTCCGTTCAACTCCGCGGCCCGGCGGCACACGTCGTTCGCGCTCGTCGAGGTGACCCCGGAGATAGAGGACGCGGTCGACATCGACATCGACCCCAAGGACGTGCGCGAGGACGTGTACCGGAGCAGCGGCGCCGGTGGACAGCACGTCAACAAGACGTCGTCGGCGATCCGGCTCACCCACATCCCCACGGGCGTCGTGGTCACGTGCCAGAACGAGCGTTCGCAGCACCAGAACCGAGAGGTGGCGTGGCGCGTGCTGCGCAGCAGGCTGCTTGCGCTGAAACAGGCGGCCCACGCCGAGCACGTCGCCGAGCTTCGCGGCGAGTCGATGCCTGCGGAGTGGGGCAGTCAGATCCGTTCGTACGTGCTGCACCCGTACACGATGGTCAAGGACCATCGCACCGGCGTCGAGGTGGGCAACGCTCAGTCCGTTCTCGACGGCACCCTCGATCCCTTCATGGAGGCGTACCTGCGCTGGTCGGCCCGCGAGGCGGCAGCATAGGCTGCAGTCCGCGCGAACGCGTCGAACTGTCGCCACAACTCGGTACCGCATGTCGCGGATTTGTCGCGGCGAGCCAAGGAATTTCGGGCCCGGTCGTATACTCGGCCGCGTCCTGTTCCCCGGTCTCAATTCGCTCCACGTCGCACGCGAACCGGGCGGGACCTCCCACCGTCCACCCGGCTGGGCGGGAGCGGAGTAGGGCCTGCCGGAGGCTGGGATTCCCCGCTGTGAACCATCGCAACGCCGACCGCGCTCTCAGGCGAACACCCTCGTGAGCGTCGCCATCGCGCAGCGGCCCGCGCTTGCCAGTGATCCCGCGCTGCGGCCGGTGATCAGCTTCCACGGTGTCGGCAAGACGTACCCGAGCGGGACGATCGCGCTGCGCGACATCGACCTGGCCATCTACCAGCGCGACTTCGTGTTCCTCGTCGGCGCCAGCGGCGCGGGCAAGTCGACGCTGGTGCGCCTGCTGATCCGCGACGAGCCGGCGAGCAGCGGGCGCATCTTCGTCGACGGCCAGGAGGTGACCCGCATGTCGCGCCGTCGCCTGCCCAAGCTGCGGCGCAAGTTCGGGATCGTCTTCCAGGACTTCAAGCTCCTGCCGACGCTGACCGTGGGACAGAACGTGGCCTTCGCTCTGCAGGTCACACGCCCGGGGCAGCGGCACATGCGCGAGAAGGTGGAGGAGACGCTGTGGATCGTCGGCCTCGAGGACAAGATCGACAAGTTCCCCGATGAGCTGAGCGGCGGTGAGCAGCAGCGTG
Organism: Candidatus Dormiibacterota bacterium; assembly: GCA_963751755.1. Taxonomy (GTDB): domain Bacteria; phylum Chloroflexota; class Dormibacteria; order Aeolococcales; family Aeolococcaceae; genus Aeolococcus. The sequence continues at coordinate 67,251 of CAVVVH010000008.1, read as the reverse complement.
TGGCCATCGCCCGCGCGCTGGTGACGCGGCCGCGCATCTTCCTCGCCGACGAGCCCACCGGCAACCTTGACCCCGACACCTCGTGGGGCATCGTGCAGCTGCTGCTGCAGATCAACCACCGCGGCACCACCGTTCTCATGGCCACACACAACCGTGAGGTGGTCGACCTGGTGCGCCGTCGTGTCATCGCCATCGAGGGCGGCCGGGTGATCCGCGACGAGCAGGAAGGACGCTACCTGCGCGAGGGCGAGGCGACGATATGAGGCGCTTCATCTCCGCGTTCTGGTTCGCGGTCCGGTCATCGCTGCAGAATTTTCGGCGCAACCTCGGCGTCTCGCTGGCCGGCGTCTGCACGATGGGGCTGATACTGGTCCTCGTCGGCGCGCTGGCGCTCGGCACGCACCTGCTCACCAACGTGCTCAAGGACCAGGAGTCGCGCGCCAGCAAGCTCAAGATCTACATCCAGGACGGCGTGTCGCTGGCCAGCATCGCCAACTTCCAGCACCAGCTCCAGGGTGACTTGCGCGTCCTGGCGGTGAGCTTCGAGAACAAGGACCAGGCGTTCCAGGAGGCGGCGAGCAAGGGGACCGACATCGCCACCGCGGTCACCGCGCTGGGGAGCAACCCGCTGCCCGCCTCGCTCAACGTCGACGTCAAGCAGCTGCGCTACCTCGTCCAGCTCGACCACGTGGCTCGGTCCAGCCCGATCGTCGACTCCACGCAGCCGACGGACTACAACCCCGACGTCACACCGAAGATCCAGGCGGCGATCAACATCATCGAGGGAGTGGTGGGCTTCGTGTCGCTGATGCTGCTGGTAGTGAGCCTGGTGATCATCATGAACACCATCCGCACGGCAGTGTACGCGCGCCGCACGGAGATCGAGATCATGAAGCTGGTGGGCGCCACGGACTGGTTCGTGCGCTGGCCGTTCCTCCTCGAGGGCATCTTCGGCGGCGTTCTCGGGGCGATCCTCGCCGGCCTCGTCGTGCTCGGCGTCTACCGCCTGGTGGTGTCGCTCACCTCCGGGGCGCTCTTCGCGATCCCCTTCGACGGCGTCTTCACCATCATCGTGGTGGCGGGGCTGTTCGTCGGCGGCGCGATCATCGGAGCCATCGGCAGCTATCTGGGAGTGCGTCGCTTCCTCGCCGCCTGACGGCGCGAGAGCGATGACCCAGCGATGCGACCCCTCCGCAGCGCGCCCGCGGGCGACCACCATCGCTACACGCGGCTGACCCGCGTCGCCGCGGCAGTGGTGGTGGGAGCGGCGATCATGGCGGTGAGCGCGCTCGGCCCCGACCAGCGCCACGTCACCGCCGACGCCATCACCGACAAGATCGCCGCGGCCGGCCACACTCTCGCCGCGGACACGGCTCGCATCGCACAGCTTCGAGCACAGCTCGCCGCGTCGGCGAACACGGAGGCGGACCTGCAGCGCACCATCGCCGCGCTCGACGCCCAGATCACCGTGATCCGCGCCCAGATCACCGATGCCCAGCACCAGGTGGCTGATGTCGAGATGCGCCTGTCCATCGCACAGACCAACCTGGTGGAAACGAGGATCCGTCTGCAGTCGGATCAGCACCAGCTCACCCTGGAGCTGGTGGTGCTGTACAAGTCGCAGAACGCCTCCAACGACTTCAGCAACTTCCTCAACTCCGGGGACTTCAACAGCCTCTGGCAGCACGTTCTCGATGTCAACCGCCTGCGGACGAGCGAGCAGCAGTTGATCGTCAACGTGACCGCGGAGCAGGCGAGCATGCAGAGCGAGGTGGCGCAGATCGCCACCGAGAAGTCACAGAAGACGCAGCTGCTGGCCACCCTGCAGGGAACGCGTGCCCAGCTGTCGGACGCGCTCGCGGCTCAGCAGCAGGCGGTCGTGCAGGAGAAGGCGCTGCAGGCCCGCGACCAGCAGCTCATCGCACAGGCGGTGGCGTCCACCGCCGCGCTGCACGCGCAGATCGTCCAGCTGTGGGCGGAGGAGGCCGCGGCCCTTGCCGCGGGGGGTGGCAACGGCCAGTTCGCGTGGCCGGAGACGGGCCCGATCAGCCAGGGCTTCGGATGCACCGATTACCCCTACGAGCCCGGCCCGCCACCCGGCTATCCACCCTGCCGGAGCGGCCACTTCCATTGGGGCATCGACATCGCTGCTCCGTACGGCACCCCGGTGCACGCAGCCGACAGCGGCATTCTCAACTTCGAGCCGTACGATCCGTACGGCTACGGGACGCACCTCATCATCTATCACGGCAACGGGTGGGACAGCGTGTACGGACACCTCTCGAGCTACGCTCCCGGGCTGCGCAATGGCCAGGCTGTACAGCGTGGCCAGCTGATCGGCTACGAGGGCAGCAGCGGCAACAGCAGTGGACCTCACCTGCACTTCGAGATCGACCTCAACAAGATTCCCAAGAACCCGTTCGCATACCTGTCGTGAACGGACCGCCGGGCGCCGGGAACGAGCCTGACGCAGCGGTGGGATGGTCGCCCGGGACCGCGCCCGCACGCCGGCGGATTCCCCGTCCCTCGGGCGCCGTGCTGCGCACGCTCGGCGTCGTTGCCGCCTGCTACCTCACGGCGCTGCTGGTGGTGAACCTGTCCACCTCATCGTGGGCGGGATTCGTCAACCGCATCTTTCCCCACCTCGGCGGCCCGCCCATCGACCAGACCAGCATCGCGGCTGAGTGGCAGGCGATCCAGCAGAACTACGTGATCCGCAACCTGCCGCAGACGCAGGGCACGCAGGGCGCCGAGCAGGGCATGGTGCAGGTCCTCCATGACAAGTACAACGACAGGTTCTCCGCGTACCTCTCCGCGGCGCAGTACCAGGAGCTGAACTCCACCCTCGGGGGGAGGCGGGATGGCAGCATCGGCATCGCTGTCGAAGCGCGGTGCGCCGGCGGCGCGGTGTGCGCCGCGGGGCAGACCCCCGACCGGGCCATCATCGAGAACGTCCTGGTCAATCAGCCCGCCGACCGCGCGGGCATCCACCGAGGCGACGAGCTCATCGCCGTTGACGGCACCACGCTCGCCTCCCTGGGCAGCGATGAGACCACTCGCATCGACAAGGCGGCCACACTGGTGCGCGGAGCGGTGAGCAGCACGGTCTCGCTCACAGTGAAGCGAGGCAGCTCGCAGCTGACGCTCACCGCGGTGCGCGCCAACCTTCAGATCCCCTCCGTCTACTCACGGACCATCGGGCACGTGCTCTTCATCCAGGTGACCGGATTCGACACCGACACGGGCGCGCTGGCGCGGACCCAGTTGCAGCAGGGTCTCGCGGCCGGGGCGACATCGATCATCCTCGACCTGCGACAGAACGGCGGCGGCTACGTCAGCGCGGCGCAGTCGCTGGTCAGCGAGTTCGTGGCGCCGACGTCAACCCACAAGTACGTGGTGATCCGCCGCGGGCGGCTCACCGCCGATGGCAACCTCAGCAGCGCGCAGGAGGTTTCGAACGACGCCATCCAGCCGGGGGGTGTCGCACTGACGCAGCCGATGGCCGTCCTCGTCGACGGAGACTCCGCGAGCGCCGCCGAGATCACCGCGGCTGCGCTGCGCGACTATCACCGTGCGACAGTCGTCGGCGACCGGACGTTCGGCAAGGGATCCGTGCAGGTGGACTTCCCACTTCCCGACGGTGCCGACCTCCACCTCACGGTGGAGCGCTGGTACGGGCCCAACGGCGAGAGCATCGAGGGCAGCGGGATCACCCCGGACCGCCCGGTGTCGCTGGCCAACCCGGACTCCCGCTTCCAGCTCGACGCCCAGTCGGCGCCGGCCAGCGCCGACGCCCAGGTGCAGGCTGCGCTGGCGGCGCTCGGCGGCTGACCCGCATAGGTCATCGCCGAGAACAGTCCACAGGCCAAATGGGCGGACAGGCTCAGTCACCACAGACGGTTGAGGTGCGGGCGCGTAAGCTGTCGCGGTCGAGGGAAGGCGAGTTCGCCCACGGGGGACCATGACGAGAAGCTTGGCGATCATCGGCATGGCGGCAGTGGTCATGGCTGCGTGGCCCGCCGACGTCCTTTCCGCCAATGGACCGGCGTGGTCGATGGTGAACAACCCCAATCCGACTGTCCGCACGGAATGGTCCCTGAATGGTGTGTCCTGCGTGGGTCCAGCCACATGCACGGCGGTCGGCTACTACGGAAACTTTCACTCTTCATTGAGTCCGCCCGCCGACGATCGGACACTGGCGGAGGCGTGGGACGGTTCCCGGTGGACCATCCAGCCCACACCCGGCCCCACCTCATACGGCGCTTCTCAGAGCGTTCTGAACGGCGTGTCCTGCACCTCTTCGACCGCATGTACAGCCGTAGGCGACTACCAGGTCAACAGTCCGGGCTACGCGGGGTATCGCACATTGGCAGAGACCTGGAACGGCACCCGATGGTCAGTCCAGCCCACCGTCAACCCAAACCCATCCTTCAACATCCTCAGCGCAGTCTCGTGCGGCGCCTCCACGGCGTGCATGGCGGTCGGGAAGACCACCTTGGACAGCGGATACCGGCTGCTCGTCGAACAATGGAACGGCACCGCGTGGTCGAGCGCGGCTCCTCCCATCCCGCCCGGCGCGGTTACCACGTCCCTGTCGAGCATCTCCTGCGCCGCAGCCACAAACTGCGTGGCGGTTGGCAGCTACGGTGACAACTACCAATCCACTCAGCCTCTCGTGGAGCGCTGGGACGGCACGAGCTGGGCAGTTGATCTCGCGCCGCTCCCCTCCGGTGCGAAAGGCGGCCTCCTGGCGGGCGTGTCGTGCGCCGCCATCGGCTCGTGCATGGCGGTGGGGTACTCGACAGATGCCGCCGGCCTCGGGACCGCGATGAGTGAAACTTGGGACGGGATCAGCTGGAAGAGTCAGGCGACACCCAACCCCGCACCCGGAAAGTCCAGCAGCTTGAACGGGGTGTCGTGCGCGTCGCGGTCAAGCTGTACAGCGGCCGGGTGGGCTCAAAACGGTTACTCCACGGAGGTGTTCGCGGCGCGTTGGGAAGGCCACGCCTGGACCATCGACGCCACCCCACGGCTGTACCCGTCCGGGGGCAGCGCGACAGACGTCTCCTGTTCCGCATCGTCCGCCTGCACGCTCGTCGGCTTCGACTATCCCGTCACATACGCCGGCGTGGCAGAGAGGTGGAACGGGACGGGCTGGGGGCTGCAGGATGTCCCGCAGGCGGCGGGAACAGCGGTCACGCAGCTGACCGGCGTCTCGTGCGTGGTGACGTCGTCCTGCATAGCCGTCGGCTGGTATACGGACGATTATTCGGTCAGGCAGATGTTGACCGAGGCTTGGGACGGAAGCCGCTGGACGTTCCGGTCGCCGGCGATTCCGGCAGGAGCGTCGCAGACGTACTTCTACGGTGTGGCATGTGTCGGCACGCAGTGCATGGCCGTCGGCAATTACTTGAGCAGCTCCCAAGTCGGGGTGCCATTGGTCGAGAAGTGGGACGGATCTCAGTGGTCCCTGATGCCTGCCCCGAGCGCCTCGGGCGCGTCGGGCGCCGGCCTGACCAGCGTGTCGTGTGCCAGCGCTGTCAGCTGCACTGCCGTCGGCTCTTACTACAGCAGCGGGGTCACGATGCCACTGGCCGAGCACTGGAACGGCGTCACGTGGTCGGTCCAGCCCACGACGCGACCGGCTGGGGCGAACGCCGCCATCCTCACGGCCGTGTCCTGTGTATCGCCTACCAACTGCACCGCCGTGGGGGACTACACCACCGTCAACGGTACCTACGCCATGGCCGAACGCTGGCAGGGATCCGGGTGGGTCATGCAGCCAATGCCCAACCCCCCTGGGGCGAAGCACACCATGCTGCCGGGCCTCGTCTGCACAACCTCCACCGCGTGCACCGCCGTGGGTCACTACCTCAACGACGTGGTGACAGACGCCACGTTGGCGGAATTCTGGGACGGCACGTCGTGGACGATCCAGTCAACTCCCAGCCCCGGGCCAACGAGCGAGCTCACCGGCGAATCGTGCACGGCCGCGAACGCTTGCACTGCGGTTGGCTTCTACCACAATACGAGTGCGGATGCAGACTTGACCCTCGCGGAGACTTGGAACGGGACTCGTTGGTCCGTCCAGCCCACCCCCAACCTGAGCGGCGGCGCGCAGAACTTCCTGAACGCTGTGTCATGTGCCACTTCGACCACATGCGCAGCGGTCGGATACATGGAGATCGGGTACTACACGGGTCGGAACGTTGGGTTGGCTGAGCGATATGCATAGATCGCCCGGCCTCACCGACTCCAGACAATCACGCCATAGGGGCGACGCCCAGCAGCAGGCGGCGCAGCCGGCGCTGGGAGGCTGACACGCATACCATGACCGGGTGACGACGCTGGGGCGGACATCGTGGCCAGCGAGCCGCCGGATTACACCAAGGACGAGTGGGCCGAGTGCCGGAACCACGATCGGCCGCATGGACAGCGTCCTCGCCGACATCCGCAAGTACGGCTTCAGCCTGGTGACCCTGCTGCTCACGGCGAGCGCGCTGATCACCACCGCCAACCCGGTGGCCGATCGCGCCGCCGCGTCGTCGGTGGTGACGGTGCTGGTGCTGGTCCTGTTCCTGATGGACAGGTACTGGTGGGTGCTGCTGCGCGAGGCCGTTCACCGTGCCACCGAGCTCGAGAAAAATCCCGGCATGACGGTGAGCACGCGGTTGCAACGAATCGCGCTCCTCAGCCACAACACCTTCGCCGCCACCGCATGTACGCGATCCTCATCCTGCTCTCGTGTGGGATCGCGCTGGTCACGGTGGCCCCCGCCGGACCGGGCTGGGGTCTGTGGTCGCTGATCATCGTCACCGTGGTCGCGCTGGGGGCCCTCCTGGCTGCACGCGTGCTTCGAGCTGTTGATGCCAAACAAATTCCAGACGTCGCGTGTGTTGCGGTGGCGGCGGGACAAGCACAGCCACGCGCGCACGAACGTGCGTTGACACTGGGGGAGGCCAAAGCCCTACCCTGCGCCCGCCCGACGATGGGCAGCCGAGAAGAACCGAAGGAGCACGAATGGCCCTGCAACCGCCGCCGCCCCCCGCTGCGCCGTACGCGCCGCAGTACGCCGCCCCGCAGGGCGCCCGGTTCGCCGGGTTCTGGATCCGCCTGGTCGCGTACATCATCGACTCGATCATCGTCGGTGCCGTCACGTTCGGACTCATCAAGGCCACGGGCGTGATCACTGTGCTCTGCCCTCCGGGTGTGACCAACGCCGGCGATCCATCGTGCGGTCCAGCGCAGATATCGCCCCTGTTTTACGTCATCCTGTTGCTGCCAGTCCTCTACGACGTCCTCCTGTGGGCGGTCGGGGGGACGCTCGGCCAGCGCGCACTCGGCCTGCGCGTCGTCAACGCGCAGACGGGTGGCAACCTCGGGATCGGCCGGTCACTCCTCCGATACGTGGGCATGATCATCGCCAGCATCCCCATCTACATCGGCCTCATCTGGGCCGGTTTCGATGCGCGCAAGCAGGGCTGGCACGACAAGATCGCGGGCAGCTTCGTCCTGCACACTCGCTGATCCGCCCACGAGCGGTGGGTGAGTAGAGGCGCTCAGCCCTGTAGGGAGTGACGTCCTGCACACCGGCTGACCAGGCGGCGTGGAAGCTCGTCTCGCGGTCCGGCACGGCAGTCCAGACCTATACTCGGGCGCGTGCCAGAGCGCTTCGACGTGGTCATCCTGGGCGGCGGCTCGGGCGGGTATGTGGCGGCCATCCGGGCGGGCCAGCTGGGCCTCCGCACCGCTGTCGTCGAGGCCGACAAGGTGGGGGGCACATGCCTGCACCGGGGCTGCATCCCCACCAAGGCACTGCTGCAGAGCGCCGCGCTTCTCGACCAGGTGCGCGACGGGCACAGGCTCGGCGTCAACACCGGTGAGGTGAGCTTCGACTACGGGGTGGCGTCGCGCCGGCGCGACGAGGTGGTGAGCACGCTGCACAAGGGCGTCGAGGGCCTGCTCCGTAAGAACAAGGCAACGGTCGTGCGTGGCCGGGGACGGATCGCGGGGCCCGGGCAGGTCGCCGTGGCGTCCGACGCCGGCGCGGACCAGATGGAGCTGGAGGGCGCGCACGTCATCGTGGCCACCGGCTCCCGGGCGCGCCAGCTGCCAGACATGCCGACCGACGGCCGTCAGCTGCTCACCAGCGACGACGCGCTCTTTCTCGAGACCGTGCCGCCGAGTGCGATCGTCCTCGGTGCGGGCGCGGTGGGGGTGGAGTTCGCGTCCTTCTGGCGCAGCGCCGGCAGCGAGGTGACTCTCGTCGAGATGGCGCCGCACCTCGTCCCGCTCGAGGACGAGGCCGTCGGCCGCGAGCTGCGCAAGCAGTTCGAGGCGCGCGGGATCCGCTGCCTGGTGGGCACCACGCTCGACCCCTCGAGCGTGGAGCGCAACGAGGGCGGCGTGGCTGTGACGGTGCGCGGCGACGACGGTGAGCAGCGTCTCCAGGCAACGGTCCTCCTCGTGGCGGTGGGGCGCGCCGGCAACGTCGAGGGCATCGGCCTCGAGGAGGCCGGCGTGACCGTCGAGCGCGGCGCCGTCAGCGTCGACGGGGAACAGCGCACCAGTGTGGCCGGGGTCAGCGCCATCGGCGACTGCGCGGGCGGCTACCAGCTCGCCCACAAAGCCATGCACGAGGGCGTGATCGCGATCGAGGCGATCGCCGGACGGCATCCGCACCCGCTCGACCCGCGCCTGGTGACCCGCACCACGTACTGCGCGCCACAGGTCGCGTCGCTCGGCCTCAGCGAGGCGGAGGCGCGCGCCGCCGGCCACGACGTCGCTGTCGGCGTGTTCCCCTTCCGCGGCAACGCGCGGGCGGTGGTGTGGGGCGAGACGGGTGGGTTCACCAAGGTGGTGGCCGACAGCTCAACGAACAGCGTGCTCGGCGTGCACATCATCGGCCACGAGGTGACCGAGCTCATCTACGGCCCGGCGCTCGGTGCGCTGCTCGAGTCGACCCCCTTCGAGATGTCGCGAGCGGTGGCTCCGCATCCAACCCTCAGTGAGTCGCTCGCCGAGGCCGCCATGGCGGTGTCGGGCGATGCCCTGCACATCTAAGAGAGGAGCAGACAGACGTGGCAGTGGCGAAGACAGACCCCGTCAACAGGGAGAACCTCGACGCGCCGACGTTGCGGAGCATGTACCGGCACATGCTGCGGTCCCGCGTGCTCGACGAGCGCATGTGGGTGCTCAACCGCCAGGGTGTGGCGCCCTTCTGGATCAGCGCCATGGGCCACGAGGCGATCCAGGTCGCCGTCGGAATGAACATGGAGCCCGGCAAGGACTGGCTGGCCCCGTACTACCGCGACCTCGCCCTGACCCTGGTGCTGGGGATGACCCCGCGTGACCACCTGCTCTCGGTGCTCGCCAAGGCCGAGGACCCCAACAGCGGCGGCAGGCAGATGCCCGCGCACTACGGGTCGCGCGCTCACAACATCATCAGCACAGGCTCCCCGGTGACCACCCAGCTGCTTCACGCCACGGGCATCGCCCTGGCGATGCGCATGCGTGGCGAGGACTCCGTCTGCGTCACCGCGATCGGCGAGGGCAGCACCAGCGGCGGCGACTTCCACGAGGCGCTCAACTTCGCCGCCACGCACAAGCTGGCCGTGGTGTTCGTCGTGGAGAACAACGGCTACGCCATCAGCGTCCCCGTCGAGAAGCAGATGGCCACGCCCGACGTGTCGGACCGCGCGCTGGCGTACGGCATCCCCGGCATCAGCGTCGACGGCAACGACGCCATCGCCTGCTACCGGGTGGCCCGCGACGCCATGCAGCGAGCCCGCGCCGGCGAGGGCCCCACTCTGCTCGAGGCCAAGGTGCACCGGCTGACGTCGCACAGCTCCGACGACGACCAGCGTCGCTACCGCAGCGCCGAGGACCTCGAGGCCGAGCGGCGCCAGGACTGCCTGCCTCATTTCCGGGCCATGCTCGAGGACCTCGGCGTGCTCGCGGCGGGCGACGCCGAGGCCATGCGCACCGAGCTGGTGGCGGAGCTCGACGAGGCCACGCGGTACGCAGAACAGGCCGCTGGTCCAGAGCGCCGACACAGCCCTCCTCCACGTCTACGCGGAGGACGGGTGATGGCCAGCAAGACCTACCTCGAGGCGATCCGCGATGGCATGCGCGAGGAGATGCGCCGCGACGAGCGGGTGATGATCCTCGGCGAGGACGTCGGCGCCAAGGGCGGCGTCTTCGGCACCACGGAGGGCCTGCAGGCCGAGTTCGGCGAGTGGCGCGTCATGGACTCGCCGCTGGCGGAGTCGTGCATCGTCGGCGTGTGCATCGGCGCCGCGCTGTACGGGCTGCGCCCCATCGCGGAGATCCAGTTCCAGGACTTCATCATGCCCGCGGTCGACCAGATCGTCAGCGAGGCCGCCAAGATGCGCTACCGCAGCAACAACGCATGGAGCGTGCCGATGGTGCTTCGCGCGCCCTTCGGCGGGGGCGTGCACGGCGCGCTGTACCACTCGCAGTCGCATCGAGGCGATGTTCTGCGGTGTACCCGGTCTCAAGGTGGTGGTGCCGAGCACGCCGTACGACGCCAAGGGCCTGCTGATCAGCGCGATGCGCGACCCCGACCCGGTGCTCTTCTTCGAGCACAAGCGCGCCTACCGGTCGGTCAAGGGCGAGGTGCCGGAGGAGGAGTACACGGTTCCGATCGGCAAGGCCGCGGTGGTGCGCGAGGGTCGCGACATCGCCATCTTCACGTACGGGATCATGGTGCACACGCGCTCGAGGCGGCCGATCGGCTCGCTGCCGACGGGTTCGAGTGCGAGGTGGTCGACCTGCGCACCCTCCGCCCGCTCGACCGCGAGGCGATCATCACCAGCGCGCGCAAATGCGGCAAGGTGATGGTGGCGCAGGAGCCGAACCTCGCGGTCAGCATCTCGTCCGAGGTGGCGGCGATCGTCGCCGAGGACTGCTTCGAATACCTCGACGCGCCGGTGATGCGCATCGGCGGCCCGGAGATCCCGGCGATGCCGTTCGCCCACGCGCTCGAGGAGTTCTACCTGGTCACACCTGACAAGCTAGAGGCTGCGTTGCGCAAGCTGGCCGCATACTGAGGACATCACACCATGGCCATGACAGTCAACATGCCGCAGCTCGGTGAGAGCGTCACCGAGGGCACCATCGCCCGCTGGCTCAAGCAGCCGGGCGAGCTGGTCGCCAAGTACGAGTCGATCGCCGAGGTGGTCACCGACAAGGTGAACGCCGAGATCCCATCCCCGGCCGAAGGCAGCATGGGCGAGCACATCGCCAAGGAGGGCGACGTGATCGCGGTCGGACAGCCCATCTGCACCATCGAGACGGTGGAGCAGGGCCAGGCCAACTCGGCGTGGCACCAGGGTGACGACGCGGCGCCAGTGCAGAGCGACACGGTGAGCGTCGCCGAACAGTCGCAGCAGACGCCGGAGCAGCCGGCCGCCGAGCAGCCGGGCCAGCCCGAGGTGGTGCAGCAGGAGGAGCGCCAGCCGCAGGAACAGCAGGCGGTGGCGGCGGGTGCGCAGCAGGCGCCGGCGGCGCAGGCTCAGTCCGCGAGCGCGCAGCCCGCGCCCGCGCAGTCGACGAATGGCAACGGCAACAGCGCGGGCGCGGTGCAGTACCACCTCACCCCGGCGGTGCGGATGCTGGTGCGCGAGCACGAGGTGGACCTCGGGCAGGTGCAGGGAACCGGGCTCGAGGGACGGATCTCCAAGAAGGACGTTCTCGACTACGTGCAGCGTCGTGACGCCGGTGGTGGCCAGCGCCCCAGCGCGCCGGCACAACCGCAGCAGCAGCCCGCACCTACGCAGCAGGCGTCCGCGCCCGCGCCGCAGGCGGCCGCACCCGCGCCGCAGGCGGCCGCACCCGCGCCGCAGGCACCCGCCGCACCTGCGCCGCAGCAGCCAGAGCCGCAGGTCGCTGCCCGACAGCAACCCGCCGCCCAGCCGCAACCGCAGCGTGCCGATGGCGACGAGCTCATCCCGTTGACCCCGACGCGCCGGGCCATCGCCGAGCACATGGTGCGCAGCCGCCACACGGCACCGCACGCGTGGCTGACCATGGAGGTCGACATGTCACGCGTGGCCAAGCTGCGCACGGCTCGTCGTGCCGAGTTCGAGCAGCGCTACGGCGTCAAGCTGACCTACCTGCCCTTCGTGGCGCGCGCTGTCTGCGACGCGCTCCGTCAGCACCCCACGCTGAACGCCTCGTGGAGTGACGAGGGCATCATCGTTCGTCGCGACCTCAACCTCGGCATCGCGGTGGCGCTGGAGGAAGCCTCATCGTGCCGGTGATCCGCAACGCCGACCGGCTCAGCATCGCGGGGCTGGCGGCGATCATGCAGGACCTCGGCGATCGCGCCCGCAGCAACAAGCTCAAGCTCGACGAGATCCAGGGTGGAACCTTCACGCTGAACAACACCGGCGCGCTCGGCACGGTGCTGACGCAGGCGATCATCAACCAGCCGCAGGCCGGCATCCTCGCCATGGACGCGGTGGTCAAGCGCGCTGTCGTCGTCAACGACGCCATCGCGATCAGCCCGATGATGAACATCGGGCTGAGCTTCGACCACCGCATCAACGACGGCCTCCAGGCGACCCGGTTCGTCAAGAGGGTGAAGGAACTGCTCGAGACCATCGACGAGAGCGGGGCGCTTCTGTAGGTCAGCGTCGAGCAGGCAGCAAGGCGACCAGCTTCTTCGGCGCGATCGCGGAGTAGCTCTCGACGATCCAGTCGTGAACGAGTTCGTCGTCGGGCGCGTCGTCACCGTCGAGGTGGACGGTGACCCACCCGTGACGGCCGAGGCCGTACCCGGACGGCTCGGCGCATGGGCAGGGAGAGCGCGAACGGCGCGCTCCGGGGCAGCTTGACGCCGGACGGCGAGTGGGCGCGTCGCGCTGCCGAAGAACACGAACACCTTCTTGCCGACCTTGGCCACCAGGTCCTCCTCCCAGGGGAGGTCCTCCCACGCCTCAGGCAGCGTCAGCGCGAAGGCCAGCAGGTGGGCGGCCGGGTGTTGGGCCGTCACGGACGGTGCCGGGGTCCGCCTCGCGGCAGACCTGTACTCAGACGACGGCCCCTGCGTCATCGCCATCGGGAGGCTCACCGGACTCCAACTGGGCTCCGCCCGCGCGACCTCGGCGAGCACCTGCTCCTCGCCGCTCACTCCCATCAAGAAGGTGTCGTCAGCGGGGGGATCCACGTCGACTGCGGAGCGCCGGAAGCCGGCGGGTCTCGGTGTCGCTGTTCTCGGTCATGGCCCAGTGTATGGCTGCATCGCCCTCCTCGCCAACGTCGCCGCCACGGCGCCCACGCCAGCCCTGGACCGTCTCCGTCACCTCCGGTCCCTGACGGAAAGTCCGATCGAGACGACCACCTCGCCGTCGTGCCACGCGAACGGCCGGCGAGCGCGTCCCGAGCAGGGCGATCAGACCTCCACTGACGCCTCAGCCCCGAAGATCCGGTCGAGCGCCATGCGCAGACCGGTCGCCTGTGCGCCTCTGATGACCGCGTCAGCGCCCAACGTGGACACCTCCAGTCTCGGCGAGAACGGCGACACCGACGCCATCGCCGACCGCAGATGCGGCAGCAGCATGTCCCCGCCGCCCGCACCGACGCCGCCGCCGAGCACGACAAGCTCCGGGTCGAGAACCGCGACCACGCTGGCGACCGCGTACGCGAGCCGGGTGGCCACGCGTTCGACCACGCGGCGGGCGCGCGCGTCACCGGTGCGCGCCGCGCTGAAGATCCCGGCCGCGCCGGCGTCGACGGGAAGACCGTTGCGCTGGGCCAGGGCCGCGATCCCCGACGAGCTGACCAGGCGCTCGAACGCCCCTGCGCCCCACACCGCCCCCTGCGCGTGCGGCCGGCCACCCTCCACCTTCAGTGGCAGGTAGCCGATCTCCCCGGCGAGCCCGGAGGCGCCGCGGCGCAGCGCTCCCTCCACGAAGGCCGCCATGCCGATGCCGGTGCCGAGCGAGATGAGCACGAAGTCGTCGGTGCCCTTGGCGATGCCGTCGACGTGCTCTCCGACTGCGGACAGCTTGACGTCGTTCTCGAAGACCACCGGCGCCTCCAGCTGATCGCGAATCGCAGTGAGCACTCGCGGCCGTTCCCAGCCCGGCAGCTGCGGTGCGAGCGAGAGGTGGTCGTCGCCCGGCAGGATGACGCCAGGGGTGCCGACCACCACCTGGGTGAGCTGCGTCCGAGTGATGCCGGCGTCGGCGGCGAGATCGTCCGCGGCGCCTCTGATCTGCGCGATCACCGCCTTCGCAGAGGTGCGCGTGCGCTCGGCGCTCTGGGCAACCACCGCGCCCGCGAGGTCGCTGAGTGCCGCGCGCAGCCACTCGCGTCCGACGTCCACGCTCAGCACCCAGCCGGCGCGCGGGTTGACGCCGTACATCTGCGCGCTCGGCCCGCGCTGGCCGCGGCTGAGGCCGACCTTCTGGATCAGCCCGAGGTCGAGGAGCTGGTTGATGACCTCGCCGACGGTGGGCCGCGACAGCCGCGCCTCACGGACGACGTGGGGCGCCCCGACCGGCCCGCGCGCCCGGACGACGTCGAACGTCGCGCGCAGGTTGATCGCCCGCAGCAGGCTGGGTTGTGCGCCCTCGGCCACCTCTACCTCCTCGCGCCCTGCGGCCGGTGAGCCCGGCGCTTGACCTATGCGGATTCTTTCAGGTAACTTTCCTGAGCATTATACCGTCCTCACCCGAGGGTGACCGGCGACGCCGATGACGAGGTGCGCGGGCAGCGCCCGGGCACCGGGGTTAGCAAGGGGAGACCTGTGATGAAACGGTCGAGGGCGTTCTCATTCATGATCGCCGCAGGGTTGCTGGCCACCGCATGCGGGTCCCCGAGCGGCGGGGCAAGCGCCGTGCAGCAGAACAGCGGGAAGATCGGCGGCAAGCTGGTCATCGACAACGAGAGTGGTGGCACGTGGAGCTGCCAGTTCAACCCGTTCAACTCGGGTGTGAGCGGCACGTCGATCGGGTTCACGTACGAGCCGCTGTACTTCGTCGACGCGCTGGCCACCAACCCGGACGGCAGCAACAAGGTGACCCCCTGGCTGGCCACGGCATACACGTGGGACAGCGCGTACACGACGCTGACGTTCACCATCCGCAACGGCGTGCAGTGGACTGACGGCACGCCGTTCAGCGCCCAGGACGTGGTCTACACGTTCAACGCGATGAAGGTCGACTCCAAGCTCGACGTCAACGCCCTCTGGCAGTCGGACGGTGGGCCGGTGACCAACGTGGCGGCCCAGGGCACCAACCAGGTGGTGGTCACCTTCTCCGGGCCGGCGCAGACGTACTTCTTCTATGTCGCGGACCAGACCCCGATCATCCCTCAGCACATCTGGCAGACGCTGGACCAGGCCAACCTCGACGCCAACGCGGACAGCCAGCCGGTGGGCACCGGCCCCTACGTGGTGTCGAGCTGCTCGGCGAACAACATCAAGTACACGCGCAACGGCAAGTACTGGCAGAGCCAGCCGGGCCACCCGGTGCCGCAGATCCAGGAGGTCGACTACCCGGCGTTCCTGAGCAACACGCCCGCCAACCTGCTGCTGCACCAGGGCGGAGCCCAGTGGGGCGCGCAGTACATCCCCAACATCCAGCAGTACTACGTCGCCGCGGACAGCGCTCACCGCCACTACTGGTTCCCGCCGGTGGCCAACGTCGGCCTCTTCCTGAACACCGCCGACCCTGTGCTCAGCCAGCTGCCGGTGCGCCAGGCCATCGCGCTGGCCATCGACCGGCACAACGTGGCTCAGCGCGGCGAGGACGGCTACCAGAACGCGGCCAACCAGACCGGCATCATCCTGCCCACCTACCAGGCCTGGTACGACAAGTCGATCGACAACACGTCCTTCAGCCCAGCCAAGGCCGCGCAGACCCTCCAGGCCGCGGGGTACACCAAGGGATCCGACGGGATCTTCCAGAGCTCGAGCGGGCAGCGGCTCTCCTTCACCATCCAGACCATCAGCGGCTACACCGACTGGGACTCGTCCCTGCAGGTGATCCAGCAGGAGCTGCAGGCGGCAGGCATCGACGTGAAGGTCGTCGACGAGGACAACGGCAGCGTGTACGTCCCCAACCTCCAGGCCGGCAAGTTCACGCTCGCCTACGGTGAGGAGACCGGCGGTCCAGCCCCGTACTACGAGTTGCGCCAGATGCTCTTCAGCGGCAACATCGGCTCCACCAACTACTCGCGGTACAACTCGCCGAGCACGGACGCCCTCTTCAACCAGTACGCCTCGGCGAGCCCGTCACAGCAGGTGCAGATCATCCACCAGATCTCGTCGGTCATGGCCAGCCAGATCCCCTTCGTGCCCGTCACCGAGGGCGTCGACTGGTACCAGTACGACACCTCGAACATCGGCGGCTGGCCGACGCCGTCCGACCCGTACGCGCAGCCACCGGTGTGGGCTCTGCCAGACAACGGGGTGGTGCTGACCCATCTCTACCCTCTCGGGTAGTCGCGGGCGCACCGGGCACGCCAGGACATAGGGTCCAGCCGTGAGATTCATCGCCAAGCGGCTGGGCCTCTTCCTGGTGACGCTGTGGGCGGCGCTGACCATCAACTTCCTGCTCCCCCGGCTGATGCCGGGGAACGAGGCGACCGCGGTCTACGCGCAGTTCAGGAACGTGAACCCGGCGATCCTCCACGCGCTGCAGGTCGAGTTCGGTGTCAACGATCACCAGAACGTCCTGCTCAGCTACTTCCAGTACCTGGGCAACTGCTTCACCGGTCAGTTCGGTCTCACAGCGGCCACGCGCACCCCGGTCACCACGGTGATCCTGCAGAGCCTGCCGTGGACGATCGGGCTGGTGGGGGTCAGCACCGTCATCTCCTTCGTGCTCGGAACGTCGCTGGGGGTGGTGAGCGCCTGGCGGCGCGGCGGCCGCCTCGACAGCGTCTTCCCGCCGTTGCTGTTCATCATCACCGCCTTCCCGGTGTTCTTCATCGCGCTGCTGCTCCTGTACCTGCTGGCGGTGACGCTCAACTGGTTCCCGATCCAGTCGAACTACAGCATCGACGCCACCCCTGAGCTGTCGCTGTCCTTCATCTGGGACGTCATCCGCCACGCCATCCTTCCCGGGGCCACGCTGGTGCTCTCGCTGGCGGGCACGTGGATCTACACGATGCGCAACAACATGGTCACCACGCTGGCCGAGGACTACGTGCGCATGGCCCGCGCCAAGGGGCTCCGGCCGTGGCGGATCATGCTGGACTACTCGGCGCGCAACGCCATCCTTCCCAACCTCACCGGGTTCGCCATGCAGATGGGCTACGTGCTGGGCGGCGCCATCCTCGTCGAGTACACGTTCTCGTACCCCGGCGTCGGCTACCTGTTCGTGACCGGCACGGAGCTGCACGACCTGGGGCTGCAGGAGGCCCTGTTCCTCTTCTACACGGTCGCCGTCCTGGTGTGTGTCCTGGTGGCCGACCTGGCCACCGCCGTGCTCGACCCGCGAACGCGGGAGGCGTGAGGCACCGCGATGGCGACCCCTGCGATCGCACCGGAGGCCGGGACCGCTGACGTGGTCAGCCAACGACCCGCGCAATGACGTCGCCGGGCGACTGGTGCGCGCGGTGCTGCACAACCGCAAGGCGACGGCAGGCGTGGTGCTGCTGCTCGTCATCGCCCTGGTGGCGGCCTTCCCCGGCCTGATCGCCCATGACGATCCCTCGGCGGCCATCTACGACCAGCAGGCCGGCGCCGTCAGCCGCACACCTCCTCGGCACCACGCAGGTGGGCCAGGACGTCTTCGCCCAGCTGATCTGGGGCACGCGGCTCACGCTGATCATCACCGTCGTCGTCGGGCTGTTCTCCACCGCGGTCTCGATCCTCATCGGGGTCACCGCGGGCTACGTCGGCGGCTGGGCGGACCGCGCGCTCTCACTGCTGACGGACGTGTTCCTGATCATCCCGACCCTGCCGCTGCTGATCATCCTCGCGGCCTACCTGACCGGTGCGGGCACCATCGCAATCATCGGCGCGCTCGTGGTCACGAGCTGGGCCTTCGGCGCGCGCCAGGTCCGCGCGCAGGCGCTCTCCCTGCGCTCCCGTGACTTCCTCGAAGCCGCGCGTGTGCGCGGGGAGCGCCGCCTCTACATCATCGTCGTCGAGATCCTGCCCACGATGATCTCGCTGATCGTCGCGAGCTTCCTCAGCATCTCCGTGTACGTCGTCGCCACGGCCGCGGGACTCCAGTACCTCGGCCTCGGCACCACCGACCAGATCACCTGGGGAACCATGCTGCACGACGCGCAGCAGAACGAGGCCCTGGCCGCCGGCAACCCGTTGTGGGCGCTCGCTCCGGGCATCGCCGTCGCCCTGCTGGGAACCGCCTTCGCGCTGCTCAACTACGCGTTCGACGAGATCGGCAACCCCGCGCTCCGCCCGGTCAGGAGACGGCGTGCCCAGCCTGCTTGAGGTGCGCGACCTCTCGGTCGCCTACGTCACCGACTCGGGCGATGTCCGCGCCGTCGACCGCGTGGACCTGGACGTCGCCGCCGGTGAGTTCGTGGCGATCGTGGGGGAGTCCGGGTGCGGCAAGTCGACGTTGCTGTTCGCCATCGCCCAGCTGCTCGCGCCGCCGGCGGAGGTGACCGGCGGCACCATCCACTTCAAGGGCCAGGAGATGACACGGCTGTCACAGGAGGAGCTCCGACGCGTGCGCTGGCGCGACTACTCGGTGGTCATGCAGAGCGCGATGAACGCGCTCAACCCGATGAAGAGCATCGAGGCCCAGTTCGCCGACGCGATGCGGGCGCACGGGCAGACGTCGGATGCCGCCATCCGCGAGCGCGCCGCCGAGGTGCTGCACCTGGTCGGCATCGACGCGGTCCACCTCAAGAGCTACCCTCACCAGCTCTCCGGCGGGATGCGGCAGCGCGCCATGATCGCGATGGCGTTGCTGCTGACGCCCGAGCTCATCCTCATGGACGAGCCGACCTCGGCCCTCGACGTGGTCGCGCAACGGTCGCTGATGATGCAGATCAAGGATCTGCAGCGCCTGCTGGGCTTCGCGATCATCTTCGTCACGCACGACATGTCACTGGTGAGCCACTTCTCGGATCGCCTGGCGGTGATGTACGCCGGCCAGGTCGCCGAGCTGGGCGGGACGCGCAAGGTGTTCGACGCGCCCCTGCACCCGTACAGCAAGGGATTGCTGGATGCGTTCCCGTCCATCCGCGGCGAGCGGGTGCACCTCACGGGCATCCCCGGCAGCCCGCCCGACCTCGCCCGGCCGCCGGCCGGGTGTCGCTTCCATCCGCGCTGCCCGGTGGTGATGCCGCAGTGCCACATCGTGGAGCCCGACCTCTACGACGTCGACACCGAGCGGGTGCGTTGCCTGCTCTACGCGGACGCCGGCGATGCGCGCGAGCACGCCCATGGTTGAGACGGCCGCGCCCGGCGCCGAGCAGGCCGTGCCGCTGGTGCAGACCGTCGGCCTCACCAAGCACTTCCGGGTGGGAGGGCTGCTGTCGCGGCGCACCCTGCACGCGCTCGACGAGGTGGACCTCACCATCGGCGCCCAGGAGATCGTCGCCCTGGTCGGCGAGAGCGGTAGCGGCAAGAGCACCGTCGCGCGCCTGCTCGCCATGGTGCACCGGCCGACCGCCGGGGACATCCTCTTCGAGGGTCGATCGCTGAAGGCGCGGAGGTCGCGCGCGGAAACCCTGGCGTACCGCGGCAAGGTGCCGATGGTCTTCCAGGATCCCTTCAGCTCGCTGAACCCCGCCTTCCGCGTCGGCCACGCCGTGCACAGGGCGATGAAGCTGCACCGGCGCGAGCTGAGCCGCGACGAGCGGCGCGCCGAGGCGGAAAGGGTGTTCGGCGCGGTCGGCCTGCTCCCTGCAGCGGCATTCCTGCGCAAATTCCCCTATGAGATGAGCGGCGGCCAGCGGCAGCGGGTGGGGTTCGCACAGGCGCTGGCGTTGCGCCCCAAGCTGATCCTCGCGGACGAGCCCGTGTCCATGCTCGACGTGTCCATCCGGGCCGGGATCCTCAACCTCATGCTCGACCTGCGCGCGCGTGAGCGGGTCTCCTGCCTGTACATCACGCACGACATCGCCAGCGCGCGCTACGTCGCCGACTCCATCGTGGTGTTGTACGCGGGTCACGTCGTGGAGCAGGGCCCCGCCGGCCAGGTGTTGGAAGGACCGCGGCACCCCTACACCCAGCTGCTCCTGTCCGCGGTGCCCGATCCCCGCGCGCCGCTGGGCCTGGCGTCCGCGTCGGACGTCGGCGAGCCACCGCGCGTCATCGACCCCGGCCCGGGCTGCCGGTTCAGGTTCCGCTGTCCCATCGCGGTCGCCCGGTGCTCGGTGGAGACGCCCCGGCTTCGTCACGTCGGCGCCGGCCACCAGGCGGCGTGTCACCTCGCTGACCCACAGGGCACCGGACGGCCGGCGCACGACGACGGTTGGCGGCAACCCGCCGGGCTGCGCGCATGACTGGATACATCCTCGGGCTCGACATCGGCGGCACCAAGATCGCGCTCGCCACCGCCGACCGACAGGGGCGCGTGCTGCGCAGCGACCGCATCGCGACAGCCGTCGACAGGGGTGCGGACCAGGCGTTGGAGCGTGCCGCGGAGTGCGCGCTGGCGCTGGTGGCGGAGACGGATCAGCTGGAGAGCGCGGGCCCGTGCCGCGGCTTTGCGCTGGTGGCGCCGGGCGTGGTGCGCGCCGAGACCATGGTGCTGACCCCCAACCTCCCGGGGCTGGGCGACGTCAACCTTCGCACGTACTTCGAGCGGACCAGCGGGCTGCCCTGCCTGGCGATGGGCAACGACGTCAAAGCGGCGGCGATGGCGGAGACCCGGTGGGGAAGCCTGCGCGACTGCGACCCCGCGCTGTACGTCAACGTCGGCACCGGCGTCGCCGCCGCCATCGTCACCACGGGTCGCGTGCTGGAGGGCGCGCACGGCGCCGCGGGGGAGATCGCGTACCTGCTGGACGGCAGTCCAACCTCCCCGGGCGTGGCCGCCGGGCGCGCCCCGCTCGAAGAGCTCGTCGGCGGCCGCGCCATCGCCGAGCGAGCGAGCGCGCTGCTCGGTGAGGAGGTGACCACCGCGCAGGCGTTCGCGCACGACGACCCCCGCGTGCGGAAGCAGGTGGATGAGGTGCTCGACACCCTCTCGCTGCACATCGCCAACAGCGCCATCCTGCTGGACCCGGAGCGCATCTCGCTCGGCGGCGGGCTGATGGGCAGCGCTGAGCGAGTCGTCGGCGCCGTGGCGCGGCGCGTCAGAGCGGCGGTGCCTTTCCCGCCGGACGTCGTGCCCGCCAGGTTCCTTCGTGACGCGCCCCTGCGCGGCGCGCTCGCTCTCGCCGTCGACGCCGTCCGCGACGAGGTGACCGCGTGAAGGTCACCGTCGTCGGCGCGGGGAGCACGTACACGCCCGAGCTCGTGGAGGGCGTGGTGCGCCTCCGCGACACCCTGCCGATCTCCGAGCTGGCACTGCATGACACCGACCCCGCGCGCCTGGACGTGGTCGGCTCCGCAGCCACCCGGATCCTGCGCGCCCAGGGGTGGGACGGCACGGTCATCGCGACCACCGACCTCGACCGCGCCGTCGACTCGGCCGCGGCCGTGCTCCTGCAGATCCGCGTCGGCGGCCAGGATGCACGCCAGCTCGACGAGACCATCCCTCTCGCCTGCGGGTGCGTCGGCCAGGAGACCACCGGCGCCGGCGGTTTCTCCAAGGCGCTGCGCACCGTCCCGGTCATCCTCGACATCGCCGAGACGGTGCGCCGGCGCGCCGGTCCCGAGGCGTGGATCATCGACTTCACCAACCCCGTCGGCATCGTGACCCGCGCCCTGCTCGACGCCGGTCACCGCGCGGTGGGGCTGTGCAACGTCGCCATCGGGTTCCAGAGGCTCTTCGCGGAGTGGCTCGGTGTGCCACCCGATCGCGTCGGCCTGGGCCACGCCGGGCTCAACCACCTCACCTGGATCCGGTCGGTGGTCGTCGACGGCGAGGATCTGCTCCCCGAGCTGCTGGCTGCGCGCGCGCAGGAGCTCGCGGACCACGTCGAGCTGCCCGTCGCCCCTGCTGCGCCTCCTGCACGCGGTGCCCTCGTACTACCTGCGCTACTTCTACATGCACGACGAGGTGGTGCGGGAGCTGCGCACCTCCCCGTCGCGCGCCGAGCAGGTGCGCGAGGTGGAGGAGAGGCTGCTCGCGCTGTACGCCGACCCCGCCCTGGAGCGCAGCCCCGACCTGCTCAGCAGCCGCGGCGGCGCGCATTACAGCGACGCCGCGCTGAACCTGCTGACCTCGCTCACCCAGGACGGCGGCGATGTACAGGTGGTCGACATGCGCAACAACGGAACCATCGCAGCCCTGCCGGACGACGCCGTCGTCGAGGTTCCGGCCATGATCGGCCGCAACGGCCCGGCGGCGGTCGCCGTGCCGCCCCCCGACGAGCCCGAGCTCGCGCTCATGCGCCAGGTCGCGGCGTACGAGCGCCTCACCGTCGAGGCCGCGCGCACCGGCGCCAGGGACGTGGCTCTCCGCGCGCTGCTCGCCCACCCACTGATCGCCCAGTGGGGCAGGGCCGAGGCTCTCCTCGCCGACCTGCTGCACGCTCACCGCGACCTGCTGCCGGCCATGTGGCGATGACACGTGACCTCCTGGTGGCCGTGGACGGGGGCAACTCGAAGACGGACGTGGCGCTGGTGACGACCGACGGCGGCGTCGCCGCCACGGTGCGCGGACCGGGGTCCAACCCGCACGCAACGGGCGTCGACGGCGCCCTGGACGTCATCGAAGCCCTCATCGAGGAGGCGTGGCGACAGGCGGCCGAGGACCCGGTGGCGCCCCGTCCCACGTTGCCGGCCGGGGCGTTCCTCCTCGCCGGCGCCGACCAGCCCGACGAGGTGTCGGGCCTGGAGGAAGCGATCTGCTCGCGCGGCTGGGTCGCCAGCGCGCTGGTGGGCAACGACACCCTCGCCCTCCTCTGGGCGGGCAGCCCCAGCGGGTTCGGCGCGGCCGTGGTGGTGGGCGCCGGCGTCAACGGGGTGGGCCGCGCCGAGTCCGGCGCCGAGGCGCACTTCGGTTCGCTGGGGTCGATCACCGGGGACTGGGGAGGCGGCGGCGGTATCGGCCTGGCCGCGCTCGGCGCGGCGGTGCGAAGCGAGGAGGGACGCGCCGACGACACCGCGCTGAGAGCGATGATCGCCGGCCACTTCGGCCAGCCCAGCGCGCTGCGCGTCGCTCTCGCCATCCACCGAGGACAGCTCGCCGAACAGCGGCTGGATGAGCTGGCGCCGCTGGTCTTCGTCGCGGCGAACGCCGGCGACGCGCCGGCGCTCGCCATCGTGGACCGCCAGGCGGACGAGGTGGTGGGCTTCGCGGTGGCGGCGCTGCGCCGGACGCGCCAGGAACGGGACGCGGTCACGGTGGTCATCGGAGGATCCGTCGTCGCCGCCGCCCCGGCACGGCTGGTCGACCGGGTGCGCGCGGGGGTTGCCGCGGCCGCCCCGCGAGCCGAGCTGGTGGTATGGCGCGGCCGGCCCGTCGCCGGTGCTGCGGTCGCCGTGCTCCGGCGCGCCGGCGCGACCGAGGCGGCGCTGGTGCGCGCCCGCGCCGAGCTCGCGGCTGAGCGGCCGGCCGGCCGGCGCGACAGCCCGCCATGAGGGGCGAGGTCACCGCCGCCGAGATGGCCGAGCAGCCCGCGGTGCTGGCGGCCCTGGCGCGGCGGCGGGCGGAGATCACCGGCGCGGTCAGGGCGGTGCTCCCGCGACACCTGGCGGGCATCAGCCTGGTGGCGCGCGGGTCGTCCGACCACGCCGCGGTGTACGGACGCTACCTGCTCGAGATGGCCGCCGCACGTCCCGCCGGGCTGGCCGCCCCCAGCATCCACACCGTGCACGGCAGCGCCGTCGACTACTCCGGCTACCTCGCCGTCGGCATCAGCCAGTCGGGACAGACCCCCGAGATCGTCCGGGTGCTCGAGGCGATGCGCCGGCAGGGGGCGCGCACGGTGGCCATCGTCAACGGCGCGGGCAGCCCACTGGGCGACGCGGCGGACGTGGCCATCGACATCGGCGCCGGACCCGAGGCCGCCGTCCCCGCGACCAAGAGCTTCACGGCCACCCTCCTGGCGGTGGCGCTGGTGGCCGAGGCTCTCGGCCCGCCGCTGTGGCCGGAGGGCGCGCTGCGGATGCTGCCGGCCCAGGTCGAGGACGTCCTTGGCGACGGCGGCGGCGTGGACGCGGTCGCCGCTCAGCTCGACGGCTGTGACAGGGTGCTGGTCACCGCGCGCGGGCTGCTGCTCGTCGCGGCCCTGGAGACGGCGCTCAAGGTCCGGGAGACGTCGGGGCTGCTGGCGGAGGGGATGTCGTCCGCCGACCTGCGCCATGGCCCCATCGCCGCAGTCGCAGCCGGCCACCCCGTGCTGGCGATGAGCAACGCGAGCACGCGTGCGGACATCGATGAGGTGGTGCGGCAGCTGCGCGGTCGCGGTGCCGTGGTGCACACGGTCTCGGATGCGGGCGACGCCGACATCACCGTGCCCGGCGGCATCGCCGAAGCTCTGCTGCCGATCGTGATGTCGGTGCGCGGGCAGCAGGTCGCTGCGACCCTCGCGGCGCGCCGCGGTCTCGACCCCGACTGCCCGGCGGGTCTCAGCAAGGTCACGTCGACCTACTGACGGCCGGTGGCGCCGCCCGGCTACACGTCCGTCAGTCGCCAGAGGCGTTCGCTCCCCGGCCCCAGGGTGCGCTCCCAGGCGTCGTGGCCGAGGTCGTCCCTGACCGCGTCCACCTGGGACGCGTAGCAGGCGATCGCCGCGAGCTTGCGCTCGGCGGCTCGGCGGATCGGCGGCGGGCACGGGGGTGGCGTGCACCCCCTGGCGCTCGAGGCCGTCCAGCTGCGTCACCACCAGGTCGGGGCGGGCAAAGGCGTAGGGAAGGTCCTGGTACGCCCATGTCTCGACCTGCGTGCGGCGGCGCAGGAGGACGCCCGCCCGGTGGGTCAGGACGTGGTCGGGGTGGAGCAGGCCGAGCGGGATGAGGAGCCGCACTGGTTGCACGTCGCGCACCAGCTCGACCAGCCGGCCGGCGACGTCGCCCGGCGTCGACCGACCCTCCCTCGTCCGCCGCGCGCCCGGCACGGTACGGCTGATCGAGGAACTCCAGGTGATGCGGCCGGGCGCCGAGGATGGCCAGCGCGGCGCGGTCCTCGTCGCGCCGGCGCGCCACCGGGTCGTCGCCGTCCACGAAGCCGCAGGCACGATCCCAGTCGGACAGGACGCCGGGACCCGGGTGCCCGGCCATCACGGTGGCGACGACCGCGCCCGGCTCGGTGAGCAGGAAGAGGCCGGCGCTGAGCACCGCGTCGTCGAGGTGGGGCGAGACCACCAGCGTGGTCAACGGCGAGGACCTCCAGGCCTTGACGGTGGACGTAATAGTCAGGTAGGTTTCCTATTCTACTGATCGACCAGTGGGGTGTGGGGTGCCGCATGGCGGTTGAACGCACGGGCGGGGTTGCGCCGGCGGTCGCTGGCTGTGCTGGTGGCGGCCGGGCTGCTGCTGCCGCTGGTGGCTGCCGGCCAGCAGCCGGCCGCCGCCTCCGCGCCCGGGGCGGCGGTGCTGCGCGTCGACCAGCTGGGATACCGGCTCGACGGGACCAAGCGGGCCTACCTGATGGCGCCGCGGTCGGAGACGGGTGCGACCTTCGCCGTCGTCGACACGGCGGGAGACGCGGTGTTCCGCGGCGCTGTCACCGACGACGAGGGGCAGCTGGAGCGCGTCGTACCCGCACGTGTACGCGCTCACCTTCGACGCGCTGGCGCGTCGCGGCACGTACAGGATCGTGGTCCAGGGTCCCGACAGCGCCCGCTCACCCGCGTTTCCCATCGACACCGCGCGGACGCTGTATGCGCGCGCGATGGCCAACTCGCTGTCGTTCTTCCAGAACGAGCGTGACGGCGCCAACTTCATCCCGTCGGCGCTGCGCTCGCAGCCCGCGCACCTCAACGACGCCAACGCGATGACGTACCTCATCCCCACGCTGGACTCCAACGACGGGCTTGTCGGCGACCTCAAGCCGCTCGGCAAACGCGTCGACGCCTCCGGCGCGTGGTGGGACGCGGGCGACTACCTGAAGTTCGTCGAGACCGACAGCTACGTGGTGGCGATGATGGAGACAGGCGTCCGCGACTTCCCGGGCCAGCTCGGCGCCCGGCTCGCCGACCGCGAACCTCACCGCCGAGGCGGCATTCGGCCTCGACTTCCTCACCAGGATGTGGGACGACGCGACCAGGACGCTGTACTTCGAGGTGGGCATCGGCAACGGCAACAGCAAGATCGTCGGCGACCACGACATCTGGCGACTCCCGCAGGCCGACGACGCCTACGGTGGATCCGACCCGGCGACGCGGTACATCCGCGATCGTCCCGTCTTCCGGGCCGGGCCGCCCGGGTCGTTGATCAGCCCCAACCTGGCGGGGCGGCTGGCGGCCGACTTCGCGCTGTGCTACCAGCTCGAGCGCGTGACCGAGCCTGCGCAGGCCAGGCGGTGCCTCATCAACGCCGAGCACATCTTCGACCTGGCCAACACGCACCCCGGCCGGCTGCAGACGGCCATCGCCTTCGACTTCTACCCGGAGACCGAGTGGCGCGACGACCTCGAGTGGGGCGCGACGGAGCTCTACAAGGCACTCGCCGCGGGGCCGGTGCCGCCCGGTGTCCCGCACCGCGACGCGGGGGCGTACCTGCGCGAGGCCGCGCACTGGGCACACGCGTACATCACGGGACCCAACGACGCCGTCGACACGCTCAACCTCTACGACGACAGCGCCGTCGCGCACTACGACCTGGCGCGCGCGCTGGAGGCCGCGCCCACCGCCGGCCTCGAGGTGACGCGCGCCCAGCTGGTCGTCGGACCTGCGCAAGCAGCTCGACGGCGCCAGGTCCACGGCGGCGGCCGACCCGTTCGGCTTCGGCTTTCCCTGGAGCGCGTTCGACACCACCAGCCACGGCGCAGGGCTGGTGGTCACCGCCGCCGAGTACGCAGCGCTCGACAGGCCGGCAGACGTACGCCGCCTTCGCGACGCGGCAGCTCGACGACATCCTCGGCGCCAACGCGTGGGGCACCTCGCTCATCGTCGGCGACGGCACGCACGTTCCCCGACTGCATGCAGCACCAGGTGACCAACCTGGTCGGCTCGCGCGACGGCTCTCCCCCGGTCCTCGCCGGCGCCGTGGTGGAGGGGCCGAACAGCTTCGCGGCGACCGGCGTGGTGAGCGGCATGCGCCGCTGCCCACCCCGCGGCGGCGACAGCTTTGCCGCCTTCAACAGCGCGACCGCCGTCTACCAGGACAACGTGCAGTCCTGGTCCACGGTCGAGCCGGCGCTTGACCTCACTGTGTCGTCGCCGCTCGCGTTCGCGTGGCAGGCGCGTTCCTGACGGCGCTGGTGGCGCGCTGAGAGCGCTTGTGACATCAGTCCGGCTGCTGGTACGGGTACCGCCAGTCAGTGGGCGGGTTGAACGTCTCCTTGATGGCCCGCGCGGACACCCAGCGCAGCAGGTTGAGCGGCGATCCCGCCTTGTCGTTGGTGCCGCTGCTGCGGGCGCCGCCGAAGGGCTGCTGACCGACCACCGCGCCG
This sequence comes from Candidatus Dormiibacterota bacterium, assembly GCA_963751755.1. Lineage (GTDB taxonomy): Bacteria > Chloroflexota > Dormibacteria > Aeolococcales > Aeolococcaceae > Aeolococcus. The sequence goes on along the minus strand of CAVVVH010000008.1, from coordinate 39,622 downwards.
GTGGGCTTGTCGTTGATGTAGAAGTTGCCGGCGGCGTTGCGCAGAACGCGCGTGGCGACGTCGATGGCACCGCGGTCGGTGGCGAACACCGCGCCGGTCAGCGCGTACGGCGAGGTGCCGTCGACGGTGCGGAGGACGGTCTCCCAATCGTCCTCCGGCGTACGGGTGCACGGTGAGGATCGGGCCGAACAGCTCGCGCTCCATGAGGTCGTGGTGCGGGTTGGCGGTCTCGAAGATGGTGGGGCGCACGAACCAGCCCTCGCTGTCGTCGCACTCGCCGCCCGCGACCAGCGAGATGGTGGGATCGTCACGGGCCGCGGTGATCGCGTCCGCGTGGATGCGAAAGGCGCTCTCGTCGATGACCGCTCCCATGAAGTTGCGCATGTCGGTGGGGTCGCCCATGGGGATCAACTCGGTGGCCGCGGCCAGCGGTGCGCGCAGCTCCTCCCACATCGACTGCGGGATGTACGCACGCGACGCGGCCGAGCACTTCTGTCCCTGGTACTCGAACGCGCCGCGCAGCAGGCCGACGAGGAGCGCGTCGAGCGACGCCGAGCTGATGCGCCACGACGAAGTCCTTGCCGCCCGTCTCGCCGACCAGCCGCGGGTAGGTGCGATAGCCGTCGAGGTTGGCGCTGACCGTCGACCAGATGGAGTGGAACGTGCCGGTGGAGCCGGTGAAGTGGATGCCGGCGAGGTCGGGGTGGGGGAGGGCGGCCTTGCGCGACGCCGCCGCTGTGACCGGTGACCATGTTGATGACGCCGGGTGGCAGGCCCGCCGCCTCCAGCACCTGCATCAGAGCCGAGGCGGCGAGCTGCTGCGTGGTCGCCGGCTTCCACACCACGGTGTTGCCCATGAGCGCGGGCGCGGTCGGGCAGGTTGCCGGCGATCGAGGTGAAGTTGAACGGTGTGATCGCCAGCACGAAGCCCTCGAGCGGCGCGCAGCTCCATGCGGTTCCACACGCCCGGCGGGGAGATCGGCTGCTCGTCCTCGAGGTGAGCCGCGAAGTGGACGTTGAAGCGCCAGAAGTCGATGAGCTCGGCGGCCGCGTCGATCTCGGCCTGGTGCACGGTCTTGCTCTGGCCGAGCATCGTGGCCGCGTTGACGCGGGCGCGCCACGGGCCGGCGAGGAGGTCGGCGGCGCGCAGGAACACGGCGGCGCGCGACTCGAACGACGCCTCCGCCCACTCGCGGCGGGCGCGCAGCGCCGCGTCGATCGCCGCCGTCACCTCCGCCTCCGTCGCCGTGGCGCCCTCGCCGAGCACCAGCTGGTGGCGGTGCGGCGCGGTGACGGTGAACGGCGTGCCGCTGCCCTCGACGTCGGCGCCGCCGATGCGCAGTGGCAGGCGTTGAGGAGCGGCGGCCGGTGAGGTCGTCGATGGCCTGGCGGACCGCGGTGCGCTCGGGCGAGCCCGGCCGGTACTCGAGGACGGGCTCGTTGCGGGGAGGAGGCGGGGACACGGTCATGCCCCGATTGTTGCTCAGCGGAGGCGGGGGCCCGCGCGCCGACGCCGGCGCGAGGCGTTGTACAGTGGAAAGGCATGCGCGACATCCCGCTGACGCCCACCCCGCGCACGGAGCGAGCGGTCGACACCCGGCCGATGCACCAGCGCCTCCTCCCCGAGGGAGTGGACCGCCGGCCCGAGTGGCTCACGGTGAAGCTGCCCGGTGGCGACGGCTACACGCAGATCAAGAGCCTGATGCGCGGCCTCGACCTGGTCACGGTCTGTGAGGAGGCCCGCTGCCCCAACATCGCGGAGTGCTGGGGCCACGGCACGGCGACCTTCATGATCCTCGGCGAGGTCTGCACCCGCGCCTGCGCCTTCTGCGCGGTGACCAGCGGCAAGCGCGGCGGTGACATCGACGCCGACGAGCCACGGCGCGTCGCCACGGCGGTGGCGCAGATGGGCCTGGCGCACGCGGTGGTGACGTCGGTCGACCGCGACGACCTTCCCGACTTCGGCGCGGAGATCTTCGCGCGAGACCATCCGCGAGATTCGCCGGCAGTCGCCCGGGACGACCATCGAGGTGCTGACCCCTGACTTCAACGGCAGCCTCGACTCGCTGCGCGTGGTGATGGCGACCGCGCCGGAGATCTTCAACCACAACCTCGAGACCATCGAGCGTCTGTACCCGCGGGTGCGTCCCAAGGCGGGGTACCAGCAGAGCTTGACGCTGCTGCAGGAGGCGAAGCGGCTGGAGCCGCGCAGCCGCACCAAGAGCGGGCTGATGGTGGGCCTCGGCGAGGAGATGGCACGAGGTGCAGCAGCTGCTCACCGACCTGCGCGCCCACGACGTCGAGATCGTCACCATCGGCCAGTACCTGCGGCCGTCGCTGAAGCACCACCCGCTGGTGCGCTTCTGGACGCCCGACGAGTTCGCTGAGCTCAAGGAGTTCGGGCTGGCGCTCGGGTTTCAGCCACGTGGAGAGCGGCCCGCTGGTGCGCAGCTCGTACCACGCCCACGAACAGGCGGTGGCGGCGAGCGCGGTGTGAGCGCCGGCGTCCTCGAGTACCTCTGGCTCGGGCGTGTCCCGTACGGCGACGCGTGGGTGCTGCAGGGTCACCTGGCCGCGGCGCGAGCACGCGGCGACATCGGCGACGTCGTCCTGCTCGTCGAGCACCCGCCGGTGTACACGATGGGTCGCAACGGGTCGCCGGCGCACGTGCCGGCAGCGGCGCCGACCACCTGCGCTCCCTGGGTGCCGAGTACGTCGACGTGGACCGTGGCGGGCTCGGTGACCTTCCACGGGCCCGGCCAGCTCGTGGCCTACCCGATCCTCGCAGATCGCCGGTGTCTTCCCGATGGCGTCCGACCCCGCGCGGGGCGACGTCGCTCGCCCACCTCCGCGCGCTCGAGGAGGCGCTCATCGCGACGGTCGGCGCATACGACGTCGTCGCCACCCGGCGGCCGCCGTACACGGGGATCTGGGTGGGCGAGCAGAAGCTCGCGGCGATCGGCGTCAAGCTGGCATCGGGTGTCACCACCCACGGGGCGGCGCTGAACGTCACCACGGACCTCGCCTGGTTCGGTGAGGTCATCCCCTGCGGGATCGAGGGCGCCGGGGTGGCGTCGCTGTCGTCGCTCGGGGTGCGCCCGGCGCCGCGGCTGCACGACGTCGGCGGTGCGCTTCGCCACCGAGCTGGCGCGGGTGGTCGGACGCCAGCCGCGGCGGGCCGGAGAGCGCGGTGCGGTCGGCGATCGCGGAGGCGTCTGCGGTCACCGTCTGACTGGGTGCGGTGGCGGTCACACAGCCCTGGCGATTTGTCCACGGATGACCAGTTCCTCGCCAACTAGCCGGCGCAAACCCACAAACCTCTGGTCAAAGCTGTCCGCAACAGCTACCATGCCGCTCCAGGATCGCCCACCCGCTCGGATCGTTCTTCTCCACATCACTCCCACCCCCCGAGTGGACGCGCTTCCCGAGGGATCCTGCGATGGCAACCTTCGTCCGCAACCGCGTGCTCAATCAGCTGACCTGGGCGGAGGAGGAGGAGGAGAGACGGCTGTCGCGCCGCGATGTGCTGTGCGAGCTCGACGGCCTGCTCACCCAGCTCGAGGAGGTGAACCTCCGCGGTGGCGCCGTTCCCAGCCGTGTGCTCATCGCGCTGCGCCGGCGCGGTGTCATCGCCCGACCGGGTGTGAACCCCGCCGAGCTCATCGAGGCGATCTTCGGCGTGCAGGAGGCGTACATGCGCCAGCCGCGAGGGTGCCGACCAGCTGCGTCGCCTTCGAGGACATGCGCCGCCGCATCGCCTGAGCTGCCGGGTCGCCCTGCGCCGCGGGTGGCCTGATAGCCTGCGGCTGATGGACCTCGAGCCCGCCAAGCGCGCCGCCGGCGAGGCCGCGGCACTGCTCGTCGAGGACGGCATGACGCTCGGGCTCGGCACGGGCACAACCGCGCGGTGGTTCATCGAGGCCGTCGGCGCGCGCGTCGCGGACGGGCTGCACGTGTCCGCGGTGGCGACGTCGCTGGCCAGCGCTGCGCTCGCCGCGCGGCAGCGCATCCCGCTGCTCGAGCTCGACGCCGCGGGCGTCGACCTGGCCGTCGACGGCGCCGACACCGTCGACCCCGACCTTCGACTGCTGAAGGGGCTGGGGGGCGCGCTGGTGCGCGAGCGCATCGTCGCGGCGGCGGCGTCGCGGTTCGTGATCGTCGCCGACGAGTCCAAGCTGCGCCCGCACCTCGCCGGCTTCGTGCCGGTGGAGCTGCTGGTGTTCGGCTGGCACCACACCATGACCCTGCTCGAGCAAACGGGAGCGACGTTCGCGCTGCGCCTCGACGCCGCCGGCGAGCCGCTTGCGCAGCGACAACGGCAACCTCATCGCCGACGGCGAGTTCGGGCCGATCGCCGACCCCGAGGGGCTGGCCGCGCGGCTCGACGCCATCCCCGGCGTGGTCGGTCACGGCCTCTTCCTGGGCATGGCCGACCTGGTCATCGTGGCGGCGCCGGACGGCGCGTTGCGCCGCATCGAGCCCGCGCATGGATCGTCCGCGCCCCTATCCTGAGCGCGGTCGTGACCGCGCAGTCAGGAGGTGGCCGCATGGCCGAGGAGACGCTCGCCTGGAGAGCCATCAAGCACGGGCACCGGGTGCTGGACCGCGACGGCGCGGAGATCGGCACGGTGTCGCGTGTGCTCGCCGACGAGGGCGCCGACATCTTCCACGGGGTCGCCGTCCGGCACGGGCTGCCGATCGTCGGTGAGGAGCGCGAGATCGTCGCCGCGCAGATCGGCCGCATCGACGTGGACGCCATCCACACGACGCTGGCGGCGGCTCAGGTGGACGAACTGCCGCCGCCTCGATAGCGGCGGTACAGTGCCCCGCCTGGGCGGGTAGCTCAGCTGGTCAGAGCGTCTCGCTTACACCGAGAAGGCCGCGGGTTCGATCCCTGCCCCGCCCACCGGCTGACGCCCGCTGGCAATCGGCGCCACGACGGCAACGCCCAACGCAGGGCAGGACGGCCGTGACTACGCCGCAGTCCCGCAGGCAGGACAGATGGAGGCAGATCGTGAGCGACGATCGCCTCAAACGACCAATCGTCAGTCACCCGTCTCGAACAAACAGACCGAACGGAGCGGGCCGCCCTCGAGAACTACCAGTCTCAGAGGCAGCCACTTCGACGGCAACGCATCCGTGAGCGCGTGTGGATGCGCGGGGACGCTCGCCGGTTCTTGAGCGCGTACGGGAGGATCGGCGATGAGCCGGTCGAAGACGCGCGGTCACGCCGCGACGAGCGCCCAGTTTGTGCCATCATCAGCCTAAACAAGGAGGTATGGTGATGGCTCGGGGAGCACAGGCGGCGATCGCGGCGGGTATTGCGGTGTTCGGCTTCGACGCCGACCCGGGGGTGCCCCCGAGCCGTGCCCTCCAGGTGCTCATCCTGCGCCGCGGGCTGCCCGCGGGGAGCTCGAGGGCCGCGAGCGCTTCACCGCCGCGGCGATCCGCCTGGCCGCCGCGGCCGGGGTCGACCTCGCCGCCAAACGCGGCGGCCGCAGCGATCGCCTCCATCTGGTCGACATCGACGACGACCCCGGCCGCGGCGCCCGCACCGTGACCGCCTGGTACTACGCCACCGCCCCGCTCGGCGACGTCGCAGGGCCGGGCGCCTGGTCGCCGACGGGTCGCGGGCTGCGGCTCGACGCACGCGACACCGCCGCGCTGCGCCAGGCCACCGAGCGCCTACGCCAGGACGCCCGCCAGGTCGGCGGCGCCGCGGCGCTCCTCGGCGACGTCTTCACTGGCGACGACCTCCTGCGCGTGCATGTGGCGCTCCACGGCGGCCCTGAGGGCAGCGACCGCACCTTCCGGCGCCGCATCCAGGAGTTGCGCGACAGCGGCCTGCTGCGGCCCGTCGCGGAGCGCGAGGTGGCGGCGCTGCGGGCGAGGGTGCCCCGCTTCCGCTCCCCGGCCGGCACGGGCGGACGGCCGCCCGAGCTCTTCCGCTACGCCGGCACCGGCGGCGAGAACGAGCAACTGGTCTCGCTGCGGGCACGGCGCGGCGACCTGACAATTGGCCGACTCAGCCGGCGTCGGCCTCCCAGGGCGGCTCGCCGCTGGTCAGCACCAGAGTCACGGGGCCGTCGTTCACCAGCTCCACCTCCATGTGGGCGCCGAAGCTGCCCGTTTGCACGGGGATGCCCCGTCCCTGGCGCTCGCACGAACACCGTCGCACAGACGCTCGGCTTCGGCCGGCGCCCGCGGCGCGAATGAACGACGGCCGGTGGCCGCGGGAGGTGTCCGCGTGCAGGGTGAACTGGCTCACCACGAGCACCGAGCCGCCGGCCTGGGCGAGGTCGAGATTCATGCGACCGGCGCTCGTCGGCGAAGACCCGCAGGGTGGCGACGCGGCCGGCCAGACGCCCGGCCACCGCTTCGGTGTCACTCGGGCCGACGCTGAGCAGGACCAACAGTCCGGCGCCGATCTCCCCGATCGTCGAGCCATCGACGCGGACGGAGGCTCGAGCGGTGCGCTGCACGACCGCCCTCATGTGCGATCGTCTGTTGGCAAGGGCGCGAAAGCCACGGAAGATGCGCATGGCCTCTGCCTCGGCGTCGAGGAACGAGTTCTCGACGACGCGGATGTCGTGGACGATGAAGCTCCAGCCGCGTTCGCCGTCCTGCACCGACGGGTTGCCCGAAGGCTGACCCTCGGCCGTGCGGCGGGATCATCTCCATGCGCGAGCCGTCCGGCATGCGCCGGTAGATGACCCGGCGCACCAGGATCGCTCTCCAGCGGGCGTCCGTTACGGAGCCGGCCGTCGACAAGCTCCACGTGGCGCAGCTTGGCGATCGGGTTGTCCGGGTCACGGAGCTCGACCTCGACCGCGAAGCGCTCGGAGATGTCTCGGAGCGATGAACGCCAGCGCCAGGGCATCGGCCTCGTCACCCGCGATGCGCACGAACGCGGCGGCCGACAGCGGCGCGCTCGCCGGCCGCGGCGCGCGCCTCCGCCTGAGCCTGGTCGAAGAACAGCTGGGCGAGCAGCCCGGACGAGCGCGGTCGGCCAGCCAGGGAGTGCCGTCGCGCCAGTCGCGGCCGCCAACCAGTTCGGCGAATCGTTCGTGCAGTCGCGTCGCGCGCGGCCGCGTCGAGCGCCGCGGACGCGCACCTGGATGACCCGGCTCATCGCCCGATTGTAGGAGGCGCGAGCCGCGCCGCGCCGCCGGGAGAGGGTGGCGGGGAGGCCCCGCTACACTACGCGCGCTCGCGCCGAGGTAGCTCAGTTGGTAGAGCACAGGTCTGAAAAACCTGGTGTCGACAGTTCGATCCTGTCCCTCGGCACCTCGATCTGACCACCTCACCCGGTGCGGGAACCCGTGCCGCACGTACACGAGCAGGTTGCCCGCGCGCACGAGCGTGAAGTCGTGCGCGATCTGCGCGCGCAGCGAGGTCACCAGCGGGATGCGCCCGTTGCGCAGCGAGTACAGCACCAGGTAGTCCACGCCGGCGATCTGCTGCTGCCACACGGACACCGCCTCGGGTGTGTGACCGCCGTAGGAGATGGTGGTCCCATACGGGTCGGCGATCGTCGTTGGTGCAGGCCGGATCCGTCGACACGAAGCGATTGACCGTGATGAGGTACGCCGAGCTGTCCGAGAGGGCGCATGCACCCGCAGGGATGACCGCGCCGACGGTGCCGGTCAGATCGGTTCCATGCGCGCTGCTCGAGATGCGCAGCTGGTTGGCGGCGAGCGCGACCACGAACACGCCCACCACCGCGAGCCCGGTGCGCGTGGCGCGCAGGGTCGGCCATCGCCAGAGCTGCCCGACCGCCCCACCGAGCGCCAGCGCAAGGAACGGCGCGAAGAACGCCGCGTAGTGGTCATAGAACTCCGCGGGCGCCAGCAGCAGGACGCCGATGGCGAGCATGGACCCGAGGCTGAACCACTCGAAGGTGGTGGGCCGCCGACGAGGCAGCAGCAGGCTGGCGGCGACGAGCGCCGCCATCACGGCGAGGAGGGCCGCGGCCAGCGCGAGGCTCGACGTCGATCCCGGGGTCAGCGACGACGACCCGGTGAGATCACCCAGACGTGGTCCCGGCCGGCACTCGCCCCGAGCCGCCGATCCGGCGCAGCTGCGTGGCGATCACCTCGCGGTAGAACGAGCCCGGCGCGAGGACGCGCAAACGGCAGGGTGGGGATCGCGAACCCGGCGACGACGCCGGCCGCGATCGGGACGAGCCTGCGTCGCACGTGCGGCAGGCACAAGAGGAGCACCACCACCACAGGGATGAGTGCCCAGCCCTTGATCGTCCCTGCGAATCCGAGAGCGACCCCACCGAGCAGCAGGCGTCGGCCGCTGTCGCGCAGCCTCTCTCCCTGGAAGATCAGCACTGCGCCAAGGAGGCAGAAGAGGTCGAGGATGGGCTCGAGCAGCAGCGTGTGCGTGGCGTGCACCTCCGCTGGAAAGACCGCCATCAAGCCGGCCGCGACAAGCGTTGCGAGCCAGCCCGCGATGACGGACCAGCATCCCCACCATCATGACGTTCAGCGCCGCCACCAGCGGCATGAACAGCCGCGCGATGGCGAGCGCGTCGCGCGTCCCGATGGCTCGGGAGAGCAGGGCCAGCGGGCTGGACAGCAGTGTGAACCCGGGCGGTTGAACCATCACGAAGTTGCGATACGGCAGCGCACCGTGCACCAGACGGAGCGCCGAGCCGAAGTAGGCGCCGTCGTCGTACTCGGTCACCCCGAAGAGCATGTTGGGACGGCTCAGCTGATACAGCGACAGTGCCCCGGCCAGCGCCGTCATGGTCGCGATGATGAGCCGGGTCATGCGCTCGTCATGGACGTCTGGCAGCGCCGCGCTGGTCAAGGACGGGGCGTCATCCACTGCGTGGTCCACCTACGCGCCCGACCCGACGGCCGGGTTGGAGGCACCGCGCGTCCCACCGGTGACCCTGCCACTCCGCAGGCGTGCGTTCGGTCGCCAGCAGGCGCACCAGCTGACGCGCCACGGCGAGCGCGAACACCACGTTGAAGGCGGCGGGCTGCACCCCGAAGGGGTGGAAGTGCGCGTTGACGAGCATGCCGGCCACCGTCATCTCGCCGACCAGCCACCAGGCCGCGCGCGATCCGCGGCCCACGGCGAGCACCACCAGGAAGGGGAGCGGCCAGAGAAGGTACTGCTCGATCACCTGCTTGCTGAGCAGCAGGAACAGCACGAGGATCGCGGCCGCCGCCACGGTGACGTCCTCGACGGCCGCCAGCGCGATCGCAGCGACCACGAACGCGCCGAGCAGGACGTCGCCGATGTCGACCTGCGCCGCCGCCGGGAGACCATGCAGCACCACCTGCCATGACAGTCCACCGGGCAGCTTGTCGGCGCTGTAGAGGAGGTCGGTCGCCAACGCTCCGGGACTCAGTGATCAGGTACGGCGCAGCGATCACCAGGAGCACGACGGTGACGCACCGCGACGCACGCGCACGACGTTGCGCCGCGCATGTCGAATCACCCAGGGCAGGAGGAAGACCGGGTAGGTCTTGGCGGCGATGGCGAGCGCGTATGTCGCCGAGAAACGCCAGCCGGCGCCGGCGGTCCGGCCGTGCCACATGTGCACGGCGAGAAGGAGCAGGGCGACCGCCACGCTGTCGAACCGCCCGTAGAACGCCCCGTTGTACAGCACCAGCGGGTTGAGGAAGAACAGCGCCGCCGCGACGCCGACCGCGCGTTCACCGGCGCCCCGTGCGGCGAAGCTCCACGGCGATCAGCAGCGTCGCGGCCAGGTCCGCGGCAACGATGGGCAGCTTGCCGAGGATGGTGAATGGCACACCTGTGTGCATCGCGATCCACTGGAAGGGCAGCTCGATGTACAGGAAGAGCGGCAGGTACGTGTACGGGCCACCCGTGTACGCGGGGTGGTGTGCGTAGACGTTGACACCATCGAGCGTCGCGCGCGAGGCGAGGTCCCACACTGCGAAGTCGGGTCCGTGGGTGATCGGGACGAGGATCGCGCGGACCACCAGGCCGGCGGCCAGCACGCCGGCGAGCGGACCCGCATGGCGCCACCACCCCCGGTCGACCGCCGCACCAGCGTCACGTCACGCGCATCCCGGGAGCGATGTAGAGGTAGCGCGAGCCACCGAGGCTGACAGCCACCGGGTAGTGCGCCGACACCCACGCCGCGAAGCCGGGGAGGCGGGACAGCCGTCCACTCGAGGAGAGCACCGCGCACACCGGCGGCGTGCCTGTCGGTGATGGCCTCCAGGCCCTGCACCGCCCCGGGCTCGGCGTACATCCGGGTGTTCGACGTGTCGACATAGCGCGGAGGCGCCGGCCGGCCGGCCAGGGCCTGCGCGTACTGGTCGTCGCCGACCAGCTGCGCGGACGGGGACGTGTGCGCCCGCAGCGCGTTCGCCTCGGCGCCGAAGTCACTCCCCGATCCCAGGCCGCGCAGTCCCGACCAGAGGAACAGCCCCGCCGCCACGCACAACCCAGCGCCGGCGAGCGCAGCCGCGGCGGGGAACTCGCGCGGCACAACGCCGCCGCAGCCAGGCGAACGCCGCCGACACTCCCGCCGCGCAGAGCAGCGCGTACGCCGGCGAGGTGACCACGCCGTGGTGTGGCCACAGCGGATGCGTCAGCGCCATCACCGCCACCGCGCCCAGGAACCACACCACGCCGGTGACCACGAGGCGCGGGTGCCGTCGCCAGCCCACCGCGGCGCCGATCGCCGCCAGCACCGCCAGGTGCCAGCGCAGCCCGAGCGCCTGCCCGAGGCTGATGCCCGACTGCGCCGACTGCGTGTCCAGGTGCAGCCCCACGGCCTGGTTCCACATCGCGCTCCAGGCGTCGTGCAGTGGCAGGAGGATCGCGGCGGCGGCGAGGAGCCCGCCCGCCGACGCGGCCACCACCAGCCGGCGCCACTCGCCACGCACGGCGAGGACGGTCAGCAGGGCCGGCCCCGCGCCACGTCAAGGAGCTTGGTGAGCACGCCGACCACCAGCACCGCTCCGGCCAGCGCCGCAGCCGAGGTGCTCCAGCGCCGGCCGCGCGTGGTGATGGCGAGCGCTGCCAGGGCCACAGCGAGAGATCGCGAGCGACGTCGACGGCCCGTCGGCCTGCAGCACGAGCGACTGATGGACCATGAGCGGGTCGACGGCCAGCGTCGCCGCCGCGGCCACGCCGGCCACCGGCCCGGCGAGCCGCCAGCCGATCACCCCCCCCGCCGCGACGGCGACCGCACCCCACGCCAGCATCACGGCCCGCGCGGCGACGATGCCTCCGCCGAGCAGCGCCCAGGGCGGCTCCGCGAAGAGCAGGAACGCCGGCGGCTGCGAGCTGTACACGGAGGTGAACAGGGCGTGGCCGCTGCGCATCGACTGCATCGAGAGCCAGTACACGCCCTCGTCCCAGTCGATCTCGCCGACCCCGAGCACAGGCAGCCGGCTGACCACCGTCCCGATCACCACGACGCCGATCGCCACGAGCGCGAGCGCGCGCGGACGATTCCCGTTGAACCAGGATCGCATCTCGCCGTGAGCCTAGTGCACTGCGACCGCTCCGGGACCCCGGCCGCGCGCCCGTCGGGGCTCAGTGCGAGGGGGCGGCCGCCACCCCGGCGCGGTCGAGAAGTGCCGGGCGGACCAGGCCGAGGCGGAGCTTGAGCACCATGATCATGGCCTCGGGGATCATCCCGATGCGCATCTTGGAGAGGCCGTAGGCGCGGTCGTTGAAGGTGATCGGGATCTCGACGACCCGTTGCCCGGCGCGCTTGATCGCCCAGTCGAGCTCGATGAGGAAGCCGTAGCCGCTCGACCGGATGCGGCTGAAGTCGATGACCCGCAGCGCGTCAGTGCGGATGCAGCGGTAGCCGCTGGTGCAGTCGTGCATCGGCAGGCCCAGCACGGTCCGCGCCCAGATGCACGCGCCCGGCGGTCAGTGCGATCCGCCACGCGGGCCGCCCCACCACCCGGCCGCCCGGCACCCGGCGCGACCCGATGGCCACGTCGGCGCGGTCGCACGCCGCGACCAGCGCGGGCAGGTCCTCGGGGGGATGCGACAGGTCGGCGTCCATCTCGATGGCCAGCTCGTAGCCGCGGTCGAAGGCGTGGTGATAGCCCGGCGAACAGCGCGCTGGCCAGCCCGGCCTTGCCGGCTCGGTGGATGACCGTCAGCCGCGGCTCGCGGCGGCGATCCGGTCGGCCACGGCCCCGGTGCCGTCCGGCGAGTTGTCGTCCACCACCAGCACGTCGATGTCGATGGCCGCCCAGATCCGCTCGAGGACGATCGGCAGGTTCTCGCGCTCGTTGTAGGTCGCCAGCACCACCAGCGCCTGCTCGGCCGCGATCAGGCCGGCCTCGCGCTCGTCGGCGGGTCCGGTGCCGGCCGCCGGCGCGCGGTCCCCTCCCGCTCGACGACGTGGTCACTCGACACGTGCGCGGACTCTGACAGGTGCGGGGACGCCCGGCGTGGCGTCGGCCACGAGCGGGCAGCGCGGTCAGGCGATCGCGACCTCGCCGGCGGCGGCCGCGACGGCCAGCTCCCGCGCCCTGGCGATGGCGCCGTCGACGCCGCCGCCGAGCGGGGCGACGCCGGCGCGCAGCGTCTCCTGGAGGCCCAGCCGGCTCATCTGCCCGAGCAGGCGCGCGCCGCCACCTGGCCCGAGGCGACGCCGCCGTCGCGGATCAGCAGCGCGGCCGCGCCGCCCTCGAGGATGGTCACGGGCTCGTTGGCGCGCGCGTAGGCGATCACCAGGGCGGCGTAGCCGGACCGGGCGCTCGCCGGGATGGCCTCGTCGATGACGAAGAGGCAGCAGGCGCCCTCGCCGGTCACCGCCCCGGCGGCGGCGAGGAAGCGGTCGTGGCCCACCGCCCAGGGCAGCTGGGAGATCGGCGGCAGCTCCATCGAGGCCACCGCGTCAGGACACCAGCAGGTCGGCGGCGAGCGTGTCCAGCGCCGCGAGCCGCGCCGCCGCGGCGCGCCGGCGCTCGCCCGCGACCAGGTCAGCAGCAGCCCGGCCGCGTCGAGCAGCTCGCGCAGGCGCAGCGGCTTGGGCAGCGCGCTGACCCCGTCGCGCATGGCCAGCGGGTGGCGCAGCGAGCCGCTGACGAAGCAGATCCCGCTGTGCGCTCGCGTTGCGGTGCGCCGACCATCTTCTTGGCGAGGTCGAGGCCGTGGGTGTCGGGCAGCAGCCCGTCGAGCAGGATGGCGCCGAACCGCCGGCGCTCGACCGCGCTGCATCGCCTCGGCGCCGGTTGCGCAGGCGTCGACGTCGCCGGCCACGCCCGTGAGCGCCCGGCACAGGAACGATCGAACGAGGTCGTCGTCCTCGACGACCAGGATCGGCGAGGCTTCCATCGGCGGTGATCCTACCGGCTCATTCCTGACGGTGCGGGCAGGAAACAAGATTGTGATGACATCCGCACTCGTCCCGGAGCTCGTCGATGGCGATGATCCCGTCGGCGAACGCGATCGCCGGCTGGCCCTCCTGCGCGGCCCCGAGGTGCGCGCGCAGCACGTAGGCGACCCGGCCGTCCACCATGGTCCACGCCGGCATGTTGGGCACGCCGGCACGGACCATGCGCAGGCCCGCCGTCGGCGGACGGGGCGGCGTCGACGTGGCGATGTCCCACCGACGGCGCGTAGGTCGCGCCCGTCATGTCGATGGGCTCGCCCGGCCAGTCGGTGAGCAGGCGGTCCACCGCCTCGCCGAGCGCCGCCGTCCCCAGCTCGCAGAGGCGCCGGGTCAGCGTCCCCGAGGTGTCGTCCTCCGACACCTCGACGGTGCGCTGCGCGAGGATCGGCCCGGCGTCCACCTTCGGCACCGCGCGGTGCAGGGTGATCCCGGCGATGGGGTCGCCGTCGGCGATGGTCCAGTACACGGGCTCCGGCCCGCGCCGCGCCGGCAGCGCGCTGGGGTGGATGTTCATCCAGCCGTGCGCGGGGACCGCCAGGGCGCGCGAACCGATGATCTGGTCAAAGCTGGCCATGACCACGCCGTCGAGCCGGAGCGCGCGCGAGGTCGAGGATGGAGTGCTCGTCGTTGACGCGCCAGGCGCGCAGCAGCGGGACGCTCGAGGTGGTCGGCGATCCGGCTCAGCGCGTTGTCGCCGAGGATGGCCTCGTGCGCGCCCGGCGAGGTGAGCAGCGCCGACCACCTCGACGTCGAGCTCGAGCAGCGCCAGCAGGAAGGCCAGGCTGTAGTCGGACGGGAAGCCCGCGAACAGCACCCGCGGCCCACCGCCGCTGCGTCGCCGTGCCCTCCAGCGGCGGCAGGTCGCGGTCGGGGATGAAGGAGAACTCGGCCCGCTCCCACAGCGTGCTCCTGGACGGCGTCCAGAGCGGGGGAGACGGTCGCCACCGCCGAATCCTAGCGCCGCGGCGCCGATTCGCCCGGCATCAGCCCGTCGGCGACCAGCCCGTCGATCGCGGAGCGCATCCGCTCGGGCGTGGCGCCGGGCACCGCGCGCACCGCCGCGACCAGCTCCGCCGGCGGCGGCGCCGCGGCGAGCGCAGCGCCTCCGCCAGCACCGCGCCGCGCAGCTGGCGGAGGCTGCCCGCGTAGGCGCTCTGCCGTCGCGGCGGCGCGGCGCGGCCGCAGGTCGAGGCCGCGCGCCCGCCACGCGCACCGGTCCCGCAGCGGGCACCCGTCGCACGACCGGACGGGCGCGGCAGTGCAGAGGCCCCGACGTCGAACAGCGCGTACGTGTACTCGCGCACCGCCATGCGCCGCGGCCGGCCGTCGCGCGGAGCGTCGCGTCGAGCACGGCCGGCGTCGCCTCGTGCGGCTCGCAGCCGAGCGCGGCGCGCGCCGCCACCCGGCCGAGGTTGACGTCGCGTGGCGGTGCCTCCGCGGCACGCGCCGACGTCGCTGAACGCGAGCAGCGCGCGCGCCGTGTACGCGCCGACCCCGGGCAGCGCGCGCAGCCCCGCCTCGTCGCGCGGCCAGCCGTGCTCGGCGACGTGCGCGGCGAGCAGCCAGAGCGCCCGGGCGCGGCGCGGGTAGCCGAGCCCCTGCCACTCGCGCAGCACGTCGTCGAGCGAGCGCCGCGGCACATGCCGTCGGCGGTCGGCCAGCGCTCGAGGAAGCGGCTCCAGCGCGGCAGCACGCGCGCCACCGACGTCTGCTGCAGCATCACCTCGCTGACCAGCACGGCCCACGGGTCCGTGGTCATGCCGCCACGGCAGGTGGTGACGTCCCTCGGCGCGCGAACCACTGCTCGAGCCCGTCGGTCCACATCGCCCGCGACGGTACGAGACGCGCGGGCGCCGCCGGTGCTACACGCCGGCATGTCGTCCCAGCGCGCAGGCCAGGTCGAGCAGCGCCTCGTCGCCGCCCGCCCAGCCGAGCAGGGAGACGCCGACGGGCGCGGAGTCCACCCGGCCGGCGGGGAGCGACAGCTGCGGCAGCCCGCCGATCCCCGCGGCGCATGTCAGCAGCATGCGACCGGCCGCGGAACTCCTGCACGACGCTCGGGCGGCGCCGACAGCAGCGGCGCCGGGACCCGGCGTGGTCGGCAGCACCACCACCGTCCCGGGCCGCACCAGGTCGCGCAGCCGCGCGCGCAGCGTCGCCGACCCGCTCCCGCGCGGGTTCTGCCACCTCGCCGCTCCACGGTCGACGCGTACGCCATCCGCTCGTCGATCCCCGGCCCCAGCCGCGGGTGATGTGCGGTGATCCACGCCGCCGAACGTCTGCCACGTCTCGTACGCCTGCACGACACGGAAGCACTCCGCCCACTCCGCCAGCGCCCTCCGCGGAGAGCGTCAGGGGCTCCGGCACCGGCAGGTCGCCGCCGGCGCGCGCGAGGAAGTCGGTCGACCACCTGCGCCGGCGGCGGGTCCGGCCGCGTCCAGCAGATCGGCCGCCAGCAGCACGCGCTCCGACGCGCGCCCGGCACGCCGCTCGCCGCCCAGCAGCACCGCGCCCGCCGCGCGCAGCACGCCGGGGCCGCCCGCCAGCCAGCCCGCGGAGTCGAAGGACGGCGCCATCGCCTGGACCCCCGCCATGTCGACACGCCCGTGCGTGGTGCGCAGCCCGTACAACCCGCACACCGACGCCGGCACGCGGATCGACCCGCCCGTGTCGGTGCCCAGTGCCAGGTCGCACGCGCCCCCGGCGACGGCGCTCGCCGAGCCGCTCGACGAGCCCCCCGGGAGGCGGTCGGGTGCGCGCGGGTTCAGCGGCGTCCCGTAGTGCGCGTTGGCGCCGGTGATGCTGTACATGAACTCGTCGCAGATCGTCTTGCCGACCACCGTCGCGCCGGCGTCGAGAACCCGGCGCACGGCGTCGGCGCGTCACCGCTGCCGGCGCATGGTCCGCGAGCCATTCAGGGCTGCCGATGCCCGTGCGCTCCCCGGCGATGTCGTAGCAGTCCTTGACCGCGACGGTCAGCCCCGCCAGCGGCCCGTCGTCCGTCGCCGCGCAGGGGCTCGCGCAGGTCGTGGGGGACGAAGGGCCGCGGTCACGACAGCAGCTGGTGCAGCGCGAAGGCCACGCCGAAGGCCACCACCACCGCGCGCAGCACCGCCGGCCGCAGCCGGCGCGCCAGCGACACGCCGGCGAAGCCGCCGACCGCGCTCGCCGGCACCATCACCGCCGCGGCCACCCACGACACCGGGCCGAACACGATGAAGTACAGCGCCGCGACGACGTTGATGACCAGCGACATCATCGACTTGAGCGCGTTGATGCGCTGCAGGTCGTCGCGGATGAAGAGGCCGAGCACGGCGAGCATCATCACCCCGAGCCCGGCGCCGAAGAAGGCGCCGTAGATGCCGCCGAGGAACTGCGCCACCGCGAGCACCGGCGAGCGGTGCTGCTCGCGCTCGGGCCGCCGCGACCGCACCCGCGACGTCACCACCGGCTGCACCAGCAGCAGCGCGCACGCCAGCAGGATCAGCCACGGCACCACCGCGCGCGAACACGGCGTTGGAGGTGCGCGTCAGCAGGATGGCGCCACCGACGGCGCCGACCACGCTGATCGGCCCGAGGAAGAGCACGCGGGCGCGCTGCAGCGACAGCTCCTGGCGGTACGCCAGCGTCCCACCGGCGTAGCCGGGCAGCAGCCCGATCGTGCTGGTGACGTTGGCGGTCAGCGCGGGGAAGCCGAGCAGCAGCAACGCAGGGAAGGAGAGGAGCGTGCCGCCGCCCGCGACCGCGTTGACGGCGCCGGCCAGCAGCGCGGCGCCTGCCACCAGCAGCAGGCGTGCGGCGTCGAGGTGGATCACGAGGAGTGGGAGCGCAGGTCGAGGAGGTCCAGGGTCAGCTCGCCGGCGGCGAGCCGGCCGCGCAGCTCGCCCTCGTGCAGCGCCCGCTCCTCGGCAGCGTCCGCGACCGCGGCCGCCGCCGCGGCGGCGACGCACACCACGCCGTCGTCGTCGGCCACGATGACGTCGCCGGCCGAGACCGCCTGGCCGCCGCACACGACGGTCTCGTTGACGGTACCGGCGCCGACCTTGGTGGTGCCCTGCGCGCTGATCCACCGCGACCACACGGGGAAGCCCATGGCGCGCAGCTCGGCGACGTCGCGCACCCCGGCGTCGACGATCGCCGCCACCACCCCGTGGGCGCGCAGCGAGGTGGCCAGCAGCTCGCCGAGCACGCCGGCGTTGCTCGGCTCGGCCATGGCGACGACGAGCACGTCGCCCTCCCGGCAGCGCTCGACGGCGAGGTGGATCATCAGGTTGTCGCCCGGCTGGCAGAGCACGGTCACCGCCGTGCCCGCCAGCCGGGTTCCCTCCTGGATGGGACGCACGGAGGGATCCAGCAGGCCGCGCCGGCCCTGCGCCTCGTGCACGGTGGTCACGCCCACCGCGGCGAGGCGCGCCACCACGCCGGGCGCCCGCGCGCACCGGCGGGTTCTCCACCAGCGAGCTAGGAGGGAAGCTCGACGATGGTGTTGCGCAGCAGCCCCACCCCCTCGCACCTCGCTCTCCATGACGTCGCCGGCGTGCAGGAACTCCGGCGGCGTGCGCGCGAAGCCGACGCCCTCGGGCGTCCCGCTGGCGATGACCATGCCCGGCAGCAGGGTCATGCCGACGGACAGCCACTCGATGATGGCGTCGACCGGGTAGATCATGTCGCGGGTGTTGGCGTCCTGCTTGACGACACCGTTGACGCGCAGCTGCAGCTGCAGCGCCTGGACGTCGGGGACCTCGTCCGCGGTGATCACCCATGGGCCCATCGGGCACGAGCCGTCGAGGCTCTTGCCCTTGAACCACTGGCCGCCCCAGCCGTTCTGGATGTCGCGCGCGGTGACGTCGTTGATCACGGTGTAGCCGAAGACGTGCTCCATGGCGCCGGCGCGCTTGATGTTGGAGCCGGCCCGTCCGATGACCACGCCGAGCTCCACCTCCCAGTCGATGCTTGGTGCTCACCGCCGGGTTGATGGGCACGTCGCCGTACGGGCTGTTGATGGTGGTGATCGCCTTGGTGAAGATGGTCGGCGGCCCCACCTCCGTCTTGCAACGCGCGGGCGCCCTCCTCGGCGTGCTTCTGGTAGTTGCGCCCGATGCAGAGCACGTTGCCGCGCGGCGGGTCGAACGGCGCCAGCAGCTCGAGGTCGGCGATGCGCCGCACGGCCGGCCCCGAGGCCGAGGCCGCCAGCTCGCCGAGCCGCGGCAGGACGGCGTCGACCGCCGTCGATGACCCCGACGATGTCGGGCGGCAGCGAGTCCCCGCCGGGTGTCGCGGCCACGTCGACGATCATCGTCGGCATCGACCCGGCCCACACCGAGTCGGCGACCAGCCCCCTCTCGGAACATCAGCAATCTCATCGGTCTCTTGCCTCCACGCCGCCGACCGCCGTCAGGGTGGTCGCGGCTCCCAAGAACAGTTCCTCGAAGTCCTGGCGATCGAGAAGTTCGCCTGACCGGCCCTCCATGCGGACGGAGCCGGACACAAGAACGCACGTCCACGCGGCGATGTCGAGCGCGGCCCGGGCGCGCTGCTCCACCAGGAGCACCGCCTTGCCCAGCGCACCGAGCCCCTTGATCTGCTCGCGCAGCAGCCGGTCGGCCAGCTGCGGGGCCAGGTTGGCGGTGGGCTCGTCGAGGATGAGCACGCGCGGGTCGAGCATCAGCACGCGCGCGATCGCCAGCATCTTTCGCTCGCCGCCGCTCAGCTTGTCGGCGCGACGCTTCAGCATCGGCTTCAGCTGCGGGAACACCTCGAGCACCTCGTCGACGCGCGCGTGGATCTGCGCCTTGGGCAGCAGGTACCCGCCCATGTCGAGGTTCTCGAGGACGGTCAGCGGCTCGAAGATGTCCTGCACCTGGGGCACGTAGCCCACGCCACGCCGCGCCAGCTCCTCGGGGGGCTTGTTGGTCACCTCGCCGTCGTCGAGGAGGATGTGGCCGGAGGTCACGCGGAGGATGCCCACCAGCGCCTTCAGCAGCGTGCTCTTGCCGGCGCCGTTGGGGCCGATCACGGCCACGATCTCGCCCGGGCCGACGCTGAGGCCGACGTCGCGCACGATCGGCACGCCGCCGTAGCCCGCGGTGATCCCCTCGGCCCGCAGCAGCGGGGCCGGGCGCACCGCCGGCGTCGCGGCGCTATCCGACAAGGTAGGCGTCAACGATCTCACGCTGCTGGCGCAACTGGGCCATCGAGCCCTGGCCGATCACCCGTCCCTGGGCCATGACGATGACCGGGTCACACATCCGCTCGATCATGTGCAGCTCGTGCTCCACCATGACGATGGTCAGGCCCTCGTCGCGGAGCGCCTCGCAGTAGGCGGCGATCTCGCCGATGATCGACGGGTGCACGCCGGACATCGGCTCGTCGAGCAGCAGCAGCCGGGGCTCGAGCATCAGCGCACGCATGATCTCCACGAGGCGCTTCTGGCCGCCGCTCAGTGAGCCCGCGTAGTCGGACTCCTTGGCGCTCATGTTGAAGCGGTCGAGCAGCCCGCGGGCGCGCTCCACCAGCACCGCCTCGTCGCCGCGCCAGTAGCGCTTGCCGAGCATCGCGCCCACCAGCGAGTCGCCGCGGTTCTTCGGCGCCGCCACCATGAGGTTCTCGAGCACGGTGAGCTGGGCGAACTCCGAGGGCAGCTGGAAGGTGCGCACCATGCCGCGCCGCGCGCGCTTGTACGCCGGCAGCTGGGTGATGTCCTCGCCGTCGAAGACGATCGTGCCCTCCGACGCGGGCAGGGTCCCGGCCAGCACCGCCAGCAGCGTCGACTTGCCGGCCCCGTTGGGACCGATCAGCCCGGTGATGCGGCCGGGCAGCACCTCGATGGTCACCCCGTCGACGGCGTGCATGCCCTCGAAGTGGCGATGGATGTCGGTGGCGACGAGCAGTGGCGCGGTGGCAGCCGAAGGCTCACCGCCGCGCGGGCGGTCGGCGGTGAGCGCGTCAGCCGCCACCGGCGTTCTCCACGGCCGCAGTGGCCGTCACGCGCGGTGGGAACAGCCGGCGGCGCTCAGGGAACACGCCGCGCGGCCGGAACCAGAGGAAGCCGAGGATCAGCCCGGCGATGCACACCCACTCCAACGCGGGGATGAGGCCCGGCGGCCCGAACGGCGGCAGGTAGCGGGTGACCTCCTCGAAGCCCACGGGCACGAGCAGCGCGCCGAGAACTGCGCCGTAGTTGTTGCCGCGGCCGCCGACGATCACCGCCGCGAACAGGATGAGCGTCTCCGGGTAGAGCCATGTCGACGGCGCCCAGATGGTGATGAAGCCCACCAGGATGGCCCCGCTCAGTCCCGGCGATGGCGCCGCCGACCACGAAGACGGTGAGCTTGAGCGCCACCGAGTTCTTCCCCAGCGCGTTGGCGGCGAGCTCGTGCTCGCGCAGCGCGCGCAGGGAGCGCCCGTACGGCGAGTTCATGATCCGCTGGGCCACGACGAAGATCACCGCAGCCAGCACCAGTGTCACAGCCGAGTACAGCCAGAGGTACGAGCTGGAGTACGGGTTGAGCCGGTCGGAGAGCGGCTGCGGGATCAGCGACAACCCGGCGGCGCCGCCGAGGAAGCGCGGGGTGTTCGTGACCATCAGGCTGGCGATGACCGACAGCACCAGCATGGCGATCGCCTGGTAGTCGCTGCGCAGGCGGCGCAGCACCACCAGCCCCACCGGCAGCGCGAGCAGGGCGGACACCACCATGGCCGCGATCCACGGGATGGGGAAGGAGAGGTTGAGCCCGAGGATGTACGTCTGGAAGCCGCCGTTGGCGCTGTCCGGCGGAAGCGACAGCACCGCGGCGGTGTACGCGCCCGCCGCCTGGAAGATGATGAAGCTGAAGTTGACGATGCCCGACAGCCCGAACTGCAGCGAGATCGCCAGGCAGGCGAGGATGTCGACCCCCGCGTACACCAGCAGCGTCGTCAGGTAGTAGGTCATCCGGCGGCCGCCAGCGTGCCGCGCTTGGCGAGCAGGCCCTGGGGTCGCAGGATCATCACCAGGACCAGCACCGCGAAGGCCGCCACCTGCTTGTACTGCGGGGAGATGAGCGCCGCGCTGATCTCGGTCATCTCACCGATGATCACCGCGCCGATCATCGCGCCGTACGGGTGGCCGGCGCCGCCGAGAACCGACGCCGCGATGATCGGGATCAGGAACTCCGAGCCGTTGGCCACCGAGAAGGAGTCGGAGTTGATCCCGGCGACGGTGCCGGCGATGCCGCAGAGCGCACCGGTGATCAGCCATGCCAGGTCGACGACGCGGCGCGTGGGGATGCCGCAGTTTCGCGCCAGCGTGGGGTTGGCGGCGGTGGCGCGCATCGCCTTGCCGAGCCGGGTGAGGGTGAGCAGCGCGTGGATCACCAGCATGGTCACCACCGCCACCGCCATGATCAGCAGCTGGATGCCGGTGAGCGCGATCGACCCGAGGTGGAACGTGGACCCGGTGTCGACGTGGTACGACACGCTGTAGTAGCCGACGATCGGCAGCATCACGTTGGCGATGAGCAGCCCCACCGCCAGCGAGATGATCACCATGCCGATCAGGTTGGTGCCCTTGCGCTGGAACGGCGCGTACACCACGCGGTTGAGCACGAAGGACATCACCGCGCCGAACAGCGCCCCCGCGATCAGCGCGACCCAGATGTTCACGCCGGTGCGGTTGAGCGCGTACGTGGCGTACGCCGAGGCGATCATCACCTGCCCGTAGGCCAGGTTGATCATGTTGGTGATGCCGAACTGCATCGTGAACCCCACCGCCGCGATGGCGATGATCGAGGCGCTGACCAGGCCGAAGCCGAGGGCGGCGATGAACAGGCTCATCGCCGCCCCCCGGGGACACTGCCGGTCTCAGCCACCGCCGGCCTGGATCACTGCGGCGGTCTGCTGCCTGCGTCAGGTGGCCGATGGTCACCTCGTTCCCCTGGGCGTCGTACTTGACGATGATGTAGCCCTGCTGGGAGTTGTTGTACTGGTCGTAGTTGGTCTGGCCGCCGGCGCCCACCCAGCGCACCGACTTGCCGCTGTTGATGGCCGCGACGCCGTCCTTGTAGGTGTTCACCGTCACCGCGCCGCTGACGCCGTTGCCGACGTCCTTGATCTTGGCGTTGTAGACGGTGGGGTCGATGCTCTTGGTCTCGTCCATGGCCAGCGCGGCCTGGATGATGCCGTCGTAGAGATGCAGCGTCGCGCCGCGCTGCGAGTACTTGGGAGCGTCGGCGAATTGCGAGGCCGAGGCCACCGAGGTTGGTCTTGAACTCCGTGTAGCCGGGACCGCTGAAGCTCACCCCCAGGTCGACGGCGGTGAACTTGTTGAGAACGTCCTGCACCCCGATGGCGCCGGTCACCGCCGAGAACCACACCGGGTCGATGGTCGCCGAGGTGCCCATGAACGGCAGCGTCGAGCCGTTGAGCTGCTTGACCTCGGCGAGGTAGGTGGCGTCTGTGGGGCCGAGCGCCTCGGTGAAGATCACGTCCGGGTGCGTGGCCAGCATCGCCGTCACCTCAGTACGGTACGAGGACTGTCCGAGCGCGATCGACTGGTTGATGGTGACCGTCGCGCCGAGCGCTGTCAGCGCGCGCTGCGCGGGGCCAACGAACGCCTGGGAGCCGATGTCGTTGCCGAACACCAGCGCCACCTTGGTGTAGTGCGCGTAGTCCAGCGCGCTGCCCACCAGCGCGTAGGAGTCGAAGGCGTCCGGCGGCACCAGCCGGTGGAAGTAGCTGAAGTTCGACTTGTTGAACTCCGACTGGCCGGTCATGCAGAACATGGGGATGTGGGCGTGGTCGATGATCGGCACCACGCTCGAGGCCTCGTCGGAGGTGCACCCGACCACCGCCATCAGGTTGGAATGGCTGGCCACCATCTGCTGGGCTGCGGGCACCGCGTCCGCCGGCTCACCGCGCGTGTCGAACTGCTGGCAGCTCACCGTGTGGCCCATGATCCCGCCGCCGTTGTTGATGGCCCGGGCCGCGGGCAGGCACGCCGCGAAGTACGCCGGTCCGAGCGCCGCGTCCGCCCCCGTGAAGGGCGCGACGATGCCGATCAGGAGAGGGGAGGTGTCCGTCGCAGCGCTGCTGGACTGCCGCCCCCGCTGCCGCACCCGGCGAGCACCAGGGTGACCCCGGAGAGGAGCAGCCCAACCCGGCGACCGATCCGTTGACCTCGTGCCTGCATCACGTGCCTCCTCGCCTCGGGCGGATGGGTCGGATTGATTGTCGACAATCGTAGCGACAAGGATGACGCTAATCTAGCCACATGGCCACGACTGTCCACAAGGGGGCTCGGCCGGGTGAGCAGCTGTCGCCGGTGCCCGGCGACGTGTACCGGGAGCTCCGCGACGCGATCGTCAGCGGCCAGTTCCAGCCCAACCAGCGGCTGATCGAGGCCGACCTGGTGGTGGCCTTCCAAGCCGGGCGCACCTCGATCCGCTCGGCCCTCACGCGACTTCACCAGGAGGGCCTGGTCAGCCGTGAGCACAACCGCGGCGCCCGCGTCCGGCTCATCTCCGACCGTGAGGCCGTCGAGATCGAGCAGGTGCGCATCGCGCTGGAGAGGCTGATGGCGCGCCTCGCCGGCGAGCGCGCCACCGACGCAGACATCGCCGAGCTGGAGACGATGGTGGAGGAGATGCGCCAGCGCGTCGACGTCGGTGACTCGCTCGGCTACTCCGAGCTCAACGCCCGGTTCCACCAGCGCATCTGGGCCATCGCCGAGCACCAGATCGCGGGCAACCTGCTGACCACACTGAAGTCGCAGAGCATCAGGTTCCAGTACCGCACCATGCTGCGCCCCGGTCGCTCGGCGGAGTCCCTTCGCGAGCACGAGGCCATCGTCGCCGCCATCGCGCGGCGCGATCCCGACGCGTGCGAGGCGGCGATGGCGAACCATCTGCAGCACGTCGTCGCGACACTGCAGTGGGCGATCAGCACGCAGCACCGTCAGCCGGTCTGGTCACCACGCTGAGAGGGTCCCGCCACAGGCCGAT
Source organism: Candidatus Dormiibacterota bacterium (assembly GCA_963751755.1). Classification (GTDB taxonomy): domain Bacteria; phylum Chloroflexota; class Dormibacteria; order Aeolococcales; family Aeolococcaceae; genus Aeolococcus. The sequence continues at coordinate 15,280 of CAVVVH010000008.1, read as the reverse complement.
TTGCGACACTCGGGCACCCACGTTCGATCGAAGGAGGCTTCCACCATGGCGCGCCACAGCATCACGTTGATCCCCGGCGACGGGATCGGCTACGAGGTCAGCGAGGCGGCGCGCCGCGTCATCGACGCCACCGGCGTCGAGATCGACTGGGACGTGCAGAACGCGGGGCTCGACGTCGTCGAGCAGTACGGGCAGCCGATGCCCGACCACGTGCTCGAGTCGATCCGCAAGAACAAGGTGGCGATCAAAGGGCCGCTGACCACACCCATCGGGCACGGCATCCGCAGCGTCAACGTCGCGCTGCGCCGCGAGCTCGACCTCTTCGCGCTGGTGCGCCCCACCAAGTGGTACCCCGGCGTGCGCAGCCGCTACCAGGACGTCGACCTGGTGGTCGTCCGCGAGAACACCGAGGACCTCTACGCGGGCATCGAGTTCGAGGAGGGCAAGGAGGAGACGCGCGAGGTCATCGGCACCATCGAGCGGCTTCAGCGGGCGCACCATCCGCCCCGACTCCGGGATCAGCATCAAGCCGACCAGCATCACCGGCACGCAGCGCGTCTTCCGGTTCGCCTTCCAGTGGGCCATCGACAACGGCCGCCGCAAGGTGACCTGCGTGCACAAGGCCAACATCATGAAGTACACCGAGGGACTGTGGCTGCGCGTGGCGCAGGACGTCGCCAAGGAGTTCCCCGACATCGAGTTCGACGACCGCATCGTCGACAACATGGCCATGCAGCTGGTGCAGAAGCCTGAGCTGTACGACGTCATGGTGATGCCCAACCTCTTCGGCGACATCCTCAGCGACCTCTGCGCCGGCCTGGTCGGCGGCCTCGGCCTGGCGCCGGGCGCCAACACCGGCGACGAGATCGCGCTCTTCGAGGCCACCCACGGCAGCGCGCCGAAGTACGCGGGCAAGAACGTCGCCAACCCGATGGCGATGATGCTCAGCGGCATGATGATGCTGCGCCACATCGGCGAGAAGGACGCGGGCGATCGTCTCGAGGCGGCCATCGCCGCGGTCATCGCCGAGGGCAGCGAACGTCACCTACGACATGAAGCCGAGCCGCGACGACCCCACCGCCGTCGGCACCTCGCAGGTCGCCGACGCGATCATCGCCGAGCTGCAGAAGGCGCCCGTCGCGCGCTGACATGGACGTCACCGGACGGCTGGTGCGCCTGCGCGCGCTCCGCATCGACGACGCCCCGCGCATCGCAGAGATCCTCGCCGACCCGCGCGTCGTCGCCGGGCTGGCGCAGTGGTCGCATGCGCCGTACACCGTCGAGCAGGCGCAGCAGTGGGTCGCGGCGACGCCTGCCTGACGAGCTGCACTGGGCGATCGAGTGCATCGATGACGGCGCGTTCCTCGGCACCACCGGGTTCCACGGCATCGACCACCGCAACCGGCACTGCGGCTGGGGCATCTGGACCGGACCGCCCGACCGCTGGGGCCACGGCTACGGCACCGAGGCGTGCATGCTCAGCGTCGAGTACGCCTTCCGCGTACCTGGCGATGGAGAAGGTGTGGCTGTACGTGTACCAGGGCAATGACCGCGCGCGGCGCAGCTACGAGAAGGCGGGCTTCGTCAGCGAGGGCATCCGCCGCCGCCACTACTGGAGCAACGGCGCGCTCATCGACGTCGAGATGATGGCCGTGTTCCGCGACCACCCGCTGTACGCGGAGCGCATCGCCCCCATCCCGTAGCATCGCTGGCGTGAAGGAGAGGCTCGCCAGGTCGCTGCCGGTGCGCGCGGTCGGCCGCTTCCTCGGCGCCCAGGGACCCAACTGGGCGACCATCATCGCCTGGAACCTCTTCTTCGCCTTCTTCCCGATGGTGTTCCTGGTGATCACCGTGGTGGGGCTGGCGCTGCACGACCCCGGGCACGCGGGCCACCATCGAGCAGCAGGTGCTGGCCGCGTTCCCGTCGTGCCGCGCGCAGCAGAGCGGGCGGCGGCTCCTGCCAGATCATCACCGCGCTCGACGACTTCCGCAAGAGCACCGGGCTGTTCGCCGTCATCGGCATCCTCGGCCTGGTGTGGTCCGGCGCCAGCCTCTTCAGCGCCATCGAGAACGGCCTCAACAGCCTGTACCCGTGCAAGTCGCGCGACTTCCTGCGCAGAAGCTGATGTCGATCGGGATGGTGGTCGTGTTCCTGGTGATGGCGCTGCCGCTGCTGCTCAGCGGGAGCCTGCTCTCGCTGCTGCAGTCCATCCCCGGCCTGCCCGGCTTCCTTCACGGCGGCGTCGCCGGGCTGCTCATCCAGGTCGGCGCCGGCGTCGTCGACGCGTCCCTGCTGTTCGGGATCATCTACTACGTGGTGCCGCACCGCAAACAGCACGTGCGCGACATCCTCGGGGGCGCCATCGCCGCCGGCGTGCTCTTCGAGGCGCTCACCCTGGTGTTCCCGCTCTACTTCAAGCTGGTCACCAACAGCCCGCAGTGGGGACAGACGTTCGGGCTGGTGTTCGTGCTCCTCTTCTACTTCTTCCTGCTCTCGCAGATCATCATGCTCGGGCGGCGCGCTCAACGCCGAGGTCGGCCGCGGGCACGAGCAGTGCGAGGCGCCCGGCCTGCCCGGCGGGCGGCCTCGACGGCGAGGCCCTGCTCCACGAGCCGGGCGTCCGATCGACCGCCCGCTGACTCAGAACTGCCGTCCACCCGGTGACAGGTCTGTCGCAGAGCGGAAACCGCGGGCGGTGGCACGTATACAGCACAGAGTGTCGGCTGTGACGGATCCGCAGAATCCACGTGGACGGAATGTGATCGCCGGAGAGAGCACGCCCGGCGACAGCGCGCTGACCGCGCTCGCGCTCGAAGAGCCTGCCCGGATGCTGATCGACGACATCCTCGAGGCGGCCCGCGAGTACCTCGACACCGACGTGGCCTTCGTCGCGGAGTTCGCCGGGGGCGAGCAGGTCTTCCGCCACGTCGCCGGAGACGCGGCGCTCTTCCGGCTCAGCTCCGAGCTGCGCGTGCCGCTGGGCTGGATGTACTGCAAGGCGATGACCGAGGGCGTCCTCAGCGAGGCCATCCCCGACACCGCCGCCGACCCCGTCGCCTCGGCGATGGAGGTCACCCTCGAGGCCAACATCGGCAGCTACGTCGGCGTGCCGGTGAGCCTTCCCGACGGCCGCATCTGGGGGTCGATGGCGTGCGTCAGCCGCCGCCCCGACCACAGCGTCGGCAAGCGCGACGTGCGCTTCATGCGCATGCTGGCGCGCATCTACGCCGAGCAGCTGGAGCGCGAGGAGCGCGAGGCGGTCGCCCGCCGCCAGAAGCGCGCCCAGATCCGCGCGGTGCTGCGCGAGGGCCGTCTCACCACCGTCCTGCAACCCATCGTCGACCTGGTCAGCGGCGCCGCCGTCGGCTACGAGGCGCTGGCCCGCTTCGAGGGCGAGACGCCGCAGCCGCCGGACGTCTGGTTCGCCGCCGCCGGCAGCGTCGGCCTCGGCCTGGAGCTCGAGCTCGCGGCCGTGAGGTCCGCGCTCGACCACCTCGACACCCTGCCCGCCGACACGTACCTCTCGCTCAACGTCTCCCCGGAGACCGCGGTCAGCAGCGAGTTCGCGGTGCTCATCGAGGGCGGCACCGATCGCATCGTCATCGAGGTCACCGAGCACGCCGCCATCGGCGACTACCCGCAGTTCAACAGCTCGGTGGCGCGGCTGCGATTCCGGGGCATGCGCTACGCGGTCGACGACGCGGGCGCCGGTTTCGCCACCTTCAGCCACATCCTCAGCACCAAGCCCGACATCGTCAAGCTCGACATGTCCCTGATCCGCGACATCCATCGTGACCTCGCCCGGCGCGCCCTGCTCCACGGTCTCATCTACTTCATCGAGCAGATCAACGCCACCGCCGTCGCCGAGGGTGTCGAGACCATCGAGGAGGCCGAGGCGCTGAAGCGGCTCGGGCGTCCACTGCGCCCAGGGCTACTACTTCGGACGCCCTGGTGAGGCCGTCCGTGCGGTGGCGCCGGGCGCCGACAGCCTTGCCGACCAACGACGCGGGCCGAGTCCGCCTTCTCCCGCTGGCCAAGTAATCTCTCGAGCGTGGAGCTCAAGGTCAGCCCGGCGGTCCCGATGCAGGTGCCGGCGCACCGCCCCGAGCACCATCGCGACGTCCAGGGCGGCGCCGCCCGGGCCGCGGTGTTCGGGGTCAGCGACGGCCTGCTCACCAACGTCTCGCTGATCCTCGGCGTCGCCGGCGCGCACCCCGCCGCCGGCGTGGTCCGGCTCGCCGGGCTCGCCGGCCTGGTGGCCGGCGCGTTCTCGATGGCGGCCGGCGAGTTCGTCTCGATGAGCGCCCAGCGCGAGCTCATCCAGCGCGAGGTGGCCATCGAGCGCGAGGAGCTGCGCCGCCACCCCGAGTCCGAGCACCGCGAGCTGGTGGCGCTCTACGTGTCGCGCGGCGTTCCCGTCGGCGCGGCCGAGGAGGTCGCGACCGCGCTGAGCAAGGATCCTGAGCTGGCGCTCGAGGTGCACACCCGCGAGGAGCTGGGGGTCAACCCCGGCTCGATCGGCTCGCCGCCGGCCGCCGCCGCATCGTCGTTCGTCGCCTTCGCCCTCGGTGCCCTGGTGCCGCTGCTGCCCTGGTTCTTCAGCAGCGGCGACGCCGCGCGTGCTGGCGTCGATCGTCCTCGGCGCCGTCGCGGCGCTCGCCGTGGGCGCGTCGGTCGCCTACTTCACCGGGCCGCTCCTACGTGCGCACCGCGCTGCGCCAGCTGGGCATCGCCGCGGTGGTCGCGGCGGTGACGTACGGCATCGGCAACCTGGTCGGGACCCACACCGGCGCCTGACGTGCCGCCGCCCGGCCTCTTCGACGTGCTCGCTCGAGCGCGACCCGTCGCCGCCCCGCTGCGCGCTGGAGGAGGAGTACGGCGCCGCGCTGCTGCTCGACAGCGAGCGGGTGGCGGTCAACTTCGTCAGCACCATCGACGGCATCGTCAGCTTCGGCATGGACGCGGACGACTCCCGCGCCGTCGGTGGGGGAGTGCCGGCCGACCGCACGCTGATGGCGATGCTGCGCGCCGTTGCCGGCGTCATCGTGGTCGGCGCGGGAACGCTGCGCGCCACCCGCAACCACCAGTGGACGCCGCAGGCGCTGGCTCGCGAGAGGGCCGCCGACCTCGCCGCGTTGCGCGCCGTGTCGGGTCGCCCTGCAGAACCCGCACCGCTGCTGGTGGTCAGCGCCAGCGGTGACATTCCCGGCTGACGCCGACGCTGTCGCCCGCCCCGCTGTGCCGGTGCACGTCCTCGCGGCTGCCGGCGTCGTCGACGCGCAGTCGGCGATCGCACGCCACCAGCAGGGCGCAGCCGCAGCGGAGCCACGCATCCCCGCAGCGGGCATCGTCGCCGCGGCCCGGGACCTGGGGCGCGGCGGGCCGGTGCTGTGCGAGGGAGGTCCCCGCCTGTTCGGTGCCCTCCTCGATGGCGCCGTCCCGCTGGACCTGTTCCTCACCCTCGCACCCCAGCTGGCTGGACGCAGCGCGGAGTCCACCGAGCGCCGCAGCCTGGTGGAGGGCGTTGCCCTCCCGGCCCTGTCCCGGCCGGGCGAGCTCCGGTCCATTCGGCGCGCGCACGACCACCTCCTGCTGCGCTACACCATCGATTCGCGCGACATCCGCGGATCGTGAGGCCGCTACTCCCGTCGTAGGTCAGCTCACCCCAAGCGCCCAGCGCCAACACCGCGCGATCGAGCAAACGCCATCACGGCCACCATCACCACAGCGAGGCTGACCAGCACACCGGCGGCGCTCGCCTGCACCACCACGGCACCCCACCGCCACCCATCCGCGCGCGGTGTCAGCACCAGGGCGAGCGAGGCGCACAGCGCAGTGCCGCCCACCATCTCGACGGCCACGATGCGCCACCAGAAGTGAGCCGCGTCCGAGGCGGCGCACAGCTCGGTGAGCACGACCAGCAGAGGTCCACGAAGCACCGCCAGCACCGCACCCACCAGGGCGGCGCCAAGCGCCGCCCCGACGATGGCGGAGATCACGGCGCGGGTGGGGGAGGCGTCGCCGTGTCAGCCGGTGTCCACGGCCCTGCCGGCACCCGCTGACGGCCATACGCGGCCGCCCGGCCCTCGAAGCGGCGGATCGAGCTGAGCAGGAACATCGCCAGCACCAGCACGATGCCGAGCAGCCCGAACAGCAGCACCCGCGCCTGGGTCATGGCGCCGAGGAAGAGGTCGAATCCGCCAACGGACGGATCGGAGTACCCGAGCGTCGAGGTGGCCGCGAGCAGCCCGGTGAGCACGATCGACAGCCCCGCCACTGTCACCCAGAACCCGCTGCGTGCCTCTGTCTCGCACAGGTCGGTGAGCACGCGCTTCAGGTGCCCGCGAAGCAGCCGCTCCACGAGCAGCGAGGCCAGTAGCCCCCCGACGGCGATGACGGTGAAGGTGACCAGGACCATGACGAGCTCCTCCCGATACCAACGGATTCAGTCGATTGACACACGTGTGGGACGCACCGGCCGCCCAGGCCCCCGCGCCCCCAGCGCACCCAGCAGCGGCGCCAGCTGCGCGCCGGCGGCGAACAGCGCCGCAGCCGACGCCGGCTCGCCACTCAGGCGCGACACCGTCTCGAGGCCGAGGTACAGCGCGACCGTGGTCACAGCCAGCTCGCGCGGGGACAGCAGCCCCAGCACGGGCGAGCCGGCGAGCACACGCCCGGCGACGTCCTCGGCGAGCGCGAACCACGGCTCCATCCGCGCCGCCAGGGCGGGCGCCAGGCGCTCGGAGAAGCGGCCGTTGGCGACCAGCTCCCGCACCGCCAGCGCGTGGGCCGACGCCACGTCCTCTTCATAGAGCTCGCGCATGCGCTCCAGCAGGGTGACGACGTCAGCGACGTCCGCCAGCGCCCCCTGCCAGAGCGGCAGCCGGGCCGCGCTGGTGTGGTCGAGGACGGCGAGCAGCAGGTCGTCGAGCGTGCCGAAGTGATAGAAGATCAGCGCCATCGGGAAGCCGCCGCGCGCGGCGATGACCCGGCCGGTTGTCCCCGCGTAGCCGTGCTCGCCGAGGGCGCCGAGCGCTGCCTCGAGGATGCGTTCGCGCGTGTGCACCCCGGGTCCGCGGGCCCGGCCCCTTCGGGGAGCGCGCGTTTGTTGATCGTTTGACTTGATCATATGATCAACATCCTAGCACTTAACCGCGCGCAAGTTTTTCCCCGCGGCGTCGTCCTGAGAGATAGCCGCCTCACTGGAGCCGGCTGAGGACCACCGTCAGACCGAGGAGAGACAGGTGAAACGACGCATCAGCTTGCTGGCGCCCGGGATCGCGCTGGTCGGAGCCCTCGGGCTCGCCGCCAACGCCCCCGGCGCCACCGCCCACGCGGACTCGGCGGCCGCCGCCGTTCCGTACCACCAGCCGGCGATCATGTACACGATCGGCCAGACAGCCGCCATCAACGGCGACACCACGGTCGTCCGCCCGGCGGTGCAGCCACCGCCGATCCTCGCCTGCCTGCCGGTGACGCCCCCGTCGCCGATCCCGGGCTGCGTGCCCCCCGCGCCTCCCGCCGGCGAGCCCTGGCCGGTCAACATGGCGTACTTCGGCGGCCACGTCCAGGTCACCCCGAAGATCTTCCTGATCTTCTACGGCTGGGGCCGCCCCGGCGCCTTCAGCACCTCCTGCGCGACACGTCCCGCCGGCGACCCCGTGCCCTGCGACCCCAGCGGTGCGGGCCAGCGGATGCTGAGCTTCGTCCAGCAGATGGGCGGCACTCACTGGGCCGGCGTGCAGACCCAGTACTACGAGATCGTCAAGGGCAAGAAGGTGTTCATCCAGAACCCCGCCAACCAGTTCGGTGGCGTCTGGTACGACAACACCTCGCCGATCGACCACAAGATGACCTACACCGAGATCGCCCAGGAGGCGGCCCGCGGCGTCGTGCACTTCGCGGCCAAGGACCTGCTCAACAGCCAGTTCATCGTCATCGAGCCGCAGAACTACTCCGACCCGCTCGCCTCGTCGGTGGGGTACTGCGCGTGGCATGACTACACCGAGCCCGGCATCGAGCACGGCATCTACAACGGCGTCACGCCCAACATCTCGTTCACCAACATGCCCTACGTCCTGAACCAGGGCACCAGCTGCGGCCAGAACAGCGTGAACGCGGGCGCGGCCGGCAAGCTCGACGGCACCACCATCGTGCTGGGCCACGAGATCGAGGAGACCGTCACCGATCCGGGCGCGGAGGATCCCGGACCCAACGGCACCAAGCTCGGCGCCTGGTACGACATGAACCAGTACGAGAACGGCGACAAGTGCGCGTGGGTCGGCACCGATCCGCTCTTCCTGATCACCGGGTCCGGCCCCGAGCCCGTCCCGCACTTCCCGGGCGCGGTCGCCAACATCACCGGCAACAAGGGCAGCAAGTTCGCGGTCCAGTCGCTCTGGAGCAACAACTCGGCAGGTGGCCTCGGCTACTGCGCCGGCTCCGGCACCGACCTCCCGGTCACCGGCTAAGACACACAGCCCCAAACGCCCATCGCCCCCGGAGGCCACCGCGGCCACCGGGGGCGATGCTTTTTGTTGAGCGCACCACTCGGAGGGGTGCTCGCCGCGACCTCGGTGGGACAATCGCCATCGTGATCCACCGGCCCACCCGCGCACTGGCGCTGCGCGCCGTGGTCGTGACCATCGTGATCGCGGCGGCGGTCACTCTCGCCGTCCGCGGCACCAGCTCCACCCAGCAGCCGCCGAGCACGTCCACCCAGCCCACCAGCTGGGAGCTCCCCAAGCTCAACGGCACCGGCACCCTGCGGCTCGCCGACCTCCGCGGCCACCCTGTCGTGCTCGACTTCTTCGCATCCTGGTGCACGGCGTGCCGGGGCGAGCTCCCGGGGATGGCCGCCCTGGCGCGCCAGCTCGCCGGCAGGGTCACGTTCGCGGGCATCGACTCGCAGGAGACGGGCGACGGCCTCGCCATGGCCCGGCAGTACGGCGTCGACACGTGGCCGCTCGCCCGCGACGTCGGCGGCACTCAGGCGAGTGGGCTGCACGACGCCCTCGGGGCCCGGGGCATGCCCCTGACCGCTTTCTACGACAGCAATGGCCGCCTGATGACGGTGGTCCTGGGCGCCATCAGCCAGGACGACCTGCGCAGCCGCATCCACTCCCTGTACGGGCTCGCCATCTGAGCCGGTTCAGCGCCTCGTCTCGTACCTGGTCAGGAGCACGCCGTCGGGGAACGTCCGGGTCTCCACCAAGTTCAGGTTCACCCAGTTGTCCAGGGCCGTGAAGAACGGCGTGCCGCCGCCCACCAGGACCGGGTGGGTGACCATCGCGTACTCGTCGATCAGCCCGGCCCGCATGGCCGCCGCGGCGAGGGTGGCGCCGCCGACGTCCATGGGACCGCCATCCTCGGTCTTGAGCCGCTTGATCTCGGTGACAGCGTCACCGGTGACCAGGCGGGCGTGCCAGTCGACCGCGCTGGTCGTCGAGGAGAACACCACCTTCGGCATGTCCCGCCAGCGGCGGGCGAACTCGATCTGCGCCGGTGTGGCGCCAGGCTGCTGGTCGGCAGTCGGCCAGTGGGAGCTCATCGTCTCCCACAGCTTGCGGCCGTACAGCGCCAGGCCCGTCGCCCCCACCCGGTCGGACCACCACTGGAACAGCTCGTCGCTCGGCACGCTCCAGCCGAGGTCGTCGCCGGGCGCGGCGATGTAGCCGTCCAGGCTCAGGTTCATGCCAAAGGTCAGTTTCCGCAAGCGTCAGCCTCCCGTGGGTGGGTGTTCGGCATCAGACCAACAAGGCGCGGAAAATTCATCGGTCAGACTTGCACCGAGGGCCGGTGGCCTCGCGACCTCACGACGGGAGCCGCAGCCTCAGGTGACGTCCTGGGCGAACGCGATGGAGTTCCGCGATCACGGTGGCTCCGACAGCAGCAGGGGGGATGGTGCGCTCGGGGTCCTTGCCGTTGAACACGTAGTGCTCGTACGCGTTGGCGTGCCCAGCGGTTGTCGGGACGCGCAGCCAGCACATCGAGATGCCCAGGTCTTGGCAGCGCTGCCAGTACTCACTCGCATTGGCGGGCGCGACGAGCTCGCCTCTTCCGTTGGCGACGTACTGCGCGGGTGATGAGGCGGCGATGCGACTGATCGCGTCGCCGAAGTTGGCGGTGTCGCTGCCCGGCTTGGCGCGCATGTAGTTGAGAAAGAGTCCCTTGATGTAGTTGCCTGCTGCTCCCACATCGGGAAAGCCCGACCACCCGATGGCAGCAGCGAAGTGAGCGTCTGGCAGCCCGGTGTTGGCGAGCATGTAGGCGTTGTGAGCACCCGAAGAGCTCCCGAACGCGATCAGTCCCTTGGAGGGGTCGGCCCCGTACTGGGCGGGGTTGTGGTCGAGGAAGTACTGCACGGCGGGCTTGACGTTGAGCTCGACGGTTCCGTCGGCGACGGTGCCCCACTCGGTTCCCGGGTAGGAGAGGTCGCCGTACAGCCCGTTCGACACGCCGTGGTAGCCGATGTTCACGGCCACGAACCCGGCCTCGGCCCATTCCTTCATCACGGGGTCCATGGCACGGTACAGCGGCTTCCCGGTCTTTGCATCGCATTCCTGTGAGCCGCCGAAGCCGGTGCCCATCATGCCGAACACCACCGGGTGAGGGCCGGCGCTGTTCGGGCTGAAGACCACGTAGGTCAGCCTGCCGTCGCGGCCGTTGCACGTGTGCGCGGTATAGCCGTCGGTCATGTACGTGATCTCGCCGCTCTCGCGTGTCGCTGAGACCGGCGTGATGTGCCCGGTCGGCGATTGAAGTGCCGGTGCCGATCCGCATCCCACCATGGAAGCGCTGAAGGTCGTTGCCAGAGCGGCCATGACGGCGGTTCGACTCACGTGTGACCTGCAGCCTCCGCGCAGGCGGTTCATGGCGCCAATCGTAGCCACCGAACAACGTGAGGCAGGAGCGGCGGACGGTCCGCCCACTCCTGCCTCGATCCCACCTCCCAGGTCAGCCGATCAGAACGGAGCCCCCCGCCCGAGCGAGCCGGGATTCTGCTCGAGCCACCACACGTTCCCGTCCGGGCCCAGTGTGATGCCGGTGGGCGAGGAGTCCTCATGCACGATGGACTGATCAAGGAACCCGCCTATGGTCGTTCCTGTCACGACCACCTTGGCAACCTTGTTGGCGTCGCCCATCCCACCGTACTGGCCGCTCCCGATCGTGAAGTACATGGTGTTGCCGGTGCCCTGCGTCAGGCCCTGGATGGATCCAAAGCTGATCGGTTCCACGTAGGTGCCCTGGGCTGTCGTGCCATCGGCGGTCACGTAGCTCACCTGGCTGCCGGAGGCGTACCAGATGGTCGGCTGGCCGCTGACGATCGGGCCGTTGGCCAGGCCCGTGCCCAGGGGACCGGTGGTGGGTGGCGAGACCAGGAACGTGCCGGTGGGGGTCATCTTCAGCAGCTGACCGCTGGTCTCGGCCCAGATGTTGCCGTCGCCGCCGACGATCACCCGTCCCGGGAAGTACGCGTTGGGCTGGAGGTACTCCGTGATCACCCCGCTGCTGTTGATGCTGTCGATGAAGGCGCCCTCTCTGCCCGTTGCCGTGAAATAGCACAGGTTATTGGCCGGGTCGAAGACGATCGAGATGGGAGTTGCGTCCCCGGTCGGCACCGGGAATTCACTGATCACGTGTGTGGAGAGGTTCAGCCGGCCGATCAGCCCGGCGTTGGACTCGGTGAACCAGAGTGTGCCCGGGGTCGTCCCGTCCCAGGCGATTCCGATCGGTCCGGCGTTGCTGGTGGGCAGCACCCACTGGCTCAGAACGCCACTTGTGGTCATCATCCCCACCCGGTTGATGTTCGGCTCAGCGAATACGATGCTGTTCGGGCCGTTGGCGATCAGGTTGGTCGACGAGCAGTAGCCCGCGCAGTACGGACCGAACGCTGTGGCGTGGATCGGGAACTGGCTCATCGGCGCCTGCGCGGTGCCCGTCCCAGCGAGGTTCTGCACGATCGATGGGATGGCACCGCCGAATTGGTTGGTCATCGTGAACGTCAGGGTCGCCGCATAGGCCTGGATGGCGCCGGGGCTGAAGGCCACGCTAACCGGGCACGACTGGCCGGGCGGCAGGGCGTGCCCAAGACACCCATTCGAGGTGAGATGGAAGAACGCGGCGCCGGAGCCGCCAAAGGTCGTTGCGGTGATATGAGCGTCGTTGGTCCCGCTGTTGTACAGGTACTCGGAGTAGTCGCCGCTGAAGGTGTTGTCGGCCTGGTTGCCGAACTGCACGGGCGTGCCGGGGCTGAGCCCCGGGGTCGGTGCGCCGGTGATCTGGTACTCGTAGAGGTACCCGCTGATGTTCGTCGGGCTGTACGTGATCCATTGCGAGAACCACGCGTCGTTGGCTGCATCAGTCGCCACAGCCCCCCAGCCAACGTTGTAGATGCCCTGCGAGCCGCCGTTCACGGTCATCGGTATGTCGGCGATGTAGCTGAAGACGTTGGAGACGAAGTGCACCTTCGACAGTTTCCCCGCGCCGGTGACGTAGAGGTTGCCGGCCGCGTCGGCGGCGATGCCCACCGGGTGGGCGTTTGACGTCGGCAGTGGATGGAGGGTCGGGCTGGTGCCGTCGGTGGCCACGGAGATCACGTGGCTGACGCCCGCGAGTGTCACCCACATGTGTCCGTCAGGGCCGGTCACGATGCCGCTCGGCAGCCACGTGTTCGTGAGGACGGTGGGGAGGATGGTGATCGCCGGTGAGGCCCCGGTGCTGATCTTGCCGAGCTTGGCCGCGGTCGACATGGTGAAGTAGAGGTTGGTGTCACCGCTGGGCCCGCGGGTGATGCTGTTCAGCCCGCTGTTCGCCGGCAGCCCCGTGGAGAATTCGTCGAAGCGGGCCCGCCGGCAGTGTGTAACGGAAGATCCTGTTGGCAGCGCCCATCTCAACGCCCCAGAGGTTGCCGTCCGGTCCGGCGGTAAGGTTCCCCGGGTTGCTGGCAGCAGCCGGGAAGGGGACCAGGGTGGTCACGACATGCGTCGTGACGTCCATCTTGGCCAGTCGCCCGTTGCCGTTCTGGTCCGTGAAGAAGACGTCGGTCGTGTCCGATGGCACGACGGTCAGCCCGTACGGCTTGCTGCCGGCGCCGGCCGTGATGTTGAGGACTGAGCCTCCGCCAGTCACCGGGATCACGCCCAGCATGGACTGGCCCACCTCGGTGACCCACATGTCTGCCGCCGGGCCCGGGCCGCGCGAGATCGACTGCACCTTGTTGTTGAAGTTCGAGCAGCACACGGTGTAGATGGAGTCCTGACGCACGGGGGGATCGAACACCGACGTCCCCGAGAGGCTCACGTTCTGACCGGTGGTGGTGGCGTCGTCAAAGAACATCAGCGTTGCGGTTCGCGCTCCCAGCGGGTAGGCCTTCGGTGCGAAGGACACGGCCACCTGGCAGGACTGACCCACGTTCAGGATCGTGTTCGAGCACCCGTCGCTCTCCTTCACGAACTCGCTCGGGCTGGTGCCACCGATGCGGGCCCTCTGGAACGTGACCGTCGAGGCCCCGGTGTTCCTGACATTGACCGTCTGCGGCAGACGTGGAGCGATAGGACGCCAGGCTGAAGACGAGCGACGGCGGCGAGATCACCACGGTGGAACCGGAGGCGTGAGCCACCGTCGCCGGCACGGCGCCAAGACCGCCGAGCACGAGCACAGCCGCGATCCAGCCAAAGAGAGCTTTCCTGTTCACCGTTTCTCCCCAGTCGCACATCGGGGCGCCGGACACAATCCGCGCCGCCGCAATGGTGAGGAACGGTACCTTGGCGTACAACGAATATTTGTAAAGGTTACCTGTCCCATCAACGATAGTTAACGTGATAGCGAGGCACGGGAAAGGCACTTCCCGCCGCTGGGTCAGCGCGGGGTGGGAGCCCCACCGACGCGCTCGGCACGCAACTCCTCCGCGAGCCGGTCGCAGCCGGCGACAGCGTGTCGGCAGCCGCACCCCACCTCGGCGATGAGGTCGCCGTGGCCCCCCGCCGCGCAGCTGGGGCATGCCGAGCCCGCGGAGCCGCAGCCGCGCGCCGTTCTGCGTCGTCGGCGGGATCCGGAGCTGCGCGGTGGTGCCGCGCAGGGTGCGCACCGGGACCTCGCCGCCGAGCAGGGCGACGTCGAGCGGCACCTCCACCTGCTCGTGGAGATCGTCGCCGTCGCGGGTGAAGCGGGGGTGGGGGAGCACGCGGACGCGCACGTAGAGGTCGCCCGCAGCCGCCCCCGAGCTGCCCGGCGCCGCCCTGGCCGGCGGCCCGCACACGGGCGCCGTCGGCGACGCCCGGCGGGGATGCTGATCTCCACCCGGCGGGTCCCGTGCCCGACCGCTCAGCTCGATGGTGCGCTTGGTGCCGGTGTAGGCCTCCTCCAGGGTGATGTCGGTCGCGCCCTCGACGTCCTCGCCGCGCCGCGGCGCCCCCGCGCCGCGCGAGCCGCGCCCGCGCCGGCGCCGCCGCCGGAGCGCCCGAACATCGAGTGGAAGAAGTCGGAGAAGGGATCGGCGTCGCCGAACATGCTCTCCAGCTCGTCCGGCGACACGGTGCGGTACTCGACCTGGGGGCCGCCGGCCGCACCGGCGGATCGCGCCCGCCGCCGCCGAAGGGGGAGGGCCGGGCCGCCCCGCCTTGTCCCACGCCTCGTACTCACGCCACCGCGGGCCCACCTCGTCGTACAGGCTCCGCTTCTTGGGGTCGCTGAGCACCTCGTTGGCCTCGTTGATCTCCTTGAAGCGGCGCTCCGCGGCGGGGTCGTTCTGGTTGAGGTCGGGGTGGTGCTTGCGCGCCGCCTTGCGGAAGGCGGCCTTGATCTCCTTCTGGGTCGCCGTCTTGGGCACCCCGAGGATCGCGTAGTAGTCCTGGAAGGCGGTGGCCATCGCGCCCGTTGTACCCGATCGCCGCCCGCGGCGAAACACGGGCGCGCGGACCACCGGCGCTCACCCCGCGCTCGTGGCCCGTGGCGCGCACGGCTGCCGGCCCCGAGGCCCGCCGAGCGCCGCACCGCATCCCCCACGGCCCCCTCGACCTGGTCACCACCACCTTCCCGCTACGCCAGGGCACGCACGACCCCACCATCCGCGTCGCCCGCGGCGAGGTGTGGCGTGCCCTGCGCACCCCGGACGGCCCTGCGACCCTCCACCTGCGCATCGTGGGCAGCGAGCTGATCACGCGCGCCTTCGGGCCCGGCGCCCGAACACGCCCTCGAGTCGCCCACGCATCGCCGGCCTCGACGACGATCCCACCGCCCTACGGATCCAGCACCCGGCTGTGGCTGAAGCTCGCCGCC
>CAVVVH010000007.1:0-115284 GCA_963751755.1 Candidatus Dormiibacterota bacterium | reverse complement strand
GAGCGGGCCATCCACCGGCACGTCGCACTCGCCGGCGGCGGTCGCCGCGATGGCCGCGGTGAGGGTACCGAGATCGCCGCGGCCCGCCTCCCCGAGACGGGCAAGCGCCGATGCCACACCGGACGCGCCTGTCCATTCGACCTCGCTCAGCGCCACCTGGAGGGCCGCGCCCGGGTCGCTGTCGCCCTCGACGACCTCGGTCTCCGCGTCGAGGATGGTGAGCCGGTTGAGAAGCGCCATGGGCGCGTCCTCGAGCAGCGATTGGCGAACGCGGATCGCCGTCGTCGACGGGTCGAAGCGGAGCAGGTCGGCAGCCACCAGTGCGGCGGCCACGCACACGATTGCCGTGCCCTCGTCGGCACCGGCGGCAGCAGCGCACCGGTATGCGTCGCGGCGCAACCGCGGCCGTTCCAGCGGCGTGGCCAGCCCGAACGGCAGCACCCGCACCAGCAGCGCTGCCCCGGCGGCTGTCGAGAGCTGGCGCTGGCGCAGATCGTCGAGGTCGAGCCCGCCGCATGCCGCGATCAACTCGGCGACCGCGAGCATGTCGTGCCCGGCCCCCCCGTCCTGGTGGGGATGGGCGGCGATGGCGCCGCGCAGCGCGGCCGCAATCCGGACGGCGGTGAGGTCCATGTCGGGCACACGGCAACGCTAGCAGGAGCCGCATGGCCGCCCCGCGCCCGGACTATCCTGTGCGCCATGGCCTCGACTACCCCGGCCGTGCTCCGTGTGGCGGGTCCGCTGGCCCGGGCCGCCGCCGGGGCGACGCGCAGCTCCACGCTGCTGTCGGCGGCGACCGCGGCAGTGCGCCGGATCGAGTTCGGGGCCCGCCCAAGCGGGCGCGCGACATCCCCTGTCGCCGGCGGCGGTGCGCGTCGAGCGCGCCAAGGCGCACGGCAACGGCGCCCGCACCGAGCAGACGGCGATCACCGTGTGGTTCGGCCAGGGGCCGTCACTCCCCAGCGCCGGCGGCGGTGAGGCGCTGCGCAGCGCGGTGCGCATCGGCGGCAGCGTGATCGGCGCCGCCGCGCTGGCCGCGATGAGCGTCATCGCCGCGCGGCGCGAGGAGCAGCGCAAGGTCATCGATGCGCCCACCCCGGCCGTGCCCCGGGACTGAGCGGCCGCGCTCTCACAGGACTGAGCGGCCGCGCTCTCAGTCGTTGAGCCAGGGCAGCAGCGACGTGGTGCGTCGCGAGTGGTCGACGACGCGCAGCGAGGCGCCGTCGCTGCGCAGCACGTCGCGCGAGCACGGGTTCATCGACTCGCGCCACTCCTGCAGGACGCGCTGTCCGAACGTCGCCGCCGCCGGCAGCGACGCGGGGATGATCAGCGCGACCGCACGGTCGGGCAGGCCGATGAGGACGTCGCCGCCTGATCGCTCGACGAGCGCGCGCAGCAACGCCGGCACCATGACGACGCTCCCCTGGTACAAGGAGTCGCCGGCGAGCCGCCAGCCGTCGGCCGGAATGCGGTCGATGGTCGCGACCCGCTCCAGCACGCGGGTGAACCGCTTGGCCGTGTTCTCGTCGGCCGCGCGGCGGGCGGACGTCGCCTCGATGCCCGCGGACTGCCACTCCGCGTGCGCGACGCCGCGCATGACCTGGCCCGGCAGCGACTCCGCGATGAAGGCGACGATGTCGCCGCCGACCTGCTCGGTGATGAGCTCGTCGCTTCGCGCCAGTGACTCGAGGTAGCGACGGCTGCGCACGCACCACAGAACGCGTGCCAGCGACACCCTCTCCTGGGTGCTCGGCACCATGCTCGCCTCGGCGGTGCGCACGAAGTCTGCGATCAGCGCAGCCGTGCGCGCGGGCTGGCGCTGGCTCGAGCGGTACAGCGTGGCCAGGGGCAGGGTGACGTCCAGCCCGGGCCGGTGGACGCGCAGCGCGAAACGAGCGGGGTCGATGTCGACGCTGACGTCCGAGTAGCGCGAGGCGAGCTGGAGCCGGAGCCGTTCGGCGAAGGCGGCGCGGTCGCCGGGGGAGTCGCGCGCCACGCTCACCCTCAGGCTGCGCGGCGCCGCTTGCTGGCCACGTAGTCCACCAGGACGTAGTCGCCGAGCCTGTCCGGGCTGATGAAGAAGGCGCGGCCGCGGTTGAGGCGGGTCATCTCGTCGACGAACTGCACCAGCTGGTGGTTGGACTCGAGCATGAAGGTGTTGATGACGATCTTCTCGCGGGTGCAGCGCTGCACCTCGAGCAGCGTCTTCTCGAACGTCTCCGGCAGCGGCGGGTAGAAGAAGACCGGACGACCGTTCTCGATGTGCGCGGTGGGCTCGCCGTCGCTGACGATGATGATCTGCTTGTTGGCCGCCGGGTCGCGTGACAGCATGCGCCGCGCCAGCATCAGCCCGTGCTGCATGTTGGTGCCGTACACGTACTCGTTGACGCTGAGGTGGGGCAGGTCCGACGAGCTGATCTCGCGAGCGATGTCACTGAACCCGATGATGTGCAGGGAGTCGCGCGGGTACTGGCTGCGGATCAGCGAATCGAGCGCCAGCGCCACCTTCTTCGCCGCGTAGAAGTAGCCACGCAGCGGCATGCTGCGGCTCATGTCGAGCATCAGCACCGTTGAGGAGCGGGTCAGCGCGTCGCTGCGGTGCACCTCGAAGTCGTTGGGGTGCAGGCGCGGGATGCCCGCGCGCGGCGTTGCGTCCGCGGCCTGGCGCTGCACCGCGTTCATCACGGTGCGCTCGACGTCGAGGTCGAAGGGGTCGCCGAACTCATACGGCTTGCTCTCGTCCGCTCGTTCCCCGCGCTGGCCGCGGCGCGCGATGGTGTGCTCACCGAACCTGTCCTTGCGCAGCTGGGCGAAGAGGTCACCGAGCGCCTTCTGGCCGATGCGGCGCATCCCCCGCGCGGTCAGCCTCAGACCGCCGGCGTCACGCTGCACGAGACCTCGCTGCTCGAGTTCGCGCGCCATCTGCGAGAGCTGGTCGAGGCTGCGAGCCGCGTCGTCACCGAGCATCTCCTGGAGCTGCGCGCGCGTGTCCGGGGGCACCTGCCCCCCGTGGTACACATCGCGCAGGCTGCGTTCCAGCTCCTCCATCGACTGAAGGCGACCCATCAGCTGCATGGCCTCGTCGAGCGGAAGCTGCTCGCCGCCGAAGAACGAGTAGCGCGAGCCCAGCCCGCTGCGCGGTGAGAGCATCTCGAGGCCGGCCCCGAGCTCGGCGAGCTCGGCCTGCAGCTCGGGGTCGCCGAACACCGCGTCCATGAGCTCACCGAGCTGGCCGCGCATCTCCGGCGACAGCGAGCGCATCAGCGAGTCCATGCGAGCCATCTGCTTGGTGATCTCGTCGAGGAAGTCGTCGATCTTGGGCGGCGCGTTGGGAAAGAGGTGTCCCCAGCGCTGGAGGAAGTTCTCGTAGCTGCGCTGACGCTGGGCGTCGGGGATGCCTTCGAGCTTCTCCCGCACCAGCCGGTTGAGATCCTTGGCCATGGCCCGCAGCTCCGCGACGTCCTCGGTCGACATCGCCTGCATCTGCGCGGTCATCTCCTTGAAGTACGTGTCGACCACACCCTTCTTGATCTCCTCGAGCAGGCGCTGGAAGGCCTGCTCGGCGCGCTCGTCCATGAACTCGTAGCCCTGCAGCTCGCGGATCGCCCCGCCGGGGTCGCGCGGCAGGTTCTCCAGCTGCTCGCGACGCTTGGCCGCAACCCTGTCGAGGATGCGCCGCGCCGACTCGTCCTGGACGGTGCTGAGCCGCTCGTCGATCCCCTGGCGCTCCATGCGCACCACGTTGTCGAGCTTCTCGGTGATGTCGTCGAAGACCCCGTCGAGACTGTATTTCTCGAGCTGCTTGCGCCGCTGGCGCGCCAGGCGCTCGGTCATCTCCTCGAGCCCCATGAGGCGGTGCCCCGACTTGTCGCGCCAGCCCTGGCTGAGCATGCGACGCAGGGCTGTCTCGAAGTCCCAGCCGTGGAACACGTCCTCACTGAGACGGTTGAAGATCTCCTCGACGTCGGGCCCCAGCGGGTCCTGGGTGCCGTCCCACGCGGTGAAACGGTGGGTGCTCACCCGCCGTACACGGCGGTGCCGTCCATCTCGGTCTTGTTGAGGCGCTTGCCACGGTGCAACCCCTCGAGGACGAACTCGAGCACGGCGACGCGCGACGCCGCGCTCTGCGGCTCACCGAGCTTGGTGGTGGCCGCCTCGACGCCGGGAAGCTCGCTGAGCGCGGCGGCGTACGCCGTGGCCGCCAGGGCGTCACCCACCTCGACGGTGAAGCCGCCGTGCTCGAAGCGCTGCACCAGCTCAGCGAACTCACCCACGTTGAAGTGGCGACGGAAGACGTTGTGGCACGCGGTCCGCAGCATCTTGTCGAGAACGGCGCTGTCGTCACCGTCGTCGAGCGTCTCCATCTCCAGCTTGCCGGCGCTCGACGCGGTGAGCGCGGGCAGGTCGCTGATGCGCGCCACCGCCTCCTTCTCGCCGGTGCGCAGCGCGCGGCGCAGGGCGTTGCTGGCCAGGTTCTCCTGGTTGGCGATCGACATGCGCACCGACACACCGCTGCGCTGGTTGATCTGCGGGTGCCGGCGCGCCAGCTGGGTGAACTCGGCGACGATCTCCTTCATGTAGTGGGGCACGTGCACCGGCACCGGCATGTCGTCGAAGGTGATCGCCTCCTGGTCGATGATGGCGATCTCGTGCTCGACGCTGCGCGGGTAGTGGGTGCGGATCTGCGCGCCGAAGCGGTCCTTGAGCGGGGTGATGATGCGACCGCGGTTGGTGTAGTCCTCGGGGTTGGCAGTGGCCACCACGAACACGTCGAGCGGCAGGCGCAGCCGGTAGCCACGGATCTGCACGTCGCGCTCCTCGATGATGTTGAGCAGCCCCACCTGGATGCGCTCGGCGAGGTCGGGGAGCTCGTTGATCGCGAAGATGCCGCGATGGGTGCGCGGGATCAGCCCGTAGTGGATGGTGAGCTCGTCGCTGAGGTAGCGGCCCTCCGCGACCCGGATGGGGTCGACCTCGCCGATGAGGTCGGCGATCGAGGTGTCCGGCGTGGCCAGCTTCTCGCTGTAGCGCATGTCGGGCGTGAGCCAGGCGACCTCGACGTCGTCCCCGTGCTCGGCCACCAGGTCGCGGCAGCGCCGGCACAGGGGGTCGTAGGGGTCGTCGTTGATCTCGCAGCCGGCGATGGCCGGGATGGCCTCGTCGAGGAGCGAGCAGAGCCCGCGCAGCAGTCGCGACTTGGCCTGGCCGCGCTCACCGAGCAGGATGAGATCCTGGCCGGCGAGGAGCGCGTTCTCCAGCTGGGGGATGACGGAATCCTGGTAGCCGAGGATGCCCTCGAAGAGGGCGTCGCCGGCGGCGAGGCGGCGGATGAGGTTGCGGCGGAGCTCGGCGCGCACGGGCACCACGCGGTACTCGGTGCGGCGCAGCTCGCCAACGGTGGAGGGCCGGGAATCGGGCATGCCGTTCACCTTACACCGGGCCTGCCCGACGACCCAGTCCAGGGCCGGCGGGTGGGCTGACCATGCGAGGCGCGCCGGCTGCCCGTACGGCAGCGGACCGACAGGCCACAAGGCATCGGACATACAGTGGCCCACCGGATCGCCAGCGGCTTCGTCGGCCGCGCGGTTCAGGGAGGGGGAGACCATGAGCGGATTCCGGATGAGCCTGCGCAGGCAGGGGCTGCTGCCACTGATCCTGATCACCGGTGCCGCGCTTCTTGGCGCGGGCATCTGGGTGACCACCAATGTTCACGTATCGGCGGCGCCCGCCTCACCGGCAGACAAGACCTGCCAGGGGCCATCCGCCCCGGGCCAGGACGACGCCTGCACGGTCACCGTCTCCACCGCGGGGACAGGGTTCTTTCCACCGAACACCACGTTCACGCTGACCCTGACCGGCCCCGCCGGTGCGACGTTCAGCGATTGCAAGGCGAACACCGCGGTGGATCACCTGACAGCGGCCTTCACCGCCACCACCTGCACCCTCCAGGTGGTCTCTGTGGCGGCGCCCGGCACCGTGCTGGCGACAGAGTCCGTGCACATTGCGCCCGGCACGGCGACGGGGGCCAAGGTGGCACAGACGCTCGCGTTTCCAGGCTTCCCCGCCTTTGATGTGCCTGTGACAGGCCCGGGTGCGGTGGTGACCGCGGCCAGCGCCACACCGACGCCAACCCCCAAGCCGACGCCAAAGCCAAAGACAAAGGCAAAGGCAAAGACCGTGACCTTGCCGTCGACCGGCGGCGCCGGCGGCTAGGACGCAGCTAGTCCGTCGGTGACGGAGTGGGTGGCGCGGTGGGCGGCAATTCGTGGAGCAGCCATTGCTGCGACAGCGGATCGAGGTAGTACGACCCGCCCGGGCGCGTGACCCACCAGTGACCGTCGTGGAGGATCCACGGCTCGGACTCAGATCGGCAGTGCGGACACAGCGACGCATCCCGCCGCATCGGCTCCTTGCATCGCGGGCATTCGCGGTACAGCTGCGCGTTGGCGCCGAGCGGGGCCCCTGTCACCACCGTGACCTGATTGGCTGGATGTCCGGAGGCCGGTGCCAACAGCAGGATGATCACCCAGCCGATCACGCCAAGCACCAGACCGAGGATGAAACCGAGGCCGCCTCTGCCCTTCTGCGAACCGATCAGTGCGCCGACCCCGCCGCCGACGACAACCCAGAGCAGCAGGATGAGCAGACCCAGCCCGGATAAGTCGACGATGGTCACCGAGGTCGTCGGTCTTGCTCAGGCACTGGTCGCCTGCAGTTGGCGGCGCCGGGCGCCGTCCCGCGCCGCCGCGACGAGGCGCTCGGCGAGGCGCGGGTCCTGCCCGAAATGGAGGTGCACGAAGGAGGCGAGCATGGTTGGCGTGCTCCACCCCTCGCAGCCGAGCGGCTCGCCCTCGACGTCGTGGACGGAGTATGCGTTCGCGCCGCCCTGGATCCCGGCGAGGAGGCGGGCGAAGTGGAACTCGTGGCCTCGCAGTGTGGTCCCGGCCTCGCCAAGAATGCTGTCGCCGGCGAGCCGCAGCTCGCGGTAGCCAGTGTGCAGCAG
The DNA here is from genome assembly GCA_963751755.1 of Candidatus Dormiibacterota bacterium. Lineage (GTDB taxonomy): Bacteria > Chloroflexota > Dormibacteria > Aeolococcales > Aeolococcaceae > Aeolococcus. The sequence goes on along the minus strand of CAVVVH010000007.1, from coordinate 108,281 downwards.
ACCGGCCTCGAGCGCGATGTCGAACGGGACCAGCGACGCCATGGTGTGGACGTTGCCGTCGCTGGTGTGCAGCGTTCGTGCGCAGTACATCAGCCCACCGCATTCCGCGTAGATGGGCATGCGTCGCGCGTGGGCGCGGCGCAGCGAGTCGATGAACGCGTGGTTGCCGGCCAGCCGCGGCACGAACATCTCCGACACGCCGCCGCCCATGTAGATGGCGTCGAGGTCGCGGGGCAGCGCCCGGTCCTCCAGGGGCGAAAACGTGACCACCTGCGCGCCCGCCTCCTCGAGCAGCTCGAGGTTCTCCGCGTAGTAGAAGCAGAAGGCGTCATCGAAGGCGACGCCGACACGCACCGGCGCACCGGGCAAGGTGCGCACGTGCGCGCGGGGCACGGACTGCAACGACCGCGCACGTGCCATCAACCGTTCGATCAACGCCATGTCGCAGTGGCGCTCGACCGCACCGGTGAGGGCGTCGAGAGCGGGGTCGACGTGTTGGTTCTGCGACAGGGGCAGGAGCCCGGTGCGCACCTCTGGGATCTGCACATTCGGCAGGCGCGGGAGCGCGCCGAGCACGGGGAGCTGTGCCCAGCGCCAGACCGCGTCCTCGACGACGCGGCGGCGGTAGTCGCTGGGCACGTTGTTGAGGATCACGCCGATGAGGTCGAGCCCGGGGTCGAGCTGGCGCACGCCCAGGGCTACGGCCGCGGCGGTCTCCGCGAGGTTGGCGACGTCGACGACCAGCACCACCGGCGCGCCGATGAGCCGGGCCAGCTCGGCGGTGCTGCCCGGGAAGAGAACCGCCCCCGCCTCGGCGCTGTCGGTGCCGCCGTGGCCGTCGAAGATCCCCATGGTGCCCTCGACGACGGCGCAGTCGGCCTCGGCGACGCCGTGCGCGAACGAGTGCACCACGCCGTCGCGGCCCAGCATCCACGAGTCGAGGTTGCGGCAGGGACGCCGGCTGGCATGCGCGAGGTACGCGCAGTCGACGAAGTCGGGCCCGACCTTGAACGTCTGCACGCTCCGCCCACGGCGGCGCAGCGCGCCGACGAGCCCCAGCGCGACGGTTGTCTTGCCCGCGCCCGACCCGGTGCCGGCCACGACCATGCTGGGGATGGACGTCCGATCCGGCACTGCTGGATCTCCCTGCGCGACCCGGCCACAAGGCGCAGCGAGGACGTGAGCTGGGAGAGCGCCCCGGCGTTGCCGCCGACGGTCGTTGGCCGCGACGCTAGCACCTGGCCGGGGGGGTGTAAAGGACGAGCGTCCCGGGGCGGCGGTGCCGCAATCGTGCCCCAGCGGTGCTGGAGCTTGCGCCTCAGCAGTGCAGGGTCTGGGGCGAGTTCGGGGTCGAGCCGTCGAAGACGATGACGGCCCCCGTCTTGTCGACGGCGCTCGCGCCCACCGCGGCGACGGCCCCGTCGCCATCCAGCGCCACCGCTGCGCCGTAGACGTCGTTCGGTCCGGGAAGACCTGCGCGTGTGACCTGAACGATAGCTTTGCGGCGGCGGTTACGAGCGCTACACTCCGGACCCAGGAAGGGAGGAGAGATGGGCACCCGTCGAGGGCTCACGTTCATCACGCTCGCGGCTGCGCTGGCCATGGCGGCCACGAGTGGCCGGGCCGCGTCGCCGATGGTGGTTCACGCCGCGGCAGCGCCGTTCACCGTCGGTGCGGCGGTGCGCAGCTACACGCCCTACTGCGGACCCAACGGCTCGGCCGCCGCCAACCACTGCACGCCGGCGCCGGCGGGGTTCGTCGACCCTGCGGACTGCGGCGGCGCCCTCGACAGCACCGTGTACACCGGCAGCCGGCTGTTCGCGTTCGAGGAGCCCTACGTCGACCAGAAGGCCACCGGCCACTACGACCTCGGCGACCCCTACCTGGACTGCAACGCCGACGGGCGCTGGGACGGCAACTTCATCGGCGGCGGCGGCAACGCGCCGCGCTTCTACACGCAGGTGGCCGACCCGGTCGGGGCGCGCGCCATGGTGGTCGGCAACGGCACCCGCACCATCGCGGTCGAGGTGCTGGACAACGAGGGCGCCTTCAACGTCTACCTGCAGGCGATCCGAACCATGGTCGGGCAGCTGCTGCCGGCCGGGGCGGCCCTGCACCCGAACGACGTCTTCATCTCGTCGACACACGACGAGTCGGCGCCGGACACCATCGGCCTCTACGGCGTCAGCAGCGCCACCTCGAGCGCCAACAACTACTTCGTCCCCTTCATGGAGGCGCAGGCGGCAGCGGCGATCGTCAGCGCGTACAACGCCATGCAGCCGGCCACGATCACGTACGGAGAGGCGATCGAGCCGGCCACCTTCCGGCAGTGCTTCTCGTCGTACCCCTTCGTCGACGACCAGCTGGTGCCGACGCTGCAGGCGGTGAACGCCACCACCCACAAGGTGATCGTCACGCTCGGCGACGTCAGCCAGCACGCCGAGACGCTCGGCTTCAACGGCGGCAGCGCCGCCGATCCCAACGCGCCGTCGCCGACGACGCTGCAGCAGGAGACGACCTGGCTGAGCGCCGACTGGCCGTACTGGTTCCGCCACCAGCTCGAGACCGATTACGGGGGCGTCGCCATCGAGATGGCTGGGTCGGTGGGCAGCAACGAGACGCCGCAGGTGTTTCCAACCGCGGTCAGCCGCACGCCGCAGCAGTTCGTCGATGCCAGTCATCCCGCCGGCTGCAGGACCGAGTTCACCGCCAACCAGGCGAGCGCGGTCAAGCTCGGCTACTACACCGAGGACGTCGCGCTCGGCAACCAGCTGGCCGCCGCTGTGCACAGCGCGCTGTCGGCGGGGACAGCGTCGACGGGGAACGACATCGCCGGTGCACGCGCCAGCGTGTGCATCCTGGTCACCAACGCGCTGTTCGACGTCGGCGGGCTGGCGGGTGTGTTCGCCGAGCGGCCGGGCTACGCCGACCCCGGCTGCACCCAGCCACTACCGGTGCCACCGACCGGCAACGTCACCGCGACGTACATCCAGAGCGACGTCGCGGCGTTCCGCGTCGGCGACGGGACGTTCGTGTCGATCCCCGGTGAGGTGTTCCCGTTCACCTTCCTGCGCAGCTTCCTCGGCCCGCAGGACATGCCCTGCCCCGACCCGAACAGCAGCGGGGCCTGCGGCGGGCCGCCGTCGCCGGCGCTTGAGCTGCGCATCCGGCAACCCGTACGCGCTGCCTCCCTGGCTGATGCCGCACATGCACACGACGTACCGGTTCATCGACGGGCTCGGCGAGGACATGGCCGGGTACATCTTCCCGTGCGGCAACGGCGTCGGCGTGCCCGGCGAGTACCCGCAGAGCAACCCCAGCGCCAGCGGCACCGATCGTTTCGGCTGCGGGCACTCCGACGACTCGGAGTCGGCGAGCTCGGGCGCCGCCAACGCCATCGGCTCTGCTGCCGTTCCCCTGCTCGACAACCTCGGAGGGGCCGCGCAGTCCCCGGAGGACATCGAGCAGGGGCGCTACGTCCTTCCCGGTGGCGCGCTGTCACGCGACCCGCTGGGCGGTCCGCCGTCGATCGGGTGCACCGTGAACACCACGTTCACCGCCACCGGCCCGGCCATCGCGGTCAAGCTCGCGGACGGCTCCGTGGTCACCCCCGCGGCGTGGATGTCGCTCTCGGGCAGCCCGCAGACCGCTCCCGACCGCAACACCCGCGGATGGATCGACACCAACGGCCAGCGTCACTGGCTCGACGTCTTCGCGGACCTCACGCCGCCGGTCACCGCGCCAGAGGTACCCCTGGCCGTGCTGCTGCCTGTCGGGGCGGCCGGGGTGCTGCTGTTTGAGAGCCGCCGGCGCGCGAGAAGGTCAGCCCGAGGGTAGGGTTCCGTCGGCGGCGCGGCGGCGTGGATTGTCGATCGCGGGCAGGCCCGGGACCGTTGTCAACGGCGACATCCGGTGCTGGTTCAGAGTCGAGCGGGCAGCGCGACTGGCTCGACGTTGTTGAGGACCCTGCGGCGGGCGCGCCCGCCACTCCGAGGCGGCATCCAGACCAACGGGAACGGCCGCGGCAGCGGTTGCCGACGCGTTGCCGGGGAAGGTGCTCACGAACTTTGGGTTGAGGTAGAAGAGTGCCTGGTTCGGACGGATGGACACTGTCGCGCCGGCGGCCACGGTTCCTGTCTGCAGTCCCCCGGCGTACCCGACCAGCGCTTGCGGCGCGACGAAGCTCAGGGTGGCGGACGGATCGGTGTTGACATAGATCGAGCCGTTGGTGAAGGTGCGCGACAGCAGGTTGCCGGCCTGGTGAAACGGCGCCGTTGGCGTCCCGATGTTGATGCGGGCATCGGGGAGCTGATAGCTGAGTGAGGTGTTGAAGTAGCTCTCAGCGAAGCGGAAGTACGACGACCCCACCTGCCAACCCATCATGAAGGCGCCGAAGCAGTACGGCCCCAGGCTCTGAAAGGCTGCGTTCCCGTGCTTGTACAGCGTGAACATCCCCAGCATCTTGTCCTTGTGTTGCTGCATGATCTGCAGGTCGGGCAGGATCGGGTTGAGCACGGGCGTGTTGCTGTTCATGTACAACTCCAGCGTGATGCAGAAGCTCTCGTCAACACCACCGTCGACGGTGCTGAGCATGCTGAGGTTGCGCGAGGCGTCCCGGCCGGGGGACGGCGCGAAGCCGTTGTACCAGGTGCGCTTGCCGATCGAGTGCATGAGCTGCGTCATCTCGGTGACCAAGGACACCATCGCCCTGTTGTAGCTGCTCACGCGCGCCGGCCCGATGACACCTGCCCAGTAGGCGGTGTCAGTGGACGAGACCCCGATGGGATCGACGGAGTCGAAGGCCAGGCCGGTGGCCGGCGACTGCTGCATCCAGGACAGCACCACCTGCTTGACCCATGCCCGGTAACTGTTGTTGGTGAGATCGATGTAGCAGTAGGCACTGCCGATCGGCGTCCCCGCTTTCGTGCACAGGGAACGACCGGTGTTGTCCTTCAAGTACCACGACGGATCGAAGGTGACCCCCCAGTTGTTGGCGAGGTACCAGAACTTCCCCGACAAATCGAAGTACACGCCGAGATTCGGGTTGCGCGAGACCAGGTCGTTGACCGCCTGGAACTTTGGGGCCATCTGACGGTTGGTGTAGTCGTCGTGCGCCTTGCCGATGACCACCTGGCTGAACTCGGTGGCCAGCTGGTCCTCTTCGCCGGCCGTGAACTGCGCGCCGTACACGTCGTCGGGCCACGTCATCATCCGGTTCGGCTGGGGGCCGTACGGCTGACCGACAAGAGCCACCGCTGACGGATGGGAGGCCGCGTACGCGGGGGCACTCGACGACGCCCGCGCGCTCCGGGCGGGGGTGAGAGGCACCGCAGCAGCCCTCGCGCCCGGCGCGGGCGCCGGCGATGTCGCCGACGAGGCCGGACGGGCAGCCATCGCCACGGCCGGGGTCGACGACGGATTCGACGGTGGTGTGGGTGCCGCGCTGGCGGAGGGTGTCGTGACAGCGGCGTTCAGCTGAACCGGCGCCTGGGCGAGGCCAACACGCCCCAAGCCAACAGACGCCGCTGGTGCGGTGGCTGAGACGGGAGCCAGATGCGCCGAGGACACCGCAAGGAGCGCCACCAGTCCGAGGGCGGCGGCGCGCACCAATCCCCTGAGGCCGGGCCGTCGGGCTCGACCGCGTTCGTGACACCCGTGATCTGGAGGCGACATGGCCGCATCGTGTGGGCGTCCAGATGCGGCGACCCTCGGCGCCGGCCCGCTGTGCCGTGGCCGTTACCGGCGCGAGACCTTTGGGAACCAGGTCATCGGACTCGACAGATGGTTGGTAACTTCCGCCGGCGGCTTGTTGGTTGTACGCGGGCTACCCGGCCTTCTCCTCGACGAGCATGACCAGGGTCTCGGCCTTGACGCCGTCGTTCTCCATCGCGTCAGCGGCCTCCTGTTGCTGCATGTACCCCATGAGCGCGTCCATGTCGGCAACGTCCATGACCAGTCCGACTCGGTTCGGGTTCTGCGGGTCGACAAAGGTGCGGATGTTGCTGACGCCCAGGGGTCCGAACACCTCCTCGCGCTTGGGCGACGACAGCCAGTGATCCTTGTCCTTGACGTCGTGGTGGGCCATCACTGTGGGCATGCATGTCTCCTCGCTGCCGTTGCCAGGCCGAAAGGCCGGACCTGCCGTGAGCCTACGCGCCCGCGGTGAGGGTCCTGTGTGCGGTTGCGTACCGACCCCTCGAGAGGGCCGGTCGGGCCTCAGCGCGACACGGGAGCCGGCGTCAATGTCGCCACCGGTGAGCCGGCGAGCTCCACCACCGGTTCAGGCCGCGCCGGCCGGATGTCGCGCAGCCGAGCCCGCACCCGCACCATCCCCTGCCACTCGTCGCGCTCGAGCGCGATGCAGACGTCGACACGACGCCCGCGAGGCAGGTGGTCGGCGAGCTGCGGCTTGAAGAAGGCGATGGCCTCGACGATGCCGTTGCCGTCGCTCAGCGCCACCCGGAGGTGCTGCGAGTCCGCGCCGAACGTGCTCGTCGACAGCACCGTGCAGTCGCGCATCGCCAGCACGGGCGCGGCGTTGCCCTGGCCACACGGCTCCAGCCTGTCGAGCAGGTCGCAGGTGTCCGGGACGCATTCGGCGGTGGTGATCTCGCCATCGATGGCCACAACCCGCTCACGCGACGCATCGCCGAGCTGGGCGGCGACGGACGCTCGGATGGCGTCGGCGAACTCGTCGAAGCGCGCGGCGTCCAGGCTGAATCCGGCGGCGACCTTGTGCCCTCCGTATCGCAGCAGCGTGGCTGCCGCGCCGTCCAGCGCCTCGACGATGTGCACGCCGGGGATCGACCGCCCGGAGCCCTTGGCCTCCACGGCGTCGAGGCAGACGATGAAGCTGGGTCGCGCGTAGCGCTCGGTGAGCCGGCCGGCCACCAGCCCGACGATCCCCATCGGCCACGACGGGCTTCCCAGCACGATGGCCGGGGCATCCTCCGGCAGGTCGGCCACCATCGTCTCGGCTTCGGCCATGGCGATCGCGACGGCCGCCTGGCGGTCGCGGTTCTGGGCGTCCAGCCGGGTGGCCAGCTCGAAGGCCCGGTCGTCGTCGTCGCAGAGGCAGAGGTCGAGCGCGAGCTTGGCGTCCTCCATCCGCCCGGCCGCGTTGATGCGTGGCCCGAGGCCGAAGCCGATGTCGCTGGCACGGAGCTCGGGTGACAAACCCGCCACGGCGCACAGCGCGCGGATGCCCGCGTGGTCGCGAAGGCGGGGCATGCCGCGCTGGACGATGAGCCGGTTCTCGCCACGCAGCGGCATCATGTCGGCGACGGTGCCGAGCGCGGCGAGACCGAGGCCCGCCTCGGCGCTGCCCGCCGGGACCAGGCCGGCCGTCTCGAGCGCGGCGAGCAGCTTCCACGCCACGCCCGCGCCGGCGAGGCCGTCGAAGGGGTACTCGCAGCCGGGTTGCTTGGGATTGATCAGCGCGTCCGCCGGCGCCAGCGCGGGCGGTGCGCCATCCGGGGCCAGCGGCAGGTGGTGGTCGGTGACCACCAGGCGCATGCCCGCGGGCCGCGCCGCGGCGACGTCGACGCTGCTGGTACCGCAGTCGACGGTGATGACGCAGCGCACGCCCTGGGCGTGCAGGTCGATCAGCGCGGCGCCGTGCAGCCCGTAGCCCTCGCTCATCCGGTTGGGGATGTACGGCACCGCGTCGGCGCCGGCGGCGCGCAGCGCACGGCTCAGCATCGCGCACGCGGTGACGCCGTCGGCGTCGTAGTCGCCGTACACCGCGATGCGCTCGCCGGCGCGGATCGCCGCGCCAAGCACCTCGACGGCCGCCGCCATGCCGCGCAACGCGAACGGGTCGTGGAACGTGGCGCCGTCGTCGAGGAACGTTGCAGCACTGCTGTCGTCATGGCCGCGCGCCGCCAGGATGCGGCCGAGCAGCGACGGATGTCCGGGCAGTGGCGCGGCGGGTGAGACCTGCCAGCGGCGCGGGGCGGGTTTCATCGGCGTTCCTCGACAGGGCGGACGGGATGGACTGAGGTTGACCGTGGCCGGCGACAGCTCCCTGTCGCCGGACCACAGCCTAGCCCCTCCCGGGCGGGAACCGCCCTCTGTCAGGCGCTCGAAGCCACCCCCGTTGTGACGACGGCAACGCTGCGGACGCGAAGGCTCATGACCGCGCCGATCAGAGCCAGCGCCGCACCGACGGCCACCGCGAAGGCCCCCAGGCCAATCGAGACCTTGACTCCCGACAACACGCTGCCGTCGGCAGATGGATTTGCAGCAGCAACCACCACCAGCGCCCCCCAGAGGCAGGCGAACACCGCGACGATGACGCCGAGCAGCCGGCCCCAGCGCCGTCCCGCCGCCACGCCGAACGCCGCGACGACGAGCAGCAGGCCGATCGCTGCGGTGGTGAGGATGTCGTAGCCCGCGTAGTCGATGCCGCGCAGGGACACCGAGATGGCGCCGTCGGGAGAGGTGACGGTCGACCACTGCAGCGGCAGGCCCACGGAAAGGACGATGCCGCCGGCGAGAAGCAGGACTGACGCGAGGGACAGACGCTTCATCGTGTACCGGCTCTCCTCCATCAATTGCAGCAAACGCTCCAATGGCTGCCCCTAGCATCGCCGCCCGTCGAGGCTGTGTCGAGTGCTGCTTCCAAAAGAACTGTCAACGCTTGTGAAGCGGGTGTCAGATCAGGAGGCCATCAATTGACGAAGCACGTGGGTCAGGATGCCACCGGCTCGGAAATACTCCGCGTCGGTGGCGCTGTCGAGCCGGCACAACGTCTCGAAGGTGGTGTCTCCGCCAGGCCCGCTGGCGACGACCTCGATGGTTGCCCCCGGGCCCGCATTCGCAACCCCGCGGATGGTGTAGCGCTCGCGGCCGTCGAGGCCGAGCGACTCGGGGAGTCGCCGTCGCGGAACTGCAGCGGCAGCACCCCCATGCCCACCAGGTTGCTGCGGTGGATGCGCTCGAACGACTGCGCGATCACCGCGCGCACGCCCTGCAGCATCGGCCCCTTGGCCGCCCAGTCGCGCGACGATCCCGAGCCGTACTCGCGCCCCGCGAGGATGATCAGCGGCACGCCCTCCTTGGCGTAGCGCATCGCTGCGTCGTAGATGGACATCACCTCACCGCTGTCGAGGTGGGTCGTCCAGCCACCCTCCTTGCCATTCGCGAGCGCGTTGCGCAGGCGGATGTTGGCGAACGTGCCGCGCATCATCACCTCGTGGTTGCCACGGCGCGCCCCGTAGGTGTTGAAGTCGCGCAACTCGACACCATGGTCACGCAGGTACGCGGCCGCCGGTGACTGTGGGGAGATGGTCCCTGCCGGCGAGATGTGGTCGGTGGTGATCGAGTTGCCGAGCACGGCGAGGACGCGGGCGTTCTCGATCGCCTCCGGTGCTTGCTGCGGCTGTGCCGCGCTCGCGAAGAACGGCGGTTCGCGCACGTATGTCGAGTCGTCCTCCCAGTCGAACATGGCGCCGGTCGGGGCCGGCAGCTTCTGCCAGTGCTCGTCGCCGTCGAAGATGCGCGCGTACTCGTCGTGGAACATCGACTGCTGCAGCCCGCGCGCGGTCGCGTCGGCGATCTCCTCAGCGGTGGGCCAGATGTCGCTGAGGAACACGTCCCCGCCGTCGCTGTCGCGGCCGAGCGGCTCGGTGGTGAGGTCGATGTCGACGGTGCCGGCGAGTGCGTACGCAACCACCAGCGGCGGCGACGCCAGGTATGCCGCCTTCACCTGGGGGTGGATGCGCCCCTCGAAATTGCGGTTGCCGCTGAGCACCGCGGCCACCGCCAGGTCCTCGGACTCGATGCGGCTCGACACCTCCTCCGGCAGCGGACCGCTGTTGCCGATGCATGTCGTGCAGCCGTAGCCGACGGTGTTGAAGTGCAGGGTGTCGAGCGCCTCTGAGACACCGGCGCGGCGCAGGTAGTCGGTGACCACGCGCGAGCCCGGCGCCAGCGACGTCTTGACGTGCGCGGCCACGGTGAGGCCGCGCTCGACGGCGTGCTGCGCGAGCAGGCCGGCGGCGAGCATCACCGACGGGTTGGAGGTGTTCGTGCAGGATGTGATGGCGGCGATCACCACGGCGCCGTCGGCGAGCTCCCTGACGTTGTGACCATTGCCGGCTGCCGCGGGCTCCGGGTTGGGGTTGCCGGTGGCCCCTTCAGGGTTGCCGCCCTCCTGGACGAGGCGGGCGAGGTCGCCGTTGCGCTGCGGCGCGTCGTCGCCGCCGCCGCCGTACACCGCGGTGAACGAGTCCCACACGCCCGGGAGGGCGACGCGGTCCTGGGGTCGGCGAGGGCCGGCAACCGAAGGGACGATCGAGGCGAGGTCGAGGTCGAGGATCTCACTGAACAGCGGCGTCTCCGACTCGTCGGTGCGGAACATGCCCTGCTCGCGGCAGTACCGCTCGACCAGCTCGACGTGCTCCTCCTCGCGGCCCGTCTGTCGCAGGTACTCGAGGGTGCGCGCGTCGACCGGGAAGAACGAGGCGGTGGCGCCGTATTCCGGCGCCATGTTGGAGAGGGTGGCCCGGTCGGCGGCGGTCATCGACGACAGCCCGGCGCCGCAGAACTCCACGAACTTGTTGACGACGCCATGCTTGCGGAGCATCTCGGTCAGGGTCAGCACCAGGTCGGTTGCGGTGGTCCCGACCGGCAGCGCGTTGTGGAAGCGAACGCCGACCACCACCGGCGAGAGCAGGAACAGCGGCTGGCCGAGCATGCAGGCCTCGGCCTCGATGCCGCCGACACCCCAGCCGAGCACACCGATGCCGTTGACCATGGTGGTGTGCGAGTCCGTCCCCACCAGCGTGTCCGGGAGTGCCACGTTGTGGCCATCGATGTCACGTACCTGGACGACGCGGGCCAGGTACTCGAGGTTGACCTGGTGCACGATGCCCATCCCGGGCGGCACCACCCGGAAGCCCTTGAAGGCCTGCTGCGCCCAGCGGAGCAGCATGTAGCGCTCGCGGTTGCGCTCGTACTCGCGCTCGATGTTGCGGCCGTACGCCTGCGCGTCCCCGAACGCGTCGACCTGCACGGAGTGGTCGATGACCAGGTCGACCGGCACCAGGGGATCGATCCGTCCGGGGTCGCCGCCGGCCCGCTGCATGGCTGAGCGCATCGCGGCCAGGTCGACGACGGCGGGGACGCCGGTGAAGTCCTGGAGCAGCACCCGGGACGGGACGAACGGGCGCTCACGGTCCTCAGCGGGGTGCTTGCCGTCCCAGGCGACCAAGGCCGCGACGTCGTCCTCGTTGGCGAAGGGCGCGCCGGAGTGGCGCAGCGCATTCTCGAGCAGGATCTTGACGGTCATGGGGAGGCGCGACGGGTCGCCGACCCCGGTGTCCGCGAGACGGCTGAGCGCGTAGTAGTCGACGTCGCCGGCCAGGGTTGCGCGGGCGCCGAACCGGTCGTCGCTGCTCATCGCCATCGCCTCCGTGGTGCCCGATCGACGCGAGGGTCGATCATCCCACCCGACGCCGTCATGGCGGCGGGACGACCCACGGCGTGCCAGTGGCTCACAGTGTTCGCGGGCTATTGGGCGCGGGTCGACACTCGGGCCCGCCAAGCTACTCCCAGGCTGCATCGGGACCTGTGAAATCGTCCACGTCGCCCCCGATATGTGCGATCGGGCGGCAGTGATCACTACATAGACGGTGTAACAGGGAGATTGCGGCGGAACACCCCTGTGGGGCCAGTTGATCTCTGCTTTCCTTTGGCCTGTTTCCTTTTGCCTGGGAAGCGTGCACACTGTCGCAACTGAACCTTGTCTACCCTCATCGCTGGGTTCTCATCGTTCCAGGCTCGGGGCGCGACTGGGGGGATCCAGATGAACCACACTGGAATGGGCGGGCAAGAGACCGACTCCGCCGGTGGTCGAAGCCGCTTTCGGGGACGGCGATACACAATTGCGGCAGTCGTGGTCGCACTCGGCATCGGCGCTGCGGTGACCGTGCCACGCGCCCTCGCCGGCAACGGTGGTGGCGGCGCCCCTCTCAGCCATGCGTGGTCGCAGCCCGTGTACCTGGGGGCCGCTCCCAATACCGTGTCATGCGTGTCTCGGACGTTCTGCGTCGAGGCGACGGCAGCCGGCAACGCCGCGACCTGGGACGGCACCTCGTGGTCAGAGACCGGAATTGAGGGGAACAAGACCGAGGTGAGTGGGGTGTCGTGCAGCTCCACCACCTTCTGCGTCGCCGTGGACGGCGCGGGGAACGCCCTGACGTGGAGCGGCGGCTCATGGTCGGCGCCTGTAGCGATCAGCGGCGCCGGCAACCTCACCTCCGTGTCGTGCGCCTCCTCGCCGACCTTCTGCATCGTCGTGGACGCCGGCGGCAACGCGGCAGCCTGGGACGGTTCCTCCTGGACGGCGGCCACCAACATCGACCCACCCGGTGGCCTCAGCTCGGTGTCGTGCGTCTCCGCAGCGTTCTGCGTCGCGGTGGACTCATCCAAGGACGGCAGTCATGGCAACGCCGTGAGCTGGGACGGCACGTCGTGGTCGGCGCCGACCAACATCGACCCCGGGGGCGGCGGTCTCGCCGGCGTGTCCTGCAGCTCGACAACGTTCTGCGTGGCGGTGGACGGCAATGGCAACGTGGTCATGCGGACGGGCACATCCTGGTCGGCACCCGCCGCCCAAGCGGGGTGGGGCCCCGGCGGCGCTGTCTCATGCAGCTCCTCCCTCTTCTGCATCGCCGTGGACTACAGATCCCAGGCGATCACATGGAACGGCACGTCGTGGTCGACTCCGGTCAAAGCCGACCCGAATGGGAACGGTCTCACCGCGGTGTCGTGCATCTCCTCGACCTTCTGCGCCGCGGCGGACTTCGCCAGCAACGGCCTCATCTACGCGATCGGCGCGACCACGACGCTGTCCTCTTCGCGCAACCCGTCCGCGACCGGCCAGAGCGTCACCTACACGGCGAAGGTGGTCCCCGCTTCCGGATCTGTCGGACCGACCGGTACGGTCGCCTTCTCCGACGGCAGTGGCGTCATCGCGAGCTGCGCCGCGCAGCAGCTGACGCTCGGCCAGGCGACCTGTGTGGTCCAGTACGCCAACAAGGGAATCAACGCGATCACCGCGACGTACTCGGGCGACGCAAACTACGCGGGCAGCTCGAGCAAGACGCTTCAGCAGACGGTGTTCAGCGTCGTGACCAAGGTCTCCCTGTCACCGGTCCCCAACACGCCGGGGGCCACGGCCACGTACTCGATCCATTTCACCACCAGCGGTTCCGGAGCGCTGGGCCCGGGAGATGCGATCACCGTCGCCGCTGCGCCAGGCACGGCGCTGCCGGCCGCCAGCGCCGACTACGCGGTGAGTGACAGCGGCGCCAACACTGACACCGTGAGCTCGGTGTCGGTTTCCAATGCCGGTGGCAGTTCGACACCCAACCAGGTTCGGATCGTTCTCGCCGCATCGGGGATCACCGCCGGCGATGCTGTCACTGTTGGCATCCAGGGAGTCGTCAACCCGGCGGTCAAGAGCACATCGGACCACGCGGCTGTGAGCACCTCGGCTGATCAAAGTGGCGCTCAGAGCACGGCATACAGCATCGGTACCTCCGTGTCCGGGATCACGGTGAGCGCCAGCCCGAACACGCACGGGGCGACGGCAACCTACACGATCTCATTCACGACGAGCTCCTCCGGCGCCCTCGGGGCAGGATCAACCATCACGCTCCTGGCTCCGGCGGGCACCAGCCTCCCGGCGACCGTCGGCGATTACATCGTCTCTGACACGGCCGCCGGCACGGAGACGGTGGGCGCGGTGGTGCTCTCCCAGGGCAGCGGTAGCACGGCGAACAATGACGCCAGGATCACGCTCTCCGCGTCCGGGATCAGCGCGCTCGACGGGGTCACGGTCACCGTCAGCGCCACTGTCAATCCCCCAAAAGCGAGCACCGCATACCATCTGTGGCTGCTGACCAGCGCGGACGCCAACCAGACACCAAGTGCGGCCTATACGATCTCGTGACGCAGGATGATGCAGACGAGGCGCCGAGGACGCTCGTGGTGAGGTTCAACGTGTGGCGAGACCGACTTGCAGGTCACGGATGATCTCGCGGAGCTGACCAGATGCGAGGAGGCCCGGCCCAAGCGGGCCGGACCGGTTCTCGCCGACTGGGGGGAGGGAGCGCAGGGCGAGTCGAACCTCGGCCGTCATGTGGGTGAGCTGCCAGCGGATCTCGTCCTTGACTGCCTCCGGCCGGTCGGGAGCCGCCAGGCCGGCGGCTTTGACGGCATACGCGGCGGCGCCCAGTGCATGCGCACCCATGTGGCAGATGGCCACGGCTTGACCGGCGGCTCGGGCAGCCGCCGACGCCGCAGGAGCCTTCACCTCGCCGGCAGGCACACCACCGACGAAGCGGCGACGAATCTCGTCGGCGGTGTTCAGCTCTCCTCGGGCATACGCCCGGGTGCGGGCGATCGCAGCGCGAGGGCGATCGTCTCCTGGGACTTCCGCCTCAAACAGCCCCAGGACTCGCTCGGCGCAGTCGGCAGCCCACGCCGCCACAAGACGCCGGTCGCCTTCACCGAGTGTCTGCGGCGATGTCACCGTCCGACTCCACGTCGCCAGTTCGTCACCTCGGCGAGAACATGCGCCCTCAGCGCACCGCCTGCTTCACCAGCGCGGTGATCTTGGCCTCCTCGGTGGCGGTCAGCTTGCTCAGCGCGTACTGAATCGGCCACATGGCGCCGTCGTCGATCTTCGCCTTGTCGCTGAAGCCGAGCGTCTGGTACCTGACCTTGAACTTTCCTGCGTTCTGGAAGTAGCAGATCACGTTGCCGTCCTTGGCGTATGCGGGCATTCCGTACCACGTCTTCGGAGCGAGGTCCGGTGCTGCGGCTGTGATCAGCGCGTGGACCCTCTTGGCGATGGCGCGATCCGGTTCCTGCATCCTGGCGATGGCCGCGAGCAGCTCCGTCTTCCCATCCACCTTGGCCGCCTCGGCCTTGAGCTCCCGGACACGCTCGCGCGCCGCGGCCTTCTCTTCGGCGCTGAATCCCTTGGATGGGGCGGCTTTCGAGCTGGTGCGATTCGCAGGTTTCGGTGTGGCTTTGGTCGCCGACTTGGTGGGTGCCATGCTTCGCGCTCCTCTTCAGAGTTGACTGGAACGATCTTGACTCAACTGGGCGTGCTGATCTGCGCCAGGTACGACGT
The DNA here is from genome assembly GCA_963751755.1 of Candidatus Dormiibacterota bacterium. Taxonomy (GTDB): domain Bacteria; phylum Chloroflexota; class Dormibacteria; order Aeolococcales; family Aeolococcaceae; genus Aeolococcus. Next base: position 93,133 of record CAVVVH010000007.1, on the reverse strand, counting down.
CAGGTGCGTGTACCAGCCGCTGAGCAGGAGCAGCCCGAGCGCGATGGTGAGGGCGCCGCCCACGCGGGTCATCGGGCCGGCGAGGCGGGCAACGCGGCGCGGCAGCGTCGGCAGCGACGCCCACAGAAGCGCGATGAGCACGAAGGGCAGGCCGAGCCCGATGGAGTACGCCAGCAGCAGGGCCGCGCCGGAGAGGACGTGGGCACTGCTGGCGGCGAGGACGAAGGCGACGCCGAGGTACGGGCCGACGCACGGTGTCCAGCCGATGCCGAACACGATGCCGACGAAGTACGCGGCCACAACGCCGCGACCCTGCAGCCTTTCGGGCAACGACACGCCGCGCACCCGCTCCATGAACGGCAGGCGCAGTGCGCCCACCACCAGCAGCCCGAAGACCACCAGCAGGATCCCGCCGGCGATCTCGACGCCGCGCTCCACCTGGCGAACTGAGTGGCCGATGCCAGCTGCGCCGATCCCGAGGAGGATGAAGACGGTGGTGAACCCCGCGACGTAGAGCATCGCGCCGGCCACCAGCCGGCCGCGGACGTCGCGACGGCGTCTGTTGTCCGCGAGGTCGGCGGCGGCCGCGCCACTGACGGCCGAGAGATAGGCGGGCAGCAGCGGCACCGAGCACGGGGCGAGGAATGACGCCAGCCCGGCGACGAACGTCGCCACCAGGGACGCGATGCTGATCACGTCAGCAGCTGGCCACGGTGGTGGGTGGAGACAGCGCGGGCACCGGACCCGACCAGGTCCGGCCGCCGTCCCCGCTGGTCTCGTCGTACAGCTGCCGGTTGTTGCTGACGACGGCGCGGATGGTCACCGTCAGCCGTGTGCCGCTCTCCGTCAGCGAGCAGTACACCTGCGTTCCGCGGTCGCCGATGGCCGGCAACGGGGCCGGCAGTGTCGACCAGGTGGCGCCGCCGTCAGTGCTGCGGTCGATGCCCTTGCTGAAGCCACTCACGTAGAGCGCCCCCGACGCGCCAACGTCGACCCAGTTCGCCGCAGCCCCGGGCCACGGCGTATTGAGGTCGACCTTCTGGTCGCGAACCGTCGACCAGTGGGCGCCCGAGTCCACCGTGTGGAGCAGCGCGAGCTCGATGAGGCCGATGCTCTCGTGCCCGCCCCCCGCAAAGGTGTCCAGGGTTCCCACCACCACCCATGCCGCGTGGCCGCTGGTGGCGAGCACGTTGTCGACGGTCGCGTCATCGCGGCGCCGTCCGACGCTCGTGGTGCCGCTGCCGGGCACGTCGTGCGCAACCCAGGTCTTGCCCGCGTCTCCCGTGGCGATGCAGAGTGCGGGCGGGGACGCTGACGTGCGGGTGTCGCCCGCCGCACTCGGCTGCGAGCCGCGGGCGCGACCCTGCTCGCACAGCCACGCAACATCGGCGCCGGCAAAGCTGGCCACGGTGCCAGATCCAAAGTTGATCTTCGGCAGACCCTTGAGGCTGGTCCACGTGGCGCCGCCGTCGGAGGTTCGCGCCAGGCCGTCGCCGGTCAACCCCCACCCGTGCGCCGAATCCACCATCACTCCGCTCACCGCAGACGACGAGAGCGAAGAGGCGGCGTCCGGGGGAGACGTCTGCGTGCCGCATGCCGTCAGTGTCAACACCGCAAGCAGAGCGACGGACGCCGGCGTGAACGCGCGCATCAGCTCAGCCGAACGTGAACGTGTAGAGCCGGAACCCGGCCGGCACCGCGATGTCGAGGAGACGGCGGCCGCCGCCCTGGTTGGCGAGAACGTGGTACAGCTGCTGGCTGGTGACGGCCAGGCCGTCAGCGCCGAGGTCGGGGCCGCGCTGCTGCGCGCTCACGACGTTGCCATCAACGGTGACGGTGACGTGCACCGGCTGCGAGTCCGGTCCCGCGACCAGGTACACGTCGCGCGCCGAGAAGTTGAGCAGGACGTGGCCGGCGGTCCGCGACACCATGTACTGGCCCTGGTCGGCCCACGTGCCTCCGAGGACGATGCGGTCGGCGTCGGTGGTGGTGTCCTGGCTGCCGTAGTTCACCGACGTTCCGATGGTCCCGTGGTGCTCGCCGTTGCCGAGTTGGCCACGCTCGCTCCCCGCGTACAGCTCGGGAGTCTGCGCGCTGAGGTCGGGGGTTGCTGCGACCGGCGTCGGGTGCGCGTTGATGCCGAGAAGCGCCGCAATGGCCGAACTCGGTGACGTCGTAGTCGCCCTCACCGTCGTGGATGTAGGCGACACGGCCGGACTGGTCGACGAGGTACTCGGCCGGCCAGTATTGGTTGCTGTACGCGTTCCACGTGTTCATCTCGAAGTCGATGGCCACCGGCCAGGTGACCCCGAAGCGCTGGACCGCCGCGGCGACGTTGGCGCGCTGCTTCTCGAAGTCGAACTCCGGGGAGTGGACGCCGACGATGACCAGGCCGCGGCCGCCGTACGCCTGCTGGAGGTGCTGCAGGTGGGGGATGGTGCGCACGCAGTTGACGCAGGAGAACGTCCAGAAGTCGACGAGCACAACCTTGCCGCGCAGGCCGTTCACGGTGAGGGGCTTGCTGTTCAGCCAGCCGTCGAGGCCGGTGAACTCGGGCGCTCCCATGCGCTGGTCGGTGGGGATGAGCGCCGCGTTGCCGCTGCCGGTGGCGGCGCTGGGCGGGGCTGGTCGGAGCAGCCCGGTGACCAGGACGGCGGCCACAACCAGTCCGGCCAGCCCGGTCAGTGCCCATCGATAGCGCGACATGTCCGTTTCACAGTACGAGGCGGTGCGTTGGCCGTGGCGCTCTCACGGGGCGCGGGATCGCGGGGCGCATCGTGATGTGGCGCTCGCTTGACAATCTGTTGTAGAACTACAACACTCTGCCCGATGAGTCGATCAACCGAGGAAGCTGAAGCGGGGCAGGCGGGCGGTTTCCACAACCGCATCGCAGTGCTGCGGGCCGAGCGAGGACTGTCGCGGCAGGCCCTCGCCGACGCCGTCGGGGTGAATTACCAGACGGTGGGATACCTCGAGCGCGGCGACTACAACCCGAGCCTCGAGCTCGCCTTCCGCCTCAGCGAGATCTTCGGCGTGCCGATCGAGGCGATCTTCTCGCGCCAGCCGTTCAGACCGATGAGCGAGGAGTTGTACCGCCGCGCGGCGGGGGCAGGTGGTGGTGATGCTGGCTAGCCCACAGGTTCGCAGGCGCTTCGGTCGCCCGCGACTCACCCCGACCCGGATCACGGCCGCGCTGGCGGTGATCCTGCTGCTCCTGCTCCTGGGTCGACTGGTGGTGAGCAGCGTCGCCGCCGGCGCCTACATCGTCCTCGTGCTGGTGACCATGTTCCTGCTGCGGGGCGTGCGGGCAGAACCGGGCAGCTGGCTGAGCCGGCGCACTGTCCGGCGCGGCCTGGTGATCGCCTTGGCCGCGGTGTGCGCCGCGTTGGTGGCCACGCCGGCGCCCGCGACACCATCGGACTCTGGGGGATTGCTCGGTCTCTTCCTGGTGCTCGTCCTGCTCAACATCGCGCTCGGTCGCGCCACGCAGCGCGTTGCCACGGCCGTCGACGGCACCGTGGACGAGCGCCAGGAAGCGTTGCGCAACCGTGCACATCGCATCGCCTACGCGCTGCTGGCGTGCGTTGGGGCAGCTGCGCTCATCTGCGATGTCGCCTCGACGCAGAGCCGCACGTGGCTGGGCTCTTCCCTTGGTGGTGGCGGCCTCATCGCGGCCGCGGAACTTCTCTTCGTGCTCCCGGGAATGGTGCTGGCGTTCCTGGAACCCGCGCGAATCCCGCTGGACGGTGAGCTCAGCGCGCCGGCCTCGACACGAGCCCGAGTCGCAGCCTGGCTGCTGGCCGCGACCGTGGCCATTCCGTTCGCGTTCTCGGTCGCGATCGTATTCCTTCCTGAGCAGCTGTCGGCGTCGTCGATGCCGGCCTCCGACGGCAGGGTCGCCAACGGCGCCGTGATGAACTGCAGAGAGCTCTTCGCGACCCGGACGATGGGCGTGCTGGTGGTCGCCGACGTTCCGCTGCGCGCTCGTGTGTGCTGGAACGGGAAGAGTGCCTATGAGGATTTCGGCCTGAACAACAGTGACTGTGTGTTCGGGGGCGGTGTCGTGGTCACCGTGCGCACCGTGTCGTGTCAGCGGACGACGAGCGCCAATGGCACCCTCAGCTTCACCTACGACGCCGAGGTGTCGCCGATGCTGCTGCCGTTCCTGCACCGCGAGGTCAGCATGCATCTACGAATCGACCGTCACGGCAACCTGGAGCAGTTCCCGTGATCGCGCGCCTGTCATCGCGCCTCCGCAAGCGGCGCAGCCGGCGGACAGTCGTCGCCGCGATCGTGGCGATCACCGCGCTGCTCGGCTCCCTTCTGCCGCAATCCCTGCACGGCTTCGGCATCCTCGTGGTGCTGGTGCTTGCGGGCCTCGATGTTCTCCTGGTGCGGGCCACCGGCGGCCTTGCGTTCGCGCGCGCCCGAAACCTGGACGAACGCGAACGCGCGTTGCGCGATCTTGCCTACCGGCGCGGTTTCCGCCTGCTGGGCCTGGGCGCCCTCCTCGAGGTCGTGGTGCTCATGGCCTCCGCATTCCTGACGACGATCCTTCTGCCCGGCCACAGCGGCATCGGGGACAGTGCGGTCAACAACGGCGTCAGCGGGCGTGGCCTGGTGATCCTCATCGAGCTCCTGGTGATGACGCCGACCCTGGTGATCGCCTGGGTGCAGGCCGATGGCGAGAGCGACGAGGCGGGCGACGGACGGCGCAGAGCGCGTCTCGCGTGGTTGGCGCTGCCAGTGGTGGTCGCCGCGTGGCTGGCATTGATCCTGCTCGCGCCCGAGCAGGTGGTGACGGCGTCGAATGCGTCCCTGGCGTCAGGGGTGCAGGGCGCCACGTGTACATACGTGGCAACCGGCCACATGGTCGGCGCCGAGTTCGGCGCGACGGTGAGCATGCGTGTCGAGGTGTGCTGGAACGGCCAGGACGCCTTCGTCGCCGGGGACCCAGCCATCCCGCTGCCGGCCAGTGCCGCAGCCGCGGTGGAGGCGGGCATACCACCCGCCGACCGTCCACCGCTCTCTGACGTCAACACCCTCTTCCCCGACCTCTCGGGGTGCGGACAGGACAACACCGAGGACTTCGCCACCGTCGTGTCCACCACCTGCGCCGGGGTCACAGATGCTGGCGGAACGCTCCACTACTCAGTACGTGCAGTCGTGTCGGGCCCGCTGGGGATCGGCCGGCACGACGTCACCCTCACGCTCGTGGTCGATCGCACCGGGAGGGTGCTGCAGCGACCCTGACGGCGGCGCCGCGAGCGCGTCACGACGGTACGGTGGCGTACACAAACCGGGTACCTCGGTGCTACGTTCCCTCCCATCGCGTCAGCGCCTGAGAGCAGGAGCGGGGGTTCATGCCAGATCGCAGCGGCCACGAGCGGCCTGGGACGGCACCGGCGACGCCATCGCGTCGCACCAGCAGCGCACGCCCCGCCTCGACACCTCCCAAACAGTCGGCCGCGAGCGGCCCGAAACCGGCCTCGATCATCGTCTTCCGCGCCGGCTCGTGAGATCCGCCCGCTGCTGATCCGTCCGGACGCGCGTCATCGCCAGGCCGGGCACGGCCGCTAGTCTGGTCGCCGCGCGTGAGGTGACAGGGAGGACCGGCGTGCCCGCAGGCGTGGGACGAGTTTTGATCGAGGAGGTGCGCCCGGTCGTCGACGGTGGCGCGCACCCGGCCAAGGCGGCGGTTGGTCTGCCTGTGCACGTGAGCGCCACGGTGATCGCCGACGGCCACGACCGACTGCTCGTCTGGGCCCGGCACGGGCCGCCGCGGCCGGCGCGCGGATCACCCGGCTCGAAGACGCCCTCGGGGTGGCGCGAGCTGACGCTGCCCGCCGCGGGCAACGACCGATATGAGGCGAGCTTCGTGCCGGTCAGGGCAGGCGCATGGAGCTTCGAGGTGGTGGGGGTGCCCGACGACTACGGGAGCTGGTTGCGAGACCTGAGGCTGCGCTTCGACGACGGCCAGGACGTCGCCCTCGAGCTCGAGGAGGGCGCGCTCCTCGCCGAGCAGCGCCTGGCGCGGGGCGGCCTGGGCGCCGCCGACCGGTCCGCGCTCGCCGCCCTGGCCAAGGCGCTCCGCGGTACGGCCGGGGCCGGGGCCCGCGTGGCCGCCGCCGAACGGCCGGCGGCGATCGCGCTGATGCAGCGCACCATCGATCGCAGCGGGGGGACGCTCGCCGGTCCCTTCCCGCTCTGGATCGACAGGCAGCTCGGCGCGTTCTCGGCGTGGTACGAGTTCTTCCCGCGCTCGGAGGGAGCCGACGCCCGCAACACCCGGGCACGCTGCGCACCGCCAGGGCGCGCCTCCCGGCGATCGCGGCGATGGGCTTCGACATCGTCTACCTGCCCCCCATCCACCCGATCGGGGTCACCCACCGCAAAGGTGCGAACAACAGCCTGGACCCGGGCCCTGACGACCCCGGCAGCCCCTGGGCCATCGGCGACGCCGGCGGGCGGTCACACCGCGATCCACCCCGACCTCGGCAGCATCAGGGACTTCGACGCCTTCGTCGCGGCGGCGCGCAAGACGGGGCTCGAGGTGGCGCTCGACTACGCGCTGCAGTGCAGTCCTGACCACCCCTGGGTGACCGAGCACCCGCAGTGGTTCCGCCACCGCCCGGACGGCTCGATCCGCTACGCGGAGAACCCGCCCAAGCGCTACCAGGACATCTTCCCGATCAACTTCGACACCGAGGACCGCGAGGCGCTGTGGACGGCGCTACGCGACGTGATGCTGTTCTGGATCGGGCACGGGGTGCGGGTGTTCCGCGTCGACAACCCGCACACCAAGCCACTGCCGTTCTGGACGTGGCTCATCGCCCAGGTGCACGAGACGCCACCCCGACGTGCTCTTCCTCGCGGAGGCCTTCACCCGGCCGGCAGTGATGCGGGCGCTCGCCAAGGCCGGCTTCACCCAGTCCTACACGTACTTCACGTGGCGCAACACCAAGGAGGAGCTCGCCGAGTACCTCACGGAGCTCTCGTCGACCGACGATGGTCGACTACTTCCGGCCCAACTTCTGGGTCAACACGCCCGACATCCTGCACGCGTTCCTGCAGCGCGGCGGCCCCGGCGCCTTCCGGCTGCGCCTCGTCCTCGCCGCGCTGACCGCGCCGTCCTGGGGCATGTACAGCGGCTACGAGCTGTACGAGAACATCGCCGTGCGCGAGGGCAGCGAGGAGTACCTCAACTCCGAGAAGTACCAGGTGCGCATCCGCGATTGGAACGACCCGCGCTCGCTGGCGCCCATGATCGAGGCGATCAACGGCATACGGCGCCGCCACCGCGAGGCGATCGCGCTGCTGCGCACCCTGCACGTCCACCACATCGACTCCCCCGACATGCTCTGCGTCTCGCGGATGAGCGACGATGGCAAGGACGTGCTGCTCATCATCGTCAACCTCGACCCCCACTCCGCGCACGAGGCCACCACCTGGCTCGACCTCGCCGCCCTGGGCATCCCCGCCGACGCGCCCTTCTCCGCGCACGACGAGCTCACGGGCGCCACGTACTCGTGGTGGGGCCCCGCCAACTACGTCCGGCTCGACCCAGCACACCAGCCGGCGCACGTCCTCCACCTGCGGCCCATGTCATGACCACGACCAGCCGCCGTCGCCTGCCACAGCCGGAGGCCATCGAGGCCGATCCGATCCCCGCCGCCACCACGCCTCCGCACCCGGTCCCAGTGTCCGACCCGCTGTGGTTCAAACGCGCGGTGTACTACGAGCTGCTGGTCCGTGCGTTCGCCGACAGCAACGGTGACGGCGTCGGCGACTTCCGCGGGCTCATCGACCACCTCGACTACCTCGAGTGGCTGGGCGTCGACTGCATCTGGCTGCTGCCCTTCAACCAGAGCCCACTGCGCGACGGTGGGTACGACATCAGCGACTACTACGACGTCCTCCCGGACTACGGGAGCGTCGACGACGTGCGCGAGTTCGTGGCCAAGGCCCACGAGCGCGGCATGCGGGTGATCATGGACCTGGTCATCAACCACACCAGCGACCTCCACCCGTGGTTCCAGCAGGCGCGGTCCTCACCGGACAACCCGTACCGCGACTGGTACATGTGGTCCGACAGCAACCAGCGCTACAAGGACGCGCGGATCATCTTCGTCGACACGGAGACGTCGAACTGGACGTGGGACGAGCAGGCTGGTGCGTACTACTGGCACCGCTTCTTCAGCCACCAGCCCGACCTCAACTACGACAACCCCGAGGTGCGCGCCGAGATCCTCCGGGTGGTGAGGTTCTGGCTCGACCTCGGTATGGACGGGTTCCGGCTCGACGCGGTGCCATACCTCTTCGCGCGCGAGGGCACCAACTGCGAGAACCTGCCCGAGACGCACGAGTTCCTCGCCGACCTCCGCGCCACCGTCGACGCCGAGTACGCCGACAAGGTGCTTCTCGCCGAGGCCAACCAGTGGCCCGAGGACGTCATCGACTACTTCGGCACCGAGGAGCGGCCCGAGTGCCACATGTGCTTCCACTTCCCGCTGATGCCGCGCATGTTCATGGGCCTGCGCCGCGAGCAGCGCTACCCCATCACGGAGATCCTCGAGCGCACCCCGCACATCCCGTCGACAGCGCAGTGGGGCATCTTCCTGCGCAACCACGACGAGCTCACCCTCGAGATGGTCACCGACGACGAGCGCGACTACATGTGGGGCGAGTACGCGTCCGACCCGCGCATGAAGCTCAACCTCGGCATCCGGCGCCGCCTCGCGCCTCTGCTCAACAACGGCCGTCGCCAGATGGAGCTCTTCTGCGGCCTGCTCCTCTCCCTGCCCGGTTCGCCGATCCTGTACTACGGCGACGAGATCGGCATGGGCGACAACATCTACCTCGGTGACCGCGACGGCGTGCGCACCCCCATGCAATGGAACGGCGACCGCAACGGCGGCTTCGGGCGCAGCGACTTCGCGCGGCTCTACCTGCCCCCGCTGATGGACCCGGTGTACGGCTTCTCGGCGGTCAACGTCGAGGCGCAGATGCGCAACGAGTTCCTCCCTGCTGCACTGGATGCGGCGTTTCGTGGCGGTGCGCAAGCGCTTCGCGGTCTTCGGCGAGGGGGCATTCGAGGCGCTCGACGCGGCCAACCCGTCGATCTTCGCGTTCCTTCGGACGCTCGACGACCACATCGTGCTGTGCGTCAACAACCTCTCACGCTTCGCGCAGCCGGTGGAGCTCGACCTGCACAGGTTCGAGGGGCGCACGCCGGTGGAGATGCTCGGTCACGTGCACTTCCCCCGCATCGGTGAGCTCCCCTACCTGCTCACCCTGGCGCCGCACAGCTTCTACTGGTTCACGATCGAGGCACCGCAGGCGTGAACGGGACCGTCGACGTCGACGCGATGCGCGCCAACCTCGAGGAGGCTTTGGCGTCGTGGCTGCCGCGCCAGCGCTGGTACGGCGGCGGACAGGCCATCCGCACGGTCCGCTGCGACGAGCTCTCACTCGTCGCCGGCGGCGCGCCCGATGTGGCCATCTGCATCGCCACCGTGGAGCACGATGACGCCACCGAGGCCACGTACAACGTTCCGGTGGCGCTGAGCGAGCCCGGCGGCGTGAGGCCGAGCGATCCCGCGGCAGTCATCCACGAGGACGACGACACCCTCATCTTCGACGCCCTTGCCGACGCGAGAAGCTCCGCACCGCTGTGGAGGATCCTTGCTGCCGGGCAGACCGTGCAGCTGCGCAACGGGCGCCTGTCGGCCGGCGGCGGAGGACTCGACGCGTCGACGCCGGACATCGCCCCGCTGGCGCGCGAGCAGTCGAACACGTCGCTGGTGGTGGGCGGGGAGCACCTGCTCAAGGTGATGCGCAAGCTGACCTTCGAGCCATCTGTCGAGCTGGAGATGACCAGGGCTCTCGCCGAGGCCGGCTTCGACCACGTTGCACCGGCGCTGGCCTGGTTGCACTACGAACGCGAGGACCGGCCCCACGGCGCGCTGCTGGCGATGGCGCAACCCTTCCTCCACAACGGCACCGAGGGCTGGACGCTTGCGCTGACGTCGCTGCGCGACCTGTACGCGGACGCCGAGGAGCACGTGCCCGGTGACGCCGCCCAGCGCACCCAGACAGTCGAGGAGGCCGGGGGCAGCTTCACCGGTGAGGCGGCGCGCCTGGGCGACATCACCGCCCAGATGCACCTCGCGCTCGCCGCCGCAACCGGTCCGGACCTCGCTCCCCAGCCGATCACCCCGCAGGACCTCGGTCAGTGGGCTGACGAGGTGCGCGCCGAGCTCGACGCGCTCATCGCGCGCGGCGGCGAGTCGCTCCAGGAGCTGCCCGACCACCGCGCCGCCCTGGAGACGCGCCTCGACAGCATCAGGGCGCTGCGCCAGCCGGGCCTGGCCATCCGCATCCACGGTGACTACCACCTTGGCCAGGTGCTCCGCACGGACTCCGGATGGACGGTGCTCGATTTCGAGGGGGAGCCGCGCCGTCCCGTCGAGCATCGCCGGCGCCGCCACTCGCCGCTGCGCGATGTCGCCGGCATGCTGCGCAGCTTCGACTACGCCGCGTCGGTGGCCCTTCTCGAGCGCCTCACCCCTGCCGACCAGGCGTGGGAGCACGTGCGCGCGCACGGCCTCAGCTGGGCCGCTGCCAATCGCGAGGCGTTCTGGGCGTCGTACGTCGAGCGCACCGCGGACACCGTGCTCATGCCCGATCCCGGCGCGGCGCTGACCCTGCGTCGCGCGTTCGAGATCCAGAAGGCGATCTACGAGGTGGGTTACGAGCTCGCCCACCGCCCCTCGTGGGTGCCGGTACCGCTCGGGTTCCTCCTCGAGGCAACGAAGTGACCGCGACGTCGCGAACCAGCACAGGCATCGACGTGGCCGAGGCGGCGGCCAAGCTCGCCGAGGGTGTGCAACGCGATCCCCACGAGGTGCTCGGCGCTCACGGAAGCGGCGACGTCACGGTGGTGCGGGCGTTCCACCCCGACGCACTCGAGGTGGCCATCGCTCACCCCGGCGGCGTGGTGCGCATGAAGCGCGTCGACAATCGCGGCCTCTTCGAGTCGGAGGTGCCGGTGTCGCACCTGCCCGGCTACCGGCTGCGCTACCGCACCGCCGACGCGGAGTGGGAGGTCGACGACCCCTACCGATTCCTGCCGACACTCGGTGAGCTCGACCTGCACCTCATCGGCGAGGGCACGCACTACCGGCTGTGGGAGCGGCTCGGCGCGCGTGTCATCGACCACCAGGGCGTGCGCGGCACGGCGTTCGCGGTCTGGGCGCCTCTCGCCCGCGGCGTCGCGCTGGTGAGCGACGCCAACGGATGGGACACGCGCACACTGCCCATGCGCTCGCTCGGCGCCAGCGGTGTGTGGGAGATCTTCATCCCCAACGTGGGCGCGGGCATGCGCTACAAGTACCGCGTCCTCGGTGCCGACGGACGCACCGTGCTCAAGGCAGACCCACTGGCGCGCGAGGCCGAAGCTCCCCCGGCGACGGCCAGCGTGGTCACCGAGTTCGCGTACTCCTGGAATGACGGTGAATGGGTGTCGCGGCGCGCGGTCGTCGATCCGACCATCCGTCCGCTGTCGATCTACGAGGTGCACCTCGGGTCGTGGCGGCGCGGCGCCGACGATTCCCTCCTCTCCTACCGCGACCTGGCGCCGCAGCTCGCCGAGCACTGCGAGCGCATGGGCTTCACCCACGTCGAGCTGCTGCCGATCGCGGAGCATCCCTTCGGTGGCTCGTGGGGCTACCAGGTGAGCAGCTACTACGCGCCCACCTCGCGGTACGGGTCGCCGGACGACCTGCGCTGGTTCGTCGACCACCTCCACCAGCGCGGCATCGGCGTCATCGTCGACTGGGTGCCGGCGCACTTCCCGCGCGACGAGTGGGCGCTGGCGCGCTTCGACGGCACCGCGCTGTACGAGCACGCCGACCCGCGCCGCGGCGCGCAGCCGGACTGGGGCACGCTGGTCTTCAACTTCGGCCGCAACGAGGTGCGCAACTTCCTGGTCGCCAACGCGCTGTACTGGATCGAGGAGTTCCACATCGACGGGCTGCGCGTCGACGCCGTGGCCTCGATGCTGTACCTCGACTACTCGCGCAAGCCCGGCGAGTGGATCCCCAACCAGTACGGCGGTCGCGAGAACCTCGAGGCGATCGCGTTCATCAAGCAGTTCAACGAGCAGGTGCACAGCCGCCACCCCGGAGTGATGACCATTGCCGAGGAGTTCGACGGCGTGGCCGGCGGTGTCGCGCCCGACCGCGAGCGGCGGGCTCGGCTTCACGTTCAAGTGGAACATGGGCTGGATGCACGACACGCTCGACTACATCAGCAAGGATCCCATCTTCCGCCGCTACCACCAGCAGCAGCTGACCTTCGGCGTGTGGTACGCGTGGGCGGAGAACTTCATCCTCCCGCTGTCACACGACGAGGTGGTGCACCTCAAGGCGTCGCTGATCGGCAAGACGCCCGGCGACCGCTGGCAGCGCTTCGCCAACCTGCGCGCGCTGTACGGCTGGATGTGGGCGCACCCCGGCAAGAAGCTGCTCTTCATGGGCGGCGAGTTCGCGCAGTGGGCGGAGTGGAACCACGACCGCTCTCTGGACTGGCACCTCCTCGAGGAGCCCGACCACGCCGGCATGGAGCGGCTGGTCGCCGACCTGTGCCGTGTGTACAAGGAGGTGCCGGCGCTGTGGGAGGTGGACGGCAGCAGCGAGGGATTCCGCTGGATCGACGCCGGCAACGTCGATCAGAGCGTGGTGAGCTTCGTGCGCTTCGACGCCTCGGGACATCCCGGCGTGGCGTGCGTGGCCAACTTCTCCGCCACGGTGTACCACGGATTTCGCGTCGGTCTGCCGCAGGCGGGCGCGTGGCGCGAGGTGATCAACACCGACGCCGGCGATTACGGAGGCAGCGGGCAGGGCAACCTCGGCAAGGTGGAGACCGAGCCGGCGAGCTGGCATGGGTTCGAGCAGTCGGCGCTGATGACCGTGCCGCCGCTCGGGGTCGTCTGGCTGGCGCCGGAGGAGTAGGCCGGCGCCAGCCCCAACGGGCCGATCAGGTCGCCGCTTCCACCGGCTGGAAGGAGGCCAGCATCGCCTCGAGCGCCGCCTGGTCCGGACCGACGAATGGATCGGCGTTCGGCGCCTCGGCGAGCATCGCCTCGAGCTGCGCGGCGAGGTCGATCGCCGGCGGCAGGTGAGTGCTCAGGACGGTGGAGCAGTCGACGTCGCTGATGGTGCGCACCGTCTTCATGTAGGCGCCATGGTCGACGTTGTGCACCCACGGGCTGTCCACCGCGGCCCAGAGAAGCTGCGCCGCGCGCAGCTGGTCGCTCGGCACCTCACGCACGTCCGGTCCACCGGCCAGCTCGGCTGTGGCCAGCGGGGCGCCGTAGCAATCGGAGCTGAAGCAGGTGTGCGAGCGGTCGTCGTAGAAGCCCACCGTCACCGGGCTGTCGAAGAGCGGCGGCCGGAACGCGTGCAGTGTCCGGTCGCCCACATCGAGACTCTGGCCCGGGTTGAGGAGGTGCAGGCGGTGAAGTGGCAGCGGCCTCTCCGTCGACATGATGCCCGCCGCGAGGAAGGTGGTGACCAGCCGTGCCTGTGGGGCTGCCTCGAGGAGCTTGAACAGGCCGCCGGTGTGATCGCGGTCGGGATGGGTCAACCAGATCCAGCGCACCGTCGCGGGGTCGATCACCGCGCTCAGCGTGGCGACGTAGTCGCGGTCCGGCAGGCTCAGACCGGTGTCGACGACCACCGGCTCCCTGGCGTGCAAAACGAACGCGTTCACCGGGAGGAAGCCGAGCCCGGGCACCTCCATGGGATCGGCAAACACCGTGACGTCAGCGCCGACTCGAAAGGTGTTCATGTTCAGCTCCCTTTGCTCGGTTGGTGATTCTTCAGAAGACGACGCGGGTGGAGAGGAGACCGGATCCGGATTCACGCCCGGAGAGGATGCGGCAGAGCTCGACGGCGTCCAGGTGGAGGTCGACGCCATCGTGGCCGGCCACGTAGGTGCCGCCCGCTGGGCCGGTGAGGGTGAGCGCGAACGGTTGTCCGTGGCGACCTGCCCAGTCCGCGACGACGTCGGCGACGATGCGGCCGTCGTGGTCGGCGCTGAGCTGTGGCTGGCGGCCGGTCGCGCGAGCGATGTCGACGCGGTGGATCCACGGATCACGGGTGTGGACGATGTCGAAGAGGTAGCCCACCGTCCAGCCGGATTCACCGGGCAGCTGCGGGTCGTACGGCGCGTCGCGCATCGCCTGCGGCATGGCGCGACGCGCGGCCAGCCCGCGCGGCGCCGCGTCGTGCAGAGCGGCGCGCAGCTGGTCGGTGCTGAACGCGGCGCGCTCGCTGATCTGCAGCGCGGTCAATGCATCGAGGCGAAGGCGGCCGGACTCCGCGGCCGCCGTCGCGGCGGCGCTGATCTGACGGGTGCGCTCCTGCGGGTCCGCCTGCAACTCGAGCATGCCGACGATGTGAGCCAGCATCGCCTTGACATCCCAACCGGCACAGTCAGTCGGTCGCGACCACTCCTCGTCGCGGAGGTCATCGACGAGAGCAAGCAGCCTGTCGTACTCCGCGGTGGCGAGACGCATGGCCTCGTCGTGTGCGAGTGGCGCAATGGCCTCCACGGGAAGTGCACTGCTGATCATGGTTTCCTCCTCCTTGTGGGCGGCGCGTAGTGCTCGAAGTACATGTCGGTGAGCTCATCCAGGAGGCGGACCCAGCGGTCGCCGCCCGGCTCATTGGCGTTCTGCTGCGCGGCGAGGCCCGCGATCAGGGCGACCCACGCGTCGAAGGCGCGCTCGTCGGTGATGCCGCACGCACACATCGCCTGGCGCGACTCCTCGAGGAGGCGCACGGCCGGCTCGTACGCCTGCGCGCTCGGCTCGAAACCGGGGATGGTGCGCTGGAAGAGCAGCTGGTAGCGGACGGGGTCTTCGACGGAGAACGTCAGGAAGATGTGAGCGCGCGCGCGCATCCCCTCGAATGGTTCAAGGGTGGGCGGCAATTCGTTGATCCGGCGCAGGAGCTCGACGTTGGACTCACCGAACAGGGCGTCGTAGATCGCGAACTTCGACGGAAAGTACACGTACAGGGACTGGGCGCGCATCCCGACGCGGGCACCGAGGTCGCGCATCGACAATGAGCCGAGGCCGTCGGCGCGCACCAGTTCCCTGGCGGCGTCAAGGATCTCTCGGCGCGTCGCCGCGTAACGCTCAGCACGCCGGTCCCTGACCGGCATCTCAACTGACATTGTCAGGCATTATGAACGGCGTCAGTCGATGGGGTCAATGGGCGGGCGCCACCAACTGGGCTGGAGTTGCGCCTGCCCGTCCCAGCGATGACAATGTGGCGCCGCCGCGGCCCGATCTAACCCAGGAGAGACCATGGACACCGAACAGGCCCGCGAGCGGCTCAACGCGGAACGCGACCGCCTCACGGAGGTGCGCGACGCCGCCTCCAGGCTGAGCACGGCCGCCAACGAGGCCAGCCAGGGCGAGCTCTCGACCGCCGACCAGCACCCCGCCGAGCAGGCCACCGAGACCCTCGAGCGCGAGCTCGACCTCGGCGTGCTCCAGAGCGTCGACGGCGAGCTCACCGAGCTGCAGGCCGCGATCGAACGCCTCGACGCCGGCAAGTACGGCGTCTGCGAGGTGTGCGGCAAGAGCATCCCCGACGGCAGACTCGAGGCCATGCCGGCCGCGAGATACTGCGTCGACGATCAGGCCAAGATCGACCGCGAGAACCGCTAAGGGCGGCGAGCCCCTTGCCCCGCCCGCGGCGCTTCGCGGGCCAAGCCGGGGCAGCGGGCACCCCGCCCCGCCCACGGCGGGCGTCAGCAACCAAGTCCAGGTGGGGGCGACGAACGCTGGTCGACCTGGTGACAGCGAGAGGTCAGACCCGGCAGTTCGACCTCGTGGGTCACCACTTCCGTCGCTCGATCTCCGGCTGCGAGGCTTGAGCGGGGACGGTCGTCACCCTGCTCCGGGGGCGTCTGAAGAGCAAGGAGCCAGCCCAGGGCTCCAATGCGCCGGGCCGGATGCAGGGTGATGACCGCCTCGGCGTCTTTCGGCGCTGAGGGCTACCAGCCGACCGGGTGTGGCGTCGCCCAATCGTTGTCGTGGGCGTCGGGGAAATGCTTGCGCTCGGGAACCATGGAGTCGAGCAGCGTCTCCTGCCAGTCGAGCAGGGCGGCGTGCAGCCGGACGGTGTTGCGGGCGCGGATCGCCTTGCGCGGCAGCGGGATGCCGACCTCGTCCTCGAGGCTGTAGAGGCGCTGGCGCAGGCCGCGGTCGAACGAGCGCTCGCCGGTGAGGTGGCGCTCCTCGAGCTGGTCGATCAGCTGGTCGATCGCCTTGATCCGGCGGCGGATCCGCGTCCCGTCCACGCGGCGGCGCAGCGAGGCGATCCGGCGATCCCAGATCTCGCGCCCGGCACGGGCGATCAGGTCCGGGTTCATGGGGTTGGCGGCCAGTTGGGCGGACATCTTGGAGGGTCCCTGTGTCGTTGGTTGAAACCGCCCCGGGCGGTTGCTTATTCCTTGATACGCAGTTGGGATGCAAACGGAGCATCCATCCGGCACCTTTCGTGAAGATGACGCCAGGGGTCGTACGACCTGGCGGTGGTCTCGATGATCGGCGCCGATTCTGAGAGGGTCCTGTGAGACGCTGACGTGCGGAGCGTCACGGAGCCCACGCCGCTGGTGGGTGGACGTGTGGGCGGCGTTGGCGCGGGTGCGCGGGTGGGCGCAGCTGAGGCTGCTGCCTGCGCGGACGCGGTTGCACCCAGCTGCAGCGAGTGCCACACCACAACGGCGGCCGCCACCTGTCGGCGCCCCATGCAAACCCCCCGTGCGTGCTCGGGATTCTCCGAGCACGGCGGACCGTCGTCAATCCGTGTCAGACTCGGCCGGTGGCCCTGCCTCGGCTCGCCGGCAAGGCGGGGGACTTCCTCGCGCTCCACCGGCGCGGCCAGCCACTTCTCCTGCCGAACCCCTGGGACGTGGGCAGCGCGAAGTTCGTCGAGTCGCTCGGGTTCAAGGCGCTGGCGACCACCAGCAGCGGGTTCGCGGCAACTCTCGGCCGCCACGACGGCGCGGTCAGCCGGGATGAGGTCCTGGCCCACGCCGCGGCCGTGGCGGCGGCGGTTCACGTCCCCGTGTCGGCCGACCTGGAGAACGGGTTCGCCGACGATCCCGACAGCGTCTACGCCACGGTCAGGGCCGCCGCCGCCGCGGGGCTGGCCGGTTGCTCGATCGAGGACTACTCCGGTGACGCGCGGGGTGGCATCTACGACATCAGCCTCGCCGTCGAGCGCATCACCGCGGCGGTGGAGGCTGCCGTGATCGAGCCCGGGCTGGTGCTGACCGCGCGGGCGGAGAACCTCATCCGCGGCAATCCCGACCTCGACGACACCATCGCCCGGCTGCACGCGTACCGCGAGGCCGGCGCCCACGTGCTGTATGCCCCGGGGTTGCGCACCATCGAGGAGGTCCGCCGCGTCGTCGATTCCGTGGGCGGACCGGTCAACGTCCTGGCGCTGCCCGGCCTGCCGCCGGTCGCCGAGCTCGCGGAGGCCGGCGTCGCGCGGGTCTCTGTGGGCGGCGCGTTCAGCCACGTCGCGTTCGGCGCCCTGAGCCGCGCGGCGCGCGAGCTGCTCGAGGCGGGCACGTACGGGTTCATGGACATCGCGACCGAGGGACGCCGGCAGGAGGCAACCGCCTTCGCCGGCTGAGCTGGTGCCGAACGGCGAGTTGTGTGGCCCCTTGAGGCACACGTACCATCACCCGGCGTTCGACCCAATCGGAGGAAAGGCATGCCCCAGTTCATGGACTTCCACTCGGACCTCAAGCTGCCGCAAGCGGCCATCGACGACATCGCCCAGGGCGCAGCCGCGGGTCAGACCGATCAGTTCGGGGTGCGGCAGGTCGAGCTGTATCACAACGCCGACGGCAGGGTGTACTGCCTGCTCGACGCACCCGACGCGCAGGCCGTTCGCGATCACCATGCCGCGCTCGGCGTCGACTGCGGCGACGTCCACGAGGTGAGCGGGATCCGCTGACGCCGGGTCCGACGCCTGCGACGCGCGAGGAAACTCAGCCGGTGGGACTGCGCCGGTAGCGGAAGCACGCCCAGTGCGCCACCGAGAAGAAACCGCCGGGCCGCTCCCGCGGCGGCTCAGTGGCGGAAGTGGCGCTCCCCGGCGTGGACCATCGCCATCCCCAATGCGTCAGCCGCAGCGGTGACCTCGGGGTCTTTCTTCGACCCCCCGGGCTGGATCACCGCGGCGACGCCTGCCCTGCCCAGGGTCTCCAGGCCGTCTGGCATCGGGAAGAAGGCGTCCGACGCAGCGACCGCACCTGCGACCCGATCGCCGGCGCGCTGAACGGCGAGCTCGGCGGCCTCGACGCGCGACATCTGACCAGCGCCGACACCCACAGCCATGCCGTCCCTGACGATGACGATGGCGTTGGACTTGACGTGGCGGCACACCCGCCACGCCAGCAGCAGGTCGCGCCACTCGGCGTCGGTGGGCTGGCGCTGCGTGGGCACAGACATCGCACTGCGATCGGTGGTGACCCGGTCGAGGGACTGCACGAGCAGGCCGCCGTCGATGCTGCGCACGTCGAGCTGCGCCGCGCACGACGGCTTCTCCACGACGAGCACGCGCAACCTCTCCTTTCTCGCGAGGCGCTCCGCCGCCTCCGGGGTGATCGCGGGAACAACCACGGCCTCGAGGAAGGTCTTGGCGAGCTCCTCCGCTGTAGCCTCGTCGAGCGGCCGATTGATGGCGACGATGCCGCCGAACGCGGAGCGTGGGTCGCACTCGAACGCGCGCCGGTATGCGTCCGCGGCGTCGCTGCCGACCGCGAAGCCGCAGGGGTTGGTGTGCTTGATCACGCACGCGGCGGGCTCGTCGAAATCACAGGCCAGGCGGCGCGCGGCGTCGACGTCGAGCCAGTTGGTGAAGCTGAGCGCCGAGCCCTGCAGCTGGCGCGCATGGGCGACGCCGCCCGGCGCACCTGGGATGGCGTACAGCGCCCCGAACTGGTGCGGGTTCTCGCCGTACCGCAGTTGGGCGATGAGCCGGCCACCGGTGGTGTACTCGGGCGGGGCTGGTTCGCACTCCACGACCTGCCCGCTCAGGTACGCAGCCACGGCCGTGTCGTACGCGGCGGTGTGAGCGAAGGCGCGCGCCGCGAGACGGTCGCGAGTGGCCTGCGAGATGGCGCCGCTTTTGCGCAGCTCGGCGAGAACCTCGTCGTACTGCCCCGGTGACACGAGCACGGCGACCGACGCGCTGTTCTTGGCGGCGGCGCGGATCATCGTGGGGCCGCCGATGTCGATGTTCTCGATGGTGGTGGCCGCGTCGGCGCCGCGCGCGACTGTCTCGACGAACGGATACAGGCTGACGGCCACGATGTCGATCGCGGTGAAGCCGTGCTCATCGAGCTTGGCCATGTGTTCGGGGAGCTCGCGGCGGGCGAGGATGCCGGCGTGGATGGCGGGGTGCAGCGTCTTGACGCGGCCGTCCAGCATCTCGGGAAAGCCGGTGACGTCGCTCACCGCGGTGGCCTCGATACCCGCGTCGGCGAGAGCGCGGCGGGTGCCGTCGGTGGCGATGATGTCGACGCCGCACTCGCGCAGGCCCCGCGCGAAGTCGACCAGGCCGGTGCGGTCGGCGACGCCCAGCAGCGCACGCATCAACGCACCCCCTCGTGCAGGCGCGGTTTGCTGAGGATGCGCACCCGGGAGCCGTCGACCTCGAGCCGCCCCGTGGCCCACAGGGCAACGGCCTCGGGCAGCACGCGCCACTCCTGCTCGTGGATGCGCGCGCGCAGAGTGTGCGCGTCGTCGTCCTCGTGCACGGGCACGGCTGCCTGCAGCACGATCGGGCCCGCGTCGACGGCCCCGGCTGCGAGCAGGTGCACGGTGCAGCCCGTGACCTTGACCCCCGCCGCAAGCGCATCCTCGACCGCGTGCATGCCGCCACCGAACGCGGGCAGCAGGGAGGGGTGGATGTTGAGGATCGCGCCCGGGAAGGCGGTGAGCACGTCATCGCTGAGCACGCGGTCGTAGCCGGCGCACACGACCAGCTCGACGCGGGCGGCGTGAAGCGTCTCGAGGATGGCGCGGTCGCGCGCGGTAGCGTCTCCTCCGTACGCCTTGACCGGCAGCGACACCGCGTGAACCCCATGCTCGCGCGCGATCGCCAGGGCGCCGCACTCCGCACGGTTGCTGACCACCACCACCACCACGGCGGGGAATTCGCCGGCCTGTGCGGCATCGAGCAGCGCGCGGAGGTTGCTCCCTGTCCCCGACGCCAGGACCGCGACGCGGGTGGGGGCACTCATTGGAAGCGCACTCGCTCCCCGCCGCTCGACTCCACCACCTCACCGATCCTCCACACCGGGATGCCGGCGGCGCTGTTGACAGAGTCCGCCTGCTCTCGTGGAACGGCGACCACCATGCCGACGCCCATGTTGAACGTGCGCCACATCTCCTCCGCCATCACCCCGCCAGCGCGCTCGATGGCGGTGAAGAGCGCGGGCACCTCCCAGCTGGAGCGGTCGATCACCGCGCTCAGGCCGGCAGGCAGCACGCGCGGAACGTTCTCGATCAGACCGCCGCCGGTGATGTGGGCCAGGGCGCGCACGTCGACCGACTGCCGCAGCTCGTCGACCGCGTGCAGGTAGCAGCGGTGCGGCTCGAGGAGGAGGTCGGCGAGCGGCGCGTCGGTGCCGTCGAGCGCCGCGTTCCAGTCCAGCTCGCGTTTCAGCACGATGTGGCGCACCAGCGAGTAGCCGTTGGTGTGCAGACCGCTGCTCGGCATCGCCAGCAGCACGTCACCGGCCTCGACGCGGGAGCCGTCGACGATGCCGTCGCGCTCGACGGCGCCGACGATGAAGCCGGCGATGTCGTAGTCGCCGAGCGCGTACACACCCGGCATCTCCGCGGTCTCGCCGCCGACCAGCGCGCAGCCCGCGTCCCGGCATGCCGCGGCGACGCCGTCGACGAGCTCCGCGAGGTGCTCGGGCACCAGCTTGCCGGTTGCGTAGTAGTCGAGGAAGAAGAGCGGGTGTGCGCCGCAGCAGAGGATGTCGTTGACGCAGTGGTTGACGAGGTCGATGCCGATGCCGCGGTGGCGGCCGGTGGCGATGGCCACCTTCACCTTGGTGCCGACGGAGTTGGTGCTCGACACCAGCACGGGGCGCTTCCAGCGGGTCACGTCGAGCTCGAAGAGGCCGCTGAACGCGCCGATGCCTCCGAGGACCGACGGGGTGTGGGTGCTGGCCACCGCCTTGCGAATCAGGTCGATGGCGCGATTGCCCGCGTCGATGTCGACCCCGGCGTCGGCGTAGCGCAGGTCACCCATCCGGGCCGAGTTTATCGGGCGGTGGGTCGCCACCGCGGAGGCGGCGAGCTCAGCGCCGGGCCGGCCGGGCACAACGAGGCCGCGCCCTGCGGCACCGGTTGGGGACGGTGCTCGGGCGCGGCCCCTGGGAATTGCCCGTCAGGCGGCGTCGACGCTCCGCTGGTGCTTGGGCGCCCAACGGCCCTCGGCGACGGGACCGCGCGCCGGCTGCGCGGAGGGCTTGGCTGTCCGCGCCCGGAGGTCGCGATCGAGGCCCTGGATGTCGCGGTCGAGCACCCGGATGTCGCGGTCGAGCCGGTGCGGGATGAACACCGCAGGAATGGCAACGAGCGCTGTGGCGACGGCGATCATCACGATGTTGAGGATCAGTGTTCCCGTGGTCATTGGGGTTCTCCCTTCTGCTGATGACGTCGAGACCCTTCTGCTCGGTTCGACTGGGATCAGCTTGCAGCCGCCGCCTCAGACAACCCTCAGCCCTGTCTTGGAGGTGCCTGAGAGTCGAGTCACCGCGCGGAGGATCGTTGTGCGCACAGTCCTCATGCCCCGCAGCACCCGTGACGACGAGCACGAGGCGGAAGACGACCACGAGGGGAATGACGGGCGCTCCCGGGGAGAGGGAGCGCCCGTCAGGCGGTCACGAAGCCGGGACGAACAGCAGCCCGGTCGGCTTGCTCCACCCCGTGCTGACCGGGGTGATGAAACCGGTGGTGAGGTCGATGGTGCCGATGAAACCCACCACGCCGAAGTCGTTGGGCGCCTCGGTGAACACCGTCCCCTTGGGCCCTGACCACTTCACCGTGTAGACGGCGTTCTTGCCCGCATCGGTGACGTAGAGCGTCCCGGAGTTCGCAGTGGCCCACACCGTGTCGTCTTCTTGATTGCCGATCGGGGTCTTGGTCACCGCCTGGTTCGACGCACCCGGGTTCTGGATGGTGATCAGCGCCGAGTTGGCCTGCGAGACGAGGACCAGGTTTCCGCTCGGGTCCACCGTGAACGAATCGGGGTCGGTGAGGTTGAGCGTGGTGGCGGCGTTGGCAACGGTGTCCGTCGCCTTGGCGTTGCCCATGAGGACCGGCGTGACGGTTGCGGTCGTCCCACTGATGGTGATCTTGTCAACGGCAGGGAAGACGTTGTTGCCGTTGGCATCGACCGTCGGGTTGGAGCACGCGATGTACGTCGCCCCGCCGACGAATGCGAGGTCGTCGTACCCGCCGCCATGCGCGGTCGGCGCGAGCGTGATGGCTGTCGGCGTCGCGCTGGTGGGATCGATGATGTTGAGCGCGGGGTTGCCGTCCTCGTTGGACGTGACCCACGCCTTGTGAGTCGAGGGATCGATGCGCAGCCCATCCGTGTGCCCCGGCACGGTCCACGTCTTCATCACCTTGCCGTCCAGCGTGTACTCGACGATGGTGCTGGTCTTGCCGTCGCTGCCGTCCTTGGCGGTGACGTTCTGGTAGCCGACCCAGATGCTGCTGCCGTCCTTCTCGATCGAGTTGGGGTTGGAGTACTTGGCACCACCAACGGCCCACAGCGAGATGGTCCACCCCGGGGGGGCGAGAAGGCGGTCGAGGGTCTCGCCGCTCTGCTTGGAGGTGGCGATCACGCCAGCCGCGGCCGCCGCCGTCGCGGATGCCGTCGAGCTGGTGCTCGGCGAGCTGGAACACCCGGCCAACACGGCCGCGACGCCCAGGGATGCCGCCATCACCAGGCCTCTGCGCTTGCTCCGAGCATCCATCCGTCTCCTCCTCGCCTCGTGCCGTCCCTACAGCGCCGGGCACAGGACACCACCGCGAGGGTTATGGAGGTGGTAAGGAGCGGCGAGGGAATGGCGCGGCCGGCTACTTCCAGAGACGGCGCCAGATGCCGGCGCGACCCAGCGCTCTGCCGATGATCTTGTTCTTGGCGCGACGGCTGATCCGGCGAGGGTTGCCGCTGCTGACAGCCTCGAGGTCGCGCGAGACCCGGGCCGCGCGGTAGAGCATCCGCGAAAGATTCATGGCTGGCCTCCTCGAGGCAATCGTGACAGGCCGGCGCACAGAGAAGAGGCCGGGCCCCCGAGCCGCCGTTCAGCGGCGAGGAGCACCGGCCTCTGTGGAGAGGGGATCGATGTCAGGCAGCCTGGGCGGACGGCTGATCGGCGCGGATGCGCGCCCGCGCTGCGGCGCGGGTCCCTCGCGCTTGGCCTGGTAGAGCGCCGCATCGGCGGCGCGGACGAGGTGGTCAGGAGAGCCCAGCCGTTCCAGTTGACGCGCGCCGTATGTGCGCCTACACTTACCGTAAGTTATGGCTAACGCAGAAGCGATGACCGCCCTCGGGGACCCGACGCGCCGGGCCATCTTCGAGCGCCTGGCCGGGGGGCCGCTCCCTGTCGGCACCATCGCCCGCGGCCTGCCGGTGAGCCGCCCCGCGGTCTCGCAGCACCTGCGCGTCCTCAAGCACGCCGGACTGGTGCGCGACCGCCCGGTGGCCAACCGCCGCCTGTACAGCATCGACCCGCGCGGGCTCGCCGACCTGCGCGCCTACTTCGACACGTTCTGGACCAGCGCCCTGGGCGCTTTCAAGACAGCAGCGGAAAGCCCGGAGGAGGAGACCCCATGACAACGCAGACAGCCGGCACCTCGGTTCGTGCCACCGTGACGGTCGAGTTGCCCATCGAGCGCGCGTTCGCGGTCTTCACGCAGGAGATGGGCACATGGTGGCCGTCGACCCATCACATCCTGCAGGGCGAGCTCGCAGAGATGGTGTTCGAGCCGCGGGTCGGCGGCAACATCTACGACCGCGCGACCGACGGCACGGAGAGCCGCTGGGCACGGGTGCTCGCCTACGACCCGCCGCACCGCCTGGTGTTCAGCTGGGACATCAGCAACGACTTCCAGCTCGAGAGCGATCCCAGCAGGAGCAGCGAGGTCGAGGTGACCTTCACCGCCGACGGCCCGCGGCGCACGCACGTGGTGCTCGAGCACAGCAAGCTCGACGCGCATGGCGACGGCTGGGAGCACCACCGCGACATGGTGGGCAACAAGGACGGCTGGCAGGTCGGCCTCGACGCGTTCGCCAAGGCGGCTGCCGCAGCCTAGCCATCCGCGTCAGCGGGGTTCTAGGGCTCGGTGCTGCGCCTCCGCCGGAGCGCGACGCCGCAGCCGAGGATCGCGAGGACCGCTCCACCGAACAGCAGCAGGCCGATGCCGGCCGGGACCGCTGTGCCCGACGCGGCACCCGCTGCCGGTACGGGCGGTGTCGTTGTGACGCTCTGGAACTCGGCGGCCCCGATGTCGACGGTGCCGCCGCTGACGCGTGCCGCGCCGTAGTAGTCGGTGGTCAGGCCCGCGGGAATCAGCGAGTTGTTGCCGGCATTGACCGTCGGGCTGCTCGCGCTCTCATGGACATCGCCCGCTGCCGGGTCGACCAGCTTGGGGTCGGCGCAGATGTTGCCGCTGCCCGTGTACGCGGTGGCGGCGGCGCTGCAGCTGTCGCTCGACGTCACCGTCAGGCTGCCGAAGCTGATCTGCGCCGCGTTGCCGGTGTTGCCGTACACGATCGAGTTGGTGACCTTGCCGACATCGGTGGCCACCCCGCCCGACATCCCCGGACCGTTGTTGGCGCTGTTGCCCGTGATGGTGGAGTTGAAGAGGTCGACCTCGGCGGGGCAGAGCGAGACGAAGCAACCGGCACCGAACCCGGCATAGATTCCACCGCCGTTGGCCTCGCCGTCCGCAGATGTCTGCACGGAGTTGCCAGTAGCCACCAGGTTGGCCGCCGTCAGCGTCGCCGTGGTGCCGCCGCTGCCGTTACCTTCCAGGCCCAGCCCGCCGCCAACCGACGTGCTCAACCCCACGCCACCGTCGACTGTGTTGCCCATGAACGTGTCGTCGAAGCTCGAGATGGTTTTCATCTGCACGAACTCGCCCCCGCCGCCGAAGTACGCCTCTGCCCGGGCCCCGGTGTAGCTGAACGAACCGATGTGGTTGTTCGTGAACAGGTTGTGCGACTGGTTCAGCGTGGCCCCTGTCGCGGTGTTGATGACGGCGAGGCCGCCACCAAAGTTGCCCATACCGCCGCTGCTGCCTGAGCCGATGCTGTTGCCGGTGAAGCTGTTGCCGGTGACGGTCAGGTTCTTGCCTTCCAGTGTCACTCCGCCGCCGATGCCACCGGCGACGGTCTCGCTGTTGCCACTCACCGTGTTGCCGGAGAGCGTGATGTTGGCTCCGCTGGTGCGGGAGATGACGAACACGGCGCCGGCCCCGCCATCACCGTTGTTGCCACCGTTGCTCTTGTTGTCGATGAAGCTGTTGTTCGACATCACGACGTCGTTGTTGGAATCGATCCAGACCGCCCCCGGGTACTGTCCGCTGGAGGTGTTGGGTGCTCCAGCAGCCGTGCCGCCGAAGGTGTTGCCGGTCATCGTGAGCGTGCCCCCGTTGCCGGTGCCGATGTCGACCGCACCTGTGCCGGTGGCGCTGTTGCCGAGGAACTTGCACTTGCTGATGGTCAGGTTCTGACTGCCGTCGACGAGGATCGCCGCGCCGTACCCGCTCACGTGACCGTTCTCGAAGGTGAGGTTGGTGATCACCGTGGCGCCGACGTTGGTGCCGGTCATCAGCTGCGCGGCGCCCTGGCCGTTGAAGCCGTCGCTCGAGGTGGCGCCGGCGATGGTCAGCTGCTTGTTGGGCAGGGCCACGGGGTAGGTGATCGTGGGCGCCGTGCACGGGACGCCCGCGTTGCTGAGGGTCACCGTGTCGCCTGCCAGCGTGGTGGGCGCGTTGAGCACCGCCTGCAATGTCGCGCACGTCGCCGGCCAGTTGGTGGCGGCCCGCGCCGCCAGCTGGTGTGACCCGGCGAACAGCGCCAGGGCCAGGATGATTCCCGCGAGTGGTGTGAACCTTCGCATCATGTTCCCCCCTCGAGTGAGCCAGGGCGCTCCCGAGGCTGCACCCGGTGGGTGACGGAAGCGGACGGCCAGTCGGCGGCATCCTACCGGTCGCGGGGAGCTGGGTCAAACCCCGGTCACGCTCATCGCCGCCCCGGGGTGAGCAGTACGGCCTAGCTGTACTTGAACTTCGTCGCCGCGCGCAGCGCGGTGTTGTCCGGATTGGTCACCAGCACGGCGAGGTCGCCCGCCGTCAGGCCACCGGGCGTGACGACGGCGATGGAGGTGCCGTCCGAGGACACCGTGGCGGTGGCGACCTCGGTACCGCCGATGGACACGGTCGCGCCCTTCTGGAAGCCCGCGCCCTCGATGATGAGCAGCGTGCTTGCGCCTCCCGCCGTGGGGGTGAGCTTGTTGATCTGCAGCGACCCGCCGCCAGTGTCATTGGGAGTGTTGAGCACCAGCTTGGCCACCTCGTACAAGAAGGCGAAGAAACGCCGCTCCTGAGTGCCGAGAGTGAAGCACGCCACGGCGAGAGCGGGAATCGACGGCAGCGCCGCGGTATTGACGACCGCGAGCAGCGCCAAGGTCAGAACGCCGACGATGAAGCCGTTGAACGGTCGCACGATGTACCAGAGGATCCAGCCGCTGTCCCACTGGCTGGCGACGCGGTGGTCGATGATGCCCTTGTAGCTGATGGCCACGCCACCGAGCATCCCGAACCACGCGGCGATGAACCCGTAGCGAAGCTGGTCGTACCCGCTGAACAGCGTGCCGCCGTGGTCGAAGGCGATGAACGAGGAGCCCAATCCGATGAGGATGAGCAGCACACCGGTTGTGTACAGGAACATCCACGTCCGGCTGTTCGGCAGCTTCCTGTACACGTGTGGTGCCCCCTGGTGAGGCGCCGTCTCGTCGGGCGGAGCCTCGCGAGTTGGCATGTCAGGTCAGTCTACGGCGCTCCGATGGAGTGCGCCAGCGGTGCGCGCTACCCGGGAGTGGTGGAGAACGCCAGCAGCGCTGACAGGACGAGTCCGGCCACCGACGCCAGGATGATGCCGGCGATCAGCAGCTTGGTCTGCGTGCTCACCGGTGCATCGTGAAGGATGACTGCACCGCCGGCGCCGTCAACGCGTCGCCGGACGCGTCCTCTGCACTCCGCGAATCCGCCGGCGAGCCCTGAACAGCCTCCTCGTGCCGGCGACCGTGGGGATGGCGAGCAGGGCGAGAAGAAACAGCACCGCACCGCGCTGCGTGGATTGGCTGGGCGAACCGTACTCGAGCACCGCGATGCCGGCTGCGACGACGCACATCCAGCCGAACACCAGCGCGGCCAGGGCGGCGCCGAGCTTGAGCTCAGTCAACGGGCCGGACTGTGCTGGGGCAGCCGCCGGTCGCGGTTGCGGTGGTGGTGACGGTGGCACGAGTGGAAGAGGGCTCCCCTCATTGCACGAACGAGCGGTGACACGCAGCGCCCATCGCCGGTAGGGCGCCTGGACGCCGCAGCCGGCGCATCGCCACGACGGACGCGGTCGCCAGGTGTACTCCATGGCCACGGCGCACGACGAACACCGCGGCGCCGATGCGGAGGTCAACGGAGCGATTCCGGTTGCGTGCAGGAGGTTGGCGAGGTCCTCGTGGTCCCACAGCACCACGCCCAACTCCTCGGCATGCCTCCGTGCCGCCGGGGTGTAGAGCGAGTTGGTGATCACCATCGCGTGCGTGCATTCGTATGCGGACCTGCCACGGACAGCCTGGTCCACCGCGGCCTCGGTGACGGATTGGCTCGCCCTCTTCACCTGGATCGACGTGCGGCGGCCGTCACGGGTGGCCACGATGTCGGCGCCCCTGTCGTACCGCTCTGTGAGGTCGACGTCGTAGCCGTACTCCCGCAGCGCCACCGAGATCAGGCTCTCGAAGGCGACGCCATCCATCTCGTGGATGTCCTCGCCGGCGTGAGCCGCGCGCCACAGGTCCGCGTCGGGCGGCTTGCGAAGGACGGCTGACATGACGTGTCAGCATGGCGCCGGAGCTGTCGCCGTCCGGCCGCCGGGCCCGTGACGATCCGGTGGTCGTGACGCGCCGCTGAGAGTTAGAGCTTGGCCTCGCCCTCGTGCACCAGCTTGTCGCTCACCCACTCGTCGTTCTCGACAGTCACCGCGATGGTGTTGCCACACGACGGGCACGTGACCTCGAAGTCCTGCTTGCCGCCGAGCGGGCCCACGGGCCACTCCAGCTGACCCTGGATGTCGGCGCCGCAGTGGCCGCAGGTATGGAGATGGGTCGGGTGGACGGGTTGTGCGTCTTCTGCCATGCCAACAATTGTATGAATGATGTACGTGGCGACCGCTGGGAGTTTGCTGTGAGTTTCAGCGCGAGGCGTCGTCGCGCCGTCGCACCAGGTGCGCGCGTTCGGCGTCATTGGTGACCAGCTCGAGTGCCCGGTCGTACGCCGCCACAGCCTCGCGCGTGCGACCGAGCCGCACCAGCAGCTCCGCTCGCGCGGAGTGGAGAAGGTGGTACGTGTCGAGCGCTTCGGAGACATCGTCAGCCAGCGCGAGTCCTGCTGCGGGGGATCCCAACTCGGCGATCGCCACAGCGTGGTTGAGGGCCGCCACCGCCGACGGCGCGATCTCGCGCAGCGTGGCGTACAGGTCGGCGATCTGTGCCCAGTCGGTTGCGCCGACCGACGACGATTCGCTGTGCACCGCCGCGATGGCCGCCTCCACCTGGTAGCGACCGGGACGGCGCTGCGCGAGGGCACGCTGGAGGACGGCGCGACCCTCGGCGATCATCGCGTGGTCCCACCGCGACCGATCCTGCTCGCGCAGCAGGCGCAGCTCGCCGCTGCCGCCCTGCCGCTCCGCGTGCCGGCTGTGGGTGAGCAGCAGCAGCGCCAGCAACCCCGCCGCCTCCGGCTCATCGGGCATGAGGCTCGCCGTCAGCCGCGCGAGGCGGATGGCCTCGTCGCACAGCGACTGCCGCACCACGTCGTCGCCGCTCGTCGCCAGGTAGCCCTCGTTGAAGATGAGGTAGATCACAGCCAGCACTGACGGCAACCGCTCGGCCAGCAGCGGCTGGGGCGGCACGCGGATCGGGATGCGCGCGGCGCGGATCTTGTGCTTGGCGCGCACCAGGCGCTGCGCCATCGTCGACTCCTGCACCAGGAATGCGCGAGCGATCTCCGGCGTGGTCAGGCCGCCGATGAGGCGCAGCGTCAGCGCGACGCGCGCGTCGCCCGCCAGCGCCGGGTGGCAGCACGTGAAGAGGAGCGCGAGCCGGTCGTCAGGGAACGGCGTGCCGTCGAACGGCGAGGTCGGATCGCTCTCGTCGTCGAGGTGCAGCCGCAGCGCCGCCTCGCGCGCAGTGGCCTGGGTGCGCTCGCGCCGCAGCGCGTCGAGCGCCTTGTTGCGAGCGGTGGTCATGAGCCACGCGCCGGGACGGTCCGGCGTGCCGTCGCGCGGCCAGCGCGCCGACCGCGGCGGTGAGCGCCTCCTGCACGGCGTCCTCAGCGAGATCGATGTCGCCGAGCAGGCGCGTCAGGGTGGCGACGACGCGCGCCGCCTCGCCGCGGAAGACACCGACGAGCGCGTCGGCCGCGATCGCCGCGCGCTGAGGCTCAGTGCTCGACAAGCGGGCGGATCTCCAGCGACGCGCCGTCGACGAGCGGCACCTCGCGGCCGATCTCGATCGCCTCGTCGAGGTCGGTGCAGTCGATGACGTAGTAGCCGCCGAGATGCTCCTTGGTCTCCGCGTGCGGACCGTCGGTGACGATGGTGTCGCTGCCCTGGCGGCGCAGCGTGGTGGCGGTGGTGATGTCGGCGAGCTCGGCGCCGTCCACCAGCTTGCCGCGCTTGGCGGTCGCCTCGGCGAACGCCGCATGGCGCGGCAGCATGTCGTCCGGCCGCTCCTGTGTGTCGACCGGGGAGCGGATCAACAGGATGTACTTCATTGGTGCGCCTCGGTGAACGGCGGTGGATGCGCAATGCACATCGTAGGGCGCGGCGGAACCGGCCACCGCGCACGGAGCGCGGACGGCCCGGCACGGCGCCGGTCCGTCCGCCCGACGCTCCCTACATCGCCCAGACGGGCCGGACCTCGATCGCGCCTTTGGCCGCGGCCGGGATCTTGGCGGCCCAGCGGGCCGCGTCGGCGTCGTCCGTGCACTCGACCTGGTAGAAGCCCACCAGCTGCTCCGGCCCGCTCGTGAAGGTGCCCTTGCTGGCCTCGGTCTTGCCGTCGCGGACGCGGACCAACTGGCCGGTCGTTGCCGGCTGAAGGGGGTCACCGGCCTTGAAGGCGTCGGCCTTCATCAGCTCCTCCTGAAGCGCACCGTATGCCCCCATTTCCGTGTCAAAGCCGGGGGTCCCAGGCCGCTCGGCCTTGCTCTCGTCCTGCCAGAGCAGAAAAACGTACGTCGGCATCTGCCGTCCTCCACACGATGGTGGGCCGCCGTGGTGGCCGCCCTCTACACCTGACGACGCAGCGCTCAGCCGAAATCGACAGGCCGGCGCTTCTGCGGGTGGATCGTCTCGCCACGCTCGAGCATGACCACGAACTGCTCGATGCGCGCGGCACGGGTGGCGGGATCGCGCGCGGTGCCGACCCTGTGGATGAGCGAGTAGCGGTTCTGCGCGATCAGCGCGTCGAACATCGCCTGGGCGCGCGGCGACGCCGCGATGGCGGCGGCGAGGTCATCCGGGACCTGGGCCGCGGCCTGGCCCGCGTAGGCAGCGGCCCAGCGGCCGTCGGCCTGGGCGCGCTCCACCTCGGCGACCCCGGCGGCGTGCATGCGACCCTCGCCGGTGAGGCGGCCGACGATGCCGACGTTGCGCTGCGACCACTGGCTCCGCGCCCGCCGCGGTGTGAAGCGCTGACGGTAGGTGGCGCCGTCGCGGCGCTTGGCCTGGCCGTCGATCCAGCCGAAGCACAGCGCCTCCTCGAGGGCTTGCGCGTAGCGCAGGGACGTCGGCTGCGTCGTTCCCTTGGTGGCGAGCACGAGCCAGACGCCGGTGGGGTCGGCGTGGTTCAGCTCCAGCCACCGGCGCCATGCCGCCGCGTCGGCCACGACCAGCTCGGGTTGGTCCGGCGCTGCCATGCGGCGCACAGTGGCAGATCTCCGCGCCGATGACTCTTCGCCTCGCCGCAGGTCATAGGACTCGACGCGCACCGCACACAGCCGGAGGACACACACCATGGGCAAGCTCATCGTCAGCGAGTTCATCACCGTCGACGGGGTCATCGATTCGCCGGGCGAGGGCGGATGGGCGTTCCGGTTCAACCGCGGCGAGGACGGCGACAAGTTCAAGGTCGATGAGCTCAACGCCGCGGATGCGCAGCTTCTCGGCCGCATCACCTATCAGGGCTTCGCCGCGGCCTGGCCATCGATGAACGACGACAAGTTCGGCAAGAGGATGAACAGCATGCCGAAGTACGTGGTCTCGACGACGCTCACCCCCGACGACGCGAGCTGGGAGAACTCGACGGTGATCAGCGGCGACGTCGCAGGCGAGGTCACCAAGCTGAAGGAGCGGACGCAGGGCGACGTCCTCGTCGCCGGCAGCGCCAACCTGGTGCGCACGCTCGCCGAGCACGACCTCGTCGACGAGTACCGGCTGATGGTCTTCCCGATCGTCCTCGGCGCGGGCAAGCGCCTCTTCGCCGAGGGCAGCCCGCGCACCGAGCTGCGCCTGGTCGACACCCGGCCGGTCGGGGCGGACGGCGTCGTCATCGTCACGTACCAGCCGCTGCGGTAGGTCGCGCGTGCAGACCACCACGGCCCGGGGCTTCGTACCATGACCATCGTGCAGACGAGGCCAGTGACGATCAGCCCCGGGCCCGGCGCGGGCAGCGACGAGCTCGAAGCCCACCGCTCCGAGCTGACCGCGTACTGCTACCGCATGCTCGCGTCGCCGTTCGAGGCGGAGGACGCGGTCCAGGAGACCATGGTCCGCGCCTGGCGGGCGTCCGACCGCTTCGAGGGGCGGGCGGCGCTGCGCACCTGGCTGTACAGGATCGCAACCAACGTCTGTCTCGACATGCTCAAGGGGCGCGAGCGCCGGGCGGTGCCGATGGACCTCGGCCCTGCGCAGGCGCCGCTGGAGTTCGAACCTGCACACGCGGCCAGAGGCCTACTGGGTGCAACCGGTGCCGACCGGCGAACTGGTGCTCGAGGGTGACCCCGCCGACGTGACGGTGGCGCGCGAGTCGATCCGGCTGGCGCTCATCGCCGCCCTCCAGCACCTGCCGCCGCGGCAGCGCGCCGCGCTGATCCTGTGTGAGGTGCTGCGCTGGCAGGCGTCCGAGGTGGCCGAGCTCCTCGACACCAGCGTGGCGTCCGTCAACAGCGCGCTGCAGCGTGCCCGCGCCACCCTCGCCGCGGGCAGGGTGAGCGCGTCCGACCCCACGCCACCGCTCAGCCCCGACGACCGCGCGCTCCTCGACCGCTACGTGCGCGCCTTCGAGCGCTACGACATGGACGCGCTGACCGCGCTGATCCACGAGGACGCCAGCCAGTCGATGCCGCCATTCGACATGTGGCTGCAGGGACGCGACGACATCTTCAGCTGGTGGTGGGGGCCGGGCATCGGCTGCCGCGGCTCGCGGGTCATCCCCACGGTGTCGGCGAACGGGTCGCCCGCGTTCGGCCAGTACAAGCCGAGCGCGACGGGCAGCGGCTTCGACCCCTGGGCTCTCCAGGTGCTCGAGCTGTCAGACGGGCGGATCACCCAGCTGACGTTCTTCCTCGACACCGCCGCGCTGTTCCCCGTCTTCGGCCTGCCGCTCCACCTCGACGGGTAGGACGTCGGCGAGACCGGCGAGAGCGATCAGGCCCTCCAGCTCGCGGGCGGTGTTGCGCAGCTGGACCTGGCACCCGGAACGACGAGCCGCGAGCTGCATTCGCGCCAGCTGGTCGACCGCCGCCAGCGTGGCCGGCAGCCCAGACACGTCGCACAGGACTGCGCGAGGGCGTGGTTGCCTCATCTCAGAACAGACCGCGCGCGGCGGCCAAAGTCATCGGACGGGGCTCGCACCATGCCGGGCGGGGAGACGAGGTGGTGCTGAACCGATGATTCGCGCCGCTGCCTGCCGTCTACGTGTGCGAACCCAACAGTGACAAGGAGCACGCCGTGAACCTCACCGCCCGCACCCGCTGGCTCGCGCTGATGGTGCTGTGCCTCGGCACGCTGATGATCGTTCTCGACTCGACGATCGTGAACGTCGCACTGCCGTCGATCCGGGCGGATCTCGGTTTCTCGGCGACCTCGCTGGCGTGGGTTGTCAACGCGTACCTGCTCACCTTCGGCGGCTTCCTGCTCCTGGGCGGCCGTCTTGGCGACCTCTTCGGCCACCGCCGCCTCTTCATCGCAGGCATCGCGCTCTTCACCGTCGCGTCGCTGTGCTGCGGGCTCGCCGGGTCGCAGGCGATGCTGGTGACGGCACGCGCGGTGCAGGGAATCGGCGGCGCCGTCGTCTCTGCGGTGAGCCTGTCGCTGATGATGAGCCTGTTCACCGAGCCGGCGGATCGCGCCAAGGCGATGGGCGTGTTCGGGTTCGTCGCCTCCGGGGGCGGCTCGGTCGGTGTGCTGCTCGGCGGCATCCTCACCACGGTCAGCTGGCACTGGATCTTCCTGGTCAACATCCCCGTCGGAGCGGCGGTGGTGCTGCTGTCGCTGAACCTGCTGCCGGCGCGGCACGCGCAGGCGGCGCGTGTGCGGCTGGACGTCGCGGGCGCGATCACCGTCACCGCCGCGCTCATGGTGGCCGTCTTCGCGGTGGTCAACGGCAACGAGGCCGGCTGGACGTCGCTGCGCACGCTCGATGGTCTGGCCATCGCCGTTGCACTCTTCTCCCTGTTCCTGCTCCTCGAGTCGCGCGTTGCCGCGCCGCTCGTGTCACTCGCCCTCTTCCGGCTGCGCAACGTGGCCACCGCCAACGTCATCGGGGTGCTCTGGGCTGCAGCGATGTTCGCCTGGTTCTTCATGGCGGCGCTGTACCTGCAGCTGGTGCTCGGCTACAGCGCGCTGCAGGTGGGCCTCGCGTTCCTGCCCGCCAACCTGGTGATGGGGGCGATGTCCATCGGCGTGTCGGCCAAGCTGGTGATGCGCTTCGGCATCCGCGGCCCGCTGGCGGTTGGACTGGCCTTCGCGGCCGCCGGGCTGGCGCTGTTCAGCCTGGCGCCTGCCGATGGCAGCTTCGCTGTCAACGTGCTGCCCTCGATGATCCTGCTCGGGTTCGGCGCCGGCATGGCGTTCAACCCGGTGCTGCTCGCCGCCATGAGCGACGTGTCACCGGAGCAGTCCGGATTGGCATCGGGGATGGTGAACACGTCCTTCATGATGGGCGGCGCGCTCGGTCTGGCCGTGCTGGCGAGCGTGGCCGCGGCGCGAACCAGCAGCGCGCACGGTGTGACGCAGGTCGCCGCACTGCTCAGCGGGTACCACGTGGCGTTTCTCGTGGGCGGCGCCTTCGCCGCCGCTGCAGCACTCATCGGCGCGACGCTGCTGCGGACGCGCGTGCCCGCCCACGCGATCGAGGCTGACGCGCATGCAGCGAGCCGCGAGGTGGTGGCAGCCTGAGCCGCCACCAGCTCACGTGCCGGCGATGAGCGCCACCGCGGCGACGGCGAGAACGGCCCCTGCCGTCTGGGTGTGGGTCTGGCGTTCGTGGGCGATGAGCCGCGCGCACAGCACGGTGAAGGCGGGATAGAAGGACGCGAGCACGGCGGTGAGTGCGAGCAGACCTCCCTGCGACGCGTACAGATAGAGCACGGTGCCGGACCCGTCGAACATGCCCACGACGGCAATCAGCCGCCAGGTGCCTCTGCGCGGGATGGGCGACGCGCCGATGATGACGGCCGCGGGCAGCACCGCCAGCGCGGAGCCGATGCGACCGCTGAGGAACGCCGCCGTGCCCGCCGGGCTCCCGGCGTGGAAGACGATGAAGAAGAACCCGAAACAGAGTCCCGCCAGGATGGCGAGCCACAGCGCGGCGCGGGCGCCCGTCGCCGGGCTGCGACCCGCGCCGTTGATGAGCGCGATCGCGGCGAGGCCGACGACGATGCCGACAACCTGACCGAGGTGCAGGCGATCACCACCGATGATGCCGAGGGTGACTGGCAACGCCGCCGCGATGACGCCGGTGACCGGCGCGAC
Source organism: Candidatus Dormiibacterota bacterium (assembly GCA_963751755.1). Taxonomy (GTDB): domain Bacteria; phylum Chloroflexota; class Dormibacteria; order Aeolococcales; family Aeolococcaceae; genus Aeolococcus. Next base: position 57,746 of record CAVVVH010000007.1, on the reverse strand, counting down.
GACGGCGATGAGGGAGATCGTCATCGCGCGGTAGAAGGCGATGAGCCCCAGGCCTCCGACCACCCCGCCGGAGAACGCCAGTGCCATGTCACGCACGTCCCACTGCAGCGGCAGGAGCAACAGCGCGAACGGCAGGGCGAAGACCAGGCCGGCGAGCTCCATGCCGGCGATGACGCTGGGCGCAGGAGTGCGCCGTCCGGCCAGCCCGCCACCGAAGTCCGCGATGCCCAGCATCGCCCCCGACCCGAGGGCGGCAAGGGGCGACAGGAGGCTCACCGGCCCAGCCTAACCGGGCCCGACTTGCGCCCGCCTCAGCGGACGGGGTTGCGGTTGTAGCGAGCGCGAGCGGCCAGGTAGCCGACCGCGCTGAGGGCGGCGCACCACGCGAGAGCAACGAGGCCACTGGATCCAACGGGTGTGCCGGCGAGCAACGCGCGCAGGGTTTCGATGATCGGTGTGAAGGGCTGGTTCTCGGCGAACCACCGCACCCCGGCGGGCATCGAGCTGGTCGGTACGAACGCGCTGCTGACGAAGGGGAGCACGACGAGCAGCAGCGCCATGCTGTTGGCGCCCTCCGGGGTCTTGGCGATGAGTCCGAAGGCGACCCCGAGCCAGGTCAGGCTGACGGTGAGCAGGATGAACACGCCGGCGGCGGCGGCCCAGCCCACAGGGCCGGCCGTCGGGCGGAAGCCGAGCGCGACCGCCACGCCCGCGACCAGCAGCCCGCTGAGACCGGTGCGGATGAGGCTGCCCATCACCTGGCCGGTGAGCACGGACACGCGGCTGATGGCCATGCTCCGGAAGCGCGCGATGATGCCTGTGCTCATGTCGGAGGACACCTTCACGGCGGTGGCCTCGGCGCCGCTGCTGGCGGTCATCAGCAGGATCCCGGGGACGATGTAATCGATGTACCGGCCGCCCAGCGGCGTGCCCTGCCCGAGGCCCGCGCGCAGGGCGTTGCCGAACACGCCGGCGAACAGCAGAAGGAAGAGAACGGGCACGAACACGCCGCTCAGGGTCATGGCCGGGTAGCGCAGCGCGTGCCGAAGATCGCGGCGCAGCATGGTCACCGAGTCGCGCGTCGCATAGACGAGGGCGCTCATGACGCGGCCGCCGCTGCGTCGCTCGGGTTGCCCGTGAGGGCGATGAACACGTCGTCCAGGTCAGGTGTGTGGAGCGTCACGCGCTCCACCGAGACGGAGTGCTGTTCGAGCGTGCCGATGATCGCGCCCAGCGACCGCGGTGAGCCGTCCGTTGGAACCTGGAGGATGAGTGGGTCGCTGTCCGCAGACGCGTCAGCGAGAACCTGGGTCGCCGCCCGCACCGCGTCCGTATCGCGGAAGTACAGGCGGGTGTGACCGCCGGGAATCCTGCTCTTGAGCTCGTCCGGTGTGCCCTGCGCGACCAGCCGGCCGTGGTCGAGGACAGCGATGCGATCAGCGAGCTTGTCGGCCTCCTCGAGGTTCTGGGTGGTGAGGAAGATGGTGACGCCGGTGGCGACGAGCTCGCGGATGATCTGCCACATGGTGCGACGGCTGCGGGGGTCCAGCCCGGTTGTCGGCTCGTCGAGAAAGACCAGACGCGGATTGCCGATCAGCGTCATCGCCAGGTCCAAGCGGCGACGCATCCCACCCGAGTAGGTGGCGACCATCTGCCCCGCGGCGTCCACGAGTTCGAAGCGCTCGAGCAGCTCAGAGGTTCGAACTCCGCCGTGCGCGGCGATCGAGATGGTGAAGGTCTGCCATCAACAGAAGGTTCTCCTCACCGGTGAGCAGGTTGTCGACTGCGGAGAACTGCCCGGTGAGGCCGATCGCTGCGCGGACCGCCTCGGGTTCGCGCGCCACGTCGAACCCCGCGACGCGCACCTCGCCGGCGTCGGCCCGGAGAAGGGTCGAGAGGATCTGCACGGTGGTGGTCTTGCCGGCGCCGTTGGGTCCGAGCAGCGAGAACGTCGTCCCCTCGGCGACGTCGAGGTCGATGCCGTCGAGCACGACCTTGTCGCCGAAGGACTTGCGCAGGCCGATGACCTCGAGCGCTCGAACCGGTGCGGCGGCGGTCATGTGCGGCCTGCGATTGCGTACGCGGCGGCGCGGCGGATGGTGATGTCGCCGAAGGCGGTGCGTCCGCGCACCTCGACCGTTGCATCGCCAGGAGCGGGCCGCGGCGCGTCGTCCAGCTCGTTGCGGACGGCACCGAAGGCGGTGTTGAGGTCCAGCCACGCGGCGACCCCGTCGCGAATGCCGACGTCGAGCTTGCCGCGCGCGGTCTGAACGACGACGGCGCCGCCGGCGACCTCGCCGAGACGCACGTCGCCGTTGGCCGTCTGTGCCGCCACCGTCGCGCCGGCGCGGTCTATGGCGATGCTGCCGTTGGCGCCGCTGACGCGCACGTCGCCACCCACCTCGCCGATCCAGGTGTCGCCGCTCGAGTTCTTCACCACGGCGGTGCCGTCGACTGCGCCCAGCCGGACCGCGCCGGAGCTGGTTCTCACGTCCGCGTCGCCGCCCACGCGGTTGGCGGCGATGTCACCCATCCCGGAGCGGAGCATGACGGCGGCGGTCTCGTCGAGGCGGATCTCACCGACGCTCGTCTTGTAGTGACAGTCGCCGAGCCTGCCCGTGCAGCGCAACGTGGCCACGGCCGTAGAGCCGCGAAGATGTGACCCGGCGGGAACATCGACCCGGACGTCGATCGAGTCCCGACCGCGGCGGGGGGACCACTGACGGCGTCCGCCTGGTGACTTGATGAGCAGCACGCCGTTGGCGTACTCGACGCGCGTCTGCTCGGCGGCAGCCACGTCGGAGCTGTTGCCGGGGTCGCTGGGGAGGACGGTGACGACGGCGTCGTTGCGATCGCTCGCGGCGACGCGGATGTCACCGACGCCGATCTCGAGGGAGATGGTGATGGGTTCGGGGGTGTCGAATGTGGGCATCGTTTCTCTCCTGTGTGAGCGGGTGCGCTAGCGCGCCCAGCCCGTGTAGCGCTGGGAACGGCGCGGGTGCTGCGGGGCGTTGTCGGTGCGTTCCAGCGCCGCTGAGGCGGCCCGCACCAGCCAGGAGTTGACCGAGAGCGCCTCCCGGCCGGCGGCCTGCTCGACCCGCGTCTTGAGGTGGTCGGGCAGGCGCAGGTTGATGCGCTGGATGCCACCGTCATCGCCGTCCAGCGGAGCGGTGGGGGCAACCAGCTGACTGCCGACGCCCGCCGTCAGGTCGTCAGCGCCGAGATCGTCGCCGGCGTCGCTGGGAGGGCGGACGACTGCGAACTCGAGATCACGGCCTCGCACGCGCAGCTCCACCGAGCCTGGCGCCAGCTCGAGGGTGATCTCCTCGGCGGCCGCGGCGAGAGCCTCCTGGATCGACAGCCGGATGGCGGAGTCCAGCGGAGCGATAAGCCGCTCGGCGAGCGCGCGGGCGTCGTCTCCGGCGGCATCGGCGGCGACGACGAGCTGGCGCTGGATGTTCTCGGAGTACTGGGCGAGGTTCATGACACCACTATGGCACCACTCATGGTGCCGTGTCAAGCCACGATGGCACCATCAAGACCGATGGCACCATCGGCGCCCGCCGTGACAGCCGCGGAACGGCTCGTGGCAATTCTCTTGACGGCGCCGGTTCGCGCCGGAGGTGCCGCATACGATCCCGCCCGTGATCGATGCCCCTCCCCCGCCTCCCTCGGCGCCCCCGCCCGCCGGCCCGCCCTCGGGGTGGCCCCAGCCCGCCTGGGCCCAGCCGCAGCGCACGTCGCGACGCTGGGGCTGGGTGATCGGCGCGGTGGGCATCGCCGCGGTGCTCGTGGTGGTCGGGTTGTTCGTGGTGGGCAAGAAGGTGACGCCCCCGGCGACCACCGCGAGCGCGTCGGCCTTCACCGACCCCACCAGCCACTTCCGTGCGCAGTACCAGCACACGCCGGTGGAGGATGACCAGACCAAGGCCATCGGCAGCCAGTCGCTCAAAGAGGTGTTGTGGAGCGACGCGATCGACGCCAACACCGCCGAGATCGTGGGTTACGCCGACTTCCCGGCCAACTTCGACGTCTCGGCGACACCGAACGGCGCGCTCAACGGATCGGTGAACGGCCAGGTCACCAACAGCAAGGGCACGCTGGTGTCGAAGACTTTTGGCACGTACCAGGGGTTCCACTCCGTCGACGCGGTCATCTCAGCCTCGGGTGGCTACGTCGAGACCCGCACAGTGCTCGCCGGGCGATCGCTGTACATCGTGGTGGTCACGTCGCTCAACAACCCGCCTGAGCTGTTCACCAACTTCGCCAACTCGCTGCAGATCCTCAACCACGCGTCGTAAGCCCCGGCGGGCCCTGCCAAGATAGGCCGGCAGTGCTGTTCCTCACCGCGAGCGACGTGCAGGCGCTCCTCTCCCCAGCCGCGATGCTCGATGCGCTCGAGGCGGGATTCCGTGCGTACTCGACAGGGGCGACCTCGGTTCCGCCGAGGACGGCGGCGCGGACCGGGCCCGGCCTGCTCGGCGCGATGCCGGGCTGGGTGCCGGATCACGGACTCGCCATCAAGGCCGTCAGCGTCTTCCCCGGCAACGCCGAACGCGACCGGGCGTCACACCAGGCCGTGATCGTGCTGTTCGACGAGCAGGACGGAACGCCGTTGTGCGTGATGGACGGCACGCACATCACCGCCATGCGCACCGGCGGCGGCGCGGCCGTGTCGATGCGGCTGCTGGCGCGAGCTGACGCGGCGACGCTCACCATTCTCGGGGCCGGCGTCCAGGGGCGATCCCACCTCGCCACAGCCCCGCTGGTGCGGGACATCAGGGCGATCCGCATCGCATCGAGGAATCGCGAGCGCGCGACTCAGCTCGCTGCGCTCGATCCGCGCTGTGTCGTCGTCGAGACCTTCGAGGAGGCCGTCCGAGACGCGGACGTCGTCTGCTGCTGCACCGACGCCCGCGAACCGGTGATCCGGTTCGACTGGCTCAGCCCCGGCGCGCACGTGACCTCGGTGGGCGGGACGTTCGGACCGGAGGTCGACGCCGACACGATGCGCCTGGGACACGTCTTCGTCGAATGGAGAGGCGCGGCAGAGAATGCGCCCCCGGCCGGCGCGCAGGAGCTGCAGGGCCGGGACCCGGCGACGGTCACCGAGCTCGGCGAGGTGCTCGCCGGGACCAGGCCGGGCCGAGGGTCACCGGAGGAGGTCACCGTCTACAAGTCGACGGGGGTCGCGTTCGAGGACGTCGTGGTTGCGCGCCTGGTCTACGACGCCGCCCGTGCGGCCGGTGCGGGCGTCTCCATCGACCTCTGAGCAAGTGGCTACGGCCTGTCAGATGGCGCGGAGCAGCGGACGGCCGTCGCGCAGCGTCAATGCTGGCGGTTCCTGTGCAGCGCGGATCGCGGCCACCCGGTCGATGGCGTCGCGCAGGAGGTCGTCGACGGGAACGCCGACCTTCTCCGCGCTGTCGCGTGCGTAGCGAAGCAACGCAGGGTCGGACCGGGCGAAACGGAGCGAGGCATCGATCACGTTGGTGCGGGTGGCCACGGCGGCATGGTGCGAGCGCGCGGCGACAGCTGCCTGTCGCGGGCAACCAGTGGCTGAAAATCTAGGCCGTCAGCTCGGCACAGAGCTTGGCGATGGCGGGGCCCTGGTCGCGGATGAGCTGCCGGCCCTGTTCCATCAGGCGCTCGATGTTCTGGTCGCTGACGTCGTCGAGCGCCTCGCTGGCCAGCGGAGTGGTCGGGACGAAACGGAAGCTGCGCTCGCCCAGCAGCTGGCCCAGGGTGAACTCGGCGGCGTCGCTGCCACCGGACAGCGCGATGTCGATGACGGGCCGCGCCCAGTGGATGAGCCCCCAGCCCTTCGCCTCCCGGTACTGGAACGGGTGTTTCAACTCCTTGCTCGCCGTCGCCAGTGAGACGACGAGGAGGTTCTCCAGCTCCGCGCCGCCGGCGAGCACGTCCGCCATGGCCCAGATGCTCGGGTTGTTCGCGTACAGGCCGCCGTCGACGTTGAACCAGCTCTTTCCACTCCCGGCGTCGGCCTCCGCCGGCGGGAAGTACGTCGGAGCGGCCGACGTCGCTCGAGCGACGCGCCACAACGGGTAGTCGTACTCCGCCGGGTCGGCCTTCGCCCTGCTGCTGCGAAAGAAGAACGGGTTTCTCGTCTCGATCTCGTAGGCGGGGATGAAGACGTCGGTGATGACGTCCTTCAGGCGGGCCTCCCCGAAGTACTCGCGAAGGACGGTCTCGATGCCACGCGCGGAGTACTTGGGCCCGAAGAGCTGCTTCACTCCGCCTAGGAACTGCGCGGGGAAGATCTGGTGGCGCGTGCCCGATGCGTAGAGATCGACCAGCTTGGTCGCCGGGTATTTCGGCGTGCCGTCCGTCCCGGGACATGTCAGGGCAAGGGCCAGGATGCCGCCGGTCGACGTCCCGGCGATCAGGTCGAAGAGGCTGCTGATGGGCTTGCCGGTCTGGTGCTCGATCTCCGCGAGCACGAGAGCGGGCACGAGCCCCCGGATGCCGCCGCCGTCGATCGACAGGATCCGCTTGAACGCGCGATCGGTCACGGTTCGGCCTTGGTCATGCGGCTGTCTCCTCGACGGGCGGTCGACGATCCCGATCCTAGAGCGCGCAGGGTTGATCTGCCTCGGCGTTGGCCGGACGGCCTCGCCATCTAGGTGCCTGGCGCAGCGTCTGTCCGGGCCTGAGCCCACAGCCACGACGTTTAGGATCACCACATGAATCGCGCGCTCATAGTGGTCGACGTCCAGGAGTTGTTCGCGACAGCGTGCCATGTGGGCACACAACTCCAATCCGCAGCTGGTCGAGCAGGTGAACCGCCTGGTGCGGCTCACGCGGGCCGGCGGCGACCTCGTGGTGTGGGTGCTCCACGCCGAGCCCTCCACCGGCACGGTCTTCGATCCCGCCAGCGGTTTCGTGCGTCTCATGGATGGCTTGGTCCCCGACGACGGCGAGCCACTCATGACCAAGACGGCTCACAACGCATTCACCACCACCAACCTGCAGCAGGTGCTCACCACGCGAGGTGTGCGCGAGCTGCTCATCGCCGGCATCCGCACCGAGCAGTGCTGCGAGACGACCGCGCGCGTCGGCTCCGACCTCGGGTTCGAGGTGACCTTCGTCACGGACGCCACGGCGACGACGCCCATCGAGCACCGCGATGCGCCGCCTGGCCGCAGCGTGGAGGACATCCTCGCCGACCCGCGCACGCTCTCGACTGATGACGTGATCGCCCGTACCGAGTACGTGCTGGCGGGTCGCTTCGCCACCATCCGGTCGGTCGCCGAGCTGGTCGGCGATTCCGTCGCCGCGTCGTAGCACAGTCGCGCTGAGCCGAGCGACTCTCGACGCCGGCTAGCGCGCGACGAAGAAGCGCTGCACGTCGGCCGCGTCGGCGTTCAGCGCATCGGCAACAGCACGCGACAGCTCGCCGAACGGTGTGACACGCACGGCTCCCCCGGCCATGCTCCACGTTCCCACCGCCCTGCCGCGGACCATCGCGAACGGCCGGAAGAGCCCGTTGCTCGTGACCAGGCCCGTATGCGGACCGATGATGTCCGCACGGGATGTCCAGCCCAGCAGCACCGGGTCGAACTGACCGAGCAGGCGCGGCGGCGGCAGCGGGGCCGGTGGCTCTCTGAGTACGAGGTCGACGAGGCCATCCCGCACCTGCTGCAGCTCCGTGGAGATGGCGGCCAGGCCGGCCCTGGCGTCGCGCAGTGGCAGCCCCGACCACTGGGCCAGGTCACGGTCGGTCGCCGGTCCGTGTCCTGCGAGGTAGCGGCGAGCGAGCTCGGTGAGTGCCCGATCACGATCCACCTGCCGTGCCCGTGGTAGCCAATCACGCACGAGCACGAAGGCGTGCTCACGTCCCAGCACCGGCCCGCGCACGATGAGGCCTCGCAGCGTGGCGCACATGACGATGTGCACGAATGCCTGGCCGGCTGTGGGAATGCCCGCTCGGACCAGCAATTGCCGCAGCTGACTGCGCGTTTGCGGGCCGTCCTTGCCGATCGCGCGCTCGATCAGGGCAACGCCTCGGTCCGCCTGTGATGCGGACACGCCCTCCTGGGCAAGCCGGCGCGCGTTGCCGGTGACAACGGGCGGAGTGGTCAGCGCGTGAAGCCACGGGTAGTCATCGGCGCGGACGAGGTGCAGCGTCCCGCGGTTCAGCGTGGTGATGACGAGCGAGCGGTCCTCGGTGAGACATCGATCGATGTCGGTGACGTGCAGGTTCGCGGAGCGAGCTCGGATCGCCAGCCGCGCACCCTGAAGATCCTGGCCCTGCACCGCGAGCAGCCGTTCGACCACCGCGACGGGATCCGCTGCCGGCTCGCCCGACAGCATCTGTGCGCTGAGGCGGCGGGCCAGCGGCGATGCATCGGGCACCACCGGAGAGTAGCCCGGCCAGTCGCTACTGAGCGCCGCTCAGCCGCGGTGCGACGACCACCCCAGGAGGGACCTGTGCCACCCGTACACCGCGTGGTGTCGGACCACCCGATCGCGCTCGACGAGAAAGCGATCGTCCTCCGGGTAGTACACCGCCGTCTCCTCGTCTGCACCGGTGAACGACCGGACGGCGTCGAGGTCCTCCCACAGCGTGGTCATGGTGAACTCGGTGCGACAGTCATCCCGATCGCGGCGCAGCATGAGCACGAGACGGTTGCCGGGGACGTCGGCGTACCCCGGGAGCGCCACGCGGTGCATGTAGTGCTCGTATTCCGCAGCGTCCCGCGTCTCCGTTGCGCCGGACCAGATGCGCGCGATCATCGTCACGCGAGAAGGTTGGACAGCCGGCGGTGCAGCCCCCTGCGTCGGCGGCTGAGGCGCCCAGTCCCCGCGTCGGCGTCCCGCCGCGCCCGGCGCAGCGCCTGCGACTCCGCGCGCTCCAGCATGTTCTCCTGCTCCCTGACCTGTCCCAGCTCGGTGATGTCGAATCCGTTCATCTCTGCACTCCCTGTGCGCCCGTCGGTTGCCGCTGGATCCACCGTACGGCGGTACGAGTTTCACCGCGAGTGGCAGAAACGCCAAACCTCGCGTGATTTGTGCCAAACTAGCTCGATGCTCGAGAAGGTGGTCGTGGCAGTGGGCCAGCACGTGGCGACCTTCGAGCTCGGCGTGCTCTGCGAGGTGTTCGGCACCGACCGCTCCGACGAGGGGCTGCCCGTGTACGACTTCCGGGTGTGCGCGGTGGAGCCTCCCCCGCTGGTCACCGACGGCGGCTTCACCATCTCCCCGGAGTACGGCATCGTTGAGCTCGCCACCGCCGACCTCATCGCCATCGCCGCCTGGAACAGCGACCACGAACCACCGGCGGAGCTCCTCCGGGCTCTGCGCGACGCTGTTGCTCGCGGCGCTCGCGTGATGAGCGTCTGCACCGGGGCGTTCGTGCTCGCCGCGGCCGGGCTGCTCGACGGGCGCCGGGCCACCACGCACTGGCGCTACGCAGCAGAGCTGTCCGCGCGGTATCCCGAGATCGAGGTGGATGCCAACGTGCTGTACGTCGACGAGGGTTCGGTGCTCACCAGCGCGGGCACGGCGTCGGGCATCGACCTCTGCCTCCACATCATCCGCGAGGAGCACGGCGCGGCCGTCGCCAACGCCATCGCGCGTCGCATGGTGGTGCCGCCGCATCGCGACGGCGGCCAGGCGCAGTACATCGAGGCGCCGATGGTGGAACACGACCGCGGCGACGACCTCGCGGTGGTACTCGACTGGGTGCAGGCGAACCTCAACAAGCCATTCGGCGTCGAGCACCTGGCGCGGCGCGCCAACATGTCGCTGCGCACCTTCAACCGTCGCTTCACCGCAACGACGGGGACCGCTCCGCACCGATGGTTGATCACGCAGCGGGTGGCGCGCGCGCAGCGGCTGCTCGAGGAGACCGAGCTCGACGTTGAGCAGGTCGCCGAGCAAACGGGGTTCGGCACCGCAGCGACGCTGCGGCAGCACTTCGCGCGCCACCGCGGCACGTCGCCACAGGCGTACCGGCGCAGCTTCTGTGGCGTGGCACCGGCCGGCTCGTCCCGGTAGCGCAAATTCCGGGCTGGCGCCGCTGATATCCTCCGCCCGTGGGCGACCTGACGGCGGTGATCCGGGTCATCGCCGGCAGCGCGACGCTGCTCCGCGTGGCGGGCGCGTACGCGCTGTTCATCCTCACCGAGTACGCGGTGTGGATCGCCATGCTGGTGTACGCGTTCGAGCAGGGCGGCGCGACCACGGCGGGGCTCGTCGTCGTCGCGCAGACGGTGCCGCCGAGCGTCCTGGCGCCATTCATCGCGACGGTCGCAGACCGGCGCTCGCCGGCGACCCTCCTTGTGGGCGGCTACATCGTGCAGGCGGCCGCCATGGGACTCACGGCCGTGGTGCTGTTCGCCGGCCTCAGCCCGTACGCGGCGTACGGGGCTGCGGTGGTGGCGTCGACGGCCGTGGCAGCGACGCGTCCCGCCCAGGCGGTGCTCGTGCCCGGGCTGGTGCGTGGGGCTGACCAGCTCACCGCGATGAACGTGGCCACGGGCTGGATCGAGGCCGTGGGGATCGTGCTGGCCGGGGCGATGACGGGAGTTTTGCTGGGTGCCGGCGGCCCCGGCGCGGTGTTCGCGGTGTGCTCCGCGTTCGGTGCCGTCGCGACGCTGCTCGTCGCCGGTGTGCGGACGCGGCCACTGGCGGTGGACGACGACGACGTGCCGGGGAGCGCACTCGCGCACGTCGGAGCCGGCCTGCGTCTTCTCGCCACGGAGCGCCACTCGCGGTTGCTGGTCGCGGTCCTCGCGCTCGCCTGGGTGGTGCTCGGGGCGTTGGACGTTCTCTTCGTGGTGCTGGCGATCAGCGTGCTGCACCAGGGCGCGGCGCTGGCGGGATACCTCAACATGGCGTTCGGCATCGGTGGGGTCCTCGCCGGTGGCGTCACGGCCACGCTGGTGGGCCGCCGCCTGGCGCGTCCGATGGTGCTGGGCAGCCTGGTGTTGAGCGCCGGCCTCGGACTTACCGCGATGTCGGTGAACGTCGTGGCCACGGCCACCCTCCTGGCGCTGGCCGGCGCCGGCGCCGCCGTCCTGGAGATGGCGACGCGAACGCTGCTCCAGCGCGCCGTTCCGGCGCAGCTGCTCGGGCGCATCTTCGGCGTGGTCGAGGGTGTGACCATGGCCGGTCTTGCCGTGGGCTCGCTGTTGACCACCGTGCTCATCGACATCGGCGGCTCGACCGCGGCCCTGGTCGGGGTGGGGGCCGTTCTGCCCGTGGGGCTGGTGGTGTGCGGGCGGTCGCTGCTGACGCTCGATGCCAACGCCACCGTGCCGATCGTGGAGATCGCGCTGCTGCGTTCGCTGCCTCACTTCGCCTCGCTGCCGGCGCCTGCGCTCGAGGGCCTGGCTCGCTCACTGGAACGCGTCGAGCTGCCGCCGGCCACCGTGCTGATTCGCGAGGGCGACGCCGGTGACCGCTTCTACGCGGTGGCAGATGGAGAGTTGGATGTCACCGTCGCGGGCCGCCACGTGTCCACCCAAAGACGCGGCGACGGCATCGGCGAGATCGCGCTTCTGAGCAGTGTGCCGCGCACGGCGACGGTCACCACCGTGACCGACGTGACGCTCTTCGCGCTCGACAGCAGCACGTTCCTCGCCGCCGTCACCGGCCACACCGGCACGCACGCTGCGGTGGCCGGAGTTGCCCATGGCCGGCTGACGCGCGACGAGGAATCCCGGGTCGGCTGAGGACCCGAATTCTTTGGCGAGAAGGGACGCGCGCCGCTAGGGCTCTGAGGTGACGGCAGGCGCCACGCCCGCGGCGCGCATCAACGCGACGGCCGCCGTGACCAGGCTGGCGTTGTCCCTAGCGGCCTGTCCGTCCGGGAGGAACAGGCAGTCCTCGAGACCGGTGCGCATGCCGTGACCGCGGCGCAGGCCACGCTCGCTGACCGCCCACGAGGCGATGCCGTCACCGTGGTGCACCTGCGGGAGGGTGATGCCCGCGGCGGTGATCACCTGCTCCATCGCAGCGCCGTGCGCCACGGCCGCCTCGACAGCCTCGTCGAGCGGCTCGATGAGCACCCGCGTGCACACAACGGGGAGGTCGGTGCTGACGAATCGTTCAGCGTCGGCCAGCTCCAGCAGCCCGGCCTCGATGCCGACGCCTCGCGCGAGCAGGTCGTGGCAGAGATCGACGATGCCCTCCTCACCCTGGTTGGCGGTGACCAGGTCGGGCAGCACCGTCCAGGATGCGATCTGCGCGCGCCGGTGCGTCGCATCGGGTTCGATGAGCGCCCAGGTGCTCAGCGACAGCGGAATGCCCGGACACGCCGCACGAACAGCGGTGATGGCGGCGGCGATCGGCGCCGCCTCGAGAGTGGGGACGCCGTCGTCGTCACAAGGATGGAGATGGATGACCCGTGCGCCGGCAGCAACGGCGTCGCGGCCGGCGGCGGCTAGCTCGGACGGCGTGCGTGGGATGTGCGGTTCATCGCGCTGGCCGTTGAGCGCGACCTGCAGGAGAGCGGTGCGCGTCATCGCCGGCGCGGGCGTGCGACCAGCTCGCCGCCGCAGTTGGGGCAGACGGCCTCCATCGCGTCCGCGCATGGCGGGCAGAAGGTGCACTCGAAGCTGCAGATGCGCGCGTCGGCTTCGGGTGCGAGCGGTGTGGCGCAGCGTTCACAGGCTGGGCGCATCTCCAGGGCCATGGTGCGGCGAGTATAGTCTGTTGCGGGATAAGCACTCATGCCTACCGTAGACGCCCGGTTGCGGCATACTTGACACATGGTGCCGCACTCCGCGCGACTTGACCGCAGCGGACGCCTGGTTCTGCCGGCGCCGATTCGGGCAGAGCTCGAACTGCGCGAGGGCGACGAGGTGGTGTTCGTCAGCGGTGCGTCGCCGGGCGAGGTGCGCCTGATGTCACGCCGCGCCGCGGTACGGCAGAGCCAGGCGCTGGTCCGTAAGCACGTCCCGGCCGGCCTGGACCTTGCCGCAGAGCTCATCCGCGAACGCCGCCAGGACGCCGCCAAGGAGCGCGTGTCGGGACGGTCGCGGACGCGGCGCTGAGGTTGGCCTGATGGTCGTGCTGGACGCGAGCGCGTTGCTGGCACTGCTGGACGACGAGCCTGGGGCTGCGCTGGTCGAGGAGTACCTGGCCGACGCCACGGTGCTGTCCGTCAACCTCGAGGAGGTGGCGGGCAAGCTGATCCAGCGCGGCATGCCGGCACCGGACGTGGAGCTCGCGGTTGCAGCTCTCGATGTGACGGTGACGCCCTTCACCGCGGAGATGGCGTGGCTCTCTGCGCGGACGCGTTCGCGCCTGCCATCAGGCTTTGGAATCGCCGACCGCTGCTGCCTGGCAGCCGCCGCCGTCCTCGGTGCCGGCGTGGTGACCGCCGATGCGCTGTGGCGGACCGCTGCTCGCGCGTTCGGCGTCGAGGTGACCCTGATCCGCTCCTGACCGCGCGGCGGCTTGGGTCGCGACCGTCTGGCGGTGAGCATGTCCGCTGTCGGTCAGGCGGTGCGCGAACTCGAGGAGAGCTTTGAGGCTTGCGAGATCCTTCGTGTTGGCGCGGCGCATCGCCCCGGCCATGAGCGGGGCACTGACCTTCGCGAAGCCGCTCGGTTCACCGCGGTTGCGCAGCGTCATGCGAGTTGTGCCTGCGCCGGCGTCGTCCCACGTGTACGTCGTCTCCATCGGGAAGGGCCCCTGGGCCGTGCTCATCACCAGCCGTTCGCCCGGCACCAACTCGACGATCTCGTACGTGTAGGCGAGGCGGCGGCCGAGAAACCGGGCCACGAACGCCACGCGTGAGCCAACGCGGACCGGTGGCTCCGTCTCCCAGCTGACCGAGACGATGTTCACGTACCACTCCGGTGCGTTGGTGGGATCGGCGACGTACGCGGCCACCTGCGCCCTTGGTCTGCGAATCACAGTGTCGGTGAGCACATCCACGGCCATGGTCGGCGACCTCCTAGCCACCCCGGGTCTCATCCGCCTAGGCGAGAGGAAGGCCAAGCTTACGTACCCGATAATCGTGGCGATGAGCGCGGCGGCGGTGGTGCCCTTCCTGGCTGTTTCGGCCCTGGTGATCATGACCCCGGGCCCGGATACAGCCCTGACGATCCGCAACGTCCTCCTCGGCGGGCGGCGCGGCGGCATCGTCACGGCGCTCGGCGTGTCGGCTGGGCAGGCGGTGTGGGCATTGGCGACCGCAGCTGGGCTGGCCGCGTTGCTGACGGCGTCGCATCCGGTGTTCGTGGTGGTGAAACTCGCGGGCGCGGTGTACCTCGTGTTCCTGGGCGCGACGGTGCTGTGGGCGGCACTGCGCCGGCGCGCCGCCGCGGAGCCGGATGGTCGGGTGCGGGGCGCCACCGCTCCGATGGCGGCGTGGACGGCCTTCCGCCAAGGGCTGCTCAGCAACCTCGCCAACCCCAAGATGGCCGTGTACTTCACCGCCGTTCTGCCCCAGGTGGTGGGGAGCACACATGACTCCTTTCTCCCGCTGGCCGTCTTCGGCCTCACCTTCTCGCTGCTGACGTTCCTGTGGCTGACGGTGTACTCGGTGACGGTCAGCTGGGCGGGTGCCGTGCTGTTGAGGCCGCGAGTGAGGCGCTGGCTGGAGGCGACGACGGGCGCCGTCCTCATCGCGCTGGGTGTGCGCGTGGCGGCGGAGGCCCAGTAGGCGCCGCTCGAGCGGACCGTGGGGTCAGCCCGCCGGAGGTCCTGAAATTTGGGGTGTTGACCCGATGTTTGCGGCGGGCGTGTCGACGCGCGCATCGGCCGCTCTGTTCGCTCTCCAGCAGGGAATCCTGCCACGCTGAACCATGGCGCCCGCTACGACGCGCGGCTCCCAATTTGGGAGACGGCTGGCACCGACCGGCTGACGCTGCACGATGAACTGTCCCAGCTGCGCACGGTGATGATCTCGGTGGACGTCGGCCCCGCCGATCACGACCGTGACCTGCGACTGCGCGCCGCGCTGTCCGAGGCGATCGGCGCTGCCAGCAGCTTGGCGTCGGCGTCCCACCACCAGCCCACCGCCGCCCTACCTGCGCGTTGCCAAGCCGGCGATCGACAGCGTGTTGAGCGCGGCAGGTGAGCCGGTCGCCTGAGGTGGCAGGCCGACGCGACCATCCCTGTTCCTAGCCGCTCGGCGTGTCGAGGCCTGAGTCCACATCGAATCGGTAGCGTCGCAGCGAGGGGACCAGCGCGCCCAGCATCACCAGACCAACCAGACAGGCCACGCCGCCGGAGACCACCGCGAAGGGTACGGAGACCAGGGTGGCGACAACCCCTGTCTCGAGGTCGCCCAGCCGCGGACCGCCGGTGATCACCATCGAGTACAGACTGCTCACGCGCCCTCGGAACGAGTCCGCGGTGGTCGACTGGATGATGGTGTTCCGGAAGACGGCGCTGAGCATGTCGGCCGCGCCGGCCAAGGCCAGGAAGAACAGCGCGAGGAGGAACCAAGGGGCCAGGCCGAAGCCGATGATCGTCAGACCCCAGGCTGCGACGCAGAGCAGCACCATTCGCCCTTGGCGATCGATCCGCGCCACCCAACCGGTCACCAGCGAAGCGATGAACGCGCCCACGGCGGGCGCCGCGAAGAGGAGACCAAGGCCGGTGGGTCCGACCCGGAAGACGGTCACGGCCATTGCCGGGAAGATCGCTCGTGGCAGGCCGAATATCATCGCCAGCAGGTCGGCGCCAAACACAGACACGAGCAGCGGACGCTTGGCGACGTACTCGAGGCCGCTGAGCGGCGCGCGGAAACCAAGGCGCGAGTTCTGTCGTTCTGGTGGCTGAGCCGACATCACGACAACAGCGAGGATGCTAACGCCGTAGGCAGCCACGTCGAGCAGGTATGCCCAGATCAACCCGATGCCGGCGATGAGCACCCCGCCGGCGATGGGACCCGCCACCTGCCCGAACTGAAAGATGACCTGGTTGAGCGACATGGCCGCCGACAGCTTGGAGCGGGCCACCAGGCGCGGTACGGTTGCCTGTCGGGTCGGGGTCTCGACAGCGGAGAAGCCGGCTGCGCAGGCGGTGACGATGTAGATCGCCCACAGGGACGCGTGACCATTGAGCGACAGGAGTGCAAGCGCAGCCGAGGTGAAGGCCAGCAGCAGCTGCGACCAGACCAGCAGCAGGCGCCTGTCGTACAAGTCGGCGAGCGCACCCGAGTAAAGGCTGACCACCACCAGCGGAACCACCTGGACCAGGCCCAGCATGGCAACTGCGAGTGATGAATGCGTCATCGCATACACTTGGTACGGCACCGCAACCAGGGTGATCTGTCGCCCCACGACCGACACACTCAGGCCGCCCATGAGCAGGCGCAGGTCGCGCGAGTCACGCAGCGGGGTGACATCCACCGTCAGCGCGCGAATGGACCGCAGGTACCTGCGGCCGCGGTCGGGCATGGCCGGCGGCGACCTCCGCTAGCTGAGGTCGATGGTGGTGTGCAGCGAGCGGTCGCGCTTCTCGAGCAGCGTGCCGACCTCAGCCAGGATGAGGCGCGCGTAGTGCCCGGATGCGAGATGCGCCTTGAACGCGTCCATGTCGGCGAATTGCTCGTAGATGAGGTACATCCCCGGGGTATCGACCGCGCGGTGCGGTTGGTAGATGAGGCAACCCGGCTCGTCACGAGTGAACGTCGTCATCTCGGTGAGGATCTCCTCAACGCGCTCCTCGGTGCCTGGTCGCGCGTACCAGGTCACCACCACCCCCAGAGCCATCGCGGCGCCCCTAGCGGGATTCGGAGACCGGTTCGTAACCGGCCTCTGGAAGGCTGCCGACGCCAAGGTAGCCACCGATCACCTCGATGGGTTCGTCGTCGGAGATGTTGCGCAGCCAGTGCGTCGTTCCCTTCTCTACCATCTCGAGATCCCCCGCCGCGACCTCGTGCTCCTCTGCACCGAAGCCGGACATCCCGCGGCCGCTGATGATGTAGAAGAATTCAACAGCATTGGCATGAACGTGCCGTTGGTGGGTGGCCCCGGGACGGAAGCTCGCCCGGAAAAGGCAGACGTCGCCAAAGCCACTGATCGCCTCGGTGATGAACCTGATGTCGAGGTCGACCCACCCCTCCTCTCGCCGAACTCGAGCGATGTCGACGTCGGCGACGTTACGGTGGAACAGCGGTCGATCACTCATGAATGGTGTCCCTGGCTGATGATGGTTGGTGAGCGCTGCTCTGGGCCCGTGCCTGTCTCGTTCTCGTATGGTTCCGGTGGGCAACCGGGCACCATGCCATCACCGGCTGACAGGAGGGCTCTGCGATGAAGGCCGTTCGCGTCATGCAATTCGGCGGGCCCGAGGTTCTGGAGACGGTGGACGCCGCACCGCCAGCCGCGAGGGAGGGCCACGTGGTGGTGGAGGTCACCGCTGCGGGCGTCAACTACATGGACACCTACGCGCGCAGCGGTCGGCCGGGCTACGCCGGCACGCCGCCCTTCATTCCCGGCGCGGAGGGAGCGGGTCGCGTCCTCGAGGTGGGCCCCGGAGTGACCAGCACGCACGGTGGCGAGCGGGTGGTGTGGAAGAACGCGCCCGGTAGCTACGCGGCGCGCGTGGCAGTTCCCGCTGCCGAGCTGGTGTCGATCCCCGCAGAGGTATCCGAAGAGGATGCGGCAGCCGTCTTCCTGCAAGGGCTGACGGCGCACTACCTGCTGCACTCGACCTACGCTGTCCAGCCGGGTGACCTGATCGTCGTGCACGCGGCCGCTGGCGGCGTCGGACTGCTGCTGACGCAGATGGCGGTGGCGCTGGGCGCGCGGGTTGTCGGGACCGTGTCCAACGCCGAGAAGGAGCAGCTGGCTCGTGAGGCCGGTGCCGAGGAGGTCGTGCGCTCCGACCACGCCAGCGTGTCGGAGGTCGTCCGCGAGGTGTCGCGCGGCGAGGGGGCGGCTGCGGTGTACGACGGCGTGGGAATGGCGACCTTCGACGAAAGCCTGCACTGCCTGCGGCCCCGCGGGGTGCTCGCCGTGTTCGGCGCTGCCAGCGGGCCGGTCCCGCCGTTCGACATCCAGCGGCTCATGGCCGCCGGGTCTCTCTTCCTCACCCGACCCACCCTCGCCCACTACTACAGGAACCGGGCCGAACTCCTCCACTGCGCCGGCGAGCTCTTCGACCAGGTGGTCTCGGGCGCTCTGCGCGTGCACATCAACCGGCGCTACACGCTGGAGGAGGCTGGGCAGGCCCACCGTGACCTGGAAAGTCGTGCCACCGTCGGCAAGCTGCTGCTCGTGCCCTGAACGGTCGAGCAAGCTCACGAATCGACGGCCACCACGCGACCCTCGCGCGCCGACCTGGCAATGGCGTCGGTGAGCTGCACGCTGCGGAGACCGTCCAGCCCCGACGGGCTGGGGTCTCGGCCCGTGACCAGTGACTCCGCGAACGCGGCCACAAGGCGGCGGTAGCAGTCAGCGTTGGAAAAGTGGGCGGAGCGCTCCCCGCCCTCGGTGGCCACGACCAGGTCGCCCTCCGTTTCCGGGCGGGTCAACCCCTGGCCGCCGAGCCTTCCCTTGCTGCCGTAGACGACGATCTCGTTGAGTGGTTTGAACGACGACTGGTTGCCGTTGGCGTATGCCAGGGGGCCGCCGTCGAACCGCAGCGTCACCAGAGGCAGAACTTCCATCGCAGCCTCACGCCCAACGTCAAACATGGCGCTGACCTCGGTCACCTCCTGGTCCAGCAGGAACCGCAGGAGGTCGTACATGTGCACGGCGATGTTGTTGACGCTGCCGAGACCGGAGACCTCCAGGTTGGTGCGCCAGCCGGCGGGGCGACGCGTTCCCGGACTGGCGTCCACCTGCACGTGGCTCACGTCACCGAGCTCGCCAGCCTGGATGATCGCGCGCGCCTCTTGGAAACACGCGTGGAACCGGGTCTGGAAGTTCATGCCCAGCTTGACCCCCGCGTCGGCGCAGGCCGCGATGGCACGTTCAGCGTCCTGTGCGGTCAGCGCCAGCGGCTTGTCGCAGAGCACGTGCTTGCCGGCCCTGGCGACATCAACGACCTGGTCGGGGTGCAAGGCGTTGGGGGTGGTCACCAGGACCACGTCGACGTCTGGCCGGGTCAGCATCTCGCGGAAGTCGGTGCCCGACCATGCGGCTCCGTGCTTGTCGGCGAAAATGCGTCCCTTCTCGGCGTCACGAGCCACCACCGCGACGAGCTCGCTGTTCTCATCCGCGACGATGGCCGGCGCCATCTCTCTGTCGGCGATGCCGCCGGGCCCGACGATTGCCCATCCGAGTGCCATCTGTCCTCCGATGTGTGATGCCTGACAAAACGGTGGAGACCCTCCCGATGGAGGGCCTCCACCTGTGATCCGGACTTGTGTCAGCGGCTCAGCTGCCGTTCTCCTTGTTGATGACCGCCTGGATGTCCGTTCCCTGAAGGGTCTCCACGGTCGTGAACGTCCCCGCAGCATCCCCAGTGGCTTGGACCGCGTCCCACGCGCCCGTCACGTTGTGGTACTTGTCGAAATCCATCGGGCCAGAGGCTCCCTGATAGTCGATCTTGGTGCCGGCCTTGATCATCGTCACCGCTTGCGCGTAGTCGCCGACCTGCGTCCCCGGGGGGTTGGAGACCGCGGTGATGTCATTGACCCACACCTTCGGGTCGGCGGAGCCCGCCTTGGTCATGGCGAGGGCGAAGTCGATGGTGCAGTCATACGCATACGCCGATGCCGCGAGTGGCTGATGGCCGTTCACCTGCTGGTAGACGGTGGTGAACAACTGACCACTGGAGGTCAGCGCATTGCTGCCCTGCAAGGAGATGAAGTGAGCCTTCGCCACCTGGGTGCCGATCGCCTTGACGAAGTCGCTGCCGGCGGTGAGGTCAGACCCGATGAATGGGATCGCCAGGTTGTTGATCTCCCTGAAGTTCGCCACCGCCACGGACCCGGTGTCCGGCTCCATCTGAGTGAAGATGACGTCAGGGTGGAGGTTGACGACCTTCTGCACCTCGGAGAGGTACGACGGCTGCGACACCGTCACCGCCACGGATCCCAGGATGGTTCCACCCAGCGCCGTGAAGGCCTTCTGGATGATGGGGATGAGCGTCTCCGTTGAGGCCGAGTTCGAATAGAACATGGCCGCCTGCCGGTAGCCCTTCTTGTACGCCTCCAGCGCCATGGCCACGCCCAGCTCGGAGTTGGATGCGTTGCAGCGCCACAGCCACTTGTCGGTGTTGGTGTCGTACTGCACCGACCCACCGTTGAAGCCGTCCACGATGTTGTTGCGGTCGATGATGGGCTGCAGCGCCTTGATCTCCAAGGTGATGGGCCCGATGAACGCCGCCGGGTTCCCGGCAGGTATCTCCTTGTTGACTGCGGGAACCGCGTCGGCCGGGTCACCAACGGTGTCAACCTGATCCATCTGAAGCTGACGGCCGAGGATGCCTCCGTGGTCGTTGATGTACTTGGTGGCTGCCTTGGCACCCTCGAGGATGGGGATGCCTTGCGAGGCCGCCGAGCCGGTCAGGGGACCGACCATCGCCATCACGATGGGCCCCGACCCGCCGCCGCCGCTGCTGCCGCCGCCGCCGCCCGAGCCGCAGGCAGCGACCAGCAGTACACCTGCGGTCACGCCAATCCGCAGCCCGGTTGACCGCCGCTTGCCGTTGGTCATCAATCTCACGGTCAGACCTCCTTTCCAATGTAGAGATTGACGACCTCGGGGTCGTCAAGCAGCTCTCTTCCAGTGCCCCCGAGGGCGTTGCGACCGAGGACCATGACGTACGCCCAATCTGCGTGCGTGAGCGTGCGCCGGGTGTTCTGCTCGACGATGAGCACCGCCACATCCAGTTGGCGCACCACGAGCACCTGCTCCCACACCTTGTCGATGAACTTCGGAGCCAGGCCGGCCGTGGGTTCATCGAGCAGAAGCACGTGCGGATCGAGCATCAGACCGCGCGCGATGGCCAGCATGGTCCGCTGCCCACCACTGAGGGTCCGGGCCTGCCGTTTCAAGGCCGGGTGGAGGTCCGGGAACATCCCACAGAGCTCGTCGATCTTGTCCTTGACACCGTGGCGACGCGTGTAGGCGCCCATCTCGAGGTTCTCGAGGACCGTGAGCGTGGGAAAGACGTTGGCCACCTGGGGGACGTACGAGATCCCGCGACGGACGAGCAGCTGGGCAGGCACGCCGGTGACGTCGGTGCCGTCGAGCACGACCGTGCCAGCCGTGGGCTTGATCAGGCCCGCGATGACCTTGATGAAGGTGGACTTCCCCGCCCCGTTGGGACCCACCAGGGCAGTGAGCTTGCCACGGGCTGCGCGGAGGGAGACGTCGCTGATGATGGGCGGGCCGCCGTAGCCTGCGGTGACACCCTCGACCTCGAGGACGGCGGCGTTGGGACGTGCCAGCACCTCAGGCACTTGCGGCCACCTCGCCCAGATACGCGTCGATGACAGCGCGATTGGTGCGCAGGCTCGCCATCGAGCCCTGGCCGATGGTGGTGCCCAGCGCCATCACGAACACCTCGTCGCAGGCGCGCTCGATCCAGGAGAGATTGTGCTCGACGACGAGGCACGTGATGTTCCGCTCGCTGAGCTGATGGACAGCGTCGAGCATGGCGACGTGCAGCACGGGGTTGACCCCGGCCAGCGGCTCATCGAGGATGACCATGCGCGCGCCCGCGATGACGATGCGGGCGAACTCCAGCAAGCGCTTCTGACCACCGCTCAGTGTTCCTGCCAGGGCATCCGTGAGCGGTGTGAGCCCGAACTTCTCGAGCAAGCCGCGCGCGGTGGCACGATTCCTCTCCTCGAAGGCTCGCAGCTGACGACGGCTCGCGAAGGCACGCCACATCGCGTCCATGTGATGCTGCGGCGCCGCTGCCAACATGTTGTCCATCACGGTGAGGTTCTTCCACTCACGCGCCGTCTGGAACGTGCGTACCAGGCCGGTGCCGGCGACTCGATGGGCGGTCCACCCCTGGATCTCCGTGCCGTCGAAGATGACGGTGCCCGCGTCGGGTGCGCGGAAACCCGAGATGAGGTCGATTGCGGTGCTCTTGCCGGCGCCGTTGGGGCCGATCAAGCCGACGACTGTGTTGGGCATGACGCTGAGGTTGCAGTCGACCACTGCGTGAACGCCGCCGAAGCTTTTCGCCAACCCCCGCACCTCGAGGAGCGGGGCAACGTCCTCAGTCATCACCCGACGTCGCTGCCACCGCCGCAACAGGGCGGCGCTTGCGCCGCAGGTCGCGCGGGCGCCGTTCGGGGATCAGGCCCTGGGGCCGGAAGCGCAGGACCGCGAGGATGAGCAGGCCGCTGACGATGCCGCGAAGCGCTGGGAAGAGATCGGGGTGCCCGGGAACCGAGGGAAGGTATCGGGTCCCCTCTGGGACCAGGACGAGCACGACGAGAGCGCCGAGGATGACGCCACGCTGGTTGGCCGCACCACCGAGGAAGATCGCCGAGTACAGGATGAAGACCTCGATGGTGTTCCAGGCGGAAGGGTTCCAGGAGGTCAGATACGTCGCGAAGAGAAAGCCGCCGAACCCGGCCACTGCCCCGCCGAGGACATACGCCGCCAGCTTGGTCCGAAAGACATTGCGGCCGAACGCGGCCGCGGCAATCTCGTCCTCGCGGACGCTGCGCAGGCCCAGCCCCCATGGGCTCCGATAGAGCAGCTCGAGCACCGTGTACACGACCGCGAGCGCGACCAGCAGGATGATCAGGAACACCAACGGATAGGAGAAGGCGTCGAACTGGTCGGAGAACGGCGGCACGATCCCGTACACGCCGTTGTAGCCGTTGAAGAGCTTGAGCTCCTGCGTGAAGATCGCAGTGATGATCAGCGAAAACGCGACCGTGGTGATGCCCAGGTAGTCGCCCCGCAACCGGCGCAGGGCGATCCAACCGAGCAGCAGCGAGGCAAAGGCGGCCGACGCCGTGGCAACCAGCAGACCGACGAGAAAGCTCTGGTTGAGGCCGAGGACGTACGTACCGCCCCCGGGGAGGTCGGCCTTGGGCAGCACGGTGACAGAGCCCATGTAGGCGCCGACGGCGACCATGGCGTAGTACGCCAGGTCGAAGTCGCCCGACCACCCCCAGCGCACGTTCAGCCCGAGGCACAGGATTGCTCCCAGTGCCCCGATGGTCGCGATGCTGATGAGGTACTGGATCACAGCTGAACAGCCCTGCGCGACGGCGATGGGATGATGCCGTCCGGTCGGAAGAGGATGGTGATGACCAGCGCGACGAATGCAACGGACTGCTTGTAGTCGGGTGCGAGGTACACAGCGGCGACTTCCATGCCGACCCCGATGAGGAGCGCACCGAGCATGGCGCCGTTGACCTGTCCGATTCCGCCCACGACGGCAGCGGCCAGGACCACCAGCAGGAAGGTGAAGCCGAGGGTGTTGGTGAACGCCCCGACCTGTGCCGCCAGGACGAAGCCGGCGAGTCCGGTCATCGCCCCGGCCCAGATCATGGTGAGGTGGACGACACGGGTGGCGTCGATCCCGGAGACACGCGCAAGGTCGGGACTGTCCGCGACCGCGCGCTGTGCCTTGCCGAATTTCGTGTACTTCAGCACCACGTAGACCGAGGCGAGGGACACGATGGCGGCGGCGATGATCACGAGGTCACGCCCGGTCAGGAGGAAGGGACCGATCTGGTTGGGCGGGCTGGGGCTGAGCTTGTAGAGCACCGGCGAGCCGCCGTAGATGGCCAGCATCGTGTTCTCCAGGACGAAAGCGAATGCGATGGTCACCACGAACAGGATCAGCGGCTTGGCGCCGCGCCGCGCGAATGGCTGGAGCAGGGCCCAGTTGAGGAAGAACGACACTGCCGCTCCCACCACCATGGCCACGATCACCTGCACGACTACGTTGGAGACAACGAATTGGGTGCTGTAGGCGCCGAATGCGCCGGCGGTCATGATGTCGCCCTGGGCGAAGTTGGGGACGTTGGTGACCGAGTACTGCATGGTCAGCGCCACTGTGGCGATGGCGAGGATCGAAGCCGTGACGATCCCGAACCCAAACGCGTGAGTGAAGTTCAGCAGCACCGGCAGCCCTGCAGCTGATCGGGGGCCACCGATCTCGCAAGACGTGTCAGCCGGCCAGGATCATCCCTGGGCACGGCGCGCAAGTACACCAGGCTCACGGCCGTGCATCATGCACGATGCACCGGCAGAAGTAAACCCGGGTGGAAGGCCCGGCCCGTCCGTCGCTCATGGCAGCAGCAGCCGGTCGTCGAAGCTGGTGCGGCTCAACGCGCGCCCGCCCTCGGGGGTGACCACGATGGTGTCTTCGAGACGCACACCGGCGCCCCCACGGACACCAGGGACCCAGATGAGCGGCTCGACCGCGAAGGTCATGTTCTCCTGCAGGATCACCGTCTCCGCGCCAGGAAGATCCTCCCCGATGTAGGGGGGCTCGTTCGATCCCACGCCGATCCCGTGGCCGATGAACAGACTGATGAAGCGTCCGGCCAGGCCGTGCTCCGCGGCAACCGCGCGCACTGCACGGGCCACGTCGTCGTTGGTGTTGCCTGGTTTCATCACGGCGGTCGCCGCCATGAGGGCGTGGTGCACCGCGGTGTACACCTCCTGCTGCCGCCGCTGCGGGTGGGCGCCGCAGAACACGGTGCGGCCCATGTCGCTCCAGTACCCGGACCAGCCGGCGCCGATGTCGATGAACACCATGTCGCCGTCGCGGATGATCTTGTCCGACGGGATGCGGTTGGGCGGTGCCATGTGCTCGCCGGAGGCGACGAACGGCGTGTCAACGTGAGCCTGCTCGCCGCCGAGGCGGAAGAGCGTGTGCATGGCCTCGGCGACCACATCCGTCTCGCGCACACCGGGACGCACCGCGTCGATGGCACTCTGGGTCACGGCCTCGGCGATGGCCGCCACCTCTTCCATGAGCGCGATCTCCTCCGGGAACTTGATCAGCCGCGCGGCCTGCATCACCGCGTCGCCGTCGGTCAGCTTCACGTCCGGCATCTGGTCGCGGATGGCCTGCACCAGAGCGAAGCCGCATTCGTCGACGCCGACCTTCGCCGCGCTGATGCCGAGCCGCTCGAACAGCGGTTTGAGGGTGTTCTCCACCATGCCACGAACCAGCCCGCGCGCCTCCATGATCGGCACCGCGTAGGCCTCCTCGATCCAGGTCATCACCAGCCGGACGCGCTCGATCTCGCCCCCGGAGCACAGCAGGATGGGGTCGTGATCGCGCACCAGCAGGCAGCCATTGAGAACCGCGCTCTTGCCCGCGATGATCTGGGCGCGCAGGCTGGTGAGGTAGCGGACGTTCTCGTTCTTCCAGACCAGCACCGCATCGACTCCGGCCGCGTCCATGGCGTCGCGCGTGCGCGCTGAATGCGCTTGCCGCGCAGGACCGCGTGGTCCGGGCGATCCTCGTAGTCGACCCGGAATTGACCGTGCGCGTACTGGCCGAGGTCCGGCGCGGGGCGCGCTCGGCGATCCCACCGGTCTACCGGCGCCGTTCCGCAGGGCGGAAAGACGTTCCACTCACGGGCACAGTATCGAGATTGCCGCGAGCGGTCGTCAAGGACGCACGGTCAGTGCCCTCGGCGCGGCTCCGAACCGGTCGGTCGAGATTGACCACCACAGCCTCCTGGGTGCTGCGCGCCACGATCATCTCCACGGGCTCGTCGACGCTGCCGTTCTCCTCCCAGTGGTGAACGTTCGGCGGCACGAAGACGAAGTCGCCGGGATGCGCCTCGCGCACGTCGTCGGGATCGTCACCGATCCACCACCGGCCCACCCCGCTGAGGATGTACAGCGCTGTCTCCGAGTCGCCGTGGTGGTGCCAGGCCGTCCGTCCCCCGGGCGGAAGCACCGACAGCCCCATCCAGATGTTGGTGCTGCCGACGAGCCGCGCCGAGATCGCCTCGAGGCGGCGCAGCCCCGGCGTCTGTGGCGTTGCCGTCGTCGAGCTCGTCGCTGCGCCGGATGGTGACCTCTGCCACGCTACCTCCTCCACGTCGTCCGCTGGCCATGATCGGGCGCTGCGGCGCATCAAAGCAGGAGTCCCCGGGAACGCGCAGCCCGAAGAGGAGGGACGGGTCCCCGGCCACCCACTGGCCGCGGAATTGTGCTTCGCCAAGCTCGCGCGAGCGACGCACCAGCGCGCCACCGACCGCGAGCTGACCCTGCTCCCACCGGCTCAACGCCTCGGCCACGTCGGCGGGCTCGCTCAGCGCATCGGCGAGCGCCCACGCGTCGTCCACCGCCTTCGCGGTGCCCGCGGCTGCGTGGGGACGCGCCACGAACGCTGCGTCGCCGAGCAGGCACACCCGGCCGAATGCCATGCGCGGCACCTCGATGTCCACGACCCGTTGGATGAAGGGTTGGACAGTGGTCAGCACCAGCTCGGCGAGGTCGGGCGCGAGCAGCGTTGAGGCAGCCGTGCGCAGTTCGTCGATCAGCTCAGCGGCGACGGCCCCGGGGGGCACGGAGAGCGCATGCTGCCGACCCTGGGGATCGGTCATCGCGCGGTCCAGGTCGGGAGCGTCGAGGCGCCGGTACCAGATCCAGTTCAGCGAGACCGCGGCGCCCGACCCACGGTTGCGGAAGTCGGGGATCGGGTAGGCCAGGATGTGTCCGGACTCCAGCAGCTGGTAGGTGATGTGACTGCCCAGCGAGTCGCGCAGACGGTGGTCGACGGCGGCCGCGGACACGGTGCCGCGCCACCCGATGTACCCGGAGTACACAGGCTGAACCGCAGGCAGGAGTTGCTGACGGGCCGTCGAGGAGATGCCGTCGGCACAGACCAAGACGTCGCACCTCTCGTGCCTGCCGTCCTGCAGGCGCACCTGCACCGACTCGCCCCGGTCGTCGAAATCGACGAGCGCGTTGGAGAGGTGCATGGCGCCTTCGGGCAGGCGTGCGAGCAACCGCGCGTACAGGGCGAACCACGACGTGAAGCGGTAGCCGACCCGCGCCTGGTGGATGATCACCCCGTTGTTGTCGACGTAGCGAAGCCTGCCGCACGGGATGCTCAGGTCATCGAGATGCGCACCGCCTCGTTCCAGCAGGTACCGGAGCGTCTCGGGATGGGCGACGATGCCCGCGCCGCGATCCGAGAGCTCAGCCGCGCGCTCGTGAACCGAAACGTCGAAGCCGGCGTCGTGGAGAAGCAGCGCGCTGCTGAGACCGCCGAGCGATCCCCCGATCACCACCGCGCGCCGCGGGACGGCCACTCACACCGCCGTGTTGAGGTCGTGGTGCTCGGCGAACCCGAGGTTGCGCGACAGCTCGCGCGCGGCGGCGACGACGAGTGGTATGAGCTCGTCCAGCCGCGAGCCCACGATGCGCGTGCGCGGGCCGGCGATTCCCAAGGCGGCGACAACCTTGTCGGTGTGGTCTCGGACCGGGGCGGAGATGCAGTGCAGGCCCTCGGAGTACTCCTCGAGGTCGAGCGCGTACCCCTGGGCGCGCACGGCGGCCAGCTCTGTGTCGAAACGCTCACCGCTGGTGATGGTGTTGGCGGTGCAGGCGATCATCGGGTGCGCGCGCACCTCGGCGATCAGCTCCGGTGGCGCCCAAGCGAGCAGGACCTTGCCGATGCTGGTGGCGTGACAGGGGGCGCGCCCTCCGACGCGCGACGACATGCTGATGTTCGATGGCCCGTCGACCTTGTAGACGTACACGGCCTCGATGCCAGAGAGCACCGCGAGGTGGCAGGTCTCGCCCGTCGACCGCGACAGCCCCTCGAGCTGCGGCGGCGCGATTCCGTGGAGGCCCCGCTCGTGGAGCGCTGCCGAGCCCAGCTCGAATAGGCGGATGCCGAGCGTGTACCGACGCGTCCCCGGATCCCGATCCACGAATCCGTGGGCGATCAGGGTGGTGAGGAGTCGGTGAACTGAGCTCTTGGGCAGGCCGACGCGGTCGGCGAGCTCACCGAGGCTGACGTCGCGCTCGCGCGCTTCGAAGCTCTCGAGGATGCGCAGCAGACGATCCGCAGATTCAACCATCGCCGTCCTCGCGATCACGCGCGCGCGTGCCGACGGGACCTCTCAGCCCGGGGCGGCGAACGCGGAGAGGCGGTAGATGCGGGCGATGTTCTCTTCGGTGATCGCCCGCACCGTCTCCTCGTCAGCCACCTCACGCAGCATGCGCATCGGCTCGGGGGTGGACATGTCGAACGGAGAGTTGGTGCCCATCACCACATTGTCCCTGCCGACCCTGGCGATGAGGTGGCGCAGGGTGGCGGCGTCGTGGGTGAGGGTGTCGACCACCACCTGGCCGAAGAAGGCCCAGGGGTCCGGCGGCGACGCGCTCAGCTCGGCGCGCACCGTGGTGGCGTGCTTGAGGCGACCGGCCTGGAAGGGAAAGTAACCCCCGCCGTGCACCAGCACGACCGTCACATCCGGATGGCGGCTGAGAACACCTGACGCGATGAGCCGCTCGATGGCCACCGTGGTCTCCAGCTGGTTGCCGATGACGTTCTGGAAGTAGAACGGCTCGAGACCGCAGTGGGCCTCGTTGAAGGCGGGGTGCAAGAGCACCGGGGTCTGCAGGCGCTCCGCCGTCGCCCAGAATGGCTCGTAGGCCTCCTCATCCAGGCGGCGGCCGGCGATGCACGTGCCCACCTCGACGCCGATCGCGCCCGACTCGACCGCCTCCTCGAGGATGGCTGGGACACGTTCGG
The DNA here is from genome assembly GCA_963751755.1 of Candidatus Dormiibacterota bacterium. GTDB lineage: Bacteria > Chloroflexota > Dormibacteria > Aeolococcales > Aeolococcaceae > Aeolococcus. The sequence goes on along the minus strand of CAVVVH010000007.1, from coordinate 29,147 downwards.
GGACCGCCATCGGGAGGGTGGCCATCCAGCGCAGCCGGTCCGGGTAGGTCGCGGCAAAGTCACGGAGGCCGCCGTTGGTGGTGCGCGCGATCCGCTCGCCCAGGGCCGCGTCGAGGTTGTAGAAGAACAGCGGCGGTGCCGTGCTGAGGATGGCGCCGTCGAGGCCCTTGGCCTCGAGCTGGGCGATCTTGGCGTCGGGCTCGTAGAACCCCGGGTCCAGAAAGAACAACGAATGGTTGCCGCCGGTGAACTCCGTGTCGGTCACCGTGGCGCCGTACGCGCTGTCGGTGCGTAGAACCTCGAGCGATGCCTTGGGGAGCACGTGGTTGTGAATGTCGAGCTTCATCAGGGCCCTCCTGGAGGTTATTGCATGACCCGGCCGCCGGCCACGTCGATCGTGATGCCGGTGAGCCAGGAGGCGGAGTTGGACGCGAGAAACAGGGCAGCCATCGCCGAATCCTCGGGGAGCCCGATGCGCTTCAGAGCGGACAACTGGGTCATCTGCTCGATGCGCTCGTCGCTCATCATCGACGCGATGCGCTCGGTCAGGGTCGTCGCGGGCGCGATGCAGTTGATGCGCACGCCGCTGGGGCCCACCTCACGTGCCACGTGCCTGGTGAACTGCACGATCCCTGCCTTGGCCGCTGCGTACGAGGCGGTCAGGGTGACGTCCAGGGTCCGTGCCGCATTCGACGCCATGGTCACGACGGCGCCGCGACCGCGCTGCAGCATCCCGGGCAGGAACGCCTTGCACGCGAGAAAGGTCGCGGTGAGGTTGCTGTCGACGACGAAATGCCAGTCGGCCTCCGTGATCTCGGTGATGGGTGTCAGGGCGGAGAAGCCACCGGAGAACGGCATGAGGATGTCGGTGGGTCCCAGCTCGCGTTCCACACGACGACGCATCTCGTCGACCGCCGCGTAGTCGGTGACGTCCACGCTGATCCCGATCGCCTCACCGCCCGCGCTGGTCAGCGACGCCACCGCTTCATCGATGTTCGCCTGGTCGCGGGCCACCACCACCACCTTGACACCATTCGCCGACAGGGCTCGGCAGGTTGCCGCCCCAATGCCCTTGGAACCGCCGGTGACCACCGCCACCCGGCCGGCCAGCTCCGGGTAGGTGGGCAGACTGCTGGGGATACGGTCACGCATCGGCGGTCGCGTTCGTGAGCACATCGGGGTTCACCGCCGACCGGGGTGGGCGGCCCTGGAGACGCGCGGCGACCTCCTCGGCGACGCGGCGCTGCAGGTCATCCTGTGCCTCGGCAGAGTAGAAGGAAGCGTGCGGGGTGACCAGCGCCAGCGGATGGCTGCGCAGCGGATGGTCCACGGGGAGAGGCTCGGGTTCGGTGACGTCCAGCGCCACTCCCCCAAGGGCGCCCGAGTGGAGAGCCGCCACAACGGCATCGAGGTCGACCAGTCCGCCGCGCGAGGTGTTGACCAGGATCGGCGCGCGGCGCATGGCCGCGATCGTTTCGGTGGCGATCACGTGGTGGTTCTCGGGAGTCAGCGGAGCGTGGAGGCTGACGATGTCGGCGTCGCTGACCGCGGCCTCGACGCTGTCGAACCGCGCCACGCCCTCGAGGTCCCACTCGCGCACGAAGGGATCGTAGGCGCCCACCTCGAGCCCGAACGCCAGGGCGCGGGCGGCCACACGGCGGCCGATGCGGCCGACGCCGATGAGCGCCAGCCGCCGTCCGGCGAGACGGTGGATCCCGCTCCCGGGCACGCTCCATGCGCCTGCCCGCACCTCCCGGTCCATCTGCGGAACGCGGCGTGCCATGGCCAGCAGCAGCGCCATGGTGTGATCGGCCACCTCGTCGAGGCAGTAATCGGGCACGTTGGTGACCACCATCCCCAGGCGGGTGGCGGTGGCCACAGGAATGTTGTCGTAGCCGATCCCGTAGCGCGCCACGATGGTGCAGGTGGGCGCTGCCGCCTCCAGGACCGCGTCGGTGATCTTGGCGTAGCAGACCAGCATTCCGACGACGCCGGCAGCGAGCTCGACGAGCGTTGCCTCGTCAGCGGCCGGCGCCTCGACCACCTCCACACCCAGTGGCTCGAGCACACCCCGCTCGATCGAGGTGGCACCGAACACCTGGTCGGTAATGAGGACCCGACCCGCGGCTGTGGTCATACTTCGCTCCCTATTCCACTACTTGGAATCGGATTCCTGCAGGCGCAACGCGGCCCAGGGGAGTGTATGACAACAGGAGTGCCGACGCTGCCGCACCGGGGCGACGGGTGAGCGGCTGGGCGGTCGTGGCCGTGCTCGCCGCCGGCTTCGTCGCCGGGACCATGAACGCAGTGGTCGGTTCGGGTTCCCTGCTCACCTTTCCGGTGCTGCTCTCACTGGGATTCGCCCCGGTTGTGGCCAACGTCACCAACAGCGTGGGGATCTCCTTCGGCAACGTCAGCGGAGTGGTGGGATACCGTCGTGAGCTGCGCGGGCAGCGGCGGCGCGTCAGGGGCTTGGTGGCCCCGGCTGTTGCGGGTGCGGCGGCCGGTTCGGTGCTGCTCCTGGTCCTGCCGCAAGGCGTCTTCAAAGTCGTGGTGGCGCCGCTCATCATCGTGGCGACCGTCCTGGTGGTCATCCAGCCGAGGTTGCGCGAACACATCCGTCCGCGGCCGGAGACGCGCGGGATGGGATTCCTGCTGCCGTCCGGGATCTTCCTCACGGCCATCTATGGCGGGTACTTCGGGGCTGCTCAGGGCGTGCTGCTGATGAGCATGTTCGGCGTCCTTCTCACCGAACTCGTGGCAGCGGCTCAATGCACTGAAGAATGTCATCGCCATGCTCGTCAACGGGGCGGCGGCGATCATCTTTGTCGTGGCCGCACACGTCGCGTGGGAGCCCGCTCTCCTCCTGGCCATCTCGAGCGTCGCCGGCGGACAGGTCGGGGCGCTGACCGGACGCAGGCTCTCGCCGACCGTCCTGCGCGCGATGTTGGTGGTGGCCGGCATCGTCGCCGTGATCAAGGTGCTGGTCTGATCACAGGCCGATCGCGCGCATGCCGGCCAGCGCGCACTCCAGGTCCTGTTCGCTGGATGCGCCGCTCACCCCGACGGCCCCGACCACCACGCCGTCCTCGCGAAGGACGGCCGAACCGAGCCCGGGGATGAGCGGAACCCTGGCGAGGCGATCGACTGCGTCGAAGAACGCCGGGCGAGACTGCTGGAGCTCGGCGAGCGACGCGCCGTCGCGGAACCAGGTGGCGGCGCCCACCGCCTTGGCCTCGGCGATCTGGGGGCTGAGCGCGAAGGCGCCGTCCATGCGGCCCAGCGCCACCAGGTGACCGCCCTCGTCGACGACAGCGACGGTGGCGCAGACGCCGATGGTCCGCGCGTGGTCGTGCGCCGCGGCGATGAGGATCTGCGCTTTCTGCAATGAGATGGCCATGAGACCCTCCTTGGTCGATGGATGACGCAGTCGCGGTGATGGTGGCGCGGTGAGGCGCGGGCGCGGGCGTGGGTCGTGTAGCGGTCGCCGGCGACTACCCGGCGGCCTCGACGGCGACACGACCCGTGTCCCCGTCCACCGCAACCAGCCGGGGCCCGTGGCCGGCCTCCAGCAAGCGGAACAGCGTCTCTGCCGCGCAACCGAGCACCGTCGGGACCCCCCGCGAACGCGCCACCTCGACCAGGTGCGCCGACGCGCTCCCCCCCGTCGTGACCAAGCCTGCCGCGCCCCAGAGGAGGGGCGCGAGCTGTGGTATGGGACGGGGAGCGACGACGACCATACGAGCGTGGTGCACGACCTCGGTGGGCAGGCTGCGCAGCACCAGGGCGATCCCGGCGCCGGTTCCGTTGGACACCGGTTCGCCGCGGACGACGGTGCCTGTCCCCATGATCGCGCTGTAGACGAACGGCTCCCAGCGCAGCAGTGCACGGCGGCGGGCCTCCGCTCGCTGCCCGGCTCCGTCCCGCGTCGGATCGGTGACCAGGGCACCGATCTCGCCAGGGGTCATCGCCCACAGGTCGTCCTCGGCGCGGATCAGCCGCTGCTGCACCGCCCACGCCGCCACGGTCGCCATGGAGTTCAGCAGCGCGACGGTCACCGCGCGGTCGGGCGCCGGGACGTCGGACATCCTGTCGAGGGCACGCGCTACCTCGCCGCTGCGAAGGTCGGCGAGGGCGGCGGTGGCCCCGCGGTCCCCATGACCGCGGCCATCCCAAGCAGTGCGTTGCAAGGAGAGTGCAGTGGTCTGCGCCGTGGACCACGCGTCCAGCAACGCGGACGGTGTCACCTGAGATGCCAGCGCCCGCGGCGGCGCGATGGGAACGTCCACGCACCGAGGCACCCCCGTGAGGAGAAGGGGAAGGATCAGCTCCTCACCGGCCGAGCCGGCATACGCGTGGACCAGCCGTGCGACCGCGGTGGCGGCCGGCGGGAGGGACGGCTCATCGACACGATGTGCGACGGCAGCCCGAGGAGCGGCCCGTTTCGATTGGAGAAGGAACACCTCCCCCGCGTCGGTTGCGGCCCATTCGATCAGGTCGTCGCCGAGCTCGGCGCTGACCCGCCGCGTGAGCGCAGCCACCTCGGCGAGGACGGTTGACCCGGCGACCTCAACGGCCGAGCCCCGGGCAGCTCCCGCCCCGTCGACCACGGCGTCGTCACCGTGGATCCACCCCGCCAGCAGTGGTGCCGACGATCCCCTGACCACTGTCACCTGCACCGAGTCCCCGTCGGTCGCCTGGGCCGTGCCGGCGACCGACGGACGGAGGCAGCGCTGGATCAGCACCGCCATCCGCGGGGACGCGGCCTGCTCGGCAGCGGAGTCGTCGACGAGCGCCGAGGCCCAGACACCCCGCACCGCTGTGGGGAGCTCGGACGGAGTGATGCCGATGTACGAGGTGTAGGCGCCGGAGCGGTCGGGGCGATCCTCGTCCGGTGAGGACGAGCGCACCACCAGGTCATCGCCGAGCTCACGCGCCTGCTCGCTCAGCGCGGCCAGGTCCGGGGTCGTCGACTCCATGACGGCGAGCCGTGCCGCGTGGTGACCGCGGTTCTCTACGTCCGCGGCCGCGGTCGCGACCAGCCCGTCGTCGGCACCGACCGGGACCACCAGCCCTGGGAGCACGGGAAGGTGCGCGCGCTTCGCCGCGGCGAGCCTCGCGGCCTTGCCGCCGGCCCGCGCGGCGTCGAGGCAGCTCTCGCTGTCGATGGAGAGCAGCTCGACGCCCACCACTCAGCCCGCGATGGTGATCTCTTGGACGGGGAACGTCGTGATCAGCTCTGGACCGTCATCGTGGACGATCAGCATCTCCTCGATGCGCACGCCGAAGTCGTGCACCTTGCCGTGCTGCGTCTCCAGCGCGAACACCATGCCGGTCTTGATCTCCTGGGGAAAGTCGAGGGACCAGATGCGCGAGATCACGGGCATGTCGTACTGGGCCAACCCCAGGCCGTGGCCCCACAGGTTGGCGGCGGCCTGGTCCTCGTCCGCGTATCCCCAGGTCTCCTGCGCGGACGGCCACTTGCTGGCGATGTCGGCGGTGGTGGCGCCCGGTTTGACGGCCTCGATGGAGTTGTACAGCCACTTCAGCGCGATCTCGTAGTACTCGCGGTGCTCCGCGGTCGGCGTGCCCCCAACGCAGTACGTCCGGTAGTAGCAGGACTTGAACCCATTCCAGGTCAGCGCGGCGAGGTCGATGATCACGATCTCACCCGGACGGATGATGCGGTCCGAGAAGTTGCGCCAGTTCGGCCAGGCGTTCGGTCCTGAGGACACGATGATGTCCTCGACGTCCTCCATCCCGGGGATGTCGTAGAGGTACTTCATTCCGAAGGCGGTGACCTGGTTCTCGGTGAGGCCCGGCTTGAGGAACTTCGAGAACTCATAGTGGAGCGCGTCGCCGATGGCGCCGACGATGCGCATCGCCTCCTGCTCATCCTGGTTCTTGACGGAGCGGGCCTCCATCATCGGCGTCATGCCGTCAGTCCATTGAACGCCGGCTCGCTCAAATGCCCGGATCATGTTGATGTCGATGAAGTCGACGCCGAGCGGCTTGTCCTTGACGCCCGCCTCCTCCATCGCCTCGAGCAACGCCGTGGTGAACTTGTTCACCTGCATGTCCGAGGCGGGGCCGGCGGCGCCCTTGATCCACGAGAAGGAGTGGCGGACGTTCTCCTTGTGCAACCAGGGAGAGTGCTTCTCGACATGGATGCCGATGTCACCCTGCTCGAACAGGATCGGGTCGCCTCCCTCGGTGAGCATCGCGTAGCGCAGACCGGGCTTGAGCCGATTCCAGCCGGGTGTCAGGGTGGAGGTGACGTAGCGCACGTTCTCGTCGTACATGAACAGCATTGCCCCAAGCCCGTGCCGGCTCATTGCCTCCCGGGTGCGGGCCACGCGGTACTCGCGCATGCGCTGCCAGTTGATTCGCTCCTGCCAGTCCATGCTGACCATGCCGAAGGACATGTGGTACCCCTTTCAGAAGGTGTGAGCGACATCGGCGGAAGCCCGCCGGGCGTGCCGCAGGACCCTTGACGCTACATCATGCAATCTGCAAAGGTCAAGACGACCTCGTCCGCGCTGTTGCGGCCTGCGGGGACGTCACGGGCAGGCCCGGGCGCGATCCTCGACAATGCGCGCACACACGCCGGCGCGGCGCCGCTGCATGGAGAGCTGTGAAGACTTTGGACGGAGAGCGGATCACCGGTCTGAGGAGCGCCACAGAGCGCTACACAGCCCACGAGATCGTCCGGGAAACCCTCCGCCACGCCATCCTCAGCGGCGAGTTGCCCGGTGGCACCCGGCTGGTCCAAGCAGACCTCGCGGTGCAGCTGAACGTCAGCACCACCCCCGTCCGGGAAGCCCTCCGCGACCTGGCCTCCGACCAGTTGATTCGGTTCCATCCGCACCGCGGTGCAGTGGTTCATGAGCTCGACATGGATGAGCTTCGCGAGATCTACGAGATTCGCAAGGCCCTCGAGCCCCTGGCCGTGCGGCTGGCAGCGGGTCGCATCACCAAGGCGCAGCTCAAAGACGCGACGGCGCTCTGCGCACGGATGGAACATGAACAGGATGCGGGTGCGTGGGTGCAGGCCAACTGGGAATTCCACGCGCTGCTCGAGAACGGGGCGCAGTCGCCGCGGCTGGCGAACCTCGTCAAGAGCGTGCAGGATTCGTCGGCTCTGTACGTGGCCCACGCGGTGCACCTCGACCCGGCACGCATGCGCAAGGGCGACGCTGACCACCGCAAGATCCTGACCGCGATCCGGGCGGGCGATGGCGAGCGTGCTGCGGCCACGCTGGAGCGCCATCTCGACACCACGCTGAACGCGATCCTCGCCGCCAACGCGGCTGTCCCGGCAAGCAAACCTGTTCGGCGTCGCGCCGCCAGGCGCACCTGATCACCGGCCCTCAGGACCTCAGGTTCTCGGTCAGCTGCTCGAGGACCGCGAACACGCAGGCCGGGTCCTGCTCGGCGCGGCCCTGCGCCATCGCCGCCTCGTAGAACTGGGCAGTGAGCGTGAAGAGCGGTGTCGGACTGTGCACGCTCTGCGCAAACTTCCGGATGATCTCGATGTCCTTCTGGAACAGCTCGACGCGCATGGTGGCCTCGTCGTAATCCCCGGCGGCCATGAGCGGACCGCGAACCTGGAACATGCGCGACGCGCCCGCCCCGTCGCTGATTGCCTCCAGCATCAGCTGCTCATCGAGGCCCGCCCTCCGGGCGAGAAGAAAGGCCTCGGCGGTGGAGAGATTGTGGATCGAGACAAGCAGGTTGGCGATGAACTTCAACTTCGACCCATTGCCGAAGTCGCCCGCGTAGAAATGCCGCCGCGAGAACCCGTCGAGAACGGGCCGCACCGTGGTGGCGGCGGAACTCGTCACCGCTCACGTACACCACCAGGTCCTTGGCGCGCGCCTGCGTCCCGGTGCCGCTCAACGGACAGTCGAGAACCTCGACGCCCGCGGGCGTCAGCGCATCACGGGCGGCGAACTTGGCCTCGAGCGGCAGGGTGCTCGTCTCCAGCACCACCAGTCCTGAGCGTGGTGCGTCGCCCAAGTCGCTGAGCACGCTGTCGAGCGCGGCGACGCTCGGCAGCGAGAGGATCATCACGGTCGCCGCCGCGGCGACGTCAGACGGCGACGCCGCGACCTCGCCGCCGGCCTCCTCGTGGGCCGCGAGGCGCTGCGGATCGACGTCAAAACCCACCACGGTGAACCCGGCGGCGATGAGGTTGGCGCTCATCGCCGACCCCATCGTGCCCAGACCCACGACCCCGACCCGGGGGTCCTCCGCGCTAGGCGTGGGAGACAACAGAGTCGGCGATCGTCTTGAGATCGTCATCGTCCAGAAGCGCCTTGCGCTCCAGTGAGCGGGCTTTGACCATCTGCAGCATTTCCAGGCTCTCCTCCGGGGTGGCGGTGATACCGATGCGCTCCAGGCCCTCCACGACGTTGTCGATCCCGCTGCCCTTGCCCAGCACCAGCCGGGGGCCGGCCTGGCCGACGAGCTCAGGCAGGTAGGGCAGCGACTCGGTGCGGTCGACGTTGCGCACGTTGCGCGCCCAGGTCGCGATGATGCCGGACTCGATGTCGAAGAGGCTGCGCCCGGTGACAGCGCGGTTCGACGGCTGCTGCACACCGGACAGCTCGCCGACCAAGCGGGCCAGCCCGGTCAGCGACTCGGTGCGAATGCCCAGGTCCTTGTTGTAGAGGGTGAGCAGCGCCATCACCGTCTCCTCCAGCGGCGTGTTGCCGGCGCGCTCGCCGAGGCCGCTCACGGTCACCTGGACGCACGAGGCGCCCGCGGCCGCGGCGATGACGGTGTTGGCCACACCCATGCCGTAGTCCATGTGGAAGTGCGTCTCCAACGGAACGTTGAGCCGCTCGCGGCTCACCCGCACGAAGCGCTCGACGGCGTGCGGCGTGAGCACACCGAAGGTGTCGACCAGACCGAGGGAGTCGATGTGCCCATCGCGGGCGACGGTTTCCACCAGCCGCAGGTAGTCCTCGACCGATGCGCGCGTCGCGTCGATGGGGAAGAACGACACCAGCATCCCGTTGTCGTGAGCGAACTTGGTTGCCTCGATGGAAAGCTCCACCGCGCGCTCGACGCTCCAGCGGTACCCCAGCTCGATGAGGTGGCGGCTCGACGGGATCTCCATGACGACGCCCTGGGCGCCACAATCGATGGCCACCTGGACGTCGGCGACCATGCAGCGTGAGAACGCGTAGATGGTCGAGGGCAGGTCGGCGGCGATGATGCGCCTCACGGCCTCGGCATCCGCGGGTGAGACGGCCGGGAGGCCGGCTTCGATCCTGTGCACCCCGGCCTCGGCGAGCGCCTCGGCGATACGCACCTTGTCGTCGGCAGTGAACTCCACGCCGGCCTGCTGCTCGCCATCGCGGAGGGTCACATCGTGGACGGTGATCCTCTCCGGGAAGGCGAAGGAGGCGGCGACCTCAGGATCGTGATTCCAGGGGCTGGTGAACCATTGATCGGTGTGCCAGGGCTCGTTTGGGTTGACCGTCGACACAGCTGACCTCCTTTGCACTGGTGAGTTGTGAGGTGGTGATGACCTGACAGACCCGGTCACGATGCCGGGCAAGCGCTGATGGCGGTGACACTCCAGCGCGACCTCAATCGCACCGGGGTTGCAGAATACATCGTGCACGATCCCGAGCACGGGGTGCCAGCGATCTGCGCGACCGACCATGCCTGTGCGAACTCGAGTGGCGTGAGGTACTCGCGCTTCCCGACGAAGACGCGGTACTTGTTCAGCCGGGTACCGTGGCCGCAGCTCATGTACGGGCACGCCCTGACGGCGCGGCTGCGCCTGCGCGGCGATGCGGAGACGCCGGTGGACATTCGCGGCTGACGTCCCAGTGATAGGAGTTGCCAGGGCTGAGCCGGCGCCTCTGGCCATCCCACGGGCGCGGGGTGGCGTGAGTTGCAGATCGAGGGCGGATCGGCGGTCTCCCCCAAGTGGCGGAGAGGCCAGCGTCTAGGGCGCCGAGGCGGCAGCTCCGTGCCGCAGGCCGTCGAACAGCAGGCCCACCAGCCGATCGGACGCCTCGGTGCGCTCCTGGTCGGTCGACATGCAGATGCCCCCGACGGCGCGGAGCAGGTCGGCCCCGGTGACGTCGGCGCGGACGGTGCCGGCGGCGACGCCCGCCTCGAGGAGCTTGGTCGCGGCGGCCTGCGCACGTCCCTTCGTCTCCGCGAAGAAGGTGGCGTTGCTGCTCAGCATCGGCTTGAGCACGGAGAGCATGCCCCGCTTGGTGGCGACGTGGCGGACGAAGAGCTGCATCCACTCCTCCAGCGCCCGGTCGGGCGGCAGGGTGGCGAGGAGCTTGGCTCATGGTAGCCATGGCGGGGCTACGTCCCCTCCCGATACGACGCCAGCGCGCCCTCGGCGGACTGCGCGGCCTCGTCTGCCGCGACCGCGTCGGCCTCCGCCAACCGGGCGGCCTGGGCGAGCCGGTCCGCCTGCTGCCGCTTGGCGTCAGCCGTGGAGCGTGCTTGCCGGGCGGCTGCCGAGAGGCGCTCGGCCTCGCGATCAACCGATGGTTTCTTCCCGGTCGGGGGGACAACGCGCAGGCTGGGACGACCTGTGGGGGCGGGCCCTCGCCGCAGCGCGGACAGCGCCTTGGTCAGCTCCGGAGGATCCGGATCGCCGCGCGTGCTTTCGCCGAAGCCGGCCGGCGACAGGTTGGCGTCGAGAGTGCCGCGCCACAGCGCGACACGGCTGTGCGAACCGCCCGTGGCTGCCGCATGCAGGGAATCCCTGATCTGCCGGACCGTCGCCTCGCCGACGGTGTGTCCTGAACTGTCCAGCGTCGATTCCGCCGAGCGCGCAGCCTGCTCGACGGCCTCGCGAAGGCGCGCGACCGCCGCACGCAGGTCATCGCCGCTCGCCGTGCCCTCGGCCACGGCGCGCTGCGCGTCTCTGGCGTCCGCGCCAGCAGCGAGAAGCTCGGCGACGTGGCGCGGTTCCTGCGCTGCGACCTGGTCGATGGCCCAGGCAGCGAGCGACGGCTTGCGCAGCTTGCGGACGGAGGCCGCGGCGGCGGCGTCCGTCGCGGCGAGCTCCTTGGCAATCGCTGTACGCCTCGCGATGAACTCTGAGAGGGGGCCTCGGTAGAGCTCGGCGATCTCTGGAGTCACCGCGTGAGCGTAGTCGGCGCGGCGGTGGTCACCGCACGGTGGATCGAGCTACGGTCGTACGTGGCACCGGAGGGGGAACGGTTCGCTGCCTCGACCAAGGTTCACGAGGAACGATGCCTGGCAAGTATCAGCCACTTGCCGCGATCTCCAGAGGCAGGGTAACGAGCCGATCCGGCTGGGATTCGCGGAGGTGGACGACGGTTCCAGCCCCGAGACATACTGGCCGCCCATCAGGGAACGGAGGACATCCCATGTACGGAACAGTGGCGCGCTGGACAGTCAAGGAAGGCAAGGAGAAGGACCTGGAGCAGCTCGCCGAGGAGTTGATGCGCGAGAGAGCACCGGGTTCGCGGAGCGTGGTCGTGTATCGCGCAGATGCCAACCCGCGCGAGTACTGGGTCGCCAGCACCTGGGACAGCAGGGAGGCGTACCACTCCAACAGCCGCACACCCGAACAGGACCAGAGGTTCCGGCAGCTGCGCGAGCTCATGGATGCCGACCCGGAGTGGCACGACGGGGAGATCGTCGTCTCGCAAACCTGAACCGCGGGGCTGGTTCTCGAGAAGCGAACGGCCATCACGCACGGGCGCATTCGCGGTCGACCGCGTCGGCGAGCTCCCACGCGCAGTCCATCCACAGCTGCAGCTCCTCGACGGTTGGGGCGAGCTCGTAGACGCGGACGTGGCATGCCCGGCTCAGGCCGTCCCACATGACGCTCACCCGGCCGGCCAGCTCGTGGTCGCGCAGGAAGTCGCCGAGACAGAGCAGCTGGCAGCGGCACGTGGTGTCGCGCATGCCCGGTGCGCGCAGCTCCCACAGCTGGTCGAGCGCCGACTCGACCGCCTGGCGTGTCAGCAGGGCGGCGCCGCGCGCCCACAGCCCGACCGTCGCCGGGCTCTCGACGCGGACCAGGTCGCGCGCCGCCGACACGAGGTCGTGCGCGTCGTCAGTTGCCACTGGCATTGCCGGTCTCGCGGATCCGCTTGCTGAGCTTCTCGGCCGCGCGGACAAGCGACACCATGTCGCCGGAGATCTTGTCGTGCGAGCCGCGATTGGCGAGGCGCACGATCGTCGCGGCGTCGGGCATGCGCTCGTTGAGCCAGGGCATGACGTCGCCGGCGCGCGCCGAGTCCTTGAACAGCGCCAGGGCCAGCCACGTGGTCAGCTTGGTCGGCTCCTCGAGCACCGTCTCGATCTCCGTCTGCGTGCTGCCCGCGCGGAACATGCGTCGTGTCACCGCCTCCGCGCACGCGGCCTCGAGCGCGTTGCGGCAGAAGCCCGGCACGACGCGCCGCGCCTCCTCCGGCAGGTGCTTGCTCTGGGCGACGGCCATGGCGTCGTCGATGTAGCGCGTCACCGGGTCGAGCACCGGCACCAGCTCCACCACGGATCCCTCGCGCCGGAAGACCTCGATGATGGTCGCCGACATCTCCAGGCGCCGCACCGCGTCGGGAAGACGGTCGTCGTGCGTGAAGACCAGCACCTGCCGCTCGCGCGCGACGCGGTCGAGCACGCGCGCCAGCCCCTCGACCTTGACCGGGTCCATCGCCTGGACGGGGTCGTCGATGACGAGGAACCGGAACGGCGATTCCGGCATCGACGCGCGCGGCAGGAAGAGGCTGAGCGCGAGGCAGTTCAGCTCGCCCTGGCTCATCACGCCGAGCGCGCTGCCGCCCTCGCCGTCGATGCTGACGTCGAGCGTCAGGCGGCGCAGGTTGGAGCTGCCCGTGCCCTCGAGGCGAAGGTCGCCGAGCTGCACGCTGCTGCTCTGGCGCAGCTCCTGCCAGTTGCGCTGCACCTCGCCGGCGATGGGCTGGAAGCGCTGGTTGCGCAGCGACTCGTGCGCGTCCTTCAGCCACGCCTCCGCCGCCTTGAGGCGCGGCAGCTGCGCACGTTGTGTTTCTGCCGCGCGAGCGTCAGGGAGCCACACGCTCAGCTGCTGTTGCATCGGCCGCCAGCGGTCCTCACGACGCTCGAGCTCGGCGTTGGCGGCACTGCGAACCGCGGCCGTGGCGGCGATGAGATCGGGTGCGACGGTGTCGAGGTGGGTGGCGAGCGCGAGGAGGTCGTCGCCGGCCGGCGGTGAGGTCCAGCGCCGCCACTGCGCGTCGGCGGCGGTGACGTCCACGCCGACTGACGCGGCGTCGCCGAACACCGGCGGCGGCGTCCCGATGAGACGGCGCGCCTGGGCGGCGACCTCCGCGGCGCGACGGTGCACCTCGTCCACCGAGCTCGCCTGGGCGCGGAGCTCGGTGATGCGCTGGTTGGTCTGCACGCGCCACTCGTAGGTCAGGACGCCGGCCGTGCCGCAGACGGGGCAGTCGAGGCCCTCGTGCGGCGCGTGCACGCGCAGCGCCTGCTCGAGGAGGAGCGCGGTGTCACGCGCGGCCGCGGCGTCGCTGCCACCGATGCGGCCGAGCTCGTCGTTGACCTCGCGGAGCCGGGCGGTGACCTCGCGGACCTGGGCGCGGTCGATGACCGGAAGCGTGCTCAGCTCGCGCAGGGTGCGCAGCGCGGTGTGCTCCTCGACGGCGGCGAGGCCACCGGCGACGACCTTCTCGATGGCGTCCAGGTCCCACGTCTTGCCGCTCAGCGCGATGCGGACGGTGTCGGCGCGTTCGTCGTCGACCGACTGGAGTGCCGCGGTGAGCCGCGTGGCGGCGGCCTGCTGGTCCTTCACCTCCCGCTCGGCGGCCAGTCGTGCGTTGCGGAGGAGGCCCTCGGCGGCGGCGATGTCGGCGAGGCCGAGGATGGACGCGAGGGCGTCGTACAGGTCGGTGGGCTTGCCCTCGAGGATGCGGCCGAGCTCGTTGTGCGAGAGCAGTGGCGGGTAGCGGCGCAGGGCCTCGTCCCAGCCGTTGGCGGCGAGCGTCGTCTTCTTGCCGTCCACGGTGAGGACGGAGGCGGAGACGTCGGCATCGTCGGACCAGGTTCGCGTGACCTTCATTGCCGTCGCGCGCCCCTCGACACCGAAGCTGGCCGTGATCTTGGGCGGCTGGTGGTGGAGGTTGCGCCAGCCCTCGACCCACACGCGCGGGCGGCCCACCCAGCGCTGGTTGGCGCCGGTGAGCAGCATCTCCAGCGCCTCGGCGAGCGACGACTTGCCGGAGCCATTGCGGCCGACGACAAGGGTGAGCCCGGGGCCGGGCGGCAGCTTCAGGGTCACCGGCGGACCGATGCCGCGGAAACCCTCGACCTCGACAGAGTTGAGAAAGGTGCCGGCGAGCTTCGACGTGGTCCGTCTTTGGTTGCTTGCCGGCGGTGGCTGTCGCACCCGACAGCACGGCGGTGAGGGCGTCGGGACCTTCGAACGCGGCGAGGATCAGGTCCTCGGCGCCCGCCTCCTTGGGCTGGTGCTCGGCGAGCTGATCGACGACGAGACCGAAGAGAGTCGGATCCGGCATGGCCGGGAGATCATGCCGTCGCACGCTTGGCGACGGCAATCGGCTGCACGCCCGCTAGGACGAGGCGGTGGCCCCGTGGCGCAGCCCGTCGAACAGCAGGCCCACGAGGCGATCGGACGCCTCGCGCGCTCCTGGTCGGTCGACATGCAGATGCCGCCGACGGCGCGGAGCAGGTCGGCGCCGGTGACGTCGGCGCGGACCGTGCCGGCGGCGACGCCCGCCTCGAGCAGCTTGGTCGCCGCGGCGGTGGCGCGTCCCTTCGTCTGCGGCGAAGAACGCGGCGTCGGAGCTGCAGCATCGGCTTGAGCACCGAGAGCATGCCCCGCTTGGTGGCGACGTGGCGGACGAAGAGCTGCATCCACTCCTCGAGCGCCCGGTCGGGCGGGAGGGTGGCGAGGAGCTCGTCGGCCTTCTCGACGAGGACGTCGACCTCGTGGCGGTACACCGCCTCGACGAGTGAGTCGCGCGTGGGGAAGTGCCGGTAGAGGGTGCCGATGCCGACGCCGGCGTCGCGGGCGATGTCCTCGAGGGGCACCTCGGCGCCGTCGGGCGGCGAAGGCGGCGGCGGCGGCGTGGATCAGGAGCCCGCGGTTGCGGACCGCGTCGGCACGGAGCGGACGGTCGGTGGATACCGAATCGGCGGCCTCGACCGCCCCACGCGCTGCCTCTGCGACGTCACGTCCCACGGCTGCTCACCATACCCACTTGCAAAACGGAGGAAGCCTCCGTATACTTCCGGAGGAAGCTTCCGTTTCGTCATCGTACCACCTGGAGGTGTCACATGCCACCTGTCGCAACCGTCTACCGGCCAGCGCGCCGGCCCAAGGTCCGCCCGGGCCTCGTGCTGGGGATCATCCTGGCCGTCCAGCTGATGGTCGTCCTCGACGCCACCATCGTGAACATCGCCCTGCCGGACATCGCCAGCTCGCTCAACTTCTCGCCGGCGAGCCTGTCGTGGGTGATCACCTCCTACACGCTCGCCTTCGGGGGCTTCCTCCTCCTCGGCGCCCGCGCCGGCGACCTGCTCGGCCGCAAGCGCGTGTTCATGGCGGGCATCGGCCTCTTCACCTTCGCGTCGTTCCTCGGCGGCCTGGCGCCCAACGGCGGCCTGCTGCTGGCGGCGCGCGCGCTGCAGGGCGTGGGTGGGGCGCTCGCCGCTCCGTCGGCGCTGGCGTTCCTCATGATCATGTTCCCCGAGGGCCGCGAGCGCCTGCGCGCGCTCGGCTACTACACCGCCGTCTCGATCGGCGGCGGCGCGATCGGGCTCATCCTCGGTGGCCTGCTGACCCAGGTCGCCTCGTGGCGCTGGGTGCTGTTCGTCAACGTGCCGGTGGGCCTCGTCGTGCTGGTGCTGGCGCGCCGTTCGCTGCCGTGAGACGCCGAGCCGCAACGGGCACTTCGACGTCCTCGGCGCGCTGACCTCGACCGTCGGCGTCACCTCGCTCGCGTACGGGTTCGTCCGCGCGGCGAGCAACGGCTGGGGCGACATGCTGACCTTCGTCGCCTTCGCGGTGGGCATCGTGCTGCTCGCGGTGTTCGTGACGCTCGAGAGGCGCGCCTCGGAGCCGATCACGCCGCTGGTGCTGTTCACGGACCGCAGCCGCAACGCCAGCTACGTGGGGCGGCTGTTCCTCGTGGCCGGCATGTTCGGGATGTTCTTCTTCATGACGCAGTTCCTCCAGGACGTGCTCGGCTACGGGCCGCTGGAGACCGGCCTCGCCTTCCTGCCCTTCAGCCTCGCGCTGTTCGGGATGTCGCAGCTCAGCGCGCGGCGGCTGATCGAGCGCTTCGGTCCCAAGCCGCTGATGGTGGTGGGCTTCAGCTTCTCGGCTCTGGCCATGCTGCTGATGACGCAGCTGTCGGCGACGAGCACGTACATCACCGTGCTGGTGCCGGTGATGCTGTTCGGGATCGGCAACGGGCTCGGCGTTCGTGCCGCTGACCGGCGCGTCGCTGGCCGGCGTGCGCCAGGAGGACGCCGGCGCGGCGTCCGGGCTGGTCAACGTGATGCAGCAGATGGGCGGCGCGCTGGGGCTGGCGGTGCTGGTGTCGGTGTTCGGCTCGGCCGGGCGCGTGATCCCGGGGCAGTCGGTCGCGGCCGCTCGGGCCGCGTTCGTGGTCGGCGCTGACCATGCGTTCGTCGCCTCCACGCTGTTCGTGGCCGCGACGGTGCTGGTGCTGGCGGTGGCGATCCGCGGGCGGCGTGCCGTCGCTCGCGCCGCTGCGGCCGCGCGCGGCGGAGCCGGAGTGGGTGCGCGAGATCGGTCCCGCTGCCGCGTGCCGGAGGCCGTCGAGGCCTGACGTTCGACAGGCGTGGCCGCATCTCATCCTGCGAGAGGAGTAGGGTGGGATGCGTGCCGCGCCGCCGTCTCTGAGCGCTGGCCTCAGGAGAGACCGTGAGTCGACTCCGGTTCGGCCGGCAGCAGCAGCCCGACGCGCACTACGGCGGGCCGAGGGAGGACGTGCGGGGCGCGGAGCCGTCGGGCTGGGTGCGGCGCGCGTACGGCGAGCGCGCCTCGGAGCTCATCACCGAGCTCGCCACCATGATGCGCGCCGCGGAGACCGAGGCCAACGTGCCGCGCACCGAGGAGCCGGCGGACGGCCCGGCGGGCACCGACCGGCAGACGCTGCACGACGACCTGCTCGAGCTGCGCAACGTGATGATCTCGGTGGACGTCAGCGAGGCCGACCACGACCGCGACCTGCGGCTGCGCGCCGCGCTGTCGGAGGCCATCGGGGCGGCGAGCAGCCTGGCGTCGGCGTCGCACAACCAGCCGACCGCTGCCTACCTGCGCGTGGCCAAGCCGGCGATCGACGGCGTGCTGAGCGCCGCGGGTGAGCCGACCCTATAGTCCGCCGGGGGTTGTGCAAACGGGCACAGTGCCCACGCGGTCTGGGCTGGTACCGCCGGTACAGTTCCTTCTTCGGGAGGGTTCAAAGGGGCTATGTCTGGCCTTCCGCACCCCCACATCCTTCGACCGAGCCTGGCCACCGCGCTCTCTGCCGCATCTGTGGGTGCGGTGGAGGCGGGCGGCGGGTGCGGCAAGTCTGCCTTTGGCGGCCGAGCTGGCAGCGACCCGTGGGATCGCCTCGGTCGTCGTGCCCCTGGACGAACGCCAAGACAGAGGACCGGCGCGGGTCTGGGCACTGCACTCGGCGTTCACCCGGGCGGGGATGAGCAACGCGGCCACCGCCGTGTCCGAGCCACAGGATCCGCGCGGCGCTGGACGCACTGATCGCGCTGGCGGAGGTGCACGGCAGGAGACGCTGCTCGTCTTCGACGACGCCACCACGTGACCGGCGAAAGCGGGGTGCTGCTCAGCAACCTCGCCCAGCGCTGGCCTGCCCGGCAG
Organism: Candidatus Dormiibacterota bacterium; assembly: GCA_963751755.1. Taxonomy (GTDB): domain Bacteria; phylum Chloroflexota; class Dormibacteria; order Aeolococcales; family Aeolococcaceae; genus Aeolococcus. The sequence goes on along the minus strand of CAVVVH010000007.1, from coordinate 11,263 downwards.
CGTTGACGGTGATCGCCCGTCATGTCCCCGGTGAGCGGCGCCCGATCCTACATCTGCCCAACGCGGCTGTGCTCGACGGGACTGACCTTGCCCTGACCACGGAGAAGGTGGCCGAGCTCGCCGCCCGGTCGGGAGTGACGCTCACGCAGACGGACGCCGAGCAACTGCGCGAGGTCACCGACGGCTGCGGCAGCCGTGGTGCTGGCGTTGCCGATGCTGGCCCGCTCCGCCAACGTGAAGAGGCCATCGCTGTGCTGCGCCGCCGCTTGACCACCATCTCCGACCTCGTCGAGGAGCACCTCTCGCGGCTCCCGGAGCAACGCGCCGACCGCGCGAGCCCTGCAGCTCCCGCTGATCACCACGTCGGTGGTGGGCGCCGCGACGGGTCAGGCCGATCTCCTCGCCGGCCGCTGCGGCGGCCGGCCTGCCGCTCACTCCGTTGCGGGACGGCGCATGGCTCCTGCCCCACCCCGTCGCGGAGGCGCTGGCGCGGCGTGACCCGCTCGACCTCGACACGCGCGCGCCTGCGGCCGAGTACATGCGCGTCGGCGAGACGGAAGATCGGTGCGCGTCCTCCTCGACGCCGGTGAAGCAGACGGCCGCGGCGGCTCCAGAGGTCAGGAGGCTGCGAGCTCTCGCCGACGGACGCCGACCAGCGAGAAGGACTCGAGCGCTTCCGCCGTCCACGTCCCTCAGGGCGCTGGGCCGCCCGGTGCTCGCGGTCGAGCAGCATGGGCACCAACACCGCCGGTCCAGCGACGAGGATCGTGGCCACCACGACCATGACGATGTTGACGATCAGCGTGCCTGTGGTCATTGCCGGGCTCCCCTGAACAGCTGTCTGCATGAGGCGCGTGGTGCCCTCAGCCGTACAGCGCCAGGAAGGCCCTGCGATGTCAGAAGGAACCTGGCGACTGCTGAGCGGCACTCTGACAAGGGGGCGTACCACCGGCGTACCAAGGAGGTCAGAGTTTGTGGTTGACATCCGCGATTTCCGGCCTGCACACTTCGGGCGGCCAAATCAGCAGATGATTGCGCCCTGGGTCTGAGCCACCGATGACGCAAGCCCATCTGACAAGGGGTAGGCTTTCCGATCGCGCCCGTGTGGAATCGGCAACCTGCTGAGTGGAGGCAACTGGATACGACCGTCCCGTCGATCGACGACGTCCGCCGCATCGCGGAATCCGTCAAGAACTGGGGGCGCTGGGGCGAGGACGACCAGTTGGGGACCCTCGACTTCCTGACGACGGCGGAGGTGGTCGCCGCCGGCGGACTGATCAGGACCGGCAAGCCTTCTCTCTCGCCATCCCGTTCGACGAGAAGGGCCCGCACGGGGCGGTTGGGGACGCTTCAACCCCATTCACCTGATGATGCGGACGGCACGACGCGATGGCCGGTACCACCGTCCGGGACTTCTACAACGGCAAGGACGGCTACGTCCGCGGGAACGACGACCTGATCATCATGCCGCTGCAGTGCGCGACCCAATGGGACGCGCTCAGCCACATGTTCTTCGAAGGCAAGATGTACAACGGCTACGACGGCACTCTGGGTGAGCAGCGTCGGTGCACTGCGCAATGACATTGCGCAGGCGCGGGAAAAGCTCGTGGGTCGGGGCGTTCTCCTCGATGTGGCCAAGTGGCGCGGCGAGGAGTGGTTGACGCCGGGCTACGCGATCAGCGGCGACGACCTCGAAGCTTGCGCTGCAGTGGGCGCAGGTCGAAGTCAGGCGCGGCGACATCGTGCTCGTCCGCACCGGGCAGATGGGCATGTGCCGCGCGCAGGGCGACTGGGGAGACTACGCAGGTGGGTATTCGGCAAGCGCGCCCGGCCTCGGCCTCGACAGTGCCCGCTGGATCCATGCCGAGGAGGTCGCCGCGGTGGCGACGGACACCTGGGGTGCGGAGGTGCTCCCCTGTGAGCCGCCCGACGTGTCGATGCCGCTGCACATCATCCTCATCGTCCACATGGGGCTGACCATCGGCGAGATCTTCGATCTCGAGGTGTTGGCCGCGGATTGCGCCGCCGACGGTGTGTACGAGTTCTTCTTCTCCGCCCCGCCGCTGCCGATCACGCGCGCCGTCGGATCACCGATAAACCCTGTGGCTGTGAAGTGACGACTGAGATACCTCACTGCCCCTCTCCCGCTGGAGGCCATCTCGCCGAGGTGATGGCGGAGGCGGAGGTCGCCCCGGCCGACCTGTACCGGGTCTTGGCCGATCAGCCGGCCCTGCTGGAGGGCTGGCTGCGCTTCTCCGTGTGCTGCGCCACGAGCAGCACGCCACGAGCTCTGCGCGAGCTGATGATCCTGCGCTCGGCGCAGGTCATGAAGGCTTCGTATCAATGGCGGGATCATCGGAGATGGCCCGGGCGCCGGCGTCGGCGACGACCTCGTGAGCGAGCTGTCCGACTGGCCTAGGTCGACGGCGTTCAGCGCCGAGCAACGCACCGCGCTTGCCCTTGTCGATGCGATGCTCGCGGGGCACGTCCCGGACGAGGTGCTGAGCGACCTGACGTCGTCGCTTTTCGGCGGGTGAGGCTCTCGAGCTGATCCTCACCGCGGGGTTCTACTGCATGGTTCCCCGGGTCCTTGACTCGCTTCGGGTGCGCGCTGACGTGGAGGTACCGAAGGCGGCGGCCCCCCCCCCCCACCGTCGAGCAAGGAGACTGACATGTCCTACGTTGTTGCGGCGACGTACCGTGCCAAGGCCGGCGAGGAAGCCACCGTCAAAGAGGCGTTGAGTGCGATGGTGGTCCCACCCGCGGTGAGGAGGGCTGCCTCGAATATCGGGCCCATCAGTCGGTTGAGGATCCCGCCATCTTCTTCCTGTACGAGAGGTACCGAGGCAGGACGACTTCAAGACCCACATGGAAGCTGACTACTTTGCGACGCACATCAAGGAGACCACCTGGCCACGCCTCGAGTTGCGCGAGCGGGTGTTCTGTGAGCCGCTTGGAGGCGACGAGTGACCGAATCGGCCGGCGAGGTCCTGCCTCGCGGCAACCTGGTCGCGGGTCGCTGGATCGGCGATCCAGACCGCGAGTGGATCGCGGACCGCAGCCCGGCCGACACCGATGACGTGGTGACGATGGTGGCCACCATGGACGCCGCGGAGGTCAGGGCCGCTACTCCGCCGCGTCGAGCGGCCGCGGCCTGGGGCGCGGATTCCCGGTGACCCGCGGGCGTGTGCTGTTCCGTGTCGCAGAGATCCTCCGCGACCGTGCAGACGCCATCGCGCGTGTGATCAGCACCGAGATGGGGAAGACGCTTGCCGAAGCCACCAGCGAGGTGCAGCGCAGCGCGGACTTCTTCGAGTATTACGCGGGTTTGGTCGCGCGCCGCGGCAGTGTCCTGCCCGATGGCCGGCCGGTGTGACCGCGTGGACCAGTGAGGAGCCCGTCGGCGTGGTTCTGCTGATCACCCCCTGGAACGATCCGTTTTTGACCCCGTGCCGCAAGCTGGCGCCGGCGTTGATCGCGGGAATCGCGGTGGTGCTGAAGCCCGCATCGGACGCGCCTGCCAGCTCCCTCGCCCTTGCCGCCGCCTGCCACGACGCCGGCCTTCCCGCGGGCGTCCTCAACACCGTCACCGGCCCGAGCTCCGCCATCGAGGGGCCGCTGCTCGACAACCGCGAGATCGACGCCGTGTCCTTCACCGGCTCGACCGCCGTCGGGCTTGGTCTGCAGCGACGCCTGGCCGGTCGCAACGTCCGACTGGAAACCGAGATGGGCGGGAAGAACGCAACGGTCGTCATGGCGGACGCGGATCTCGACCTTGCGGTGGCCACCATCATGGGCGCGGGCTTCGGGCAGGCCGGTCAACGCTGCACGGCCACGAGCAGGGTCATCGCCGTCGGGATGTGTACGACCAGCTCGTCGAGCGTCTGCAGGCCGCGCTTAGCGCGGTGCGTGTGGGACCACCACTGGATCCCGAGACCACCATGGGCCCGGTGGCGTCCGAGCGGCAGCTGAACGTTGTCGAGGACGCGGTGTCACAGGCCGCGGCCCAGGAAGCAACGCCGCTTCGGGGGGCAAACGTCTCCTTGGCGCTCTGTTCGACCGCGGCTGGTTCGTCGAGCCAACCCTCATTGGTGAGGTCAGCGCTGGCATGAGCATCTGGACCAACGAGATTTTCGGCCCGGTGGTGGCCGTGTCGCGCGTGGCGGACCTGGACGAGGCGGTGGCCGCCGCCAACGACAGCGAGTACGGGCTCGCGGCCGCCATCTTCACGACTGACCTGTCCGCGGCCCACGCATTCGCGGCCGAGTGAGCCGGCCAGGTGGGCATCAACCTCCCCACGTCCGGTTGGGACGTGCACCAGCCGTTCGGCGGGTTCGGTCTCTCGGGATCGGCGTTCAAGGAGCAGGGCATCGAAGGTCTGCGCTTCTTCACGCGCCTCAAGTCCGTTGCACTCCGGGCCTAGGAGCGCGGCGCCGTATGAGTTCCAACGTCGCCGTGGTTGGTGCGGGCATCATCGGGTTGACCGTTGCCCGGGAGATCGCGCGCGCGAGCCGACCGCCCAGATCACCGTGCTGGAGAAGGAGCGCGACCTCGCCCAGCACCAGACCGGTCGCAACAGCGGGGTGGTGCACTCCGGCATCTACTACACTCCCGGCTCGCTCAAGGCGACCCTCTGCCGCCGCGGTGGTGAGTTGCTGCGGGCGTACTGCCAAGCCAACGACATCGCTGTCCGCGAATGCGGCAAGGTCATCATCGCTGTCGATGAGGGCGAGCTCCCCAGGATGCGCGACCTGCACTCACGGGGCGTTGACGACGGGGTCGAGGACCTGAGCGTCATTGGTCCGGACGAGCTCCGCCACATCGAACCCAACGCGACGGGCGTGGCGGCACTCCACCTGCCGCATACGGCCATCTGCGATTACCGCGCTGTCGTTCGGCAGCTCAAGGCCGACATCGTTGCCGCGGGCCACCACATCCTCACCGGCGCCGCCGTGCGCGGTTTTCGACCGGCCCAGGGCAGGGTTCGCTCGCTGACCGGGACAGTTCCGCGCTCACCTTCGATCGCGTCGTCGGTTGCGCCGGGCTCCAGTCCGACCGTCTGCTGCGAGGCGAGGACGCCGGCGCGCGTGGTGCGGGTCCGGATCATCCCGTTTCGAGGTGACTACTAGTGCTGCGACCGCAGCGCAGCGGACTTGTCCGCGGGCTGATCTACCCGGTTCCCGACCCGCGATACCCGTTCCTCGGCATTCATCTGACCCCGCGGATCGACGGCTCCGTGCTCATCGGTCCCAACGCCCTCCTTGCGCTGGCCCGAGAGGGGTACGGCCGCGCGTCGTTCAACGCCAGGGACACGTGGGCGACGCTGTCGTGGCCCGGCTTCTGGAAGATGGCGTCGCACAACTGGCGCACCGGGGTTGAGGAACTCGGCTACTCCCTGTCGCGCCGTCGCTTCGTTGAGCGCGCAAAGCGCTACTGCCCGCCCTCACTCCAGCCGACGTGGTCCGGGGTCCCGCCGGGATGCGTGCCCAGGCCGTCGATCGCAACGGCGCGCTGGTCGACGATTTCCGCATCGTCGTGCAGGGCAATGTGACCACGGTGGTCAACGCACCCTCGCCAGGAGCCACCTCATCGTTTGCGATCGCCGAGGCGACAGCGACCGGCTGTGAGCAGGGTTGCCGTCGTCGGCGTTGGTGCGGTGGGCGGTTTCTTCGCCGCTCAAGCGTTCCGCGCCGGTAACGAGGTGACGCTGTGCGTGCGCCGTCCATTCGACGAGCTCATCGTCGAGAGCAAGGGCGAGGTGATCAAGGTGCGTGCAGCTGTCGCCACGGACCCCGCAGCCGTTGGACCGGTCGACTGGGTGCTGCTGGCCACCAAAGCTCACCAGACACCGTCCGCCGCCGGCTGGCTGGAGCGCCTGTGCACACCGAAGACGGTGGTGGTGGTGGTGCAGAACGGGATCAACCAGGTGGAGCGCGTGCGCCCCTTCTGCCCGGTCGGCTCCATCCTTCCCTCAGTCGCCTATTGCGGTGGCGAGCTGATCTCCCCGGGCACGTCGTCCATCGCAGCTACGGGCACCTCATTGTCCCCGAGAGTGACGAGGGGGTCGCCCTGCGTGAGGTCTTCGCGGGGTCCGCGGGAGAGATCCGGCTGACCGATGACTACGTCACCGCCGAGTGGCTGAAGATGTGCAGCAACGTTGCGGGGAATGCCGTCACCGCCTTGACCTTGCAGCGTTTTCCGGTGTTCCGGCGCCCGGACGTCGCGGATCTTGGAACCGCGATCAGCGAGGAGTGCATCGAGGTCGCGGTGGCCGCTGGGGCAAAGGTCGAGCGCTCGTTCGCACGGGCAACTGTTGAACGGCTCGCGTCGCTCTCGGAAGACTCCGCCACCTCGATGCTGTACGACCGGCTGGCGGGCCGGGAACTCGAGTACGAGGTGATCAACGGTGCCGTGGTCTACACGGTAAGCGATACGGCATCCCCACCCCGCTGAACGCGGCAGTGACGACCCTGTTAGCCGCCGTGTCCGGGCATCCGCTCATGGAGAAGGAATCATGAAATACGCGGTGCTCGGCCCCGGTGGCATTGGCGGCCTGCTGGCGGGCCTGCTCGCTCGCGCCGGGCACGAGGTGGTGGTGGTGGTGCGCGAGGGTCCGGGCGAGTCGTACCCCGACCACGTGCATGTGGAGAGCCAGGTGTACGGCACCTTCGACGCGGGCGTGCGCCACACCGAACACCTCGGTGAGCACGTCGATGTCCTATTGGTGACGTGCAAGGCCACCCACCTCGCGGCAGCGATCAAGTCCGCGCCCGCAGCTGAGATCGGAAACCGCTGGTGATCCCGCTCCTCAATGGGCTCGACCACATCGACGTGCTCCGCGACGCCTACGGCCAGGACGCGGTGGTACCCGGGATGATCCGCGCCGAGTCGACGAGGGTGGCGCCGGGCAGCATCGTGCACCAAGGGTGGCACGTGGTCCGCGTTGAGGACGGTGATCCCCTGACCCCGCAACGAGCCTCTTCAGCTGTCGATCGATGGCCCCAGGGCCGCCGAGGTGCGAGCGGTCGCCGCCGAGCTCGCCGACGCAGGACTGCAGTCACAGCTGTGGGAGGAGGGGCAGGTGGTGTGGCAGAAGCTGGCAGTGCTGGCCCCTCATGCCCTCGCCACGACTGGCGTGGCCGGCCCGATCGGCGCGGCACGCGCCAACGCTGAGGTGCTGGACCACATGCGCAACGGAACACTGGAGATCGTTGCGGTGGCGGCGCGCGCAGGGCATCACCCTCAACAGGGACCGGCTGATGGACGCAGTCGAGCGCTTCCCGGACGCCATGCGTCCATCGATGCTGCGCGACCTCGAGGCGGGGCGCGAACCGGAGATCGCCAACATCGCCGACCCGATCATCAGGCAGGGCCACGAGCTGGGTGTGCCGGTGACCTCCATGGAGTGGCTTCGAGAGCGCGCTCTTGCACAGGTTGCCGCGCGGCGGTGACCACCACCGCGTCCATCCGGGCGCGGATGCTGGCCGTGCCCTTCTCGCGACCGCGCAGCTCACCGAACTATCACTTCACCCACCTGTACACCATCCTCTGCGAGGTCACGGGCGACGGCGGCGAACGCGGGATAGCCGGGCTCTGGTTCCCTCGGCGCGAACAGGCGGCGGTGGTGCTGGAGGCGCTGCGCTACCTGGCGCCGATCGCATCTGCGCACCCCGATCCCCGCGCGGCGGTGACCGCACTGCGACGAGAGATGAGCTTCCTTGGCTACAAGGGCGTCAGCGTCATGGCGATGAGCGGGCTGGAGATGGCTCTGTTCGACCTGCGCCTGCGCACCGGTCAGACGACGCTACCGCCGCCACGCCGCAACAGCGGTGCGTGCCTACTGGAGCGGCTTCTTCCTCAGCGAGACACTCGACGTGTGGCGTGGCGACGCCGAGAGGGTCGTTGCGCAAGGCTTCACCGCGTTCAAAGCTCGCGCCGGGCGGCCGGAGCTCGACGAGGATGACGCTCGCATCGCCGCTCTGCGCGAGATGCTCCCATCTGAATCGGTTCTGATGGTCGACGTCAACCAGGCGTGGGACCGCGAACGCGCCGTTGCCGGCGCCCAGCGGCTGGCGCGTCACAACGTCGCGTGGCTCGAAGACCCGCTGGTGCACTACGACTATCCCGGCCTCGCGCACGGTCGTTCGGGAGTCGCCGATTCCCATCGCGAGCGGCGAGAACGAGTACCTCCCCGAGGGGTTCCGGCAGGTCCTCGACGCGGGGGTGACGATTCCTCCTCGCCGACCTGGAGTGAGCCGGCGGTATCACAGGCTGGCAGGCGGTCGCCGAGCTGGCGGCCGAGCGCGGCGCGACGCTCACGCCGCACCTCTACCCGCACGTTGCGGTGCAGCTCTGCAGCCGTATGGAGCAGGAGGACCAGTGGCTCGAGTACGTCGACTGGTGGGATCCGCTCATGGCGCAGCCGCTTACGTTCGTCGACGGCTGCGCGCGGGTCGACGACGTCGCGGGTACCGGCTTTGATCCCGATCCCGAGGCTGTGGAACGCTTCGCGACGAGTTCGTGGGAGCAGTTGAGATGAGACGGGCGAGGTTTGCATCCGGCCAGAGCGGCGGCTGGGCATTGCCGCGACGTCGCCGCCGATGAGATCGTCGATGTCAGCGCTGCCCTTGCGAGCTCGACCTCGTCACCGGCGTTCGCCGACGTGTTGGCGGTGATCGACGCGGGTGCGGTGGCGCTGGAGCAACTTGCCGGCCTGGCGGCGTCGACGACACTGGATCGGCGCTCGGTGCGCCGTCTGGTCGAGCTGGAGCTGCTGGCCCCGCTGGACCCGCCGCGTGGCAACGTGCTCGCCATCGGGCGCAACGACCAACGGCATGCCGAAGAAGGGGGCCCGAGCTCGAAACACAGAGGTACGCCCGCCGACGATCTTCACCAAGGCGATCACCACGGTCACGGGTCCGCACGCCGAGATCCCCATCTACGAACTTGGCGAGCGCGCAGATGGATTGGGAGGTGGAGCTGGGGGTCATCATCGGGCGCCGGTTGAAGTAACATCAGTCGCTACGATGCTCTCGACCACGTCTTCGGCTACACGGTGCTCAACGACGTGACCGCGCGCTACATCCAGAACGACTGGGGCGGCCAGTGGTTCAAGGGCAAGAGCCTGGATGCCTGCTGCCCGATGGGCCCGTGGATCGTGACCAGGCCACGAGCTCCCCGACCGCCCCCTGCAGCCTCCAACCGACCATCAATGGGAGCCGAAGCAGGATGGCAACACGCGGGACATGATCCACCTTCGACGCCATCATCGAGTCCCTCTCGGCCGGCATGACGCTGCAGCCGGGAACCTTCATCGCCACCGGCACCCCGGCGGGCGTCGGCTACGCGTGCACCCCTCCGGAGTACCTCCGTCCGGGCGACATGATGGAGAGCGCGATGTCCGGCATCGGACTGATGCTGAATCCCATTGTCAGCGCTGCGCGACCGACCACGTCTGACGCTGCAACGCTGGCGACCCTCAGCTTGCGCGTTTCTAGGTCAGAGCCGAGTGTTGGCCTCGACGGCCTCGTCGAGGGTGGGTTCACCCGTTCCCAGGTACACGTCCGTGAGGTCCTGACGGCCGGCGAGCTCGGCAGCGGGCTTGCTCAGGCGCACCCTGCCGTTGGCGAGCACGTACGCCCAGTCGGAGATGGCGAGCGCGTCGACGACCTTCTGTTCGACGAGCAGCACCGCCACGCCGCGGTCGGCGAGGCCGCGGACGTGCTGGGTGAGCAGTTCGCTGGACAGCTTTGGCGAGAGGCCGGCGGTGGGCTCGTCGAGGATCAGCACGCTTGGGCCGAGCATGAGCACGCGTGCGATCGCCGCCACCTTGCGCTCGCCGCCGCTGAGCAACCCGGCCCGCCGCCCGAGGAGACGCTTGAGAATCACAAAGACGTCGAGCACCTCGGCCATGCGATCGGCCATCTGCGTACGGGTCAACAGGTACCCACCCATCTCGAGGTTCTCACGGACGGTGAGGGGATCGAAGACGTCGCGTGTCTGGGGAACGTAGCCCAGTCCCTTGCGCGCCAGCTCATCGATCGGGAGGTTGGTCACTGGGTTGCCATCGAGGGTGACCACCCCCGTGGTCACGGTGAGCTCGCCGATCGCGGCCTTCAGCAGCGTGCTCTTGCCGGCGCCGTTGGGGCCGACGACTGCGGCGATCGTGCCTCGGCTACCCCGATGGACACGTCGGTGATCACCGGTGGACCACCGTAGCCGGCGGTCACCCGCTCCATGCTCAGGTGGGCCGGTCCGTGCGCCTCAGCCAACGAGGTAGGCGTCGACGACGCTCCGGTTGGCGCGGATCTCGGCCATCGAGCCATGGGCGATGATCTTCCCCTGGGCCATGACGAAGACGTCGTCGCAGAGCCGCTCGACGGCGCCGAGGCCATGCTCGACGAGCAGCATGGTCAGCCCCTCCGCGCGGAGACGGTGCAGGTGCTCCTCGATGCGCCGGCACAGCGCCGGGCTGACGCCCGTCATCGGCTCGTCGAGCAGGAGGATGCGCGCCTTGGACATCAGGGCCCGCATGATCTCCACCAGGCGCTTCTGGCCGCCGCTGAGGTCACCGGCGTAGTCGCTCTCCTTGTGGGACATGTTGAATTCGGCCAGGAGGGTGCGTGCCTCTGCCACGTACTCACTTTCGTAGCGCCGCCAGAACGTCTTGCCGAGAAGAGCACCTGCAACGTTCACCCGGGTGATTGCGGACGCCGGAGAGCAGGTTCTCCATGACGGTGAGCTGCGGGAAGATGCTGGCCATCTGGAAGGTGCGTATGACGCCGCGGCGGGCCAGCTGGTGGGGCGCTTCGTTGGTGACATCCTGTCCGTCCACGAACACCTTGCCGCTGGTTGGCCGTGTGCCCGACACGCACTTCAGCGCTGTCGACTTGCCGGCGCCATTCGGCCCGATGAGGCCCACGATCGTCCCCTCCGGCACGTCGAAGGAGATCCCGTCGACCGCGTGCACACCCCCGTAGACGCGGGTGAGGTCGCGCACCGAGAGCAGCGCCGGGTTGGGCTCAGAGGCTGGTTCGACAGGCGGGAGACGGAGTTTCGACAGAGGTCATCAGCCGCTTGGATTCGTAGCTGCTGCCGTTGCCGGCTCCGCCGGCGCTGCGCTGCCCGGGAACGACGCTGTCGCTCAGGGACGATCCCCTTGGGACGGAACCAGAGAAGAGCAGCACCAGCAGGGAAGTGGCGATCCACTGCAGCGCCTCGGTCACGCCGGCGTGGCCGATCTCGGGCAGATACCGAGCGCCCT
>CAVVVH010000006.1:0-239901 GCA_963751755.1 Candidatus Dormiibacterota bacterium | reverse complement strand
GCCCGGCAGGCCCGGCGGCTCGCGCAGGAGGGACTGGCGTGGTATGCCCGGACCCCGCCCGCCGAGCGGATCACCTGGGGGGGCCTGGCCGCCTGCGCGGGCCTGGGCCTGGCCGTCGCCCTCGGGCGCACCTGGCGGCTCCGTCGCGACCGCGTCTTGCCGTCGAGCTTCGTGGGCCGGTTCCTCGACCGGCTGCGGGGCGGCAACCTCGACCAGGGCAAGGGGACCGACCTCTGCGAACTGAACCCAAGCCCCGCCGCCCGCGTTGCCCTGGCCGCCATCCGGCGCTGGGGACGCCCGGCAGCCGACCTCGAGCGCCCCCGTCGCGATGGCCCGTCAGGTCGAGGCGGATGGGCTCCGCCGCCACGTCGGCACCCTGCGACGGGTCGCCACGCTCTCGCCCCTGATCGGCCTCCTGGGGACCTTGACGGCCGCCGGTCGCGCCCTGTCGAGCCTCGGGGCGGCGCCTTCTCCGGCCTGGGGACCGGCCCTGGCGCAGGCCCTCGCCCCGTTGACCGCCGGGGTCGCGCTGGCTATCCTCGCCCTGGTCGCCTATGACGGCTTCGCCGGCAGGGTCGAGGCTCTGGCCAACGACCTCGACCGCCTCGGCGCCGAGGCGGTCGATGCCATCCTGTCCGCCGCCAACGAGCCGAGCGGACCGGCCCGCACCCCCCATCAGGCCCGAGTCGCCCGGCAAGGGTCGCCGACCACCGACTGAGGCGGCAAGGTCCCGGCCGGTAGCGATCCCCCCGAGCAATACGTAGTCTAGCCAGTAGATGCACAAAAAAAAAAAATTTTTTTTTTTCCACTACCATTTGGCTGGACGCACACCTTGTCGGGCTCAGCGGCTAGCGGTAGCCGCGACTGGCTGGCTGATCACGTGGCAGAGTTGGCGGGTCATCGCCGGGGTGGCGGACGTAGACGCAGCGGTCTCAAAAACCGCCGGGGGCAACCCCGTGTGGGTTCGACTCCCTCTCCCGGCACGTCTTAGCGAGTGCTGGAAAGCCCGCGGCAGTCATCGCCCCGCTCGCCGGGCTGTTCGCGGTCGCCGCCGTCGGCTACACCGGGCGGCGCCGCCACGGAGGCGCGCCGACCGCCCTCGCCTGGAGCAATTCGGCTGGCCGGCAGGGGCTCCTGACCGGGAGCGGCCGGACAGCGAGCGTTGGTGTATTCCGTGCGTTTGCTTGCATTCGGCTCTGCAGTTGTGGAACGCTGCGCGCCTCACAGTCCAGAGGAGGAGGGCAACGATGACCCGACGCACGCTCAAATGGCTCGTGATCGCGGGGCTGCTCGGCTCGAGCACCGTCGTGTCCGGGCTGCCGGCCGGCCGCGCCCAGGCCGCTGCCCCCGCCGCCACCCAGTACGCTCCCGGCATCCCCGGGCTCGCGCACCACGTCAGCGCGCAGGCCGCCTCTGGAAGCCAGGGCTCGGCCGCGGCACATCCCGCGGAGCGCGATCCACCCGCGTCCACACCCGCTCGGCGACGACGCGCAATGCCCGGGTGCCTGCGGCGTCCGGCGCCGCAGCAGCGACCACGCCCACAACGCTGGTGCGCAACTTCAACGGCGTCAGCAGCCTTGACAGCGCGGTCACCAACTTCGGCGCCCAGTTCGAGCCACCGGACCAGGGGCTGTGCGCGGGCAACGGCTTCGTGCTCGAGCCGGTGAACTCCGCCTACCGCATCTACCGGCCCGACGGCAGCACGATTGTCGGACCCTTCAACGTCAACGACATCTTCAACGTCGGTGCGGCAGAGTTCACCTCGGACCCACGCTGCTTCTACGACGCCAGCGTGGGACGGTGGTACGTCGAGATCCTCTTCATCAACGACGCCTTCAACGCGTCGGCCGTCGACATCGCGGTGAGCAAGACCGCCGACCCCACCAAGATGTGGACCCAGTACCAGATCGACACCACCGACAACGGTGGAAGCGGACAGCCCAAGAACCCGGGCTGCCCCTGCCTCGGCGACCAGCCTCTGCTGGGCATCGACAGCAACAACATGTACATCAGCACCAACGAGTTCTCCCTGGCTGGACCTGAGTTCAACGGCGCGCAGATCTACGCCATCTCCAAGGCCGACCTGATCGGTGGCTCGGGCTCGGCGCATTTCGTTCACTTCGGCAACCTCCGCATCGGCGGGGCCGTGGCGGCGTCGGTGCAGCCCGCCCTCACCTACGGCAGCGCGCCGGCGGAGTACTTCCTCAGCTCGCTCGACCCCAACGGCACGTTCGACAACCGGCTCGGTGCCTGGGCCATGACCAACACCGCGGCAGTGTCGTCCGGGCACTCGCCAACCCTCTCCAGCAGGGTGATCGGGTCGGAGCCGTACGGCCTGCCGCCGAAGGCACACCAGAAGGGATCGACCAGCGTGCTCGACAGCGGTGACGACCGCATGCAGGCGACCCAGTTCATCAACGGGACGCTCTGGGGCGCGCTCACCACTGCGGTCACCATCCCCAACGACACGGCGGAGCGGGCGGGAGTGGCGTGGTTCGCCGTCCACCCGAGCGTGTCCGGCTCGCTGATCGGCCCGGTGACCATCAGCCGCCAGGGCTACGAGGTGCAGGCCTCGCAGTACCTCATCTACCCGGCGATCGCGGCGAACGCCAACGGGCTGGCGGTGATGGTCTTCACCAAGACCGGCTCCACCATGTACCCCAGCGCGGCCTATGCGGTGTTGCAGCCCGGCGCCAAGGCCTTCGGCGCCCCGGTCACGGCGGCGGCCGGGTCGGGCCCGTACGATCCCAAGGCCACCCGCTGGGGCGACTACTCCTTTGCGTTCCTCGACGCGATCCGGCACCGCGTTCTGGCTCGCCACCGAGTACATGCCGCCCGCGTCCAGCCAGACCAGGGACGGCAAGCGCAACTGGGGCACCCGCGTCCTCGAGGTGTGCGCCTGCTGAGCACGGCCAGGGACCGGCCGGCCGCCGACGTGGCCGGCCGGTCCCCAACGCCTCGCTACAGCATCACCAACTGACCGGCGTCCTGCCCGGCCGGCTCGAGAGCCACGGCCTGCTCGACGAATGAGCAGAGCGCGTTGGCCAGCGGTATCTGTGCCGCCGTCGTGCAGGCGACGCGGAGCAGGTCCGGCGAGCACACGAGGATCGCCAGGCATCGTGCTCGCGACACGGCCACGTTCATGCGGTTGCGCGAGTACAGGAACTCCATGCCTCGGGGGACGTCCTCGGCGAGCGAGGTGGCCATCGAGTAGATGACCACTGCCGCCTCCTGTCCCTGGAACCGATCCACCGTGCCGACGGGCACGTCTTCGTGCAGCGCGCGGCGCAGCACGGCGACATGGGCGTTGTACGGAGCGACGACCAGCAGATCCGTGGCGCGCAGCGAGCGTTCGAGGCCATCGCCGTCGATCCACCGGCGGCCGACCAGCCGCGCCACCGTCGCCGCGACGGCCGAGGCTTCCTGCTCGGAGGCGGACCGGTTGCCGCTGTGCGGCACCGCCAGCCAGCGCAACCCGGTGCCGGCGGGCTCATCGGTCCCGAGGACGCGCTGACGAGAGGCGTCGGGGGCGGACCGCAGGCGGCCGTCGTAGAAGTTCTCGGAGATGTAGCGGCAGACGTCCGGGTGCATCCGCCAGCGAGATGTCGAGGAAGAGCCCGCGGTCCGGCGCGATGGTCTCGGCGCCCTGCAGGAGGTGACCGAGCGCAGACGCCTCCGCGCCGGGAGGGTGCGAGCCCTGCGAGGGCTGCTCGAGCTGCTGCGGGTCGCCGAGGAGAACGAGCTTGCGGGCGCAGCCGGCAGCCGCGACGACGGTGGCGAGCGACTGCTGTCCCGCCTCGTCGACGAATAGCGTGTCGAAACGGCCCACCATGTCCTCGGCGGCCAGCAGCCACGCCGTGCCGGCGACCACGTCGACGGTGCCCTCGTCGAGCGCGGCGACGATGGGTTTGGCGGACGTCACGCACTGCACCTGCGCGTCGTCGCAGGCGCGATCGTCGCTCTTCTGCATCACACGCAGGCTGACCCCGCGCCGCGTCGCCTCCTCGCACGCCCGGCGCACCAGCTCGGTGATGGCCCGATGTGAGAGCGCGGTGATCGCGACAGGTCCCCGGGATGAGGAGACGAGGTCGACGATGGCCATTGCGCCGGTCCGTGTCTTGCCTGAGCCGGGTGGCCCCTGGACGGGGAGGCACGTGGCATCGGCGTCGGCCACGCACCGCCTCGCCGCCGCCACCACGTCCTCACCCCCTCGGCACAGACCCTCACCGTCGGCGATGCCGGCGATGCGCGGCCTGTGCCGCAGCAGGAGGTCGCGAGCGGCGCGGTGATCTCCCGGCCCGTCCATCTCGTGGTCGCGCACCCACACCCCGAGGCGCATGAGGGCGCTTCGGAGCACGCCCGCGTCCGGCTGACCACCGGGGACGAGCGCGGTCGGCAATGGGTCCGGGGCGGTCTTGCGTTTGATGACCACCTCGCCACGCGCTGCGTCGATCTCGTGGATGGTGCCGGCGCCGCGCGTCGTCCGGTTGCCCGACGTCGTTGAAGAACGTGCGCGGGTCCTCCACGCTGTCCCCGGCGCGCAACTTGCTCTCCTGCGGCGGGAACGTGAATCGGAACAGGCGCGACTGCTTCTCGGCGCCGACGTCTCCCTTGAACGCCAGCCCGCCGAGCGACGCCGAGTCGTCGATGAGCTCGTCGTCCGACGCGTCCCGGCGCGCGAAGTACTCCCACCACCCCGGCTTGGCGTCGCGCCGGTGCCAGTCGAGGAGAGCGGCCAGGAGCGCGCGTGCCTGCTGCTCGGTGGCTGCGCTGCTGCGGGTCGACGGCGATGCCCTCGGTGAGCTCGGCGGCGAGCTGCTCGGCCGCCGCGCTGGCCGCCGCACACCGCCTCTGGCGCGGCGCCCTCGTCACCGGCAGCCGCGGCAGCGTGCCGACGCGGCTCTCCAGCTCGGCTGCGGCGCTGCTCCAGCCAGGCGCGCAGACCCACCAGGGAGCGGCAGTCGTCCTCGTTGTACACGCGGATCGACTCGAGGATGGCGTCGTCACGGTCGTCGAGCCACAGCTCGTACTGCACGACGCTGGTCCCCGCGTCGGTGACCTGCGCCGAGCGCGGCGCCATGTACAGCGGCTCGAGCTTCTTGATCGAGTACGAACTCGGCCCCGACGCGCACGCCCTGCCTGACGATGCGGTAGAGGTCGACGAAGACCTCGGCGCGCAGCAACTCGTCGACCTCCTCCTCACGCGTGGCGTACCGGCCCATCAGGCGTTTCATCGCCGACGGCTCGTACGACGCGTAGTGGTACACGTGCATCGCGGGGTCGCGCCGGCGCGCGCTCACGACGGTGTCGATGAAGCACTCGAACGCCGCCTTCTCGGCCTGCGGGTCGTGCGCCCAGAGGGCGTGGAACTGAGCCCCGGGGTCGCTGCCCTCCACCCAGCCGAAGAGGTACTCGCGGCCGTACGGGCCGGCGAACTGGTCGCCCTCCATGTCGAAGAAGATGTCGTGCGAGGAGGGCTCGGGCAGGGCGGCGAGACCCCGGTTGGGCGCGTCAGGTTCAGGGGCGATGAGCTCCCACGCGGTCGCCCCCTCGCGCTCTGACTCGATCTGGAGCCGGGCCTGCGCGCGGAGACCGTCGAGGGTGGCCTCGCGCACCCTCTCCACCTCCAGCGCGGGCGGCAACGAGGCCAGGGCCGCGCGCGTGGTGACGCCGGCGGCGACGAGGCGCACGCGCTGGTCGCGCCGTGCCCCGGCGACCAGCGAGAGGTGGTCCTCACGCCGCCACTGCGCGGCGCAGCAATCCTTCCAGTCGCAGTACGAGCACGAGGGCACGGGCTCCGGGGTGGTGTCCACCAGCCCGTTGTCGACGGCATCCTCGAAGCGGCTCCGCACCGTGCGCAGGTACGCGCTGATGTCGGCGAAGAGGAACGCCTCCACGCTGCCGTCGCCGAGGACCACGTGCAACGAGCGCGGCGGGCGCCCCTGCAACCGCGCCACCTGGCGGGAGTACTCGCCGAGCTGGAGCAGGGTGGCCGCCTTGGTGCGGCGGGCGAGCTTGGTGTCGAGCGCCTCGTAGCTCCAGCCTCCGAGCGCGCTGGGGGTATCGACGCGACGGAGGAAGTCGGCGTGGCCGCGCCAGCGCCCATCGAAGAAGGTGGCCTGGTAGATGACGTCGACTCCCGAACGCATCGCCGCCAGCGTCTCCGCCTCGCCGGCGGCGAGCCCGGCCAGGGTGCTCGGGTGGCGGCCGACCTCCGTCACCGAGAGGCCCTGCTCGCGGACCGCGTCGAGGTGGTGCGCCTCGTGAAGCAACCCGTGCTTGCGCAGGACCTCGAGGAACGGGTCGTCTCGCTCAGGCCGCTCGAGCTCGCCGCGGGCGGCCAGGCGGTCGAGGTGGGAGCGGTGCTCGCATGCCGTGAACCAGACCAGGTCGGAGGGGCTGAGGACGAGCACATCGCCGATCTTCTGCATGACCCCAATGGTGACCAGGCCGGGCGACAGCTGTGTGTCGCACAGGCATTTCACAGGCAGACGTCAGGAAGCCGTAAGGCCCTGCGCGTACCCTGTCGGGGTGAAGCAGTCGTCCCCGGCCGCTCGGGATCGCGCACAACGGCGCGTGCGGTCGATCACCATCGCATCGGCAGCGGGAGCCGGCGTGCTCACCCTGGCGGGCGCCGCCGTCACCGCAGGCACCTTCGCGGGGCGCACGGTCAGCGCCGCCCAGACCCCGGCCTCCCCCACCACACTTCCCACGCTCGACCCCAGTACCGGTCTGCAGCCGCCCGCCCAGCCGCCTACCGACGGCGGGGGAACGGTTCCTGCGCAGCCACCGGTGGTCAGCGGCGGCTCGTGAGGTGACCGCCACCGCGGCGGGGCCGGCGGGGTGATCGCGGCCTCCGGGCCCACAGCACTCTGGTACGCGGCGCGCAGCACGGGCTACGTCAGCCTACTGATGCTGACCGCCATCCTGGTGCTCGGCATCCTCACGGCGATGCGCTGGGACACTCGCGACTGGCCGCGGTTCCTGACCCAGGCGCTGCACCGCAACCTGTCGCTGCTGGTGCTGGTGTTCCTCGCCATCCACATCGTCACCTCGGTCGTCGACCCCTTCGCCGGCATCGCCATCCTCAACACCGTGGCGCCCTTCACCGGTTCGTACCGGCCCGTGTGGATGGGGCTCGGGGTGCTGTCGATGGAGCTGCTGGTCGCACTGGTGATCACCAGCCTGCTCCGCCAGCGGATCGGCTTCGCCGCCTGGCGGGTCGTGCACTGGGCGGCGTACGCGTGCTGGCCGTTGGCGCTGCTGCACACGCTGGGAACAGGCAGCGACGTGCGCTCGGTGTGGGCGCTGCTCATCGGCGTCGGCTGCGTGGGGGCAGTCGTCCTTGCGATTGTCTGGCGCCTCACCGCCAACCCGACACGGGTTCCCGCCCCGCTCCGTGCCATCTCGCTCCTCGTCACGTTGGCTGCGACGATCGCGCTGCTCGGATTCGCCGCCGCCGGACCGCTGCACAGCGGCTGGGCCAAGGCGGCGGGGACGCCCGACCGCCTGCTCGCAGCGACCGGCGCCACCAGCCCAGCGACCGCCACCCCATCGCCCAGCGCGGTGGCGTCGCTGCCGGCCGGTCTCACCGACCAGCTCACCGGCACGGTCGCGCAGTCCAGCCAGGAGGTGCGGGTCACGCTGACGGACGCGCGCGACGCCAAGCTGCGGATCATCATCGCCGTGGCGCCGCGCGGCACCACGGGGCAGCTGCAGGTCACCGAGGGCGGGACGGTGGTCTGCAACGTCGCCGCCGCCGTCAACCAGGACGTGCGCGCCACCTGCGGCAGCACGGCCGTCGACATCACCGTGAGCCAGCAGGCCGACGGCAGCATCGCCGGGCAGCTGCTCACCACCGGGTCGGGGCAGTGATCGCCCCGGCCACCGGGGTGCGCGTGCTCGAGGGACCGCCGGGCGCCGAGTCGCTCGCCGACCACCTCGACCGGCTCGGACCCGTCCCCGGGTACCCGGGAGGCGAGCTGATCTCCGTCCTCGAGGACGCGGGCCTGCGCGGCCGCGGCGGTGCAGGCTACCCGACGGCGCGGAAGTGGGCTGCGACCCGCGACCATTCGCGTGGCGACGCCGTGGTCGTCGCCAACGGCGCAGAGACCGAGCCGCTGAGCGCCAAGGACCGCCTGCTCATGACCTCACGGCCGCACCTGGTGATCGATGGGGTCCTCCTCGCCGCCGAGGCGGTGGCCGCCAAGCGGGCCGTCCTCTACGTCAGCCGCGCCCATGACGACGCTGCCGCGGCCATCAGCCGCGCCATCGACGAGCGCCGGGCGTTCCGCGACCTGCCGGTGGCGCTGACGGTGGCCCGCGCCCCGCACCGGTACGTCGCCGGTGAGGAATCGGCGGCGATCGCTCACCTCAACGGGGGCGCCGCTCGACCCACCATGGTGCCCCCGCGCCCCTTCGAGCGAGGCGTCGACGGCCGGCCCACGGTGGTGCAGAACGTCGAGACGCTCGCCCACGCCGCTCTGATCGCCCGCCATGGCGCGGAGCCGTACCGCCGGGCCGGCATCGACGAGGCGACCGGCACCATCCTGGTCACCATGACCGCCGCCGTGCACTCGCCCGGCGTCTATGAGCTGGCCGGCGGGTCGACGGTGGCGCAGGCGGTCAGCGCCGCCGGCGGGGCCGTGGCCTCGGTCGCCGCCATCCTGGTGGGCGGCTACTTCGGCCGCTGGGTGGCCGCCGACGACGTCTGGGACCTGAGACTTGGCGTCGACGTCCCGCTCGGCAGCGGTGTCATCGCCGTCTTCCCCCACGGCCACTGCGCGCTGTCGCAGGCGGCGGCGCTGATCGGCTTCCTGGCCCGCGAGAGCGCCCGCCAGTGCGGTCCCTGCGAGCACGGGCTCGCCGCCCTGGCCGCGACCTCGGCTGAGCTCGCCGCCGGAAGGGCCAAGCCGCGCGACACCGAACGCCTGCAGCGGTGGATCAGCCAGATCGCCGGCCGCGGCGCCTGCCATCACCCTGACGGCGCGCTGGTCCTCCTCTCCAGCGCCCTGCGGGTCTTCGCGGGGGACGTGTCGACGCACCTGCGTCGCGGCCGTTGCGATCGCAACCCCACGCCACTGCTGACCGCACCCGACTGGACGGGCAGGCGCCGATGACCAAGATCCGCGTCAACCCCATCCGCTGTGACGCTTTCGGCATGTGTGCGGAACTGCTCCCCGAGCGCATCACCCTGGACGACTGGGGTTACCCGATCGTCGACGCGCGACCGCTCAATCCCGCGCTGGTTGAGCTCGCACGACGAGCGGTGGCCGCATGCCCCACCGCTGCCCTTCACATCGCCCCGGACGACGAGCCGAGCCGCTGATCATCCGCTGGCCCAGCCGTGGCGTCAGGTGCCGGTGCGTACCTCGCCTGGGTGTCCCATGATGCTGTCGACCATCATGAGGAACTCGGTGACGCGCGCGGGTTTGGTGAGGAAGGCGGCGGCGCCCGCTTCGAGGAGACGGCTCACCTGGCGCTCGGTGGCGTCGGCACTGTAGATCACCACCGGGATCGCGGCCGTGCGCGCGTCCTCGCGCAGACGCACCAGGACGTCGTCGCCGTTGAGGTCGGGGAGGTGCAGGTCGAGCAGGATCAGGTCGGGACAGTGCTCGCGCGCGAGGTCGAGGGCGAGCCCTCCCTGCATGGCGGTGAGCAGGCGGATGTTCGGTCGCAGCGCGAAGATGGACTCGACGAGCGCGACCGTCGACAGGTTGTCCTCCACGTACAGCACCGTCTGCGCGACCAGGGGGTCACGCAGCACGGGCGGTCCGGCCGCGGAGATCACCGAGGCCGGGCCCGACCCCTCCGACTGCTGGAGCCGAACCGTGAACGTCGCCCCCTCACCCTTGGTGCTCCGCAGCGACAGCGAACCGCCCATGGCCACGCTGAGCTGACGCGAGAGCGCCAGTCCAAGGCCGGTTCCCTGGATGTGGCTTCGCTCCGCGCCCAGCCGCTCGAACGGCTGGAACAGCCTCGCCTTCTGCTCCTCTTCGAGGCCGGGCCCGTCATCCGACACGTCGATCTCCACGGCGCCGTCCCTGACGGCGGCCGCGGCGACGACGTGGCCGCCCTCACCGCCGTACTTGATGGCGTTGCTGAGCAGGTTGAGGATCACCTGGACGAGGCGCTGCCGATCAGCGCGGACATACACGCGCTCGGCGCCGTCGATGCGCATGCCGATCGTGACGTCGCGCTCGTTGGCGGTCTGAGCCACCAGGCCGACGCACTCCTCGAGGATGGCGCGGACGTCCAGCGGCTGCAGCGAGAGGATCTCGCGACCCGCCTCGATGCGCGCGATGTCGAGCACGTCGTTCACCAAGCTGAGGAGGTGGGCGCCGGCGCGCTGGATGGCGTCGATCGCCGAGAGCTGGTCCTCGCGCGGGTCGCGCATCTCCAGGAGGTCGCTGAAACCGAGCATGGCGGCGAGCGGGGTGCGCAGCTCGTGGCTCATCCTCGAGAGGTACTCGCTCTTGGCGTTGCTCGCCTGTTCGGCCATCTCTTTGGCGTGACGGAGCTCGTCGGCGACGCGCTTGTCGTGGCTGATGTCGCGGTTGATCTCCAGCACCGCGCGCGGCCTGCCATCGGCGTCGCGTTGTACCGCCCAGCGCGCACTGATCTGCAGGTTGCGGCCGTCCTTGGTGGTCTGGCGCAGCTCGCCCTCCCAGTGATTCTTCTCACGCAGCTCGTTGGTGATCGTGTCGAGCGAGACCGGGTACTCCGACTGCAGCAGGGGCATCGGGTCCTTGCCGATCGCCTCGGCCTGGCTGTAGCCGTACAGGTCCGATGCCGCCTTGTTCCAGTACTGGATGGCACGGGTGTCGAAGTCCCAGCTGAACACGGCGTCGTAGGCGAGGTCGAGCAGCTCGGCGTTGCGCTGCATCCCCACCACGAGGTGGACACGGTCCAGCGCGACGGTGATGGACACGGCGTACTGCGCCAGGCGGGCCAGCTCCTCGTCCCCGAAGAGCGGCGTGAAAGGACCGGCCAGCACGGCGAGATAGCCGTTGCCCGACTGACAGTGCAGCGGCACGACTGCAGTGGGGCCGAGGGAGCTGGTGAAGGAGAGGCCGGCGGTGTTGCGCATTTCCTCAAGCTCGGCGTGGAGACGCGATCCATCCAGCTCCGCGATGCCGATCAGCGCAAGCACGCGGCCGTCCAGCGCAAGCATCGCGGCGCCACCACCCAGCAGCCGCGCCGCCCACTCCAACGCGCGCGAGGCCAGGGTCTCCTCGTCGGGCGAGAAGAGCAGCAGGTTGTTCAGCGCGTGGCGGAGCTGCACCTCCTCGGCCTCGCGCCACACCCGGCGCAGCCAGCCCGGCGGCGAGAGGGCCACGCCTAGGAGCGGCATGCTCATCAGCACCAAGCTCACCACCGCGAGCTGAACGGTGACGCTGTTCGAGGCAAGGGTGGAGACCAAAGTGCCGAGCAGCGCGAGGATGATCCCGGAGAATCCGGCGCTGAGTGACCGTAACCTGGCTCGCTGCACGCGCGGCAGACCGCGCGACACGCGCCACAGCCAGACGATCGACGCCCCGACAACGCCGCACCAGGTGAGCAGCAGGACGATGACCGTGAGCAGCGCGATCCCCGTGGGGCGTGTGGCCCCGTCGAGGTTGGTGGCGATGCACGCCGCGGTCACCGCTGTGACCAGCACCGCGACGGCTCGCAGCTTCCAGGTGCGGATCGGGATGAGGCTGTGCCTGAAGAGCACGAAGGCGAACGCCGAGGCCATGAGCAGGAAGATGCTGAGCGCGGACTGCGCCATCTGCGCCGTGCCCGAGAACTCCGTGATCCTGCCGATGACCGCGAGCAGGCCGAGCAGGCTGACCGCAAGGCTCAGGTACAGCCTGCTTCGACCCCCGTGGCGCAGCCAGTCCACCACCGTGAGCAGACCGAGGACGAACAGGGACGCGGCCGCAGCCCACTGCAGTGCCTCGAGTGCCTGGCTCACAGGCGCGAGTATGACAACGAGCCCCGCGAACGGCCGCTGATCGTTGCCAATCCTTCACCGGCGTGGATGAGCCGGTTTGCCTTACCGGACTGCCGAATCGGCCTACCGGGAGACAATCCGCGCGTGCCGCACTATTTCGATGAGGAGCCGCAGGCGCGGTCGCGTCCTCTCCGTGTCGCGCTGAGGCTTGCCGACATCGACGTTCTGCTGGAGACCGACGCCGGCGTTTTCGGTGGCAAGGCGGTGGACGGCGGCACCCGCTTCCTCCTCCGTCGAGCCCCACCGCCGCCGACGGGAGGAGACCTGCTCGACCTGGGCTGTGGCTACGGCCCGATCGCGGTCGCGCTCGGGCTGCGCGCCCCCGCTGCGCGCGTCTGGGCGGTGGACGTCAATCGCCGGGCGCTCGCGCTGACCGCACGCAACGCCATCGCCGCCGGCGCCGGCAACGTCGTCGCCGCGACGCCGGACGAGATCCCCGGGGATGTCCGGTTCGACGCCATCTACAGCAACCCGCCGGTCCGAGTTCGGGCTGGCGGTGCTGCACCCGCTGCTGACCGGCTGGCTGGACCGGCTTGCCGCCACGGGCGCCGCCCACCTCGTGGTCCACCGCCATCTCGGGTCGGACTCGCTGGCGCGCTGGCTGCAGACCGAGGGCTACGGCGTCGAACGGCTGGCTTCGCACGACGGCTTTCGCATCCTGCGAGTGCAGCCGCGGCAGGCCGTGGGGGATGATCGGTGAATGGTGGTTGCTGCGCTCAATGGCGCCCTCGGAACCATCCGCATCGACATCGACCCCGTGATCCGGATCGGCGGGCTCTCCGTCCACTGGTACGGGGTGATGTACGCGGTGGCGTTCCTCGTCGCCTTCCGCTACGGCGTCCTGCCCCATGTGCAGAAGCGCGGCATCAGCCGGGGGATGGCCGAGCGTGCGCTGGTGTGGACGATCATCTTCGGCCTGCTTGGCGCGCGCCTCTACTACGTTCTCCAGCAACCCAACCTCGGGGACTACCTGCACAACCCGATTCGGATCATCGCGGTGTGGGAGGGCGGCATGGCCTTCTTCGGGGCGATCCTCGCCGGCCTGGCGTGCGTGACCGTGTTCGCGTGGCGCAACCGTATCTCGGCGTGGCTGATGTGGGACGCTGCTGTGATCTTCGCAGTGATCGGTCAGCCGATCGGGCGCATCGGCAACATCATCAACGGCGACATCCTCGGCGCGCGCAGCGGGCTGCCCTGGGCGACCGGCTACGCCAACCCGCATGCCGTTCTGCAGACCGGCTTTCACCTCGTCGACGCGCCCGGCGGACCGTGGTACTACCAGCCCGCGGCGGCCTACGAGGCGCTCGGGACCATCGTCATCGGCGTGGTCCTCTTCGCGATGCGCCGGCGCGGGGTGCGCAACGGCGCCCTGGCGGTGGCGTACATCCCGCTGTACGCCATCAGCCAGCTCATCCTCTTCCAGTTCCGTGCCAGTGAACCGGTGATCGGCCTCGGCCTGCACCAGGCGCAGTGGACCGCGATCGTCATCCTCGTGGTGGTGGCGCCGCTCGTGTTCCTGGCATGGCGACGGCGCCTCGACACGGTGCCCGCCACATGACCCTGGTAACCCCCGGCCCGCTCGTGTCGATCATCGACCTGCTCTTCACCCTGCTCGAGCTCATCGTCTTCGCCAGGGTGATGCTCTCGTGGTTGCCGATCAGCCCGTGGCATCCGGCGGCGCGCTGGCTGCGCCGGCTCGGCGACCCCATCCTGCGCCCCTTCCAGCGTGTGCTGCCGAGCTTCAGCGGCATCGACTTCTCGCCACTGCTGGCGCTCGCCGTTCTCTACGTACTCCAGCAGGTCGTGCATTCCCTGCTGGTCAGTGGGTCGGTGTCGCCCGGGTACGCGGTGCTGAGCGTGGTGCGCCAGGTGGCGCTGGGCATCGTCATCTTCTTCTGCATCGTGCTGTTCGTCAGGCTGCTCTTCTCTCTCTTCCACGCCAGCCCGTGGCACCCCCTGGTGATGATGGTCCGCCGCTTCACCGACCCTCTGGTGCGACCGTTCGCTGGTCTCGTTCCCCGCGGCGCGGCCATCGACGGGGGCGCGGCCGTCGCGTTCCTTGTCTTCCTTGTCCTGTACTTCGTCGGACGCGCGCTCTTCGACGCGGCCGGCGTGTACTGAGAACGCCTGTCCTAGGAGCGGCGGCCGGCGCCCCACGTCTCGCGCTCGGGGGCGCGCTCGCGGCGTGTCTCGAGGCGGTACGACCCTGGACCCAGGAGAGCCTCGACGGTGCGCTCGAGGCCGGGACCCGGCTCGACAGAGAAACCCTCGTCGAGCGCGATGTCGTCGATCGACTCCGCGCTCTCGACATGGATCACCACCGGCGCGTCCCCGCGATGCTCGGCGATCGCCTGGTGAAGCGGGCCCACGAGGTGGTGCTGATCGGGTGCGAGACGGAAGTGCACGGTGCTGTTGCGCCGCCACGCGACCAGGCGCGCGTCGTCGAGCGCGAAGATGGCGTCGGCGCGGATCTTGGATGGCTCGCCCTCACGCTCCTCGTCATCGGCGGCGAGGGCGTTGGGGTTGGGCCGCCCCGACTCCACCTTGCCGCGGATGACCACGACCGCGTCGGGCCGGAGCAGCTCCGCCACCTCCTCGAAGACGCGGTTGAACACAACGACCTCACAGCTGCCGGTGAGGTCCTCCACCTGCAGGAATGCCATGCGCTGACCGGTCGTGCTCTTGCGCGGCACGAAGGCGCGCACGTCGCGGATGCAGCCGCCCACCTGCACGATGAGGCCGTCGAGGTGGGCACCGAGCTCGCTGATCGACGTGTCGACCCGCGCCTGCAGAGTGGTCGCGATGCGACGCAGCGGGTGGTCGCTGAGATACATCCCGAGCAGGTCGCGCTCCCAGGCGAGCCACGAGTCGTCGCTCCGCCCCGGCCCCGTCTCGCCATCGAGGGGCGCCACGTGGGGAACGAGTGTCCCGATGATGTCGACCTCGTCACCGAAGAGCGCGGTCTGTCCGAGGTCCCGCTCGCGGCGCACTGCGGCAGCGTGGTCCATCGCCGAGTCGAGCTGGCGCAGCAGCGCGTGCCGGTCACCGAGCGAATCGAGCGCCCCACACTGGATCAGCGACTCCAGCACGCGGCGGTTGAGGTCCCGGCTGTCCACGCGCAGGCAGAGGTCGAGCAGCCCGGTGAACGGGCCGCCCTCGTCGCGGGCGGCGATGAGCACGCGGGTGACGCTCTCACCGACGTTCTTGACGTGCTGGAGACCGAAAAGGATCTCGCCGCTGGCCCTGTCGCCCACAGTGAAGCCGGCGCCGCTGCGGTTGACGTCGGGCTTGTGTACCGCGAGTCCGTGCGCGTGGGCGTCGAGGATGGTCTGCTTCAGCTTGTCGAAGTCGCCGCCGCGGCTGTTGAGCAGCGCCGCCATGAACTCGATGGCGTGGTTGGCCTTGAGGTATGCCGTCTGGTAGGAGATCAGTCCGTACGCCACGCTGTGTGATTTGTTGAATCCGTAACCCGCGAAGAACGCGATGAGGTCGAAGAGCTCGATGGCGCGCTCCTCAGCCACCCCGTTGGCCGCCGCGCCCGCAAGGAACTTCTCGCGCTGCTTGGCCATCTTCGCCTTGTCCTTCTTGCCCATCGCGGCGCGCAGCACGTCGGCCTCGCCGAGCGTGAAGCCGGCCACTGCCTGGGCGATCTTCATGACCTGGTCCTGATACACGATGGTCCCGTGCGTCTCCTCGAGCACGGGCCGGAGCATCTCCTCGAGTCCCACCGGGTACTCGACGGGCAGCTCGCCCCGCTTGCGCTTGATGTACTGAGCGGTGGCGCCGCCCTCGATCGGTCCCGGCCGGTTGAGCGCGCCGGCGAGGGCGACGTCCTCCAACGTGCGCGGCTGCATGTCGATGAGGATCCTCTTGGCGAACGTCGCCTCCAACTGGAAGATGCCGTGCGTGTCTGCCTTTGACAGCAACGCGTACGTCGCGGCGTCGTCGAGAGGGATCTGGTCGATGTCGATGCGAGTGCCAGTTGAGGCCTCGATCATCTGCAGCGCTTCCTCGATGACCGTGAGGTTGGTCAGCCCGAGGAAGTCGACCTTGAGCAGGCCCACCGCCGAGACGCCCTCCATGTCGAACATGGTCACCGCTGTGCTGCGGTCTCCCATCGTCGAGCGCTGCAAAGGGACGATGTTGGTGAGGGGTTCCGCACCGATCACCACGCCCGCCGCGTGGGTGGATGCGTTGCGGCAGATGCCCTCGAGACGGCGCGCGTTGTCGATGACCTGCCGTGCCCAGCCCTCGGTGTCGTAGAGCGCGCGCAGCTCCCTGCTCTCGTCGAGCGCCTTGTCGAGCGTGATCTTCACGCTCAGGGGAACGAGCTTCGCGAGCCTGTCGACGTCGGGGAGCGGTACGTTGAGCGCACGGCCCACGTCGCGGATCGCCGCCCGAGCCGCCATCGTGCCGAACGTGATGATCTGCGCCACGCGGTCCTCGCCGTACTTGGTCTGCACGTACTGCAGCACACGGTCGCGGCGGCGATCGTCGAAGTCGATGTCGATGTCGGGCATCTGGACGCGCTCGATGTTGAGGAAGCGCTCGAAGATGAGCCCGTACTTCAGCGGGCAGACGTTGGTGATCCGCAGGACGTACGCGACAAGTGAGCCCGCTGAGCTGCCGCGGCCCGGGCCGACGACCACGCCGTCGCAGCGAGCTGCGCGGATGAGATCCCAGACGATGAGGAAGTACGGCGCGAAACCGGTCGTCTCGATCACGTCGAGCTCCATCGCCAGGCGCTGGCGCGCCTCGGTCGTCACCCCGTCCTCGTAGCGCTCGCGCAGCCCAACCTCACACAGCTCCCTGAGGTACGAGTTGGCGGTGTGTCCCTGGGGTATCGGCGAGTACGCCGGCAGCAGGTTGCCGCCCAGCTGCAGCTCCACGTTGCAGAGGTCCGCGACGGCCAGCGTGTTGCGCACCGCCTCGCCATACGCCGCGAACTTGTTGCGCATGTGCGCGCCGGACGTCACCGAGAAGTGCGGCCCCGCGAACCGAAATCGCTTCTCGTCCTCGCGTCGCGCCTGGGTCTGGATGCAGAGCAGGATGTCGTGGGCCTCGGCGTCCTCGACGCCGATGTAGTGCGCGTCGTTGGTCGCCACCAGCGGCAGGCCGGTGCGGCGCGCGATCTCCAGCATGCCGGTTCGGATCGTGTCCTCCTCCGGGATGGCGTGGTCCATGAGCTCGAGGAAGTAGCCGTCGGGACCGAAGATCTCCATGTGCTGCCGGGCCACGCCCTCGGCGGCATCCATGTCGCCGCTGAGGATGGCCTGGGGCAGCTCACCGCCGATGCAGGCGGAGAGGCAGATGAGGCCGCCGGCGTGCTCGGCCAGCAGCTCCTTGTCGATGCGCGGTTTGTAGTAGTAGCCCTCGAGGTGCGACCGGCTGACCAGCTGGATGAGGTTGCGGTAGCCGGTCTCGTTGCGCGCCAGAAGGATGAGGTGGTTGGGGTCGCGGTCGGTGCGCCCCTCCTTGTCATGGCGTGAGCGCGGCGCCATGTACATCTCGCAGCCGATGATCGGCTTGACCCCGGCGGCGCGCGCCGCGGTGTAGAACTTGACGGCGCCGTACAGCGCGCCGTGGTCGGTGATCGCCAGCGCGGTCTGGCCGTGGCCCTTGGCCGCGGCGACGAGGTCGGTGATCCGCGACGCCCCGTCGAGCAGCGAGTACTCGGTGTGAGTGTGCAGGTGAACGAAGGGTTCGACGTCCTCCGCCTCGACGGTCACCAATTCCTCGACCATGCTCTCCTCGCGACTGACGCCGAACAGACGTACGGTAGCAAGGCCAGGGCTGACCTTGTTTGGCTGCTCGGATGGACCAGGGAGAGCAGTTCAGGCTGGTGCAAGCGGCAGCCCGTATCCTCGGAGCCCCGTGGACTTCCTCACCGGCCTGCACGGCGCCGTCGCCACCGTCCTGCTCTGCGTCCTCCTCTTCATCGACGAGGCCGGCGTGCCGCTGCCGTTCATCCCCAACGAGGTCCTGCTCATCGTCGCCGGGCTGCTGATCGCGTCAGGCAGCGTCAACCCCTTCGTCTTCTATCCGATCGCGTGCCTCGCCCTGGTGGGCGGGTCGTTCAGCGGGTACAGCTGGGCGCGGCGGGTGGGGCCCCGGCGGCTGCGCAAGGTGGCGGTCAGGCTGCGAGCCGGCAAGGCGTACGACAGAGCCTCGCGGCGAATGGCGCGCGCCGACGTGCGCCACATAGCCCTGGCTCGAGTCATCCCGGGCGTGCGGGTGTACGCGACGCTGTGTGCCGGCGCCGCCGAGGTGCCGGTGCGGACCTTCATGGAGGCGAACATCCCGGCCATTCTCGGCTGGGTCGCGCTGATGACCGGCATCGGCTTCGTCGCCGGCGTTCCCGCGGAGCACGTGCTCACCGCGGTGGAGGCG
The DNA here is from genome assembly GCA_963751755.1 of Candidatus Dormiibacterota bacterium. Classification (GTDB taxonomy): domain Bacteria; phylum Chloroflexota; class Dormibacteria; order Aeolococcales; family Aeolococcaceae; genus Aeolococcus. The sequence goes on along the minus strand of CAVVVH010000006.1, from coordinate 221,516 downwards.
CAGGTCTTCAACTTCGCTCTCAGCGGGGGTCTGCTCGTGGCACTCGGCGTGGTGGCCTATCGCGCCGCCCGCCGTGCGCCGGAGCCGCGGCGCGTCTCGGCGGCGGGACCGTTCTTCGGCATCGCCCGGCGCGACCGCTACTGGCTCGCGGCCGCCGTCGACGCCGGGATCATCGCCGTCATCCTCGCCGGTTTCGACCGGCTGACCCGTGCCGTGCTGCACTTCAAGTTCCAGATCCTCCCAGAGGGTCGGTACGACGTCGGGGTCATCGTGCTGGGCATCGCGCTGGCCTACATCCTGGTCAGCCGGCGCAGCTCCACGGGCGAGACCGCCGGGGAGCGTCTCTTCGATGTCACCTACGTGCACCGCGGGCCGCGTCCGCCCGTTCCCGAACCCCTCGACGACGACGACGACAGCGACGACGACAGCGCCGACGCCGTCTAGCTGTCGCGGCGCAGCGTCACCACGCTCTCGACGTGGTGCGTCTGCGGGAACATGTCCACCAGCTCGAACGACACCATCCGGTACGGGCCCGACACGCAGAGGAGGCGCAGGTCGCGTGCGAGCGTCGCCGGGTCGCACGAGACGTACACCACCGTCGGCGGCCCGGCCAGCGCCAGCCACCCGGTGACGCGCGGGTCGCAGCCGGCGCGCGGTGGGTCGAGGAGCACCGAGTCGGCATGCGAAGCAGCCGCGGCGAGCGCCTCCTCCACCGGCTGCGCGATGTAGCGCACGCGCGCCGCGCAGCCGTTGAGCTCGGCGTTGAGCACACCGAGCCGCGCGGAGTTGCGGTTGCTCTCGATGCAGACCACCGACGCACCCTGAGCGGCCAGCTCGCAGGCGAGGACACCGAGACCGGCGTACGCGTCGACGACCGTCCGGCCGGCCACGTCGCCGAGGCCACGGAGGGCCGCGCCGTAGAGCAGCTCGAGCGCGTCCCAATTCACCTGGATGAAGGTGTCCGGTGAGACGCGGTAGTCGTGTCCGCGCCAGCTCAGCGTCGTGGACGCTGTGCTCCAGCGCTGCGCGGCCGTGCGCGCCTCCTCGTCGACGGCGGCGGCCGGAACCGCCGCAGCGGGACGCGGCCGCAGCAGGAGCTCGGCGCCGCCCTCCCCCACCGTCAGGTGCAGCGCGGTGAGACCGTCGGCGCCGGCATCGCGAACCAGGCTGGTCAAGGCTGGCAGCGACTTGGTGATGCGCGGATGGTGGATGAGACAGTCGTCGACAGCGACAGGTCGCCAGCTGCGCACGCGGTTGAAGCCGAGCCGCGCGTCCCGGAGCCCCGACGGGCCGGGGATGACGTGGAACTCGCCACGCCAGCGGTATCGCCAGGGATCGCCGGCCCCGTGGATGGCCAGCGCATCGGGAAGCGGGACGCCCTGGCGACGCATCGCGTCGCGGACGATCGCCTCTTTGAGCTCGAGCTGGTGCGTGTACTCGACGTGCTGCAGCTGGCAGCCACCGCACTCGCCGTAGTAGGGACACGGCGCCTCCACCCGGTGCGCCGACGGCCGGTCGACAGAGACCGTGCGCGCGAACCACACGCGTCCCTTGCGGTGCTGCAGCTCCGCCTCGACGTGCTCGCCGGGCAAGGCGCCATCGAGGAAGAGGCTGGTGCCGTCGTCGAGACGAGCCAGGCACAGCGCACCGTGCACCATCGCGCCCGCGGTCACCGCGAAACGCTCCCCTCGCCGGTGGCGAGGCGGCGCCGCGGCGGACGCGACGTCAGCCGGAGAGTCGTGCACGCAGCAGGGTTGTCACCAGGTGCGCATCGGCGCGGCCGCGGGTGGCCTTCATGACATACCCGACCAGTGACTGGAGCGCGGCCTCGCGGCCGGCCCGAAAGTCGTTGCAGGCCTTGGGGTTTGCGTCGATCGCCTCGGTGATGAGCGCCCCCAGCTGGTCGGCGTCACCGACCTGGCCAAGGCCACGCTCGGCGACGAGCGTCGCCGGGTCGCCGCCTTCGAGGTACAGCTCGGCGAGGAGCTCCTTGGCCGTCGACCCGTTGATGGTGCGGTTCTCGACGAGGGTCACGAGCGCGGCGAGGCCGGCGATCCCCAGGCCGCTGGAGGCGAGCGGAACACGGTGCAGGTTGGCGAGCGCGGCCACCTCACCGGTCAGCCAGTTGGCCGCTCCCTTCGCCGAGATCCCCCCCTGCACGAGCGCCTCGTAGGTGTCCGCGTCGGCGCGCGTGCTGGTGATCACCGCGGCGTCGTACGCGGACAGCCCGTACTGCTCGGCGAGCCGGCGCGCCCGCGCCTCGGGCAGCTCGGGCAGCGCGGCGCCGATGCGCTCGACGAGCTCGCGGTCCAGCTGCAGTGGCGGAAGGTCGGGCTCGGGGAAGTACCGGTAGTCGTGGGCCATCTCCTTGCTGCGCTGCGACACCGTGGCACCGCGCGTCTCCACCCATCCGCGCGTCTCCTGCGCCAGCGTGCCCCCCTCCTCGAGGACCTGGCGCTGCCTCTCGATCTCGAAGGCGATGGCCCTGTGCACGGCACGGAAGGAGTTCATGTTCTTGACCTCCACCTTGGTGCCGAGCTCCGTGGCGCCGGCGCGGCGCAGCGACACGTTGGCATCGCAGCGCAGCGATCCCTGCTCCAGGTTGCCGTCGTTGACACCGATGTACATGAGGATCTGGCGCAGGCGAACCAGGTACTCGCGCGCCGCGTCCGCGCTGCGCAGGTCGGGCTCGCCCACGATCTCCATCAACGGCACACCACAGCGGTTGAGGTCGACCAGCGAGCTCTGCGCCTCCTGCAGCACGTCACCGGCGTGGTGCATGGTGCCGGTGTCCTCCTCGAGGTGGACGCGCGTGATCCCGCAGCGGGTGCGTTCCCCGTTGACGTCGAACTCGAGGTGGCCGTTCTGGGAGAGCGGCAGGTCGTACTGCGAGATCTGGTAGCCCTTGGGCAGGTCCGGGTAGAAATAGTTCTTGCGATCGAACTTGGTGAATGGTGGGATCTCGCAATTCAGCGCCAGCGCCGTGCGCACCGTCATCTCCACCGCCTGGCGGTTCATCACCGGCAGCGCGCCGGGCAGCCCGAGGCATACCGGGCAGGTGTTGCCGTTGGGCGCCGCACTGGTGTAGTCAGCGCTGCACGAACAGAACATCTTGCTGCGCGTCAGCAGCTGCGCGTGAACCTCGAGCCCGATCACCGCCTCGTACGCGGTGCCGACGGCGGCCTCGGTCATGCCGCCACCAGAGGGGCGCGGTGGAGGTGCCACTCGGTGGCCGATTCGTACGCCGCCGCCACGGTGAACACGCGCGCGTCCTGCAGTCGCGGCGCGATCACCTGCAGGCCCACCGGGAGGTCGTCGCTGAAGCCGCACGGCACCGAGATGCCCGGGAGGCCGGCGAGGTTGACCGGGATGGTGAGCGCGTCGTTGAGGTACATCTCCACCGGGTCCTGGATGGCGCCGGTGGTGAAGGCCACCTTGGGCGACGTCGGGCACACGAGCGCATCGACCGACTCGAAGACGGCGTCGAACTCTCGCGCGATCAGCGTGCGCACCTTCTGCGCGCGCCGGTAGTACGCGTCGTAGTAGCCACTGCTGAGCGCGTACGTTCCCAACATGACGCGGCGCTTCACCTCGTCGCCGAAACCCTCGTCGCGGGTGCGCAGGAACGTCTCGGTCAGCGACGGCCGTTCGACACGCCGGCCGTAGCGCACACCGTCGTAGCGCGCCAGGTTGGACGAGCACTCTGCGGGAGCGATGATGTAGTACGTCGACAGCCCGAGGTCGGTGCTGGGCAGCGACACCTCCTCGATGGACGCGCCCAGGCCCTCGAGAACGGCGATCGCCTCGATGACGCGGGCGCGGACGCCAGGCTCCAGACCCTCGCCCATGTACTCGCGCGGCACGCCCAGGCGCATGCCCGCGACGCCAGCGCGGGCGGCGGCGCCCGGGTCACCGACCTGGTCCGGGCAGCGACGTGCTGTCGCTGGGATCGTGGCCGGCGACGGCGGCGTACGCCGCGGCGGCGTCCTCGACGGTGTGCGCGAAGGGCCCCACCTGGTCGAGCGACGAGGCGAAGGCGATGAGCCCATACCGCGAGACGCGGCCGTATGTCGGTTTGAACCCCACCACGCCGCACAGCGAGGCCGGCTGGCGGATCGACCCGCCCGTGTCGGTGCCGTAGCTGATCGGCACGATGCCTGCGCCAACGGCGGCGGCGCTGCCCCCGCTGCTGCCCCCGGGGACGCGCTCGACGTCCCACGGGTTGCCGGTCGGCCCGTACGCGGAGTTCTCCGTCGAGGAGCCCATCGCGAACTCGTCGCAGTTGGTCTTGCCGATGGGAACCGCGCCGGCGTCGAGGAGGCGCTGCACCGCCGTCGCCGTGTACGGGGGCCGGAAGCCCTCGAGGATGCGCGACCCCGCCGTCGTCGGATAGCCCTCGACGCAGAGCACGTCCTTGAGTGCCACAGGGATGCCGCAGAGCGGACCGGCGGCACCGGGGTCGTCTGCGAGCATGCGGGTCGCCCGTTCGGCCTGCTGATCGGCCAGGTCGTCGGTCATCGCCAGGAAGGCGTTGAGGGAGCGGCCGCGCCCGTCCAGCTGGGCGCGGGCGTCGTCGAGCAGCCGGCGCGGGGTCAGCTCCCCGCTGCGCAGCGCGCTGCCCATCGCCGCGGCGGTCATGCCGGCGCTGGTCACTCCTGGATGGCCCCCACCCGGAAGTACTCGCCGTCGGTGTCCGGCGCGTTGGCGAGCGCCTGCTCCTCGGTGAGGCAGGGGGCGGGCTCGTCCTCGCGCCACACATTGACGAGGCCACCAACCTGCGCGGTCTCCGGGATGTCGGAGACGTCGGCGCGCTGCAGCGCGGAGATGTGGTCGAGGATCAGGTCGAGCTCGGCGCCGATGCGTCGCTTCTCGTCGTCGTCGAGGCCGAGCCTGGCGAGGAGGGCGACATGGGCGACCTCGTCGGGACGTAGCGGCATCGCCACATTATTCGTGACCCACGGGCTGGGACGTTCCGCTCACCTCTCCGGAAGTGGCAACCAGGTCAGCACGGCCTGCTCGGTGGGCGCGAAGCCGGCGGCGCGGTAGGCGGCGAGCGCGGCGTCGTTGTCATCGCGCGTCCACACCGAGGCGAAGCTCACGTGGCGCGAGCGCAGCAACGCCACCGCCTCCCCGACCAGGCTGCGGGCGACGCCGCCGCCGCGCACCTCGGGACGCACGTAGAGCTCGGCCAGCTCCGCCTCGAGTCCCGTCCCCGGGTCGAAGAGCACCACCCAGCACACCCCCACCGCGTGGCCGTCGGGGTCGCGGGCCACCAGCAGGTGGTTCTCGCCGCTGAAGCGTGGCTCGACGCGCAGCCGCCGCTCCACCTCCACGCGGCTCTCGCGCGGATGGTCGTAGTGGACCTGCTCGGCGAGGGTGAGGTCGACGAGCATCGCCGCCACCTCCGGGTCGTGACCCGACATCTCCTCGATGCGGTACTCGCCGGCCACGACGCGATTGTGACCGCCGCGGCCTGCCGGGAACGCTGCGCGATGGGATCAGGGGGAAGGCGTCGGGGTCGAGGCCGGAGCGATCGCGGGTGCGCCCGTCACCTGGGCCGGCAGGGGCTGCACACACGGCGGGATCACGGTGGCGCCGATCGCGTTGGCGCAGGCGCTCGGTGATGGCGGCGGCACCGGCGCAATGCCGCCGAGCTGCCGCCAGGTGCTGCCGCTCCACGTCCAGGTGTCCGAGCCCAGCGAGCTGCTCGACGTGCTCGTCAGGTAGCCGGGGCTGCTGACCCCGCCGAAGAGCACCACGGTGCCATTCGGTCCCTCGGCGATGGCCGGCCCCGATCCGGGGCTGGGGATGCCGCGACGGGGAGTCCTGCGTCCACTGGCCCGCCGCGAACGTCCACGTGTCCCCGGCCGCGGTGAGCACCACGACATGGCCTCCGACCGCCGCCACGGCCGCCCCGCCGATGTCGGGCCCCTGCTGGGGGGCCCGCACCTGCGAGATCTTCACCCAGCCGCTGCCGCTCCAGATCCAGGTGGTGACCATGGGCACCGGGGTCCCCGGGCACGGCCTCGTGGGCACACAGGCCACCTCGGGATAGGCGATGCCGCTCGTGGATCCGATCCCCGACTGCACCATCAGAACGGCGTGCTGCGTGGCCGGGTCACTGAAGAGCAGCGTGGTGCCAAGCGGCCGGAGGCCCGCGTCGGCCGGCGCCTTGCGCCAGGATCCGCCGGACCACGTCCAGCTCGAGAGCGCGACGGTGCTGGCGCAGCCGGTCGCCGCGGAGCACGGGGCCAAGGCGATCGCCCCGCTCGAGCTCGGGGCGCCGAATGCCGGGCACACGATGTCGGCTGCACCGCTCCGCACCGCCACCCCGAGCGGCGGCCCGCAGGTGATGCCGGGTGAGGACACGGCCACGACCTGGCGACTCGTCGGGTCGAAGGCGAGGTCGGCCCCGGCGGGCGGTGTGGTGGCCTCCGCACCTTGAGCAGCGCGGTGCCAGCCGGAGCCGTTGAACACCCACGTCTGAACGCTGGGCTGCGCCACCGGCGACGGCACCGGGCACAGGCTGGCCGGGAACGCGCGCACCGTCGAGCCGGGCGAGGGAACCGCGTCGGTCGGTACGGGACCGACCGGCGGCTTCGGCTGGGCCGGCGGCGCGCTGCCGGCCGCCCCGGCGACACTCGACGCCACCGGGGTGGTGGTGACCCCGGGGGCCCCCGTGCCTCCTCCCGAGCAACCGCTGCTCGACACGCCGCCGCTCGCAGCAGGCGCGGGCGTCGCGAGCAGCAGAACGCCACCGTCCGCGGGGTCGTCCACGAGGCGAGCCGCTGCCAGCGCCCCCGGGCCCTGGGCGGCCGATCGCCACGACGAACCGTCCCAGGTCCAGGTGTCTGACAGCTGGCGGCCGGCTGCTCCCATGCCGCCGAACATCACGGTCACACCCGAGGTGGAGTTGTAGGCCATGGCCGCGCCCGACCGCGCCGGCGGCGTTCCCGCCAGGCCCGACGCCGTCCCTCCCTGGCGCGCGTTCCGCAGGGCGAGGAAGGTGCCGGCACCGGCGACGGCGACGACCACGGCGAGCCCGCCGGCCAGGACCTGGGGCCACCGCGTGGTCGAGGTTCGCACCCCGGACGCCGGCGTGCGCGTGGAGTAGTTGGCCGTCGACGGCGGGGCGGTGAGCTCCTCGAAGGCGGCGGACAGGTCGCGGTCGGCGGGGTCGCTCATGGCGCCCCCCGCAACCTGGCGCGCACACGCTGCAGGGCGCGCTGCGTGGCCATCTTCGCCGCGCCCTCGCGCATGCCCACCACCTCGCCAAGCTCGGCGTAGCTCAGGCCCCCGGCGACGCGCAGGCCCACCAGCTGGCGATCACGCTCGCGCATCGTCTCCAGCGCCGCGCAGATGGCGCGAAGGTCGAAACGCTGCTCGGCGCTCTCCTCGACGCTGTCGGGAAACTCGCGGTCCCGGCCGATGCGCGCGATCAGCGAGCGTCGCCGACCCTCGCGGCGGTACTGGTCGATCACGGCGTTGCGGGCGATGCGGAAGAGCCACGTGCGCACCCCGGCGGGGTCGGGTCGCACGCGCCCGTACGCTGCGAACGCGGCGGCAAAGACGTCGCCGGTGACGTCCTCGGCAGTGTCGGGGTCGCGCAGCTGTGACACGCAGAACCGGTAGACAGAATCGGCATGGTCGCGATACACCTCGTCGAACGGGGTCACCGCAGCGTCCAGCCGAGCGCCGGTCATGGCGGCGATCATCGACTGCACAAACGTCCCTGCGTGCACTTCGTAACAACCGGAGCACCTGCGAAGGCGTCGGTAGACTGCTCGCAGACCCACTCCAAGGAGCCACCGGTGAGCGAGACGCCCCAGCCGAAGAACCCTGAACGCCTCGAGCTCGAGGCCCTGACCGCCCTCCAGCCGGGCTTTGCGCGGCTCATGCCCGAGATCGGCACGCGGATGTGGAAGGCCTACCACGCCGGCCGGGCTGAGAACTGGCAACTGGCGACCTGGCAGCTCAAGGAGATGCGCAAGCTGTTCCGTCTCGGCAACGTCACCCGCCCCAAGTACGAGGCCAACGTCGAGGCGTACATCGACGAGGACCTCGGGCCCCTGTTCGCCGCCTGCGAGGCGGCGGACCCAGCGGCGTTCGAACACGCCTTCCACGAGGCCGTGGACGCCGCCAACGAGTACCACCGCCGCTGGAACAAGGGATTCCTGGTCTGGAAGGTCCCGTCGACGCCGCCTGAGGACCTGGTGCTGGAACCGCAGCCGTAGGAGGAGCAGGACATGATCGTGACCACCACGGAGAACATCACCGGCATGCGCGTCACGCGGGTGATCGGGCAGATGTTCGGGCTGACCGTGCGCACGCGCGGTGTGGGAGGCAACATCGCCGCGCAGTTCCGCGGCCTCGCCGGCGGTGAGGTGAAGTCCTACACCAAGCTGCTGGAGGACGCGCGACGCGAGGCCGTCGACCGCCTCGTGCAGAGCGCCACCGCGGCCGGCGCCAACGCGGTCGTGATGATGCGGTTCGACTCCTCGGAGATGGGCCAGACCATGAGCGAGATCGTCGCCTACGGCACCGCGGTGGTCGTCGAGGCGCTGCCGCCGCCGGCCTGAGCCGGCGTGACCACCATGCTGGGCGGGATCGAGCTGCTGGCCATCCTGGCGATCGTGGCGCTGATCGTCGTGTCGGCGGTGGTCGGGTGGGAGCGATACCGACCCGGGCGTGCGGGACCCAGTCCTCGCGCCCATCCCACCGACGAGGTGTTCATCGACCCCGAGACCGGTCGGCGCAAGCGGGTGTGGTTCGATCCGACGACGGGGGTTCGCGAGTACCGGGACGACTGAGCTGGGCCCGCCGCCGGTGTAGTTCTGCTACACCTCATCGATGCGCCCCGACGTCACCGCGATGCTCTCCACACTGCGGCGCGGCGGCATCACCGACGAGCGGGTTCTCGACGCGATGGCGTCCGTCCCGCGCGAACTCTTCGTCCCGCCCGGGCAGCAGGCGGACGCATACGCCGATCGCGCCCTGGCGATCGAGTGCGGCCAGACCATCTCGCAACCACTGATCGTCGCGGTGGTGGTGCAGGCGCTCGAGGTGAGGCCGGGCGACCGTGTGCTCGACGTCGGCACCGGCTCCGGCTACCAGGCAGCCGTCCTCGCCGCATGCGGCGCGCAGGTGGTGGGCATCGAGCGCGTACCCGCACTGGTGGAGACGGCGCAGCGGCGCCTCGCGGCAGCGGGCTTCGAGGTGCATGTCCACGTCGGCGACGGCAGCCACGGGCTCCCGGACCAGGCGCCCTTCGACGCCATCGCAGTGGCCGCGACCGCGCCGTGGCTGCCGCCGGCGCTGCCGCGACAGCTCCGGGACGGAGGCCGGATGGTGATCCCGCTGCACCGCGAGGGCGACACCATGGACGACCTTGTGCGCCTCCGCGTCGACGGCGGCCGCTGGATGACGGACAGCCTTGGGCCCTGCCGCTTCGTCCCCCTGATCGGAGGGGACGCCTACCTGCCCTGAACCGGGCCTGCGGGCACCCGGAACATGCGCACCAACGGACCGCCGCCGAACCGCTCCACGGCGTCGCGTGCCGACCCTCCGAAGGCTCCGTCAAGGACCGTGCGCACCTCGACGTCGGCCGGGGCCTGGTCGAGGCGCAGCCGGGTGACCGTCACCGCGTACTGGTCCACGCCGTCGTCGCGGTTGGGGTAGCGCGACCGGGTCACCGCCACGCGCAGGCCCAGCTCGGCGATGTCCGCCTGGTGGCGCCCGGGAAGCTTGGCCCCGGGTGGGCTCTCGAAGTCCTCATCGGCGCGGTCGCGCAGGCCCTGGAGCTGTGCGGTCGTGTCGCCGTGGTCCGGGTCCTGCACCACAGCAGCGTACCGCCCCCGCCCGCCGCCGCACGTTTAGCATGGCGGTGGCGCGAGGTATCCCATCTCCAGCGGCGCTGATGCGCGCGTGACATCAACTGAATTTCCCGATTCGCAATCAACCCGGGAGGGATCAACCCCATGGCCAAGACCGTCGGCATCGACCTCGGCACCACCAACAGCGTCGTCGCTGTCATGGAAGGTGGCGAGCCCGTCGTCATCCCCAACGCCGAGGGCGGCCGGACCACCCCGTCCGTCGTCGCCTTCACCCGTGGCGGCGAGCGGCTGGTGGGCACCCTGGCCCGCCGGCAGGCAGCCGTCAACCCCGAGAACACCATCTCCTCGATCAAGCGCTTCATGGGCCGCCTCGTCAACGAGGTGAGCACCGAGGCCAAGCAGGTTCCCTACAAGGTCGTGCCTGGCAAGGACGGGCGCGTCGAGGTGGAGGTCTCGGGCGAGCGTCACACCCCCGAGCAGATCTCCGCGATGATCCTGCAGAAGCTCAAGGTCGACGCTGAGGCCTATCTCGGCGAGAAGGTGACTGACGCGGTGATCACGGTCCCCGCGTACTTCAACGACGCTCAGCGCCAGGCCACCAAGAACGCCGGCCAGATCGCGGGCCTCAATGTGCTCCGCATCATCAACGAGCCGACCGCCGCCTCTCTCGCCTACGGGCTCGAGAAGAAGGAGAACGAGAAGATCCTCGTCTTCGACCTGGGCGGTGGCACGTTCGACGTCTCCATCCTCGAGGTGGGTGAAGGCGTCTTCGAGGTGAAGTCGACCAACGGTGACACCCATCTCGGTGGTGACGACTACGACCGTCGCATCGTCGACTGGCTCGCCGACGAGTTCAAGCGCGACCAGGGCATCGATCTGCGCGGCGACCGCCAGGCCCTGCAGCGGCTGACGGAGGCCGCCGAGAAGGCCAAGATCGAGCTGTCACAGCGGCAGGAGACGGAGGTGAACCTCCCCTTCATCACGGCCGACGCGTCGGGCCCGAAGCACCTCGCCATCTCGCTATCGCGCAGCAAGTTCGAGCAGCTCACAGAGGACCTGACCAACCGCACGCGCAAGCCCTTCGAGGACGCGCTGAAGGACGCCGGCCTGTCCGCCTCCGAGCTCGATGAGGTGATCCTAGTCGGTGGCTCCACGCGCATGCCGGTGATCCAGGAGCTGGTCAAGTCGTTCACCGGCAAGGACCCGCACCGCGGCGTCAACCCCGACGAGGTCGTGGCCATCGGTGCCGCAATCCAGGCGGGCGTGCTCAAGGGCGAGGTCAAGGACGTCCTGCTCCTCGACGTCACGCCGCTGAGTCTCGGCATCATGACCGAGGGCGAGGTCAACACCAAGCTCATCGAGCGCAACACCACCATCCCGACGTCGAAGTCACAGGTGTTCTCCACCGCGTCCGACAACCAGCCATCCGTCGAGGTGGTCGTGCTCCAGGGCGAGCGCCCACTGGCGCGCGACAACCGCATCCTCGGTACGTTCACGCTCGACGGCATCGCGCCGGCGCCGCGTGGGTTGCCGCAGATCGAGGTCACGTTCGACATCGACGCCAACGGCATCCTCAACGTCAGTGCCAAGGACCGCGGCACCGGCAAGGAGAACCGCGTCACCATCACCGGCTCGACCACTCTCGACAAGAGCGAGGTGGAGCGGATGGTGAAGGAGGCCGAGTCCAACGCCGAGGAGGACCGCAAGCGCGCGGAATCGATCGAGACGCGCAACCGCGCGGAGAACCTCGCGTACCAGGCCGAGAAGGCGCTGACCGACGCGGGAGACAAGGTGCCCGCTGACGTCCGCACTGAGATCGAGACCAAGGTCAAGGCGGTCCGCGACGCCATCACCGGCGGCGACACCGACGCGATCAAGGCGGCGGGCGACGACCTGCAGAGCTCGATCCAGAAGATCGGCGAGGCGGTGTACGCGCAGCCCGGCGCCAATCCCGAGGAGCCGCCGCAGAACGGCAGCGCCACCCCCGAGCCGGAAGCGAGCAAGCCCGCCGGCGAGGACGTCGTCGACGCGGAGTTCAAGGAGGTCTGAGCCTCCCCCGGACAATCGAGAGCCCGGCGCCATCACGGCGCCGGGCTCTGTCGTTTGTGCAGACTCTCGTCCGGCAAGGCGGGACAGGAGATCACCCCGATGGCTCAGACGGCTTCGGATTCCACCATCGATGCCCTTCTCAAGGAGGGACGCACGTTCCCGCCGAGCGCAGAGTTCACCGCGCAGGCGAACGTCCGCGACGACAGCCTGTGGCGCGAGGCCGATGCGGATCCGGAGGCGTTCTGGGCAAGGCAGGCCGAGAAGTACCTGAGCTTCTCGCGTCCGTGGGACACGATCCTGGAATGGAACCTTCCATTTGCGCGCTGGTTCGTCGGGGGCACGCTCAACGCGAGCTACCAGTGCCTCGACAGGCACGTGGACGCAGGCCGCGGCGACAAGGTCGCCTACCTGTGGGAGGGCGAGCCCGGGGACACCCGCAGCATCACCTACGCCGAGCTCCTCGAGCAGGTCTGCCGATTCGCCAACGGGCTCCGCGGTCTCGGCGTCAAGCGCGGCGACCGGGTCGGCATCTACATGGGCATGGTTCCGGAGCTGCCGGTTGCCATGCTGGCCTGCGCGCGCATCGGCGCCGCCCACTCGGTTGTGTTCGGCGGCTTTTCCGCCGACGCCGTGGCGGACCGCATGAACGACTCCGGCTCTGTCTGCCTGATCACGCAGGACGAGGCGTGGCGCCGCGGCACCACCGTGCCGTTGAAGAAGAACGTCGACGAGGCTCTCACCAAGACGGAGACCATCCGCACCGTGGTGGTTGTGCGCAGAACAGGCAACGACGTCCCCATGACCGAGGGGCGCGACCACTGGTACCACGACCTCGTCGGCGACCAGCCCGCCACCTGCGAGCCGGAGGCGATGGACAGCGAGGACCTGCTCTTCACGCTGTACACATCGGGAACCACCGCAAAGCCGAAGGGCATCAAGCACACAACCGCCGGCTACCTGCTGCAGACGATGTACACGCACGACCTGGTGTTCGACATCCAGCCGGACACGGTCTTCTGGTGCGCCGCCGACATCGGCTGGGTGACGGGGCACAGCTACATCGTGTACGGCCCGCTCGGGAACGGCGTCACCTCAGTGATGTACGAGGGCACCCCGGACTTCCCCGACAAGGACCGCTGGTGGGCCACCATCGAGAAGTACGGGGTCACTGTCCTGTACTGCGCGCCGACCGCCATCCGCACCTTCATGAAGTGGGGTCGCGAATACCCGGACAAGCACGACCTGTCCTCGCTCCGCGTCCTCGGCACCGTCGGTGAGCCGATCAACCCCGAGGCCTGGATCTGGTACCGCGAGATGATCGGCGGCGACCGCGTCCCGGTGGTCGACACCTGGTGGCAGACCGAGACCGGCGGGATCATGATCGCCCCGCTGCCCGGGGTCACCACGCTGAAGCCGGGCTCCGCGACGCGCCCGCTCCCGGGGATCGGCGCGTCGGTCGTCGACGAGCAGGGCAACGACGTGCCCCTCGGTGGGGGCGGCTACGTGGTGCTCACCCGACCATGGCCGGGGATGCTGCGCGGCATCTGGGGCGACGACGAGCGCTACCAGGAGACGTACTGGAAGAAGTACGGCGACCGCTACTTCGCCGGCGACGGCGCGCGCATCGACGACGAGGGGTACTTCTGGTTCATGGGCCGCGTCGACGACGTCATGAATGTCAGCGGACACCGCATCAGCACCACCGAGGTCGAGTCGGCGCTGGTGGACCACCCCAAGGTCGCCGAGGCCGCGGTGACCGCCAAGGCAGACGAGCAGACGGGCCAGGCGGTGGCCGCGTTCGTCACGCTGCGTGGCGGCTTCGAGGAGAGCACCGAGCTCGCCGCCGAGCTGCGCGAGCACGTCGGCAAGCTGATCGGGGCGATCGCCAAGCCGAAGTGGATCACCTTCACGCCGGAGCTGCCGAAGACCCGCAGCGGCAAGATCATGCGCCGCCTTCTGCGCGACATCTCTGAGCACCGCAACCTCGGCGACACGACCACGCTCGCGGACGCCAACGTCGTCAAGGAGCTGCAGACGCGCGCGGCGGCCGAGGCCGACAAGGAGCAATGAGCGAAGGGGGAAATCAGTTCTCCTTGCACGTAGATCAGTCAGCGCAGGCGAATTCATTTCGCCGGAGCTGACACCGCTGAGCTGGGGGTGCCCGAGGGGGAAGGCAGTTCCCCCTTCGCTAGATCCTGATCCCCCTTCGCCTACTGCACCTGGTCGATGCGGGCCAGCACCCAGTCGTAGTCGCCGCTCATGATCGGCGCCTTGCAGTAAGAGCAGACCCCGTTGAGGTCGACGTCGAGCGGCGCCCCGCAGTTCGGGCAGTGCTGCGCCATGGTGCCGCCGTCGGGCCGCGTCACGGCCTTCGACGAGCGCTCGAACAGCCAGTCCTCGTACCACTCGCGGACGGTATGGTCGCCACGCACGACCTTGCCCGTGGCTGTGTCGACGTCGTAGTCGGCGCAGGCCGCGTGCATGCGCAGCTGGATGTGGTCGTGGCGTGCGTCGCTGCCGGCGCTGATGATGGTTGCGCCCGCGAGCGCGAGGTTGTCGAGCACGTTGCGCTGACCCTTGGCGACGTACTCCGCGATCTGAGCCCGGTGCTGGTCCCACAGGGTGTCGGACATCACCCGGCGGCTCTCCTCGGGTTTGCAGTCGCTCCACGCCTTCTCGACGATGAAGAACTCGCGCTGGGCGAGGTTGATGAACTCGGTCTCGTCGAACTGGGGGTCGTGAGCGCGGATCGCTGCCAGCCCGGAGGCCACGGTGTCGACGGGTGGCGCTTGCTGCTGGCCCACGCCGAAACCGGCGGGCACACCCATAGGGCGGTCGTCGCCGTATGTCGGTTGTGAGCCCCACCCCGGCCGTGGTGACGCGCCCGCAGTGCCGTGATAGGCCATCCGCCGCCACGCGTTGAAGGCCGTGATCAGCAGGAAGATGAAGAAGATCGGTCCCCCACCGAAGAACAGCAGCGAGAGGAGGCCGAGCGAGCCGAGGCCGCCGCCCCCGTAGTAGCCGCCGCCGCCGTAGTAGCCGCCGCCGCTGTATCCCCCTCCCCCGCCGAAGCCACCGCCACCGCCGCTGAATCCCTGGCCACCGCCGGCCCGCAGCACGAGCGCGTGGTGGATGAGCAGGTGTGCTGTTGTCATGGCCTCCAGGTCTCGCCGGGGGCGGCCGGCGGGGGCAATGGGTAGCTGTCGACATGATCCAGGGGAAGGTCCTCGCGATCGCCCAGCAGGCGCGCGAACAATCCCTGGAGGATTATTGGGATGGCGATGGCGACGACGCCCAGGATGAACGTGGGCGAGTTGGGAAGGTTCGCCTCGTTGCTCAAACCGTTGTAGCAGAAGAGTGCTTCGACGAAGGAGATGGCGATGATCAGGGCCATCCCCACCATCAGCACCACCTCCTGGTTGCTGTCCTCCAGCGGCCCGAAGTGCGGGAAGCGCCGCTTGGCGATGCGGTAGATCTTCAGCGCCGTCCAGGCGTTGAGCATCACCCCGCTGACGAACGCCAGCACGCTGATCCCCAGGCGGAATTCGGCGAGGTGGTGCACGATGAAGGCGGCGATGTTGACGACGATCAGCCCCACGGGGGTCACCGCCCCGATGGTGGGGATCGTCCAGCGGCGCAGCCGGGCGCCGACGCCCCCCCGCCTCGGCAGGTCGAGCTCGCTGCGCCGGGTCCGGGTGGTCACGAGCTAAGAGTAGGGGGCCACGGTCAGAGACGGGTGGCACGGATCAGCCCCGTCGATACACAGCCGTATCCGCTTTGCGAACGACACCTCTGACCCGGGCGCGGGACCCGCCTCTAGGGTGACCCCATGCCCTCTCGCGGACCTCGTGGACTGTGGGTGCGCGGCGTCGCCGCCGCGGCCGCATCCCTGCTCGCCCTGGCCTCGACGGGCGCGATGGTGACCGCCGCCGTGGTGGCGCAGGGCGGCCCGCCAACCGGCGTGCTCACCTTGCACGGAGACGGCAATGGCAATGGCCACGGCAATGGAAACGGTCATGGCAATGGAAACGGTCATGGCAATGGCAATGGCGATGGCCACGGCAACGACAACAGCAACGGCGGTGGGACGCCCACCGCCGCCGATCTCGCTGCTGCGCTCGCCAAGCTGAAGTCCGAGGAGGGCAGGCTGAAGGCTTACAAGGCAGCGGACGCGCCCAAGCCGGCGCCGCACCCCAAGCCCGAGGCACACCACGCCTCGACCCCTCACTCGGCTGGAGCTGCACCTGCGGCGCAACATCCGCAGGCACCGGCCGCGACCACCAGGGTCGTCGTGGACACTTCGGACCCGGCGCCCTTCTCGGCGCAGGCGGTTGCCGCCACCGAGGCAACCCGCGTGCTCCCGGTCGAGAGCCTGGGGCCGCTGAGCGGCATCAGCTTCGGCAGCGGGCTGTTCATCTGGCCGGTCCTCGTGGCGGTCGACGTCCTGGCACTCGCGGTGATCGCTCGGCTGGCGCTGCGCCGGCGGCTCGTCTCGTCGGAGGACTGACCCGCACGGCGGGTACGGTCATGGCGGCGACCGGCCAGGGGTGGCGGAATACCCTGACAGCCCGGCTGCTCATCGGCGGCCTGGTGATCACGATCGCGCTCGTGGCCACTGTCTCGGGGTTCCTCCTTGTCAGTAGGGCGCTGCAGACCGACCAGGCCGTGCAGTCGGAGGCCACCAACCGCTCCGCAACCGGCTACCAGCTGCTGGTGCATGTGACCGAACCGCAGACTCAGTTCGCGGCCAGCACGCTGGCGCGGTCGGCACCGCTGCAGAAGGCTCTGACCACCCCGGACAGCAGTGCTCGAGCAGCCGCCGTGGCGACGCTCTTCAACGCCGGCCTGGGGGGCGCCTCGTCACCGGGCAGCCGGGTTGCCGTCGTCGACGGCGCCGGCACCGTGCTGTTCACCGACGAGTGCGGCACCGGCGTGGCGCTGAGCGCCTGTGAGGCGGCCAACGTGCCCCACATCGCCGACAACACCCGCTCGGTGGCGCTGGCGATGGCCGAGGGCAGCCTCAGTCAGTGCGACGCCAGCGCCACGGCGAATCGCAAGAACGCCAAGTGCCCGGCCGGCTATGAGGGAGTGGAGCTCATCGGCGGCACCCTTCCGGCTTTCGATGCCGCCGTCGACATCAGGGACAACGCCACCCACAAGTTCCTCGGGGTGGTCGTGTACAGCACCACGCTCCAGGCACAGTTCGCGCGCTTCGGATCGGCGCTCCTGTACACGCCGGCACTGCTGACCACCGGCAGCCCCCTTCAGCTGTACCGTTTCGACCCCAACCACAACTACGCCCTGACCCGCGCCGCCATGGACCCGCGCTGGACGCCGCCGACGGCCCGGCATCCGAGCTCGTTCAGCGCCGAGTACACAGCGGTCGGAACCGGCAGCGTTGCCACCTCGTTCCTCGCGGTCACGGCGCCCGACGGCAGCGTCCCCGCCTACCTCGGCGTGGAGGTTCCGACGGCCGTGTTCGCCGGGCAGACCGGGGCTGACGAGCGAACCATCCTGCTGATCGGGGTCACCGCGATCGTTCTCGTGTTCATGATCATCGCCGGCTTCGCATCGCGGTTCGTCGTGCGTCCCATCGCCCGGCTCGAGCGCGGGGTGCGACGCATCGCCAGCGGCGACCTGAGCTCGGACATCCCGGTCACCAGTGACGACGAGCTCGGTCGACTCGCCAAGAGCGTCAACCAGATGCGCGCGCAGATCGCGGGATACATCGGCCACCTCGACAGCTCGATCGGGCGCCTCGAGAGCGTGTCCCACGCCCTGACCGCCACCGGTGAGGGTGTCGAAACGCTGCATCAGAGCGTGCTCGCCGCCGCAGCCGCGATCGGAGGTGGCGAGGCGCGCGCGGCCCTCTTCACCATCGAGGACGGCTCGCTGGGGGCGGCGGCGGGGGCGTCGAACAGCGCGCTCGCTGCCTTCGATGCCGAGGAGGTCGAGCGCCTGGCGCGGGGCGAGCACATCCGCCGGCCCTCCGACGACCTCGCACCGGGGCTGCTCGCGGTGCCGATGATGTACCACGCCGAGGTGGTCGGAGCCCTCGCCGTCTGGTCGTTCACCCCCCTGTCGGACAGCGACGAGCGCGCGCTGGCGGCGCTCGCCAACAACGCCAGCGTGGCCACCGAGAACACACGGCTCTTCGAGCAGGAGCGCCAGACGGTCCATCGGCTCCGCGAGCTCGACATGCTGAAGACGGACTTCCTCACCACCACCCAGCACGAGCTGCGCACGCCCGTGCTCGCCATCAAGGGAGAGCTCGAGCTGATCACCGTCGCGTGGCAGCAGCTCGACGAGCCGACCAAGCTCGAGCTGGTCCGCGACATGGAGATCTCTGCCCGACTCCTCGGCGACATCGTCGAGAACATCGTGGTCTTCTCGCTGCTCAACTCCGAGGCCGTGACGCTGCGCACCGAGCATGTCGAGGTCGCCGCCGCCATCAACCAGACGGCAAACCAGCTCCGCGAGAACTTCAAGGACGGGCTGCCGGTCGACCTCACCCTCAACCTCGCGCCGAGCACGTTCATCGTGGCAGACCGCGAGCGGTTCGAGCAGGTGATGCGCGCGCTCCTGGACAACGCGGTGAAGTTCACGCCGGCAGGCGGGCACGTCACGGTGCTCGCCCGGCAGATCGGCGACACCTGCCGCATCGACGTCGTCGACGACGGCATCGGCATCAGCGAGGACGAGCTGCCCACCGTGTTCGATCACCTGCGCCAGGTCGACGGCTCGCGCACCCGGCGGTACGGCGGGATGGGCATGGGGCTGGCGCTGGTCCGGCGGCTCAGCGAGGCCCACAACGCCGTTGTGTCGGTGACCAGCAGCCCCGGCGAGGGGACGTGCTTCACCCTGTCCTGGCCGCTCGCCGTCGAGCTCCGCGAGTCCAGCGTCGAGCGAGCCGGCTGACGCCCGCGTCAGCTGATCAGCCCGCTCCTCCGCCACAGCAGCAGCCCGGGGCCGGCCAGCAGGTCGTTGGCGGCGAAGAACCGCACCAGCCTGGCGGCTGCCCAGCGCATCGACTCGCGACGCGCCTCGTTGCCCAGCGCCACACGGTGCGCCTCGCCGGCGTCGAGCCCGACTGCCGCGTACGCGTCGGGGTGCACCAGTCGCCTGCTGATCACCCACGCCGACCGCGCCACCACCCAGCGCGCCCAGGTGCGCGCCGCCGGCGTCGCGCGCGCCATCTGCCGCTCCAGCTCCTCGTGCGCGTAGCGCACGTGACGTGCCTCCTCGATGACGTGGATCTGCGAGATGCGCCGCACCAGCGGCTGCACGCTCTCGTCGATCATCAGCTCGCGCTGGAATGCGTCGAGGATCTCCTCGGCGATGAGGATCGCGGCGAAGAGCTCCGGGCCCGCTGCGGTGGTCTTGAGCAGGCGTCCGAGGTTGTGCGCCAGAGGACCCGGACCGTAGGCGGGGCAGCCGAGCTTCTCGATCATGCGCGAGAACATCACCGAGTGGCGGCACTCGTCGCCGATCTCGACGAGCGCGTAGCGCACGTGGTCGCTGGTGGCGGGCAGGTCGTAGATGTGGCGTGCCAGCAGCTGGAGAAGGATCAGCTCGAACCAGATGCCCACGCTGGCGGTGCTGGCGATCTCGTGACGCGAGAGGGCGACGCGCTGCGCGTGGCTCATGCGCTCCCACAGCGGCGGTGCCGTAGAGGCTGACGCGGTGCTCGGGCATGTAGAACATGTCCTCGACGAGCGGCTGCTCCCAGTCGACGTCGACCTCGGGATCGAACGACTTCTGCGCGGACGCGCGCAACAGCCGCTGCGCGATCGACCTCGCGGTCGGGCAGGTCGATCGTGGTGCTCATGCGATCCTCTCCTCGGTGAGCGCCGCGGGCGCAGGGTCGGGAAAGCCGAGACGCGCGCGCATCGCCGCCGCCAGCGGCGCCGCGGTGTGCCGTCCTCGCGCCAGGTCACGACGCAGGCGCGCGCGAATGACAGCGTCGACGGTGCGGGGGAGATGCCGCGAGGCAGAGAGCTCGAAGCGGCCGAGGGCGGTGCACGCCAGGTCGCGCGGCGGCCGCGCGGCGGTGAGCGCGTGCAGCACAGTGCGCACGACGTCCTGGGCCGATTGCGCGCGCGTCGCGGACTCGAGCGACAGGCCCGCGGCGATGCTGGCGTCATGGATGGGCGTGCGGATGTAGCCCGGGTACACGGTGGTAACGGCGACGTGCGTGCCGTACTCGGTGCGCACGCTGTCCGCGTAGGCGGTGAGGCCGCGCTTCGACACCGTGTACGCGGCCGCGAGCGGAAGGGTGGCGAGGGCGAGCTGCGAAGCCACGAACACGAGGCGTCCGCGGTTCTCCACGAGTTCGTCGATGCACGCGGCGGTGACGCGCCACGGGCCGAGCAGGTTGACGTCCATGGTGCGCAGCACGGCCTCGCCCGGCGTGGCGCCGGCGCTGGTCGGCATGCCGATCCCAGCGAAGTGCACCACGGCGTCGATGCCCCCGAGACGGCTTCGCGCGTCCGCCAGCGCGGCGGTGACACTGTCGGCCTCACGGACGTCGCAGCGGATCACGGCGTCGCCGGCGACGTCGAGCCCCGCCACGGCGGCCCCGCGCTCCTCGCAGCGCGGTGACGGTCGCGGTCGCCCAGGGCACCCGCCGCCCCCGTGACCACGACCCGGCGCCCGCGCAGCCCTGCCGCGCTCACGCCACGCGCTCCGGGGCCGCGTCGGCTTCCAACAGGGGCTGCGTCGCGTGTTGCGCTGCCGGAGGCGGGGACGTCTGTCGCTCAGTGGCTGCCACGCGTGCGCGGGGAGGTGGCGGCGACGCCGCCAGCTGTAGACGTCGAGGATGCGGTGGGCGATGGCGATCTCGCGCATGGTCTCGCTGACGCCCACCAGGTGCCTGGCCTCGGCGCGGCGGATCCGGGCCAGGTCGCAGCGCGATCGGGTGGTCGACGAACGACTGGATGCGCGCCAGGCGGGCGAGCAGCTCGGCACCCCGGCTGATCAGCGGCCCGGCCCCGCCGCGCGGCTGCAGCACGCCGAAGACGTAGAGGTTGGCGAGCCGGGGCGGCAGCATCCCGAACACGCGCTTGGGGATCCCGTTCTCCCACTCGAAGATGTCGCTGGTCGAGGAAGGGGAAGCTGACCGCGAACCCGGTGGCCCACACGATGGTGTCGACGCGGTCGCGCCGACCGTCGACGAACACCACGGAGTCACCGTCGAAGCGCTCGATGTCGGGCCGGTACTCGACCCGGCCGTGACGCAGCGCGTGGAGCATCTCGCTGTTGACCACGGGGTGGCGGTCGAAGAGACGATGGTCGGGCTCGGGGATGCCGTACCGTGCCGTTGCTGCCATGGATGACCCGAACCATGCTGCCGATGAAGGCCCGCTGGGCGAACAGCGGCAGCCAGGCCTTGTCGAGCTCGGCGGCAGGGATGCCGAGCACGGTCTTGGGCAGGAAGTGATAGCCGCGGCGCATCGAGATCAGCGAGTGCCCGAAGTGGCGTGACGCCTCGACGGCGATGTCGCAGCCGGAGTTGCCGGCGCCGACCACCAGGACGTGCGACCCCTGGAAGTCGGCGGGGTTGCGGTAGTCCTTGGAGTGGAGCTGGAGCCCGTTGAACGTGCCCGGGACGCGTGCGGGATGCGCTTGTCCCAGTGGTGGCCGTTGCACACCGCCACGCCCGCGTAGCGGCGTGTCACCGCGCTGCCGTCAGGCAGCGTCATGGTCGACGTCCCAGCCGGCGAGGCCGTCGGCGCTCGCCGGGACCACGCGGGTCACCTCGGTGCCGAACCGGATCAGCTCGCGGATGGAGAAGGCCTCGGCGTAGGACCGCAGGTAGGCGAGCATCTGGTCGCGGCTCGGGAAGTCCGGGTAGCTGCGCGGCATCGGGAACTCGGCGTAGCCGGTGGTGTCGCGCGAGCTGATGATGTGCGTCGAGTTGTACACGCCGTTGAGCCAGTTGCCACCGACCTCGTCGTTGCGCTCGACGACCTCGACGTCGATCCCGTCGGCGCGCAGGGCGCGAGCCACGCCGAGGCCGGCGTAGCCGGCGCCGATGACCAGGTGGGGGGCGGCCGTGGCGGTCATGTCATCTCCTCGTCTTGGGCGTTACCCTGAGTAACAGTTACTATTAGTAGCATGCGGTCCAGAAAAGTCAAGGGCCCCGCCCCGGCAGCGGCTCCCGGGCCGCCCCACGCGCCCGCTCACGCTGAGGCGACAGGGCAGCGCGAGCGCTGGCGCGGCCACCGCGAGACGCGCCGGGCCGAGCTCGTCGAGGCCGCCGTCGAGGCGATCCGCGCCCGCGGCGCCGGCGTCGGCATGGACGACATCGCCGCCCAGGCAGGGGTGAGCAAGCCGATCCTCTACCGCCACTTCACCGACCGCGCCGACCTCTGGCTGGCGGTGGGACGGCGGGTCAACGACGAGCTGCTCACCGCGATGTCGAGCGCTCTGCTGGTCGACCGTCCACCTCGCGAGACCATCGCGTCCGTCGTCGACACCTACCTCGCCCTCATCGAGGAGGACCCCGAGATCTACCGGTTCGTCGTCCACGGGTCGCTCGCCGACCGCGGGATGAGCTCCGACCTGGTGCACGCGCAGATGGCGCTCATGGCCACCGAGGTCGCGCGCGTCCTCGGCGACCGCCTCCGCCAGGCGGGCGTCGACTCCGGCGGCGCCGAACCGTGGGCGCACGGGATCGTCGGCATGGTGCAGGCGGCGGCCGACTGGTGGATCGACCGGCGATCGATGTCGCGCGCGGCGCTGGTCGCGTACCTCACCGCCATGATCTCGACGGGCGTCGAGGGCCTGTTCGGCGACGCGCTCGACGTCCGGCCGAGCAGCGCGGCACGCTGCGGGTCGTCGGTCCGCCGAATGACGCGGGCTCCGGCTGACCGCCTCGTGTGGCAAGCCCCACGCGGGGTACCATGGATGGCGCAGCTTCACCTCGTGGGGGCGTACGGTTTCGACGGGGTCGTGGTTTGCGTGATGGCGAGTCGAGCCCCGGGCTCGTAAAACCGGGACAAACATAAGTGCGAAGAATGCACAGCCCCTTGCGCTCGCTGCGTAAGTAAGGCAAACGATCAGGCTACGGCCTGACGTCGACCGGTCAAGCGGCTGCGGTGACCGGACCCGACGCTAATACCAGCAGCCTCGCCCCCCGCTGGCGTCACGGCGGCGGGGGGGACGTACACCGTGACTGGCCGGTGCGAAGCCTGGTCCCAGGGCGCCGCACCGGTGAGAACAAAACCGGGACTACACTCGTAGATGTCGCGCTTGACACGGCTTCGGACCCGGGTTCGATTCCCGGCGCCTCCACCAGGTGTCTCACGGCAGTCGGGTGCGCGCGCGGCGCCTGAGCTTGCCGTCTATCGGCGATGACGGAGGCTTGGGCGGCTGCGAACGCCGCTTGTCAGCCCGAATAGGCTCACAGCCCTGCCGGCCACTGACCGCCGCCGATCTTGACCACGTAGAGGCCGCTGGTGCCGTCGCTGTACCAGAGCTCGTGCCGACCGAGGTCCCAAGCAGCCTGCGACATGGCGAAGGCCGCTCCAGTGCCCGGCAGCGTGCCGGGCGGCGCCGGCATGTTGAAGTACGCCACCTCGCGCGGATGGAGGGGATCGCGGATGTTGAAGATGCGCTCCCCTGACATGATGAAGCTGCAGGCAACGAGTTCGGGGTTGACCTCTCGCGGCAGTGAGCAGTAGTGGCCCGCGTAACCCTGCAGGCCAAAGGTGGCGTTGGGGTCGTGCTGCTGATCACCGGCGCGGGCTTGGGGCTGGTCGACGGCGAGCCGGATGTCGGACACCACGTACGGATGCGTGTCGTTGTCGATGTTGATGATGCGCGCCGCGCCGACCGGGCTCGCGGGGTCGTACTTCTCGATGTTGCGCGAGTACTCGTCGATCTCGAACAGGTACTTGTGCCCGCTGATGGTCATGGGTAGCGGCACCTGCGGGATCGAGACCATCGGCCATGTGATGTGGCTGACCACGCTCACATGCGGGTTCGGCACGCGGTGCTGGATCTGGCTGACATCAAGGATGGTGAGCCCCGGGTTGCCGAGGTCGGCGACGTAGAGGCGCCCACCGTCGTCACTGACGCGCATGCCGTGGTAGTCGGCACCCGTCTCTGTGAAGAGGATGCGCGGCAGCTTGGGGCTGCTGAGGTCCAGCGCGGTGAACTGCCGACCACCCGTGGACGAGACATAGAAGGTCCGACCGTCCGCCGCGAAGGCGCTCTCGTGGCCGAGGATTCCCAGCGGAGTGCTGGAGTTGAGCGTCGGCTTCAGGCAGTTGTGGGCGATGTCGTAGACGTCGACGAAACCCGGGTTGAAGGTCGGGTAGCCCATGTCGGCGACCAGCAGACCTCGGCGTGCGTTGAGCAGCAACGACTCGTGCGGCGACAGCATCGCGGGTGTGGAGAGCGTGGCCGTGTGCACCGGGTGCGCCGGATCGGACATGTCCATCGCGTACACGCCCAACCCCTCGGGAGCGTTGTGGCCGGCGTCCTTCGGGAAAAGCAGCGTGGTGTCGTAGTAACCGCACGTGTGACCCGAGGCGTCGACGTAGCGCAGCACCTTGAAGCCGCCCGTGCTCCCGAAGTGGCCGACCTCCGTGGCGTTGCAGGTGTAGCCCTGGGCGGCGCGGCCGTCCTTGAAGTCAACCGCGGGAGTGCGACCCTGCGTCGACTCCGGGTGCGAGCCGGCGGCGCATGTCGCATCGGGAACCGGGAACGGGACGGCGGGCGCCGTGCCGACCGTGGCGGCGGCGAGGACGTTGGGGGCGGCGTGCGATCCGGTCGGGGCGGGCAGCCTTCCGAACCCGACCAGCAGCACGCCCGTCACCGCGATCATCGCTCTGGATCGTCGCACCGGCTTGACCTCCGCCTCGTCCAGGGTCCTTCCGTTGGTTAACGATCGTTCGCAGCGATTCCTGCGGAGACGCCGGCGATCAGGGAGCCGCTGATCGTGCCAGGCATCCCGCGAATCGAGCTAGCCGGCGACGCGCTCCGCCGCGCCGCGCCGGCGCACCTCAGCCACGACATCGGAGGCATGCCTGGCCGCGTTGACATGTGGCCAGACGTGCACGATCCGCCCGTCAGGCCCGACCAGGAACGACACGCGCTGAGTGGCCGGCAGGATGCCGAGCATCTTGCCCACGCCGTATGCCTTGCGGATGCTGTTGTCGCGGTCGGACGCCAGAGCAAACTCCAACCCGTACTTCTCGGCGAAGCGGGTGTGGGACTCCCAACTGTCGGTGCTCACGCCGATCACGTCGGCACCGCACTCCGTCAGCGCAGCGAGGTTGTCATTGAGGCTGCACGCCTCGGCGGTGCAGCCGGGGGTGTCGTCCTTCGGGTAGAAGAACACGAGCACGTGGCGCCCGCGCAGCGAGGAGAGCGTGAGCGTGCTCCCGTCGCGGCGGCGACCGCTGATGTCCGGTGCCTTGTCTCCGACGGCGAGCAGGGTCATGCGATCGCTCCTTTCATGCGAGCGTACGCGAGCCGTCCTTCTCGGCAGCCGTCTCCGCCATGGCGCCGTTGCAAATAAAGCCATGGGACGCAGCGCGCATACTCGGCAGCCGTGAGGAAGCCGTGATCGAACCGCACCTCGGCCCCGACGACATCATCGGCGGCCCTCACTCCGTGGCGGACACGCCGTGGGGGCGAAACTTCCGCGACACGTCGCGCTGGTGGCGGCGAGTCTTCTCTGAGGTGCTCGGCACCTTCCTCCTCGTGCTTGGAGGCGTCGGCAGCCACGTGGCGGAGTCGGTGACTGGGATGCACGTCTCGCGCGCCGCAGCCGTCGCCGTCCCCGGCCTGACTGTGATGACGGTCATCCTGTTCATGGGGAAGGTGGGTGGCGCTCACCTCAACCCGGTGGTGAGCATCGCCTTTGCCCTGCGCCACGACTTTCCATGGCGGCGCGTGCCCGGCTACATCGCGAGCCAGGTGGCCGGAGGGCTCCTCGCCTGCGTGTTCCTCGCTGGGGTGTTCGGCCATTCGGGCACGTTCGGTGCGACGGTCCCTGGCATCCACGTCTCCGATGTGCAGGCCATGCTCGTCGAGGTTGTGCTGACGATGGGGCTGGTCAGCGTGATCCTCGGCACCGCGTCGAGCGCGCAGAACGTCGGCGCCATGTCGGCGATTGCGGTGGGCGGTTACATCGCGCTGGCGGGAGTGTGGGCTGACGCGTTCAGCGGCGCTTCGATGAACCCGGTCCGCTCGTTCGCCCCCGACCTCGTGCGCGGCGACCTCACCCACACCTGGCTGTATGTGGTGGGCCCGCTGGCCGGCGCTCTGCTGGCGGTGGCGATCGCCTTCGTGCTTCGTGGACCCGGCGGCGACAGCGCCGCCGTGCGAGCCGCCCAGGGCGGCGGTGGCGGCGTGTCAGGAGTCGATGGTCACGAGGGTGAGCACGGATGAGCACCAAGCCCAAGGAGCTGTGGGATTCTGCGCCGGCCGCGCACGATTTCGACGCCGCCAGCGACTACCTCAGCCTGCTGTTCGACCCCGCCACCATCCGGACGGTGATTCGCCGCTTGCGCACGGTGACACCAACCACCAAGAAGGCAAAGGACCTTCTCCGTGCCAGCGGACTCCCCCTCCTGCCCGCCAACGACAGCGAGCTGCTGAGGGACCTGAAGAAGGTCAAGAAGGGCCAGAAGTTGTCGCCCGTCCTGCTGGTGCGCGGCGGGCTCTACCACGATCGCCGGCTGACGGTGGCCGACGGGTACCACCGCATCTGCGCCAGCTACCACATCGACGAGAACGCCGACATCCCCTGCCACATTGCCGACCTTCCTCCCCCACCCACGAGCCGCACGCGGCGCTCCTGAGTCAGGGCTCGCTGCGGTTCTCGATCTCCCAGGCGTGGTCGAGCGCGTGCCAGGCGATGCGCCGCGCCGCGTAGCGGGGCAGCCAACCGCGTTCGACCAGCGGCTCCCCGGCCCGAGCCGCGGACAGCGCTGGCAGGATCGCGTCGCGCATCGCGCGGATGGCCTTCCTGTCGTCGCGCTGCGGCGCCCGGACCGTCACACCGATCCTGCGCGCGTACGCCGGCTCGGCCCCGAGCACGTGGTCGGCGATCGCGTCCCGGTCGCGCCCGCCGCCACGCGGACCCTTGCGCAGAGTTGGCGGCGCGGCGGCGACGACGCGGTCGAAGACCGTCCAGCGGCCGCCACCAACGCCGTCAGGCGCCGCGCGTCAGCCGCGCTGAGGCGCTCGCCCTCGGCGGCAGCGGCGAGGTCCGGGACTCCGAAGTCCATCGTGGCGGTGCCGGCAAATCGCTCGATGACCTGGTAGTCGCCAGGTGCAAACGGCAGGCCGGCCTCGGCCGCCACCGCTGCGTAGCGCGGGGCGTGCTCGGCGAGCACGGCCAGGGCGGCGTCTTCGTCCTTGGCGACCCGCGCCCATCCCGGCCAGTCCAGCGCGCTCGCGAACGCGCGCTTGCCGGTGGACCTCGATCACCACTCGAACAGTCTGCGATCGCGCTGTGCTCGGAGGCATCGGCGTTGGAGCATCGCACAGCTTGGCTGTGAGAATGCAATAGGCTAGGCGCGCATGGCACGACACAGAGGCGGCGGCTCCGAGCCCGGTGGAGTCGACCGCCATGACGCGCGTCCTCATCGCGGGCGCGTTCCAGCGCAGCTCGCGGCGCGAGCAGACGGAGATCGAGCTCGACGAGCTCGAGGAGCTGGCGCGCACCCTGGGCACCACCGTGGTCGAGCGCGCCGCCGTGCCCCTGCGCGAGCCGCACCCGGCCACCTTCTTCGGCTCCGGCACGGTCGAGGCCCTGGGCGCGCGCATCGCCGAGCTCGGCGACCCCGGCGGCGCTGGTCAACGACCCGCTCTCGCCGCGCCAGCAGCGCAACCTCGAGGAGCGCTGGGGCGTCCCGGTGCTCGACCGCACCGAGGTGATCCTGGCCATCTTCTCGCGCCGGGCGCAGCAGCGCCGAGGGCCGCGTGCAGGTGGAGATGGCCCAGCTCGAGCACCTGCTCCCCCGCCTCGCCGGCGGCTGGACCCACCTCGAACGGCAGCGCGGCCGGGTCGGCACCGGCGGCATGCGCGGCGGCATGGGTGAGAAGCAGATCGAGGTCGACCGCCGCATCATCAACCAGAAGCTGCGCCGGCTGCGCAAGCGGCTGCAGGAGATCCAGCGCCAGCGCCAGACCCGCCGCACCGCGCGCACCGCGGTGCCGCTGGCGTCGTGCGCGCTGGTCGGCTACACCAACGCCGGCAAGTCGACCCTGCTCAACAAGCTCACCAACTCCACCGTGCTCGCCGACGACCTGCTCTTCGCCACGCTCGACCCCACCTCGCGCCTGCTCGGCCTGGCGAGCGGGCGGCGGGTGATCGTCACCGACACTGTCGGCTTCATCCAGTCGCTGCCCCACGAGCTCGTCGAGGCGTTCGCGGCGACCCTCGAGGAGGTGCGCGAGGCGCACATGCTCGCCATCGTCGTCGATGCCTCGCACCCCGACGCCGAGGCGCAGCTGCGAGACCGTGCTCGAGACCCTCGACGAGATGGGCTGCGACCAGCCGGCGATGCTCGTGGTCAACAAGATCGACCGCCTCGACCGCGCGGAGGCGGCCGAGATCGCCCGGCGTCTCGGGCGCCATCGCTCGGCATGCAGCCGGTGCAGATCTCCGCCGCCAAAGGCACCGGGCTGCGCGAGCTGCGCAACGCCATCGACGCGCTGGTCGCGGCGCCGGTTCCCGACACCCGCGCCAATCGCCCGATCATCGCCGCCGACGCGCCCGGCGCGGACAATGAGCTCGTGGCCGAGGACCTGCCTGCAGGGCATCGCGCGGCGTCCTGAGCCGGCGGCGAGTCCAACTGAAGCCGCAGGGGTGGGCCGGCATCGCTCTGGCCGCCGAAAGGCGGAATGACCGCCCCGGAGCAGGGGTGGGCGGCATCGCGGAGGCCGCGTTGCGAGCAGACGAAGAGACCGACCGGGCAAAGCCCGGGGGCTCTGATGCGCCCGCGAGCTCCGCGGCCGGAGCGATGCCGCCCACCCCTGCTCGCTTCCGGGCACTCGTCATCGCGGTCGCGTCCAAGTAACGGTCACGCTCCCGGCCCGCCAAGTGGCCCGCCAGCGCCGACACTTTGCTGCGTGTCGGTGATGACCCGGCGGCCGCTGGCGCCGCGAGCCAATCGATCCGCGCGCGACTGGCGGTCGATCGCGCACCTGCTGTTGACCGCCTGCGCCGTCGCGGCAGTCGTCGGCGCCGTCTACAACTTCGTGGTCGTGCCGATCACGGGCTCCTTCTCCGGGCCCTTCGAGGACTTCGCCGCATACTCGGGCGCCGCTCACGCGGTGGCCGCGGGGACGCAGTCCCTACGCGTCGTTCGGCGGCACGACGATCGTCATGACGGGGTACGACTACCCGCCGTTCGCTGCCGTGCTGTTGCGTCCGCTGGCCCTCCTCTCGGCACGGTCGCAGGAGGTGCTCTGGCTGTGGATCTCGATGGCGTCGCTCGTCGCCGCCGCGGTGATCACTGCGCGAACGCTGCTACCGGCGACGTGGCCGCGGATGCGTTTGGCGATCCTCGTGGCTCTGACGTTCCCGGCGGCCACGTACAACCTCTGGCACGGGCAGATGAACACGATCATCTTCCTGCTCCTGGCCGTGGCGCTGTCGGACTATCTCCGCGGGCACCGCACCCGCTGCGGCGTCGTCCTCGGCCTCGCCGCAGGCATCAAGATTGCGCCGCTCGTCCTGCTGATCGTGCTGGTGCGACGTGGCTGGTGGCACGCGGCGCTCGCCGGCGTGGCGACCGGTGCCGCCACTGTCGCCATCGGCATCGGTGCGCTGGGGTGGTCGGTGACCAGCCACTACCTCAGCGCGGTTCTTCCCATCCTCAACCGTGACAACGGCTGGATCTACAACCAGACGTGGAACGGCGTGGTCAACCGGCTTGCGCAACACTCCGTCCTGACCGTCGATGCGCCGTCGCTCGTCCTGCACGGCGTTTCCACGGGGTTGTCGGTGGTGACCGTTGGCGCGCTGCTGCTTGCGGTGCGCGCACATGAGCGCACCCGCGCGGAGCGAGGCGCCGAGTTCGCCAGCGGGGTCATCGTGATGCTGCTGGTCGGGAGCATCGCCTGGTACCCCGTGTACGTTCACCTGCTCATCGCCATCGCGGCCGCCGCCGGGCTGGCGTACGAGCGCGGCCGGCTCGGCCGCGTCCTGCTGGGATGGAGCGGCGCCACGCTGATCGGTGTCGGCGTGGGTGGCGGCGCCGCCATCGCCGCGATCGGAACCGCAGGCGTCCGCTCGCTCGGCTCCGGGCCAGCGTGGTGGCTGTTCCTCCAGGCGTGCTCGCTGCCCGCCCTACTGGCTGCGGGTCTGCTCGTCGTCCTGGTCGGCGCGCTGCGCACGCGCCCCGAACCTGCGGCCGTCAGAGTCGCTGCGCTCGCGCGGTGACCCGCTCGGCGTCTCGCCGGGCGTCGCGTTCGGCGATGGCCTGTCGCTTGTCCCAGAGCTTCTTGCCCTTGCCCAAGGCAAACTCGAGCTTGATGCGGTTGCCCTTCAGGTAGATCCGCAGCGGGATCAGGGTCAGCCCCTGCTGCGCGACCTTTGCGCCGAGATACTCGATCTCCCGCTTGTGCAGGAGCAGGCGGCGGCGGCGTTGCGGATCGTGGTTGCGCTGGTGCCCCTGGACGTACTCGGCGATGTTGACGCCGAGCAGCCACGCCTCGCCGTTCTCGACGCGGACGTACCCCTCCCGCAGCTGCGTCCGGCCGTCCCGCAGCGCTTTCACTTCTGTGCCGGTGAGCTCGATGCCTGCTTCGAAGGTCTCCAGCAGCGTGTACTCGTGCGATGCCTGCCGGTTGCGCGCGAGGTTCGGGCTCGAGGTCGCCGTGCGCGTCATCGCGGCACGACCACGTCGCGACGGCCGCGCAGGTACGCCGCCGCGCTCATCGGTCGGCCGCCCGGCGGCTGCACGCGAGCGACGCGGTACGCACCGGACGCGGTGGCGATGTCGGCCGCCTCTCCGCGCACGCCGATCACCCGGCCGGGCGAATCGGTCATGCCATGCGCATCGCCCGGTGAGCCCTCGAGGAGACGCACGCGCTGACCACCGAGGCTCGCCGTCACACCCGGCCATGGTTGCAGGGCGCGCACGCGGCGATCCACCTCGACGGCGGTGGCGTCGCTCCACTCGATGTCGCCATCCTCGCGGCGGAGCCGCGGCGCCAGCGTCGCGTGAGCGTCGTCCTGCGGGGCCGCGGTGACGTTGCCCGACTCGAGCCCGACGAGCACCTGGATCAGCAGCCCCGCGCCCAGCGTGGCCAGCCTGTCTGTCAGCGACGGAGTGGTCTCATTGGCGGCGATCTCTGTCGCGCGGGTCGCATACACGGGGCCGGTGTCGACCCCGCTGTCCATGCGCATGATCGAGACGCCCGTCTGCGCATCCCCCGCAAGGATGGCGGCGGCCACCGGGGCCGCGCCGCGCCACCTCGGCAGCAACGAGCCGTGCACGTTGACCCCGCCGTGCGGCGGACCATCGAGGAGGGCAGCGGGGATGATCTGGCCATAGGCGGCCACAACCAGCGCCTCAGGGTGGAGGCTCATCACCTGCGCGACGTTCTCCGCGGTACGGATGCGCTCCGGGCGCAGCACCGGCAGCCCCAGCTCGGCGGCGGCCTCACCGACGGGGCGCGGCGCGGGTCGCCCGCGCGACCCGGGTCGGTCGGGCTGGGTGACCACGGCGAGCACGGTGTGGGTGTCCGCGAGGGTGCGCAGAGATGGGACGGCGAAGGTGGCTGTACCGCAGAAGACGATGCGCATCGCGTTGTGTCGAGACCGCCGTCGCCGTCAGCCGACCAGCTCGCCCTCGAGCGCCTCGGCGTCCTCGACCGAGTCCCAGCTGCGCAACGTGCCCTCGATCACCTTGGTGGTGAACAAGATGCCGTCGAGGTGGTCCACCTCGTGCTGGATGGCGCGCGCCAGCAGGCCGTCACCCTTGACGCGAATCTCCTTGCCGTGGCGGTTGAGCCCCTTGGCGACGACGCGCTGACAGCGCGTGACGTCGCCGATGAGCCCGGGGACGGAGAGGCACCCTTCGACGCCGGTCTGCTCGCCCTCGCAGCGCACCATCTCTGGGTTGGCGAGCTGGTAGAGCTGGTTGTCGACCTTGAGCACGATGACACGCAGCGGCACGCCCACCTGTGGGGCGGCCAGCCCGGCGCCATGCGCCTCGATCATGGTCTCCACCATGTCGTCCATCAGGCGGCGGATGGTGTCGTCGACGCGGGGCACTCGGTTGGCCTTGGTGACGAGGACCGGGTCCTCGTCACCGGCAAGGACGATGGGAAGAACTGCCACGGGTCACCTCACGGTCCGGGATCGACATCGATGCTCCAACCGCGTCCGCGCGGCAGGAGCGGGAAGGCCCTCTCGATCGCCTCGCCACGGATCGTGATCTGCCAGCGATATTCGCCGCGCAGGCGGTGCAGAAAGGCGGGAGTCGGTCCGAGGACGTCAAGGCCCGACCCGGCTCCGAGTTTATCAGACACCTCAGCGTGCGCCCGGCGCGCCTCGAGCTCCGCGCGGGCGTCCTCGCGGTGGGTGATGGTGCACACCACCATGCGCGTGTACGGTGGGAAGCGCAGGGCGCGGCGCACGCGAACCTCCTCGCGCGCGAAGGACAGGTAGTCGTGGGTCAACGCGTGACGCACCGCGTAGTGCTCTGGGCTGTAGGTCTGCAGGATCACGCGTGCGGGCTCGTCCCCACGCCCCGCCCGGCCCGCCACCTGGGTGAGCAGCGAGAACGTCGACTCGCCGCTGCGGTAATCGGGGAAGTGCAGCGAGACATCGGCGTTGACGATGCCCACCAGGCGCACATTGCCGAGGTCCCAACCCTTGGCCACCATCTGGGTGCCGATGAGACAGTCCGCCTCGTGGTTGGCGAAGCGGTCGTAGATGGTGAAGTACGCGTCGCGGCTGGCGGTGGTATCGCGGTCCATTCGCAGCAGCCGCAGCGACGGGAAGCGCTCGTGCACCTCCGCCTCGAGGCGCTCGGTGCCCATGCCGAGCCCGCGGATGGCGGTGGACCCGCAGCTGGGACAGATGTCGGGCATGGGTCGCGACGCACCGCAGTAGTGACAGTCGCAGCGGCGCCGGTACGCATGGAACACCAGGGACACACTGCAGCTGTCGCAGCTGAGCGCCTCCCCGCAGCCGCGGCACACGACCACCGTCGCCGAGCCGCGACGGTTGAGGAAGAGGATCGATTGACCGCCGTCCTCATGACACTCGCGGAGCGCTCGGTCCAGGTCGAGGGAGAGCGGGCTGCGGTTGCCGGCGCGCAGCTCCTCGCGCAGGTCGACGACCTCGATCGGCGGCAGTGGCCTGCCGCTGACGCGCTCGCCGAGCGTGACCAGCTCGAACCCGCCGGTGTGCGCGGCGTAGAACGTCTCAACGCGTGGAGTTGCGCTGCCCAGCACCACCGGCACTCCCTCGAGCCTGCCGCGCTCGAGCGCCACGTCGACGGCGTGGTAACGAGGGATGCGGTCCTGCTTGTATGCGGCGGCGTCCTCCTCGTCGACGACGATGATGCCCAGCCGCGGTAGGGGAGCGAACACAGCGCTCCGTGAGCCGACCACGACGTCGAGCTCGCCGTCGCGAAGACGCCGCCACTCCCGGGCCCGCTCCGACTCGGTGAGCGCAGAGTGCAGGACAGCGACCCGCCCGGGGAAGCGGGCCGCGAAACGGCGAATCGTCTGCGGGGTCAAGGCGATCTCGGGGACCATGACGATCGCCTGGCGGCCGGCCGCGAGCGCGGCCGCGATGGCCACGAGGTACACCTCGGTCTTGCCCGCCCCGGTGACGCCGTGCAGCAGGACGCGACGATGCGTGCGTGACGCGACAGCCTCGAGCAGTGGGACGGCGGCGGCCTCCTGGGCCTGGGTCAGCGGCAGCGGCGCCTCGGCTGCGGCGCCGTCATGCGCCCTGGTCGCCTCCACCGCCGCCGACACGGTCCGCGGGCCGCGCTTGCGACCGCCCGGGCGCGCCGACCGCACGCCCTTCGGGAGCATCGCGCGGATCACCTCGCCGAGCGGCGCGCAGTAGCGCGCCGCTGTCCAGCTCGCCAGCTGGAGAGCGGTGGCGGTGAGGATGGGCGCCTCGTCGAGGACGTCCGAGATGGGTCGCGCGTCGCCACCGGGGAGCGCTCGGTCGGCCCCGACGACATAGCCCGTGACCTCACGACTCCCGAACGGCACCACCACGCGGGCACCGGGCACGGCGAGAAGGCTGAGATGCCCCGGCACG
Source organism: Candidatus Dormiibacterota bacterium (assembly GCA_963751755.1). Lineage (GTDB taxonomy): Bacteria > Chloroflexota > Dormibacteria > Aeolococcales > Aeolococcaceae > Aeolococcus. Next base: position 187,373 of record CAVVVH010000006.1, on the reverse strand, counting down.
GCGTACGTGTACGTGTCCTTGGGAAGGATCGCCCCGGTGTCCGGGGTGACCGCCACGTACGTGGTGGTCGCGACGAGCGTTCCCGGTGGGTCGGTCGTCTCGATGCCCTGTGCCGTCACGGCCGCAGTCTGGCAGCCGCGGCCAGCCCGCCGGCCCGGTGGTTCACCGCAGCCGTTCCTCGATGAGGTCGAGAAGAGCGGCGGCGATGAGCGCCTTGGGGCCCCGGTCCAGGTGTGCGACGACGCCGGTGGCGTCGAAGACCGTGACCTCGTTCTCGTCACTCCCCATGCCGATCCCGGGGTGCGACACGTCGTTGAGCACGATCAGGTCGAGGCGCTTCTCGACCAGCTTCTTTGCTGCGTTGACCTCGGCGTCGTCCGTCTCGGCGGCGAAGCCGACCACGAGCACTCCCTCGCGCAGCGGGTCGTCTGCCAGCGTGCGAAGGATGTCGACTGCCGGCACCAGCTCCAGGGTCACGCCGTCGCGTTTCTTCATCTTCGACGCCGCGACGTCGCTGACGCGGTAGTCGGCCACGGCTGCCGCCATCACCAATGCCGCAGCCCCGGGCAGCGCCTCGCGCACCGCCGCGTTCATCTCTTCCGCGGTGTCCACAGCCACGACGGTGAAGCGCTCGTCGTCGGCAGGCGGCGCGACGGTGGTGACCAGCGTCACCGCGGCGCCGCGGTCCGCCGCGGCGACGGCCAGCGCGTTGCCCATCTTCCCGCTGCTGCGATTGCCGAGGTAGCGCACCGGGTCGATCGGCTCGCGCGTTCCACCGGCGGTGACGACCACACTTCGACCGGCGAGCGGCGACGGTCGCTGCTCGGGCATTGCCGAACCCCTCAGCCTCTCACGAGCGCGGCCGCTGGCCGAGCACACCCACGATGGCGCCGACGATCTCGGAGACGTCGGCGAGGCGCCCGTCGCCCTCCGCACCGCTGGCGAGCCGTCCACGCACCGGCCCGATGATCGTGACCCCGTGAGACCGCAGCGTCTCCACGTTGGCGCGGGTCGCGGGGTGCTCCCACATCCCCGACTCCATCGCCGGCGCGACGAGCACCGGCGCCCTGCTCGCCAGCAGCGTGGTTGTGACGGCGTCGTCGGCGAATCCGTGGGCGACGCGGGCGATGAGGTTGGCCGACGCCGCAACGACAGCGTGCACCTCGGCCCACGAGCCGAGGTCGAGGTGACCCATGCCGTGGCCGTCATCCCTCGCCTGCCAGACACGTCGCGCCACGGGGTGGCCGCTGAGGCTCTGCAGAGTGGTCTCGGTAATGAAATGCTGCGCGTTCCTGGTCATGGCGACGCGAACCTCACATCCGTCCTTGCGCAGGGATGTGATCACGTCGCACGCCCGGTAGGCGGCCACGCTGCCGCAGACGTGCACGGCGACACGACGTGCCGGCTCGTGCACCGCCGTCACCTACGCGCGCTCCGCGCGACGCTTGCGCACGATGTCGAGGATCTCGGCCGCAGCCCGGCCGACGTCGTCATTGACCACCCGGTGATCGTACGCCGCCCCGTCGGCAAGCTCCGCGACGGCGTTCCTCACCCGCAGGTCAACGGCGTCGGGGTCCTCGGTGTCCCTCTCGACAAGGCGGCGGCGCAGCTCGTCCTCCGACGGCGGCAGCAGGAAGATGAAGATCGCCCCGCCGACGCGCGGTCGAATCCACGCTGCGCCCTGGACATCGATCTTCAGCACGATGTCCTCGCCGCGGTCGAGCGACTCCCTGACCCGGGCCTCGGAGGTGCCGTACAGGTGGCCGTGCACCTCCGCCCACTCGAGGAACTCGCCGCGCTCGGCCATGCGGCGGAATGTCGGCTCGTCGACGAAGGAGTAGTCGACGTCCTGTCTCTCCCCCGGCCGCGGGTCGCGCGTCGTGTACGACACGCTGTACCGCAAGGAGGGATCCAACCGGCGCAGCTCGTGCAGCACGGTGTCCTTGCCGACACCGCTCGGCCCGGACAGCACGATCAGCCGGCCCGGCTGCGTGCTGACCCGCGGGCTCGCGCTCATCAGGCGAGCTCCGCCGCTGCCAGCGCGGCGACGAGGTCCGCCGGCGGCGGGGACTCGAACTCGCAGCGACGGTCGGTCTGCGGGTGCAGGAAGCTGAGCCGTTGGGCGTGGAGTGCCGGGCGGGCAGCGCTGGTGTCGCCACGCCGTCCGTAGACGGGATCGCCCGCGATCGGATGGCCGATCGAGGCCATGTGCACGCGGATCTGGTGGGTGCGTCCGCTCAGCAGGCGCACCTCGAGGCGCGTGAAGCGCCGCATCCGCTGGACGACGGTGAAGTCGGTGATCGCCGGACGGCCTCCGTCGACCACGGCCATCCGCTGCCGGTGGCCGGGGTCGCGCCCGATGGGTGCGTCGATCCGCCCCGTCGCCTCGCGAAACGACCCGTGCACGAGCGCCCAGTACACCCGGCCGAGCGTGCGCCGCTGGAGCTGGAGCGACAGCGAACGATGGGCGGCCTCGGTTTTGGCGACGACCAGCAGTCCGCTGGTGTCGCGGTCGAGCCTGTGGACGATGCCCGGCCGCTGCTCACCGCCGAGCTGCGACCACGTCGTGCCGCGCTGACGCAGGCCGTCGGCGAGAGTGCCAACCGCGTGGCCGGGCGCCGGGTGCACCACCATTCCCGCCGGCTTGTCGATGACCGCGAGCGACTCGTCCTCGTAGACGACGGACAGGGTCACCGCCACCCCATCGACGGGGGCGGGCGCGGCCTCCGGGGGGATGTTCACCGCCACGTCATCCGCCGGGCGGACACGCTGCCCCGACTTGGCGAGGCGGTCGTTGACGCGCACGAAACCGCCTGCGATCAGTGACTGCGCCGCGCTGCGGCTCACCCGCGCCTGCTCCATCACGCGCATGTCGAGACGCACCGCGCGCGCCTGGGGATCTGCCGTGCCGCTCACGTCGACGAGTTGGTGCCGTCGCGCGCCGCCGTCACCGGCGCCATCCGAAGGGTGAGGACACCGATGAGGATGCCGATGACGATTGCCATGTCGGCGACGTTGAACACCGGCCAGCGTTGCAGGTCGATGAAGTCGACCACGTAGCCCTGGATCACCCGGTCCACGGCGTTGGCGATGGCGCCGCCGAGCACCATGCCGAGCAGGACCTGGGGGAAGACGCCGGGACCGAAGCGCCGCCCGGCCACCAGGATGTACGCCGCCACCGCCACCGCCACCGCGAGGAAGATGAACTGCATCTGCGGGAACAGCCCGAAGGCTGCGCCGCGGTTCTCGATGTGGTGGATGGTGATCGGCCCGGTGCTGGGCACCTGGTCACCGAGGGCGATGTTCTGGGTCACCAGCCACTTGGTCACATGGTCCAGGACGAACACGGCGGCGGCCGTGCCGAGGAGGACCCAGAGCTGCCGGCGCCGTCCCGGCATCGCCGGCTCACCACGGCTGCGCGGCAGCACCGTGCCGGCCGACTCCTCGATCATCTCGTCAGGATAGCCGCGGACACGGTCATGTCCCGTCGCCGCCGAGCTCGCTGAAGAGCACGCGCCCGAGTCGAACCACGGTTGCGCCGTGGGCGATCGCGACCTCGAAATCGCCGCTCATCCCCATGCTGAGCCCGGGCATGCTGACGCCGTGGCTCTCGGCGATGGTGCCGCGCAGACCGCTGAGGCGAGCGAAGCACGCTGCCGCCACCTCCGGCGGTCCCGGCGGCGCGATGGTCATCAGGCCCAGGAGCTCGAGCTCCGGCAACCCGCACACCTCGGTGACCAGGTCCGGCGCATCCTCTGGTGAGACACCGGAGCGCCCCGGGATGCCGCTGAGGTCGACCTCGACGAACACACGAAGCGGGTCTGCGCCGCCCGCGCGATGGCGCGCCAGCGAGCTCGCCAGCGCGGCGCTGTCGACGGAGTGCACGGTGTCGAAGAGACCCGCCGCAACGCGTGCCTTGTTGCGCTGCAGGTGCCCAACCATGTGCCAGCTGAGGAGCTCACCGGCATACGAGGCGCGCTTGGTCTGTGCCTCCTGCACACGGCTCTCACCGATGTCGTGCAGGCCCAGCTGGGCCGCGATGGTCACGGCCGCGACCGGGTGTCCCTTGGTGACCGCCAGGAGCAGGACCGAGGCCGGGTCACGCCCCGCGCGCTCCGCCGCGCGCGCCACCCGGTTGCGCACCGACTCGAGGCGCTGAGCGACGAGGTCGGTGCTGAGCGTGGTCATCGAGGCGTGGTGGCAGCGGTTGAGGCGGCGCTGCTCACTTGCCCATGTCGAGGGGCAGCTCGCGGCCGTCGTCGGCGCCACGACGGCGCCGGCGGGGTGCGTCGGGAGGACGCGTCCCGGGCGGGTTGGCGAGGACGTCCTCGATGGTGGCGCGCATCTGCTCGACGTCACGGAACGAGCGGTACACCGAGGCGAAGCGCACGTACGCGATCTCGTCGAGGGTGCGCAGCTGCTGCATCACCATCTCCCCCACCTCCAGGCTGCGCACCTCGGTGACGTTGCGCGAGCGCAGCGCATTCTCGATGTCGTCGACGATGGCCTCGAGCTGGGCTGACGCGATGTCGCGCTTGGTCGAGGCGTTGACGAGGCCGCCGAGCAGCTTGCGGCGGTTGAACTCCTCACGACGGCCGTCCTTCTTCACCACCCACAGCGGCACAGCCTCGACGCGCTCATAGGTGGTGAAACGCTTGTGGCAGGAAAGGCATTCCCGCCGGCGCCGGATCGCTTCTCCGGTCTCCGAGTTGCGCGAGTCGACGACCTTGGACTCCGGCTGCGAGCAGTACGGGCACTTCATGGGCAGCCCAGGCCGCCCCCCGCGCCGCGGGGGGCGGCTGCGACGATGACCAGGTCTCTACCTGCGATCCCGCAGGAAGGCAGGGATGTCGAGGTCATCCGCGTTGGGGGGCGTCGCGGACCGGCCACCGATCGTGAAGGCGGGCGCAGCGGTGACCGGGCGCGCGGCCGGCTCGTACGCGAGGGTGCCGAGCACGTCGATGTGGCCGGTGAAGCCGGTGGCGATGACGGTGATCTTCACCTCTCCCTTCATCTGCTCGTCGATGACGGTGCCGAAGATGATCTGGGCGTCGGGGTCGGCGGACTTCGCTCACCAGCTGCGCCGCCTCGTTGACCTCGTACAGCGTCAGGTCGGGGCCGCCGGTGACGTTGAGCAGGATCCCCTTGGCGCCGGCGATGGTGGTCTCGAGCAGCGGGCTCGCCACCGCGTCGCGCGCCGCGTCGGCGGCGCGGGTGTCGCCGTTGCCGAAGCCGATTCCCATCAGCGCGGCGCCCTGCCCGGACATGATCGCCTTGACATCGGCGAAGTCGAGGTTGATGAGGCCGGGGAACACGATCAGGTCGCTGATGCCCTGCACGCCCTGGCGCAGCACATCGTCGGCGAGCTTGAACGCCTCGGTGATCGGTGTGCGCTTGTCGACCACCTGCATGAGCCGCTCGTTCGGAATGGTGATGAGCGTGTCGACGCGTCCCTGCAGATTGGCGATGCCGTCGTCGGCCGCGCGCTGCCGCTTCAGCCCCTCGAACTTGAAGGGCTTGGTGACCACGCCGATGGTCAGGGCCCCCTGCTCGCGCGCGATCTCAGCGATGGCCGGTGCCGCCCCGGTGCCGGTGCCACCACCCATGCCGGCGGTGACGAACACCATGTCGCAGTCGGTGAGCAGCTTGGTCAGCTCCTCGCGGGTCTCCTCGGCGGCCTCGGCACCACGCAGCGGGTCGCCGCCGGCACCCAGGCCGCGGGTCAGCTTGGAGCCGATGCGAACCTTCTTGTGAGCGTTGCTCAGCTGCAGCGCCTGGTGGTCTGTGTTGACGGCGATGAACTCAACACCCTTGAGGCGACTCTGGATCATGCGGTTGACTGCATTGCTGCCGCCACCACCGACCCCAACCACCTTGATGCGGGCGTTTCCCTCGAGCGTCCGGTCGAGATCGTTCATGGGTGTCTCCTCACGCTGCCTGCTCTTCGGACGCAGCGAAAACTTCCCCGCACGCGTCGTTTCATCATCGTTGCCACGACCGACGGGCGTCTCCGGCGGCGCGTCGCCGTCATCGAGCCCGTACAACTTCATCCGTTCAGAAAAGTTCACGCAACCACCGTCCAAATCGATCACCGACGTGCTGTCCGTTGCCGTTCTGCGCCCTGCCCGTCAGCGCCACGCTTCGACCCATCCGCCCGCGCGCGCCCCAGCGCAGCAGACCGACCACAGTGGCGTGGTGCGGACCGCTGATCTCGTCGTTCATGCCGTGCACAGCGGTGGGGGCGGCGACCCGGGCGGGCAGGTCGGTCACCTGCTGGACGACCTCGACGAAGCCGCGGAGCAACGCGCCGCCACCGGTGAGCACGATCCCACCACGGAAGCTGCTGGGAGGACCGGCCTGCTCCACCTGTTCGGCGATGAGCTGGGCCATCTCGCGCGCCCGCGGGCCGATGATCTCGGCGAGAAAACGCTGCGGGACATTGACAGGCTCGTCGTAGCCCATCGGCAGCAGCTTCACCTCGGCGTCCGCGGGGAGAGTGAGCTGCAGGCAGTGCCCGTACGCCCGCTTGGTGGCCTCGGCGGTCTCGAGGTCGCAACGCAGACCCACCGCGAGGTCGCCGCTGACGTGATTGCCGCCGACCGGGATCACCGCCGTGTGGATGATGCTGCCTTTGGCAAAAACTGCCACGTCGGTGGTGCCGCCGCCGATGTCGGCGACCACCACACCACGGTCGAGCTCGTCCTCACCGATCACCGCCTCGGCTGAGGCGAGCACCTGGAGCACGAGGTCGTCGACGTCGAGCCCCGCCTTGTGCACGACCTTGATGACGTTCTGGATTGCGGTGTTGGTGCCGGTGATGATGTGTGCGTCAACCTCGAGCCGCGTCCCCGCCATGCCCAGCGCGTCACGCACACCCTCCTGGCCGTCGATGGTGAACTGCTGCGGCAGGACGTGGAGGATCTTGCGATCGGACGGCACGCTGACGGCGCGCGCGGCTTCGACGGCGCGCGTGACGTCGGCGTCGCGCACCTCACGGTGCCCGGCCGTCACAGCGACGACTCCCCGCGAGTTCTGGGAGGTGATGCTGGTGCCCGCCAGCCCGACCACCGCCGTGTCGACCGGGACGCCGCTCATCTGCTCGGCCAGGTCGACCGCCTCGGCGACCGCCTCAGCGGCACGGTCGATCTCGATGACGGCGCCTTTGCGGATCCCCCGGGACACGGCTTCGCCCACACCGATGACACGCAACCCGGTGCTGTCCAACTCGGCGATGGCGCAGCAGACCTTCGTCGTTCCTAGATCGAGTGCAAAGACGCGGCGAGAACGGGTCACACTGGCCTCCGAGTATAGCCGGAGCCCGGCCCTTCCGAAAGGGGTTGTCGGGGGCAAAACCGCAAGATGCTGAGTTTGCCGCCGGAGTATGCCACAAGATGTGGCCTGTACCGACCCAGTGCCAAACCGCGCAAGCGGACCGATCGACCGCCCGGCGACAGGGCCGGTTTACAGCGCCGGCCGGCGGTGGGATGATGCCGGGCGCTGTGCGGCCCGACTGGGGCTGCGGCCGGCGGGATCTCGGCCCGACAGGTGCAGCGGACGAGGTCCCGCGTGGCGGCCCCGGGAATGGGGGCGTCCTTTCAGGGGCGAGACAGGTTCTCGCCCCTCATCAGGCCGAAGTGAATTCGGCCTGATACACCCCACTCTTCGGCGCGCCTCGCGCGCCGCTGTCGCATCCGCGACGTTCTCTCTGTCTTCGCCTCGGACCGCGTTGGGCTGCGTGTGCTCAACCGGGCGTCAGGACCAGCTTGCCTCTCCTCTCACCGCCTGCCAGCTCGGCGAATGCAGTCGGCGCGTCCCTCAGCGGGCGCACGGAGTTGATGAGGGGCGTCAAGCGGCCGTTTGCGCACAGCGCGATCAAACGTGCCAGCTCCTCGCGCGTTCCCATGCTGCTCCCGGCCACGGTGAGGTGACGCCAGAAGATGCGGTTGAGCTGCGCTGGTGGGTTCGGTCCGCTGGTGGCGCCCGACACGACCACTGTGCCTCCGGGTCGCAGCACGCGCAGAGAGAAGTCCCACGTCGCCTCCCCCACCGTGTCGATCACGGCGTCGACTCCACCGTCGGTGGCGGCGATCACCTGCTTGGCCGCGTCGCGATCGGTGGCGAACGCCGCCGCCGCACCCAGCTCCAGCGCGGTGGCCCGTTTGGCCTCGTCGCGCGACGTGGCGAGCACGGTGAGGCCGGCGGCGGCGCCGAGGATGATGGCCGCGCTCGCCACTCCTCCGGTCACGCCGTGCACCAGCGCGTGCTGCCCAGGGCGAAGGCCGCCGCGGACGAACAGCATCCGGTACGCGGTGAGGTAGGCCGTGGGCAGACAGGCGGCCGTCACGGCGTCGACCGTGGCGGGCAGGGGGAGGAGGTTGGCCACCGGCACCACCAGCCGTTCGGCCAGCGTGCCCGGGTACGGCGGCTCGCTCAGCAGCCCCACGCGCGGGCAGTGCAGCTCGTCACCGGCGCGGCAGGCGGCGCAGTGCCCGCACGTCATGACGCTGTGCACGACCACGCCGGCGCCGACGGGCGGCGCACCCGGGGGTGGCTCGCCGTCGCTGTAGGCGAGGACGGTGCCGGCCGCGTCGCAGCCAAGCACCTGGGGCTCGGTCAGGCGGCGCGAGCCGATGCCGCGCAACGTCCAGAGGTCGTGGTGGTTGAGCGAGGCGGCCGACACAGCGATGAGCACCTCGCCCGCTTGTGGCGTGGGCTCGGGCAGGTCGACGACCTCGAGGTTGCCCAGTGGGTCGTCGCCACCGAACCGCGCGGCGCGTACTGCGAGCACGGCAGCCAACGGTAACCGGTTGCCGGCTGAGGTTGCCCTTACCATCCGGGGATGCGTATCGACACGCTCTTCGCTGGCGACGAACCGCTGTTCTCATTCGAGTTCTTCCCGCCGCGAGACGACGACGGCGCCGAGCGGCTGTTCGCGACCATCGCCGCGCTCCGCGACCTCGAGCCGGCGTTCGTGTCCGTCACCCACGGGGCGGGTGGCAGCCAGCGGGACGACCGCACCCTGCGCCTGGTCAAGCGCATCCGCGAGGAGACGGGCCTGCTGCCCATGGCCCACCTCACCTGCCGGGACTTCGACCGTCGCCGACCTCGTCGAGGAGATCCGCCAGTACCAGGCGTTCGGCGTCGAGAACGTCCTCGCCATCCGAGGCGATCCGCCCAATGGGGAGGGAGTGTTCGTCGCCCCCGAGGGAGGGTTGCGCTACGGCAGCGAGCTGGTACGCCTGCTCCACGAGAATGCCGAGCTGTGCGTCGTCGCCGCATGCTCGCCGGAGAAGCACGTCGAGTCACCCACGCTGGAACAGGACGTGGTCGCCGCGGTGCAGAAGGTTGAGGCCGGCGCCAGCTTCCTCATCACCCAGCTGTTCTTCGACAACCGCGTGTACTTCAACTTCGTGGCCCGCGCGCGCGAGGCCGGCGTCACCGTCCCCATCGTGCCCGGGATCATGCCGATCACCAACGTTGACCAGGTGTACCGGTTCACCGCCAAGATCGGCGCCAGCATCCCGGCGGCGTTGCGCGACGCGCTCCAGGGCCGCCTCGACGACCCGGCGGCGGTCCTCCAGCTCGGCGTGGCCTGGGCCACGCTGCAGTGCAGCGAGCTGCTGCGCGGTGGCGCGCCCGGCATCCACTTCATCACGCTCAACCGGTCGCCGGCGACCCGGGCCATCCTGACGGCGCTGCGCATCGCTCGCCCGTGGGAGAGCGACTGAGCTCAGCTGTGCCGCGGGGGCGGGGGCAGGTTCAGCACCAGCGGGCTCGGCGTGGGCCGCGGCGTGGGCGCGGGAGGGGCCGTCGGAGCCGGGGTGGGAGTTGGGGTCGCGGTAGCGCCGGCCGCCGCCGGCCCTGCCGCGGGGGTCTCGCTCGTCGCCGGCGCTGAAGCAGGCAGCACGCTGCCGGCGATGTCGGCACGGAGGCTGGCCGGCTCGCCGGGGCGGCCCCCGACCGCCGGGGTGACCGGGTTCTCGAGGTCGACGTACCCGAACGAGGGGTGGATGAAATCGAGGCGGCCCTTCAGAGCCGCAAGCACCGCCAGCTGGCCGGGAATGGCCGCCACCGCCTCACTGCTGTCCAGTGCCCCGAAGACCGCCTGCCAGCCGGTGCTCGACCAGGCCGAGAGGATGTTGCCGTTGCTCACCACGAGAGCGTCGAGGCCGCATCCGTACACCGAGGGCCAGCGCTGTGCCGCGCTCGAGAGCAGGTCGGCGAGGCCGGGGAGCAGCGGCTGCTGGGCCCCTGGGCGGTAGTCCAGGAGCAGGGGAACGCCCTTGCGCGCAGCCGCTGTCGACTGGGTGAACGGCAGCGCGGCACCGTTGCCCGCGACGAATGTGCTCGTCGCGGCATGACGGAGCAGCACCTCGGGTTGCCACTCGGTGACAGCGATCTGCACGGTCGACGGGAGCTGGGTCGTCACTGTGGCGGTACGCACCCAGGGCAACTTGGTGAGCCTCGCGCGAATCGCGTCGCCGTCCACCGTGAACAGGCTCGACTGTGGCACGCGGGCCGCGGACAGGACCGCGCTTCGACTGAGGAGGTGATCGCCTGTGACCTCGACCACGTGGACGCGAAATGCCGGAGCGGTCAGCAAAGCCGCCAGCACCCCGACCTGCGCCACCAGGAACGCCGCGACGATGAGACGGCGCACCACAGGTCCGCGCCGGCGCGGTTGCGTCGCCGCCGGGCGCAGCCTCGGTCCGTGGCTGCGGCGGCGCGGCGAGGGTTCGAGCCTGACCCCGGCGGGGACGTGGAAGCGGCGTCCCATGCGCGGCCCGTCGACGAGCCCGGCTGCGATCGCCCGGATGTGGGCGCGACGCGCGTCGGCTTCGTCGAGAGGACGTGGAGAAGGGCGCTCGATGAGGTTCTGGGACATCGGTGGAGGGACGTGTGCGGGGACGTTCGACGCCGGGGCGCCCGGTGCGCACATTATGGGACCGATCCGCGCGTAGCGACCGTGTCATCCCCGCCGGAGCTGACACCGCTGAGCTGGAAGGCGCCTGAGGGGGAAACGCAGTTTCCGGTTCGCTCTATCCCGTCAGCGCAGGCGACTTCACGTCGCCGGAGCTGACACCGCTGAAAGGGGGGTGCCCGAGGGGGATCCCGATCCCCCTCGCCTTCACGCGGCTCCGAGGTACGTGTCGGGAAGGTCGTTGGCGAAGAGCACCGCGTCGCCCGCCACTGCGATGCGGCCGATGACAGCGGTTGCCTCGGCCAGTGAGCGCACCACGTGCACGTGGTCATCGGGCATGCCGCCGGCGCGCAGGCCCTCGCGCACAGCTCGCCCGGGTCGCGCGTCCATGACGATCACGTGGTCGCACACGCGGGCAGCGTGCTCCCCATAGCGGCGGTTCTCCTCGTCCTCCACCGGACCCAGCTCCACCAGTCCCGGGGTGACCAGGATGCGCGCGTGCGCCTCCAGCTCGGCGAGCACCTCGAGGCCGTTGTGGACGCCGACGGGGTTGGCGTTGTAGCTGTCGTCGATGACGGTGATCGCGTTGCCCGTGGCAACCGGTTGGAGTCGATGGTCGACAGGTTGCAGCGAGGCGATGGAGTCGAGCGCGGGCTGCAACGGGAGCCCAAGCCGGTGCACGGTGGCGAGCGCGGCGCTGACGTTGAGCACCTGGTGGCGCCCGAGCAGCGGAAGCGCCACTGTGTGCTCGATGCCCTCGCCGGGCCAGCGCCAGGTGAACTGCGACCCGGCACCGGTCACGCGCACGCCGGTGGCGACGACGTCGAGGTCGTCCGCGTCACCCTCGAGGCCATAGCGCACCACGTGCCGCCCAGCGGCGTGCGCCTGGCCGGCGAGCAGCGCGGTCTGCTCGTCGCCCGCGTACACCACCGCGAACCCATCCGACGGGAGCGCGTCCACGGTCTCGTACAGCGCCGCGCGGATGCGTGCCATGGTGCCGAAGCGCTCGAGGTGTTGGGGGCCCGCGGACGTGATGACCGCGTGGTGGGGACGCACCAGCGCACAGATGGCGGCGATCTCACCCGGGGCGTAGGCATCCATCTCGACGACGAAGGTGCGGTGGCGCTCGTCGAGGTCCTCGTTGATGGTCTTGGACACACCCATCAGGGTGTTGAAGCTCTTCGGTGTCGCCAGCGTCGGCCCGTCTCGCTCGAGCATGTGCGCGAGGATGTGCTTGGTCGAGGTCTTGCCGTAGCTGCCGGCCACGGCGATGACGAGCGGGTGGAACTCGTCCATCCGCCGCCGCGCACGCCGCAGGAAGCCGCGCCGGATGCGTGATTCGATGGGCCGGTTGAGCACGTTGCCCGTGATCAGCAGGAGCATCGTGAGCACGGTGAGCGACAGCGCCACCGCGGTCGCGGCGACGCCGGCGATCCACACCGGGCCCGCGTACAGTGCGACGCACACCGCGGCGGCGATGGCCGCGGCGAGCAGCCCGGTGCTGGCCAGGAGCCGGCGCATTCGCGGAGTGAGAACGAGCTCCTTCTTGGGTGGCAGCCATCGCCACAGCGGCTGGGCCGCCACCGCGCCGGCCAGCCAGCCAACGGCCAGGACTGCGCGCACGCCCTCCCGGCCGGTGTCGGTCAAGGCGAACACCGTGGCCGCCGCGACCGGCGCCGCCGCGACGAGCGCGACGCGGTGCAAGAGCCACGCCCGCGTGCTTCCCCAGCCGAGCAGCCGCCGGCCCTCGTACTCCTCGATCTGGTACATCCGCGCCGCGACCAGCACGACGCGCGCGAACAGCACCAGCCACGCCGCGCCGGCGATCGCCACCAGGCCACCCTTGAGGACGTCGATCACCGCGATTCCCCGCGCAGGAACACGTCGACGATGCGGCAGAAGCGGTCGGGTTGCTCCGCGTACGCGAAGTGGCCGCAGCCTTCGAAGACCACCAGGCCGGCGTCGGGGATGAGCCGCTCCATGGTGCGCGCATCCTGGAGCGGGGTCTCCTGGTCGCGGTCGCCCCAGATCAGCAGCGTCGACGTCGTCAGCCGGCTCAGCCACGAGCGCATGTCGGTGTTGACCAGCCTCACCATGGTGGCGCGCAGTGTGCCGCCGGCCGCGCGATAGTCGGCGCTGCCGCGTCGCGCCGCACGCCGCTGCGCCGACTTGCGCGCCCCCGACGGCAGCCAGCGCCAGCCCGCGGCGGCGCGGAGCAGCTTGAAGGTGCGGACGCGCACGTGGTACGCCAGCCCGTGCCGTGGCCGGATGCCGGCGCTGTCCGTGAGGACGAGACGGTTCACCCGCTCCGGGTGCGTCACAGCCAGTGCGATGGCGACGCGCCCGCCGTTGGAGTGCCCGATGACGTGGGCGCGGTCGATGCCGAGCCGGTCGAGGAGGGCGAGCGTCCAGGCCGCGTACTCCTCGACACCCCAGGCCTGCGGAGGCATCGCGGTCGACCCGAACCCCGGCAGGTCGGGGATGACCGTTCGATAGCCGGTGAGCCGCTGCGCCAGCGGGGTCATCAGCTCCTTGGTGGCGCCCCAGCCGTGGAGGAGCAGCAGGGCGGGACCCGACCCGGAGTCGAGCACCGCGGCTGCGGGCACCTCGCCCACCGTCGACGTCACGGAGTGGTCTTGGCGCCCCCGCCGCCGAGCATCCACCGGTCGAACACCGCGGTGCTCCTCTGCCGGCGCGCGTGCCGGCGCCGCGCGATGTCGATGAGCTCGTCGAGGAGGGCGGTGAACGACAGACCGTCCGGCTCGAACAGGTACGAGGACAGCGAGCCAGGGATGGGGTTGAGCTCGTTCACCACGAACGAGTCGCCCGCGGTGTCGACCATGAAGTCGACGCGGGCGACGCCCGCGGCGCCGACCGCGGCGAACGCGCTCAGCGCGGCGTCGCGGATGCGCGCCGTGAGCGCGTCCGCCAGCGGGGCCGGGATGATCCTCTGCGCGCCCTTCATTCCCGCCGACTTGCTCGCTCCGCTCTTGCCCCCGCCAGCGCGGTACTTGTCGTCGTATGACAGCAGGCCGCGCTTGGTCGGCTGCTCGAGAAGCGATGCGCGCGCGCCGGTGTGGTCGCCGAGCACTGCGCAGTTCACCTCGACGATCTGCTCCTGTCCCGGTTCGACGATGCAGCGCGAGTCGTACGTGAGCGCCACCTCGAGCGCGTCGCGCAGCTCGGCCTCGTCGGCGGCCCGGGAGACGCCGATGCTCGACCCGAGTGTCAACGGTTTCACGAACAGGGGATACGGTCCCGCCGCCTCCGCCGCGCGCACGGCGTCGTCCGCAGCCGCCTCCCAGGCCTCGCGCTCGATGACAGCGTCGGCGAGGACGGGGAGGCCCGCGCCGCGCAACACCGTCTTGGCGAGGTGCTTGTCCATGGCCACTGCGGAGGCGGTGACGTCACTGCCGGTGTACGCCACGCCGGCCATCTCGAGCAAACCCTGGAGCGTGCCGTCCTCGCCGTACCCGCCATGCACGAGCGGCATCGCCAGGTCCACCTCGACAGGGTCGCCGGACCCGCGCGCGAAGAGGCCGCGACGAGGCGTGTCGTACGGCTGCAGCGTCAGCCCGGGCCGCGCCGCGTCGATGACCGGTGTCACCGGTGTGCACTCCGCGAGAAGGGCGTCCACCTGTGCGAACCTGCTCAGCTGCCTCAGCCCGTCGCCCGTGAACCACCGCCCGTCCTTGGCGATGTACACCGGCACCGCACGGTGGGCGCTGGACAGCGCCGCCATGGCCTGGTGAGCGGTGATCACCGACACCTCGTGCTCGACGGATCGGCTCCCGAAGATGACGCCGACTGTGCTCATCGGGCCACCGGTGCCTCCACCGCCGGCTCGCCCAGCAGCACGATCTCGCGTTCGAGGACGACGTCGAATCGGCCGGCCACCTCGTCGCGCGCGCGCTCGACGAGGGTGAGGACGTCGGCTGCGCTGGCGTGGTCGACGTTGAGGATGAAGTTGGCGTGCTTCGGTGAGATCTCGGCTCCGCCGTGCCTGTGCCCGGCGAGGCCGGCAGCTTCGATGAGCCGCCCCGCAAAGTCCTCCGGGGGGTTCTTGAAGGTGCTGCCCAGGCTGCGCACCCCATACGGCTGGGTGCGCTTGCGCTCGGCCTGGACGGCGTCGGTGCGCTGCCGAACCCGCGCGCTGTCGTCGCGGGTGACGGCGAAGCGTCCGCGCGTCACCACGTGGCCGGCGAGGTCGTGCTTGAAGCGCGAGTCGCGGTAGCCGAAGCCGCAGTCGGTGCCCGCGAGCCACCGTGTGCTGCCGTCGGGTGCGACCACCTCGCACTCGATGAGGCTGCTCGCCACCTCTCCGCCGAACGCGCCGGCGTTCCCCCAGATGGATGCGCCGCAGCTGCCGGGCACGCCGATGCCCCACTCCATCCCGGCCCAGCCGGCGCCGGCGAGGTCGAGCGCCGCACGCGGCAGCATCGTCCCCGCCGCGAGGGTCGCGACGCCGTCGACGACGTCGAGCCGCTTGCTCACCATCCGCACCGCCAGGCCGCGAATCCCGCCATCGAGGATGAGAGCGTTGCTGCCCGCCCCGAGGACGGTCAGCGGCAGCGCGGACTCAGTGCACCGCGCCACCAGCTCGGCGACAACCGACAGGTCGTCGACACGCAGAAACCAGTCGGCACGGCCGCCGACCCCGAACTGGCTCTGCCGCGCCAGGGGTTCCTCACGGCGCACGCCCGGCCACGTCGCCGGCCAGTCAGCGGACACGCGCCAGCTCCAGGGCGGCGACCAACCGCTGCCCGATCTTGTCGAACCCGCCGAGAGAGAGCACGAGGAGGACGTCACCGGGGCGAGACTGAGCGGTCAGGAGCTCGATCGCCTCCTGCGACGACCCCACCACGTGCACCTCGCCCGCGTCGCCAACCTGCGCGGCCACGTCCGCGCTGCTCACCGTGGCCGCCGCGCCACGCTCGCGAGCCTCCTCGATCGGGCCGAGCACGACCACATCGGCGCCGGCGAAGCTGCGCGCGTAATCGCTGAGCAGGGCGCGTGTACGCGAGTAGGTGTGCGGGGTGTGGATGGCGACGATGCGGCGCCCGGGGTAGCGCTCGCGAGCCGCCGCGATGGTCACCTCCACCGCGGTGGGATGGTGCGCGTAGTCGTCGACCACGGTGACGCCCGCAATGTCGCCGAGAACCTCGAATCGCCGTGCGGGTCCGCGGAACGTCGCGCACGCCTCGATGCAACGCTGCAGAGGCGCACCGACGTCGCGGGCGAGCAGCAGTGCCGCCGTCGCGTTCAGCGCGTTGTGCCGCCCCGGGAAGGTGAGCGCCACTGAGTGCGACTCCTCTCCGTGGGCGATGGTGAAGTGCTGCAGGTGCCCGGTGTCGGCGCCGAGCGTCACCTGCCAGTCGGCGCCCGGCGCGCAGCCGTAGGTGGTCACCGGGCAGCTCGCGTGCGCTGACAGCGCGGCGCACTCGGGATCGTCCGCGCACACCACCAGCAGGCCGTCGGCCGGCATGGAACGGGCGAGCTCGACGAAGGGTGCGCGGTACGAGTCCAACGTCGGGTAGACGTCGGGGTGGTCGAGTTCGATGGTGGTGACGCACGCCGCGACCGGGCGGATGTGGAGGAACTTCGGTCGCGCGTCCCACGGGGCCGTGGTGTACTCGTCGCCTTCGAAGACGAACGGTCCGCTGCCCAGGCGAGCGCTGCCGCCGAGGTCGAGCGACGTCGAGCCCAGCCTGAATCCGGGGTCCATCCCGCAGGTCGCGAGCATGTGGGCGAGCAGCGAGGACGTCGTCGTCTTTCCGTGCGTCCCGCACACCGCGAGGCGAGGGCGGTCCCCGGTCATCTGGAGGTAGAACTCGATCTCGCTCGTGGTCGGCAGCCCACGGTCCCGCGCCGCCAGCCACTCGGGGTTGGTCATGCGGGTCTGGTTGCCGACCACGACCAAATCGGGCACTCCCCAGCGCTCCAGGTTGGCTGGATCGCTGCCGTCGACCCAGTCGACTCCCGCGGCGGTGAGGATGTCGGTGGTGGGCGGGTACGCCTGGTCGTCCGAGCCGGAGACCCGCCAGCCCTGCTCGCGCGCCACCAGGGCCGCCCCGCTCACCGCGTAGCCGCAGATGCCGAGGAAGTGCACATGGCGGGTCATCGTGGAATTCTCGCCGGAGGCGCTGCAAGGCGGCTGAGCAGCTCCACGATGCGGGTCGCCGCGTCGCGCCTGCCCAGCGCGGCGCTGGCCCGCGCCATCGACCTCCAGGCTGCCGGGTCGCCGATCAACGAGGTCAGCTCGTTGTGGACTTGGTCCGCGTCGCATTCCCCGTCGGGGATGAGGCGGGCCGCCCCGGCCTGCACGTAGGGGGCCGCGTTGTATCGCTGATGGTCGCCGGCGAACTGGTAGGGAACCAGGATCATGGGCCGGCCGAGCGCTGCGCATTCCGCGACGGAAGACCCGCCCGCCCTCATCAGCACGAGGTCGGCGCCCGCGATGGCGGCTCCGACGTCGCGGATGAACGGCGCCAGGCTCCAGCGCTCGCGGAGCTCCTCCGGGAGCGCTGCGGCCGCCGCACGCACCTCGTCCTCGTCCAGCGCGCCCGTCTGGTGGGTGAGGCGCAGGCTGGGGTGCTCGCGCAGCAACGATTCGGCACACCCGGCGACGGCGCGGTTGATCCGGCGGGCGCCCTGGGACCCTCCCATGACCAGGATCCGCTCGCAACGCTCGCCCAGCTCTCGCGACGGAGTGGCCAGGACCTCGGCGCGGATGGGGTTGCCGGTGTGGACCACCGTGGCGCCCGGCAGTCGCGACGCGGTCTCGGCGAAGGCGGCCGCCACCAGCGTGCCGCGGCGCGCGAGAAGTCGAGTGGCGCGACCGGGCACGGCGTTCTGCTCGAGGAGCGCCACCGGGACACGCAGGGAACGGGCCGCCAGCACCACGGGGACGCTGACGTACCCGGCACCCCCGACGACGACGTCGGCGTGGAAGTCGCGGATGATGCGCCGGGCGGCCCGGATCGCCGCCGGGAGCAGCGCCGCGAAGCGCGCCACGCTGACCGCGTTGCCGGCGTCGAGCCCCGAGATGCGCAGCGTCTCCAGGCGGAATCCCGCCGCGGTCACCAGCCCCTCGGCGACGCCGCCGTCGCGCCCGACGACGAGCACGTCACCAGACGGGTCAGCGCGGCGCAGCTCCTGCGCCAGCGCCAGCACCGGGGTCAGGTGACCACCCGTCCCTCCGCCGGCGATCAACGTGCGCACGGACTGTCGCCCCCTGCCGCCGGCCCTGTGCAGAGACGTTGCAGAGCACCCCGACGCCCGCGAGCGTCATCGCCAGCGAGGTGCCGCCATAGCTGATGAACGGGAGCGGGATCCCCGTCGTGGGGATCACCCCCGTGACGGCGCCGATGTTGACGAATGCCTGGATTCCGATCCACGCGGTGATACCTCCGGCGAGAAGTGCCCCATAGGCGTCGGGCGCGCGCAGGGAGGCTCGCACTCCTCGCCACAGCAGGAGTGTGAACGCCAGGATCACCGAGACGGTTCCGAGCAGTCCCAGCTCCTCGCCGATGATCGCGAAGATGAAGTCGGTGTGCGCCTCGGGCAGCCACTGGTACTTCTGCACAGAGTTTCCCAGGCCGACGCCGCCGAGACCACCACTGCCGAGCGCGTAGAGAGCCTGGCAGGCCTGGAAGCCGGTGTTGAGCGGGTCGTCGCAGGGATGCGTGAAGGTGCTGAGCCGGCTCGAACGGTAGGCCACCAGCATGACCACGAGATAGCCGCCCACCATCACGACGCCGAGGAGCACGAGCATGTGGCGCTTGCGGACACCGGCGAGCGCGAGGAGGACGAGCGCGGTACCGGCGATGATGATGGTGCTGCCGAGGTCGCGCTCCAGCAGCACCAGCGCGAGCAGCACGCCGACCAGCAGGCCGTAGTCGCGCACCCCGCGCACCGTGCGCACGGCGGGAGCCCGGTCGACGAGCCAGCGCGAGAAGAACAGCACCGAGACCAGGATGGCGATCGCCGACGGCTGCACTGAGAGGGGCCCGACCGTGAACCAGCGCCGGGCGCCGTTGGCGGCCGCACCGACGTGGGGCAGCAGGACGAGGATCAGCAGCGCCACCAGGCAGAGTGCCAGCACCGGCGCCACGCGGCGCAGGCGGTGGTAGTCGGTGCGCGCCAGGATGACCAGCGCCACCACACCAAGCGCCATGCCGACGAGCTGGCGTTGGAAGAAATAGTTGGCGTTCTCGAACCAGAGGAAGCCGAGCGCCTCGCTGGCGCTGTACACCATCACCAGGCCGAACGCGCACAGCGCGGCGATGTCGGTGAGCAGCCAGCCGTCGACTCCGCCGAGGCTGAGCGTGCGGCCGCCGGTCAGCGTCTCGCGCAGGCGCAGCGCGGGGACCGCGAGCGGGCGGCTGCGTGTCGCCATCAGCGCGGCCTCCCGCCAGTGAGCGAACGGACCGACTCGGCGAACGCGGTGCCCCGCTCCTCGAAGTTGTGGAACTGGTCGAAGCTCGAGTAGCCGGGGGCCAGGACGACGACGTCGCCCGGCCGGGCCATCTCGCCCGCCGCGATCACGGCCGCCGCCTGGTCCGCAACGACGAGGCGAGACTCGTAGCCGCGCCCCGCGAGGGCAGCGTCCAGCTCGGCAGCGGTGTCCCCGTTGAGGATTGCGAACTCGAGCGTGCCGCACCACCGCCGCGGCGAGCTCGTCGGCCGGCACACCCTTGCTGTGTCCGCCACCGATCCAGATGATCGGGCGGTCGAACGCCTCCAGCGCCCGTGTGGCCGCGTCGACGTTGGTTGCCTTGCTGTCGTTCACCCACAGCACGCCGTCGACGTCGGCCACGACCTCGAGTTGGTGGGGCACGGCGGTGAAGTCGCGCACCGCGGCGGCGATGTCGGCGGCCGCGACTCCCGCAGCCCGGCCCACGGCGGTCGCGGCGAGGACGTTGAGCACGTTGTGCGCGCCGAAGAGAGGGATGTCGCTGACCGGCATGATGGGCTGCGTCGTGCCGGCTTCGACGACGGTCACCGTGCCGTCCGCAATGGTGGCCCCGTCCACGTCACGCAGCTCTGCGCCGAAGTAGCGGACCGGCGCGCTGCTCGATGCCGCCATGGCACGGGTCACCGGATCGTCCCAGCCGAGCACCGCGCATGACACGGCGTGCTCCACGATTCGCTGCTTGGCGGCGATGTAGGCGGCGAGCGTCCCATGGCGGTCGAGGTGGTCGGGGCTGATGTTGAGGACGGCCGCGATCTCGCAGCGGGGCTCGTCCACGGACTCGAGTTGGAATGAGGACAGCTCGAGCACCACCCAGTCGCCGCTGTCGACATCGCCCAGGCGGTCGAGCATGGTGTCACCGATGTTGCCGCCGAGATGCACGCGACGTCCGTCACGCGCGATCACGGCGGCGCAGAGGCTGGTGGTCGTCGTCTTGCCGTTGGTTCCGGTGATGCCGACGATGCGACCGCGGCAGCGCTCGAACACCAGGGCCATCTCGCTGCGCACCGGGATCCTCAGCGATCGCGCCAGCTCCAGCTCCGGCGCGGTCCAGGGCACACCCGGCGACGGGCACACAAGGGCGGCGCCGCGCACCACGTCCGGCTGGTAGCCGCCGAGCTGCACCTGCACAGCCGCCGGCAGCCGCTGCGCGATCTCCCGCAGTGCATGATCGTCGCCGCGATCGACGACGAGCACGTCGTAGCCGTCCTCAGCCAGCACCCGGGCGCACGCCAGGCCGCTGCGCCCGAGGCCGATCACCACCGCGCGGCCGCTCACGCCACCGCCCCGCGCGACCGCGCGTACAGGACCGTCAGCAGGGTGCCGGCCGCGGCTGCCGCCGCGAAGCACGCCACCAGGCGTCGCTCACGCAGGCCGAGCTCCTCGAAATGGTGGTGCAGAGGGCTCGCCCGCAGCACGCGGTGATGAAAGCGGCGGATGGCGGTCACGTTGATGATGACGCTCAGCGTCTCCGCCACGAAGACGATCCCCATCAGCGGAAGCAACCACAGCAGGTGCAGCTCGGCCGCGCTGGCCACCAATGCGCAGCCGAGCGCCAGCGAACCCGTGTCGCCCATGAAGATGCGCGCCGGGAACCAGTTGAACACCAGGAAGGCGCACAGGCCTCCCACCAGTGCCGCGGTCGTGATCACCACCGGCAGCGCGTGCTGGTGGATCGCCACCGCCAGCAGGCCGGCGAACACAACCGCCGAACACGTCGCGGCGAGGCCGTCCACCCCGTCGGTGAGGTTGACCGCGTTGCTGACGGCGATGACCGCGAGGATGCTCACCACGATGATGCCGGCCCCGTGGAGGTCCGGCTGACCCAGTCCCGGGAACGCCTGGCGTGTCGCGCCGACGACGTCGAGGCCGATGCCCACGAGCAGCCCGATGAACGCCTGGAACGCCACCTTCTGGTAGGCGCCGAGCCCGAACACGCCACGGCCGCGCACGTTGTCGCGGTCGTCGAGCAACCCGATGAGCGCGCCGGCGCAGAGCGCGAACACCACCACGAAACCGACACGCGTGCGGTCGAAGATGAGCCAGGCCGCTGCGGTGATGGCGCAGAAGAGAAGGCCGCCCATGGTGGGCGTGCCCATCTTGACCATGTGCGTCTGCGGGCTGAACGATTGCACCCGCTGGCCCGCTCCCCGGCGTGCGAGCGTCGTGGTCAGCCAGGGGTACAGCACGATGCCCGCCGCGAACGCCAGCACTCCCACCACCAGCGCGTGCCTCACGGCGTGATCCGCCACTGGTCGATGGTCACCTGCGCGACCTGCTTCCACACGGGAGCGGCGAGGGTGGCGCCGAAGCGCACCACGCCGGTCTCGTGCGGGAAGTTGAGCACCACCATCATGGTGAACTTGGGATTCTTGGCGGGCAGGAAGCCCGCGAACGAGACCACCACGTCGTTGCCGTACACGCCGTGGGTGGCGACGCTGGCGGTACCGGTCTTGCCGGCCACCTCGCCCTTGAACGCCGGGATCCGCGCCAGCGAACCCTCACCCCCGCGGTCCTCCACGACGCCGGTCATCATCTGCGCGAGGGTGGCAGCCGCGTCGGGTGAGATGACCCGCCGCGACGTGGGGACGACCACGGCCGCCTTCCCTGTCGCGGGGTCGATGACCGACTGCACCGCGTGAGGCTGCACCCAGACACCGCCGTTGGCGACCGCGTTGATCGCCGCCAGCACCTCGATGGGGGTGACCTGGACGCGCTGCCCGAACGCGGCCTCGGCGAGGTCCAGTGGCGACCACTTGGCCTGTGGCTGCAGCGGCACGTTCTGCTCGCCGTAGAGGTCGACACCGGTTGGCGCGCCGACCCCGAAGGCGAGCATGTTGCTGTAGAAGGCGTTCGGGCCCATCAGCTGGCCAACCTTGATGGCGCCGTTGTTGAGCGACTCGTCGAGCACCGTCTGCATGGTGATCTTGCCGTGCGCCCGCCCGTCCCAGTCGCGAATGGTGGCGCCATCGATGGTGGTCGGTCCCTCGTTGAACGTGTAGCCGGGCGTGATGGCCCCGGTATTGAGGCCGCCCGCGAAGGTGATCACCTTCTCCACCGAGCCGGGCTCGTAGACGTTGGCCACGGCGAGGTCGCGAAAGTTGGCGACGGGAGAGGTCCAGTAGGTGTTGGCGTTGTACGTCGGTGCCTGCGCCCACGCCTTGATGAGCCCCGTCCTGGTGTCCATCATGATCAGTGTTCCGGAGGCGGCCTGCGCCGTGGCCACGCCCTGGGCGATCGCCTGCTCAGCCCAGTACTGCACCTGCGAGTTCGAGGCCGAGCTGGAGGTCCTGGCCGTTGTGCGCATCCGACTGCGGGTCGCTGCTGAGGGTGATCGAGTTGCCGGCGACGTCGCGCACGGTGGATTGGTGACCGTCGGTGCCGCGGAGCACCGAGTTGTAGTACGACTCCAGTCCGTACTGGCCGGTGCCGTCGTGATTGACGTAGCCGAGCAGGTTGGCGGCGAAGGAGTTGCCGCTCAGCGGTGACGATTCGTAGACGCGCTGCTCGGCGGGCACCACGACGATACCGGGAAGGGAGAGCGAGGTCAGCCCGTCACTGACCTGCTGCGACACCGCCTTGGCGAGGTACACGAAGCGAGTTGGCTCGGAGATGAGCGAGTCCACGGACGTGACGTCCATCGAGAGCACGGGGGCGAGGCGGCGGGCAACACTCTCCCGTGTGGACGCCGGGATCAGGCCCGGGTCCGCATACACGTCGTACACGGTGCGATTGGAGACCAGCACGCGGCCGCTGCTGTCGAGGATGCGTCCGCGCGTCGCGGCGATGATCACCGACTTCTGGTGCAGCGCAGCGGCACGCGCAGCGAGCGTGGCGTGCTGGAGCACCTGCACGTCGACGAGCCGCGCGCAGAGAGTCACCGCCATCGCCGCGAACGCCAGTGCCAGCCAGGTCCCGCGATGGCGGAAGTCAGGAGCGTCGGCAACGAACCAGCCGCGCACGCGCGGCGGGCTCGGGGTGGCGCGCCGCCTGCTCATGGCGAAGCGCCGCGCAGGCCGAGAGCGCCGCCGATGGCGGCGACGAGCTGCTGGAGTGGATCGCCGGAGTGAGGCTGCGTGGCGAGCAGCGGCGCGGGCAGGTCGACGACAGGCCTGAGCTGGGCGTCGACGTACGACCAGTGACCGGCGGGGCGCATGCCGAGCTTCTGCGCCGCGGCCACGATCCGCTCGGCGCTCTCAAGTCGCGCCAGGTCGTCGCCGAGCTGCGATGCCTGGCTGCGCAGCTGCTGGTTCTGTTGCGCCAGGGACGTGGCCTGGTACGTGGCCTGGGTGGCATGCGCGCTCTGGCTGACATAGGCCACGCCCACCCCCGCGAGCGCGGCGATCAGCGGCAGCAATGGCAGCGGCGTGCGCGGACCGCCGCGCCGAAGACGGGTGCGACGGGTGGGCGACTCATCGAGCGGAACGCCGGCGAGATCGTCGACCGGCAGTTGGGAACGTGTGGTTCTGGGCACAGCCCGGGTCTCCGTGTGGGCAGGGACGTGAGCAGGAAACGGAATCGGGGGGGTCGCGGTGTCTAGAGGTGTGCCGGGGTCACACCGGCGAGCTTCTCGGCGACCCGGAGCCGGGCGGAGCGGGCTCGCGGGTTGGTCGCGAGCTCAGCGGCGTCCGGCTTGATCGCCTTGCGGCTGAGAAGAAGGAGAGAGGCCCGGTGAGCGCAGGTGCAGTGGGTCTGTTGGGGCGGACATAGACAGTTCTGTGCTGAGACGTGGAGTGCGTTCTTGACAATGGTGTCCTCGAGGGAGTGGAAGGAGACAACCCCAAGACGCCCACCGGGCCGGAGGATTCGAATTGCTGCCTGCAGTCCCGCGTTGAGGCTCTCCAGCTCGTGGTTGACCTCGATGCGGAGCGCCTGGAAGGTTCGTGTTGCTGGATGGATTCGCTTCGGCCAGAAACGCCGCGGGATGGTGCGCTCGACGATCTCACGCAGCTCTGTCGTGGTGGTGATGGGGGCATCGCCGCGGGTGCGGACGATGGCCGCCGCGATCGCGTTCGCGAAGCGCTCCTCACCGTAGGTCCGGATGAGCGCGGCGAGGTCCGTTGCCGACCAGCCGTTGACGATGTCGGTCGCCGACAGCTCGGCACCTGGATCCATGCGCATGTCGAGCGGCCCATCGAAGCGGAAGCTGAAGCCACGCTTGGGGTCGTCGAGTTGCAGGGAGGAGATGCCGAGATCGAGCATCACGCCGTCGACGGCGGTGATGCCATGCGCCGCGGCGATCGTCTCCATGGCCGCGAAGTCGCCCTGGTCGACGAGTACCGTCTCTGCTTTGGCGGCAAATCGCCGCCGTGCCGAGGCCACCGCCGCCGGGTCGCGGTCGATGGCCAGGATCGTCCCGCCGGGACGGACGCGTTCGAGGAACGCGTCGACGTAGCCACCGGCGCCGAGGGTGCCGTCGATGTACGTCATCCCCGGCCGGGGCTGCAGGCTCTCTATTAGGGGGTGTAGAAGGACCGGCCGATGTCCCGTCGCCTCAGGCGTCGGTCCACCGGGCGTGGCGAGGCTGTGGTCGTCCATGCCGGCCACGATCGACATGGAAGCCCTCTTGCTGCTGTGTGGTTGTGGTTGGGAGCGCGCTCACGCGGGGTCGCCGGCCAGCGCCGGGTGTCGGAGCCGGTCCCCGAGCGCGGTGAAGGTGTCAGGGTCGAGACTGCCGGCCTCAGCGTCCCACACAGCCTCGCCCACCACCTCCACGACGTTCGAGACGCCGACGAACACCGCACGGTCCTCGATGCGCGCGAAGCTGCGGTGCTCGGGGGTGAGCAGGATGCGCCCCTGGGCGTCGACGCCGATCTCCCAGGCGGACGCGTAGAGATGGCGCATGAAGAGCCGCTCCTCGGCAGAGCTGTCGGCGGTGTGCCGGAAGTGCCGCTCGTACTCCTGCCACTCGCTCGCGGGGCGGATCACGAGGCGGTTCTCCGCGCCAGGGGCGATGACGGCGCCGCCGAGGTCCCGGCGGAACTGAGCGGGCAGCGCGACTCGGCCTTTGGAGTCGACGGCATGCCGGAACGTCCCGTAAAACACGGGTCAGCTCCCGCCATCACGTCGCTGCAGCCGCCTGCGCACATCTGCTGCCCCACTTTTCACCACTCTGCCCCACTGATGCGCGGAACCGTAGCAGTCTGAACTCAACGCGTCAATGCGAACAGATGTGCTGGTCGTGGCTAACGGGGCGTTCCCCGTGGGCGGGCGGGCGGCGCTGCAACCGGGTGGGGAACGGTGGGTGTTCGGAGCGGCTGTAGAATCGGGCGCGCAAGCCGGCCGGACGGCCGCGGGCGAGAAGTCGCCCGAGGAAAGTCCGGGCTCCACAGAGCAGGGCGCTGGGTAACGCCCAGTCGGGGCGACCCGAAGGAGAGTGCCACAGAAATGACACAGCCGCGGCCGAGCCGCGGCAACGGTGAAATGGTGGGGCAAGAGCCCACCGGCGGTCGGGTGACCGGCCGGCCAGGTAAACCCCGCCCGGAGCAAGGCCGAACAGGGACGGACGGTTCGCCGTCCAGGGTTGCTCGCCCCATGTCCCGGGTCGGGCCGCTGGAGGCGCCGGGCAACCGGCGTCGCAGATGGATGGCCGTCCCCCGCCGCCGGGGAGCGGCGGCCCTCGGGCCGTGAACGAAGCGGCGGGGACAGAACCCGGCTTACAGGCCGGCTTGCACGCTCCCCACCATCGGGTCAGGGGTTTCCCCGCTTCAGCGCACCGTAGACTGCCCCGGTGGCCGACGCTGATTCGACTTTGCCCGCGCTCCGCGACCACCTCAGCGACCTCGACAGGCAGATCGTCCAGCTGATCGCCGAGCGCTTCCGCGTTGTCGCCGACGTCGGCCAGGGAGAAGGCAGGGTCCGACGCCGCCATCCGCGACCCGGAGCGCGAGCGTCAGGTGCTGGACGCGGTGTCCCAGGTGGCCCGCGTCGCGGGGGCGCCCGTCGACCTGGTGCTGCGCATGTACCGCGACCTGCTCGGCGAGTCGGTCAGTCGCCAGGTCTCCGGCCACGCCACCGGCTCGTTCAGCGGACGGGTGCGTGTCGCCGTGCGGGGCGCGCAGACACACCTCGGGGTTCCTCGCCGCTCAGAAGTACCTCTCCGGGACCGGGCGGATGGTGACATGGTGGCGGCGCGGTCCTACCAGGCCGCCGTCGAATCGCTCAAGAGCGGGGACGTCGACCTGGCCATCGCTGCCCATCGAGAACACCATCGCGGGCAGCATCAACGAGGTCTACGACCTGCTCCGCGAGAACGAGGTCTCGATCGTCGGCGAGGAGACGTGGAGTGTCGATCACTGCCTGGCTGCCACATCCGAGCTACCGCTCGGGGCCATCCGCCGGGTGCTCTCGGATCTCGACGGGCTGGAGCAATGCTCCGCGTTCCTGGAAGCGCTCCCGCGTGCCGCCCCGGTGCTCCATCCCGACGCTGACGAAGCCATGCGCGCTGTCGCCGGCGACGGCGATCCCACCCAGGTGGCCATCGGCAGCCCGGAGGCGGCCGCCGCCCATGGCCTGACCGTTCTGCGCCACGGCATCGCCAACCAGGCGGAGAACTACACGCGCTTCGTGGTCCTCGCGCGCCAGGCGGTGCCCGTTCCGCTGAACGCGCCCTGCAAGACAAGCCTCATCTTCGTCTCACGCCACGAGCAGGGCGCGCTGATGCGCTCGCTCGACGTCCTCGGCAACAGCGGGCACTCGATGACCAAGCTCGAGTTGCGACCGCGGCCGGGACGCCCGTGGGAGTACATGTTCTTCCTCGATTTCGAGGGCAACGTCGCCGACCCGCGGACCGCCGGCGCGCTCGATGACCTGCGCTCCACGTCGCTGCACCTCAAGGTGCTGGGCAGTTACCCGGCGAAGGCGACCAAGGTCGAGTTCAAGGCGGGGGATGCCACGCCGCTGGTGTCGCAGGAGTTCGGCGTCGACCTGCTCGAGGCGGTGGTCACCGGCGCGCCGCCGCTGCGCACATCGACGCAACTACCGGCTGGCCGGGCGCGCCGCTCGCGGCGACGACACCATGGTGCCGGTCGGCGACCTGCTGGTCGGCGGCTCCGGCTTCGTGGTCATGGCAGGCCCGTGCTCGGTGGAATCCGCGGACCAGGTGACGGCCACCGCCCGCGCGGTCAGAGAAGCGGGCGCGCAGATCCTGCGCGGTGGGGTCTTCAAGCCGCGCACCTCGCCGTACGCCTTCCAGGGCCTGGGCTGGGACGGGCTGGCGCTGCTCGCCGCCGCCGGCAGAGCCACCGGGATGCCGATCATCAGCGAGGTGATGGCGGTCGACCAGGTCCGGCGCATGGCGGAGATCGTCGACGTGCTCCAGGTCGGCGCCCGGAACATGCAGAACTTCGACCTGCTGCGCGAGCTCGGCAAGGTCGACCGTCCCATCCTGCTGAAGAGCGGCCTGTCGAGCACCATCGAGGAGTGGCTGGGCGCCGCCGAGTACATCCTGGCGGTGGGCAACCAGCAGGTGATGCTCTGCGAGCGGGGCATCCGAACCTTCGAGACGAGCACCAGGAACACCCTCGACCTCTCGGCGATACCGGTGCTGCGCGAGCGCACCCACCTGCCGGTCATCGTCGATCCCAGTCATGGCACCGGCTACCGCGCGTACGTCGCGCCGATGGCGCGCGCGGCGCGCGCCGCCGGGGCGCACGGCCTGCTCATCGAGGTGCACCCCGACCCCGACAACGCGCTGTCGGACGCCGCGCAGAGCCTCTCCTTCGGCGAGTTCCTGGCGCTGATGCGCAGCCTGGAGTTGGTGGCCGCGCCCAGCTGACCGAGCGTTCACTGCTCCTGCGCGTGCTGCGCGGTCGCTCCACCCACAGGAAGGCCGGTGAAGTTCTCGTCGAGGTCCTGCAGGTTGTCGTCGATGACCTGCAGGCCGTGGATCTCCGCGAGCGCGCGGCTGCCCATGGTCGCGATGTTCGGGGCCAGCTCGCCGTCACCGAGCAGCTCCGCCACCTTGGCGTGGTCGATGAGGTCGCCGGCGCCGCTGGTCTGGCGCAGCACCGGGATACCGGCGCGCCAGCGTGGCGCGACACTGACCGAGCACCTGCGGGTGGGTCATGATGGTGTCGATCTCGGCCGGGTCCGCGTCGCGTGACGCCATCAGGCAGTGCGCGATCTTGATCGCGAACTCCTCGACGATGGCAAAGCGATGGCCGGCCATGGCCGTGACCGACTCGCCGACCATCCCGCCAACGGAGTTGTGGATGGCGAAGATGCCGCGGTCCACCGTGCCCTCCTGGAGCGCACGGAGCACGGCGTCGGTGGTGTGCAGGTACACCAGGTCGTAGGGCTCTGCAGGAGTGCGGCTCATGTAGTGCCGAGCGGCATCCTCGTTGAAGCTGCCGCGACCTCCCTGGATGCCCACCACCAGCCGGTCGGTCACCAGGCGGTTGGGCAGCAGCTGGTCGACGACCATGTCCTGCGCCTGCCCCAGGCGGAGCCTCATCGCCCCGGTGTAGGGGTTGCGCGTCTGCAGATCCTCGAAGAGCTGCTGGGTGTCGTTGGTGACCTGGGCGGTGATCTCGTGCAGCAACCTCGTCCCGAGGGTGTCGATGGGAGTCGGCGCGAAACCGAAGCGTTCCAGGGTGCGACCGACGAAGTGCGTGACTCCCTGGCTGTCAGCGGCCAGGCGGTCGTGCTCGTCGGCGGCCATGGTGACCACCTCCAGCCCCTTGGACGCGAAGTAGTCGCACCACCACGCGCAGGCGCGCCTCGGCATGCCGGTAGCGGTCGACGACGATGGTCTGCCCGGAGAGCCCGCTGACGGCCACGCTGTCCGGTCCGAAGAGCGGGTGTGTCAGCATCGCCTCCCATTCGGGCGGCAGCAGGCGATCGAACACCTGGCGCGGGTGGACCTTCACGGAGAGCAGATCGACCAGCAGCGGTGGAACCTCACGGCGGAGGAGGAACGGCACGTGCCCTGCACCGTCGCTTCGAAGCTGGAGATGGGCACGCTGTAGAAGATGACGTCGCGCGTCAGCGCGGCCTCGAGCGAGCTCGCCCCGCAGCCCGCGAGCGCGCGCCGCCTCAACCGCGGTCGGTGACACGTCGTACACGGCGACGTCGAGGTCCTCGGCGAGCATCGTCGCCCACAGCTGCCCGAAGCGACCGCAACCGATCACGGCAACTGTCGGGCGACGCCGCTGTCACGTCGTCCTGCTCAGCCAGGTGCCGCGCCACGGCGGCGACGGCGAGCGCGTCGACGCGCTCGTTGCCCGGCTCGCCGCTGTGGCCGCGAACGTGCTCGAAACGCACCCGCGCATCGACGAGCGGGTCGATGGTGGGAAACAGGTCGAGGTTCGCCTTGCGCTTCCACTGTCTGGTGAGCCAGTTGATGACGCCGAGGCTGTCGGTGCGCACCACGATGCGCCACCCGGGGTCGTCGCCCATGCGCGCGCGCACCGCGCGCAGTGCCTCCCGCACCGCCTTCAGCTCCTCGCGGTTGTTGGTGGTCATCGGCTCCGCGCCGGCCGCCTCCTCGAACGAGCCGTCCGGCCACTCCAGCCGGTACGCCCACGCTCCCGCGCCGGGGTTCCCCGAGCACGCCCCGTCCGTGTACGCCACCACCGTGGCGCTCACGGCACCACGATGCGGTCGCATCCTGAGCACTGGACGGGCTCGTCGGCGACGCGGATGTGCCGCACCTCGGAGTTCGCGAACGGGATGTGGCAACCGCCGCAGCTGTTCGCGACCATCCGCACCACGGCCGGCTGCACGCGACGCGCCAGCCGCTCGTACAGCGCGAGGTCCGCGCGCGGGGATGGAGGCCGCCAGCTCCGCGCGGTCGCTGCTCCCCGCGCTCGACCGATGCGCGCAGCGCCACCGCCTGCTCGAGCAGCTCCCCCGCGTGGTCGGCGCGCTCCAGCTCGCGCTCCACGATGGCCGCGTTGGCGTCGCGGTCGGCGGCAGCCGCAGACTCGGCGCGCTCCATCAGCGCCAGCAGCTGTTCGTCCTGCGAGTCGATCCGCTGGCGCAACGCGTCGAGGTCGTGCTGCATGCCCAAGAGCTCCTGCGGGTTGCCCACGGTTCCGTCGTAGAGATGCTTCTCGAGCTCGCGAGCGCGCCTGTCGCAGCGCGTCCACCGTCTTCTCCAGCTCGGCGAGGGCTGCGTCCGCCGCGGCCTGCTCACGGCGCCGGCGGCGCGCCTCGCGCCGGCGTCGCTCGAGCTCAGGGTCGGCGTCGATCTGTGCCTCGACGTCGGCGAGGCGGGCGCGGTCGCTAGTGCAGGCGCGTGTCGACCTCCTGCAGCCGGAGCAGGTCGCCGCCCCGACTCACGCCGCCACCTCCACGAGGCGAGCCGTGTAGGACCGTCCGCGCTGCACCGACACGTCGGTGTCCCGCACCGGCCAGCCGTGGTCGGCGAGCCAGGACGGCACCAGGTCGTCGCGCTGCATGCACTGCAGGACCAGCCAGCGCACGCCGTGAGCGGGAGCGTCGGCGGCGATGGCCGAGCATGGTGGTGGCGCCGACGCCGGCGATGACCGCGACGTCGACCTCCGCGGGTGCGAGCGGCGCCAGGCCGGGTCCGCAGCGCACCTCGACGCGCTCGCTCAGGCGCCACGCGGCGAGGTTGGCGCGCAGCTCGCGCAGCGGCCCGGCGCTGAGCTCGGTGGCGATGATCCGTGGCACTGGACCGCACGGCGAGACCCGGCGCAGAGCGCGCCGTGCCCGGCGCCGACGTCCGCGACACCTGCCGCACCGAGTGGAACCAGCGAGGCGACGCTGCGCAGCCGCGGCGACAGCGCGAACGTCACGCGGCCGCCTGTGACACCGACACGAGCGTGCGCAGCGTCTCGCGGGCCGCGCCGGAGTCGATCGCCGCGACGCAGCGGGCGACGCCCTCGCCGAGGTCGGCCGCGACGTCGCGCGGCGACCAGCGCGGCGGCCCCGTTCAGCACCACCACGTCGCGCGGCGAGCCCGAGTCCGCCGTCGAGCACGCCGCGGATGATGCGTGCGTTGGTGGCGGCGTCACCGCCCGCGAGGGCTGCGTGGCCGGCCACCGGCATGCCCGAGCGCCTGCGGGTCGATCTCGAGGTCGCGGATCCCGGACGGGCTGACCTCGTAGCCGCGCGTGACGCCGTCGAGGCCGAGCTCGTCGATGCCGCCGGGGCCGGTGAACACCAGCGCGTGCTCGTGGCCGAGGAGCTGCAGCACCCTGGCCATCGCCGCCACCGGCGCGGTGCCCGGCGACGCCGAGCGCCTGGTGGCGCACCCGCGCCGGGTTGGCGAGCGGGCCGAGCACGTTGAACACGGTGCGGATGCCGAGCTCGCGCCGGACCGCCGGCTGCGTGGCGCATCGCCGGGTGGAACGCGGGCGCGAAGATGAAGCCGATGCCGGCCTCGTCGACGCAGCGTCGCACCGCCGCCGCGTCGAGCACGACGCGCACGCCCAGCTCCTCGAGCACGTCGGCGCTGCCGCATCGCGACGACTGCGCGCGGTTGCCGTGCTTGGCGACGCGGCAGCCGGCAGCGGCGGCCACCAGCGCGGCGGCGGTCGAGATGTTGAAGGTGTTGCTGCCGTCGCCGCCGGTGCCGCAGGTGTCGACCGCGCCGGGCGCCAGCATCCACCTGCGTGGCGTGGTCGCGCATCGACATCACCATGCCGGTGAGCTCGTCGACGGTCTCGCCTCGCGTGCGCAGCGCCGCGAGCAGGGCGCCCATCTGCGCCGGGGTGGCGCTCGCCCTCCATCACCAGGTCCATGACCGCGCGCGCGCGTCGCGACGTCCAGGCAACCGCCACCGACGATCGTCTCCAGCGCGCCGCGCATCACCTCATCGGTCACCAGGGCGCGACGGTAGCATCCGCGGGCCGCACATATACTCGGCCGCCCATGACCGCGCGCAGCCTGGACCCGTTCGACCCCGACGTGGTGCGCCCGTGGACGCTCGGCGAGGGACGTCGCGGCGTGCTCCTCCTCCACGGCTTCGCCGGGACGCCACCCGAGCTGCGCCGCCTCGGCGAGCACCTCGCGGCCAATGGCTACCGCTGCCGCGGTCCGGCCCTGGCCGGGCACGGCTCCACCCCGGAGGCGCTCGAGGCCACGACGCGGCACGACTGGACACGCTCCGCGCAGCGACGAGCTCGACGCGCTGGCACGCGAGTGCGACGAGGTCATGGTCGCCGGCCAGTCGATGGGCGGCACCATCGCGCTGCACCTCGCCGCCACCGACCTCCGGGTCGCCGCCGTGGCCACGCTGGCCGCACCGGTGTGGCTGTCGGGCATCGCCGCGCGCGCCATCCCGGTGGCGCGCCGGGTGATGCGCTGGCACCGCCCGGGCGACGACATCGACCTCTACGACCTCGACGGCCATCGACGAGCTGTACTCGCACGGGCTGCGCCCGATGAGCGCGATCCACGAGTTCACCGGCCTGCTCCGCGAGGTGCGCGACGAGCTCGCCGCGGTCCGCGCGCCGGTGCTCGTGCTGCACGGCGGCCGCGACCGCACCATCGCGCCGGCCAACGCGCGTGGAGATCGAGCGGCGCCTGGTGTGCAGCCGCGAGGTGCGTGCGCCGGTCCTTTCCGCGCAGCGGGCACGGCATGAGCGTCGACATCGACCGCGACGAGATCAACGCCGCGGTGCTGGGCTGGTTCGACCGCCATTCCCAGCGACGAAGCCGCCGCGGCGGACAGGATGGCGGCGCGGGCGTCCGCCTGAGTCAGGGGCCGAGCTCCTCGAGCAGTCGCGCCGCCAGCTCGGGGTCGATGACCGGGTTGGTCGGCGGGCCCTCGTCGACGGGGCGGTGCTTGCGCGACGCCGTCCGGCCGCGCGACCGCGCGCTCCGCGTCGCTGCGCGCCGGACCGCTCACCGTGTGCCCGCACGCCACGCAGCGCAGCACCGTCGTGCTCTGTCCCGCGGCCGGCGTACTCCCGGTGCGAGATGCGCAGCGGGGCCCCGCAGCGAGGGCACGGCCGCGCCGATGTCCGATCCCCGCCCCGCGCTGGCACGTCGCGTTGCACGACCTCAGATCTCCTTCACCGACATTTACCGATGCTTGCTCACGACGTGACCGACGCCACCGCGGTCAAGCGTACGGTTCCGCTCAGCCGGGGGGGACCACGGCAACACCAGGAGCAGGACATGGCAGCCCCGGACGACGCAGGCTCTCGCCGACGCACGCGAGAACGACACGGCGCAGCGCTACCTGCGCGAGCAGAGCCTGGCCATCGTCGTGGCCGAGGCGATGCGCCGCGCCGACGCCATGTCGCGCCTCGACGCCAGCCTCCGCATCCGGGTGAGGCGTCCCGCGGCCTGACGCTGCGGCGCCGCCGGCGTCGCCTACAGTGCCTCGATGGGGACCCTGCTGGAGCGCCTGCGTGCCGCGATGGACCCTCTGGGCATCGTCCACGAGGCGCCGCCGGGGAGCCGGCGCACCGCCGCGGTGCTGCTCCTCTTCGACACCAGGCACGACGGGCCTGCCGCTGCTCTTCATGGAGCGCACCGCACACCTGCGCCACCACGCCGGGCAGATCGGCTTCCCCGGGGGCGGCGCCGAGCCGAGCGACGCCACCATCGTGGCCACCGCGCTGCGCGAGGCCGGCGAGGAGGCGGGCGTGCCCGCCGACGCCGTCGAGGTCATCGGCGTGTTGCCGCCATTCCTGACCGCAACATCCGACAACTGGCTCACCCCGGTGGTGGGGCTGCACGACCGCGACATCGAGCTCCGTCCCGGACCCCTTCGAGGTGGCGCGGCTCTTCCCGCTCGAGCTGGGCGCGCTCATCGACCGCGCCGCACACGGTGCGCACGCTCACCCACGAGGGGCTGACGCGCGAGGTGCACTTCTACGAGCTCGACGGCAACGTGGTGTGGGGTGTGACCGCCGCCATCGTCAACGAGCTGATCGGGCGCATCGAGCGCGTCGGAGGACTGAGCGCCTCAGCGGTAGCGCGGGTGGACCACGAAGGGGTTCTCCGCCATCTCCTGCGCCGATGGTGGTGCTCGGCCCGTGGCCCGGGTGCACCACGACGTCCGGCGGCGAGCGTGTAGAGGCGCTGCTCGATGCTGACCATGAGCTGCTGCCAGTTGCCGCCGGGAAGGTCGGCGCGGCCCACGCCGCGGTGGAACAGCGTGTCGCCGCTGACCAGGTCGGTGCCCAGCATGAAGCACACCGAGCCGCGGGTGTGGCCCGGCGTGTGGATGACGCCGATGTCGAGCCCGTGCCAGGCGATCACCTGGCCGTCGGCGAGGTCCTCGTCGACGTCGACGTCCGGCGTGTCGGCGGGGATGCCGGGCAGGAAGCGCATGCTCACCAGCTGCTCGCGGTCGGCGGGATGCAGCGCCACCGGGCAGCGATGCGCCGCGACCATCGCCGGGGACGCCGTTGACGTGGTCGCCGTGGCCGTGGGTGAGCAGGATCCGCTCGCAGCGCCAGCCGTTGTCCTCGAGCAGCTGCAGCGTGCGCGGGTGCTGCAGGCCCGGGATCGATGACCAGCGCCGCGTCGCTGTCGCGGCGGTGGAGCACGTAGCAGTTCTGGTCGTAGGTGGGATCGACGACGACGGTCAGCTCGACGAGGTCGCGGACGGCCTCGGCCATCAGGCGGTGATGGTCGGGTGCGGGCCCTCGTCGGTGCGCAGCGGCAGCATGAACCCGGTGGTGCGCTCGCGCCGCTGCGCGGGCGCGTCGACGAGGGCGCGGTCGAGCACCTCGCCGACGTTGTCGACCGGCACCACCTCGACGCTGGTCGAGCACCTCGCGCGGGATCTCCTCGAGGTCGCGCATGTTCTTGCGCGGCAGGATGAAGGTGGTCAGGCCCGAGCGGTGGGCGGCGAGCAGCTTGTCCTTGACGCCGCCGATGGGCAGCACGCGGCCGCGCAGGGTGACCTCGCCGGTCATGGCCACGTCGCGGCGCACCCGGCGCCCCGAGGCGACGCTGACCATCGCGGTGACCATGGTGACCCCGGCCGACGGGCCGTCCTTGGGGATGGCGCCGGCGGGCACGTGGACGTGGAGCGCGTGGGTCTCGAAGAAGTCGCGCGGGGCCCCGTACTCGACGGCGTGGACGCGCGCCCAGGAGAGCGCGGCGCGCGCCGACTCCTCCATGACGCTGCCCAGCTGGCCGGTGAGCGAGAGGTCGGGCGGCGCCTCGACGGCCAGCGCCTCGACGGTGACGATGTCGCCGCCCACCTCGCTGACCACCACGCCGGTGACCGCGCCGACCTCGTCGTCGTCCTGGGCCTCGCCGTAGTCGAAGCGCTGCGGGCCGAGGAACTCGCTGAGCTGCGTCGGGCTCGACGACGACCGACTCGGCGCCGGCGGCGAGCCGGCGCGGCACCTTGCGGGCGATCTCGGCGATGGTGCGGTCGAGCTGGCGCACGCCCGCCTCGCGCGTGTAGCCGTGGAGGATGGCCACCAGCGTCTCGTGCGAGATGGTCAGCTCGCCGTCCTCGAGGCCGTGCTGCTCGAGCTGGCGCGGCAGCAGGTGGCGCCTCGGCGATGCCCAGCTTCTCCGCCTCGGTGTAGCCGCTGATGCGGATCAGCTCCATGCGGTCGCGCAGCGCGGGGCTGATGGTGTCGACCATGTTGGCGGTGGTGATGAAGAGCACGTTGCTGAGGTCGTACGGCACCTCGAGGTAGTGGTCGCTGAACTCGCGGTTCTGCTCGGGGTCGAGCACCTCGAGCAGCGCCGCCGACGGGTCGCCCCGGAAGTCAGTGCCAACCTTGTCAATTTCATCGAGCATGATCACCGGGTTCACCGTCCCGGCCTGCTTCATCGACTGGATGATCCGGCCGGGCAGCGCGCCGATGTAGGTGCGCCGGTGGCCGCGGATCTCCGCCTCGTCGCGGATGCCGCCCAGCGAGAGGCGCACGAAGCGGCGGTCCATGGCGCGGGCGATGCTGCGCCCCAGCGAGGTCTTGCCGACGCCGGGCGGCCCGACCAGGCAGAGGATCGGTGTCTGCAGCACCCGCGGCGGCCGGGTGGTGGCCTCCACCATGGGGTCGCTCGCCGGCGCCGCGACAGCGGGCTCGCTGGCGGCGGCGTCGGTCACCGCGGCGGTCTCGGCGGCGGCGTTCTCAGCGAGCGCGGCCGCGCGGCGCTGGGCGCGGTCGCGCACCGCCATCCATTCGAGGATGCGGTCCTTCACCTTGGCGAGGCCGTAGTGGTCCTCGTCGAGGATCGCCGCGGCGCGCTCGATGTCGATGTGCTCGGTGGGGCGCTCGCCCCAGGGCAGGTCGAGCAGCCAGTCGACCCAGGTGCGCACCATCCCCATCTCCGGCGAGGCGCCGGGGATCTGCTCGAGGCGCGACACCTCCTTGAGCGCGCGCGCCTTGACGTCCGCGCGGCATGGCCAGCGCCTCGATGCGCGCGACCAGGTCCTCGCTGTCGTCGCCCTCGCCCTCGAGCTCGGCGAGCTCCTTGCGCACCGCGCGCAGCTGCTCGCGCAGGATGTGCTCGCGCTGCGACTTGTTGATGGTTCGCTGCACGTCCTCGTGGATGCGGGTGCGCATCGACGCCACCTCGACCTGGCGGCCGAGCAGCGGCGCGAGGCGGCGCAGCCGGTCGACGACGTCGAGCGACTGCAGCAGCTCGACCCGCTCGGCGACGGTGAGGTCGGGCGCGGCCGAGGCGATGTCGGCGACCCGCGCCGGGTCGGTGGCGCGGGCCATCGCGGCCGCCACCTCCGGCGACACCTGGCCGCCGGCGGTGACGTACTCCGCGTACAGCTGGCGCACGCTGCCGGCGAGCGCGTCGGCCTCGGTGCCGCGTGGCCTCGCCGTCCTCGAGGAGCTCGTACGCCGCCGACCACTGCTCGCCGTCGGCGTCGAACGAGAGCAGCCGGATGCGCTGCTGGCCCTCGACGAGCGCGTGGGCGCCCGCGCCGGGGATGAGCCGGAGCGCGCCGACGGTGGCGACGACGGCGATCTCGTGGAGGTCGTCGAAGCCGACGTCGTCCGGCTCGGCCTCGCGCTGCACGGCGAGGATCACCCGGGCGTCGGCGTTGACGGCGGCCTGCAGGCCCGGCCACCGACCGCGGCCGGCCCGCGGCGAGCGGCGCCAGCTGGTGCGGGAAGACGACGTTGTCGCGCAGCGGCACCACCGGCAGCCGCGGCTGCTCGCTCGGCGGGCGCGGCGGCGGGCGCGCTGGTCATGGGCCGAGGATACCCGGGCCCGCCGGGTTCAACCGCGCCCCGTCCATGCCGGGTCGGCCACGGCCCAGTCGCGCTCGAAGGCGTCGGCGAAGTACGTCGCTGGCGGCGGCGTTGTCGATGCGCAGCGCCGCCTCGAGCGAGGCCCCGAGGCCGGCGGCGCTCCAGTTCGACGACATGACCAGCGCGGCGCTGGTCGACGACCATGCCCTTGGCGTGCCCGGTGGTGCAGCGCTGCGGGTTCATGACGCGGGCCGGCACGCCGCGGTCGCGCAGCGTGGCGGCGTCGCCGGCGGCGGGCGGCGCGCCGAGCAGGACGCGCACGTCGGCCCCCTGCTGGCGCAGCTCCGCGCAGCGCTGCAGCAGCGGACGCACCTCGTGCGCCCAGGTGTGGATGTAGGGCACGGTCACCAGGCAGCGGCGGGCGGGCGGCTCGAGGAGCGCCTCGATGAGCGGTCCGCACCGACCGCGCGTCGGTGGCCAGCTGGAGGCGGCGCGGGGACACCTCCACCTCGAGCGGCGCCACGCTCGGGTGCGGCGTGCCCACCGGCGGGCACCTCGGGCGCCTGCTCCACCGCCCAGACGGGCGGTGGCGGCGCGGCGTCGCGCCACGCCGCGGTGATCCGCGCGCGAGCGCCGGCGGCGAGGGTGGGCGCGCCGTCGACGAAGGCCCACCACTCCCGCGTCCCCGCCAGCGGCTGCGCCCGTGGCGGGAGCAGGCCGTGGCGGTCGGCGGGCGCGTCGCGCTCGATGAGGTTGCCGGTGCCGACGGCGAGCCGGTCGCTGTCGGCGACGAGCAGCTTCCAGTGGGCCTCGCGCAGGCCCTCGTGGCGCCGCACCCGGCAGGGCACGACGACGCCGCGCTCGCGCGGCGGCGCGCAGCTCCTCGAGGCATCCCCGGTTGGCGCCGCCGTGCCCGTCGAGGAGCAGCCGCACGCGCACGCCGCGCTCGACCGCGCGCGGGAAGATCCAGCCGTAGCTCGGGCCCGGCCTCGTACACGGCGACGTCGAGCCGGCTGGTCGACGACTCGATGAAGCGGTGCAGCAGGGTGCCCGCCGAGTCCGGTCCGAGCGCACAGGTGAGGCGGGTCACAGCGTCCCGGCGGAGAGGGCGGTCACCAGCATGCGCGGGCCACAATAGGCGCCATCGACGAGATTGAGGGATCGTTCCCGCCTGCGCCGCCGCCCCCGCCGCCCGGTTGGCGCGCCCCCGACCCGGGCTCCGGCCACGACGGGCCGGGCGCCGCCGGCGCCGCCGGCAGCCCCCGCCGCGCCGCCGCCGCGGGCTGCTCGGCTCCATCGCGCTGCTCCTCGTCGGGCTGATCGTCGGCGGCGGCATCGCCTTCGCGGCGCTGCACGACCGGGGCGGCACCGGTGTCGCCGAGGTGCACGTCAACGGCGACCTCACCAAGGTGCCCACCACCGCCACCGTCGACGTCGCCAACCGGCTCGGCCCGGCCGTCGGCACGATCATCGCCACCCTCCAGGGGTCGAGCGGCCTGGGCAGCGGCTTCGTGATGGCCAAGGACGCCTCGGTCAGCTACCTGGTCACCAACAACCACGTGGTCACCGGCGCCACCAGCCTCCACGTGGTCATGCCCGACGGCGAGCAGTTCACCGCCAAGCTGGTCGGCACCGACAGCCTCGACGACATCGCCGTGGTCAGCGTGCCGAGCACCACGCCTCCCGCAGGCGACGTTCGGCACCTCCGCCGAACCTCACCGCCGGGCAGGCCGGTCATCGCCATCGGCTCGCCGCTCGGCGACCAGGGCTCGGTGACCGTCGGCGTGATCAGCGCGCTGCACCGCACCATCACCGCCAGCGGCCAGGCCGGGTCGTCGTCGGAGACGCTCGAGGACGTGCTCCAGACCGACGCCTCGATCAACCCCGGCAACAGCGGTGGCCCGCTCGCCGACACCGCCGGCAACGTCGTCGGCGTCAACGTCGCCACCGCCGGCAACGCCACCAACATCGGCTACAGCATCCCCGCCGACCTCGCGCGCTACGTCGCCGAGACGCTGATCGCGCACCAGAAGGTGCAGCACCCGTTCCTCGGCATCGGCTACTACACCAGCATCGAGGCCATCGAGCAGGGCACGCCGTTCAACGGCCCGGGGGTGCTGGTGCACACGCGTCAGCGCCGGCACGCCCGCGGCCCGGGCCGGCTTCCAGGTGGGCGACATCCTGGTGGCCATCGACGGGGTCGAACATCGACAAGGGCCAGACCCTCGGCGGTCTCATCCAGCCGCACAAGGTGGGCGACACCATCACCTGCACCGTGCGTCGCGGCAGCCAGACGCTGACGCTGAAGGCCACCCTCGAGGAACGGCCCAACGCCTGACGTGCGGCTCAGCCCGCCGGCGTCCGCACCGTTGCCGGCACCCGCGAGCGGCGCGTGCTCCACGCCGGCTGGCGGTCGACGAACTCGTACAGCGCGGCCGGCCTGCCCGGACCGTTCTTGACCACCCGGCCGGTGGCCCGCACCAGCCCGGACTGCTCGAGGCCGCGGCGGAAGTTGGAGGGTTCGTAGGTCACGCCGCTGATCGCCTCGAACACGCGCCGCGCCTGCGGCATGGTGAAGCGCTCCGGCAGGAGCCCGACCGCGATGTTCGACCACCACACCTTGCCGCGCAGGCGCTCGACGCCGTCGGCGATGACCGCGGCGTGGTCGAACGCCAGCGGCGGCAGCGCGTCGACGGGGAACCAGCGCGCCGCGGACTCCTCCTCGCGGAGCACCGCGGCGTCGATGAGCCCGAGGTAGGCGACCGAGGGGATCCAGCCGCGGGGATCGCGCGCCGGGTCGCCGTACGTCTGCAGCTGCTCCATGTACACGGCGCCGACGCCGGTCTTCTCGGTGAGCTTGCGCTGCGCCGTCTCCTCGGGACGCTCGTCGCCGCTCATGAAGCCGCCGGGGAGCGACCACATGCCGGCGTGCGGCTCCTCCTCGCGGCGCACCAGCAGGACGTGCAGCTGTCCGGCCACCGGGGCCAGCACGACGGGGAGCGCGTTGAGCCCGGCGGGGGCGGCGAAACCGGCG
This sequence comes from Candidatus Dormiibacterota bacterium, assembly GCA_963751755.1. GTDB lineage: Bacteria > Chloroflexota > Dormibacteria > Aeolococcales > Aeolococcaceae > Aeolococcus. The sequence goes on along the minus strand of CAVVVH010000006.1, from coordinate 146,844 downwards.
CTGTTGACGGCGCGCATCTTCTCGGTCACGGCGCAGCGCAACGTACCAGCTACGGCGGCGCGTCACGGATCGGTGGCGTCAGTCGGCGGCGGCAGGCGTCTCGTGAATCGCCCGTGACACGTCCGCCACGTCTTGCCGATGGAGTCCACCGTACGCTGCAACTGCAGTGAACAGATCAAGCCTACCGACGACGCGCCCGCTCGGCGTCCCCCGCGCCCCGCGACGCCCGTTCGTCGCGTCGGCCGCCGTGCGCGTCGCCCAGGTCTGCCTGCTCGTGCGCCTCGTCTTCGGGGTCGGGCTGGTGCGTCGTCGCAGGCTCGGCCGCCATCCCCACCGCCCTCACCATCCCAGGGGTCGGTCGCCTCGTGCTGCCCGGGCGCCTCCACCTGGAGCGCCGCGGCGCTGTGGGTGGTCGCCGCCGCCGTCTTCGAGGGCGCCCTGGTGCTCCGGCTCGGCCGCCTCCGCGGCGGCAGCCGGCGGGTCATCCTGCTGGTCGAGGGGATCGTGATCGCGGCCAGCGGGCTGTACATCGCCGCCGGGCTCAAGGTCGCGCTCGTGCCCGCTGGTCAGCGCCATCGCCGCGATGGTCCTGCTCCGCCTCGACCACGTGCGCCACTCGTTCGAGCGCGCGCGCGCCGAGCGCCGGGTGGCGTGGCAGGAGATCCCGGCCACCCTCTTCAACGGCTACGCCCTTCCCGACCCCAGCGCGGTCAAGGAGATCCAGCGGATCGGCTACCGCGTCGGCGACGCCGAGCGTGCGTACGGCGCGGCCGTCGGAGATGTCCAGGGCGTAGCCCACGGCCGGCTCGCGGTGACCGGCCACCGACGAAGCTGCCCTCGCCGAAGGCGACGCACCCACGCGCCTCGTAGAAGCGGCGCGCGCCCGCCCGTGCCAGCGTCCACACCTCCATGCGTGCGCAGCCGCGCACGGCGCAGCTCCGCGACGCGAGCGCTCCCACAGCGCTGAGCCGACCCCGCGACCCTGCTCCTCCGGCCGGACGTAGAAGGCCGCCAGCTCGCCGTCACCGCTGCGCAGGAGCCCGAGCCCGGCGAGGCCGATGATCCTGCACTCCGCGCCGCGCCGCCAGCGTGCCCGCGGGTGCGGCCCGAGCGGCCACCCAGCTGCCCTCGCCCTCGAGCGTGCCGTCGAAGATCCCGTCGATCTCGGCGCGGCTGAAGATGTGCGCGTACGCCGACCGCCACGCCGCCCAGACCACGTCCACCCGCTGCTCCCGCTCGCCGGCCGCCTCGCTCCAGCCGATCGCGACGTCGCTCAATGGCCGAACGGGACCTCCTGGCCGGTGACGACGAGCTCGATGGACCGGGCCATCGCCGCCGAGAACTCGGCGCGCTCGGTGGCGTCCGCCGCGGGGTCGAGCCGCTTGCCGGCCTGGCGGTTGCCGATCCACGGGGGCACGCCGCGTCCGATCAGCTCGCTGTCGACCCGCGCGCTGACCTGGCAGTCCTCGACCTCGTCGACCTCGATCGACACCCGGCTGAGCACCGCGGTGCTGTCCAGCACCTTCCAGGTCTTGGCCCAGCGGCGCGTGCTGCCGCCGGGCGTGATCACCAGGCGGACGGGGTCGGTGACCAGGCTGGCGCCCTTCGGGCGCGGCCAGGCGGGTGAGCACCTCGCGGATCGGTGCGTCGAGGTCGCGTGCGATCCAGCCCACCAGCGACGGGGCGCGGTTGTCGAGGTCGGGAAGGCCGGCGACCACCTCGCCGCCCTCGATGGCGGTCATCGTCGACGCGTGGCGGCGGCAGTACGGGAAGCCGGCGACGTCGGCCACGTGGGCCGGGCACCAGGCTGTGGGACAGCGGCGCGACCGCTTGTCGACGTAGCTGCACTGGGTGCCGTCGTGGCGCCGGCAGCCCTCGGCGGCGCAGCGCTCGGTGTCCGGCCGTGTGCCGGCGTCGAGGGCGCCGCCGCGGCGGCGGGGTCGGATCGGCGGCGTCGGCCAAACATGGATCTCCTCGCAGGCGGAACCGCCCCTCGAGCCCATGGTGATCGGGCGGCGAAACGGCGTCAAGCACCCGCATCAACAGCGTCTTTCGCTTCACTTTGGCGGAACGTTGTGGTATCACTGGGTGGCCGGGGGGCCGAGAACACCCAGGGAGGACCGCCCCCATGGCGACAATCGCCCCCGTCCACACGCCCACCGACGGCCCCGCTCACCCGGTCGGTCAACGGCCGGCTGAGGCTCACCTACCCCACCCGCGGCTACGCCGTCTCGCGAAACCCCTTCGCGATCTGGGCCGTCCTGCCCCTGATCACGCTGGCCTTCGCCGGGCTCGCCGTCGCCGAGCACCTCGGCGACTACTCCGTGGGGATCAACTGGTTCGGGGCCACCTCGACCATCTCGCTGACAGTCGCGGCGTTCGTCATCGTCACGCTCGGGCTGCTGCTGGTGCCCGCGGTGACGCTGAAGGGCAGCCTCAACCTCACCCATGACGGGATCACCTTCGAGCGCGGCAAGCAGCACCTGACCGCCGGCTGGGAGCAGGTGACGGGCCTCGTGCACCGGCCCGACGCCGGTCTCTGCCTGACCATGGCGGGCGCCCAGCAGACCACCGCGCGCATGCGCCTCCCCGGCGGCTTCAACGCCACCGACGGGACGGTGCGCATCCCGCTGCGCATGTTCGGCGACCGCCAGTTCTCGATCCTCTACGACATCCGCGACCGCCTTCCCGAGGCGAGCTGGCTGCCCGCGCTGCAGAAGGTGAAGGAGCGCTCGCCGCGGGTCAACCTGGCGATCTACGCCGGCGGTGGTGTCGATCAGCGCCGGCGCGATCATCGCCGTGGCCATGGCCGTCACCCGGTAGCCGCGCGCGCCGCCGCCGCGATGGCGGCACGCGTCCGTGTCCGGGACGCGCATCGTTCTCCGCGGGACCCCGGGGGTATCGTCAATGCTGTGAACAGCAGCACGCCGCTCGGGGACGCCGTCGAGGAGGTCTCGGACGCCGCGCGTGCCGCCGTCGCCTTCGTCAAGCCCCGCCTCCGCGGGGTGCTCCACGAGGCGGCCTTCCCCGTCTCGCTGCTCGGCGGCGCCTGGGCCATCCTGCACGCGCCGGCGGGCAGCGCGCGCACCTCGACGGCCATCTACGCCGCGACCCTGAGCGCCTGCCTCGGCGTCAGCGCCATGTACCACCGCGGCCACTGGTCGGTGCGCGCGCGGGCCTGGCTGCGCCGCCTCGACCACGCCACCATCTTCCTGCTCATCGCCGGGCACGTTCACCCCCATCGCCGTGATCGCCGTCTCGGGATGGCTGAGCACCGCCACCCTCGCGGTGGTGTGGGGCGGCGCGCTGGCGGGCAGCCTGCTCACCACGTTCTGGAACGACGCGCCGGTGGCCGTCGAGGTCGGCCCCTACATCGCCGTCGGTGGTTTCGGCGTGGTGCTCCTCCCCCGCCTCGTCGCCAACCTCGGCCCGGTCGGGTGTCGGCCTACTGGCGCTGGGCGGCGCGGTGTACGTCGCCGGCGCGGTCATCTACGCGTTCCAGCGACCCAACCCGTGGCCGCGCACCTTCGGGTTCCACGAGATCTTCCACTCGCTGGTGCTCGCCGCCGCGCTGCTCCAGTGGATCGTGATCACGCACTGGGTGCTGCCCGCCGCGCTGACGGCGCGCCTGGCAGCGCGGGCACCAGTACACGATCCGCGACGGCCTGCCCAGCGGGGCTGTGCGGATGAGCGTCCCGCATGCCGTGCACGGCCGTGCCGAGCGGCCGTGCACGGCGTGGCGCGCCGCGAAGCGGTCGGCGACCGCCGCGCGGCGCATCAGGTCACGCGCACGCATGTAGACGGCGGCGATGGTGGCGTCGTCGAGCGTCGCCGCCGGCGTGAACGGGTCGACGCCGCTCGTGCCACAGCGCGTCGCACCGGAAGATGTTGCCGATGCCCGGCGCAGACGCACTGGTCGAGGAGCACCTCCGCGATGGTCGGCGCGTGCGCGGTCGCGCGCCCGGGCGATCACCTCGGCGACGTCGAACGACGGCGCGAGGATGTCGGGACCGAGGCCGCGGCCGATCGACGTCGGCGGAGACCAGCTCGCAGACCGGCGCCGCGAAGAGGACCGCCTGCACGTCGCCGAACTCCAGCGCGGCCGTGGTGAGGTGGGACGCGCGCCGGTGACGCTGCCCTGGCGCGTGTAGCACGTGCCAGCGCCGGTCATGCGCATGTGGGTGTGCAGCACGACACCGTCGCTGAAGTGCATGTACAGGTGCTTGCCGACGGGCTCGACGCGCAGCAGCGTGCGGCCCACCAGCCGGCTCAGCGCCGCCGGGACGGGCCGCGGTGACGACGCGGCCGCTCAGGCGCCGCTGCAGCTCGTGCGGCTGCGCGCCAGATGGTGTCACCCTCGGGCATCTGCCCTCGCGGGTGTGCGGCCCGGCCGCTGCGGGTACGCCACCAAGCCCGCGCGGGCTGGGCACGAAGCCGCCGGCTCGCAGGCGCGGCGCCAGCGCGTGCACGGCTGCGGGCTCGCCGTCGATGGTCACGAGGTCGAGGCGGCCGACGCGCGCCGCCACGGTGGCGAGCGCCTCGATGTCCTCGTCGGCGACGTCGCCGCAGCTGAGCATCGAGCGGCCGCCGCGCTCGACGTAGAGCCGCAGCGCCCCCGAGTTGAGCACGACGTACGCGCCGGCGGCGCGCGCGGCGCGTCCGGCGAGCTTCGGCCAGGGGAGCACCGCGCCGTACGGGTTGGCGGGATCGACGGCGGCGAGCACGACACCGGCGCCGGCCGGCGCCGCGCTGCGAGCGCAGCCCGTCGACCGCGCCCGGCGAGCGCGAACTGCGCGGCGCCACACCCCTCCACGAAGTAGCCGCGACGGATCCGGCCGGACTCCTCCATGGCGCGCAGCACCGGGTACAGCGCGGCGAACCCGCCGGGCACGTTCTCCGCGGCGACCGCCTCGCGGGTGAGCACACCGTGGCGCTGCAGCAGCGTCTGCGCGAGGGCGATGCCGCGCTCGGTGCCGGCGTCCGCCGGCGGGCGCGATGATCGACCAGCGGCCCTGGGCGCGCGGCGGCACCAGGCGCATCAGCGGCCGCCGCGGGTGACGGCGCACCGGGCCCGAGGAACCGCAGCGGCTGGAGCGTGTCGTTGGTCACCTCACCCGACCACACCAGGTCGTACAGCGCGTCGACGACCTCGTCGAGCGGGGTGCCCGGGCACGCCTCGAGGAGGTCGCGCACGAAGGCGGCGCCGCGGTCGCGGAGCCGCCCCCGGATGGCATCGTGCAGCTCCGTCTGCGGCGGGTCGCTCGGGAAGGCGAGCAGGCGCGGCGCGTCGCCGCGGAGGAACAGGGCGATGCGCCCGTCGTCGCGACCCAGCGCGCCGCGCCCCTGCCAGACCACCTCGCCGGCCGCGATCAGCTCGTCGAGGAGGCGGCCGTCGTATGCCATCCGCGCCGGCAGGATGTCGCGCTCGAGCGCCGACAGCGGCACGGCCATACCCTGCAGCTGGGTGATCACCTCGAGCAGCCGCTCGTGGCCGCGCGCGTCGGAGCCGACCCCCTGCCACGCCGGCAGGAACCTGGCCAGCGGTCGCTGCCGGCACTGCCTCGACCTCGCGGCGGAGCGCGGCCAGCGAGCGGCGGCGCAGCTGCTGCAGCACCTCGGGATGGCAGTACTCGCGGTCGGCCCCGCCGGGGCGGAAGTGGCCCGCGATGAGGTCGCCGTCGCGGGCGAGCGCGGCGAGGATCTCGACCACCCCGGCGCACGGGCACGGCCCAGCGCATCGGCCACGTCGGCGGCCACGAACGGCACGTGGGTGCGCGCGTAGCGGCGCACCAGCGCGGCCATCGCGTCGGCGGTGGGACGGAGGTCGGCGCCGGCAACTCCGGGCGGGAGGGCAACGCCGAGTGCGTCCCGGTAGCGGCCGGCGTCGTCTGCGGCGATGACCCGGACCTCCCCGGCGAGCCGCACCGGCAGCGCGCGCCGCGCGGCAACGAGCTCGTCGAGCCACTCGCCGCTGATCCCGCGCGCAGCCGCCTCCGCGCGCGTCAGGTCGCCGACCAGCCGCAGCACGTCGAGCGCGCCGTCGGCGTCGCGCGGGTGCCGCGACTCGTGCGAGCCGCTGCAGCTCGAGCTCGGTCGCGTCGATGGCGTCGGCGTCGAGCAGCTCGCGGAGGTCGTCGCTGCCGAGCAGCTCGGCGAGCAGCTCGCGGTCGAGGCTGAGCGCCTGGGCGCGACGCTCGGCGAGCGGCGCGTCGCCGTCGTACATGTACTGGGCGATGTACTCGAAGAGCAGCGACGACGCCACCGGCGACGGTTGCGCGGTCTCCACCTCGACGACGCGGATCTGCCGGGCGCGCACCGCGCGCATGATGCCGGCGAGCGCGTCGAGGTCGAAGACGTCGCGCAGGCACTCGCGGTACGTCTCGACGAGGATGGGGAACGAGGGGTGGCGCGACACCACCTGGAGCAGCCCCGCGCTGCGCTGGCGCTGCTGCCACAGCGGGGTGCGCTGCCCGGGCCGGCGCCGCGGCAGCAGCAGCGCGCGCGCCGCGTTCTCGCGGAAGCGCGAGGCGAACATCGAGCTGCCCTCGAGCTGGTCGGTCACCTCGGCGAGCGACCGCGTCGGGGTCGAGGAACAGCACCGGCGGCGTCGGGCAGACGGTCGACGTCGGCGATGCGCAGCGCGAAGCCGTCGTCGCTGTGGATCGCCTGCACGTCGGAGCCGACCAGGTCGCGCAGGTGCTGCGCCGCCACCAGCGACCACGGCGCGTGCACGCGGGCGCCGAACGGCGTCAGCACGCACAGCCGCCAGTCACCGAGCTGGTCGCGGAAGCGCTCCACAACGATGGTGCGGTCGTCGGGGACCGCGCCGGTGGCGGCGGCCTGGTCGGCGAGGTGGTCCACGAGGTTGCGCGCGGCGCGCTCGTCGAGCCCCGCCCGCGACCGCAGCCGCAGCAGCGCCGCCGCCTCGCCGTCGCTGCGCAGCTCGCGCACCATCGCCCCCACCGCGGCGCCCACCTCGAACGGGCGACCGACGGAGTCGCCGTGCCAGAAGGCGATCTTGCCCGGCTCACCGGGCGCGGGCAGCACCAGCACCTGCTGCGGCGTGATGTCGACGCAGCGCCAGCTGGTGGCGCCGAGGATGAACACCTCGCCGGCACGCAGCTCGTACACCATCTCCTCGTCGAGCTCGCCGACGCGGCGACCGTCCTCGAAGATGTTGACGCTGTACAGGCCGCGGTCGGGGATGGTGCCGCCACTGGTCACCGCCAGTCGCTGCGCGCCGGCGCGACCGCGGACCGTGCCCGCCACGCGGTCCCACACGATGCGCGCGCGCAGCTCACCGAACTCCTCGGACGGGTAGCGGCCGTCGAGCATGTCGAGCGTGGCCTCGAACGCGCGCGGCGTGAGGTCGGCGAACGGGTACGCGCGCACGATGGTGCGCTGCAGGTCCTCCACCGTCCCACGTGTCCAGCGCCGCCATGGCCACCACCTGCTGCGCAAGGATGTCGAGCGGGTTGCGCGGCACGCGCGTCTCCTCGATGGCGCCGTCGAGCATGCGCTCGGCGATCGCCGCCGCCTCGACGAGGTCGCCGCGGTGGGTCGGGAAGATGGTGCCGCGCGAGGCCGACGCCGACGCTGTGCCCGGCGCGGCCGATGCGCTGCAGCCCGGAGGCGACGGTGAGCGGCGAGCCCACCTGCACGACCAGGTCGACGGCGCCCATGTCGATGCCGAGCTCCAGCGAGGAGGTGGCGATGATCGCCGGCAGCCTGCCCTCCTTGAGCATCTCCTCGACCACCGTGCGCTGCTCGCGCGCGATCGACCCGTGGTGGGCGCGCACCAGGTCCTCGCCGGCGAGGTCGTTGAGCTGGCCGCTGACAGTCGCTCCGCGAGGCGGCGCGAGTTGACGAACACGATCGTCGACCGGTGCGCGCGGATCAGCTCGAGGAGCCGGGGCGTCACCGCCGGCCAGATGCTCCGCCGCGGCGCCTGCGGCGCTGGAGGCGTCACCGCCGCGCTCGGCGCCGCGGTCGAGGTCGCTCATGTCGTCGACCGGGACCTCGATGGTCAGCTCCATCGGCTTGCGCACGCCGGCGTCGACGATCACCACGTCACGGTCGACGCCGCCGAGGAAGCGGGCGACCTCGCTGAGCGGTCGCTGGGTGGCGGACAGGCCGATGCGCTGCGGGTCGCGTGTCGGTCAGCGCGCACAGCCGCTCGAGGCTGAGCGCCAGGTGCGCGCCGCGCTTGGTGCCGGCGAGCGCGTGGATCTCGTCGACGATCACCGTGCGTGACGCTGCGCAGCGACTCGCGCGCCGCGCTGGTGAGCATGAGGAACAGCGACTTCGGGCGTGGTGATGAGGATGTCCGGCGGATGACGGACGAGGTTGCGACGCTCGACCGACGGCGTGTCGCCGCTGCGCACCGCGGCGCGTGCCTCGCGGAACGCTTCGCCGCTGCGCTCCGCTGCCAGCGCGATGCCGCGCAGAGGCGCGCGCAGGTTGCGCTCGACGTCGACGGTCAGCGCCTTGAGCGGGGAGATGTACAGCACGCGGCAGCGCTGCGCCTCGGGCGGCTCGGGAGCACGTCCGAGGCTGTCGACGAACCACAGGAAGGCGGCCAGGGTCTTGCCGCTGCCGGTGGGCGCGCAGAGCAGCGCGTTGCGACCTGCGGCGATCTCCGGCCAGCCGCGCGTCTGCACCTCGGTCGGCTCGCCGAGGGCGTCCCCGAACCAGCGCTGCGCGGCCGGCGAGAAGAGGCTCAGGGAATCCATCACGCCGATGATCCCGCACCCGTGCGTCGCTCACCGGCTCGGCGTCGCCGCAGACCGGTCGGCGGCGCTGCGCTAGGCTGCGGCATGCCCAACAGCCAGGCGTCCACCATCGACGCCATCGCCGGCTGCTGTGCGCGCATCGACGCGATGTGCGCGCCGCTCGACGAGAGCGGCTGGCGCAAGCCCACCGCGCTGCCCGGCTGGGACGTCAAGGACGTGGTCGCGCACCTCGCCTCCCTCGAGGCCATGTTCCTCGGCCGCGACGAGCCGGCGCACGAGGCGCGCCGTCACCGACCACGTCCGCAACCCCCTCGGTGAGCTCAACGAGCGCCTCGTCGACCGGCGCCGCGGCTGGACCGGGCGACGCAGGTGCTCGCCGAGTTCCGCGAGACCACCGCGGAGCGGCTCGCCCAGCTCGACGGCCCTCGACGAGGACGGCGCTCGCGCGAGGAGGTGCCGTCCCCGCGCGGCGGGCTCGTCCCGCTCGGGTCGCTTCATCGGCACCCGGTCTGTGGGACTACGTGGTTCACGAGCTCGACATCGCCGAGGCGCTGGGCCTGGACCTCGAGGCGGTCGTCGACACGCCGTCGGGGCGACGGGTGCTCGACGAGATGCTCATGCTGCTGCCGCGCGGCGCCGCCAAGGGCGGCGCGGCCGAGGGCGAGATCGTGGCCGTCGACATCGGGCCGCCGCTGCCGCGGTGCGGCCGCCGCGCGGGTGGAGGGCGGGCCGGGGCGTGCCCGCCGACCCCGGCGCGGGAGAGGCGACGCTGCACCTTCGCGCCTCCCCCGCCGTGTTCCTTCGCGTGGCCACCGGCCGCCGCGACGCCGCCGCGGCGATCGCCGGCGGTGACGTCGACGGTGGACGGCGACGAGGAGCTCGCCGCGCGCGTCCTCACAGCGATCAACGTCATCCCCTGACGGACTCCAGCGGCAGGGCCAGCTGGCCGGTGCGGCGGCGCCGCGACCGGAACGACCAGCCGCCGCGGCGCGGGCGCGGGCTGCCAGCGCGGCGCCAGGGCTGGCATCGCGCGCGCCGGGAGGCCGCCGATCACGGTGGTGAGCCGCCCCTGGTAGTGGCCGGGCGGTGGCCGGTCGATCGAGTGGCGCGGTCGTGCTCCATGCGCCGAGCATGAAAAGGGCCGGCGACAGCAGTCTGTCGCCGGCCTCGGTGAGGGGAGTGTCGGATCAGGCCTGGAGTGCCCGGCTGGCCTCGATCTCGAGGGTGAGGTCGATGTGGTCGCTGACCACGGTCACCCCGTTCATGACGCCGCCGAAGTTGATGTCGAAGTCCTTGCGGTTGATCCGGCCGCGCGCGGTGAAGCCGGCACGGCTGCCGCCCTCGACCATGGGGTCCGGGCCGAAGCCGTTGACCTCGACGGTCAGCGGCACCGAGCGGGTGACGCCGCGGAGGGTCAGCTCGCCGTCGACGATGAACTCGCCGTCCTCGAGGCGCACGCCGGTCGACCGGTAGGTCGCGGTCGGGTGGTTCTCGGCGTCGAAGAAGTCGCCGGAGCGCATGTGGTTGTCGCGGCCCTCGTTGTTGGTGTCGATCGAGGCCGACGCGGATGTTCGCGGTGACCTGCGACTCGAGCGGGTTGTCGGCGAGCACGACCTCACCGTCGAAGTCGCGGAAGTGGCCGCGGACCTTGCTCACCATCAGGTGGCGGGCGGTGAAGGACAGGTCGGAGTGGACGGGGTCGATGACCCAGCGGCCGGCGGTGTAGCCGTCGATCTGGGGAAGAGCCTGGGTGGGGATCGCGGTGACAGTCATTTCGATGCTCCTTTTTTGAATGCTCAACTGTTGCTGCGTAGACTATCACCAAGAAGTTGAGATGTCAAACTTTTTCGTGTACACTTCCTCATGTGACCACCGCGACCACCCCAACCGTCCCGCTGGCTGACCGACGAGGAGCAGCGCACCTGGCGCTCCTTCCGCCAGGCGGCGCGGCTGCTCTTCGCCCAGCTCGACCGCGACCTCTCCCGCGACGCCGGCATGGCCGCGGGCACGTACGCAGATCCTCGTGGTGCTCTCCGAGGCGCCGCGGCGGACCCTGCGGATGAACGAGCTCGCCGAGGCCACGCTGAGCTCACCGAGCCGGATCAGCCACGCCGTCGAGCGGCTCGTCGAGCTCGGCTGGGTGGAGCGAGCCACCTGCCCGAGCGATCGCCGCGGCTGGCTGGCGATCCTCACCGACGCGGGCCACGACGCGCTGGCTGCCGCCGCTCCCCGCCACGTCGAGCACATCCGCGCCCACCTCTTCGACGGCCTGTCCGAGGCCGACGTCGCCGACCTCGGGCGCATCTCCGACGCCATCCTCGCCCGCCTGCCCGCCTCCGCGTCGCTCGCGGGCGGCTGCCAGGGCGAGTAGCCCGCCCGGCACGGTCGCGCAGCGCAGGGTCACGTATCGTCGCGGGCATGCCGCGCGAATCCCCCGGCACCCGCCGTCCGATCGCGCACTGCTCGAGGCGCGCTGGCCCGCGACGCTCGCCATCCTCGTCGCGATCGTGCTGTACCTCAGCCTGCCGGACTCGCTCGTGCTCGGCCCCAGCTGGGTGCTCCCCGTCCTGGAGGGCGCCATCCTTGTCCCCCTCACCGTCGCCCGGCCGCACCGGCACGCGGGCGAGTCGGGCCGCAGCCGGATGGCCGCGATCGTGCTCATCGCGCTTGCCAACCTCGGCAACGTCGCCTCGCTCGGCCTGCTGGTCAACGTGCTCCTCGGCGGCTCGCACATCACCGGCCGCAACCTCATCCTGGCGGCGATCGAGATCTACCTCACCAACGTGATCGTCTTCGGGCTCTGGTACTGGGAGCTCGACGGCGGTGGCCCGGCGGCGCGGCTGGGCGGCAGGTCCGGTATCCGCGACTTCCTCTTCCCGCAGATGAACGCCCCCGACAAGGCGCCGCCCGGGTGGCGGCCCGACCTTCGTCGACTACATGTACGTCTCGCTCACCAACGCCACCGCGTTCAGCCCCACCGACACGCATGCCGCTGACGCGCAAGGCCAAGTCGCTGATGAGCGTGCAGTGCGTCGCCTCCCTGCTCACCGTCGCGCTGGTCGCCGGGCGTGCGGTCAACGTGCTCACCTGACGCATGAGCCAGCGCTACGAGAGCGGCGAGAAGTTCCTCCGGGTCATCCAGCTCTTCCAGCGACTGTCGGACACGCAGGCCGGGCCTGACCACGCGCCAGCTCGCCGACCAGCTCGAGGTGACCACCCGGACCGTGCAGCGCTACATCAGCACGCTGCGCGACAGCGCCGGCATCGACATCGAGGAGGTCGACGGGCGCTTTCGCATCGGCTCGCGCAGCCGGCTGCCGGCGATGCAGCTCGACCACTACCAGGCGACCGAGCTGCTCCTCGCGGTGCGCGCCATGCAGCAGATGCGCTCCGAGCAGGAGCCGGCGCTGATCGGGGCGCTGGCGCAGCTGGCGCGCGCGCTCAGCGTGCCGGTGGTGACGCGCTACCTGCAGGGTCTGATCGCCGCGTCGGAGCGACGCCCCGCGCGCGGCGAGCGCCACGAGGTGGAGCGCGTCATCGTCGACGCCTTCGTGCGCCGCCGCAGCGTCGAGGTCGCCTACCGCGACGCCGAGGGGCGCGAGACCCGCCGCGTGCTCAGCCCGTACTTCCTCGAGCCGCGCGCCGAGAGCCGCACGCTGTACATCTTCGCCCACGACGACCTCTCCGGCGAGGTGCGCCCGTTCCGCATCGACCGCGTGCGCAGCGCGCGCCTGCTCGCGCAGACGTTCACGGTGCCCGACGACTTCGACATCGACGCGGTGGTGAGCGGCTCGTGGGGGATCTGGCAGGCGCCCGGCCAGGACGACGTCGTGCTCCGCTTCGACCGCGCCATCGCCGAGCGCGCCCGCGAGGCGCTCTGGCACCGCGGCGCGGAGATCACCGAGCGCGACGGACGGCGACATCGAGGCGCGGCTGCGCGTGGCCAGCGAGGTGGAGATGCGCTCGTGGGTGCTGGGCTGGGGCGGCTCGGTCGAGGTGATCGCGCCAGCCGTCGCTGCGCGCAGCACGTCGCCGCCACGCTCCGCGCAGGGCGCGCAGAGGTACGACGGAGCCTGAGCCGCCGGCTCACCGCGGCGGCCGCCGGTGGGCTAATGTGACCGCGTGGCAGCGACCCCCCCGCCCCCGTCGAGCAGCGCCGCCCGACCCTCGGCGCAGCGGCTGCTCGCCATCCTGCGTCCCGGTCATCGTGGTCATCGTCGTTGTGGTCGTGCTGCTCATCCACTTCGCCGGCGGCATCGAGCTCCACTCCGTGCAGACCACGCCGGGCGGCAACCTCTCCTCGCCGGGCGGCGCGCAACCGCCGCCGGGCGCAGGCGTCAGTCCCTGAGGTCGGCGCCAGTAGCCGGCTGACCATCGCGCGGGAGGTATGCAGTGTCCGTCGCCATCGATTCCGTAGCCGCTCGCATCCAGGCGGTCCTCAACGAGCAGCGCACCGAGCTGCGCCACGTGTCGCTCGACATCCACTCGCACCCTGAGACCTCCTTCGAGGAGACGCGCGCGTGCGCGACCCTGTGCGGCCTGCTCAAGTCGCAGGGGTTCGATGTGCGCCGCGACGTGTCGGGCATGCCCACCGCGTTCATCGCCGACGCGCAGAGCGGCGACGGCGGTCCGCGCGTCGCCTTCGTGTGCGAGTACGACGCGCTGCGCGGGCTCGGACACGCCTGCGGTCACAACCTCATCGGCACCGCGTCGGCGGCCGCCGGCATCGCGCTGCTGCACGCGCTGCGCGACAGCGGCATCGCCGGCCACGTGCGCGTGGTCGGCAGCCCCGCCGAGGAAGGCGGCGGCGGCAAGATCCCGCTGGTCAACGACGGGGTCTTCGACGACTGCGACGCCGCGCTCATCCTCCACCCCACCGACCGCACCATGGCGGTGATGTGGGCGCTGGCCTGCACGCACTGGAGGTGGGCGTTCACCGGGCGCGCCGCGCACGCCGCGGGCGACCCCGACCAGGGCCTCAACGCGCTCGACGCCTTCGTGCACGCCTACAACGGCATCTCCCTGTGGCGGCAGCAGCTCAAGGACGGCGCCCGCGTGCACGGCTTCATCGCCGAGGGCGGCACCGCGCCCAACATCATCCCCGAGCGCACCAGCGGCGAGTTCCTCACGCGTGCCCGCGACGCCGCGTACCTCGACGAGATGAACGTCCGCTTCCGCGCCATCTTCGAGGCCGCGGCGAGCGCCACCGGGTGCACGCTCGAGCTGGTGCAGGAGGAGACGTACAAGGACCTGCGCTCCAACCGCGTCGCTCGCCGAGCGCGGGCACGCGCACCTCGAGGCGGTCGGGCTCGACGCCGATGGTGGCCGACGCCCTGGGAGCGCGTCGGCTCGACCGACGTCGGCGACCTCTCGTACGCCTGTCCCACGATCCATCCCGAGGTGGCCATCACCGAGGAGGGCGTGTCCTGCCACACGCACGAGTTCCGCGAGGCGGCGGCCACCGAGGCAGCCCACGACGTGATGCTGCGCGGCGCCGCGGCGCTCGCCCTGACCGGCGCCGACGTCATCGCCGACGCCGCAGGTGCGCGAGGCGGTGCGCGCGTCGTTCGCCGCGGAGCCATGGCGACGCCGGGAGTGGCGCGGCTCCGGCGCCTGACGCGCTCGAGAGGGCCGTCGACGACCGGGCATCGTCTACCGTTGAGGCATGACCGAGAAAGTCGTCAAGTCCGACCAGGAATGGCGCGACCAGCTCACCCCTGAGCAGTACGCGGTGCTCCGTCGCGGCGCCACCGAGCGCGCCGGCACGGGCCAGTACGTCCACGTCGAGGCCGCCGGCCAGTACCTCTGCGCCGGCTGCGGCGCGGAGCTCTTCGACTCGAGCACCAAGTACGACTCCGGCAGCGGCTGGCCCAGCTTCTACGCGCCCGCCGACCCGGAGATCATCGAGAAGCACCGTGACTTCAAGATGATCGTGCCGCGCACCGAGGTGCGCTGCGGGCGCTGCGGCGGCCATCTCGGCCACGTCTTCGCGGACGGTCCCGAGCCCACCGGTCAGCGCTACTGCATCAACTCCGCGGCGCTGCGCTTCGCCAAGGCGACGCCGGCCGGGCAGCGCGGCGAGCGACGGCGGCACCGGCGAGCCCGAACCCGCCGCCTAGCGGTCCTCGGCTCGTCCTCCTCTTCCGGGCGCGCCGTCCAGCTGGCTGGAGCGGAAGTCCGGACGCTCGGTGCGGCGCGGCGGCGCGCCGATGCTCGGCGTGCTGGTGACGTCGGGCGCAGCGTCCTGGCGGCTCGACGCTCCCCGCGGTGACGTCCGCCGGCGGGCGTCTCACCCGCGCCCGGCCCGAGGCCGTCGTTGGACGGCAGCAGGCTCCGGTCGGGATCCTCGCGGGCGCGCTTGGCCTCCTCGGCGATGGGGTCGTCGTCCTCCGGTTCCGAGCCCGCCATGGTCGACTCCTCCTGGCAACAACGGTCATGCTGCCCGCCCTGGTAGCGCGCATGACCAGTTTGTCAGACTGCGCGGGTGCCGCAGACCAGCCTGTCGCGCAGGGCCTGGACCCTGTTCGAGCCGATCCACGCGATCGTGTACTTCGCTCCCGAAGCGCGACCCAGCTACACGGCGGCCGGGCTGCGCGGCGGCTGGATGGGCTACTTCGCGTCTCGGTCGGCGCCGATGGGCGCGGTGAGCGCTGAGGTCGTCACCGCCGTCTTCCACAACTTCCAGCCGGCCATGGTGCGCGCGCGCCATCCCCGACGCCTGGCCGCTACTCGACGCCCGACGCGCGTGCTCGACGCCCGCGCTGGCGGTGGCCGACGCGGCGCTGCGCCGTCTGTGGGGCGACGCGACCGGACTCCGACGGAGGTCGAGGGAGGCGGCGCGAGCTCGCCACGGCGGTGGCCGGCGAGCTGCGCGCCGACGGCCGGCCACTGTTCGCCGGACATGCCGGGCTGGCGATGCCCGAGGCGCCGCACCTGGCCCTGTGGCACGCGTGCACGCTGCTCCGCGAGCACCGCTTCGACGGCCACGTCGCCGCGCTCACCGTCCACGACGTCGACGGCCTCGCCGCGCTGCTGCATCGCGGTCGCCGCCGGCTAGAGTGTCGACGCCGGCACACTGCGCAGCTTCCGAGGATGGACGGAGGACGAGTGGGCCGCGGGCGGCGAGCGCCTTGCGCGAGCGCGGCGTGCTCGACGAGGTCAGGCGCGCTCACCGCGGCCGGACGGGAGCTGCGCGGCGCCGTCGAGCAGGCCACCGACAGGCTCGCCGCCGGCCCGTGGGAAAGCCTGCCCGAGCCGACGCGGCGCGAGCGCCTCTTCGCGCTGCTCGCCGGGCTGGCCGCGCGGCTGGAGGGAGAGGGCGGGCTCATCTACCCCAACCCGATCGGGGTCGGCCGGCCCGATCTGAGCGCCGGCCCGCCGGCGCAAGGCCGGGCGCGGGGCCGACGTTAACCGGGTGCCGGCCAGCGGGCCGGCGATGCGAGCCGGCGCAGCTCGTGGGCGACGCCGGACCGCTCAGACGGTTGCTGAGGTCCCCCATGAGCAAGCTTGGTCGAGCACTGATGGCGCTGGTGGGCGCCGTGACCCTGGTGTCCA
This sequence comes from Candidatus Dormiibacterota bacterium, assembly GCA_963751755.1. Taxonomy (GTDB): domain Bacteria; phylum Chloroflexota; class Dormibacteria; order Aeolococcales; family Aeolococcaceae; genus Aeolococcus. The sequence goes on along the minus strand of CAVVVH010000006.1, from coordinate 130,558 downwards.
GCGCGGCGGTCTTCTCCCCATCGCATGTCGCGGCGGCGGGCACCACGCGACCCGGTCACCGCCTTCACCAAGACAGCCGACGTGCGCATCACCATGCGCGATGGCGTCAGGCTCGACTCCGACGAGTACGTGCCGACCACCGGGTGCCCGTGCCCGGTGATCCTCGTGCAGACGCCGTATCGCAAGAGCGACACCGCTGTCGCCGAGTACAACCCGTACTTCCCGTCGCACGGCTACGCGGAGATCGTGGTCGACGTGCGCGGCACCGGCTCGAGCGAGGGCTACTGGACATCGTTCGGCACACCCGAGCAGCAGGACGGCGTCGCAGCTCGTGCAGTGGGCCGCGCACCGTCCCTTCTCCAACGGCACCATCGGCCTCGCCGGCGTGAGCTACAGCGCCATCAACCAGTTCCTCACCGTCGAGCAGCCGGGCACGGAGGCGGTCAAGGCGATCTTCCCGATCGTGCCCATGGGTGACGCCTACCGCGACGTCACCTTCGCCGGCGGCAACACCGACACCGGCTTCATCCCGCTGTGGCTCGGCCTGGTCACCTCCCTCGGCGCCGCGCCGAGCGACGACGCCGCGACGCAGCCCGCGATCGCGCTCAACGCGGAGTCGCAGCACCTCATCGACGTCGCCAGGTTCGCCGCGCCGGCGGTGGCCGACAGCACGCTCGGTCAGTACGAGAGCAGCCTGCCGCCGCAGCTGCAGACCTATCCCGACCAGGCGTACGACGGCCCCTACTACCGCAACGTCGACCCGCTGAGCCGCATCCAGAACGTGCACGTGCCGACGTTCATCGTGGGCGGCGAGTACGACCTCTTCCAGCGCGGCGAGCCGCTGCTGTATCGCGGACTCGGCCTGCCCACCACGCAGAAGAAGCTGCTGTACGGCCCGTGGTACCACGGCAACCCGTCGACCAACCTCACCGCCGACGACGGCTCGTCGCCGGTTCACGACGCCAACGGCACGCTCATCCCGTCCACCAACAACCTCTCGCTGGCGTGGTTCGATCACTGGCTCAAGGGCAAGAGCAACGGCGTCGACAGCTTCCCCACCGTCGAGACCTACCAGCAGGGCTCCAACCAGTGGCACTCCGAACCCCGGGCTTCCCGTACGCGGCCGAGCACTACCAGCCGTGGTACCTCGGCGCGTCGCCGTCCGGCTCGGGCGCGAAGAGCCTGTACGACGGCTCGCTCGCCACTCCCCGGCGCGACACGGGCTCGGCGTCCGTCCCGTGGCAGCCGTGACCGGCGCGTGCTCGCGCTCGACGACGCAGTGGACCGCGGGGCTGGTGGCGGCGGGCAGCTGCCCGACTGACGACACCAGCGCGCAGCTCACCGGGCTCACGTTCACGAGCCCCACGTTCAGCAAGGCGTACCCGGTCTCGGGCCCGATCATGGCCGACCTCTGGATCAGCTCGACGAGGCCGGACACGACGCTGACGGTCACGGTCGGCGACGTGCTGCCGGACGGCACCGTGTCGCGCGTCACCGCCGGCTCGCTGGTGGCGTCGCTGCGCGCGGTGACCACCACGCCCTGCGGCGCCAGGGTGATGGACTGCTCGGTGTACTCCGCGTCCGGCAACGTGCCGGTGGTGCCGTGGCACCCGTACACGCGCGCGTCGCAGGTGCCGCTGAGCGCAACGCCCACCGAGGTGAGGGTGGAGGTGTTCCCGACGTCGGTGGCGTTCCAGCCAGGCCATCGCCTGCGCATCGCTCTGACCACCGCCGACCTCCCCCACCAGGGACCCAACGCTGTCGACGCTGGCCAACTCCGTCGGCGGCGTCACCACCGTGTACTTCGACCGCGCCCACCCGTCGCGCGTGTACCTCGGCGCCGACGGCGCGCTGGCGGTCGCCACCGCAGCGCATGCCACCGCCGCGCAGTCCGCGCCCGCACACGCCGGCGCACGACCAGCTGCCGCGCACGCATCCGCGGTCGCTGGTGAGCATCCGGGCACCGGCGCCACGGCCATCCAGCCGGCGGCAATCCGTCTTCCACTGACCGCCGTGTACTCGGCTGTCGCCGTCGTGCTGCTGGGGGTCGGCGCAGGAGCGCTCCGGCAATGGAGGCGACGCCAGCTGCGCGCGTAGCCGAGCTCCCGACCTTCACCCGCCCCCTGCGGACGCCAGGGTGACTGGCGCTCAGAGGCGTGCTCGCCGAGCAACCGACCGGGACCGTGCCGGGTGATGGTCCGCTCCTCGCCGTCGGAATGAACCCCACCTCCGCGGCCCCGGACAGGATGACGAAGAAATCGTAGGTCGCGTCTCCCTCGCGATAGAGGTATTCGCCGCTACCACCGACGGTCGGATACCGAGCGAGCCCAGCAGGGCGAGCTCAGAGTCGTCGAGGACGGGAAAGGCGACCGGGTCGTCCATCAGGGCGCAACAGTAGATCCCCAGGCGCGGTGCAGTCCGGTCGGCGACACCGCCGCCCGCCAGGTGGTCTGGTGCCTGTTTGTTGACGGCCCTGCCACGACTGGAAAGAATCGCGTCTCACGTAGATGGCGGGGCGGTCTGCACACCGTTCCGAGCGGTCAGCCTAGAATCGCGCGGTCCCGTGAGCTTCGACGTCGAGATTCGCAATGTGTCTGGGCAGGTGACCGCAGTGGGTGCTGCCGGTCCTTTTACGCTCGTCGTCGATCGACCTGTCGAAGCGGGTGGTGGCGGACGCGGCTTCAACGGTGGTCAATTGTTGTATCTCGCCGTTGCGGGTTGCGTCTCGAACGACCTGTTCCGAGAGGCTGCTGCGATGGGCGTCGCCCTCGATCGAGTGGTCGTCAGGGTGACCGGCGACTTCATCGGTTCACCGGCTGTTTCGACGGTGGTGGGCTACGAAGTCGAGATCTCGGGCAATGCTCCACCTGAGACGCTGCGCGAGTTGGTTGGGCATGTGGATCGTATCGCTGAGATCCCGAACAGCATTCGTGCTGGCACACCGGTCGAGCTGAAGGCTATTCACATCTCGACTTGACCGGGGCCGGATGGAGCACCGACGACGATCGCCGGGGCGTCATGATTTGATCATCCCAGGCGCGGTGTGGTCGCATCATGAACGTCTGATGGACCGCGGAGCGGGAGACGGGGCTCGAACCCGCAACTTCAACCTTGGGAAGGTTGCACTCTACCGTTGAGTTACTCCCGCACCCTGGGCCCAGTGTACCGTCGCGCGACGCGCGCCCACGGTCAGCGTGCGGCCTTGCCGATCTCCTGGACCTCGAGCTTGCCGTCGATGTAGAGCTGGCGGATCACCTTCTTGTCCTGCTTGCCCACGCTGGTCTTGGGCAGCTCGTCGAGGAAGGTCCAGCGCTCGGGCAGCCACCAGCGTGCCACCTTGCCGTCGAGGAAGGTGCGCAGATCCTCCGGGCCCGCAGCCTGGCCCGCCTTGAGCACCACGGCCGCCAGCGGGCGCTCCTCCCACTTGTCGTCGGCGACGCCCACGACGGCGGCCTCCGCGACCGCGGGGTGGGCAGCGAGGTGATTCTCGAGCTCCACGGAGGAGATCCACTCACCGCCGGATTTGATGACGTCCTTCGAGCGGTCGGTGATCTGCAGGTAGCCACGCTCGTCGAAGACGCCGACGTCACCGGTGCGCAGCCAGCCGTCGTGGAAGCGCTCGGGCGCCTCGACCCCGTAGTACGAGCCGGTGATCCAAGGCCCGCGCGCCTCGAGCTCCCCCACCGAGGTGCCGTCCCACGGCACCTCGTTGCCGTCCTCGCCGACGATGCGGAGCTCAACGCCAGGCATGGCCCGGCCTGTCTTGGCGCGCCAGTCCATCTCCTCCTCAGGCGCGATGCCCGCGGGCGGGAACGCAATGCACCCGAGCGGGCTGGTCTCGGTCATGCCCCACGCCTGGATGAGCTCGATGTTCAGGTTGTCGCGGAAGGCCTCGATGAGCGCGCGCGGCACCGCGGAGCCACCGCAGATGGCGCGCTTGATCGACGAGAGGTCGGCGTTGGTGGCCTGCGCGTACTGCAGCATGCCGGTGAAGATGGTGGGGACACCGCCGGTGAAGCTGGGCTGTTCGGCTTTGATGAACGCGCACAGAGGCTCCGGCTGCAGAAAGCGATCCGGCAGCAGCAGGGTGCAGCCGAGCATCCACGCAACGTACGGGATGCCCCACGCGTTGACGTGGAACATCGGCACGATCATCAGGAGCCGCTCGGACTCGTCCAGCCGGAACGCGCCCCAGACCCCGAAGCAGTGCAGCCAGATCGACCTGTGGCTGTACACAACACCCTTGGGGTCGCCGGTGGTGCCGGTCGTGTAGCACATCGCTGCGGCCGACTCTTCGTCGATCTCCGGCCAATCGTACTGCGTGGATTGGCTGGAGATCGCGTCCTCGTACCTCACGTGGTCGCCGAGCTTCTCCGTGTCGCCCTCCCCAACCACGATGACGTGCTCGACGGTGGGGACGTGCTCACGGATCGCGGCCAGGAGAGGCACCAACGACCCGTCCACGATGATCACCTTGTCCTTGGCGTCGTTGACGATGTGAACCAGCTGCTGCGGCGTCAGACGCAGGTTGAGCGTGTGCAGCACAGCTCCCATGCACGGGATCGCCAGGTACGCCTCGAGGTGCTCCTGGTTGTTCCACGCCAGCGTGCCCACCCGGTCGCCCGGCTGCACGCCCATCCCGGCCAGCACGTTGGCGAGACGTGCAGCGCGCTCGGCGACCTCGGCGTACCGGGTGTGGCGCGCGGTGTCGCCCTGCCAGGTGATCACCTCGCTGTTCGCGAACAGCTGCGCCCCGCGGGTCATCAGCGAGGTGACCGTCAGCTGGTACGGCTGCATCGTGCTGTTCATCTGCCGCTCCTTGGTTGGGCGCCTCGACGGGCGACTCGGCATTCTCCGCGAGCCAGACGTTTCGCGCAATCGCCGGCTGGCAGCGTCCCAGCTGGGACGGCGGCTCCTGCTAGGCTCGGCCGGTGGTCACCGCCTTCCTGCTGGTGCTCTGCGAGCCCGCCCACATCCACGACGTGGCCCGCGGGCTCGCCGACACCGAGGGCGTCGCCGAGGTGTACACAACCACCGGCTCGGCGGACTTCGTCGCCATCGTCAGGGTCCCCGACCTCGACGCGCTGGCCACGCTCGTCACGGAGCGGATCACCACCCTGCCGGGCATCACCCGCACCAACACCCACGTCGCCATCCGTTCCTACGGGCGGGGTGACGAGGCTGCGGCGTTCGACATCGGCGTCGACTGACGGCCGGCGGCCGTCCGCGGACCGTCCGCAGGCTCCTGCTACCCTCGGCGCGATGACACTGCTCGCCGCTCGCGGGCCGATGGGCTCGGTCCCGGCGTGACCGCGGGCGCGGCGCCCAGCCAAGCGGCGGCGGACGTCCTCCAGCGGGTTTTCGGGTTCAGCGACTTCCGCCCCGGCCAGGGCGAGATCGTCGCGGCCGCGGAGGCGGGGAGCGACCTCCTCCTGGTCGCCCCCACCGGCTCGGGGAAGAGCATCGGGTACTGGGTGCCGGGCATCGTCGGCGGCGGTCTCACTCTGGTGGTCTCCCCGCTGATCGCGCTGATGAACGACCAGGTGGCGCGGCTGCGCTCGCTCGGGGTCACCGCCGCCGCGCTGCACTCCCAAGTGGACCGGTCAACGCAGGAGGCCACGCTCGCCGAGGCCCGCTCCGGCGAGTTGCGCTTCCTCTACGTCACCCCCGAGCGCTTCGGCGTCGCCTCCTTCACCGCCGCCCTGAGTGGCCTGCGCGTCACCCGGCTGGCCATCGACGAGGCCCACTGCATCTCCAGCTGGGGGCACGACTTCCGGCCCGACTACCGCCGGCTCCGCGACGCCGCGGCCTTGTGCGGGCGGCCCCCGATCGGCGCGTTCACCGCGACTGCGACGCCGCGCGTGCGCCACGACATCGTCGAGTCGCTCGGCATGCGCGACCCGGCGGTGCGCGTCACCGGCTTCGTGCGCCCAGAGCTGCGCCTGTGCGTGACGCGCTGCCGCGGCCAGCAGCAGAAGCGCGCTGCTGTCCTGGCGGCGCTGCGCGCGCTTCCCGGCCGCGCCATCGTGTACTGCGGGCGCGTCCGAGCCACCGAGGAGATCGCCGCGTTGCTGCGCGACAACGGGTTCCGCGCCGCTCCGTACCACGGCGACCTCGACGCGGCCGCGCGCGCGCGGGCCCACACCGGCTTCATCGACGGCGACATCGACGTCGTCGCCGCCACCTCGGCGTTCGGCATGGGGATCGATCTACCGGACATCCGCAGCGTCATCCACCTCGATTTCCCCGGCAGCATCGAGCAGTACTACCAGGAGGCGGGGCGCGCGGGCCGTGACGGCGAGCGCGCGGACTGCACGCTGCTGTACAGCCCCGCCGACCGCGACCTGCAGGCCTTCTTCATCGAGCAGGCGTACCCCGAGCGGGACGCGGTCCGCGACGTGTACCGCGAGGTGCTCCGCGAGGGGCGCTGGGATCTCGACGACTGGGAGCAGCGCCTGCCCTCGCGCGAGCGCCACGTGGTCCGCGCGTCCCTGGACCTGCTGCGTCGCGCCGGAGCGCTGCTCGATGGTGGCGACATCAGCCGGCTGCGCGCCGCGCCAACCGACTTCGACGCACAGACCGTCCTGCGTGATCATGCATACGCGCGACTCCACCAGGTGATGGACTACGCGCGCAGCTCGGGGTGCCGTCACGCGCGCATCGCGGACTATTTCGGCGAGGAGGGCGCGCCACGGACGTGCGAGTCCTGCGACAACTGCCTGCAGCCGCGCCGCGCGCGCGTGTCGGTGGCCACCGCCGACCTCACCGCCGCGCTCGGCTGTGTTGCCCGTTTCGACGGCCACCTCGGGGCGTCGCGGTTGGCCGCGCTGCTGCGCGGCTCGGACGATGCGTGGACCCAGCAGCGCGCCTGGGTGAAGGACGCAGCCTTCTTCGGCGCGCTGCGCACGTGGACCGTCGAGGCAATCCGTGAGTTGCTCGCCACGCTGGTCGAGGACGGCTACGCGGCGCGAAGCAGCGGGGAGCGGCCGGTGCTGTCGCTGACCCAGCTCGGCCGCTCCGCGCTCAACGGCGACAAGGACGTCGAGGTGGAGATCGAGGTTGTGGGCGCGGTGCAGCGACCGCTCCGCAGCGGCGCGCGCACCGACGAGGCGCTCGACGGCGACGCGCAAGCCCGCTTCGAGCTCCTCCGCACCTGGCGGCGCGAGGTTGCCGTCGCCGAGGACGTGCCCGCGTTCGTGGTGTTCGGCGATCGCACCCTGCGCGAGCTGGCGCGGAGCGCTCCGGCCAACGCCGCAGAGCTCCTTGCGATACCGGGCATCGGCCAGGCCAAGCTGGCCCGCTACGGCGATGACCTCGTGCGCGTCCTGTCGGGCCAGCCCGCGTGATCCAGCACCCGTCGGCGAGCTTCGCGTTCACCGCTCGCTGCCGCATCGTCAATCGACCCGGCATGCTGGGCCAGCTCACCTCAGCGATCGGCACCCTCGGTGGCGACATCCGCGGCATCGACATCGTGCGCGTCGACCGCGGCGCGATCGTGCGCGACGTCACCGTCTTGGCAGCCGACGAGGAGCACGCCCAGCAACTCGTCGAGATGATGAAGGCGCTCTCCGGGATCGAGGTGCTCGACTACTCCGACCGCACCTTCCTCGCTCACCTCGGCGGCAAGATCGAGGTGGTGCCGCGCACGCCGATTCGCACGCGCGAGGACCTGTCGATGGTGTACACGCCCGGCGTGGCGCGCATCAGCATGGCGATCGCGGCGGACCACTCCCGCGCGCGCAACCTGACCATCAAGCGCAACTGCGTGGCCATCGTGACCGACGGCAGCGCGGTGCTCGGACTCGGCAACGTCGGGCCTGAGGCGGCGCTGCCGGTCATGGAGGGGAAGGCGATGCTCTTCAAGGAGTTCGGCAGCGTCGACGCCTTCCCGCTCTGCCTGGCGACGCAGGACGTCGACGAGATCATCGCCACCGTCGTGGCCATCGCCCCGACGTTCGGCGGCATCAACCTCGAGGACATCGCCGGGCCGCGCTGCTTCGAGGTCGAGGAGCGGCTGTCCGGGCTGCTCGACATCCCCGTCTTCCACGACGACCAGCACGGCACCGCCGTGGTGGTGCTCGCCGCGCTGCTCAACGCGCTCAAGGTCGTGAGCAAGCGAATCGAGGACGTGCGCGTGGTCTGCCTCGGCATCGGCGCCGCCGGCACCGCGGTGACCAGGCTGCTGATCGCCGCCGGAGTCGGGGACATCGTCGGCGTCGATCGCGCGGGGATCATCCACGAGGACCTGGCCGAGCTGAGCGACTGGCATCGCTGGTACGCCACCCACACCAACCCGCGGCGCATCGCCGGGGCGCTCGCCGACGCGCTGTCCGGCGCGGATGTGTTCATCGGCACCAGCAGCGCCGGCCTCGTCGACCCTGAACTCATCGGCCAGATGGCCGACCTGCCGATCGTGTTCGCGCTCGCCAACCCGGCGCCGGAGGTGCAGCCGGAGGCCATCGAGGGCGTGGCCGCGGTGATCGCCACCGGGCGGAGCGACTACCCCAACCAGATCAACAACGTGCTCTGCTTCCCCGGCTTCTTCAGGGGCCTGCTCGACAGCGGCGCCCGCCAGATCACCGATGCCATGAAGCTCGCCGCCGCCCGCGCCATCGCCGAGACCGTCGGCGAGGATCTCCACCCCGAGTACATCGTCCCCTCGGTGTTCAACCGCGCGGTGTCGCCCGCGGTGGCCGCGGCAGTCGCGGCCGAGGCCACCAGGAGCGGCCTCGCCCATGCGCTTGCCGATCTCGTCGACCCGCTGCACGCCGGTGAGGCGGGCATCCACCCACCAGGCTGATCCTCGCCGCGCCAGGCCGACTCGCGCTCCCCGTTCGGTACCCTCGATCCGTGACCACCGCTCCCGCGTCCCCGCTCGCCATGACCGGGGCGACGCGCTTCCTGGCGGCCGCCCGCCGCCAGCCCGTGGACCGCACCCCGGTGTGGTTCATGCGCCAGGCGGGCCGGTGCCTCGCCGCGTACCGCGAGCTGCGTGAGACGTACGACATCCTCACCATGACGCGCACCCCCGAGCTGTGCGCGAGGGTCACGCTGATGCCCGTCGAGGAGTTCGGCGTCGACGCGGCGGTGCTGTACGCCGACATCATGCTGCCGCTCTTCGGCATGGGCGTGCCGTTCAGCATCGACCCCGGCCTGGGCCCGGTCATCCACGAGCCGGTGCGTGACGCCGCCGCGGTGCACGCGCTGCGCATCGTCGACGCCGAGGAGGCGACACCGGAGCTGTTCGAGGCGATCCGACTGATCCGCCGCGAGCTCGACGGTCGCACCGCGGTCCTCGGCTTCGCCGGCGCTCCGTTCACGGTGGCCTCCTACCTCATCGAGGGCCGCCCCACCAAGGACTTCGCGCGCAGCAAGGCGCTGATGCTCGGCCAGCCCGCGCTGTGGCACGAGCTGATGGAGACGCTCACCGAGGTGACCATCCGCTACCTGCGCGCCCAGGTGGCCGCGGGCGTGCAGGCGGTGCAGCTCTTCGACTCGTGGATCGGCGTGCTCAGCGCGGCCCAGTACCGCGAGTACGTGCTCCCCTACGTCCGCAGGATCTTCACGGCGCTGGCCGGCGCGGTGCCGACCATCCATTTCGGCACCGGCACCGCCCACCTCCTCGAGGAGATGGCCGGAGCGGGGTCCGACGCCATGTCCGTCGACTGGCGGCTGCCGCTCGGCGAGGCGTGGTCACGCATCGGCGACCTCGCCATCCAGGGCAACCTCGATCCCACCGTGTGCCTGGCCCCGTGGCCGGTGGTCGAGCGCGAGGCCGAGCCGCGTGCTCGCCGAGGCCGGCGGGCGGCGCGGGCACATCTTCAACCTCGGCCACGGGGTGCTCGCCGACACGCCGGCCGACACGCTGCGGCGGATCGTCGACCTGGTGCACGAGCGCACCGTCGGAGGCGCGCGTGAGCAGCGCGGGACCGCGTCGGCGTGCTGCTGATGACCTTCGGTTCGGCCGTGACGTCCGCCGATGTTCCCGCCTACCTGCGCAGCGTGCGCGGCGGCGGTGAGCCGTCCGCCGAGCTCGTCGAGGAGTTCACGCGCCGGTTCGACGTCATCGGCCGCTCGCCGCTCATCGACATCACGCTCGCGCAGGCGGCGGCCCTTGAGCGGCGGCTCGACGACCGGCCCGGGTGAGCGCCGCTTCGTGGTGTCCGCGGGGATGCTGCACTCGCAGCCCGCTGGATCAGCGAGCTCGCTGCGCGCCCTCGCCGGCGAGGGTGTGTCGCGCGTCATCGCCATCGTGCTGGCCCCGCAGTACTCGCCGCTGATCCTGACCGGCTACCAGCGCGCGCTCGACGCGGCGGTGGCGGAGGTGGCGCCGGCGCTGCCCGTCCGGCTCGCCGGCGCGTGGCACACCACCGGCTCGTGGGTCGCCTCGCTGGCCGCACGCGTCGTGGACAGCGCTGCAGCACGTTCGACGCCGCCGACCGCGCCCGGGTCGGCGTCGTCTTCACCGCGCACAGCCTGCCGCGCCGCGTCGTGGAGCGCGACCCCGGCTACATGGCGCAGGTGAACGAGACCATCGCCGCCGTCGCCGAGCGGGTCGGCCTGGCCGCGGCGCGCTGGGTGTTCGCGTTCCAGAGCGCCGGCCACACCCCCGAGGAGTGGCTGAAGCCCGACCTCACCGACGTGCTGCCCGGCATCCGCAAGTCCGGGGCGCGCGACGTCCTGGTGGTCCCGGTGCAGTTCGTCGCCGACCACCTCGAGATCCTCTACGACATCGACGTCGCGGCCGCCGAGCAGGCGCGCGCCGCCGGGCTCCGCTTCCACCGCATCGCGATGCCCAACACCGACCCGACGTTCATCGAGGCGCTCGCCGAGGTGGTGCAGCGCGAGCTGGCTGCGGCCGCCGGTCCCCGCAGCGTCTGTCTGAGCAGCGGCGCAGCCTAGCCCTCGGCCGGCGGCTGGGGCGTCCCGGCCATGCCGTCGATGATGGCGTTCATGGCGTCGAGGCGGCCGGCGACCGTGTGCAGCACCGCCGATCACCTCGGGCGGGAGCTCGCCGAACGAACCGTCCTCGAGCATCGACACGTAGCCCGACCGCGACGACCAACGGCTGACGCAACTCGTGGCAGACGTGGCGGAGGTAGTCCGAGTCTGCCGCTGCCGCGCCGTCGCGTCGCCCCGGTAGGGCCTCTGCCATTGCGGCGGAATGATAGTCGGCCCGGACCGCTCGCGTTGACGGCCACCGCCTCGTCGGTGTGGCACGCGAACGCGTCGATATACTCGCGCGCGTGCATCGGTGGGGACGCTTCGTGTACGCGCACCGCCGCCTCGTGCTGGCGCTCTCCGTGGTCGGGCTTCGTCCTCGTCCGGCATCGCCATCGCCAACGGTGGGGAGCCGCAGAACTCCAACAGCTTCGACTTCGAGTCCGGCCGCGGGTTCTCGCTCATGTCGAGCCAGCTGCCCAAGGGCGGTGTGACCTTCACGGTCATCCTCACCGACACCGCGCGCTCCTCCGCCGACAGCGGCTTCCGGCAGGAGGTGAGCCGCGCCCTGGCGCCGCTGGCCGCCGACCGCCGCGTCGCCGGGATCCGCACCGCCGTACACCGCCGCCGGCCGCCACCGCGGCGCAGATGGTGTCCGGCGACGGCCACCGCGTGCTCGCCGATCGTCTCGCTCAACATCGGCTTCACCGACGCGCGCACGCACTTCGGCGAGCTCCGCGCGGAGATCCACCCGCCGCCGCCGATGACCGTCGCGGTGACCGGTGACCCAGCCCTCGCGTACGCGTTCGACAGCCTGCTCGCCGCCGACCTCCAGAAGGCGGAGATCGGCTCCTCGGTGGTCGCTCTCGCTCCTCCTCCTCGTCGTGTTCGGCACCGGCGTGGGCGCCCTGGTGTGCCTGGCCATCGGCCTGCTGTCGGTGACCGCCGGCGTGGGTGCCGCCCTGCTCCCTCGCCCACGTCATGGACGTGTCGACGTACGCGGTCAACATCGTCACGCTCATCGGGCTCGGCATCGCGATCGACTACTCGCTGTTCATCGTCAGCCGCTTCCGTGAGGAGCTCGCCAGCGGCCGCACGGTCGACGACGCGGTGGCGGTCGCGATGGGCACCGCGGGACGCGCGATCGCCTTCAGCGGCCTGACCGTGGCCATCGGGCTCGCCGCGATGCTCTTCTACCGCGGCACGTTCCTGGTGTCGATGGGCATCTGCGGGGCGATCGTGGTGGCCATCTCGGTGCTGCTCGGCCTCACCTTCCTCCCCGCCCTGCTGGCGGTGCTCGGTCCGCGCATCAACCGGCTCGCCGTGCCGGTGCTGCGCCCGCGCCCATTCGGGCAGGGTATGTGGCACCGCGTCGCGGTGGCGGTGATGCGCCGCCCCGTCACCGTGCTGGTCCCGACGGTCGCCGTGCTGCTCGCCGCCGGCGCGCCGTTCCTGCACCTGCACCTCGCCAGCACCGACGTCACCCAGCTGCCCGCCGACGCCGAGGCGCGGCAGGGCGCTGAGCTGCTCGCCTCGGCGTTCCCGAGCCAGGGCAGCAACATCGTCGAGGTGGTGGTGCAGTTCGACAGCGGCTCCCCGCTGTCAGCGGCCAACGTCGCCGTCGCCGACAGCTTGAGCCGCCGCCTGGCGGCGACGCCCGGGGTGGCGGCGGTGCGCAGCTATGTCGACATCGACCCGACGCTGAGCGTGGCCGGGTACCAGCGCCTCTACGCCGGCGGCGTGTCGTCGCTTCCCGCCCGCGGTCCGCGACGAGGTGACGCGCACCGTCGGGCAGCAGCATCGCGGTGCTCGACGCGGTGACCCCGGCGCTGCCGGCGAGCGACGCCGCGCACGCGCTGGTGCGCACCATCCGCGCCGATGACAGCGTTCCCGGCGCCACCGTCGTGGTGACCGGCGACACCGCGTTCGACATCGACTTCGTCAACTACATCGTCCAGCAGACGCCGTGGGCGGTGGGCTTCGCGATGCTCACCACCATCGTGGTGCTGTTCCTGCTGCTGCGCTCGGTGATCCTGCCGCATCAAGGCGGTGCTGATGAACCTCCTGTCGCTGAGCGCGGCCTTCGGCGCGATGGTCTGGATCTTCCAGGACGGCCACCTGTCGAGCCTGCTCAACGTCACCCCGAGCGCCATCGATCCCACCCTGCCGGTGCTGCTCTTCTGCGTGGTGTTCGGGCTGTCCATGGACTACGAGGTCTTCCTGCTCACCCGCATGCAGGAGGCGTGGCGCAGGACGCACGACAACCGCGCCGCCGTCGCCGAGGGCCTGGAGCGCAGCGGCCGCCTGGTGACCGGCGCCGCGGCGATCATGATCACCGTCTTCCTCGCCTTCGGCCTCGCGCGCGTGGTCACCATCAAGGCGACGGGCATCGGCATGGCGGTCGCCGTCCTCGCCGACGCCACCCTGGTGCGCGCGCTCGTGGTCCCGGCGCTGATGCGCCTCCTCGGCAGGGCCAACTGGTGGGCGCCGCGCTGGGCCCAGCGCCTGCCCGCTGCCGGCGGAGAACGAGGCCGCCTGAGCCTCAGGTGGTCGGGACGTCTCCAGCACCGCCACCAGCTGCCGCCGTGCCCGTTCGACCCCTGCGCGGCGCGGACCCGGTCGAGGTACTCGGCGACCAGGCGCCTGCCGGTCGCCTCGTCGTCGACGCTGGCGACCACGTGGTACGCGGGCTCGTCGGGGTCGGGGCGCACCAGCACGAAGCCGCCGTCGACGAACACCTTGAGGCCGTCGACGAGGTCCACCTCGCGCCCGTCGTGGTCCTCGAGGAGGCGGCGCATCACCTTTCCCTTGGCCTCCCACGGGCAGAACTCCGTGGCGGTGATGTACGTCGACACGCGGCAGCTGCGCGGCGCATCTCGCTCAGCGGCACCTGGAACACGGCGCGCATCTCGAGCAGCTTGACCAGCGTGTACATGGCGTCGTAGGCGCCGAAGAAGTACGGCCAGATGAAGCCGCCCTCGCCGTCGGCGGCGAGGCACGTGCTCGGCGCGGCGGAGGCGCGCAGCACGGCCGACGCCTCGCCCGGCGTCGGCGTGAACGTGCCGCCGGCCTCCTCGACCAGCGAGGCGATCCACTGCGGTGTGCTCGCCGGCGCCAGCACGATGCCGGGGTGGGTCTTCATCCACCAGCGTGACCAGGATGCCGAACGTCTCGTACGGCGTCATCACCGTGCCCTCGTCGTCGATGAAGGTGATGCGCTCGCGCGGTGGGGCTGATCATGCAGCCGACGTCGGCGTTGACGGTGCGGCTGACCAGCGCGGTCTCGTCGGGGACGCGCTGGTGGTGGGGCTGCTCGTTGAGCCCGGCGTTGAGCGGGATGGCGGTGACGCCGAGGTCGTCGAGGATGCCGGGCAGCACCGTCGACGCCTGGCTGTAGTCGTAGTCGATGAGCACGCGGAAGCCGGCCGCGCGGATGGCGGCGGCGTCGACGCTGTCCATCAGGTGCCGGCAGTAGTCGCCGTGCGGGTCGACGTGCTCGATGTCGCCCATCTCGTAGAAGGCGGCGCGCCGGAAGTCCTCGCGGAAGAAGAGGTTCTCGAACTTGCGCTCGGCGCGCTTGTCGATCTGCAGGCCGTCGCCGTCGAAGAAGCGGATGTCGGCGCTGCGCTGGTCGAGCGGCGACACGAGCACGTGGACGCCGGCGTCGCAGTGGCCGCCGCGGGTGGCGAACTGCGTGATCGGCACCGGCAGCTCGTTGAGGTCGCGCACGGTGGCGCCGGCGCTGATCAGGCCGGAGACCATGGCCCGCTTGATCATCCGCGAGCTGCGCGCGTGGTCGCGGGCCACCGCGATGGTGGCGCTGCGCGGCAGGGTGGCGGCGAACGCGGCGCCCAGCCGCGCGCAGAACTCGGGGGTGAGCTCGACGTTGATGAGGCCGCCCATGCCGTAGGAGGAGAAGAGGCCGCGGCGCCACTCGCCCGCCCAGATCACCGACTCGTTGACGGTCGAGCCGGGCTCCACCTCCTTGTGCGGCCAGATCTTCACGCCCGGAGCGGATCCGCGACCCGTGCCCGATGACGCAGTCGTCACCGATGACGGTGTTCTCCTCGAGCAGGCTGCCGTTCTTGATGGTGACGTTGCGGCAGACGATGCTCTGGCGCAGGCGGCAGTTCTCGCCGATGTAGGAGTGCGGCCAGATCACCGTGTTGGAGACCTTGGCGTTGTCGTCGATGATCGCGTACTTGTCGATGACGGCGTGGCCGTTGATGAAGGCGCCCGCCTTGAGCTTGACCTCGTCGCCGATGAACGCCGGGCCCTCGAGCTGCACGCCGATGCCGAACTCGACGCCGTCGCCGATCCAGACGTTGCCCTCGCGGCGACCCGGGATGTGGCAGCGCACGTGGCCCTCGAGCGCGTCCCAGTTGGCCTGCATGTACGACTGGATGGAGCCGATGTCGCACCAGTAGCCCTCGGCGACGATCCCGTAGAGCGGCTCCTTGCGGCGCAGCATCCGCGGGAAGACGTCCTGCGACCAGTCGACGGACGACGTCGGGCTCGATGTGCTCCAGCACGGACGGCTCGATGACGTAGATGCCGGTGTTGGCGTGGTCGCTGAACACCTCGCCCCACGACGGCTTCTCGAGGAAGCGGTTGCACCCTGCCGTCGGCCTCGGTGACCACCACGCCGTACTCGAGCGGGTTGGGCACGCTCTTGAGCACGATGCTGGCGTGGCTCTGGCGCCGCCGGTGCTCGGCGATGCACCCAGGTGAGGTCGATGTCGGTGAGGGCGTCGCCGCTGATGACCAGGAAGGTGTCGTCGAGCAGGTGGGCGGCGTTGCGGACGCTCCCCGCCGTGCCCAGCGGGCGGTCCTCGACGACGTACTCGATCTCCATGTCGAGGTCGGAGCCGTCGCCGAGGCGGTTGCGGATCTCGGCGCCCAGGTACTGCAGGGTGAGGATCACCTGGGTGATGCCGTGGTCGCGCAGCAGCCGGAGGATGTGCTCGATGACCGGGGTCCCGGCCACCGGGACGAGCGGCTTGGGGTACTGGCTGGTGAGCGGACGGAGGCGCGAGCCCTCTCCGCCGGCCATGACCACCGCCTTGATGCCCGAGCCGGCCGAGCGACGAGTTCATTGTCGCTGCCCATCATACGGGCCATGTCCGCGAGCGCACGACCGGGCGCCAGGCCGGCCGCGACGGCCGGCGCGGCCGGCCTCAGCCCGAGGCGGCGGGCACGGCGCGATCCTCCAGCCAGCGAGCCACGCTCGGCCGCGTCGCCGTCCTTCGCCAGGCTGCGGATCATCCCCGCGAGCACCCCCTGCGGGGCCACCAGGCTGAAGCCGTCGAGGCTCAGTCGCGCAGTGCAGGACGAGCAGGGCGGTCTGCAGCGGCGCGGTGCTGAACGCGCGGCGCTGCAGCAGCACGGCGGCGAGCGTGGCCGCGCGGACGAACGCGGTGCCCTCGGCGGCGGCGGCCACCGCGTCGTCGACGGCAGCTCGATCAACGGTGCCCGGCGTCGCCCCCGGCGAACCGGCTCGCGGCGACGCGGTGGATGAAGGCCACGTCGCCGGCCTGCAGCGGCGCGGTCACTGCGAGAGCTCGAACAGCGCGTCCTCGAAGCGGATCAGGCCGCCGAGGATGGCGTCCGGAAGCCCGGGCGACAGCCCCGCCTGCGCCTCGCGCAGCTCGTCCACGGTGAGGCCGAGCTCGCCTGCGATCGCGGTCAGCCGGCGCTCGTCCACGGTCGCATCCTATCCGCTGGTCGCGGTAGACGAGCCCGGACGCGGCCTCACAGCTCGCGGACGACGACGTGGTGGGGCAGGTGGGAGGTGGGGTCGTCGAAGCCCTCGCCGACGACGGCGAAGTCGAGCCTGGCGTAGAAGTCCAGCGCGCTGTCGCGGCCGTGCGCCCAGAGCAGGCGGGCGCCGCGCGCGCGGGCCCGCGCCATCAGCTCGCGCATGAGCGCCGTGCCCGCTCCGGTGCCCTGCTCCGACGGCTCCACGGCCATGAAGCGGAAGCGCTGCGGCCGGCCACCCGCGGGTTGCCCGGTGCCTCCTCAGCGAAGGCCGTGACCACCCCCACCAGCCGGCCGTCGCGGAAGGCGCCGAGGTGCAACGACGTCGGCGTTGCCGTCGCTCGGCGCGGTGGCCGGCGCGCCGGGCATGTGGCTGCGCAGCACGCGCGCCGCGCAGGTCGGTGATGTCGGCCAGCTCGACCTCCCGCACCTCGATCGCCGGCGAGCCCGTCGCGCAGCGGGGTCAGACCGCGACATGCTGCCGCGCCGCCACGTAGCGCATCCGCTCGAGGAAGCCGTCGATGATCTCCGGCCACACGAAGTCGGCGGCGTCGCGGCGGGCCGCCTCGCGCAAGCGCGTGGAGAGCTCGGGGCGCTCCACGAGCCCGGCGAGCGCGCTGGCCAGCTCGGTGCCCTCGGCGGTCTCGACGACGATGGCGTTGCCGTACGGGCGCGCGTACTCCTCGCCGGTGGCGCCGACCACCGCGACGCCGCCGGCCGCCATCGCCTCCAGGCCGACCAGCCCGAAGGGCTCGTGGCCGGAGTTGGCGAGCACCGCGGTCGACGCCGCGGAGATCGCCGGGAGCACGGACTCGGGGAGGAAGCGGCGCAGGTTGACCACCGCCGCGGCGCCCGTCTCCACCAGCGAGCGGGCGATGTCCCGCGGCCCCTCGATGGGCTCGTTCCAGTCGGTGACCGGCAGCCCGAGCTGGCGGGCGTGGCCGAGCACGCCGTGGCCGAAGTGCTCGATGCCGCCGCGCATCAGCAGGCGCGCGGGCAGGCCGTGCGCGCGCAGCTCGGCGATGGCGTCGAGGCTCTGGTGCCATCGCTTGTCGGGGCTGAAGCGGCCGATCTTGAAGGTGAGGCACGGTGTGCCCGCGGCCTCGGCGATGAGCGCGACGCCGGCGGGGTCGACGGGCTGCAGCGACTCGACCGGGATGCCGTTGGGGATGACCATCGGGTTGACCCCGTGCGGCCACATCAGGTGCTTCATGTAGCGGCTCACGGTGGTCACCGTCGCGGCGCGGTCCAGCGCGCGCCAGTCCATGTTGTCGAAGCCGAAGTGGTTGTTGGCGTTCCAGAGGATGACGCAGCGGTCGCGCATGCCGAGCTGGCGAAGATGGCGGTCGAGCATCTCGACGAAGTCGGCGGTCTGCCACTCCTCGCAGAGGATGGCGAGCGTCCTGCCGGCCGCCGCGGCAGCGGCGCACCGACGTCTCGACGAGCAGGGCGGGCAGCTCCTGCCACATCGCCTCGATCTTGGCGTGCTCGCCGTCGTACACACCGGCCGGGTGCGCGGCGCTCACCGACTGGCAGATGCGCACCAGCCGCAGGCCGTCGACGACCTCGTCGTGAGGCCTGTCCGGGTCGCCGACGAAGTACAGCGTGGTGGCGAAGCCCAAGGCGGCGAACGCGCGGCACATCTCCTTGGCGCGAACCCCGAGCCCGCCGGCCTGGCTGTACTGGTCAGGCCCTTCGAACGAGACCATGGCGACCTCGAGGGTCTCAGGCGTGAACACACCCCAAGTGTGCCTAGCGGCAGCCCGGCTGCGCGTCCCTGGGCAAAGAAAAAGCAGAGCGTCCGGCTGGCGGGCGCCGGACACTCCGCCGCCGCTGACTCTGCGGCCACCGCGACAACGAACCGATCCACCAACCGGCGACGGGATGGTGACGACGGCCACCACCCACTCAGAGGTGGAGGAGCCGGGCCGCGTTGCCACCGGTGATGAGCGCTCGCGCCGCCTCGCTGACGCCCGCCTCGCTCAGCGCCGCGCTGTACCGCGGCACGTCGAGGAGAGGGTGGTCGCTGCCCAGGAGAACGCGCTCTGCGCCGACACCGTCGACCAGCGCGCGGTACACCGAGGCCTCGTACACGAAGGGCTGCGCGGCGGTGTCGAAGTGGAGCCGCTCGCAGGCGCGGCGCACCTCGGGGATGTGCGCGTACAGCGGCAGCCCGCCGCCGAGGTGAGCGCAGATGAGCGTCAGCTCGGCGTTGCGCTCGGCGAACGCCATGACCCGGTCCGGGGTCGACGATCCCCGTCCCGGGTACTGGCGCCCGACCGGCTCGCTGCAGTGCAGGTTCCAGGGCATCCCGGCGTCGACGCAGGCCCGGACCACAGGCTGCACCGCCTCGTCGAGGAGCTCCCAGCCCTGGGCGTCGGCGTTCATCTCGCCGATCCCGGCCAGGCCCAGTCGTGCGCACCGCGTCACCTCGGCTGCAGCGCCGGGGTGGAGTGGCTGGACGATGCCGAATCCCACCAGCCGGTCGGGATGACGGCGCACCGCGGCCGCCACGTAGTCGTTCGCCTCGGCGCACGTCGCGGCATCGGCAAACGGCCAGCCGAAGCACACCGCGCGATCCACGCCGTGCTCGTCCATCGCCGCCAGCAGCGACTCCGCCGAGGCGGTTCGCTCACCGCGCGCGTGGCAGGTGGCGAACCACGGGTCACTCGCGGCCACCTCGACGAGGTTGTCGCGAACCCGGTCGGGGAGGATGTGGACGTGGGCGTCGATGATCATCCCACCCATCCTCCCGCGGCGAAGACGACGTGGCCGAACGCCATCGATGACGCCGATGCTGGGGTGGCACCTGCCGTCGCCGCTCCGAGGGCGCGAGGGATCATCAGGCTATCGAGTGTGGTGCCAGCCCACCATCGCGCCCCCCGGAGCTCATGGGACCCAGCCGTATCCATGCACTGTGCAGGACTTCCGCGCACAGCCCAGCCGCCGCGGCATAGAGAAACGGCTCGTCGGGTATCCGATACCAGCCGATCCATCGCATCCACTCACCCGAGGCTGACGAGACGATGAGCGCAGCGTAGACGACTGCAGCCAGCGCCAACGGACGCCACGCCCGGCTTCTTGCACCGAGATAGCTGAGCGCAACCCACCCGGCGTACCACACCGGGTCGGTCACGGTACACGGATACCCAGCCCGGCGTCGCTGCTGATGAAGTAGTTGGAGAAGCCCGCGACGGATGGATGGCGGTCCTTGCCTTCCGCTAGAGCCGTGGCGATGAACAGACTCCAGTCGAGGGACGCGGCATAGACGAGGTACAAGCCGACGCCGAAGGTCATGCCGACCAAAGGGAGTGCCCACAGGCGCCGCCTCGACGAGGTGAGCAGAATGGCGGAGGCCACGACGGCGACGATGACCCCTGGCTCTTTCACGAGCGGTGAGATCAGGCAGACCAGGACCAGCCCGGCGATGTACCGTCGCCCCGCCCCATCACGAACGCGCAGTGCGAGGATCACGGCTGCGAGAAGCAGGGGTGTGAGAAGCGCTTCACTCTCCACCAGCCTGCCAGTGAGCACCATCGCAGGAGAGACAGCGAACGCTGCCGCCGCCATCAACGCGATCCAGTCCTTGCCAGTGACCCGGCGGACAAGGACGTAGAGGAGCACGATGGTTACCAAGGAGAGCGCGATAGGCACCAGGCGGATGACCCCCTCCGTCACGCTCGCCTGCGTCTGCTCGCCGGCAATCACCGCTGATCCGCCGACCAGGAGGCCAAAGAGCGGCGGATGGTCGAAGTAGGGCGACACGAGGGGAAGGTGAATGCCGTTGGGTTCAGTCACGAAGCTCGAGGGGTGATAACTGGTCTGCCAGGACCACGCGTGGGGCACGTGCTGGAGGATCAGCGACTGGCCCTGCCACGCCCAGCCCAGCCCGTCGTAGTTGGCCCCCGGCGCAGGGTCGGACGTGTAGCCGTTCAGACGCAGGCCCAGAGCCACCGACAGGACAACTACGAGCAGTAGGCTCGTCACGCCCGTGCGCCGTGTCAATCGCATCGTGGCTAGTCTCGCCGAACCGCTAGTCGTGAGACACGCTCACGTCCCGCGCACGTCGTACACAGTGACGTGGTCGCTGCGAGCCACCACCGGGAATCCCTGCTGGGCCCACCAACCGACGGCGACCTGCGCGTCGAAGATGCCGGCGTCGGTGACCCTGTCGTCGATCTCAGCGTACGCCACGTGGTAGGTGCGCAGGAGGCCGAAGACGGCGCAGTCCGAGCGTGCCTGCGCCTGGCATCCCTCGAGCATGGTGCGCACGTCCTGAGGGCGCTGCCCGAAATCGGTTCCGTAGCTCCACAACCAGCCGTAGTAGCCCATCACGCCGGTGCGCCCTGCCAGGGTGAGCACGGGGTCGTTGGGCTTGCCTTCGGTGAGGAAGACCGCGTTGGACGGTGTGGCCGCCGCGACTGTGGCCGCCAGCTGCACGTCAGCGGCGGTCGCCGTCGAGTACGGACCGCCCACGGCGTCCACCGCAGGCGTCCACGGCAGCAGCCGGGCCATCACGAGCAGCCCGGTGAGGAGCACGCTGGTGGCCACGGCCGCGGCCGCGACGCCCCGCCACCAACGCCGCCACCAGCGCACCACCAGCGTGCTGAGGAGCAACGCGGCGCCGAGGTACCAGTAGGCGAACAGCTTGGTGTTGTCCCACTCCCATGACTGGAAGACGACGAGGTTGGCGACCACGAACACCACGCAGAAGGCCATGGCCACGCGCACCAGGTCGGGCGCGAACATCGCACGGACACGCTGCGCGACGGCACCGGTGCGACCCGGCACACGCGCCAGTGCCAGCGCGACAGCCACCAGCGCACACAGGGGCACCGCGACGCCGGTGTTCTCGACCCAGAAGCCCCAGTACTGCGGCGTCAGCAGCGCGCGGATCAAGCCGCCGACGCCGCCCACCAGCGCTGTCACCGACAGCACCGGCCGCGCTGCCCCGGGAAGGTACATCCACCCCGGTTCGACGGTGGGAAACAGGTTGGCGTCCGCAGCCGACCCATGGGGCCCGCCCACCAGAGTGACCAGGCGCGGCGCGGCGACCACGCAGGCGACCGCGAGCGTCACCAGCCAGCCGCGGTGGCGCCACTGGGTGGCGAGCACCGCGCCGACGATGGCCATCGCGATCAGCGTGTGGATGTGGATGAGCGGCATGAGACCCAAGAGCAGGCCTGCCAGCGCGAACGTCTCGTAGCCGCGCCGCCGCGTGCGCACCGCGGCGAGGAGGAGGACCAGGGCCACCAGCGCGCCGGAGAAGCCGTAGAGGATGCTGCGCTGCGGCAACCACCAGGCGAACAGCGGCGTGTACCACTGCTGGTTGGGCAGCGGCTGCGTCGAGGCCGTGGTCAGCAGGCCGTCGTAGGCGCGCGGCTGCGCCGCCACCAGGCCGGGCAGGTCGTGAAAGGTGCCGGCGATGATCGCGGGGATGTCGCCGGGGTGCGCGGCCAGCCCCGACCAGCTGCACTGCGCCGCGCTGAAGCCGTGGTGCAGGCAGGCGTCGGCGAGGATGCCGGAGAAGCCCAGGCCGCCGCCGATCATGCAGATCGCAGCCGCGAGCGCACCCACCGCCAGGCCCGCTCCGAGTCGCACCGCGAGCGCCACGACCAGAAGCGTGATGCACACCGCGAGCAGCGCGCCGGGCAGCGCGAGAGCGACGGCCGGCGAGGCACCGAGCGTCACCAGCGTGGCCGACTGGAAGTCGGGAAGGAAGGGATAGCGGAGGTCCTGGCCGCTGAAGAGCGGGTTCTGCGGGGGCAGGTTGTGCGCGACGGCGAAGCTGCTCATGGTGGTGAGGTGCTGGGACCAGTCGGCCCACACCGTCTGGAAGCCGGCGTTGAGGTTGCCGTCGGCATCGGTGCCGAGCGTGTGCGCGAAGAGCAACGAGAACACGAGCAGCGCCGCCACCGCGACGGCGCCGAGACCGACGCGGTGACGGCGCTGGTCGGGTGACATGAGCTGCCCCCACTCCTCTCTCCACCTCGTCATGGCGGCGTGCCGGGAGCGCCACGTCAGCGCCCCGAACCCCGCCGCCGTCAGCGCGGCGGCCGCCGAGCACGCTGCCGACGCCGAGACCGGCGACGAGAGTGACCACGTAGGTGACCGCGCTGCCCACCAGCACGGTGACGACCATCCCGGTCAGCACGCGCTCCTCGAAGCGAAGGTCCACCCGCGGCAGCGACCCTGCCGTGACGGTGCCGGCGACGAACAGCAGAG
Organism: Candidatus Dormiibacterota bacterium; assembly: GCA_963751755.1. Lineage (GTDB taxonomy): Bacteria > Chloroflexota > Dormibacteria > Aeolococcales > Aeolococcaceae > Aeolococcus. Next base: position 107,635 of record CAVVVH010000006.1, on the reverse strand, counting down.
CCGCCGCCGCCAGCCAGACGGAGCTCACCAGGCGTCGACCCAGAGGCGCATCTGGTGGTCCGAGCTGGGCATCGGGACCGCCGTCCAGACCGGGTAGAAGAAGACGAAACCGGCCACGACCAGGAGCGGTCGCGGCCCAGGTCACCGGCGCCAGCGAGAGTTGCCGGCCGCGCACGCTGCACGACGGTGTTGCGCAGACCGGCGAGCACGTAGGCGAGCGCCAGCGCGGCGAAGATGAGCATGCCGAGCGCGTGGTAGAAGAACAGCACGCGGCGTTCGTTGCCCACCACCCAGAGCATCCAGGACGTGATGTAGCCGAGCACGATGAACGCCGGGACGAAGCGTCGCGACACCACCGCGCTCAGGGTGATCAGCGCAGCGAAGACGACCACCCCGATGAAGGCCACGGTGAACGGCACGCCGGGCGACACGCGCACGCTCACGGTGTCGGGCTGCTGCGCGGCGTGGAACGTGATGATCATGGTGGCCAGCGACACCGTGCCCACCAACCCGACGAGCAGCCGCCACCACGGCGGGCCGCGGCTGAGCCGCCACACCAGCGCGAGCAGCGCAGGGATGGAGAGCCACCAGACGGCAGGGTTGCCCATGTCGGTGATCGACGAGACCGTCGGGTTGTCGGTGACGGCCGACGGTGTCTGCACGTAGTAGAAGAGCACGGGGTGGTACATCACCGGCCAGGTGTACCAGCGTGACGCGTACGGATGGCTGTGGCACTCCTGCTCGTGGTACTGCAGGCCCGCGCTCATGATGTCGGCGATGTCGGCGACCGCCTGGACGGGGTTGGGCACCGTCGCCGAGCCCACCTTCATGGTGGGCACCTGGATGGTGTCCGCCGTGCCGGTGAGACCCGTGGTGCCAGGACTGCAGGCGGTGAACTTGTACACGTCGTTGTGCGGGATCGTCAGGTAGCGAGAGAACGAGGCGCAGAACACGGCACCGCCGATGAGCACGGCAACCGTGTACTGGACCAGCGCGAAACGGCCCGCCGCGGCGCGCCACATGTTCACCTCGTGCCGGCGCGGTCCGGCGATGCGACGCACCGCCGGGACGATGGCCGCCAGCCACGGTGAGAGCCCGCGGCCGGCAAGGAGCGCCGCCGCCACCACCAGCGGCGCCAGCGCGGTGAGCTTGGCAGCGAACGCAAGCCCGGCGACCAGCGCCATGATGTACAGGGTTGCGCGCCACTGCCGCCGCGTTCGGGCCTGCCAGTGCAACAGGAACACGTAGTAGAAGAGCGCGACGAAGAAGATGGCGATGATGTCGATGACACCAGTGCGCGCCTCGACGAACGCGAGCCCGTCCAGGGAGACGAAGAGCGCCGCCGCGGTGGCGAACCAGCGGTCACGCCGCAGGCGCAGCGCGATCAGGTAGATGATCCCGACGAGCAGGCTGCCGAAGATCGCCGTGCTCACCCGCCACGACCACGTCGTGAAACCCATGGTGGCGATCGGCGGCGCCATCAGCAGCTTGGCGAGCGGTGGCTCGGGGTCGAAGTACGACTCGGCGGGCTGCCGGAGGTCCTTGGCGGCGTCGACCGGGAAGTAGATCTCGTCGAAGATGAACCCGCACTGCTTGATGTCGGTGTGATTGACCGACGTGCCCGCGGTGTCCTTGCCCGCGGGTCCGACCGGCACGTCGGTGCACTCCGGCGGCGGGCTGTTGTTCGATGATGCCGCCCCGACGCCGGAGATGTTGACGCCCCCGCTCCCGGAGAGGAAGTCGGGCAGGATGGGGCTGGCGAAGCGCAGGAACAGTGAGAACACCACCAGCGCGACCACGGCCAGGACGTCGCGGCGCTCGAGCGCGAGGAAGCCGCGCAGGCCGGCGCGCACCAGCGGTTCGCCGCCGTCGTCACGCGGGTCGCGCGGCGCACGGCGCGGTCCGCGCCACCAGCGGGCCGGTCCTCGCAGCGTCACCGGCGCCGGGCCCGGCGTCGCTGCCCGGCGGCGGCCACCACCGGCCGCGGTGGGCAGACGTGCTGTTGACCTCGGCGAACAGCCCGCCGGCGTCGACGACCGGCACCACCAGCAGGTCGTCGACGACGCAGCGCGGCCCGGCCACGCGGCGCAGGGCGCGCAGGTCGACGCCGTCGCGCAGGCGCACCGAGATCGCCTCGGTGGCCAGCCAGCGCTCCGTCGGGCGGGGCAGCAGGCGGCGGCGCTCGGGGCGGTGGAAGACCGCGCTGAGGCGGACCAGCTTGGCGCGATCGATGTCCTCGCTGCCCAGGCGCCGGGTCGCCGCCAGGGCGTGGACGACCAGCTGGTCGTCCTCACAGGAGAGGTAGGTGAAGTGCTGCCGGGTCCACAGCGAGCTGGCCACGGCGTACAGGCAGGCGGCGATCAGCGCGTAGCCGAAGGCGCCCCCCGAGGTGGGCTTGAGCACGGTCAGGAACACCGCCGTGAGGGCGAAGACGGTCGCCGGCAGGAGCAGCCAGGTGCGGTACTTGCGCCAGCGCTCGACGTCGTAGAGGATCGGGTGGCGGGCTGCCTTCGGCAAGGGTTCCGAGCATACGCAAGGCCAACCGGACCGGGGGTCATTACGGGGTGAGGGCCCGCTGGCTGCTCCTTTACAACCCTTTACAAACCTTGACCGGACGTTTACTGCATTTCGGCGGGCCGGACGATAGATTGGTGGTCGGCGACGAAAGTCGCCCCCAAACAGGAAACTCATTCCCTTCCTGAAAGGCCGGGGGGTTCGCCCTCCGGTCTTTTCTTTGCCCCCGGCGCGCATTCGCGCGGCTGGGGCAAAGAATGCGATGCGTTCTTTCAGGGGCGAAACAGGTCCTCGCCCCTCGCAGGGTCGAAGTGAATTCGACCCTGCACACCCCACTCTTCGGCGCGCCTCGCGCGCCGCTGTCGCCTCCGCGACGTCCTTGTGCCTTTGGGATGCTCAGCTTTCTTTGCGGCGTTCTGTGTTGGTTCGGACGCGCGCTACCGCTCTTTTCCAGGCTTCGTATTCTGCTTGCGGGCGTTGGCCTGGGGTGGCTGGTTCGAAGCGGCGGCCGGATTGGTGGGCCTGCCTCGACACCGTCGGGCATGTCGATGAGGCCCTCCCCCACTGCCGCCAGCATCGCTGCGCCCAGCGCGGTGGTCTCGGCTGATGCCGCTCGGGTCACCGGGAGGCCGAGAAGGTCCGCCTGGAACTGGCAGAGGCCGTCCATGACGCTGGCGCCGCCGTCGACCCGCAGCTCCTCGAGCTCGATCCCTGCGCCCTGTTCGACTGCTTCGATGACGTCGCGGGTGCGGTAGGCCATCGCCTCGACCACCGCCCGTACCACGTGCGCGCGAGTTCACGCCGGCGGTGAGGCCGAGCAGCGCGCCGCGCGCGTCCGGGTCCCAGTACGGCGCGCCCAGGCCCGACAGCGCGGGCACGAAGATACAGCCATTGCTGTCAGGAACGGAGTCGAACAGGGGTCCCGCCTCGTCCGTGGCCGTGATCAACCCGAGCCCGTCGCGCAGCCACTTCAGTCCCGCGCCGGTGACGAAGATGCTGCCCTCCAGCGCGAACGTGTCGGTGCCCCCGAGTCGCCAGGCCACGGTGCCGAGCAGGCCGTGCACGGGCGCAGGCACCGCGGTCCCGGTGTTGACGAGCACGAAGGACCCGGTGCCGTAGGTGTTCTTGCTCATCCCTGCGCGCAGGCACGCCTGGCCGAAGAGCGCGGCCTGCTGGTCGCCGGCGATGCCGCTCACCGGCAGCCGCAGGCCGAGGAACGACGCGGGGTCGGTCATGGCGACCCTGCCCGCACTGTCGCGCACCTCCGGCAGCAGCTGCCGCGGCACCCCGAACTGCGCGCACAGACCGTCGTCGAACTCGCCCCGCGTGAGGTCGTACAGCAGCGTGCGGCTGGCGTTGCTGGCGTCCGTCACCAGCGCGGCACCGCCCGTCAGGCGCGCGATCAACCACGTGTCGACGGTGCCTGCGCACAGCTCGCCGCGCTCCGCCCGCGCGCGCAGCTCGGGCTGCTCGGCGAGCAGCCACTCCAGCTTGGTGGCGGTGAAGTACGGGTCGAGCAGCAAGCCGGTGCGCTTGCGGAGCTGATCCTCCTCGCCTCGCGCGCGATGCTCCGCGCAGAGCGCGGCGCTGCGCCGGCACTGCCACACGATGGCGGGCGCCACCGGCCGCATGCCGTCGCGCTCGAACACCACCAGGGTCTCGCGCTGGTTGGTGACCCCCACGGCGACCGGGGCCGGGCTCGCCGGCGGCGTCGATCGCGCTGCGTGCGGCTGCGAGCACCGACCGCCACAGCTCCTCGGCGTCCTGCTCGACCCAGCCGTCGCGCGGGTAACGGACGGCGACCTCGACGTGGGCTCGGCTGTGGACCTCGCCGTCGACCCCCACCACCAGGCACGTGGTGCCCGACGTCCCCTGGTCGATGGCCAGGACACGCGGCGCGCTCATCGCCGTCCCTGTGTCCGCGGCGTCCGTCCGGCTCAGACCGGGACGGCGAGCATCCGGTCGATGGCGCGGCGCGCCCTGGCCGCGATGTCCGGCGCGACGGTGACGCGCGGCGACAGCGTCTCCAGCGCCGCCTCCACCTTGGGCAGCGTGATCATCTTCATGAAGGGGCAGACCGCGCCCGGCGTCGCCGGCAGGAAGCGCTTGCTCGGGGCCAGCTTCTCCATGCGGTGGAGGATGCCCACCTCGGTGGCGACGATGAACGTCGAGGCCGGCGACGTGGCGGCGCGCCGCACCATGCCCTCGGTCGACGAGACCACCGTGGTGGCGCCCGGCAGATCGCCCGAGGACGAGCGGTACAGCGTTGACGTGGTGCACCCGCACTCCGGGTGGATGAGCAGCTCGGCGTCGGGGTGCTCGCGGCGGGCGGCGTCGAGGTGCGCCGGGTCGATGCCGGCGTGCACGTGGCACTCGCCCATCCAGATGTGCATGCGCCGGCCGGTGACGCGCTCGACGTGGGCGCCGAGGAACATGTCGGGGCAGAAGAGGATCTCGCGGTCCTCCGGGATGCTGTTGACGATCGCCGCCGCGTTGGACGACGTGCAGCAGTAGTCCGACTCGGCCTTCACCTCGGCGGTGGTGTTGACGTACGACACCACCACGGCGCCGGGGTGCTCGGCCTTCCACGCGCGCAGCTGGTCGGCGGTGATCGTGTCGGCGAGCGAGCAGCCCGCCTTCAGGTCGGGCAGCAGGACGGTCCGGTCCGGAGAGAGGATCGCCGCTGTCTCGGCCATGAAGTGGACCCCGCAGAAGACGATGACGTCGGCGTCCGTCCTCGCCGCCTCCTGGGAGAGGCCGAGCGAGTCGCCGACGAAGTCGGCGACGTCCTGGACCTCGGGCAGCTGGTAGTTGTGGGCGAGGATCACCGCGTTGCGCCGGCGGCGAAGGCGGTCGATGCGCTCGGGGAGCCCGGGGTCGACCGCGGCCTGCGAAAGGGGTCGGACGGCGAGCACCGGGCTCTCTCCTGAGGGTTTAGGTCAGATTGACCTTAGTCAGTATACCGCAGCTTCGACACGGTCGTGCCGGCCTCGCTCGACGGGCGATTTGCAGCCCCGGCCTACAGTGGCGGCGCATGCTGGCCCTGCTGGTGACCCACCCGCGCCGTGCGCTCGGCGCGGCGGCCGCGGCGCCGCGCCTGGGCGCGGGCGCCGCCACCGTCGTGGTCACCGGAATCCTGTGCCTGGGCCTCGAGCTCGCCGCCGTCGTGATCGGCAACGGCGGCTCGGCGGCGCTCATCCTGTCGATCGTCGTTCCCGTGTTGCTGGTGGTGTTCTGGCTGGTGTCGGCCCTGCTGGTGAGCGCGGGGGCGCGACTGATGGGGTATCCGCCACGACGTCGCGAGCTGCTTGCGGTCAGTGGGTCTCACCTTCCCGGTGCTCGTGCTGTACGCGGCGATCGCCGTCGTGCAGGCGGCGAGCACCCACTGGGGCGGCGATGCCCTGTCGATCGCCGTCGGTCTGCTGGCATTGCCGGTCGTGTGCTGGTTCGTCGCGCTCAACGCCGTCGCGGTGCGCGCCGTGTATGACCTGCCCGGTCTCAGCGCGGTGGCCATCGCGCTGCTCCCCTACGCGGCGCTCAGCGGTGCGCTGCTGCTGCTGGTGATCGTGCTCAGCGTCCTGCACTCGCTCGGCGCCGTCTGAGCAGCTGTCGCGCGGCTGTTCTCGGTCAGCCGGCGTCCTTCGGCGGGCCCTGGCGGGACCGCGCCGGCGACGCCCGCTGACGCCGGGGCGGCGCGGCCGCCTTCGGCGTCTCCGCTTGCGACGTCGGCGTCTCCTCCGCGGGGATCTCGTCGACGCCGCCCGGCTGCCGGCGCCTGCCGCTCACCCCGCGGCGACGGTAGGTTCCGCCCGCCGGCTTGGGAGCAGCGGCCGGCTCTGCGCTGGACGAGGCGGGAGTGGTGGATGCAGGTGCCACGCCGGCGCCGGTCCGCCTCGGTCTCGGGGCGCGGCGTGGCTGCAGGCGTCTGCTGGGTGATCACCTCTGCCTCGGGGGGCCGGACGGCGCCGGGACGCTGCCGCCGAGGGTGCGGGCGAGGGGGTCGCGGGTTGGACCGCCGCCCGCGCGGGCTCGTAGCGCGCCCGCTCGATCGCCACCGCCACCGGCAGCATGATCCCGAACACCGCGGCCACGGCCAGGCCGAGGTCGATGAGCACGGTGAGGCCGAAGGCGCCGAGCAGCGGCAGGCCGTGCGGGAACAGCGCGCTCACCGCCAGCACCGCGAAGCCGCGCGCCGAGGGTGAGCGCGGACACCCGGATCGCCTTGCCGGTGACCGCGAGTGCAGCCGCCGCGGCGTCGTCAGGGTGCATCCCCTTGGCGCACTCCTCGTCGAAGCGGCGCAGCAGGACCACGCCGAACTCCGTGGCGAGTGCGATCACCAGCGCGCCGAGCACGACGGTCAGCGGGTTGAACGAGCCCAGCGTCTTGCCCAGGTTGCCCGGGAGCAGCCCGAGCAGCAGCAGGATGAGCGGCGCCCAGCCCGCGGCGATCGCGGTCGGGAGCAGCGGCAGGACGGCGCGGCGCAGGTTGCGCTCGATCGCGAGCAGCGCGAGGAACACCACCACCAGCGGCAGCAGGTTGAGGAGGAGGCTGCGGGCGACGATGTTGTCGTATGCCTGCGCCGCCAGCGCGGCGATACCGGCGGGCGCGGCCGTCATCCCGTTGGGCGGGTTGGCGATCTCGTTGCGGATGCTGTCGATGAGTCGCGCCTCATCCGCGATCGAGGTGCTCTGCACGCCGACGACGATGCGCGCGGAGGTGGGGTCGATCGGCGTGGTGTCGGCGGTGAGCCAGCTGTTCAGGTACTTGTCGATCGCCGGGCAGGGCTGCGTGCTGGTGGGGATGTCCTGCACGAGGTTGCGTGCCAGCGCCGGCAGCAGGCGGAGGTCGCAGAGGAAGGAGGTCTGCGTCTTGGTCTGTCGAGGAGCGACGGTGCTCGGGGCCGGCGTGCCGCTTGCGGACGCGCTCGCCGACGGTGATGTGGACGCCGATGGTGACGCGGATGCGGCGGCGGTCTGGCTGGCGACAGCGGTGGCGGCAAGGAAGACCTGCGGGCTGCTGTCGCGGAAGCTCGCGGGCGACGCGGAGGCAGAGGCGGACGGCGCTCGCGGACGGCGACGGTGACGCGGACGCGCTCGCCGATGGGGTTGGGCTCGCGCTGGCTCCCGGCGAGGGCGTCGTGCCGCCACTCGTGCCCGCCGGGGCTGCGACGCACGGCGCGTTCACCGAGGGCGTCGCCGACGACGACGCGGCGATGAAGAAGTCAGCGATGGACGTGGCCAGCGCCACCTGGTCGGCGTGCAGGCTGCGGATCCCCTGCGAGATCTCGCACTGCCAGGTGACGTTGCCGGGTGTCCCCGGCTGGTTGTACGGCCCGCCCACCTGCCCCTGCAGGTAGATGTCGATCTCGTTGCCGTAGCCGGTCTGGTCGCGCACGGTGTTGACGTCCTGCAGCTGGGGCAGCGACGCGGCGAGCAGCTGGTCCACCTGGGTCTGCACGGGCACGCGCGGCAGCAGCACCCACCCGACGAGCGCGACGATCACCGCCGGCACCACCGCGCCGCGCCACGCCGAGGCGATCGCCACGGTGCGCTCCGCCTTCGCGGGGCCGGCCGGCGCCGAGGCGGGCGTCGACGATCGCGGCCCCACAGCGCCGCGGCCGGCAGCGCGATGAACAACGCCGCCAGCCACGAAACGATGACCCCGACGAACAGGACCAGCGCGAACTCGGCGACCAGCGGGATCGCCACCAGTGGTCCGGCGTCGATGCCGGCGAACACCATCAGCGTGCCGAATCCAGCCAGCGTCGCCACCGCGGCGGTGAACGTCGCCGGCCCGCTGCGCAGCATCGCCTCCTGGATGGCGGCTTCGCGATCGGATCCGAGCCGCCGCGCCTCGTCGTAGCGGGCCACGAGCTGCACGGCGTAGTCGACGGCGAGCCCGACGAGCACCGGCACGCCCGCCAGCACCGCCGGCGTCACCGGGATCCCCACCCACAGCGAGAGCCCGACGGTCGCGGCCGTGGCGCCCGCAGCGGCGAGCAGCGGCCACAGACGTCCGCGCACGCGGAAGGTCACCACCAGGAGGATGGCCATCAGCACCATGACCACGGGCAGCAGGATGAGCAGCGTCTCGCTCATCGAGTCGACGACGCCGTAGGTGAGCAGCGGCGCGCCGGCGATGATGAACTGGAAGGGATGGTCGTGGTACTTGGTGAAGCAGCTGGCGTTCTGCTGCTGTGTGGCGCCGCCGCAGTCGGACGGTGCCAGCGGACCGAGTTGCTTGAGCTGGGTCAGCTGCGCAGCGGTGAAGCCCTTGGTGAACGCATCGGTGGCGATGCCGCTGGTCAGCTGGTCGCTGATCTTCTGGCGGACGGCGAGGACCGACGTGCGATCCGCCGCGGCCGCGGCGGTGAGCCTGACGGTGATGACCTCGCGGGCGACGATGTGCGCGCGTTGGCGTTGGTGGACGGGGGGGGCAGGACCGCGGCCCACGCGCTCTTCGGCGAGCAGAACAGCTCTCGTTGCCCTGCGCTCCGGCGGCCTGCACGGCTGCCTCGGTGGGACAGTTGGGCAGGTCGAGCAGGATGCGCGCCAGGTAGATCTGACACGTCGGGCTGATCCCCAGCAGCTGGGCGATCGAGCTGTCGCAGTCCCCGAACGCGGCGGTGAGCCGGTCGAAGAACGTGCGCGCGCGACGCGGTGTCAGCGGTGTTGCCAGGCCCGGCGAGGTACTCGGCGAAGAGCGGCGGCAGCGCGTCGTTGACCACGGCCGCCTCGGCCGCCTTCTCCTGGCTGTCGAGGATCCGGTCGCCGGCTGGGATCGGCTTCTGCGCGTACGCCTGGCGAGCCTGGTGCGCGTCGGCGGCGGCGCGGGCGACGAACAGACGCGAGCAGCTGCTGCGCGTTGGTGACGTTGGTCTGGAACTCCTTCTGCAGCGTCGTGGCGTCGTTCTGACCCTTCTGGCGGGCGGCGAGGTACGCGGTCTCGGCGACGAAGGTCGGGTACTCGGTGAGCACCTTGCTCACCTCCGCCGTCGTCGCCGACAGCGCAGAGTTGGCCACCGTCCCGGGGCCGAGCACCTGCGCCACCCGGGGGTCGTGAGCGAGGTCCTGCTCGAGCGCGGTGAGGCGCTGCAGGTTCTTCTCGAGATAGGGAGCGGTGGGATTGCCCGCGGTCAGCACCACCACGATGGGGTCGGTGCCAAAGCTCGGTGGTGAACTTCTGGTTGGCCTGGCCGGCCGATGAGTTGCTGCCCACCAGCAGCGACTGGCCGGCATCGACACCGAAGCGAACGAAGCCGGTCGCCAGGCCCGCGCACGTCAACAGCGCGATGAGCAGCACCATCAGCGGATGGCGCGCCATCGGTCCCGGCGAGTCGTCGCAGCACTCTGCCTCCGTTCAGCGCAACTGTCTAGCGAGCGGCGACCGGGCGCCGACCCGGCCATGATGGACTGGAGCGACGAATTTGTGCAGGCGCCCGATGTGGAAGCGTGCTTCGCCGCGGGTCGGTCAGGAGCCGATCAACGCGCCCAGGTTGGCGTACTCGCCGGCCACGACGTCTGAGCCGGGACGACTCTGGGCGTTGGCAGGCACGGTGCATGGTAGAGGGACCGGCGGCTTGGGAAGGATGCCCGGAGGGATCGGCAGATTGCAGAGGTTCTGCAGCGCCTGTCGCTGCCGGCCAGGTTGAACGACCTGGACGCGTAGGTAGTACTCCTTGTCCTGCTCGGGGCACGCGCTCAACTTGGTGACCGTGATCGCAGCAGTCGTACGACGAGAACGCTGACTTGATGTTCTCGATGGCGTCGATGATGCCCTGGGTGACGTCGCTGGCCTTCTGCCCGGGAGCCGCCTCCTTGCCGGTGAGGTTGGCCGCGAACAGTCCGAGCAGACCGTTGAAGGTGTTGAGCTTGTCGATGGTGCCGCCCGGCTTGCCGAGCAGCTCGATGGTCTGCTTGATGTTGCGTGCCCTGGCCGCTCAGCGCACGCGTCGAGCGTGGTCAGGGTGCTGTCCGCGTGGTCGAGCAGCGAGCCGAGCTGGACCGAGTTGGCGGCGAAAGCCGCCAGGGTCGTGTTGCTGGCCGCCACGAGCTGGTCGAGAGGCGCCTGCGCGAAGCTGGCGTTGAACGACTCGTTCTTGATGATGAAGTCGTTGAAGTTGGTGGACACGTTGTCGAGGGTGAGCAGCGGGGTCTGCAGTGTCTGGGTCAGGGTGTTGGCTGCGGCCAGCAGGTGGTTGACGTCGTCGCCCTGGCCGGCTGACGCCTTGCCGAACTCCACGATCGCTGTGCGCAGGTTCTGCGCCTCCGGCGCCTGGAGAGCCTGCAGCACCTGGTCCAGATCGACCGGCTGCACGCTGTTGCGCACGTTGATGGTGTCGCCGCTGGCCAGGGTCTGTCCGGAGCTGGTCCCTGGCGTGATCTCGATGTACTTGGGGCCGAACAGGCCGTGCGGTCGCAGCAGCACCTGGGCGTCGTTGTGGATGTCACCGTACTGCGGGTCGATGTTCAGCGTCGCCACCGCGATGTCACCCTGCGATGTGACGTCGTGCACCTCGCCGACCTTGACGCCGGCGACGTCAACGCTGGCATGCGGCGACAGACCGTCCGCGTTGGCAAGCTGCACGTGAAGCACCATCGTGTGGTTCCACGGCAGGGAGATGCCCGGGCCCCCGGGAATCCCGCCGATCACCACTGCGACCATCGCCACGACCAGGACGATGGCGGCGACCAGCCCGCTCCAGAAGGGACGGACGCGTGGTTGCTTTCTCACAGCCATCCCCACAATGCCAGCGGCATCGACGACCTGGTCACTCGCCTGCTGGGCGCAGAGCGGTGGGAGGCAGATCGGCAACGTGGGTGTGGGCGCGGGCGGCGTGGGGCCGGACCGCGGTGTCGGCAGGATGGGTGGCAGCGTGGGCACGGGCGGCAGGGTGATCTTGGGCAGAGGCGGGAGCGGGAGACACGGCAGGCCGGGCAGGCACTTCGGCAGCGTGGTGCTGGCGGCGGGCGCCGCGGTGGGCGGCAGGGCCGTGGCCACGCAGGTGGGACCGATCAGCCCGCACGGGTCGGCGCCATTGGCGTACTGGCGGAGGAAGAACCCCGACTTGTCGCTCTGCGCAGTCGCGGCGCCGATCTGGAAGACCAGGTTGACGGCATCCTGGTAGACGAGCTGGTGCGTGGACGGGCTGCGTCGTTGGCGAAGTGGAACGTCTCCGGCACCAGCGTGAGTCATGAGCTGGTCGAGCTGTGTGGCGAAGCTGCCCAGCCGCTTCAGGCCCGCGTTGAACTCCGCGTCGTGCCCGTTGCTCAGCACCGAGTTGGTGACCTGGTTGAGCGAGTTGGTGTTGGTGATGTACCCCTCGAGCGCGCTCTGGTTGCTGGCCAGCGCTCCGGTGATGGTGTTCATGTTGTCGATGACACCCACGAGGTCGTTGCCGCTCTGGTTGAGCTGGTCCGCGGTGGTGCCGAGGTTGATGAGGATGTTGTTGATCTCCGCGTTGCGGGTGACCAGCTCGCCGGTGGGGGCCACGCTGTGCACCGAGAGGTCGCGGAGGTCGGGCAGGAGCTGCTGCAGCGTGCCCTCCTGGCCCTGGACTGCCGACGCCGCGGTCTTGATCAGGCTCTTGATCGAATCGCGGGTGGGCTGGTTGAAGGTGTTGAGGATCTGGTCGAAGTCCACCACGGGCTTGGTGGCCTTCAGCGCGATGGTGGCGTTGTCGCCGAACGGATGTGACCGGTCGGTGCCCGGCGTGAGCTGAAGGTACTTCTGTCCGAGCAGCGTCGCCAGACGGATCGATGCCGAGGTGTCCCCGGGCAGCGGCCAGTCCCCGTCGTCGACGTGGAAGGTGACCGTGCTGAAGTTCCCCTGCGAGGTGACTGCGGTGATCTGACCGACGGCGCGGCCGGCGATGCGCACGTCGCTGCTGACGCTGATCCCGTCGACGTCGGTCACCTGCGCGGTGAGGGTGTGCGTGGTCGTCCACGGCGCCGCCAGGTTGAGGTTGATGTTGACCAGCAGGCCCAGCACGAGCGCCATTGCCGCCCCGGCGATGAAACCGGCGATCAGGGGGTTGAAGCCGCCGCGGCGGCCTGTTCCGCTCATCAGCAGGACCCCGGGTTCGAGGGGGTGCCGCCGCACGCCACTTGGCGGTGTGGCCCGGCAGCGGCAGCGACCCGTCGACGCGCAGCATGTCGAGCAGGCCTCCGTACGCGTTGTTGGTCGGTGTCGGTGCGGACAAGGTGTACCCGGTGGCCGTGAGGAACTCGTGAAGCAGCACGTCGAGGTCGGCGATGTACGGATCGACGTTGGAGATCAGCGGCGCCAGCAGGTCGGCCGACGATCTTCGCCTGGTTGAGCGCGTTCGGGCCCTTCTGGAAGATCGTCGCCAGGTTGCTCTCCTCGCCGCGCAGCCCCTGGTCGATCGAGGCCAGCGTGCCCGCCGCATGTACGAGCGTGCCCTGAAGCGATACCTCGTGGGTGGCGAGCACGCCGAGGAACTGGTTGCCGTTGACCAGCAGTCCGCGCAGGCTGGCGTCCTCGCGCGCGAGGTCGCCGCTGATCTTGTCGAACTCGAAGTTGAGGCGGTCGAGCTCCGGTGAGCGCTGCCCGAGGACCGCGGTGATCGGGACCGCGTCCGCGGTCAGCGGATTGAGGTTGGCGATCGTCTTGTTGAGATCACCGATGCCCGGTGCCCCCGAAGACGATGACCCCTCCTGGAGCTGGGTGCGGATCGACGTCCGCACGCTGGGGTCGAAGATGTTGGAGAGCTCGTCGAGGTTGACCGGGCTGCTGGTGTGGTTGACGTCGAACTGTGGCTGGTCGCCCAGTCGATGGCGCGCTCGGCGAGCCCGGCTCGACGTCGACGTAGACGTTGCTGAGCACGCCCTTCGGCCGCACCGCAACGGTGGTCCCCTCGCGGAGTGGCCAGTGCGCACTGTCGACGGTGAAGGACACCTGCGCGAACTGGACGCCGGTCTGCGCGTCGACCTTGACGTCGAGCGACTGCACGGTGCCGACCTCGATGCCGCCGATGCGCACCTCGTTGCCACCGGTCAGCCCGTTGACGTTGCTGAACTGAGCGAGCACGGTGTGCGACGCGCCGCCGAACGACAGGCCGAGTCCAGAGATGGCACCGGTGACGACGGCCGCCACGAAGAGACCCTTCGACGACGCGAGCAGCCGGACGATTCTCACGATCATCCGAAGAACCCCGCGAGATAGGAGGTGGAGTTGAGGCCCGGGGCCCCGGGCACCGAGGTGGACGCGGGGAAGGTGTGGCCCGTGGCGGCTTCGCACGCGGCCTTGATGGTCTTCGCCGTCACCGGGCCGGTGGTCGGCAGGGCGGCGAGGAACCCGGCCAGCGTCTGAGCGACCGTGTCGCAGTGGAACGACAGCACGATGTTGAGCGCGCACGTGCCCGTGCTTGGCGGCTGCTGTTGGTGGACCGTGCGACGCTGCAGGTGCTGGCCCCGGTGGACGTCTGTCCCGCCGTGGAGCCGGCGTACCCGGGCTCGGAGAACATCGAGTCCCAGCGACCGGTGGTGCCCTCACCGTTGGGCGAGGTGACGTTGAGCTGGTCGTTGGGGTACGCCACCTGGCCGTTGAGCGTGCCGGCGATGACCGTGTCGATGCCACAGCGTGTGGCCGTTGCACTTGGGCCCGACGATGTCGAAGAGAAGGTTGTTCTCCGATGCCAGGGTCGCCGACAGCTTGTCGAGCGCCTTGCGCTGCGCGTCGATGGTCGGGTTCATCGCGGTGTTCAGCTCGGTGGCGACGTTGCTGGCGCTCCTGGAGGGTGGCCACCAGCGCCTGGTCCTTCTGGGCGATCGCGCCGAGCGCCACGTTGCCGTTGGCGAGGAAGCCGGCGAGCTGCTGGTGCTCGTCCGCGAGCGCCTGCATGATGGTGTTGAGCTGCACGAAGATGTCGTCGGTCTGCGGCTGGTCCTTCTCGTACACCTGCGCGACAGGGGTCAGGTTGGCCACCACCTGCTGCAGCTGGGGAAGGATGGCCTGGATGTCACCGGGACGTCCCTTGGTGGCGCTGTCGAGCGCGGCGAGCACCTGCTGCTGCTGGGCGCGGGTGGTGCTGTCGAAGGCGTTGAAGATCTCGTCGTTGGATACGTCCTTGCCGGTCTCGGCGACCGGGAGGTAACCGCCGGAGGAGATGGCCTCGGCGCTGGCTGCCGACCCGATCGAGAGGTCGATGTACTTCTCGCCGAGCAGGGTCTTCGGACGAACCTTGGCGAACCCGTTGCTGTACAGCGGCACGGCGTGTGTATCGGTGATCTGGATGGTGACCACGCTGTAGCCGGGGCTCTTCGGATCGTGCGAGATCGACGGTGACCTTGCCGACCCCGACGCCGCTGACACGCACGTCGGCCGCGGTGGGGATGCCGTCGGCGTCGGCGAAGACGGCGTGCACGGTGTAGTCGTTCAACGACAGCGGGTTGGGCTGGCCGATGTTGATGGCCAGGAACTCCATCACCAGGATGCAGAAGATGGTGAACGCGGCCAGGATGCCGGCGTTGAGGTAGGTGCGGGTGCGGTCCATCTCAGCCCCCCATCGCCGCTGCCCAGCTTGCGTTGGGCGCGCTGGAGTTGGGGGTGGTCTGCGAGGCGGTGTTCGTGCAGTCTGCCCGCTGGCAGGTCACCGAGAACACCGACCAGAAGTGCTGGTTGTTGTTGTTCGGGTCCGTGTCCGCAGAACGAGCTGCCCAGGTGCGGGAAGACGTCGTGGATGGCGGTGCGGTAATGGGCCAGGTTGCCGAGGATGCCTGTGCTCTGGTCGAGGAACGCGTTGAGCTGGGTCAGCGTGTCCGGCAGCTGGTTGAGTGTCGCGCTAGATTGCTGCCCTGCTGGCCGGTGACAAGCACGTCGAGGTTCTGCAGCAGCGTGTCCGCCTGCTGCACGGTGCCGCCGATCGACTGCTCCTGGTTGGCGAGCTGCTGCATCACCGCGGCCCAGGTGCCGAACTCCTGACGCACCTGCTCGCGCTGGTTGGCCAGCACGGTGTAGAACTTCTGCAGCTCGAGCACGATGTCGTTGACCTGCTGCTTGCGCACGGAGAGCTCGACGGCCGGGCCGTTCAGCGCGCTGACCAGGGTGTTGAGCGAGCCGGCCGAGCTGTTCATCCGGTCGCCGTTGTTGGTGGTGCCCTCGCCGAGCGCGTTGATGAGCAGCTGCACGCGCTGGACGGTGGCGGGGTCGAACACCGCGAGCACCTGGTCGATCTCGGTGATCGGCACGGTGTGGTCGACGGGGATGTCGCCGCCCGACTGGATCTGGCCGCTGTCGCTGCCCCGGGTCAGGTCGATGTACGTCTCGCCGAGGAGATTCTTCTTGCGGACCTGCGCGGTGGCGTCCGGTGTGCAGCGGCATGCGCGTTGGTGTTGTCGAAGACCATCTGCACCTGGGCATGCCCGCCGGTGACGCGTCACCGACTTGACGTACCCGACCTTGGTGCCGTTCATGAACACCTCGTTGTTGGCGAGGATGCTGTCGGCGTCAGTGAACGTCGCGGTCACCTGGTACGGGTGGCTCCAGGGCACGCCGAACTGCAGCCCGCGCACGATGAAGCCGAGCACGAGCAGGCAGAACGCCGCGTACAGGATCCAGATCGGCAGGTTCCAGCGGCTGCGCATCGCTAGGCCCCCAACCAGGCGGCGAGCACGTCCATGTCACCCTGGCCGGAGCTGAACGACGCGGGTGTCGAATCCGGGCCCTGGCGTGGTGAAGCCGTTGCCGACGCACGACGACCCACCCGATTGGGGTTGGCCAGGCAGATGCGGAAGATCGGCTGCGGGTTGCCACCGTTGGTCATCTCCAGCGCGCCACCCGTGGTGGTCGGGTCCCTGGAGAAGTCCCTGGTCGAGGGACGGGAGCACGGTGGAGTTGTTGGCCTTGGAGCCGAGGAAGGCGAGCAGCTTGGACTCCTGGCTGGTGGCGTTGAGCAGGTCCGGCGCCACGTTGAGCGTCGCGCGCAGCGACGGCACGGCGCTGTCGATGGCGGTGTTGAGCTCGCCGAGCGCGGTCTGGGCGTCGACGAACTGCCGGCTGAACGCGGTCTGCTGCGTCTCGATGGCGTTCAGCGTCTGCTGACCGTTGGTGATCAGCTGGCTCATCTGGGTCAGCTGGTCGCTGGTGGTGAGCTTGCTGAGCACGCCGTCGAGGCCCACCAGGATGCGGTCGAGGTCGGGGTCGCGGTTGTTCAGCGTGGTGCCGAACACCGCGAGGTTGGAGAGGTTGGACTTGCCGGCGGCGATCGCCTCGTTGAGGCTCTGACCGCGGCCGGCGACCCCCGCGCCGAGGTCGCTGAGCAGGATGCGGGCCGCGTTGCGCGTGGGCGCGTCGAGGCTGTTGATGAACTGGTCGAGCTCGACGGGCACGGCCTGCTGCGTCTCGTGCAGCACCGTGCGTGGCCTCGAACGCAGGCTTGCTGGTGCTGCCGTCGTGGATGTCGACGTACTTCTCGCCGAGCAGCGACTTGGGCCGGATGTCGGCGGTGAGCCCGGTGTGCAGCGGCCAGTGGTCGTCGGTGATCTGCACGGTGACCAGGGCGCTGTTGTCGGTGGTGGGCTGGATGTCGCTGATGGTGCCGATCTTCGACCCCGCCTCGAGCACGTCGCTGCCGGCGACCAGGCCGTCAGCGGTGGGGAAGGTCATCTGGAACTCGTGGTACTTGGTGCCCAGGGCGCGCGGCGACACGATCGCGAAGCCGGCTCCTCCGACGAGGACGGCGGCGACTGCAATCCCTGCGATCGTCGACTTGGACACGCTCACCTTCCTGTCAGCACCTTCCTGTCAGTCCATCCCCAGGGGCCCCTCACCGGAGGCGTTGAAGAACTGGTGGACGAACTCGTCGTCCGATTCCTCGATCTCCTTCTTGTTGCCGAAGTGACGCATCTTCCCCTTGTAGAGGATGCCGATGTTGTCCGCGAAGCGCCGCACCGCACCCACGTCGTGGCTCACCACGATCGAGGTCGCCTTGTACTTGGCGCTGATCTCCCGGATCAGGTCGCACAGCAGCGTCGTCCGCACCGGGTCCAGCCCGCTGTCCGGCTCGTCGAAGAGCAGGATCTTCGGCTCCATCACCAGCGCCCGCGCGAACCCCGCCCGCTTGCGCATCCCCCCGCTCAGCTCGTTGGGCATCCGCTTCTCCGCCCCCGCCAGGCCCACCTCGGTGAGCCGGTCCATGACGATCTCGCGGATCTCCCCCTCGCTCTTCTTGGTGTGCTGGCGCAGCGGGAAGGCCACGTTGTCGTACAGGCTCATCGAGCTGAACAGCGCCCCGTCCTGGAACAGCATCCCGATCCCCCGGCGCAGCTCCAGCAGCTCGTCCTCGTTGAGCAGCGGCACGTCTCGGTCGGCCACGAAGATGTCGCCCTTGTCCGGCGGCAGCAGCCCCACGATGTGGCGCAGGGTCACGCTCTTGCCCGTCCCCGACGGGCCCATCAGCACGCTGATCTCCCCCTTGGGGATCCGGCAGGTCACCCCGTCCAGCACCTTGAACTGCCCGAACGCCTTGTGGACGTCGCGCAGCTCGATCACCGCCTCCTTCTCCCACGTCGACTGCGACTGCGTCTCCGGCTTCTCCCCCAGCGGCTTGCTGAGGTCGCGTGTACGCGGGGTGGTCCTGCCCCGGGCACGTTCTTGTGCCCGTTCGTCGAGTCGGCCAGCGAGGTCGGCGGCGGCGGCGCCGTGGCGGTGGCCCGGTCCGGGGTCTTGGTGGCGGTGGCGGGGGGCTTGGACACGACTGACCTCTCAGGTGGCGATTGGGAGATTGGGGTTGGTACCCCAGAAGATCTGGGTCAGAAGGGCATTAACCACGACAGTCACCACGAGCGCAACAGCCATGGTCTTGGCCACCGCCTTGCCGATGCCCACTGCGCCCCCGGTGACGTTGTAGCCGTAGTAGACGGCCACGCACACGATGAGGAAGGCGAAGACGACGGCCTTGATCATGGAGAAGAACAGGTCCTGGACGTTGAGGAACCTGAAGAAGTAGTCGGAGTAGACCCCGCTGGAGATGCTCCCGCTCGGGATCTGGACCATCTGCACGACGTACGAGCCGAGGTAGCTCACCCCGAGCGAGAGGATGTACATGAACGGCAGCACGATGAAGCACGCCAGCATGCGGGTGCTCACCAGGTAGATCTTCGAGGGGATGCCCATCACCTCCAGCGCGTCGATCTCCTCGTTGACACGCATGGTGCCGAGCTCGGCGACAAGCCCGCAGCCTACCTTGGCGCCGATCGCGAACCCGAAGAACAGCGGGGTGATCTCACGCGTGTCGCAGATGGCGTTGAAGACGCCGGCCAGCGACTGCGCGCCGATCTGCGAGAGGGAGTAGTACGCCTCGATCGAGCACTCGCTGCCGGTGAAGTAGGTGAGCACCAGCGCAATCGGCGTCGACCCGATGGCGAGGAACGCCGCGTACCACCAGACCTCGCGCATGTAGCGCGTCGACTTGGGGATGTGCGCGATCGCGCCGCCCGCGAAGTTGACGACGTTGCCGAGCGTCTCGACGCCGTTGCGCACGCCGGCCAGCCGCGACGGGCGCGCCAGCCGCTTGGGGGCGGGGGGTTTCTTGGGCGGGGCGACGACGACGGCCATCTCGCTTACCGCAGCACGTTGTTGGAGTGGAAGAGGGCGAGGATGGTCGGCGTGTAGAGGTACTCGATGATCTGGATGCTGACGAAGCAGGCCACCACCGACTGGTGGACGGCGCGGGCGACGCCCTCCGCACCTCCCTTGGCGGTGATGCCCTTGTAGCAGCAGACCGTGGCGATGAGCATGCCGAAGATCACGCACTTCAATTCGCCGCCGTAGAGGTCCTGGAGGGTGCCCTGCGTGTAGAAGGTGCTGATGAATGCGCCGCTGTTGACCCCCACCAGCGCGACCGAGGCGAGGTACCCCGACAGGCAGGTGAAGATGATCATCGGGATGTTGTAGAGGGCGGTCATGAAGGCGAGCGCGAGGAAGCGCGGCACCACGATGAAGAGCACGTTGCTGATGCCCATGACACTGATCGCCTCGAGCTCGTCGCGCACCTTGCGGGCCCCGAGGTCGGCGGTGATGGCCGTGCCGCAGACCGCCGCCACCATCAGGCCCGTGGCCACCGGAGCAAACTCGCGGACGTTGGCGAGGACCATGAAGCCACCGATGCGCCACTCCGCTGACGCCAGCTTGAAGAAGTTGCCGGCCTCGAGCGCCACGATGGTGCCCCAGCCGAGCCCGGTCAGCGCCAGCGGGACCGCACAGGAGACGAGAATGAAGCGGCACTGCTCGAGGAACTCGGCGCCGTAGAACGGCCGCTGGAAGGCACCTCGGAAGGCGGCCGCGAACAGCAGCGCCTGGTCACCGAGGGTGACCACGCCGCGCCGGCCACGGCTCACCACCGGGAGGTCACCTCAGCCAGCCGGCGGTGGCAGCCGTCGTCAGGGATGGCATCGCCTCCAACATCGCCTTGCCGCTATCAGGAACACATATGGTGATCCTGTTGTCCTACTTTGTCGCCCCCAGGTAGGTAGACGTGAGCGACTGGGGCAAAACTTGCAGCCCGGGGGCCCCGGCCGCGGGCCGCCTGGTTGCGGTCCGGTCACGGTTCGTGGCAGTTCGACCACGGTGCCAGGAGGGGCCCGGAACCACCCCTATCCTCGAGCCATGCCCCCCGCCCCGCTGCTCAGCGTGGTCGTGCCCACACGCAACGAGGAGTGAACGTCGGTCCCCTGCTGGAGCGGCTCCGGGCGACCCTGGCCGAGATCGACCACGAGATCCTCTTCGTCGACGACTCCGACGACGGCACCCCGGCGGCCATCGCCGCCGCGGCTGCAGGCGACGCCCGCGTCGGCGTGGTCCGGCGCAAGGGCGGCGAGAGGGCCGGGGGGCTCAGCACAGCGGTCGTCCTCGGCATCCGCCGCACCGCCGGCGAGTTCGTCTGCGTGATGGATGCCGACCTCCAGCACGCCCCGGAGGAGATCCCCGGCATGCTGGCGGCGGCCCGCGAGGGGGCTGACGTGGTGGTCGCCAGCAGGTACGCCAGCGGCGGTACCGCGGCGCGGCCTCGAGGCGACCGTCCGTCACCTGGTGAGCCGGGCCGCCGGCGCCGTGGCCCGTGCCCTCTTCAGCGAGGCCCGGGCCAGCACCGACCCGCTGAGCGGGTTCTTCCTCTGCCGCCGCCGGGTCATCGACGGCATCGAGTTCAGGCCCGTCGGGTTCAAGATCCTCCTCGAGCTGCTGGTGTGCGTCCCCGGTCTGCGCGTGCGCGACGTGCCGCTGGATTTCGCCGCTCGTGCGGGCGGCACGAGCAAGGCGAGCCTGGGCCAGGGACTGCTCTTCCTCGGCCACATCCGGTCGCTGGTCTTCGAGGTCCAGGGCTCGGCGCGGCCGTGGAAGTTCGGGCTGGTCGGGCTCAGCGGCCTCGCCATCCTGCTGCCCCTGGTGGGCCTGCTCACCGAACGCGCACACGTGGCGCCGCTCGCGGCCTTCCTCCTCGCCTACCCGCCCAGCCTGGTGTGGAACACCGTGCTGAACCGGGCCTGGACGTTCGCCGACCAGCGCCACGGGCTCGGCGAGGGCACTGCGCGGTACCTGGAGCGTGCCTTCCTCTCCGGCCTGGCGATGCTCGGCGCCTACGCGGCGCTGGTGGCCTGGGCGACCGCCCCTGTGGTAGCGGCCGCCGGGGGCGCGCTGGTGGCGATGCTGGTCAACGGCATCGCCAACCGCGCCGCGGTGCGCCGGCGTCCGCGCCTGTGGAGCGAGGTGGCGCTGAACCAG
This sequence comes from Candidatus Dormiibacterota bacterium, assembly GCA_963751755.1. Taxonomy (GTDB): domain Bacteria; phylum Chloroflexota; class Dormibacteria; order Aeolococcales; family Aeolococcaceae; genus Aeolococcus. The sequence goes on along the minus strand of CAVVVH010000006.1, from coordinate 86,382 downwards.
GGCGTCCAGGCGACCCTCGGCCGCCTGGCGGCGGAGATCGGCGCGGCCCGGGCGACGCTCTTGCCCGTGTCCGGGTCGCCACTCGCCGGGCTGCCGGCCGGGTTGGTGGCCCGCGCGGTGGAGCAGCGGCGCGGGGTGGTGTTCACCGAGGCCGCCGGCCACCGCGCCCAGCGGCGCTCCAACATCGATGTCGCCTCGACGATCGTCGTCCCGGTGGTGCGGAGCGGTGCCGTGGCGGCCGTGCTCGTCTGCGAACGCCTGACCCCCGTGCCCTTCGACGGCGAGCATCTCGACGCGGCGATGACCGCCTCGCTGGCACTCGCCGGCCTCATCGTGGCCGGGGACGGTGGCGGCGGACGGCGCCAGCCCTGGCGCGCGGGAGCTCTCGAAGCGTAGCCCGCCCACGCCGGCGCCGGTCGGCGATCATGCTGGGGTGCTCCGTCGCCTCCTCCTGCCGGCGCTCCTGGCCGTCACCCTGCTCACCGGTTTCGTCGCGCCGAGCTCGGCCGGCCGTGTGCTCCGGGTGGGCGCGCTGTTCCCGCTCAACGGCCCGCAGTCGACCCTGGCGATGCAGGAGTACCAGGGCATCGAGATCGCCCGGGACATGGTCAACATGGATGGCGGGGTTCACGGTGTCCCCATTCAGCTGGATTCCCGCGAGCTCGACAACCCGTCGGCCGCGGCGGCGGCCGTGCAGAGCCTGCGCGGCGACGGTGTTTCTGTCGTCCTTGGCACCTACTCGTCGGCGCTCTCCGTACCGGCGAGCGCGGCGGCATCGGCCGCCGGGCTCACCTACTGGGAGGCTGGCGCGGTCGCCGACCGCGTCACCGGGCGCGCTCTTCCCAACGTCTTCCGCGTCGGGGCCAGCGGCGCCAACCTCGGTTCCAACTCCGCGACGTTCGCGGCAACGGTGATCGCGCCGCGCCTCGGCCTAATCCCGGCGAAGACGCGCGTCTCCGTGGTGCTCGAGGACGACGACTACGGTCACTCCGTCGCCGACAACGCGGTGATCTCGGCACACCAACAGGGCCTGGACGTGGTGTCGTACACGAAGTACAACGCGATGCGACCCGACTGGCCCCGCGTGCTCGCCGCCGTGGCGTCGGCGCGGCCGGACGTGCTCATCCTCGCCTCGTACATCACCGACGGCGTGTCCTTCCGCCGCGCGATGCTCGCCGCCCACCTCCACGTGGGCGCGCTCATCGGCTCCACCATGGCGGAGTGCGGGCCGGACTTCGGGCTCGAGCTTGGCCGCGACGCCATCGGGGTGTTCGCCTCCGACCGGCCCACGCAGGGCTTCAATCCCAGCGTGCTGACGCCTGACGCTCGCGCCACCTACCAGCGCTTCTCGCAAGCCTGGCGGCAGCTCACCGGCGGCGCGCCCACCGAGGAGGGCCTCGCCGGCTTCAGCGCCGGATGGGCGCTGTTCCACGACGTCCTGCCCAACGCGGGCGCGCTCACCGCGGGGTCGATCGCGGCGACAGCGCGTGCGCTGAACATGCCGCGAGGCACGCTGCCCAACGGCGCCGGCATCCAGTTCTCGAGAGATCCGGCCATGCTCGGCCAGAACACACGGGCGGCGGCGGTGATCTGGCAGTGGCAGGGGGTGCGGCACAGCGTCACGGTGTGGCCGCCGGTCGACGCCACCGGCACGCCTGAGCTGATACCCCTTCCGGCGTGATCGGCGCCCGCGCGGCGGGCCCGGGCCGCGCGCGGGCGCTGGTCACCGCAGTCGTGTGTGCGACGGTGGCCCGAACGGTCATCGGCGGCACCGCCCCGGCCGGGTCTGCCCCGGCCGCGATCGTCTTCGCCGCCGTCCTGGCAGCGGCGGTCGTGCTCGCCGGCCCCCGACTTACGGGCATCTCGTGGCACGGCGTGGCCGCGGGCATCGCCGGTGGGGTGGCGCTCGTGGCGCTGTCGCTCGTGGGCCTCACCGTGGTGGTGGGTGCGCGGGCCCCGGCATCGACGCTGGCGTGGTGGGTGCCCCTGGTGACCGTGGTGGCGGCGGTCGAGGAGCTCGTGTTCCGCGGCGTCCTGTTCGAGGTCGTCCGTGCCCACGCGGGCGATGTCGTTGCGGTCGCGCTGACCGCGCTGATGTTCGCCGCCATCCATGTGCCGCTGTACGGCGTCGGGGCGCTGCCGATCGACCTCTGTGCCGGCGTCTTTCTCGGCTGTCTGCGCGTGGCGACCGGCGGCGTCACCGCGCCGCTCCTGGCCCACGTGCTCGCCGACGTGGCCACGGGGTGGATCGGATGAGACGGCTCGCTGCGTTGGTCGTCGCCGCCCTGTCACTGCTCGCACTTGCGGCTGTGCGCGGCGGCGGCGGGCCGGCGCTGTACGACGGCCTCTGCACGCCGCCGTCCTACGCGAAGCTCGGCGCCAACCCTCCACCGTCCTCGCTGTCCAAGTCGGTCCCCGTCAGCGTTGTGACGAGCACCTTCGAGTTCGCGGACAACGACAACACCCCGCAGGCGCAGATCATCGGCGCTGCCGGCGCCATCGCGCCCCCAACGGGCGCATCGACAGTGACAGTGACGATCACCCCGGTGAAACCACCAGCAGTCATGCCCGCGGGCGGCGGCATCGATGGCAACGTCTACGACTTCGAGGTGACCTCCAACGGGAAGCAGCTCCAGGTGACGCCGGGACACCTGGTCACCATCGTGCTGACCGCCACCGCCATCGGCGGAGCGCAGCGCGAGGTGGAGCACTTCGACGGAACGCGCTGGAGCGTGACGGCCAAGACCGTGGCGAGCGGCTGCGGGAGCACGTACCAGGCCAACTCCCCAGCGCTCGGGTTGTTCGCGCTGGTGGTGCCCGGTTCTCCGTCCGGCTCGAATGGACTGCCCCCGACGAGCAGCGGGCCGTCGGCGCTCCTGATCATCATCATCATCCTGGTGGTCATCGCCGGTCTCCTCCTCGCGCTCATCGTCACCGTGCGGAGGAGCCGGCAGCGTGAAGCACCACAAAAGCGCCGGCGGCGCTGATCCTGCTCAGCGGTAGTCGTGGGACGGTGGTGCCGGCACCGCGGCGGCCGAGTCGGCGTCCATGGGGACGCCGTCCCCGTCCAGGGCAACCACCGTCTCGACCACGAGGTTGACCCTGCCGCGCTCGTTCTGGAGGCGACCCTCCACCATCAGCAGCGGGTTGTGGTTGGCGACACGGCGGGTGCGGGTGACCACGTCCGGCCGGAAGATGAGGTCGAGGTGGGCATCCTCGTCGGCCAACGTGAAGAAGCGAAAGCCGCTCGCCGACGCCGGTGCCTGGCGGGCGATCACCAGCCCGGCGACGCGGACGTGGCTGCCATCGGCGAGGTCGCGGATGGTGGCGAGCGGGCGGCACCGCAGGGAGGCGAGCTGGTCGCGGATGAAGGAGAGGAGGTGCCGGCCCGTGCTCACCTCGCTGAGCGCGTACTCGGTGAGGACGCGGGTGCGCTCGTCCATCTCCGGCAGCGGGGGTGGAGTGGCCGGCAGCTCCAGCAGCGGCGGGAGCGGGTCGGCCTCCAGGCGGCGCACCGCCGGGGCGTCATCGCCGAGGCGGCTGCCGGCGACCGCCCCACGGCCGCGCGGGGGACGTCGCGCTGAGGCTGCGGCTCCCGGCCGGGCGGCACGCCGCGCCGCGGTGCGCGGGGGCAGGCTCTCCTCCACCTGCGCGAGCTCCCAGAGCAGCTCGCGGCGATGCCGGCCGGGCTCGACCGCTTCGAAGGCGCCGGCCAGCACCAGGTTCTCCATCGCCCGCCGTGGCAGCAGCGTGTGCCGCCAGAAGTCGCGCAACGAGGTGGCCCCGGCGCGCGCCGCCTCCTCGCAGGCCAGCCGCGCCGCCGGCCCGAGCGCCTTCATGTAGTTGAAGCCCAGCCGCACCGCGCCCTCCTCAAGGGTGCAGCGAGCGCGGCTCCTGACCACGTCGACGGCGAGGAAGCGCACCCCATGGCGCTTGGCGTCCTCGACGAGCACCGAGGGGTGGTAGAAGCCCATCGGCTGGGCGTTGAGCAGCGAGCACACGTACTCCGCGGGATGGTGCAGGCGCAGCCACGCGGTCTCGTACGCGGTGCGCGCGAAGGCGGCGGCGTGGCTCTTGCAGAAGCCGAACTGCGCGAAGCCGGCGACGCCCTTGAAGATCAGCTCGGCAACGGCGATGGGCATGCCGCTGACATCTCCGCACCGCTGCACGAACTCGTCGCGCAGCTCCGCCATCTCGACGCGTGAACGGTGCCGGTTCATCGCTCGCCGGAAGCGATCCGCCTGCCCCGCCGTGTAGCCGGCCACCTCCATGACGATGCGCAGGATCTGCTCCTGGTACAGCACCACCCCCATCGTTTCGGCCAGGATTGGCTCCAACGAGGGGTGCAGGTAGGTGACCGGCTCGAGCCCCTGGCGGCGGCGCAGGTAGGGGTTGACGGCGTCGCCCTGGATGGGCCCGGGGCGGATGATCGCCACCTGCACGATGAGGTCGTTGAACTCGCTCGGCTGTGACTGCCACAGCGACTGCTGCTGGGCGCGCGACTCGATCTGGAAGAGGCCGATGGTGTCGACCTTCTGGATCGACGCGTACACCGCGGGATCGTCGAGCGGCAGCCCGTCGAGGTCGGGACGGGTGCCGGTGCCCTGCTCGATGAGGTCGAGGCACTCGGCGATCGCGGAGAGGGTGCGCAGGCCGAGCAGGTCCATCTTGATGAGGCCGAGGTCCTCGACGTCGTCCTTGTTGAACTGCACGACGACGCGGCCGGGCATGGTGGCGCGCTCCACCGGAGCCACGTCGACGAGGGGCTCGCCGGTGACCAGCATGCCGCCGACGTGGATGCCGAGGTGGCGCGGTGTCCCCTCGATCTGCTGCAGGATTTCGATGAACAAGGCGAAGGGGGAACTGCGTTCCCCCCTCGGGCACCCCCCAGCCAGCGGTGTCAGCTCCGGCGAAGTGAATTCGCCTGCGCTGACGGATGCGTCGAAATCAGCCCTGTCGATGCCGGCGCTTTCCAACGCTGCGGCGACATCGACCATGTACCACCCGTCAACTCCCTTGGCGAGCCGATCGATCAACGTCTCCGGGAACCCCATCGCTGCGCCCACCTGGCGCATCGCCATCCGCGGCCGGTAGGTGACGATGTTGGCGACCATGCCGGTGCGGTCGGCGCCGTACTTCTCGTAGACGTACTGCAGCACCTCTTCGCGGTGGTCGGTGGAGAAGTCGATGTCGATGTCGGGCGTGCCCTGGTGGTCCTCATGGAGGAAGCGCTCGAAGAGGAGGTCGTGGGCCACGGGGTCGACGCGGGTGATGTCGAGCAGGTAGGCGACGATGCTGTCCGCGGCGCTGCCCCTCCCCTGCCCCGGGATGTGCCGCTCACGCGCGAACCGCATGATGTCCCAGGTGATCAGGAAGAACTCGGCGAGGTTGGTCTTCTCGATCACCTCGAGCTCGCGCTGCAGCCGCGCCGCCACGGCGCGGGTCATGGGCCGGTACTTGCGCTGCACCGACTCCTGGCAGAGCCGGTAGAGGACCGAGAAGGGCGTCTCCCCTTCTGGCACAGGGAAACCGGGAAAGCGCGCCTCCGTGAAGTCGAGCTCGACGTCGCACTGCGAGGCGAGGTGGGCGGCCAAGTCGAAGGCCTCCGGATGGTCGGCGAGAAGCGCGCGCAGCTCCACCTCAGCGCGCAGCCTGTGCTCGGCGTTGGGCAGCAGCAGTCCGTGCGCGGCGGCGGCGTCGAGCGTGGTGCGGTGACGGATGGCGGTGAGCACGTCGAGCAGTGGCTTGTCGCCATGGTTGGCATGAACAGGCAGGCCGCTGGCCACCAGCGGGATGCCGGTGCGGCGGCCGAGCAGCGCGGTCTGCGCCGCCAGCCAGAAGTCGCCGGGATGGCGGTGATGGGTGAGCAGCAGGGCGACGCGGTCGCGCCCGAAGCAGTCGCGCAGCTGTTCGACGCGGCAAGTCGCTCCGCGCAGGTCACCGCGCACCAGGGCGGTGGTGATGAGGCTGTCGGGGCCGCCGGCGAGGACCGTGCAGCCGTCGAGGTCGGCGGGGTCGACGGTCGACGGCTCGCCCTCGGCCAGGATGGTGGTCGAGGGCAACCCGGGCCAGCCCTGCGGGAAGGGGCCGGCGGTGGGTCGGAGCGCGGCGGGCCGCTCCGGGGGCGGCAGCGTGGGCCGGCGCCGCCTGCGTGGCGCTGCGGGGGGTGACGGCTCGGTGGCGATGCCGGGTGTCCCCTGGTCGAGACCGGCGAGACGCAACCGCGGCTGCCCCTTGACCCCGGCGAGCTGCGCGGCGCTGATCGCCCGGGAGAGCTGCCGGTAGCCGCCACGGTGGCGGGCGAGCAGGCGAAGCCGGTCGCCGCCGTCGAGGTCGAGCTCCGCGCCGATCACCGCGCGGATCCCGGCGGTGCGCGCCGCCTCCATGAAGCCGACGGCGCCGTACAGCCCGTTGCGGTCGCACAGCCCCAGCGCCTCGATCCCCAGCGCGGCGGCGGTGGCGACGAGGGTGCGCGGTGAGGCCGAGCCCTCCAGAAAAGAGAAGTTGGAACGGGCCGCGAGCTCGGCGAAGTGCGCCATTGACAGCTACTACAGATTTGTGTAACTATACGACTGTGTGGTGGTCAACCCTGGCAGCCACCGCACACAGCCGGACCGGCCTCCGCTCGCCCCTACCGGGCGGAGGTACGGCCGGTGCTCAGTCATAGCGGCGCGACCAGAACCAGCCGTCAGTGTCGAGTTCGCGGTACAGCTCGCAGCACTCACCTCCGGCGAGCAGGCAGCGGACGTATTCGCGCCGGACCGGCCGCCGCCACCAGTCGGTCTCCACCACCCACCGGGTGGCGACCCGCTCGATGCGGCGCCAGCCGGCCTCGGTGCGCACCGTCGCGGGGACGCCGGGTTCCCTCCCCTCGCCCCGCACCTCGGCGGTCCCCTCGAGGAGCTCCGTCACACGTGCGTCCTCCCCGCAGAGAGGTGCAGCGCCGTCTGCGCGGACGGGGTGGGCCGCGGATGGCCCCGGGCCGGCGGCCGCGACCCGGCGGGACGGGACCACGGCACCTTGCCCTTCTGGGCCGGCTGTGTCGACGACCGCGCCGCCAGGGCGGTGCCGTCGCTCCGGGCTGCAACCACCGGGGCGGCGGCCGCAGCGGCGGGGGGCGCCATCGCCGCGGGCACCGGCGCGTCCCACAGGAAGCGACGCTCGGGGAGGTCTCCGGGGTCGACGGCGAGGCGGGGACGGCGCAGCACCGTCTCGCCGTAGCGGCGCTGCAGCCGGGCCGCCGCCGCCAGCACCTGCTCGCGCTCCGCGTCACCCCCGCGCCAGAGGTCGGCCTGCCGGCCGGCGGCCCCGCGCAGCTCCACCTCGAGACGGATCGCCGTCACCGGGGCGCGCGGCCGCACCTCGCCGAGCAGGCCGAGCACCGCCGCCCACAGCTCGGCGGGGTTGCCGGCAGGCAGCGGCGGAGGGACCGTGGCCCGCAGGCCCGGAGCCTCCTCGAGCTCGAGCACCAGCGTCACCAACACCGCCACCAGGCCCCGGCCGCGAAGGTCTTCCCCGAGGTCGGTGGCGCAGCGGTGAGCCGCGAAGCGGAGGACCTCGAGGTCGCTGACAGCGCCGTCGAGCACCACCCTCTCGACCGCTCGCCGCGGTGCCGAGTCGAGCCGCAGGTCGCCCTCGTCCTCGCCGCGGCAGTGGCGGTGCAGCGCCAGCCCCTCGGCGCCGAATTGGCGCTGCAGCTCCACCGGCGAGAGGTTGGCGACGGCCCCGAGGCAGTCGAGCCCGAGCGCGGCCAGGCGGGCGCCGATGGCGGGGTCGACGGGGAGAAGCCCCAGCGGCAGCGGGGCCAGGAAGGCCGCCTCCGCGCCGGCCGCGACGCGACGGACGTGGCGCGGCTCGCTGGCCAGCGCCGCGATGTGGGCGACGAAGCGGGTGCCGGCCACGCCCACGCGGGGAAGCTCGCCGTCGAGCGTCTCCATCAGGGTGCGCGCGATCGCCGCCGCCCAGCGGCCCTCGTCCGGGTAGGCGGCGTGGCTGCCGCCGAGGTCGCAGTAGCTCTCCTCGTCACCGGTCTCCACCGCCGGGCACAGCCCGCCGAGCGCGGTGGCGACGTCGGCACGCAGCCGTTCGACATCGCCGCGGTCGACGCTGACGAAGGCCGCCTGCGGGCAGAGCTGCTGGGCCTGGCGGAGCGGCTGCCCGGGCGCCACGCCGCACGCTGCGGCAGCCTCCGAGGCCGCGACCACGGGCAGGCGCAGCTCGGGCGCACCCCCCACGATCACCGCCTCACCGCGCAGCTCTGGGTGGCGGCGCAGTGCCGCCACCAGGCCGAGGTGGGGATGGCGGGCGCAGAGCAGCCGCCGCGACGGGTCATGCACTGAGGTGCACCAGGGTCAGCTCCGCCGCCGCCTCGCCCTCGCGCACCGGCGCCATCACCGCGGGGTAGCCCACCACCTCGGCGCTGGCGTACGGCCGGGGGTAGCGGAGCAGGAGGGTGTCGGTGGCGCCGGGGGCGAACAGGCGGCTCTTGCTCACCTCGAGCGCCACGCGCAGGCCGGTGACGTCGCCATGCGCCTCCTGCCACCCCGCGGGCAGGCAGGAAAGCGTCAGCGACGACGCGTAGGCAAGCGGGGCGGCGGCCGGCGCGGGAGAGGCGACGACGCAGACGGCGCGGCGCCGATGCACTGCCTCGACCAGGCCGTTGAGCGCCTGCTCGATCTCAGCGTCGCGAGGACGTCCGCGGTCGAGCGCCACCCCCACCCAGGGTGACCCGGCCACCACCAGGGCTCGGGCCATCGCCAGCCCCTCGCGCCAGCGCCCCCGGCCGGGAAGGACGGCGAGGCAGCTGCCCAGGTCGGCGCCGAGGTCGGCGAGGAAGCCGGGGTCGAGGCTGGCGGCGACGTCGACGTACACCACCTCGCCCTCGCGGCTGGCCCGTGCCGCCAGCGCCTGGAGAAGGGTGAGCCTGCCGCTCGCTCCCGCCCTGGCCGCCTGGAGCAGGGTGACCCGGCCGCGGGGCAGGCCGCCGGGGCTGAGCCTGGTGTCGAGCGCGGGGATGCCGGTGGCCCAGCCGCCGGTCTCGTCACCGTCCGGCTCGGCGCCGCGGTGCACGGCCGCGTTGCCGTAGCGACGCTGCAGCCCTGCCACGGTGTCGGCCAGCACCCGTCCCCTGGTCTCCGCGTGCATCCACAGCTCCTCACCGTCGTTGCACCGAACCGCCTCATGGGGGGACGAGGGCTCAGACCGCGGTCGGGACGTCGATGATAGCGAACATATGTTCGATGGGCAACGGCCTGAGGCCGCTGCTGAGGGCCGTCACCGCACGGCAACGGCTCAGCTGTCCCGCTTCAGCCTGCGCCAGCCACCGGCGCGGTTGTTGGCGACGATCTGCTTGAACATCGCCGCCAGCGCGTTCTTCTTGACGGCCTCGCCCTCCCGAAAGCCGACCGTGCGGGCGGTCTGGTTGCCGTGGCCGGCAGTGATGATTCCGTGCGGGTCGGAGACGATGCCGCCGTCGTAGAGGAAGACGTTGACGTGGTCCTTGGCTGCCAGCAGCGCGCAGATGTTGCCCTGCAGCACGAAGTACGGCTGCCTGGTCCGCTTGATGGTCTCGGTGACCTCGGGGTCGACGGAATGGACCAGGTCGCGGACCTCACGGCAGATCCTCTGCTGCCACTCCGGCAGCGCGTCGATGTAGGCGTCGACGCGTGGGTCCTTCGTGTAGGCCATGGGGCCATCATGAGCGCGGCTTGCGAAGCGTGTGGTCGCCACGGCTGGTTGCCGCACACTGGACGCCATGCAGGTGACCAGCCAGTGCCGCGTGGACGCCCCCATGGAGTGGGTGCGCTCGTTCCTGCTCGCGGGGACGCGCGAGGATGACGTCACTGTCGAGGGCGACCTCATCGAAGTGCGTCAGCGCGACCGGCTCATCGACCTGGTGGTGCGCAACCGGCTCAGCGCCGACGGCGAGGGCGGCACGGTTCTCGACGTCGACGCCAATCTCCGCCTACTCGGGCTGGCGCGCCTCGTCGGCGGTGTGTTCCGCGGTCGCGTGCGTCGCACGCTCGAGCGTGGCCTCGACCGCCTGCCCACGGCCATGGAGCAGGCGCTCACGCAGGAGCATGTCGAGCCCCGGGACGAGGCCGCTGGCGACGAGTACGGTCGCGGCATAGTGGACGGGTGAGATCGAGCGCAGGGAGGTGCTGTCGATGACCGAGCATGAGCATCGCGAACGGAGCGACGCCGAGGCGACCACGCTGTCCGGCAGTTCGAAGGACACCAGTCGCGAGGCGGACCAGCGCGTCCCAGAGGGAGCGCGCGAGACCGTGGAGAAGGCGGCGACCGAGGCGGGCGCCGGCGACGGGCTCGTCGACAAGGTGAAGCGCGTCGGCGAGGAGGTGGATCGCACCTTCGGCGGTGAGTACGAGGCGCGCGAGGACGAGGCAGCCGCCGAGCGCGCGGAGAAGGGCGCCGGCGGCTGATCAGCCGCGGGCGGGCTTTTCGTACCCTCAGCGCGCAGCGTCAGAGGAGGGTTCGACCAGTGCGCGTGGCCATCACCGGGGGCACCGGCTTCGTCGGCAGCAACACAGCGCGCGCCCTGCTGGCGGCAGGTCACGAGGTGGTCCTCGTCTCACGCGGCACGCGGCGGGTGGCGCCACGCGAGGGACTGCGCGCCGTGCGCGCCGACGTCATCGGCGGCGAGGGCCTGGCCGAGGCGTTCGCAGGCTGCGACGCCGTCGTGCACCTCACCGCCATCATCCGCGAGAAGGGCAAGCAGACCTTCGACCGGGTGATCCGCCTCGGCACGGAGCACGTCGTCGCCGCCGCTTCGAAGGCTGGTGTCGGGCACCTCGTGTACATCAGCGCCATCGGCGCCGACCCCGACCCGCGCTTTCCGTACCACTACACCAAGTGGATGGCCGAGCAGTCGGTGCGGAGCAGCGGCGTCCCCTACACCATCCTGAGGCCCAGCCTCATCTTCGGCCCTGGCGACGGCTTCTTCACGACGCTGTGCTCGCTGGTGCGCTACAGCATCCCGGTGATCCCCATCGCCGGCGATGGTGGATCGCTCTTCCAGCCGATCGGGATCGACGACGTGGTCCGGTGCATCGTGCTGTCGCTGGAACGCGGCCCGGCGCGGCGCGTCATCGAGATCGGCGGACCCGAGCAGCTCTCGTACGAGGGCATCGTCGACGTCATCCACGACGCCATCGGCGCCGGCATGCGCATCAAGGTCCACGTGCCCGTGGGCGCGCTGCTGCCCGCGGCAATGGTGATGGACAAGGTGCTCCCCAACCCGCCGGTGACGCCCGCACAGCTGAAGATGCTCGCGCGCCACAACATCACGCGCATCGAACTCAGTGCGCAGCGCCTTCGGTTTCGCCCCCGAGTCGTTCACGGCCAACGCGGGCTACCTCAACGAGCACTGAATGCTGAGCAGGCAGCTCGCCGCGCTGGGGATCGCGCTGCCGCCGGCGCATGCGGCACTGGCCAGCTATGTTCCGGCGCGGCGCTCGGGCGAGCTGCTGTACCTGTCAGGTCACGTCAGCCGTGACGACGAAGGCGGTGTCGTCGCCGGCGTCGTCGGCGACGACGTCGATCCCGCTGAGGCACACCGGCTGGCGCGCGCGGTGGCGCTCGACCTGCTCTCCAGCGGGGCAGCCGCGCTGGGCTCCCCGGACCGGATCGTGGGGGTGGTGCGCATCACCGGCTTCGTGCGCAGCGCCCCGGGGTTCCACGGTCAGCCCGCGGTCATCAATGGTGCCTCGGACCTGCTCGTCGAGCTCTTCGGCGACCGCGGGCGCCACGCCCGCAGCGCCGTCGGCGTCAGCGAGCTTCCGCTCGGCGCCGCCGTGGAGATAGAGGCGATCTTCGAGGTGAGCGACTGACGCCGCGTCTCAGGTCGGGGGCAGCACCAGCGGGCGCTTGACCAGCTCCTCGAGGACGAAGATGGTCTGGGTGGCGCGAATCTCCTCGCTCGCCTGGAGCCGTTCGAGAACGACGTCGCGCAGCGTCTCGACGTCCGGGACACGAACCAGCAGCAGCGCGTCGTACTCACCGGTGGTGAACGCGCAGTACTCCACCTCGGGCATCGACACCAGTCGCCTGCGCAGCGATCGCCACGCAGGCTGACGGCCCGAGATGAGCACCAGCGCGGTGACGCCGAGACCCACTCGCGCGGGGTTGACTCGCACGGAGAAGCCCTCCACGACGCCGGTGTCCCTGAGGTTGTCGAGACGGTTGTAGGTGGCGGCACGCGAGATCCCGGCCTTCTCGGCGAGGGCGGCCACCGAGAGGCGCCCATCCGCGGCCAGGGCTTCGAGGAGCCGGCGGTCCACGGGGTCGAGCGGCGGCGGCGCGGCAGTTTGTGGGCGCGGCTGGCGGCTCGGGGCTTCGTTGCTGGACACTATGCTTTGATTATGCAGCCAACGCGTGCAATCTGTCTAACCAACCATAGGCTTGGTAGACAGAAGTGGTCCCGCGCGGGACAATCGGGCCAGGTCTTGTCGACCGCAGGTATGGAGGCAAAACACGATGTCCACGGTTGTCAGCGAGGCCCCCGTTGCCAAGGCCGGGTCCGATTGGGACACCTTCCTCGAGCAGGTGCGCGAGGTGGTGATGAGCCACCCCGTGGTCACCAACAACGAGTACTGCACCTGGTTCAACAAAGGTGAAGCGTCGCGCGAGCAGGTGCGCGATCTCATCCAGCAGTTCTCAGTGTTCAGCAACCTGTTCATCGTCGCCCAGCTGCTCAAGACCATCAACGCGCCGACGATGATGCAGGCGCGCGAGTCCTGCGAGATCCTCGTCAACGAGCTCGGCGTTGTGTTCAACAGCGGGCGGACCTCGCCGTCGAGCAGCGCCAAGAGCGACTCCGACAAGGACCGCGAGGGTGACCCCGAGCTGGTGTCCACCGAGGGGACGGTCGACGGCGGCATCTATCGTTTCAACGCCCGCCACTTCGAGTGGCTGGTCAAGGTCGGCGAGGCAGTCGGGCTCGGCTTCGACGACCTCGGCAAGCGCAAGTTCGGTCGTGAGGAGACGCTCTTCTTCTGTGACGAGCTGTCGCGCATCTACGGGAGTGACGACCCCGACATCGCCGAGGGCGCCAGCTTCGCCGTCGAGCACTGGGCCGCCGCGGGGTTCTGGAAGCAGCTCATCAACGGGCTCGACGGCTTCAAGAACCGCGAGGCGCCCGACCTCCGACTGGCGTTCTTCACGTGGCACGACCGCGTCGAGGACCAGCACGCCGCTCACACCATGGACGAGCTCGAGGGCGCGTTTCAACGGCCGGGCTTCGACCAGCAGAAGTTCCTCGACGGCGCCGCGGAGATGCTCAACGGCGTCAAGACCTTCTGGGACGGCCTCGAGAAGCGCCGCAGGGAGCTGGAGCCAACCGCGGCGTGAGCGCGCTGGAGACGCCGGTCGAGATCGGCACACCCGTCCTCGAGGGCACCGATCACGTCGAGCTCTGGGTCGGCAACGCCCGCCAGGCGGCCTTCCACTACCGCAATGCGTTCGGCTTCGACGTCATCGCCTACGCAGGGCCCGAGACGGGGGTGCGTGACCGCGCCTCCTACGTTCTCCAGCAGGGAAAGGTGCGGCTGGTGCTGACCGCGCCGCTGCAACCTGACGGGATCATCGCCGAGCACGTGCGCGCGCACGGCGACGGCGTCCGTGCCATCGCGCTGCGCGTCGAGGACGCGCGCGCCGCGTACGAGGCGGCGACCTCCCGCGGCGCCCGCAGCGTCGGCGAGCCCACGACGGTGACCGACGCCGACGGTGCGATCACCTTCGCCTCCGTCGCCACCTTCGGTGACACGGTGCACCACTTCGTCGAGCGCAACGAATACGGTGGCGCGCACTGGCCCGGGTACCGGGCCGAGACCCACAGCGGAGGTGGCGTCGGTCTGCGTTTCATCGACCACACCGTCGGCAACGTCGAGCTCGGCAAGATGGACGACTGGGTGACCTTCTACTCGGAGGTGTTCGGCTTCAACGTCTTCCAGGAGTTCGACGAGCACGACATCGCCACCCAGTACAGCGCCCTGCGCAGCAAGGTGGCGCGTGACCCGCGCAGCATGGTGACCTTCCCCATCAATGAGCCGGCGGTGGGCATCAAGGCGTCGCAGATCCAGGAGTACCTCGACTACTACCGCGGCAGCGGCGTGCAGCACATCGCCCTGCACACCGACGACATCGTCGCCACCGTCGGCGCGATGCGTGACCGCGGCGTCGAGTTCCTCAGCGCGCCGCACTCCTACTACGAGGCGCTGGGGGATCGCGCCGCCGGGATCGACGAGGACCTGGAGCGGCTCGAGGACCTCAGCGTTCTCATCGACCGCGACGACGACGGCTACCTCTTGCAGATCTTCACGCGGCCGGTCGGGGACCGGCCCACGCTCTTCTTCGAGGTGATCCAGCGCAAGGGGTGCAAGGGCTTCGGCAAGGGCAACTTCAAGGCCCTGTTCGAGGCCATCGAGCGCGAACAGGCCGCGCGCGGCAACCTCTAACCTCCACCCCGTGAGAACGTACCGGCGCCTGGGCGACGTGCCGCGCAAGCGCCACATGCGGTTCGAGGTCGACGGCAAGCCCATCTTCGAGGAGCTCTTCGGCCGCGAGGGCTTCAGCGGGCCGAGCTCCCTCCTCTACCACCGCAACATGCCGGAGTCCGCCCACGACATCAGCGAGGGCCCCGCGGAGCTGATGGCCCCTGAGCGCGAGCAGGTCCACGAGCACGCCCACCTCCAGGGATTCAACCTGCAACCCGACGGCGACGTCGTCACCGGGCGCAAGTGGCTGCTGATCAATGACGACATCCACATCGGCCTCGCCTTCCCGGTACGCCAGCAGGAGGTTCTCTGCGTCAACGGGAGCGCCGACGAGATCCTCTTCGTGCACCGCGGCGCAGGCGTGCTGCACACGCAGTTCGGCCGGCTTCCGTTCGGCAAGCACGACTACGTGGTGATCCCCCGGGGCACCATCTACCGCGTGGAGTTCGAGTCGCTCGACGACGTGCGGGTCCTCGCCCTCGAAATCGCCGGGCTCGTCGATTCACCGGACCGGTACCGCGCCCGCAACGGTCAGCTGACCGAGATCGCCCCCTACTCTGAGCGCGACTTCCGCGGACCTGACGGCCTCGAGGACGCCGGCGCGGGACCCGTCGAGGTGTGGCTCAAGCGGGCCGGCCGTGTGAGCCGGTACATGCTCGACCACCATCCCTTCGACCTCGTCGGCTGGGACGGCACCATCTACCCGGTGGCGTTCAACATCCACGACTTCGAGCCACGCGCAGGCCGCTTCCACGTGCCCCCGCCCATCCATCAGACGTTCCAGGCTCACAACGTGGTGATCTGCTCCTTCGTGCCGCGCAAGCTGGACTGGGATCCCGACGCCGTGATGCTCCCGTATCACCACAGCAACCTCAACTCGGACGAGGTCCTGTACTACGTCGACGGCGACTACGCCGCCCGCCGCGGCGTCAAGCAGAGCTCGTTCACCCACCACGTCGGTGGCGTTCCGCACGGCCCGCAGCCCGGCGCGCTCGAGGCGTCGTACGAACGGCCCCGTGAGACCGACGAGCTGGCCGTCATGGTCGACACCTTCCGCCCGCTGCACCGCACCGAGGTCGCCCGTCAGCTGGTGGACCGCGAGTATCCGTTCTCGTGGCACACCGGCGGCATGCGCGGCACCGAGTCGATCGCCTGAGACCTCGGCGATGACGGAATCGCCGCTGTCGCACTGGGCCACGTCGCAGGTCAACTCCGGGGGCTGGATCAGGCGCATGTTTGCCGAGGGTCAGCGCCTGCGCACCCAGCACGGTGACGACGGTGTCATCGACCTCTCGCTGGGACAGCCGCTCGACGCTCCGCCGCCGGTTCGCGAGTCGCTCGCGCGGGCTGCCGCCAAGTCGTACCCGGGGCGGAACGCGTACATGCCCAACCTCGGCTACCCGGAGCTGCGCGAGCGCGCCGCTGAGGACGTCGACGCGCCGGGCGTGACCGCGGCCTGCATCGCCATGACCGGCGGGGCTGCCGGCGCGATGTGCCTGGCGCTTCGGGCCTTCCTCGACGCCGGCGACGAGGTGGTCGGGGTCGCCCCGTACTTCCCCGAATTCCGTCCGTACTGCGAGACCGGCGGACTCACCTTCAACCCCGTGAGCTCGGACGACGTGACCCAGCGGATCGACATCGACGCGATGGTGGGCGCGCTCAGCGACCGTACCGCCGCCGTGATCATCAACACCCCGAGCAACCCCAGCGGCCACGTCATCGAGCACGACGAGATGGCTGCCATCGTCGACGTGGTCGAGCACCACAACCGGCGCACCGGCCGGCGCATCCTGCTCGTCGTCGATGAGGCGTACCGCAACCTGGTGTACGCGCCGGCCAAGCGTGTCGAGCCCTTCGCGTTCTACGAGCACACCGTGCTGGCGCGCTCGTTCTCCAAGGACATGGGCCTCGCCGGCGAGCGGATCGGCTACCTGGCCCTGCACCCGTCGCTGGCGAGCGAACAGACCGACAGCGGACTGGAGAGCTGCATGCGCGCGCTCGGCATGGTCAGCGCTCCGGCAACCGCGCAGCGCACTCTTCTGCTGCTCGACTCGTGGAACATCGACGTGGATCAGTACCGGCGGCTCCGTGACCACGCGCGGGATGCCGCGGTCAGCGCGGGTCTCGACGTCGCCGAGCCACAGGGCGGCATCTTCCTGTGGATCCGCAGCCCGTGGCCGGACACGCTTGCGTACGTCCGTGCCCTCGCCGAACAGCGGGTGCTGGTGACGCCGGGGATCGCCTTCGAGGTGCCCGAGCGGTTCCGCCTCTGCTTCACCGCCACGCCAGAGCAGCTGACCCGGGCGCTGGGCACTGCCGGCGAGGTGGCCCGGGGACCAGCGCGATGAGGTGGCGGGAAGGGGGGGATTCGAACCCCCGGAGGGACTTGACATCCCTCACCCGCTTAGCAGGCGGGCGCTTTCAGCCTCTCAGCCACCTCCCCGCGGAGAGCGCCAGTATATGGAGTGTGAGCGCGCCCGCCTGTCGCACGAAGGAGACAAACGGATGCGTTGGGTGACGTTCCGCAGCGCACCTGGGAGCGCCGACCGCGTCGGTGTCGTGGTCAACTCGCAGGTGCATGCGCTGCCTGACGGTGCCACGTTGCTCAGTCTGCTCGGCGACGGTCTCGCGGCCGCAGGCGAGAGGGCGCTGCGTGATCCCGCCGACGTGCTGTCGCTCGATGCCGTCACGCTCCGTGCACCGATCCCGCAGCCGCCGACTGTGCGCGACTTCTACGCGTTCGAGCAGCACGTCAAGACCGCGCGCAAGCGGCGCGGATTGGAGATGGACCCGGACTGGTACGAGCTGCCCGTCTTCTACTTCAGCAACCCGTACGCAGTGAACGGTGACGGTGACGACATCGCTGTGCCGCCGGGCAGCGCCGAGCTGGACTTCGAGCTCGAGGTGGCCGCGATCATCGGTCGCGGTGGAACCGACCTCACGCCACAGCAGGCCGAGGAGAGCATCGCCGGCTTCTGCGTCATGAACGACTGGAGCGCTCGCGACATCCAGCGCCGCGAGATGAAGCTGAGCATGGGACCGGTGAAGGGCAAGGATTCGGCGACGACCCTGGGGCCGATGCTCGTCACCCCCGACGAGATCGAGGACGCGCGCAGCGGCCGCGCCTACGACCTCACCATGACCGCGAGCGTCAACGGGCGCGAGTACTCCCGCGCGTCGCTCGCGGAGATCTACTGGAGCTTCGGCGAGATGATCAGCTACGCGTCCCGGGGCACGCGCGTGCAGACGGGCGACGTCATCGGCTCGGGGACGTGCGGCACCGGCTGCATCCTCGAGCTGGCGCTCGTGCACGGGAGCGAGCAGTACCCGTGGCTGAAGCCGGGTGACGAGGTGGTGCTCAGCGTCGACAGGCTCGGCTCCCTGCGCAACCGGGTCGTGGCCGGCACCCCGGTGCTCCCACTGCGATGAGCGAGCCAGCCGACGACTTCACCGCACGACTCGACGGCGCCGAGGAACGGCTGAGAGCGCACGCCGCGCGCGCCTTTCCACACGACGTCCTCACCGCACCCGACCCGCCGAGCGGCGAGCGCTGGGAGGCAGGCCAGGTGTGGGCCCACGTGGCCGAGTTCATCCCCTACTGGCTCGGTGAGGCGGCTTTGGTGGTCGATGGCGGTCGCCAGCAGCCCGTCCCCTTCGGACGGACCAAGAGCGACCCGGGCCGCCTCGCCGCCATCGAGCGCGACAGGAGCACTGACCAGGGCCGGCTGTGGCAGCGCACCTCACGGGACATCGGCAGCCTCCGCGCCTTCCTGAGCGGACTGGGTGAGACCGTCTGGACGGCACGCGGCCTCCACCCCACCCTTGGGGAGATGGACCTGGCCCACATCGTCGACGAGTTCCTGGTTGGACACCTCGAGCAGCACGCCAACCAGCTCGACGAATTGCTTCCGGTCCGCGGTGCCGCCGAGGGAGAGCGCGCCTAGGCCACCCGCGGAGTGGCGCGACCGGCGCCGTGGCGAGCTCGGCCCCTGTCTCACCTTTGGCCCGCCGATGGAACGCCAGCCCGGACCACAATCCCGTTGCAGGAAGGCAGTGTGCCGCGCACGCCGGACGTGCTACAAGATGCGCCAGTTGCTGACTCTCGGCTCGGCGGGTGAAGGGGTGTTGCTTGGCCAAGGTGCTCCTCGCTGACGACGATCCAGACATCCGTGAGCTGGGCCGCCTCCTGCTCGCGCGCCACGGCCACCAGGTGGTGACTGCCGAGGATGGCGTCGAGGCGATCGCGATGCTCCCCACGGAGACCCCGGCCCTCGTCGTCACCGATCTCAACATGCCACACAAGGATGGCCGGGACGTGTGCTCGGCCGTGCGGTCGTCCTCGACGCTGCGACTGATCCCCGTCGTCATCCTCACCGCCCTCCCGCTCAACGATGAGCGCGTCGTCCAGGCGACCACCGAATGCCACGCAGTGGTCCTGCTGAAGACGGACATCGGCACCCTCGGCGATCTTGCCGACCGCCTGGTCGCCGACGGGCACGCCGCGTAGGCTTCTGTCTCTCGCCCATGCACGTTGGGAAGGTGCGATGACCACGTCGAACGCCGGGAACACCACCTCGTCCGACCCCAGCCGCTGGATCCGCCGTTGCCGGCGGACAGCTGTTCATCCCGCAGCCGCCCACCTTCGAGTCCGTCGACGACGAGCGGTACGACCGCAAGGTGCGACTGGCAGCCGCGTTCCGGATGTTCAGCCGGGCCGGCATGGACGAGGGGGTGGCCGGTCACATCACCGTGCGCGACCCCGCCGAGCCCGACAGCTACTGGGTCAACCCGTTCGGGCTGCACTTCAGCCTGATCCGCCAGAGCGACCTCGTGCGTGTGTCCCACGAGGGCGAGGTGGTCGAGGGCAACCGCGCCGTCAACGGCGCGGCCGTCGCCATCCACTGCGCAGTCCACGCGGCACGGCCGGACATCCTCGCCGCTGCCCATGCGCACGGGCCGTATGGCAAGACACTCTCGTCCCTGGAGATGACGGTGGAGCCACTGACGCAGGACGCCTGCGCCTTCTACGACGACGTGGGCGTCTACGACACGTACACCGGCGTTGTGCTCGACCCCGCGGAGGGCCGGCGCATCGGCGAGGCGCTGGGCGACCACAAGGCGGTGATCCTGCGCAACCACGGGATGCTCACCGTCGGGGAGACGGTGGACAGCGCGGCCTGGTGGTTCCTCACCCTGGAACGCACCTCGCAGTCACAGCTGATGGCGTACTCGGCAGCCGCCGGCGCCGGGAGCAAGCCGCGCCAGATCGGCCACGACGAGGCCACCCAGACCCGCGGCCAGCTCGGCTTCGAGCTCGCCGGGTGGTTCCAGTTCCAGCCGATCTTCGAGCGGATCAGCAAGGACAGCCCCGACATCTTCGACTGACGCCGGCGGAAGGCCGTCAGTCGATCCTCGTGATGTACGCGCCCACGAGCGTCGCGGTCTGCTGGTCGACGCCACCCTCACGGCGGTCGGCGTGGCCATCCTGGAAGTGAGCGAAGGCAGGGGTGGAGGCGATCGGGTTCACCTCGTCGTCGCCGTGGTCGTGGAAGGAGACGTGCAGGAACGAGTCGTCCGCGAGCCGGAGGACGATGTAGCTCACGTTGTCCGGGGCCGTCGAGCGGAGCTCGTCGAAGACGCCCTCGACACGCCGCTGGTTCTCGTCCGCGGCCTCCTCGGTCTTCGTCGCGTACCGGGTGACCAATCGCTTCTGCATGCCGGGCTCCTTCAGGGAGAGAGTTGTAGGCAGTCGTGATCGTAACCACGGGTTGCGATCGGGTAGCGGCGGGACGGCAGATCAGCGCCGCGATATCCTGAGCAGTGCGCGGAGGGATGCCGGAGCGGTTGATCGGAGCGGTCTTGAAAACCGCAGGGGCCGCCAAGCCCCCGGGGGTTCGAATCCCTCTCCCTCCGCCAAGCGGCGAGCCGGTCGGAGGCCGCCCGGAAACCGGCCCGGGCGGCGTCGACGAGGCGCTGGATCTCGGCCTGTTCGCCGAGGTAACGAACCGATTGGTCAGGCGGTCTTCACCAGGCTCCGCAGGACCTCGGCCACGGTCCATGCCTGGGCGATGCAGCCCCGTGGCGCGTATGGCGGCTCAGCGTCGAAGATCTCACTCAACTGACCGATCGCGGCGTCGCCGAGGTGCGCGAGCAGCCCCTCGAGCAGTGGACGAGCGGCTTGCGCATCGCCGTGCACGCGCGTCCAGGCGTCGACGTACGACCCGATCAGCCAGCCCCAGACGGTGCCCTGGTGGTACGCGGCGTCCCGATGGCGCAGGTCGCCGTCGTAGCGAGCCTGGTAGCCGGGACTCCCGGGCGCAAGCGAGCGCAAACCCACGGGCGTGAGCAGCCGATCGGTGACGACGGCGAGCACGTCGTCCCATCGCTCGCGTGCCAGCACCGGGTGCTCCAGCGAGAACGCGAAGAGCTGGTTGGGGCGGCAGCTCGCATCATCGCTCCCGTCCCCGCCGTCGACCACGTCGTACAGGTGGCCGCCCGCCGAGTACCAGAAGCGTGCGTTGAACGAGGTCTGCGCACGGCCGGCAAGCTCACCGTACCGGGCCGCGGCCGCCGCGTCGCCCTGCACCTCACGGGACCAGGTCTCGAGCAGGCGCAACGCGTTGTACCAGAGCGCCTGGATCTCGACCGCCTTGCCTCGGCGCGGCGTCACCACCCAGTCGCCGACCTTGGCGTCCATCCACGTCAGCTGGTAACCCTCCTGCCCCTGGCGCAGCAGGCCGTCGGCAGGATCGACCCCGATGTTGAAATCGGTGCCGCGCACATGCCAGGCGACGATGTCGTGGAGCACGGGGAGGAGGGTGGCCAGGGTGCGCCGGTCGCCGGTGGTGACCACGTAGCGGTGCAGCGCCTGGAAGTACCAGAGCGTGGCGTCGGCGGTGTGGTACAGACCGTGGGCCCGGCCTTCCGGGAAGAGATTGGGGATGAGCCCGTGGTGAACGTACCGCGCGAAGGTGCGCAGGATCCAGGCTGCCTCCCGCGGCCGGCCGGTGGCCAGGGTGAGACCTTCGAGGCTGATCATGGTGTCGCGACCCCAATCGGTGAACCAGTGGTAGCCGGCGATCACCGTGCGCAGCTCGTCGCCCTCGGCGCGCGCTCGGGCCGCCTCCTCGACCCTGCCCGTGGGCGTGACCAGGAACTGGTCGGCGGCCAGCGTCAGCTCAGCGGCCGGCTGGTGGTCTGCCCCACGCGACGCCACCACCAGCACGCCGTTGCGCCGCTGCGTCTCGGCCGCGAGCGCGGCTGCCGGGGTCAGCGCCTGCGCCACCTCCCACGGCTCGGTCGACGCGACCAGCGCGGCCATGCCCGCCGCGTCGAAGTCGACCTCGAAGGCACCTGGCGACCAGAGTTCTCCCTCCGCGTCGTAGCCGCGCGCGGCCTCCAGCGCGTAGAACTGCAGCTCTGTATGGGCGCCGTCGCTGACGGCCCGCTCACCGCCGAAGAAACTCACCCGCAGCGTATGCACGCCCGTGCCGATGCGCACGTCGTGGCGGTCCTCGTTGGATTGCATGACGTACGGCTCGGCGATCGGCGTGCTGACCGGGTCTTCGAGGCGCCGCACCTGCATCGCCGGGCTGAGCCGCAGCCGCAACCCACCCGCCCCGCTGACGCGCTGGTACTGGATGTGCGTTGTGTTCTGACCGTACGGCATGACCACTCGCTTCTCGACGACCTGCTCGTGCAGGGTGAATGTCCAGACGGGAATCCCCTGGTCGAGGCGAACGCTGTTCAGCAATGACGGAACGGCCGGTCTCGGCGCGTCAGCCGGCCCATCGGCGAGCGACAGCGGGCACACCGTTCCGTCCGCGAGGATCACCGCATCGTCGACGCGGCTGAGCATGACCATGCGGCCATGCGGGACGCGAAGCGCCGCTACGAGCATCCCGTGGTAGCGCCGCGTCAACACCCCGGCCAGAGTGCCGGACGCGTACCCGCCCAGGCCGTTGGTGACCAGCCACTCGCGGTGGACCAGCGCCTCCGGAGGATCTCCGCGGCGCCAACCGATGCGGCTGACCACGGGGCGCGCCGGCTCGCTCACCACCGTGAGCAGGGTATCGCCGTGGGGTACGAGTTCGGCACCATGGTCATCGCGGTGATGCCGCATGCCCGCGCATCTCGGAGGCCCCGATGCACGAACGCTGGTACAAGCGAGCGGTTCTCTACTCGCTGGAGGTCGACGCCTTCCAGGACTCCAACGGCGACGGGGTCGGCGACCTGCGCGGGCTGCTCAGCCGGCTCGACTACATTGCCCAACTCGGCGCCACCTGCGTGTGGCTGAACCCCATCCACCCATCTCCGGGTCGCGACGAGGGGTACGACATCAGCGATTACTTTGCCGTGCACCCTGCGCTCGGCACCCTCGGCGACGTCGTCGATCTCGTCGACGCCGCAGGCGATCGTGGGATGCGGGTCATGCTCGACCTGGTCGTCAACCACACGTCGATCGAGCATCCCTGGTTTCAATCCGCCCGCAGCGACCCGAATTCCCCCTATCGCGACTGGTACATCTGGTGTGAGCACGAGCCGTCCGACCGCTATCAGGGCATGGTGTTCCCCGGGGTGCAGAAGGAGACATGGACCTTCGATGAGCAGGCACAGGCCTGGTACTTCCATCGCTTCTACGACTTCGAGCCCGACCTCAACCACGGCAATCCTGCGGTCAGGGAGGAGATCCGCAAGGTCATCGGGTTCTGGCTCCGTCTCGGCATCGCCGGCTTCCGGGTGGATGCGCTTCCCTTCGTGATCTCACTCCCCGAGCCCGACACCACCGATCTCGAGCACGACTACCCATTCCTCAACGAGATGCGCAATTGGGTGTCCTGGCGGCGCGGTGACGCGGTGGTGCTGGCCGAGGCGAACGTTCCCGACGGCGAGCTGCCCCGATACGTCGGCAGCGCACCAGACAACAACGACCGAATGCACATGCTCTTCAACTTCCGGCTCAATGACCGCATCCTGCTGGCCCTGGCCCGACGCCAGGCGGAGCCGATCGCCTGGGCGCTGCGAACCGCGCCACCGCTTCCCGCTGAGGCACAGTGGGCGACGTTCATCCGCAACCATGACGAGGCCGACCTCAGCGCGCTCAGCGACGATGAGCGCCAGGAGGTCTTCGCAGTCTTTGCGCCCGATGACGACATGCGCCTCTACGGTCGCGGCATCCGGCGCCGGCTGGCGCCGATGCTGAACGGTGACCGGCGGCGGATGGAGCTGGCGTACAGCCTGCAATTCAGCCTCCCCGGAACGCCGGTGCTGCGCTACGGCGAGGAGATCGGCATGGGCGACGACCTCGATCTCCCCGAGCGCAACTCGATCCGCACACCCATGCAGTGGTCGAAGCATGAGAACGCCGGTTTTTCGACGGCACCGGCGTCACAGCTGGTGCGCCCGCTGGTGCACGACGGCGAGTTCAGTCCGGAGAGGGTCAATGTCAGCGCCCAACGTCGCGATCCCGACTCCCTCCTGAGCTGGATGGAGCGGGTGCTGCGCACGCTGCGCGAGTGCCCGGAGGTCGGCGAGAACTCGTGCGAGGTGCTCGAGTCCGGCGACCCGAGCGTGCTGGCGCATCGGTACGCCGGGCCGCACGGGGCCATGCTCTTCCTGCACAACCTTGACGACCACCGAAGCACGGTGCACCTGGGTGACCAGCTGGGCACGCACGACGCTCCCGTCGAGGCACTCGCCGATGCCGACTATGGCGACCTCGAGCTTGATGACCTGGAGCTCAACGGCTGGGGCTACCGCTGGATCCGCCTGGAATTCGTCCCGTGACTGCGGCAGGAACTCCATCAACACCGTCTCCCTTCGTCGCGCGGGCATATCCCTGCTGACACCTTCATTGACACCTTCGCGCACGGCGGTCAGCATCATCTGCGGACGACTGCGGACATCAATATCGCGGACTCCAAACTCGCGCGGCCGTCACCAGCCGTTGATGGACCTCAGCCGCCCCAGCTTGAACACCGCAGGGGCCGCCAAGCCCCCGGGGGTTCGATTCCCTCTCCCTCCGCCGATTGACCCTTGATTTGCAAGGATTTAGCCGATCCGGCGGACGCCAGCGACCGGCGGCCACCTTTCCCGAGTCTGGGAGCTGCTGCACAATTGGGCGATGCGCCCGCACGCGAGGCGGTGGATCCTTGGTTGGGCTGGCCTTGCCATGGCAGCAGCCGTTGCCCTCGTCCTAACGGTCCTCGTGCACCGTGGGACGCCGCCGGCGACCAGTGTGGTCTCAGCCGTGATCTCCCCCCAGCAGAGGGCGGTCAACGCAGCTCAAAAGTTGGCTCGTCGTTGGTCGACCGTCCCCGTTCGTCTGGTGTCAGTGTCGTCTGGCCGGTTTGGCGACTTCGACCCCAATGCAGGTGCAATCGTCTCGTCACCAGAACGCAAAGTCTGGGCGGTCAACTTTCGCGGCGAAGCCTCCGGGTCGTGTGGCCCAATCCTCCTAACCGGAACGCCCCCGCCTTGCTCAGCCGGGACCGCCTCCATCGAGGTCATCGTCGACTACAGCACCGACGCCTTCATCTCGGGCGATATTCGAGGCGAGCCGTAGGCCCACCCCCACTGTGTAGATGCGGGGATCTCAGCGGCACACGCCAGGCGGACCCGCGAGTCAGTCCGTCAATGGCTCCGCTGTTGGCACCGCTTGCGCGAGGGCGCTGGCTATCTGGTGGACGGCCGCGTTCTCCAGGTCGGATTGGGTCACGCGGCCCTGGCCCCAGCCACCGCGGTAGGTGACCTCGAGCACCACCGCTCCTCCCCGGAACGGGATGGCCCGCGCGTGGATGTCGCCCTCCGTCGTGTGAAGCGTTGCGGCCCCGGCGCGCACCAGCTCGGCAGCTGTGGCACGGAGGATGCGGGCGTGGCGACGCTCGACATCCTCGAAACGCTCCATGAATTGCCGTTCCAGCTCCCTGCCTGTGGTGCGAAGCTCTTCGATCTCAGCATCGGACAGTGGTGTGTTGTCTGTGGCCGTGGAGCCCAGCGGGGCGTACCCGAAGGTGACCCGGCCCTGTGACTGGCCGCGCAGCCTCCGGCGGGGCCGGCGCATCCCGCTGCTCCGCAGCATGTACGCGTGTGCCGGGTCACGGATCCCGACCATCCAGATCGGCAGGGGCATCCGCTCAGTGTGGCACTGGCCGGCCGCCGATGGAAGGGCGTGGCTCTGCTAGGGTGCCGCCGGCAGATGCGTAGCGACGAACCAGCGCACGGTCGCGGCGTCCGCCTTGATCGCGATAGGCTCGCAGGCCTCATCGCGCGCGAGCGGGCCTCGTACGCCGCCACCCATCCGCGCTCCGCCGACCTCTTCCGGGCTGCCGCGCACCTGTTTGGCCGCGTGCCGATGACATGGATGGCCAAATGGAGCGGCGGGTTCCCGCTGTACCTCGAAGGCGCGCACGGCAACCGCATCGTCGACGTCGACGGGCGCGAGTACATCGACTTCGCGCTGGGCGACACGGGCGCCATGGCCGGGCACAGCCCCGCGGCGGTCGTCGACGCCGTTGCCGAGCGGTACGGCCGTGCTGGAGGCGCCACAACGATGCTGCCGACCGCTGACGCGGAGTGGGTCGGCGCCGAGCTCACGCGCCGCTTCGGGATGCCCCTGTGGTCGTTCACGCTGACCGCAACCGACGCCAACCGCTGGGCGCTCCGCCTCGCCCGCGTGGCGACCGGCCGCTCCAGGGTGCTCACCTTCGCGTACTGCTACCACGGCACCGTCGACGAAGCATTTGCCGTGCCCGGCCCGGACGGACAGGCCGTCGCCAGAACGGGCAACGCCGGGCCGCCGGTCGCTCTCCACCACACGACGCGGGTGGCCGAGTTCAACGAGCTCGGCACCGTCGAGGAGCAGCTCGCGCACGGCGACGTCGCCGCCATCCTCACCGAGCCGGCGCTGACCAACATCGGGATCGTCCTGCCCGAGACCGGGTTCATGGACGGGTTGCGCGAGCTGGCCAGCCGGTACGGAGCGCTGCTGGTCATCGACGAGACGCACACCTTCTCTGCAGGGCCGGGCGGCGCCACCCAGCTGTGGGATCTGCGGCCCGATGTGCTGGTGATCGGCAAGAGCATCGGTGGCGGCATCCCCAGCGGCGCGTACGGAATCAGCCACGACGTCGCAGCCCGGGTGGGAGCCCACCCAGAGGCGGACCTCATCGACGTCGGCGGCGTCGGCGGGACGCTCGCCGGCAACGCCCTCTCGGTGGCCACGATGCGGGCCACCCTCGAGCACGTGCTCACCGACGCTGCCTTCGAGGAGATGACCGCCCTCGGCGCCGCATTCACGCGCGGCGTACAGGAGACAATCGACCGCACCGGGGTGCCGTGGTCGGTGAGCCGAATCGGCGCGCGTGCTGAGTACCGGTTTGCTGCGCCTGCGCCGCGCACCGGCAGCGAGTCCGCCGCGGCCGGCGACGACGAGCTGGATGAGTACGTTCACCTGTACCTGGCGAACCGCGGCGTGCTGATCACGCCCTTCCACAACATGGCGTTGATGTGTCCCGCGACAGCCCTCCACGACGTGGCGCGGCACACCGAGGTGTTCGCCGGAGCCGTCGACGAGCTCATCGGGAGCGGCGTTCTCTGATGCACCGCATCGCCGGCCGGAGCACCCTTCCCGACGCGTTCTCGCTGGCCGGCCGGGTGGCGCTGGTGACCGGGGCCGGCTCCGCTGATGGAATCGGCTTTGCCACCGCGGTCTTGCTGGCGGAACTGGGCGCGGCGGTGGCTGTGGCCGCCACCACCGAGCGGGCACATGAGCGCGCCGCCGCCCTGAGGGCAGGGGATGGCCGCGCCCTCGGAGTTGTCGCCGACCTCACGGACGAGGAGCAGGTGGACCGTGCCGTCGCCGAGGTGACGGCGGCTCTCGGACCGCCGACGATCCTGATCAACAACGCCGGGATGACCAGCGCCGCGCATCCGGCACTCTCGGTTGAGGGGGGTGGTGACGAGTCCGGCACCGTGGTCGACATGCCTTTGGGCCAGTGGCGCCGCGCCCTGGCACGCAACCTGGACACCGCGTACCTGACCACGCGCGCCGTGCTGCCGGGGATGGTCACGCAGGGGTGGGGCCGTGTCGTGATGGTCGCGTCCGTCACGGGACCTGTCATGGCGATGCGTGGGGAGACCGCGTACGCCGCGGCCAAGGCCGGCATGGTGGGCCTGGCGCGTGCGGTCGCGATCGACACCGCGCAGGCAGGCGTCACCGTGAATGCAGTCGCACCAGGGTGGATCGGGACAGCCAGTCAGACCGGAGGCGAGGTGCGGCAGGGCCGCAGCAGCCCGGTCGGACGCAGTGCCCGCCCGGACGAGGTGGCCGCGATGATCGCGTTCCTGTGCACCCCCGGCGCGTCGTACGTCACCGGCCAGTGTCTGGTCGTCGATGGGGGGAACTCAGTCGCCGAGGAGCGGTCCTGACGGGTGGAGCGCGATCAACGCGTCGCGAGGTACTCACGCGCCACCTGGCGCAGATGGTCGTGCACGTCGAGCATCGGACCCGCGCGCGGCGGCAGCCATTCCTTGCGGATCTTCGCCACCGACGTGTAGTTGGTGTCGCAGACGTTGGCCAGCGGTGACTCCACCGCCTGGCTGACCAGCTGGTACGCATCCATCGCCGCCAGGCCGTGGTCGGAGACCAGCCACCCCACCAGGTCAGCCTGCGCGATGCGGAAGGCGTCCTCGAGAGGACGGGCGGACCCCGTCGACATGATGTGGGTGTCCGACTCGAGCCGCGGCCACGGCGTGAGCCGGCCCTTGATCAGCTCGATGGCGATCACCGTGTCCATCGCGCACTCGATGGCGACGCCGCAGGTCTCGCCCTCGCCCTGCCGGGCGTGGCCGTCCCCGATCGAGAACAGCGCGCCCGGCACGTTGACCCCGAGGTAGCAGGTGACGCCCGCCTGCATCTCCGGCGTGTCCATGTTGCCGCCGTAGGCGTCCGGGACCAGCGCTGAGCGCACCTCCAGGTTGGCCGGCGCGACGCCGACGGTGCCATGCATCGGCACCATCGGGAGGTCCACCGTGAAACCCCCCTCCCCCGCCTCGAACCGGCAGGTTCTCGCGGCGCGGTCGAGCTGCCAGATCCACACGATCTCCGGGAGTGGGTCCTGGAGGGTGGCGGTGAGGTGCGTGCTCGTCAGGCGCCGAACAGCGGCACCGTCGTCGACGCCGCCCAGTCCCGGCTGGGCTCGATGGAGACGAAATGGACCGCCAGGGTGTCGCCCGGCTCCGCGCCCTCGACGTGGAACGGGCCGGTCTGCGGGTTGAGGAAGGGGAACTCGCAGACGGCGGACACGAGGTCGTTGCGGGACCTCACGCGCCCGGCAAAGCAATCCTCGGTCCACAGCTCGAGCACCGCGCCAGGCTGCACGCGCATCACCGGCGGCGCACCCCCGAACGTCCAGGCGAACTGCTCGGCGCGTGGGACGGAAGGTGGTGACGCGCTGATCGATCACGCGCCGGCCCACGAGCCGTCTCCACCGGGTCCTCGTCGAAGTGCACCCGCGTCATCTCGGCGACTGCTGTCGGGACGCCGGGACAGCAGGTAGACGAGGTAGACGATGCCCAGCACCAGCCACACGCCGACGATGATCCCGGAGTACGACGCCGGCGAGGTCAGCGGGGCGACGAAGCTGAACGCCTGGATCCCCGCGGCGGCGAGCAGCGCCGGCACGAACGCGACGATGCCGAGGACCGGGACGACCACGTGCAGAAGCGCGTTGAAGTCCTCGCGGCGATGGCGCAGGTAGTAGCCGATGCAGGCGACGTCGCACACGATGTACACGCCGACGACCACCAGCACGATGATCGTCGCCACGAACACGAAGGCGGTGATCGGGTCGTACTTGAAGCCGAGGATCAGCGGCACCGCGAGGCCGATCACGAACTGCACCAGCACCGCCAGGTAGGGTGACCGGTAGCGAGGGTGCAGGGTGCTGAGGAAGCGTGGCAGCAGCCGGATGCGCGCGAACGCGAACGCCATGCGCGTCGACACGTTCGATCCGGCGTTGGAGTTGGCGATGCAGGAGTTGATGATCGCGAAGAACACCAGCACCCAGAAGATGCCGTACGAGGCCTGGGCCAGTCCCTGCCACGACGAGCGCACCAGCACCGCCGAAGGTGGCGAACTTGTCCGGCCCGAAGGCGACGTCCACCGCGTAGGTGGTGAAGATGTAGATGATGCCGATGCCCAGCGTGGCGCCCACCACGGCGAGCCGGATGTTGCGCCTGGGGTTGACGGTCTCCTCCGCAAGCGGCGCCGCGGCCTCGAACCCGGAGAACGCGAGGACGGTGTAGATCGAGCCGGCGACGATGCCGGTGATCCCCTTGTACGCGTCCGGTGTGTGCCCTGTGCCGAAGACGCTCAGGTCGTTGTGGGAGCCGGCATTGATGATGAAGAGCAACGCGAGGATCACGAAGACGGCGATCTCGAAGGCGCCGAGGATGGTGCCGAGACGCGCCGAGAAGCGCACCCCGCGGTACTGCGCTGCGAGCACGATCAGGGACGCCGAGGATGACCCACGGCCACCAGAGGTCCGGTGAGATCGACGGCCATTGGTTGTGCAGCGTTGCCGCGACGGTGAAGCCGATCTGCAGGAAGAGAAGCGGCGGAACCAGCAGCTCCACGAAGAGATAGCCCCAGCCGACGAGGAACCCCGCGCCAGGGTGCAGACCCTTGGCGGTGTACGTGGCCACGCTCCCAGCGGCGGGGATGTGACGCGCCAGCTCACCGATGGCGATAGCGGTGAAGAGGCATGCCACCAGGGCCAGGACCACCGCCAGCGGCAGTGATCCTCCGGCGTAGGCAGCACCCGCCGGGATGGACGCGGCGATGGCCGCGCCAGGCGCCATCGCCGTGATGCTCTGGAAGAGCACCTCGCGAAGTCCCACCGCTTCGCGGCGCAGTTGCGGCTGACCGGCGCGTGCTGCCACGGCCCGATTCGGCTGGTCCATTACCCACCTCCATCGACAACCCCGAGCGTGCGGGAACTCTAGCGGTCACCGGCGGCGGTGTCGACGCACCCCTGGGGTTGGGCTCCGCAGCCGCCCTAGCCGTTGCGCTTGAGCAGGCCCATCCGCTTGGCTCGCCGCTCGGCAGCAGCGAAGCACATGAGCCCTCCGGCGATGAGCACCGCCCCCATCGCCAGAAGGATGCCGATCCGAGGGAGCTGGTCGGTGACGCCGGCGTGGTCGATCAGCGCGCCGCGCACGCCTTCGAGGGTGTACGTCAGCGGCGAGGCGTGGCCCAGCACCTGGAACACGGCGGGCAGCACTGTGATCGGGTAGTACACGCCCGACACCAGCAGCAGGATCCCCTGCACCGCGAACGTCATCTGCTCGCCCTTCTCCGGTGAGAGCAGCGGCAGGATCGCCACGAAGATTCCCAGGCCCATCAGCGGCACCGTCGACGCGGCGAGCACGAGGGCGGCGGCGAGGAAGTCCGCGTGGGACAGGTCGATGTGGATGAGCAGCACCACCGCGACGACGATGAGCGCGCTGCGCAGCAGGCCGTAGGTGAGCGAGAAGAGGCTCACGCCGGCGAGGTGGGTCACGCGGCGCACCGGCGCCATGAACGTGTACTCCATGGTCCCCTCCCAGCGCTCCCACGCGATGGCGAACGACGTCTCGTGGAAGAGCAGCGACATGAATGTCCACAACAGCGCGCCGACCAGCAGGTACACCTGGGCGCGGCCGACCGCGGCAGGGCTCTCGCCGGCGCCGATCGCGGCCAGGCCGCTGGCCAGGTAGCCGACGCTGAGGACGGTGGCGACGCTGTAGAGGAACCACACCACCTCCCACACCCAGTAGCGGCGGTAGAGGTGGTACTGGCGTTCGAAGAACCCGCGAAACGCGGTGCTCTCCCATCGGGAGGCTGTGACGGCGCTCATCCACCCACCTCCACGACCGGCCGGTCGGCGTCCTCGACCTCGTCCTCGCTGTCGTCTCCGAAGCTGCGCCCGGTCAGCCGCAGGAAGACATCCTCGAGCGTCGCGTCGGGGTGGTCACCGAATCGAGCGCGCAGCTCGGTGGCGGTGCCGTCGGCGACGACCCGTCCGCGGTCGAGCATCAGCACCCGCGTGCACAGCGCCTCAGCCTCGTCGAGGTCGTGGGTGCACACCAGCACCGTGGCGTCCGAGCGGGCGTGCAGCGAGCGCACGAACGCCTGCACCTCGCGCTTGCTGCGCGGGTCGAGCCCGGTCGTCGGCTCGTCCATGAGCAGGAGCGATGGGGAGGTGAGCAGGCTGCGCGCGATGGCAACCTTCTGCTGCTGGCCGCGCGAGAGCTGCTTCATGGGCCGGTCGACGGTGTCGCGCGGCAACCCGAGCCGGGCCAGCGCCGCAAGGGCGCGCGAGCGCCGGTCGGGCGCGTTGTCCCCATACAGCCGCGACGCGAAGCTGAGGTTCTCCCACGGGCTCATCTCCTTGGCGAACGCCGCGTCGACGGACACACGGTTGATGTGCCTGCGCACCGTCGGCGGCGTCCTCGACGACGTCGCGGCCGAAGACGCGCACCGTCCCCGTGTCCGGCGTGGTCAGCGTCGCCAGCACGCGCACCAGCGTCGACTTGCCGCTGCCGTTGAGGCCGACGATGCCGACGATCTCGCCGCGCTCGACGCGCAGCGACACGTCGTCGAGCGCCAGCTTGCGCACCTCCGCACGCTGGCGGATCACGCTGCCGCGGATCTTGCGAAAGGACTTGCTGACGCCCGCGATCTCGATCGCGGGCGTCCTCTCCAGGGCTTCCATCTCTCTGCTCCAACTCACCAAACCGTGTCCAACCGTCGGACAAGAAAAGAACCGTGCCGGCCGGTGCCGCACGGTCCTGGGTGAGCTGCGCTGCGAGCGGGCTACCTAGGGTGCGGCCTCCGACGGCGTGACACCACCGCCGGCTGTGCGGCGGCGCGTCGTTGCCGATCCAGACCATGTCCTTCAACTCCTGCGCTGGTGGGATGTCAATCGCGGCGCATGCGGCGATCGTATGCGCGCGGGCGGCGACGAGTCAACGCCGGTCATCAGGTCCAGTCGAAGGGGAAGAGCTGATTTTAGGTTCCTCGACAGGCGTCGCCACCGAGCTCGGCGCCTAGTCGCTCGTCCTCTGCGGCCGACGGCAGCACCATGCGCACGGCGGTGCCGCTGCCCGGGCTCGCTGCTCGCCGACACCGATCCGCCGTGCGCCTCGACGATGTCACGCGACGATCGCCAGGCCGAGCCCTGAGCCCGGCGAGTCCGCCCCCTTGACGAACCTGTCGAAGACACGCGGCAGCAGCTCCTCGGGGATGCCGTCGCCGTCGTCGCGAACCACGATCTCCACGCCGTCGACCGACAGCGCCGCCTCGACCCGCACCTCGCCGCCGCGGTGCTCGTGGCGGAGCGCGTTGCCGACGAGGTTGGCGAGCGCGCTGCGCAGGCGCACGCCGTCGACGTCGACGGTCAGGTCGGGCGGATCGACCGCGGCCGCGAGGCGCACCCCATCGCTGTGCGCCACATCCCGGAACCCGGCCAGCGTCTCGTCGACGAGGACGGCGAGCTCGACCGGCTGACGTCGCAGCTGGAGGGTGCCCGTCTCGGCGAGCGCGAGCGTGCGCAGGTCCTCCACCAGCACCTCGAGCGTCCGCGTCGCGGTGAGCACGGGGCGCAGGTGCTCCGCGTCCCCGGGGTAGACGCCGTCGACGATCCCCTCGGCCTGGCCGCGGATCACCGTGATGGGCGTGCGCAGCTCGTGGGCGACGTCGGCGAGCACCGAGCGCCGCCGTGCCTCGTCGGCCTCCAGCCGCCCCGACATGGCGTTGAACGCGCGCGCCAGTGAGCGCAGCTCGCTCGGGCCGCGCACCGGCACCCGCGCCGAGTAGTCGCCACCCTCGATGCGGCGCGCCGCGTCGACGAGCCGCGCCGCCGGCGCGGCCAGGCGGCGCAGCGCCACCGCCGCCACCACGATGGCGGCGACGCCGAGCAGGAGCCCGATGCCGGAGATGACCCGCGCCACCGGCGCCGAGCCCACCGCGCCGGTGGCGCTGAGCAGCAACCAGATCAGGGCCGCTCCCGCGCCGCCGAGGACGAGCACGAGCAGCGCTGCGGCGCACCCGGCCCGCCGCATCATCCGCCGGCCGTGGCGGCGCCAATCGTCGCCCGAGCGAGGCGGCCACGGGCGATCCCGCGGCCACCAGGGCGGCGGCTCGCCCTCGCGCCAGCGTCCGCCCCCGCGGTGCGGGCTCATCCGGCCGTCGTCGTTGAGGCGGTAGCCGACACCGAACACGGTCTGCAGGTGGCGCGGAGCATGCGCGTCCTGCTCGATCTTGCGGCGGATGTTCTTGACGTGCGCGTCGATGGCACGCTCGTACAACTCCACGGCGACGCCGTGCACCGCGTCGAGCAGCTGCGCGCGCGTGAACACGCGTCCCGGCTGGCGCGCCATGTGCAGCAGCAGCTGGAACTCGGTGGTGGTGAGCTCGACCCGGCGTCCGTCCACGAACGTCTCCATCTTGGGGACGTCGACCTCGATGGAGTCGCCGACGCGCACGACGTCACCGTGGGCGTGCGCCGCGTCGGTGCGGCGCAGCACCGCGCGCACGCGCGCCACCACCTCGCGAGGGCTGAAGGGCTTGGCGACGTAGTCGTCGGCGCCGAGCTCGAGCCCGACGACCCGGTCCGTCTCCTCGCTGCGCGCGGTGAGCATGATGATCGGCATCTCCGCGTCGCGCCGCAGCGCTCGCGCGACGTCGAGCCCGTCCATCGCCGGCAGGGTCAGGTCGAGGATGACGATGTCGGGACGGTGCACGGCGCGCGATGGTCACGGCTGTCTCACCGTCCGGCGCCGTCAGGACGGCGAAGCCGGCGCGATCGAGGTAGTCGCGAAGGATGCGCACGATCTCGGGCTCGTCGTCG
Source organism: Candidatus Dormiibacterota bacterium (assembly GCA_963751755.1). GTDB lineage: Bacteria > Chloroflexota > Dormibacteria > Aeolococcales > Aeolococcaceae > Aeolococcus. The sequence goes on along the minus strand of CAVVVH010000006.1, from coordinate 51,980 downwards.
ACGACCAGGACTGTCCTCACGGAGCGGCCATCGTAGTCGGGCGCCCGACCGTGGACCGGGATCGCGCGCGATCCCGGTCCGTCTGCGGTCATGCGCTCGCGGCTGTGGTCGCCGGGGGCTGGGGGCCGGCCTCGCCGTGGGCCTGGCGATGCCAGGACTCCATTCGCTGGTCGAGGCGTCCCGCGGCCGTGGTGCCCGGCGCCCCCGCAGAACCCGTGCCGCCCACGGAAGCCGAGGATGCGCGGCAGCAGCAGGCCGCCGACGAAGGTCAGTGCGGTGAAGCCCGCGTCGTGGGTGGTGACGCCGACGGCGACGGCGCCGCCGACGGCGATCAGGCCGAACAGCGTTCGTGCTGGACGGAAGTACATGGCGAGAGCTCCTTGTGTGTGCCGGTTGATGTGAGCACCACGATCGCGCGGCGGTGTGAAGAGCGTGTGAACGCCGTCCGGAGGTCCCGCGTGCGGCGACGCGCCCGGCACTCCCGCCTCCGCTCCCCGTAGGCTGCCGGCGTGCCCCATCGGCTGCTCCCACCGGGCCGGGTGAGCGTCCATGCCGTCCTCGCCGTCCTCCTGTGCGCCGCCGTCGCCGGCGCTGGCCACCGGGCTCGGCCGGCTGGTGCCACTCGTCGGGGCCCCGGTCATCGGGCTGCTGCTCGGGGCGGTGATCGGCGCTGGCCGCGCCGTCCCGGCGCCATGCTTCCGCCCGGGCATCGCGTTCTGCAGCCACCAGGTGCTGCAGGTCGCGGTCGCCGCGCTGGGCCTGCAGCTCACGCTCGGTAGCGCGCTCGCCGCAGGCGCTCAGTCGCTGCCGGTCCTGCTCGGCACGCTGGTCCATCTGCCTGCTCGCCGCGGTCGTGGTGGGACGCCTGCTCAGGGTGCGCTCCGCGCTGCGCACGCTGGTGGGCGTCGGCACCGCGATCTGCGGCGCCAGCGCCATCGCGGCGCTGACACCGATCATCGACGCGGCCGCGGCCGACGTCGCCTATGCGCTGTCCACTGTGTTCGTGTTCAACGCCATCGCGGTGATCGTGTTCCCCCTGCTCGGCCACGGCCTGGCCATGTCGCAGCAGGCGTTCGGGCTGTTCGCCGGCACCGCCATCAATGACACGTCCTCAGTGGTCGCCGCCGGCTCCGTCTACGGCGCGCAGGCGGGGCAGCACGCCGTGGTGGTGAAGCTGACACGGACGCTGTTCATCATCCCGATCTGCGTCGGGATCGCGCTGTGGCGCCGCCGGCGCACGCGGGCGACCGCGCGGATGCCGCGCGTCACCCACCTGGTGCCCTGGTTCCTGGTGGCGTTCGTCGCCGCCAGCGCGCGTGGTCAGCGTCGTGCCCCCGTCGACGGCGGTGCGCGACGCGCTCGGAGCGGCCTCGCTCTTCCTCATCACCGTGGCGCTGGTCGGCGATCGGCCTGACCACCGACCTCGCCGGGGTTCGCCGGACCGGGCCGCGGCCGCTGCTGCTCGGAGCCATCCTGTGGGTGATCGTCAGCGTCTCGAGCCTGCGTGCTGGCGGCCGCCGCCGGCATCCGCTGACCGTCAGGCGGACGTCACCAGTGGGTGGCCCAGCACAGTCCACGCCTCCACCCCGTCGCTGACGTGCCAGACGTCGTCGACGCCGTCGCGCAGCAGCATCGACACACCCAGCGCGGCGCGATAGCCGGTGGCGCAGTGCACGGCGACCGGCGCGTCGCGGTCGAGGGTCCCGACCAGCGCGGGCAGGTCGGGCGCGAGTGCGTGCACGGCGCCGGGGAGATGGCCGGCCGCCCACTCGTTGTCCTGGCGCACGTCGATGACGGTGAGGTGATCGCCGTCGAGGATGCGCTCGGCGAGGTCGGCCATCGTGCAACGGCGCACGCTGCGCACCTGGCGGCCGTCGGCGACCCAGTCGCGCGCGTCCAGCCATCCGCGCGTGCCGCGGAAGCCGATGCGCGCGAGCTGGCGGGTGGCATCCTCCGCGTCGGCGGCGGACTCGGCGATGAGCACCACCGGCAGGTCGATGTCGACGACCCATCCCACCCACGCCGAGAATGGGCCGTCGCACGGCACGCTCAGCGAACCGGGCACGTGGGCGTCGTCGAACGCCTCCTGGGCGCGGCAGTCGACGGCGATCGCGCCGAGACTGACCGCCTCGTCGAAGTCCGCTGGCAGTGCAGCCGCGATGGTCGTCAGCGGCGCGGCGTCCGGTTCGGCGGCACGGTTGAGCGGGGCCATGCGCGCGTAGTACGCCGGGTAGCGGCCCTGCTTGGCATGCAGCGCGAGGAAGTGGGCGAAATCCGGTGCCGTCGCCAGCTGGTTCTCACGCTGCTCGCGCCGATGGTGGTGACGCGCACGTCGGATGACGCCGAGCCGCAGAACGACCCGCCGCCGTGGGTGGGGAGCACGCGGCAGGTCCTCGGGAAGCGTCAGCAGCCGCTGCTGCAACGTCTCCCGGCCCATGCGCGACAGTGCGAAGGTCCAGCTCGGTCCGAGGAGGTCCGGGCGCGCCATGGTGCCGACCATCAGCGCGCCGCCGGAGAACAGCGCCAGCTCGGGCCCCGTCGGCGTCGACGAGCAGGTAGCTGAGGTGCTCCGGCGTATGGCCCGGCGAGTGGATGGCGCGCAGCCGGTGCGTCCCGACCGCGACCTCGTCACCGCCGTTGAGCAGGAGGTCGGCGCCGACGATGCCGCCGTTGTCCGGCACCGCGAAGACGCTGCCCGCGGCTGCCCGCAGGTTCGGGCCACCGGAGAGGAAGTCGTTGTGGACGTGCGTGTCGAGCGTTGCCGAGAGCCGCCACCCATGCGCGGCCACGGCGTCGATGTAGCGGTCGACGTCGCACAGCGGGTCGATGACCACCGCTTCGCTGCGGTCGCGGTCGACCACCAGGTAGCTGCTGTTCCCCAGCTCACCCGCCACCCACTGCTCGATCAGCGCTGCGCCGGCGTCGAGGACGGTGGTCACCTCGGCTCGCCATCTGCGGTGCTCAGGCATCCCCGGGCCTGACGCAGCTCCGTAGTGCCGCCGGCAGACGCGGGGCAGGGTCGCACGCCTCCAACAGTACCGGTCCACTGGCCTCCGCGACCATCCTGCATCGCGCGCGCGTGGTTCGCTCAGCGACCGGGCAGTCGCACCTCGATCGTCACCCCCACCACGTCCTTGACACGCAGCGCACCGAGCAGGGCCGAGTAGGGCTGGATCCGGTATTCCGTCTGGACGACAGCGGTGGTGGCAACGATCCTCGGCGTCCTGGCTCGGGCGACGCGCAGCGCCAGGGTGGCCGGCTGAGTGCGCCCACGGATGGTGAGCGCGCCGGTCACCGAGGTGCGCCGGCTCTCGACGTGCACGGCGGTCGACCGGAAGGAGATCCGCGGATGGCGACGGGAGTTGAGGACCTTGTCGCGCACCGTCTCCTCGATCTCGGCGCGCTGCGCATCGCTGAGCCCCACAGGACCGCCCCTCGCGTCCCGAACCACCAGCGACCCCGCGGCGATTGTGGCGACCACCTTTGAGCGCGCAGGCTCCTCGACGTTGACGGTCACCGTCGCCGTCCAGCGTGTCGCCTCCAGCGTCAGGTCATGCCCCATGCGCGCCGCCGCGCCCTCGCGCCCCGTCCTGATCAGCAGCGAGCCGTCGTCCGGACCGATCGTGTACCTGCCCGTCCTCAGCGGCATCGGAACACGGCTCCTCAGCTCGAGAGCACGCGGTCACGAAGCCGCTGCATGCCCCGCAGCCAGCGGTCGTAGTCGGACGACTTGCGAGCGAAGTACTCGCTCACCTCGGGGTGGGGAAGGATGAGAAACCGCTCAGCGGCGACGGCGTCGAGAACCGCATTGGCAACCGCCTCGGGTTCGAGCGCGCCATCGTTGAGGAAGTCACGCTCGCCCGCCGCCGCGAGCATCGGCGTGCGCACGCCCTGAGGGCAGAGCGCCGACACCCGCAGGCCGTGGGAACCGTGGGTGATCGCCAGCCACTCGAGGAACGAGAGCGCGGCCGCCTTGGTCACCGCGTATGGCGCGGACGCGATGTGGTTGAGCAGCGCGGCCGCGGAGGCGGTGCCGATGAAGTACCCCTGTCCCCGGTCGAGCATGGCCGGAAGCACGGCCCTCGCCGCGTACACGTGTGCCATGACGTGCACCTCCCAGCTGCTCTGCCATGCTGAGTCCGGAGCGTCTGAGCCCCCGGCAAACGCAACGCCCGCGTTGGAGCAGTAGATGTCGACGGTGCCATGCAGCTCCGTGGCGCGGCGAACCAGCTCGGCCACCTCACGCTCGTGCGTCACATCGGTGACGATGGCGGTCCCCCCGACAGCGTCAGCGACGGCGACAGCGGCCTGCTCGTTGACGTCGGCGACCACGATGCCGCGAGCTCCCGCGCGGGCGAATGCACGGCACAGGGCGGCGCCGATGCCGCTCGCACCACCGGTGACGACCACCACCGCGCCGGAAGCTTCCACGGGCCGGTGACTCTACGCCGCCACTGGACCTCGCGAGTCCTCACGGACGATACTGGCGGCCGACCCAAGGCTCGAGCCGACGCGCAGGAGGAAGGCGGTGGCGGACCCGGACGGCGGCGGCGACTCGCACCCGAAGCCGACGGGCGACGAGCTGAAGGACCACCACGAGCATCGCTTCTCCCACTACGAGGAGGCGGCCAAGCTCGCCATGGTGGGCCACCCCTTGCCGGGCGAGGACCTCGGGACGCCCTACCTCGAGGACGCCCAGATGTGGCTCGGCGTGTACAGGGAGCTCCTCGACTTCAAGCAGAAGCTGCTGGCGGACACCAGCCACGCGCTCGGCACCGTCTCCGCGCCCGGGCGCGAGGAGATCGGCAAGACCGATGCGGTGATCCTCGACGCCGAGGCGCAGCGCTTTCGCCAGCGCCTGGCCCTGTGGAAGCAGCGCTGCGCGGAACTGGCGCCCGGATCCTGAGCGGGCCGACCGCCGGGGCTCGTTCGATACTGTCGCCCGCGAACTGACGGAGGGATGGCGTGCGGCAGGACCGGCTGTACATCGGGGGCGAGTGGGTCGCCTCCGCCGGCGAACGATCGATCCCGGTGGTGAACCCCGCCACCGAGGAGGTGATCGCGACCGTGCCGGAGGGAACGCCCGCGGACGTGGACCGCGCCGTCCGCGCGTCGCGCCAGGCGTTCCCCGGGTGGTCGGCGCTGCCGGTCACCGAACGCGCGCGCTTCCTCTCCGCGCTGCGCGACGGTCTCGCCCAACGACAGGCGGAGCTGGCGGCGACGATCACCGCCGAGATGGGAGCGCCGGTCAAGGTGGCCACCAATGTGCAGACGGGCCTGCCGCTCCAGGTGCTCAACTCCTACATCGCGCTGGCCGCTGTCGCCGAGCAGACGGAGACCGTCGGCAACTCTGTCGTCGTGCGCGAGCCGGTCGGCGTGGTGGGAGCCATCACCCCGTGGAACTACCCGCTGCACCAGACGATCGCCAAGGTCGCCCCGGCGCTGCTCGCGGGCTGCACGGTGGTTCACAAGCCGAGCGAGGTGGCGCCGCTGTCAGCGCACGTGCTCGCCGAGATCGCCGACGACATCGGTCTGCCCGCCGGCGTGTACAACCTGGTCTCGGGCACCGGTGCGGTGGTGGGCGAAGCGCTCGTGCAGCACCCGGACGTCGACATGGTGTCCTTCACCGGGTCGACGCGCGCCGGCAGGAGGGTGAGCGAGCTCGCCTCGGCCACCGTGAAGCGGGTGGCGCTCGAGCTCGGTGGCAAGTCGGCCAACGTCATTCTCGACGACGCGGACATCACCGCGGCGGTGAAGGTGGGCGTGGGCAACTGCTTCCTCAACTCCGGGCAGACGTGCACCGCGTGGACGCGCATGCTCGCGCCGGCGTCCCGCTACGAGGAGGTGGTCTCGCTGGCGGCCGACGCCGCCGCCACGTACATCGTCGGGGATCCCACCGACCCCGCCAGCCGCCTCGGACCACTCGCCAATGCCGCGCAGCGCGAGCGCGTGCTCGGCTTCATCGCACAGGGTGTGGCGGAGGGCGCGCGGCTCGTCGCCGGCAGCGACGACGTGCCGCAGCGCGGCTACTACGTCGCGCCCACGGTGTTCGCCGATGTCGCACCGGACGCGACCATCGCCCAGGAGGAGATCTTCGGTCCCGTGTTGTCGATCATCCGCTTCACCGACGAAGACGAGGCAGTTCGCATCGCCAACGCCACGCAGTACGGGCTCGCGGGCGCGGTGTGGTCCGGCGACCCTGACCACGCCCTCGCAATTGCGCGACGCCTGCGCACGGGGCAGGTGGACATCAACGGTGGGCGCTTCAACCCGAGCGCTCCCTTTGGCGGGTACAAGCAGTCGGGCAACGGGCGCGAACTGGGCCGTCACGGCCTCGAGGAATTCCTCCTCGTCAAGTCGCTGCAGATGCCGTGACCGTGCGCGCCGCCGTGCTCCACGAGGTCGGCGCGCCGCTTCGTGTGGAGGGGATCGAGCTGCCCGAGCCCGGCCCCGGACAGGTTCGCGTGCGCATGGTCGCGACCGGCGTGTGCCACTCCGACCTCTCGCTGGCGCAGGGCACACTCGCCCAGCCTGTGCCGGCTGTTCTCGGCCACGAGGGGGCGGGGCGCGTGGTGAGCGTCGGCGAGGGCGTGACCACCGTTCGCGAGGGCGACGCGGTGCTGCTCAACTGGGCGCCGCCGTGCCGTCGGTGCTGGTGGTGCCAGCACGGCGAGCCATTCCTCTGCGCCCACGCCGGCGACGCCGCCACCCAGCCGTACGCGCAGCTCGCCGGCGGCGCGCCTGTGTTCGGTGCCCTTGGAGTCGCTGCCTTCGCCACTGAGACAGTCGTGGCCGAGGCGGCGTGCATCCGTGTCCCCGACGACGTCGACCTCGAGGAGGCAGCGCTGCTCGGTTGTGCGGTGCTCACCGGGGTCGGCGCGGTGGTGAACGCGGCACACGTGCGCGCCGGCGATTCGGTCGCGGTCATCGGGCTCGGCGGCGTCGGCCTCTGCGCGGTCCAAGGCGCGCGGATCGCCGGCGCGGAGGTGGTCATCGCGGTCGACGCCACCCCCGAGAAAGCGGACCTGGCGCGCCGTCTCGGGGCCACCGACGTCCTCGAGCCCGGTGACGACCTCGGCAAGCGGATCCGTGCGCTGACCGGCGGGCGCGGCGTGGATCACGCCATCGAATGCGTCGGCCGGGCGCAGACCATCCGCACCGCGTGGTCGGTGACGAGGCGCGGCGGCCAGGCCACCATCGTCGGGTTGGGAGCGCGCGACGACACCATGAGCCTCAACGCGCTCGAGGTGGCGCACTTCGGTCGCACTCTGCGCGGCTGCATGTACGGCAACACCGACCCGGCTGCCGACATCCCCACGCTCCTCGAGCATGTTCGCGAGGGCCGGCTCGACCTCGGAGCCCTGGTCAGCCGGCGCATCGGCATCGACGACGTCGAGTCCGCCTTCGCGGACATGCTCGCCGGGCGGGGCGCGCGGACCCTCATCGTGTTCGAAGGAGACAGGTCATGACAGACGCTGCCGCCGTGGCCGCGCCGCGATTCGAAGGACGCGTCGCCATCGTGAGCGGCGCCGCTCAGGGCATCGGCGCCGCGACGGCTCGGCGCCTCGCCGCGGAGGGAGCGACGGTCGCCGTCCTCGACCGCAACGTGGACGGCGCCATGGCCACCGCGGAGGTGATCGTCGCCGCCGGCGGCGCGGCCTTCGGAGTCGCCTGCGACGTGTCCTCCGGCGAGAGCGTCGGCGGCGCGGTGGAGCAGGTGGTGGGCCGCCACGGGCACGTCGACGTGCTCGTCAACAACGCCGGCCTCACCAAGGACAACCTCCTCTTCAAGATGGACGAGGAGGACTGGAACACGGTGCTCCAGGTCAACCTCACCAGCGTCTTCCTGATGTGCCGCGCCGCGCAGAAGCACATGGTCGCCGCCAAGTACGGTCGCATCGTCAACCTGAGCAGCCGCTCCGCGCTTGGCAACCGCGGCCAGGCGAACTACGCGGCAGCCAAGGCCGGGATCCAAGGGCTGACCGCCACACTGGCCATCGAGCTCGGGCCGTTCAACATCACGGTCAACGCAGTGGCGCCAGGCTACGTCGCCACGCCGATGACGGCCGCCACCGCGGAGCGCGTCGGCGTGAGCCCCGAGGATCACCAGCGCGAGGTCGCCTCGCGAACGCCTCTGCGTCGAGTCGGTCAGCCCGAGGAGATCGCATCGGTCATCACGTTCCTGGCCAGCGATGACGCGTCGTACGTCAGCGGCCAGACTCTGTACGTCAATGGAGGTGCTCGCTGATGCGCGTCTTCGACTCACTCGACGACCTCCGCGCCGCCGCCGGGATGGAGTTGGGCGTCAGCGACTGGCGCGAGGTGACCCAGGAGCAGATCAACGCGTTTGCCGATGCCACCGGCGACCACCAGTGGATCCACGTCGATGCCGAGCGCGCCGCCGCCGGGCCGTTCGGCACCACCATCGCGCACGGCTTCCTGTCGCTCTCTCTGACACCGGCGCTGTTGCACGACATCTACGAGGTGCGCGGCGTGACCATGGCCATCAATTACGGCGCGAACCGCGTCCGCTTTCCAGCTCCCCTGCCCAGCGGCAGCAAGGTTCGTGCGCGAGCGCGCCTGGAGACCGTCGAGGACGTGACCGGCGGCATCCAGGTGGTGACCCACGTCGAGATCGAGGTGGAAGGCGGCGCCAAGCCCTGCTGCGTGGCCGACCTGGTCAGCCGTTTCCTGGGGTGAGCCGCGCGATCAGGTGAACGCGCTGACGCCTGTCAGCGCCTGCCCGATGATGAGCTTTTGAATCTGGCTGGTTCCCTCGTACAGGGTGGTCACGCGCGCATCGCGCAAGTACTTGCCCACCGGGTACTCGTCGATGTAGCCATAGCCACCAAAGACCTGCAGAGCGCGATTGGCCGAACGCACCGCCGTCTCGCTGGCGTAGTACTTCGCCTTGCTGGCGGCGAGGTCGATGCGCTCGCCGGCGTCGGCGAGCTCGGCGACGAGCCAGGTGAGGGCTCGCGCCGCGTCGGTCTCCACCGCGATGTCCGCGATCATGTCCTGCACGAGCTGGTGAGCGGCCAGCGGCTTGCCGAACTGCTCCCGCTGCTGCGCGTAGGTGATCGCGGCCTCCAGGCAGCCGCGCGAGACGCCCACGCAGCCGGCCGCCAGGCTCATGCGCCCGCGACTCAGCGCGGCCATGGCCACCTTGAAGCCGCGTCCCTCCTCGCCGAGCCGGTTGCCGTCCGAGACCCTGACGTTGTCGAGGTGCAGCGACGCGGTTGCCTGGCCGCGCAGGCCCAGCTTTCCCTTGATCTCGGCCGAGGTGAAACCGGGCGAGTCGGTGGGAACGACAAAGGCGGTGATGCCTCGCGGACCGTCGCCGCCGCTGCGCGCGAACACCAGCGCGAGGTCCGCCCAGCCGCCGTTGGTGATGAAGATCTTCTCGCCACTGAGCAGCCAGTCGTCGCCGTCGCGCACCGCCCGGGTCGCCAGGCTGCCGGCGTCGCTGCCGACCCCGGGCTCGGTGAGCGCGAAGCACCCGAGGTGTTCGCCCGAACAGATGCCCGGCAGCCATCGGGTGCGCTGTTCCTCGGTTCCCTCGGCGTACACGGTCTTGCCGAAGAGTCCGAGGCTGACGCTGACAATCCCCCGCACCGACGAGTCACCGCGGCCGAGCTCCTCCATGAGCAGGCAGTAGCCGCGGTGGTCGAAGGGCGTGCCGCCGACCTCCTCAGGAAGCGTGATGCCGAGGAACCCCAGCGCGGCGAGCTTGCCGACGATGGCTCGGTCGACGGCCTCGTCACGGTCCCACTGCGCGCGGTGGGGCACCACCTCGCGGTCGACGAACTCGGCCGCGGTGCGCTGCAGCATCTGCTGCTCGGGCGTCAGGGCGAAGCTCATCGACGCGACGCCAACCGCGGACGCCGCGACCCACTGGCGCGCTCCGCGTCCGCCGTCAGTGCGCGCTGGACGATCTGGGCGATGGTGGCGAGCGCGCGTGGTGGGACCGCTCGCCGTTTCTCGATGACAAGCCAGCGCAGGCCCACGAAATCACCGATGCCCATCAACGCGTACGCGAGCGTCTCGACGTCCTCGACAGGCGCTATCTCGCCGTCGTCGATCGCCGCACCGAGCGCCCGGGCGTAGCCGTCTGCCAGCTGCCTGTACCAGCCTCGATACACCAGGCCGTCCACGTATTCGGCCTGACGGACGATGAGGTAGAGCCCGCGGTGGCGAGCCATCCAGGTGAAGAACGCGGCGAACCCGGCCTGCTCCTTGGCGAGGCGCCCGTCGACGCCCACCGTGGCCCGCGCCAGCGTCTCACGCAGCTCGTGGCCGCGCTCCTCGACCACCGCGCGCATCAGCTCGCGCTTGCCGTCGAAGTACAGGTAGAACGTGCCCTGAGCGACGTGCGCGGTCTGCGTGATCTCGGCGATGGAGGCGTCGTGGTAGCCACGCAGGCCGAACACCTCCTCCCCCGCGGCCACCAGGCGGCTGCGGGTGCGCTCGCCTCGGGCGGTCAGCGCGCCCGCCTCCGCACGAACCGCTGGCGCCATCCCCTCTCCCCGAGCTGGAAACTGAATCAGGATTCATGTTAGCATCCGGCGCCACGGCGTCCTTGGACACAGGGATGGATGATGCGACGCGTCGATGCCGGGCCGCCACGGGCGCCTGTTGCCGCACTGTCCGTCCGCGGACTGGCGGTGCACTTCGACGGAGTCGCCGCCCTGCACGACGTCTCGATCGAGCTGCGCCCGCACGAGATCCACGGCGTCATCGGGCCCAACGGAGCCGGCAAGACAACCCTTTTCAACGCCATCTGCCGCCTGGCACAGCCGAGCGCGGGCACCATCACCTACGCGGATCGCTCGCTGCTCACCAGCAGCCCGTCGCGCCTGGCCGGCTTGGGCATCGTGCGCACGCTGCAGGGCTTGGGGCTGTGGACCCGGCTGTCGGTGCTGGAGAACGTCATGCTGGGCACACCGGTGTCGACGGGCATGCTGACCGACCTCGTCGGGGTGCCGCTCGCCGACAGCCGTGAGCGCAGCCGCGTGCAGGCGGCGATGGAGGTGCTCGAAGGGCTCGGCATCGCGAACCTCGCGGCGGCGTTCCCGGGCTCGCTGCCCCACGGTGTCCAGAAGCGCGTGGTCCTGGCACGCGCGCTGGTTGCGCGACCATCGATGCTGCTGCTCGACGAGCCCGCCAGCGGACTGTCGGGTGGCGAGGTGGAGGACCTCGCCGAGCTGCTGCGCGGCCTGCGCGCCGACATGGGCGTGGCGCTGGTCGAGCACCACCTCGACATGGTCATGGCGGTGAGCGACCGGGTGACCGTCCTCAACCTCGGCCGGGTCATCGCCTCCGGGACTCCCGAGGAGATCCGCGCCGACGAGGAGGTGACCACCGCGTACCTCGGCAGCCAGGTCGCGCATGCTTGAGGTGGTCGACCTGACGGTTGCATACGGGGGTGTGGTCGCGGTGAACGGCGTGTCGCTCACCGTGGCGGAGGCCAGCATCACAGCGGTCCTGGGCGCCAATGGTGCGGGCAAGACGACGCTGGTCCGCGCCATCTCCGGGCTGGTGAAGGCGCGCAGCGGCAGTGTGCAGGTTGATGGGGCCGAGCTGAGGGGACGTGCACCGGAGGACATCGCGCGCCTGGGCGTGGCCCACGTCCCGGAGGGGCACGGGATCATCAGCGAGATCACTGTCGACGAGAACCTTCGGCTCGGCGGTCTGTGGCGCCGCGACCGCGCCGACCAGCGGGTGGCCATCGAGGAGGCATACGAGCTCTTCCCGCCACTGGTGGCGCGCCGCCACGTCCACGCGGCCAGCCTCTCCGGGGGCGAGAGGCAGATGCTCTCGATCGGACGCGCGCTCGCCTCGCGACCGCGAGTCCTCCTGCTCGACGAGCCGTCTCTCGGCCTCCACGCCACCGTGCTGGCGTCGATCATGACCCGGCTGCGCACCCTGGCGCGCGAGCGCCGCCTGGCGGTATTGCTCATCGAACAGAACGCGCGCAGCGCTCTGTCCATCGCCGACGACGCGGTGGTCATCTCGTTGGGGACGGTGGTCGCGCACGACCGCGCCGAGCGGCTTGCCGGTGACAACTCGCTGCGTCACGCCTACCTGGGTTTCTGAGTGAGAACCTTCCTCATCCTCACTGTCGACGGCATCACCAACGGCTTCGTGTACGCGACCGTCGCGCTGGCGCTGGTGATGATCTGGCGGGCAACCCGAGTGGTCAACTACGCCCAGGGCGCGATGGGGATGTTCACCACCTACATCGCCCTGTTCGCCATCCAGCACGGCGTCACCTACTGGCTGGCATTCGTCATCGCCATCGCCGCGGGGTTCGTGCTGGGAGCGGGGATCGAGCGCCTGGTGGTGCGGCCGGTGGAGTCGCGCCCCGCGCTCAACGTGGTCATCCTGACGCTCGGGCTGCTCATCTTTCTCGAGGCGCTGGCGCCGATGGTCTTCGGTGGCCAGGTGAAGTCGTTCCCGGCGGCCTTTTCACGCGTCGACCTGAACGCCGGCGGCACGCAGCTGTTCGTGTCGCCATTCGACATCTTCGTGGTCGGTGCGGTGTTGCTGACCATGGTCGGGCTGCTCCTCTTCTTCCAGCGCACCACCATCGGCCTGCGCATGCGCGCAGCCGCGTTCGGCCCCGAGATCGCGCGCCTGCTCGGGGTGCGCGTCGGACGCATGCTGATGCTCGGGTGGGGCGTGGCGGCCGCCCTCGGCGCCCTCGCAGGGCTGCTGATCGCCCCGTCGATCTTCCTGTTCCCCAACAACATGGACGAGGTGCTGGTGTTCGGCTTCACCGGGGCCATCCTCGGTGGGCTCGACAGCCCGGTGGGCGCGGTGGCAGGAGGCGTGGTGGTGGGACTCGGCCTCAGCTACGTGGGCGGATACCTCGGCTCCGACCTCGAGACCATCGGCGGCCTGGTCATCCTCATAGCGGTCCTGATGGTTCGCCCGCAGGGGCTGTTCGCCGCCCGCAGGCAGCGGCTCGCGTGACAGCGCTGCGCCTGCCGCGCTCCACCATGGTCCGGCACGGCCTGTTCTTCGTGACGGCCGCGATCGCGCTGATCGCGGGCTCGTACCTGCTCAGCGCGTTCTGGAACTACAACATGGCGGAGATTGCGATCTTCGTCATCGCGGCCGCAGGGCTCACCGTGCTGACCGGCATCAACGGGCAGCTCTCGCTTGGGCACGGAGCTCTGATGGCGGTGGGCGCGTATACGACCTCGCTCCTGCTGAAGGTGCAACCGAGCCTGCCATTCCTGCTCACCGTGGTCGCGGCGATCGCGACGACGGCGGTGACGGGCGGGATCATCGGGGTGGCGGCCGCGCGGCTGCGGGGCCCGTACCTGGCCGGGGCCACGCTCGCGCTGGCTGTCGGTCTGCCGCAGGTGGCGATCCACTTCGGCAGTGTGTTCGGCGGCAACCAGGGGCTCAACGTGGCGCCACCACCCGCGCCGGCCTGGCTCGGTGACAGCTTCCCGCAGGAGCAGTGGCTGGCATGGATCACCGTCGTCGCCGCGATGCTCACCCTGTTCCTGCTCGCCAACCTCGTCCATGGGTCGGCAGGGCGCACGATGCGCGCGGTGCACGACAACGAGACCGCGGCGCGGCTCGCGGGCATCGACGTCGGTCGCGTGCAGGTGGTGGCCTTCGTCATCAGCGCCGGGTGTGCGGGGCTGGCCGGCTCGCTGTTCGCCTACTGGGCCGGCATCACCGCGCCGACAGGGTTCGGCCTTCAGCTCTCGCTGCAGCTGCTCAGCGCCATCGTCATCGGCGGCCTCGGCAGTCTCTGGGGAGCGGTGTGGGGCTCGATCATCCTGGTGGTGCTCCCCGTGTGGACGAGCAACCTCGCCGGCAACCTCAACCTCTCCAGCGACATCACCAACAACCTGCCGCTGGCCGTGTACGGAGCGGTGCTCGTGGTCGCCATGCTGGTGCTGCCCCGCGGCATCCAAGGAACGCTCGTCTCGGCGGCGCGTTCCCTGCGCGACCTCCTTGTCAGACGTCACCTGTATCAACGAACAGCGGAGGCGGACCTATGACGGCGCAGCACGTCAACTCACGACGATGGATGACCGCGGCATGCACGGGCGTCGCCGCGGCACTGGTGGCGGCCTGTGGCAGCGGCGGAGGCGGTGGTGGGTCGACCAGCAACACGGCCTCGGCGCCGGGCATCACCGCCACGTCGGTGACCATCGGCAGCACGCAGCCGCTCACCGGGCCGGCCGCACCCGGGTACTCCGAGATCGCCCCGGCAGCGAACGCCTACTTCCAGTACATCAACGCGCACGGCGGGGTGTTCGGGCGGAGCATCAATTTCAAGTTCCTCGACGACGGCTACAACCCGACCAACACCGCGTCGCTGACCCGGCAGCTGGTCCTGCAGGACAGCGTGTACGCGATGTTCGACGCCCTCGGCACACCGACGCACCTGGCGGTGGTCGACTACCTCAACCAGCAGAAGGTGCCTGACCTGTTCGTGGCCTCGGGCTGCAACTGCTGGAACAACGTCAGCGCCCATCCCTACACGTTCGGCTGGCAGCCGGACTACACCATCGAGGGCAAGATTCTCGGCAACTACGTGAAGAAGACCTACCCGGGGAAGAAGGTGGGGTACTTCGCGCAGGGACCCAACGACGAGTTCGGGGATGACGGCGTTCTCGGCCTCAACGACGTGCTGCAGAACAGTGGTGTGACTGTGGTCAGCCCGGTGCAGTACTACGCGCCCACCACCGCCGGCGCCATGGGCGTGAAGGCCGAGATGGCGGCGATGCAGGCGGCCGGCGTGCAGGTCATCGTCAGCTTCTCGATCCCTGTCTTCACCGCCACCGCGCTGGCATCGGCGGCGAGCATCAACTATCACCCGGCCTTCGTGGTCAGCAACGTCGGCGCCGACGTTCCCACCCTCACGGCCATCCTCACCGGTGGGGCGCTCGGCGTCACCCTGCCGGCGGCACTGCTCACCGGGATGACCAGCGACTTGTACCTGCCCTTGCTGGGCGACAGCAGCAACCCGTGGATCACGCAGTTCAAGGCGATCAAGACGCAGTACGCAGCGAGCCTGCCGTGGGACGGCAACGTCCTCTACGGATTGGCCTCGGCGTACACGTTCGTCCAGGCTCTCAAGGCCGCGGGACAGAATCCCACCCGCGACGACCTGCGCCATGCGGTGGAGAACAGTCACTTCGCCAGCGACGGCCCAGGGCTCGCTCCGCTCGGGTACTCACCGACCAACCACCTCGGCTTCACCGGTGTGCAGGTGGTGACGCTGGCCGGCGGCAACGTGCAGACACCGGTCGGACCGCTGTACACCACGGATGACACGGCGTCCGGGGCGGTGACGCAGTTCACCGGCACGCCGGCCACCCCGCCGGCCAACACCATCCCCAGCGATTGACCCGCGCTGGCGGAGGGCCGCGGGTCGTCCCGCGGCCCTCCTGCTTGTCAGCGCGCGCCCCCTCGCAGCGACCCAAGTCCGTGCCACAGAAGGGTCATGAGGGCGGCTGTCGCCTGCGTCGCGGTGACGTCCGGGCGGTCACGCCGCCACAGAGCGAGGCGCTCGGCGGCGCCGATGATCGCCTCGGCGTAGGCGCGCACATCGTCGCCGGGCGCCCGCGGGAACTCGGCGGTGAGCTGCTGCGCGACGTACGCAGCCTGCTGGCGCCGGATGGTCTCCAGCGCCTCCGCGGCTGGGCCGACCACCGAGTTCTCGCCGATGAGCATGAACCAGCCCTCTCCAAACGATTCGACGAACGCGAAGAACGCCGCGAAGCCGGCCGCGAGGATCTGCTCGGCACCGGCGACGGCGGCGACCGCGGCGTCGACGTCGCGCAGGAGCCGGCCCCCGGCGTGGCGGATGCAGGCGGCGATGAGACCGTCCTTGGAGCCGAAGTGGTCGTAGAGGACGGGCTTGGTGACCCCCGCCCGCAGTGCAATCTCGTCCATCGAGGGCGCTCGGAAGCCACGTTCGGCGAACACCGCCTGGGCCACGCCGAGCAACTGCTCCTCGCGCTCAGCCCGCGGCAGGCGGCGGCGAGCCTCGGCGCTGATCACCCCATTGACTCTACCGAACCAGGTTACTTACAGTAAGTTACTACAAGTAACACCCTGCGGACGCGCCCGCCTCGCGGAGGAGCCCCGATGCTGACAGTGGTCGTGGAGAACATCTCGCAGACCGGCCCGGTGTGGTGGATCCCACTGGGGCTCGGGCTGGCGCTGCTGGCCATCGGCACCGCCGCGCTCGGACGGGCAGGCCGGTGGAGCCGGTCCGGTCTGGCGGCGGCCCGTCGACACGCTGGGCCGCATCACCGGCCTTCCGGCCTGGTGCGCGGCGGCCATCGCGCTGTCACTGTGGTCCCTGTCGGTGGCACTGGTCGGGTTCAGCTGGGACGTGGCCTGGCACGCCGACCTCGGTCGCGACCAGGCGCTCTTCACCCCCCCGCACGTGATGATCCTCGTCGGTCTCGCGCGGGATCGGCCTCTCGGCGCTGACGTCGATCATCCTGGCCACCGCGGACCGCGCCCGCGTCGGGCTGCGCGTCGGGCAGTCTGCGCATCCCCTGGTCGTCTCTGCCCATGGGCCTGATGGGGGCGGGCGCCCTGGTCGGCTTCCCGCTCGACGACTACTGGCACTCGGTGTACGGCATCGACGTCACCATGTGGAGCCCGACGCACCTGCTGATGATCGGCGGCGCCTCGCTGACGCCGATCGCGGCCTGGTTGATGCTCGCCGAGGCGGGGCCGGCGGCGGCCAAGAAGCGCGGAGCGCGGCTGCTGTCGGAGGCGCTCGCAGCGGCGACGCTGATCGGCCTCTCCACGTTCCAACTGGAGTTCGACCTGGGCATCCCGCAGTGGCAGGCGCTCTACCACCCGGTGCTGATCGCGCTCGCCATGGGCGTGGGCATGGTCGCGGCACGCGAGGCGCTCGGCGCCGGCGGCGCGCTGCGTGCCACGGCGGGTTTCCTGGTGATGCGTGGGCTCATCGCACTGCTGGTGGGTCCCGTGTTCGGGCTCTCGCTGGAACGATTCCCGCTGTACCTCGCCGGTGCTCTTGTCGTCGAGGGCACGTACCTCCTGGGGGCACGACTGGCGCCGGCGCTTCGGATGGTCGTCGCCGGCC
Organism: Candidatus Dormiibacterota bacterium; assembly: GCA_963751755.1. Taxonomy (GTDB): domain Bacteria; phylum Chloroflexota; class Dormibacteria; order Aeolococcales; family Aeolococcaceae; genus Aeolococcus. The sequence goes on along the minus strand of CAVVVH010000006.1, from coordinate 34,879 downwards.
TTCTGCTGGGCACCTTCGGGTTGGCGGCCGAGTGGGGCTGGACGCAGCTGTGGAGTCCGCAACCCTGGCAGCCCCGGCTGCTGGCGTCGTGGTGGGTGGTCGTGGCCATGGCGCTCGTGGGCGTCTGCCTCGGCACCGCCTTGGGCCGGGCTGTGGCGCACACGCGCCAGGTCCTGCACTTCGGCGGCGTCGGCCTCGCCTTCGTGCTCATGGTCGCTCTCCTGGCGGTGCCATTCCCGCGCCACGGGTTGGCGGCCGCCGTCACCGTGCAGGCGTTCCCCGCCGGCGAGCGCGTCCCCACCGTGACGCGCGAGGGGCGGGCGACCTTCGAGCAGGACATCAACGTGGCGGTCACGGTCTCCCCGCCGGCCGCGCTGGACGGCGCCGACGTGGCGCGCGTCTTCACGTGGCAGGGCGGCAGCCTCGTCATCAGCCCACTTCGCGCGCAGGGCGGCGGTCGATACCTCATCGACGGCCCGATCCCAACCGGGGCGTCATGGAAGAGCATCGTGTTCATCGAGAGCGGCGACGTGGTGGCCGCCACCCCTGTGTCCTTCCCCGCCGATCCCACCTACGGTCTGGCGGCCATCCCCGCCCCGGTGGGCACACCCAGGACCGCGCAGCTGCAGCCGGCCAGCGCGTACCTCACCCGTGAGACCCACGGCGGCAGCGCCCTGCCGGCGGTGCTTGCCTACACGACGCTGGCAATCATCTTCGTCACCTGGAGCATCGCGGTCATCGGTGTCGGCGAGGCCATGCGCCGCCGTCACACCGCCAGCGTCTCCGTGCCGGCGTTCCTGCACGGCGGACGCTGACAATCGGCGAGTCGTGAACCGGCGCTGGTAACCACCGAGGTGGGCGGGGCGTTATTCCGGCAACGCCAACGCCACAGGGGACATCTCGATGTTTGCGCAGGTTCGGCCGCTCGTTACGATGGCCCTGGTCGCAACGTTGCTCGCCGGGTGCAGCTCGGCCAGTGTCACGACACCGACAGTGCATCCAAGCGCGTCGCCGCAGCGCACTCCGACGCCGGTTCCGTCGTCATCTGCGGCGCCGATTCCACCCGGCCCGTACGCCGTCGTGGTGACCAACGTGCCGAGAACGGGAGCGAACTACGACGTCGTCCTCATCGACGTGCACGGGCAGGTGGTGACCAGGGTCACCGCCAAGCTCCCCCTGCTCAAGCCCAACCAGACCGTGTCGCTCCCGCTGGTCAGTGCGTCCAACGACCTCGTGTACTACCTGGACGGTGACACCGCCATCCGGTCGTTGTCACCAGCCGGCGCGACGGCGCTGGTGAAGACGATCGGAGCGGGGTCGACGTCGATCCTCGGCTTCGCGGTGAGCCCCGACGACCAGCGGATCGCGGTGTCCCTGATCAACCAGGCGTCTGACGCCAGCAAGGACACCGGGCACGGCTACGTCGAGAACCTCACCGACGGGGCCAACCATGTGGACCTGTTCAACAACACAGCGCTGGACTCGCTGCGCTGGCCGGTTGGCTGGCACGGCACCGACGTCGTCGACGCTGTCGGCACCAGCGCCGGCTACGGTGGCAGCTCTACGTCGGTGTCCTCGTACCACGTGGTCGATAGCGCCACAGGCGCGCGCCGGGCGACGGTGTGTGAGACGGCGTCGACGCAGGGGCCGACCGGGGGCGTGAACGTCTCACCGACCGGTATGCCGGTGCCAGGCGGCACCGTCTGCGTGCGCAACGAGTACTACAACAATGGCACCCCGCCGGAGAACGACATCCTGTCCGTCGACTGGACCGGCCACGTCACCGAGCTCGTCAAGGCGGACAAGTCAGGCCAGCTCCCGTACAGCGACTGCTACCTCTCGCCCGGGGCGGGGCAGCTCGCCTGCGCCGACGTCAACAGCCAGGCGCTGGTGCTCGTGCCCCATGGTGGCACGCCGCACAACCTCGGACGCCGTTACAGCGTGCTCGGCTGGATGGATCAAGGCAACCTGCTCGTCGACGTCGACAGCAAGACGCTGGCCGTGCTCAACGCCGCCACGGGCACGACCGTCACCCTCGCCATGACAGACGCGGACAAGGTGACGATGAACACCGCGGACCCCGGCCCGCTCTGAGGTTTTCATAGCCCTCGCTTAACGACGACTTAAACCATCTGCCTCTACGGTGTCCGGACGGTCATGAGCACCGCATCCGCATCCAGCCGCGACCCACAGCTCCGCGTCGCCGTTCGCGCCGCCGGTGGCCTGGTCATCAGGCGGGGCAGCGATGCCGGCGTTCGCCTGGTCCTCGTGCACCGGCCGCGGTACGACGACTGGTCGTTTCCCAAGGGCAAGCAGCGGCGCGGAGAGAGCCTGCTCGAGGCGGCGCTGCGCGAGGTGCGCGAGGAGACGGGATTCCTCTGTGTCGCCCAGGCCGCGATCGGGGTCACCGAGTACCAGGACCGGGGGGAACGGCCCAAGATGGTGCGCTACTGGGCGATGAGCCGCGTCAACGGCAGCTTCACGCCCAACGATGAGGTCGACGCCATCGCGTGGCTCAGACCATCGGAGGCGGTGGTCCGGCTCAGCCACGAGCACGACCGCGAGCTGCTCGGCCGCAGCGTCGAGCAACTGGCGGAGCTCCTCGAGGAGCGTGACAGCGTCGGCAACCTCTCATTGGGCTGAGGCGCTCTTGGGCGCCGAGGCCTGAGCTGTGAGAGCCTCTGACCTCCTGGGCTTCGGGCCACAATGACCCACGTGCCAGCTCGTCGCTCTCCCCTGTACGCGGGAATCGACGTCGGGGCCACCAAGATCGAGGTGGTGGTGACCGGCGCCGAATACACCCCCCTCGGCCAGGCGCGGATCGCCACGCCGCTGCGGGGTGGCCCGGCAGCGGTCGTGACCGCGATCACGACCGCCGTCGAGGAGGCGGTCGCCGCCTCGCCACTCAAGCGCATCACCGCCGTGGGGATCGGTGTGCCCGGGGAGGTCGACGCGGCCACCGGCGCGGTGTCGAAGAGCCCGAACATCCGCGGCTGGACGGCGAGCTTCCCGCTGCGGGCCGAGCTCGTGGAGCGCCTCGGCGCACCCGTTGTCGTCGAGAACGACGTGCGCACCGCGCTGCTCGGCGAGCACCGGATCGGCGCCGCCGCCCCGTACCGCGACGTCCTGGCGGTGTGGTTCGGCACCGGCGTGGGGGGCGCGCTGCTCCTCGACGGGGTCATCCGCCATGGTCGCCTCGGGGCCTGCGGTGAGATCGGGCACGCGTGCGCGTGGCCCGGCGGGCGCCGCTGCAGCTGCGGCCGGCGCGGCTGCCTCGAGGCCTACGCCGGCCGAGCCTCGATGGAGCGGCGCGCCAAGGAGCGCGTCGACAAGGGCGACAAGTCGATCGTGTTCGCGCTCATGAAGAAGGCAGGGCGGACCCGTCTGACGTCGGGGGTGATCGCCCGGGCGTTGGACCAGGGAGACCGCCTCGCCAACGAGCTCATCAACGACGCGGTGCGCGCCGCCGGACCGGTGATCGCCTCGGCCGTCAACGTCCTCGACGTCGACGCCGTCGTCATCGGCGGTGGCCTCGGGACGCGGCTCGGTCAGCCGTTCGCGCGCCGGATCCACCGCGCCATGCAGCCCCACCTGCTCAACGACGGCAGGACCAGCGTGCCCGTCGTCGCCGCCGGGCTGGGGGACCTCTCCGGGGCGCTCGGCGGGGTCGTGCTCGCCGCGGAGCGGGCAACCGCCTAGACCGAGGCCGCCCTCCGCGGCGCCGGGGCGGTGCCGGCCGCGCGGGCCGTGCCGGTGGTCGCCGCTGCCGGCCGCGTGCCGGCCCGTTTTGTCGCGGGCCGCCGGGCAGCCGTGGTCTTGCCTGCCGGGGTGGTCGAGCGGGTGCGGCTCGTCGGCTTCACCGCTGCTCGCTCGGCGACGAATCCCTGGGCCACGACGAGCAGCTCGCTGAGCGTGTCCGCCTGCGCTCGGATCCTGGTGGTGATGTCGCCCAGCCGTGCCTGGGCACGCTCAATTTTCTGCAGCCGCTTCAACAGGGTGTCAGCGGACACGTTCTTCGCCATCGACGCTCCTCCACAGCCCCGGGGCGCCAGCGCGTCCCGCGCGGCGGATGCTACTTGAACTCAACGGCCACATCGGGCCGCCGCCGGCGTGCGGTGCCCTGTGCGGCGTCGCCGAGCTCGCGGACGTCGCGACGCAGGACCAGCCGGCAGCGCTCCGCGAGCGTGGAGGGCAACAGCATCGGCGGCATGCCGGTCACGTCAAGGCGGCCGTCGCGGCCGAGCGTGCCGACGGCCGCGCCGCGGGCCGGCGGCAGCCGGTGGTCGATGTCGTCCGCGAGAGCCAGCAGTGTCCCTGCCGCCTCCAGCCGACCCCTCGCCACACCGCTCTCACGGCGCAGCGACGCGGGCACGGCGTTCCCACCCGCACAGAGCAACACCGCGGCGATGGTGGCGAGCTCGGCGTGGGTGAAGCCGTCGAGGTCGGCGGTGGTGGCCAGGCTGGCGCTCTCCGACCATCGTCCGTAGTGGTCGAGGCGCGCACCGGCGTCGACGAGGCGGGCCGCGTGGCCCGCCATCTCCAGCAGCTCGGCATTGACCTTGGGCGCCAGCGCAGCCGCGAGCGCCGCGACGAGCAGGCGGCGACGCTGCGAGCCGGCGCTGCCACCGCGCAGGCGAGCAAGCACCGCGCTGACGCTGGCGTCACGCACCTGACGCGGCCGGGGGGCCGGCATGTCGAGCTGGTCGATCACCACGCCCTGGCGGACCCCGTAGCCGGAGACGAGGATGTGCTCCGCGCTGCCCAACTCCATGAGGGCCTCGATGACCAGGGCTCCCCCGAGAACCGACTCCGCGCGCGTCGAGCTGATGCCCGGCACGGACGTACGCCGGGCGGCCGGCAGGCGCACCAGCCTGTCCACCAGCGTGGCGACGTCGCGAGCGCGCAGCTGGTAACCGTGGAGCCGGTTCACCGCCACCGGCCCGCGGCCGCGGGCCGCCTTGGCGAGCGCACGGATGGTGCCCCCCGTGCCCACCAGGCTCTCCGCCCGGGCGAGGTCGGCGACGTCAACGGCTCCGAGGGTGTCGCGGACGTGGTCGCGAAGGGCGGCCAGCTCGTCCGGCCGCGGCGGGTCGTGGCGAAGGAACGCATCCCCCACGCGCAGCGCCCCGAGCGGAAGCGTGATGCCGGCCACGAAGCGCCGCCTGCTGAAGGCGGCCACCTCCATGCTGCCCCCGCCGAGGTCGATCACCGCGCCGCCGTCGACCGGCAGGCCCGACACCGCCCCAACCAGCGCGAGGCGCGCCTCGTCCTCCCCGCTCAGCACGGTGATGGCCAGGCCACTGCGTCGCTGCACCTCCGCGACGAACGCCTCGCGGTTGGACGCGTCGCGGATCGCCGACGTGGCGACCACGCTCACCGCACGAGCCCCGTGGCGGCGGGCGATCGTGGCAAACGCGGCCAGCGTCTGCACGGTGCGGTTGACCGCCGCCCGGCTGAGCCGCCCGTTGGCGTCGACGTCGCGCATCAAACGGAGGGCCACACGCGCGTCCGCGAGCACGTCGAGGTGGCCCTGGTCGGTGGGTCGCACCACCAGCAGTCGCGCCGAGTTCGAGCCGATGTCGGCAACAGCACGGGGTGCAGAGCTCACTCGGCGCGGAGTATAGGCAGCGCCGCCGCGGCCACCGGCCCCGTGGGGCTCGGTGCACAATCCACCCGTGGTGCTGTCGCGAATGAATCGATCGGCCACCCCGTCGGAGCACGAGCGTGCCGTCCCGGGCGACGCGCCGCGGTACCTCAACCGGGACGTGGCGTGGCTGGACTTCAACCGCCGGGTGCTGGCTCTCGCCGCCGACGAGCAGGTGCCCGTGCTCGAACGTGCCAAGTTCCTTGCCATCGCCGCGCACAACCTCGACGAGTTCTTCCAGGTACGCGGGGCGGTGCTGGCCCAGAACGTGGAGACCGGCCTGTCCGACCGCTCCCCGGACGGCCTGACACCGCTGGAGCAGCGCGAGCTCTTCCGCGAGCGCACCAGCGCGTTTGCGGGCGACCAGGACGACGTGTACACGCGGTCGGTGGCGCCCGCGCTCGACGCCGTCGGCATCCACGTCTCTGACTACCACGATCTCGATCACCGCGACAGGTCACACCTCGACTCCTACTTCGCGCAGCAACTCTTCCCCGTGCTGACGCCACTCGCGGTCGATCCTGCCCACCCCTTCCCGTACATCTCCTCGATGTCGCTCAACCTGGCGGTGGTGGTCGCCGACCCATCGACGCGCGACCAGCGCGTCGCTCGGGTCAAGGTGCCGCCCGCGCTGCCCCGCTTCGCCACCCTGCCCGGCGGCGACCGCTTCGTGCCGCTCGAGCAGGTGATCAGCGCTCACCTCGACGCCCTGTTCCCGGGCATGGACATCCTCACCCACCAGCCCTTCCGGCTCACGCGCGGCGCCGACTTCCAGCTCGACAGCGACGAGGACGACCTGCTCGAGGCGGTGCGCGACGTCCTCAAGAGACGGCGTCTGTCGCCGCTTGTCGTGCGCCTCGAGATCGACGAGCGGATGTCGGACGAGGTCCGCGACCTGCTGACTCGCGAGCTGGAGATGGACGAGCGCGACGTGCAGGTGGTGCACGCTCCGCTCGACCTCGCAGCCCTGTTCCAGTTGACCACGCTCGAACGGCCTGAGCTGAAGTACCCGCCCTGGTCCCCGACCGTCCCGGCGGCGCTGCTGCCGCAGGAGGGCGGCTTCGACATCTTCGCCTCGATCCGCGCCGGTGACGTGCTCGTCCACCACCCCTACGAGGACTTCGACGCGTCCGCGGTCGCCTTCGTGGAGCAGGCCGCGTCGGATCCATCGGTGCTGGCCATCAAGCAGACGCTGTACCGCACCTCCGGCAAGAGCAGCCCGATCATCCGCTCGCTGATCCGCGCCGCCGAGTCCGGCAAGCAGGTGGTCGCACTCGTCGAGCTGACCGCGCGCTTCGACGAGCAGGCCAACATCAGCTGGGCACAGGCGCTGGAGCAGGCCGGTGTTCACGTCATCTACGGCATCGTCGGCCTGAAGACGCACGCCAAGGTCTCCCTCGTGGTGCGCAACGAGGCCGGGCGCATCAACCGGTACTGCCACGTGTCCACCGGCAACTACAACCCCGTCACCGCGCGCATCTACGAGGACCTCGCGGTGCTGAGCTGCGACCCCGAACTGTGCGCCGACCTCTCCGAGCTGTTCAACACGCTCTCGGGGTACAGCCGTGACGTGCAGTACCGCCGCATCGTGGTTGCGCCACAGCGGCTGCGTGACACGATGGTGCGTCACATTCACCGCGAGTCGCGGCCCGGGGGCCGCATCGTCATGAAGATGAACGGCCTCCTCGACTCCGAGGTCATCGACGCGCTGTACGAGGCCGCGGAGGCCGGCGCCGAGGTCGACCTGGTCGTCCGCGGCATGTGCACGCTCAACCCGGCGGCGTGCGCCGCGCCCCAGCGGTTGCGCGTGCGCTCACTCGTCGGCCGTTACCTCGAGCACTCGCGTGTCTTCCGTTTCGGCTCGCCGTCCGAGGGCGACTACCTGCTCAGCTCGGCGGACATGATGCCGCGCAACCTCGACCGCAGGGTCGAGATCGCCGTGCCCATCACGGCCCAGGCGCTGCGCGCCAGGTTGGACGAGATCCTCGACCTCTCCCTGGAGGACGACACGCTGGCGTGGCAGTTCGACGGGCAGGCCTGGAGCCGCGTGCCGAACACACGCGGGGTCAACGCTCAGTCGGCGCTTGCGGAGGGCGCGGCCCGGCGCAACCGGGGCGTTGGCTGACACCTCCCTCCCAGTGCGCATCCGGGTGCCTCTGGAGCTGTCGGTGCCGCGGTTCCTCACCAAGGCGGGCTACCGGGTGGTGACCAGCGTCAGCACCCGCAGCACCCGGGAGCTGTACGACACCGGTGACCGCCGTCTCGCCGCCGCCGGCGGTGAGCTCTCATTCGAGCGACGCGGGGGGTGGCGCTGGCGACGTGACACGCTCGGCCACCCCAAGCTGAGCGCGCGAGAGTGGACGGCGCCGGCCAACGCGCCGCCGCAGCTGGTGGATGCATGGACTCGCGCGTACCGTCGTGGCCGACCGCTCGCCGGCCGCGCCCTCGTGACCGTCCACAGCCGTCGCCACCGGGTCAGCGGCGCATCGTCCGAACCGCTGCTCACCATCGTCGAGGAACGGCTCGACGAGGTGACTGCGGCGGGATCGACGCCGCTGACACGCCGCCTCGAGGTGTCGCAGGCCACCAAGGCGGCGTCCGACGTCATCGCTGCGCTGCGCGGCACCGCGCTCGACGACAACGCGACGCTGGCGCTGCTACGCCCGCGATTGGTGCGCGCGCCGCGCCTGGTGATTCCCGGCGGGCAGAGCAACGCCGCGCGCGACCTGTTCACACGCAGCGCCACGCTCGCGCTCATCCAGTGGCTGTACTTCGACTGCGAGCTGCCCGCCGGTTCGCCCGACGCGCTGCGCAAGCTGCGAATCGCGCTGCGTCGGCTGCGCAGCGACCTGCAGACGTTCGTGCCTCTGCTCGACCCCACCTGGGCGGACGGCCTGCGGGCCGAGCTCGGCGTGCTCGGGACCAGGCTCGGACTGGCCCGCGACGGTGAGGTGCTCGTCGACCGCCTTGCCGGGCTCGTCGCGCTTCTCCCCGAGGATGACCAGCCCACCGCGCTGCCACTGCTGGACACCGCGCGGGCGCAGGTCGCGGCGGCGAGGGCCGAGCTCCTCGAGGAGCTGCAGCGTCCCGACTATGTGACCGTCCTCGACCACGCGGTGAGCGCCGTTGCGTCTCCGCGCTGGGGGGACGGTGTCAAGGACACGGCGCCGGCGCGCCTGGCGCGCCGGCCGTGGCGGCGCTTGCGCAGCTACGTCGAGGCACACCATCAGACGTCTGACGACGCCCGGCTGCACCGCATCCGGATCCTCACGAAGAGGGCCCGCTACGCAGCCGACATGTGCGCACCCGCTGTCGGACAACCTGCCGCCCAGGCCGCCGCCAAGCTTGCCGTCCTCCAGACGGTGCTCGGTGAGCACCACGACGCGGTGGTCACGCGCGAGTGGCTGCAGCGTCAGTCGGAGGCCATGGCCGGCGTGTCGTTCATCGCCGGTGAGCTCGCCGCGCTCGAGCTGGGTCGCATCCGTGATGCTGAGCAGCAGTGGCGCGAGGCGTGGAACGGGGCGTCGCGCCCGGAGTGCTGGCGTTGGCTGCGCAGCTGATCCATGTCGTCCGCCACGCGCACGCGGGCGACCGCGAGGCGTGGCGGCATGACGACGACCTGCGCCCCCTGTCCGACCGCGGTTGCGGCCAGGCCGAGCGCCTGCCCGCAACCCTGACCGGGGCTCCCCCGATGGTCATAGTCTCCAGCCCGTCGCTGCGCTGCATCGCCACCGTGCTGCCGCTGGCCCGGCACCACCACCTCCCGGTGGCCACGCTGGACCTTCTCTACGAGGGCGGCAGCGCCGCGGCCATGCTGCAGCGGCTGACGTCAGAGGGCTCACCGATCGTGGCCTGCACGCACGGTGACATCCTCGACGACCTGCTCCGCGTGGTTATCTCTGCTGGCATCCCGCTGACGTCACCGCGCGCCGAGAAGGGCTCGACGTGGACGATCGAGCTCGACGACGGAACGATCACCGCGGCGCGATACGCACCGCCTCCCTGACCCGTCCCGACGACGCGGTCCCCGGGCCCGGCCGGAGTTGCGTACGCAGCGCGAGGCGCACCAGGTCGACGCGGTCGGTGGTGATCGAGTCGACGCCGAGCTCGCCGGCCATGCGCGCGGCGAACGGGTTGTTGACGGTCCAGGTGTTGACGTGCAGCCCGAGACCGTGCGCCTCTTCGACCAGTCGTTCGGAGAGAACCCAGTGGTGCACGCAGAGTCCCGCGGCTGCGCTGTCGACGGACGCCTGGCGGAGATCCTGGGGCAGGCGCTCACGCCAGGGCAGGCCGCCCAGCCGGTTCAGGCTCTCCCGCGGAGCTCGGCGCAGCAGCATCGCCGAGCGATGCAGATCTGCGGCGCTGCGGCGCAGGCCACTGAGGCTGGAGTGGCTGCGCCACAGCCCCACCACCACGCGCTGGACGTGGTGCGTGCGTCGATCGCCGATGTCCGGGTACGACGGCCAGCGCGCGACGCCGGGCGCGGCGAAGCGCAGCTGGATCAGCCACGGAAGGTTCTCCGTACACGCCGCGAAGTCCTCGGTGTCGCGGCGGCCACGAAACCAGGTCCCGAGCAGGTGGGTTGCGTGCGCCGACTTGAGGTCGAGCAGCATCCGCATGCGGCCGGCGAGATGTTCGACGGCCTCGTCGATGGTGAGCAGGTCGGGGTCGATACGGCGTAGCTGCGCCAGGGTGAGGTCGCCGACCGCGCGGCCGTCGGGCAGGACGGCGTCGTGCAGCATCACGAGCGCGCCGTCGGCGCTGGTGCAGACGTCGAGCTCGAGCCGGTCGACCCCCGCCTCGAGGGCGTCGTCGAGGTGAGCGTGCGTCGGCGACCCGCCCGCCCTGTGGATCGCCAACCCGGCGTGGCCGATCAGCTCGATGGAATCGCGGAGGTGGTCGCCGGGCACGACCGGCACGCCCCGGGCCGGCGCCGAGCGCCTCAGCGGGTCGACGGGGGGCCTGACCACACCGCCACAGTACCTGCGCAATCGATTAAGCAGAGGTTGGCTTCTGATTCAGGGTTGTGGTCGGGATGTCGCCGACATCGAGGCGGTCGAGCCGGTAGCCGACGCCGAAGACTGTTGTGATCCTGAACGGCAGCGTGTCGAAGCGCTCGAACTTCTCGCGAAGCCAGCGGATGTGCACGTCGACAGTCTTGTGGTCGCCAAAGAACTTGCTCCCCCACACGCGGTGGATGATGGCGGACCGCGACAGCACGCGCCCGGCGTTGGCGAGCAACAGGGACAGCAGGTCGAACTCCTTGGGTGAGAGGTGGACGCCGTCGGTGCCGACACGGACCGTGCGCGCCGCGCGGTCGAGCCTGAAGCCGCCGAACTCGTCGATCTCGCCCGGTGCCTGCTGCTGACCGCCGGTCAGCTCGGCCCGGCGCAGCATCGCGGCCACGCGCGCGAGCAACTCGTTGAGCGAGAAGGGCTTGGTCACGTAGTCGTCGGCACCGACCTGGAGTCCCACCACCTTGTCGAGCTCGGTCGCCTTGGCGGTGAGCATGAGGATCGGCGTGCTCATCTCCGAACGCAGCACCCGGCACACCTCGAGGCCGGTCATCTCCGGGAGCATCAGGTCGAGCAGGATGAGGTCGGGGTGGCGCTGCCTGGCGAGCTCGATGGCGGCAGTGCCCGTGGCGGCCTCGCTCACCTCGTACCCCTCGCGGGTGAGGTTGTAGCGGAGCGTCTGGCTGATGTTGGGCTCGTCCTCGACCACGAGGATGCGCTTGGGGCCGCGGGCAGCGACACTCATCAACCGAGCTCCTCGACGTTGCCGGTCTCGAGGAAGACGAGGTCCTCGGCGAGGTTGGTGACACGATCCGCGATGCGCTCCAGGTTCATGGCCACGAGGATGAGCTGGGTGCCGACGTACACGTTGCGACTGTCCGAGACCATCATCTGCAGAAGGTCATCGACGATGCGGTGATAGATGCGGTCCACGCGGTCGTCACGTGAGGCGATCTCGCGTGCGCGGTCGATGTCTCGAGCGACCAGCGCGTTGAGCATGTCCCGCACCTGCTCGGCACAGGTCCGTGAGAGGACGGCGATGTCGATGGGGGATGCGAGCGGAGGCAGATCGGCGAGGTTGCGCGCAATGCGGGCCACATTGACGCAGTGATCACCCATGCGCTCGAGCTCGTCGGACATATGCAGGAATCCCAGGATCTCGCGAAGATCACGGGCCACCGGTGCCTGGGTCAGGATCACCGACAGGCAGTGCTCGTGCACCTCAGCCTGGCGCTTGTTGACGGCGTCGTCGCCAACCACCACGCGCGATGCCATCTCGACATCGCGGTCGACGAGCGCGCGGGTAGCCTGGGTGATCGCCACGTCGACCATCTCGCCCATCTCGATGACGAGCTCCCGGACCTGGCGCTGCTCACTCTCCAGCGAGGGGCGATGTGGATGCGCCAGGGGCTCCATCAACCGAATCGACCTGTGATGTAGTCCTCGGTCCGACGGTCCTGCGGGCGGTTGAAGAGGTCGCGCGTGGTGTTGAGCTCAACCAGCTCGCCGGCGCGGCCGGCGCCCATCATCATGAAGGCGGTGACGTCGCTGATCCGCGCGGCCTGCTGCATGTTGTGGGTGACGATGATGATGGTCACGTCGTCGCGGAACTCGCGCATCAGCTCCTCGACGCGAAGGGTGGCGATCGGATCGAGCGCGGACGTCGGCTCGTCCATGAGGATCACCTCGGGATCGACAGCCAGGCTACGCGCCAGGCAGAGCCGTTGCTGTTGGCCGCCGGAGAGACCCAGCGCTGAGCGGTCCAGGCGGTCATGCACCTCGTCCCACAGGCCGGCCCGGGTCAGCGCACGCTCCACCGGCTCGGCCAGTTCCTTCTTGGAGATGCGGCGTTCCAAGCGCAAACCGTAGGCCACGTTGTCGAAGACGGACATGGGGAACGGGTTGGGCCGCTGGAACAACATTCCCATCCGGCGGCGCAGAGCGATGACCCCCGCAGCATCCGTCGGCGCGGGAAAGCCGTCCAGGGTGATCTCTCCCTCGCTGCGGTAGCCGGGCACCAAGTCATTCATGCGGTTGAGCGCCCGAATCAGGGTGCTCTTGCCACACCCGCTGGGACCGATGATCGCGGTGATCCGACCCTTGGCCGCCGAGAAGTCGACCTTGCGCAGCGCCTGGAAGTCGCCGTACCACGCGTCCAGTCCATGGGTCTGCACGGCCGGCGAAGGGAGCACCTCGGTCGCCACTGCGGTGACCATATCCGAAGCAACCTGGACGCGGAACTCGGCTGACATCTAGGTGGCCCCCTGAAGTCGGCGGACGGTGCGGCGTGCCATGAAGCGGGCGGCGATGTTGAAGACGAGCACCAGGAGGATGAGCAGCGCCGCCACGCCGTCGGCGTACGCGGTCGCGTCGGGCACGGTGCCGGGCTCCACCTGGCTGCGGAAGACGTACAGGTTGACCGCCAGTGTATCGCCGGGGAGGAACGGGCTGAAGCTGTAGTTGGCGTGGTCGGTCGGCGTGCCCACCGTCCCGGTGAACAGGATCGCCGCGGATTCCCCGAAGCACCTTCCGGCGATCAGGATGACCCCGGTGACGAGCTGCGGGAGTGCCGCCGGGAGGAGCACCCGGGTGATCGTCTGCCAGCGGGTGGCGCCGAGCGACAGGCTGCTCTCGCGGAGGGTGGGCGGCAGTGAGCGCAGGGCGTCCTCGGTGATGCGCACGGCGTACGGGAGCGAGATCACGGTCAGCGCAAGGGCTGCGGCCCACCGCGACGGGTGGGTGCCTGTGGCCTGGACGAACAGCGCGTAGCCGAAGAGGCCGACCACTATGGACGGCAGCGTGGCCAGGGTCTCTGTGGCGCGGCGGATGGCGTTGACCACCCTGCCGGTACCGGCGTACTCCGCGAAGTAGATGCCCGAGGCGAGCCCGGAGGGGATGGTGAGGATGAGCGTCAGGATCAGCAGGTAGAAGGTGTTGAAGATCTGGGGGCCGGCGCCGCTCCCAGGACCGTCGGTGATCGGGTGGTTGGTGTAGAAGGCACCGCGGACCAGCTCCGTCCGTCCCTGGAAAACGGTGTAGAGGAGGACAAGCACCACCAGGCCCAGGAAGACGGCGGCGACGGTGCGGATGGCCGTGAACGCGATGGCGTTGGTCGCCCGGGCGCGACGGTTCACGTGGTGACCTGGCTGCGTCTCTGCGCCACGCGCACAGCGGTGACGCAGAGGAACGTGATCAGGAGCAGCACCAGCGCCAGCATGTAGCGCGCCGCCTCGGCCTTGGGGTTTGCACCCAGGTTGCTGATGCCATCCGTGATCGTGGTGGTCATCGTCATGCCCGGCTGAAAGAGGAAGCTCAGACCGTTCTGCAGCTGGGGCGGCCGGGCGACGTTGCCGATCACCAGGGCCACCGCCAGCGCCTCACCCATGGCGCGCGCGAACCCCAGCACCACCCCGCTGATGATCCCTGGCCGCGCGGCGGGGATGAGCACGCGCCAGAGGGTCTGCCAGGGTGTGGAGCCCAGCGCCACCGAGCCCTCACGCAAGGAGACCGGCAGCGCCTGCAGGGCGTCGGCGCTGAGCGTGGCGATGGTGGGAACCACCATGACGCCGAGCACGATCGCCGCGGCACCGAAGCCGTAGCCGGCCCCGCCCGCAGGCGAGAACGGCGCCAGCCGGGGTACCAGGAGGATCAGCCCGATGTAGCCGTAGACGATCGACGGGATGCCCACGAACAGCTCGATGGCGGGGCGGAGGACCCGCTCACCGACGCCGTGACCGGTCTCTGCGATGGTGATCGCCAGTGCCAGGCCGACCGGGACCGCGATGATGAGGGCGAGGCCGACAGCGGTCAGTGACCCGGCGATCGGCGTCAGGGCACCGAAATGCGGCAGCGGCGCGCCGCTCGGGGTGTGGGCGTACGCGCCTTCCGGGTCCCAGGTCGCGGAGCCGAAGAAGTTGTCGAGCCCGATGTGGACGAAGCCCGGCCAGGCGTGGATGGTGAGGAAGGTGATCACCAGCCCCACCACCACCAGGCTCAGGGCGGCTGCCGCGCCGAACCCGATGCGCGAGATCCGCTCCACGCGAAGCCGGCGCCGCCACAGAGGCGACGCCGGCTCGATCGCGGCAGGAAGGCTGGTCACAGCACGCGAAGACTAGTGGTCGACTGCGGCCTGGCGTGTGGTGGTGCTGAGCGGCAAGTAGTGAAGCGCCGTGAGGGAGCCGGTCTGGAAGGCAGAGCTCTGGACGTACTGCAGGAACGACAGCGTCAGGAGGCTTGGCGCCGTCTTGGTGAAGCAGTGCTCGTGTGAGAAGAACGGGTAGCTGCCGTCGGCAACCGTGGACGCGCTGCCGGTCACGCCGCCGATCTTGAGAGTGACGAGACCGCTGCTCGGGGTTACGGACGAGGCGGTCATGTACGTGATGGCGCCCGCGGCGCTGGGGCTCGACATGGCGGTGACCAGGGTCTGGGTCGTGTTCACGGTCTGCGCCGGGTTGGACATCTCGTTGGTGCCCTGCATGATGTCCTTGTCGAACGTGAACCTGGTGCCCGACCCCGGGGTGCGCTCGAAGACGGCGATGGGCAGGTTGGCGCCACCCACCTGCGACCAGTTCGTCGTCTGGCCGCTGAAGATCGACTGGATCTGTGCAAGGGTGAGGTTGGTGACACCCGCGCCCGAGTTGACGACGACGGCGAACAGCACGATCGCCACCGGGTGGTCAACGAGGGTGCTGGCGTCGACGCCTTGCACGAGAGTTGCGGGGATGTCGCTGTCGCCGATGTCGACGGTGCCCGCCGCCGCCTTGGTGACGCCGGTGGACGAGTTGGTGGCGGCCACTGTGATCGTCGAGCCGGGGCACTTGGCCTGGTACTCGTCGGCCGCCTTCTGGATCAGGGCCTTGATAGCGGACGAGCCGTCGGTGCTGATCGAGCCCGTGGCACAGGTGGCGACGGCGGTCGGCGTGGCCGGCTGGGCGGTGGCGGCCGGCCCGCTGCTGTTGCTGGTGGAGTCGCCGCAGGCGGCGAGGGTGAGCATCGACGCAACGACTGCGCCCACGCCCAGACAACGCGATAGAACCATGTGGCCTCTCTCCTTTCGACCGATGACGTGAACTGAACGTTCGCTCGGATGCAACCGCACGTGGCTCATGCTCGCGCACGGGCTGTTGTCGACACTTTGTCGCGGGGTTAAGCACCGGTTAACCCGGCGCGGCTGGGGCGAGAACGTAGGTGAGCGACCTATGCTCGCGCCATGGAGCGCGCCCGCGGGACGGAGTCGATGCAACTCGCCGATGTTCTTGCCGAGGTCCTCGAGGACTCCGACGAGGGACTCCTGCTCGTCGATGACGACGGCGTGATCAGGTTCGCGTCGCCCACCGCGCTACGGCACCTCGACCTGCGGACCAACGCCATCGGCCGGACCATCGCCGAATGCCACGGCGACTTCCGCCTGGTCAGGCTGCTGGCCACCGCGATCGGCTCCGGCACGGTGGTCGAGGGGCAATGGAGCACGGGCGAGCGCGAGCTCTCGGTGCGCGCCCGGCGCATCGCCGAGCCGGGGGCAGGCGTGCTCCTGTGGGTTCGTGACGAGACCCGCATCCGCCACCTGGAGAAGATGCGCAGAGACTTCATCAGCAATGTCTCTCACGAGCTGCGCACCCCGCTGGCGGCGATGCGAGTGATGACGGAAACCCTGCAGTCGGGCGCGCTCGAGGACCCGCCGGCCGCGCACGAGTTCGTCCACCGCATCGGCCTCGAGGTCGAGCAGATGTCACAGATGGTCGAGGAGCTGCTCGAGCTCAGCGCTCTCGAGGGTGAGCAGCGTCCGGTCCCCGACGAGCCGGTGCCGGTTGTCGACCTGCTCATCGCCGTCGACCGGCTCCGGCCGCTCATCGAGGACAAGGACATCGCCCTGGTGTTCGACGTCCCCGCGGACATCCCGGCGGTCCGCGGCGACCTCTCCCACCTGCAGCACGTGCTGCGCAACCTGGTGCACAACGCTGTGAAGTTCACGCCCGACGGAGGCACC
Organism: Candidatus Dormiibacterota bacterium; assembly: GCA_963751755.1. GTDB lineage: Bacteria > Chloroflexota > Dormibacteria > Aeolococcales > Aeolococcaceae > Aeolococcus. Next base: position 18,234 of record CAVVVH010000006.1, on the reverse strand, counting down.
ATCACGATCGCAGCGAGCGCCCCGGGGGGCGACCAGGTGGAGCTCCGCTGCATCGACACCGGCGTCGGCATCCGCGCCGACGACCTGGCGCGCATCTTCGAGCGATTCTGGAAGGCGGACAGCTCGCGGCGTCGCGACGGCGAGGGGTCCGGGCTGGGGCTGGCCATCGTGCGTCACGTCGTCGCCGCCCACCAGGGCACCATCCGCGTGGAGTCCGAGCTCGGCCACGGGGCCACCTTCGTGGTCACCCTGCCCGCCTGGGTGGCAGCCATCCACTCAGCCACCGGCTGACCGGCTCGCCTCAGGCCGGCAGCGCTCGCGCCACGTCGAGCCACGCGGGCAACGCGGCACCGTCGAGCAGGTTCTCCGCCAGCGCCGACGCCGCCTTGACGGCGAATCCCATGCCGTGTCCTGTGTAACCCGCGCAGAGATGGATACGCTGCGCGCCGGGTGCGCGGCCGGCGAGCGGCAGGCCGTCCCCGCTGAAGCCCATCGTCCCCGCCCAGCGGTGGGTCACCGTTGCGTCCACGCCGAGCTCGCGCAGCTGCGTGTCCAGGTGGCCCTGCACGGTGGCGGTGGTGGCCAGCTCGTAGCCGACCTCCTCGGCGACGGCGCGGTGCCGGAAACCGCCGACCAGCACACGACCGTCGTCGCGCTGGCGCCAGTAGCGATGCCCCCACTCGGCATACACGGGACGCGGCACCAGCGGCGGGGCCGGGGCGGAGGCGAGCATCTGCGCACGCACCGGCGTGATCGGGATCGACGGCAGCAGCTCTGCTGTCCACGCGTTGGTGGCCAGCAGAACCGCGGCCGCCTCGATCGACCCGTCCCGGAGTTGCACGGTCGCGACGTTGCTGCCATCCTCGACAGCAACAGCGGCGCACTGTAGGTGCACCCGGGCGGCGTGCGGCGCGGCGATGCCACCGACCAGGCGCACCGGATCGATCTCGCCGTCGGTCGGGGTGAACAGCGCGCAGGTGGCACCGGCGATGTGTAGGTTTCCGTCGAGGCTGCCGGGCAGGCCATCCTCGGCAAGGAGGGTGGCTGAGGCCTCCAGGCTGGCGGCCTCAGCGGGGTCGAGCGCGGCGATGACGCTGCCGCGAACATGGTGTGCGGCTTTGAACCTGGACGCTGCCGTGGCGACGAGCGCGTGGTTCTCGATGGTGAACGCCCACACCTCCGCCGCGATGGCGCGCCCGTAGCGCTCAACGGCGCACGCGTAGTTCTCCGCCACCCCGGCGAGCAGGAAGCCGGCGTTGCGGCCGCTGGCGCCGGCGGCGAGGTGGTCGCGCTCGACGAGGACTGCATCGACGCCACGACGCGCGAGGCAGTCGAGCAGTGCGACGCCGGTGATGCCACCGCCGATGATCACCACCTCGGCACTGGGTGGCGGCGGAGGCGGAGCGCCGACAGGCCGCGTCCGTCCCCACACCGGCTCCGTCACCCGGGGATCTCCGGCGGATCGAAACCCAGCGCCCGCAGCGCCCGCATGTACTTCGGGGTGGCGTCCACGACCGCGCCGGCGCCGACCAACAACCGCACCACTTGATCGGCGAGGTCCTGCGCCGCCGCGTCGAACTCCACCTCGACCTCGTCAAATCGCGACGCTGCGCGAGCACCGTCGAGAACGTGCACGGAGTCGCGCACCACCTCGACGGTGTCCCGGTCGCGGGTGACGTCGATGTGGTCACGGACGGTCTCGATCGTGGCCACAGGGTGGAGGGCGACGGGGTCGACCCACCGTCGCAGACGTTCCTGGAGCGACTGCGGGATGAAGTCAGGGTCCCCCTCGAGCTCGACCTCCTCACGGACCAGCGCGTCACCCTCGCGCCGGGACCGGCCCTTGTACGCCCACACGCCGTTGCGGTTGCGCAGTCCGACGCCGGCGTGTGCGAGCGCCAGCTCGTCGCTGTCCCAGTACACGGCGTGGAGAAGCTCCTCACCACGGTCGACGACGGTGACGCCCGCGAGCTGCGCCAGCGGTGGCAGCACGAAGTCAGTATCGACCGCGAGCTTGACCTCGCGCTCCTCGCCGTCGATGGTCGCCATCACGCCCGCTCCCCGGTGTACTCCGCGAAGCCCGGCCAGGCGCCCACCATCCGACCCAGCAGCGAGTCCGGGACGGGGAGGTAGGTGCCGGTTGCCTCCGCGACGACCGTGCCGTCCTGCAGGGACATGCGCGAGGCGGCCTGCATGACGCGACGCGTGAACCTCGTCGTCCACCCCTCCACGAGAAGCGCCGCGCCGATGGGAGCAACCTCGCGGAAGCGTGTCTCCATCCTGCCGGTCACCACCCAGCGACGGTGCAGGACCGAGCAGCGGCCCATCACGTCGTCGAGGACGGCGCCGATCAGGCCACCGTGCACCACCCCGGGAAACCCCGCGTGGTCCTCACCCGGCACCCAGGTGGTGACCACGCGGTCGCCGTCGAGATGGTACTGGAGGTGGAGGCCGCTGCCGTTGCGCAGTCCGTGCACGAAGTTCCGCTGGTACTCGCTGTGGTCGTTGAGCCACGCCTGGTCAAGACTTTCGCCGCCCTCGCGAGTGCTCACCCGCGCAGGGTACCCGGCGGGCCGCGTCAGCCGATCTGCCGCGCCCCACCCATGTACGGCCACAGCGCCTCGGGGAGGAGCACGCTGCCGTCTGCTTGTTGGTAGGTCTCGAGGATGGCGTCGAGAACCCGCCCCGCGGGCAGACCGCTGCCGTTGAGCGTGTGCACGTACTGCGGACGCTCTCCAGGCGCGGCGCGGTAGCGGATCTGCGCGCGTCGCGCCTGGAAATCGGCAAACGTGCTGCACGACGACACCTCGAGCCATCGGCGCATGCCGGGCGTCCACGCCTCGATGTCGTATTTCTTCCACTGCGCGAAGCCCATGTCGCCGGTGCACATCAGCACCACCCGGTGGGCGATGCCGAGCCGCTGGAGCACGGCCTCCGCGTGGCCGGTGATCAGCTCCAGCTCATCGAGCGAGCGCTCGCGCGTGGTGAAGCGGACCATCTCCACCTTGTCGAACTGATGCATCCGGATGTACCCGCGCGTGTCCTTCCCGGCGGCGCCGGCCTCCCGTCGCCAGCAGGGTGTGAATGCGACGTGGGCGATCGGCAGCACCGCGGCGTCGAGGATCTCGTTGCTGTAGAGGTTGGTGACCGGCACCTCGGCGGTCGGGATCAGGAAGAGGTCGTCATCGGTCTTGTAGGCGTCGTCCTCGAACTTGGGGAGCTGCCCGGCACCGACCATGGCACTGCGCCGTACCAGGTAGGGAGGGGCGACCTCGGTGTAGCCGTGCTCGGTGGTGGCCACGTCCAGGAAGAACGTGTTGAGCGCCCTCTGCAGCCGTGCGCCGTCTCCGCGAAGCACGGCGAAGCGCGCGCCACTGATCTTGGCGGCGCGCTCGAAGTCGAAGATTCCGAGGCGCTCCCCGACCTCGTAGTGGGTCTGTGGCTCGAAGTCGAAGGTGGCCGGCTCGCCCCAGCTGCGCACCACCACGTTGTCGGCCTCGTCCTTGCCGTGCGGCACCGACTCGTGCGGAGGGTTGGGGAGGTGCAGGAGCAGCTCCTCGATGTGGCCCTCGAGCACTGCCAACTCCGTCTCCCCCGCCTGGATCCGCTGCTTCACGTCACCGAGCGCGGCGCGCTGCTCGTCGGTCGGCGCGCCGCGGATGCCGGATGAGGCGCGTTTCTGTTCGGCGCGCGACGTCTCCACCTCGGTGCGCAACCGCCGTGCCCGGGCGTCGAGCTCGAGGATCTCGTCCACCGGCGCCTGCTCACCCTTGAGGCGCGCGCCCTCGCGGATCGAACTCGGGGTCGTCGCGCACGCGCTGCAGCGGGATCACGACGTCACGTCTCCTCCGCCCGTCGCGATGGCGAGAGGTGTGACTCCTCCTCGTGGGTCTCTTCACGGGAACGCGGCCGCATCGTCGGGAACAGGAGGACGTCGCGGATCGTGGAGGAGTCGGTGAGCAGCATGACCAGGCGGTCGACGCCCACACCGAGCCCGCCTGCGGGAGGCATGCCCACCTCGATGGCCTCGAGGAAGTCCTCGTCGAGGTGGAACGCCTCCTCGTCGCCGGCCGCGCGCAGACGCGCCTGCTCCTCGAAGCGCGCCCGCTGATCGATCGGGTCGTTCAGCTCGCTGAACGCGTTGGCCACCTCACGGCCCGCCACCACCAGCTCGAAGCGTTCCACGAACCTGCTGTCGTCGCGGCGCTTGCGTGCCAGCGGTGACACCTCGGCGGGGTAGTCGAGCACGAACGTTGGGTCCCAGAGCGAGCCCTCGACGCGTTGCTCGTACATCTCGGACAAGGCGCCGCCAGGGCCGGCGCCGGAGGGAAGCTGGACGCCGAGGGCGCGGGCGCGGTCGGGAAGCTCGTCCCATGCCTCGAGCGGGTCGAACCCATACGTCTGCGCGACCAGGTCGACCATGCGCGCGCTGCGGAACGGCGGCGTCAGCACGAGCTCCCTGCCGCCGAAGGTGCGCCGCAGCGGGTCCCCGTCCTGCACTGCCGGACCGACCGACCTGGCGGCGTCGACGACGAGCGCCTCGGTGAGCTCGCGCATCCCGTTGTAATCCGTGTACGCCTCGTAGGCCTCGAGCATGGTGAACTCGGGGTTGTGCCGCGGCGAGAGTCCCTCATTGCGGAACACGCGACCCATCTCGTAGACACGACGGTAGCCACCCACGAGCAACCGCTTGAGGTGCAGCTCGATGGCGATGCGCAGGTAGACGTCGGTGTGCAGCGCGTTCCAGTGGGTGACGAACGGGCGGGCATGGCCGCCCCCGGGGATCGGCTGCAGGATCGGCGTCTCCGTCTCCAGGAAGCCGCGCTCGTCGAGCGTGTGCCGCAGGGCACGCACGATGGTGCTTCGCGCGGCGAAGTGGCGTCGCTGCTCGACGTTGCTCAGCAGGTCGAGGTAGCGCTTCCTGTAGCGCGTCTCCTGGTCCTGCAGCCCGTGGTACTTCTCCGGTGGTGACTGCAAAGCCTTGACCAGCAGGGTGACCTCGTCCGCGACCACCGTCGGCTCGCCGCGCCGCGTGCGCATCACGCGTCCGCGCACGCCGATGATGTCGCCGAGGTCGAGCAGGCGCACCACCTCGAACTGCGCCTCTCCGACGCGGTCCAGCCGCATCCAGACCTGGAGCCGCTCGTCCTCTGCCTCGATGTGCGCGAAGCAACTCCTCCCCTGCTGGCGGTATTGCATCACCCGGCCGGCCACGCGAACCTCGGGACCCTCGAGTGCGTCCTCCCCATCCGCCGGTGGTGGGGTGCTCTCCTCGAAGTCGGCGAGCAGCTTCCGAGCGCCGTCGAGCGTGATCGTGGGCGTGAAGTCGACGTTGTGTGCGGGCACACCGAGGGCGGCCAGCGCGTCGATCTTGCGACGGCGTTCTGCGAAGAGGTCGTCCGCGGGCATCGCGCCAATAGTGCCGGTTTGACGCGCGCTCAGGAGACGCGGACGATCTTCACCCGTCGGGGCCCACCGGGGCTCTGCACGTCGACAAACTCGCCGTTGCGGTGTCCGATCAGCGCCTTGCCAACGGGCGACTCCATGGAGATGCGCCCGCTGGCGACGTCCACCTCCGCGGGCCCGACGATGGTGAACACCTGCTTGCCGAACTCGTCCTTGAGCTCCACCTCCGAGCCGACGCGCACCACGCCGCGCTCGTTGGACTCCTCGATGAGCACAGCGTTGCGGAGCATGTTCTCCAGAGTGAGGATCCGGCCTTCGACCATCCCCTGCTCGTTCTTCGCGTCCTCGTACTCGGCGTTCTCCGAGATGTCCCCAAAGTCCTTGGCGTACTTGATGCGCTCGGCGATCTCGGCACGGCGAACAGTCCGCAGTTCCTCGAGCTCGACCTCGAGCTTCTGCTGTCCTTCGGGCGTGAGCAGAACCGGCTTGTCCATGCAGTGAGACCTCCCTCCACGGAAGCGCAGGCCGCTCCAGGCGGATCGAGACGCCGGAGTATAGGTGAGCCCGGCCTTCGATGGATGTGACGAAACGCCGACGCTCGTTGACCACATCTGGCACCGGGTCTATGCTTTCCCGGTCGCCGTGACACCCCCAGCCCCCCCTCTCGGGGCGTCTCTGGTACGCCAGGGGCGCCCTCTTTTTTATAGGGGGCGGGCAGATCCCGCCCCTCACACGGTCGAAGTGAATTCGACCGTGTACACCCCCCACCCTCGGCGCACCTCGTGCGCCGCTGTCGCCTTCGCGACCGGAGCCGGGGCGAGCACTTCTCGCCCCTCGCAGGGTCGAAATGAATTCGACCCTGCACACCCCACTCTTCGGCGCACCTCGTGCGCCGCTGTCGCCTTCGCGACGGAGCGACAATTCTCGGCTCCCTCGAGGGAGTGACGTGTCGGCCCGCCCACTTCGGCGCACCTCGTGCGCCGCTGTGCCTTCGCGACCGGGGCGTTCTCGGTCCTGGTCTGCATCTGGCGTGCGACGTGGGTGGCTTTCGTCCCGGTTGCTTGCCTGCGCTTTCAGCTCACGTGATCTGCCACTACCAGAGGGGACGGACGGCATCGCGGAGAGAGCTGTTGCGAGCAGACGACGAGACCCACTCGGCGAAGCCGAGGGGCTCGGATGCGGCCGCGAGCTCCTGCGACCGGAGTGATGCCGTCCGTCCCGTCTTGAATGGGTCCCGACCGCACTAGGCGCAGTTGCAGGCCGGCGTTGTTGCCACCGCCACCGCCCACACGACGGTGGTGAAGACCCACACCGCATATGCCGCGCTGATCCAGACGCTCTGCATGCTGCGACTGGCGATCCGTGTGGCCACCGCCGCGAGTGCCGCGAGCAGCGCGAGCGACGTGGTGATGGCGAGGAGGTGAGCCCACCACGGTGAGGAGACGACGATGCCGGCGACAGCGATCCCCAGTGGTGGCAGGCCCAGCGGGATGATCCACCAGGGCAGCTCGACAGGCGCGCCGAGGCGCGACTCGCTCACCCCTCGCCGCTGACGAAGACCGGGCGGTACCAGCCCTGCGGGCCCAACCCGGCCGCAAGCGCGCGCTCGAAGATGGAGTCGAGCATGTCGAGGCTGTCGAGGTCCTGGACCATGGCGCGCAGTCGTGCCGCGCCGTTGCAGCCCTTGATCGACCAGGCCACGTACTTGCGCCCGATGCGCAGGGCGCGCTGCGCACCGTGGTACGCCACCAGCATGGCGAGGTGACGGCGGCAGAGCTCGATCCGTGCCGCGAAGTCGAGGTCGCCGAGGAGCTCACCCGTGGCCAGCAGGTGGGTCGCCTGGTGGATCAGCCAGAAGTTGCCGAGCATGCCTCGCGCGATGACCACGCCGTCGACCACCCCGCTGCGGATGCGGCGCTCGACGAGACGCACGTTCTCGACGTCACCGCTGCCGATCACCGGGATGTCGATGGCCTCCTTGACGCGCGCGATCTCGGCCCAGTCGGCTTCGCCGGCGTATCCCTGGCAGCGCGTGCGCCCGTGCACGGTGACCGCGGCGACACCGACGTCGGCGAGCGCCCGCGCCAGCTCCGGAGCGTTGATGCTCTGTGCGTCCCACCCCAAGCGCATCTTGGCGGTCACCGGGACGTCGACGGCGTCGACCATGGCGCGCAATACCGCGCGCCGTGGCGTGCACGTCGCGCGCCAGTGCTGCGCCGCTGCCGCGTCCGACCACCTTCTTCACCGGGCAGCCGAGGTTGACGTCCACACTGACGGCGCCGCGCTCGACGCAGACCTGCGCCGCGTCGGCCATCACCGCAGGGTCGCAGCCCACCAGCTGCGCGCCGGCCGGGCCGACACCGGCAGGGAAGTCGAGCAGCTGCAGACTTGCCTCCTGGCTGCGCACCACGGCTTCGGACGCGACCATCTCTGTGCACACCAGGCCGGCGCCGAGCTCGACGGCCAGCTCGCGGCACGGCGCATCGGTGATGCCCACCATCGGCGCGATGAGGACAGGGGAGTCGAGCTCCAGCGTTCCGATGCGCAGCCTTGCGCCGGTGTGCGCAGGAGCGACGGGTATGGACATGGAGACGATGGTAAGCGGACCGCCACCCACAAGCCACCGTGGCGGCTGGACCTCACGCGGCACAGCGCGCCGGCGGCGTTTGCGCTCAGTCAACGTTCAGCTCGTGGATCAGGCGCAACCCCACGAGCGTGAGGTTCGGGTCGACGGCCTCGATCTCCGGGATGAGCGGCGCGAACAGTTCGGCGAGGCCTCCGGTGGCGATGACCCTCGCCTCCGCGCCGATCTCCGCACGCATGCGCGCCACGATGCCCTGTACCAGGCCGACGTACCCGTAGACGAACCCCGACTGCATCGATGCCGCCGGGCTGCGCCCGATCACCGACGGCGGCGCGACGAGCTCGATGCGACTGAGCTTGGAGGCGCGGCTGACGAGCGCCTCGAGGCTGATCAGGATGCCCGGGGCATTGGCGCCGCCGAGGTAGTCGCCACCGGCCGAGACGGCGTCGAAGGTTGTGGCGGTGCCGAAGTCGAGCAGGATCAGCGGTGCGCCGTAGAGGTGGCGGCCGGCCAGAGCGTTGGCGATCCGGTCGGCGCCGACCAGCCGCGGGTCCTCGTACTTGATGCTGATGCCGGTGCGGATGCCCGGCCCCACCACCAGCGGCGCGCACCCGAAGTACACGCGCGACATCTCCTCCACCGAGCGCGCCAGCGGCGGAACGACGTTGGCGACAGCGACGGCGTCGATCGCCGCAACATCGATGCCACGCCGACCGAGAAGATCAGCGGCGGTCAGGCCCAGCTCGTCCCCGGTGGATTGCTGGTTGGTGTGCAGCCGAAAGTCGGCGACGAGCGTCTGCCCGTCGAACACCCCGACGACGATGTTGGTGTTGCCGATGTCGACCGCGAGCAGCATGGCTGCGGCATTGTAGGAAGCGCCGTGCCACACGCGGCTCGCTCCACTAACGTCTGAGTGGTGATCGGACTGATCGACATCGGCGGCACCAAGCTGCTGGCGGGCGTCACGGCGCCTGATGGCGGCATCGGCGCGACGGTGCGGCGTGCTACGCCGCGCAGTGGCGACATGGTCGGCGCCCTCGCGGAGATGCTCGACGAGGTGCGCGACGGCCAGGCGCTCGAGGCGATCGCAGCCGCCGCGCCGGGTCCGTTCGACCGCGCCTCCGGCGTGCTGATCGACCCGCCCGGCCTGTCGGGGGACTGGCACCGCCTCGAGCTGGCCGCTCCGCTCCGGGATCGGTTCGGGTGCCCGGTCCTGGTTGAGAACGATGCCAACTGCGCAGCACTCGCCGAGGCCCACCTCGGGGCGGGGCGGGGAGCCGCGGTGCTCGTCTACTACACGGTGTCGACGGGGATCGGCAGCGGCCTGGTCCGCAACGGCCGCCTCGAGACAGGTCGCCAGGACACCGAGGGCGGCCACCAGGTTCTCTGGCCCGCGCGGGCCGGCGGCCCGGAGTGCGACTGCGGCGGGGTCGGCTGCCTCGAGGCCATCGCCAGCGGGCGGGCCATCGCACGGCGCTTCGGCCGCCGGGCCGAGGAGATCGAGGACCAGGCGGTCTGGGACGAGATCGGCGAGTGGCTCGGCCTGGCCGTGGTCAACGCCACGGCGCTGCTCGACTGCGACTGCGTGGTCTTCGGCGGCGGGGTGGCGAGCGCACGGTGGGCGCAGCTGGAGGCGCCGATCCGCGCCTGCGTCGACCGTCACCTCAGGCTGCAGATTCCACCGCGGATCAGCCCCGCCCAGCTCGGCGAGGATCGCAACCTGGCGGGTGCGCTGCTCCTCCTGCAGGTCTCCGAGAGAGGGCCGTCGCACTAGCTACCCTTGCGCGGTGAGCGCCGTTCATCTGGTCGCCGACAGCACCTGCGACCTTCCCCACGCCGACGCGCAGCGCGCCGGGCTGACCATCGTCCCCCTGAAGGTGATCATCGGAGACGAGGTGTTCGCCGACGGGCAGGACATCGACGCGGCCACGCTCTACTCGCGGATGCGCGGCTCGCCGGTGGTGCCGCGCACATCGCAACCGACGCCGGGAGAGTTCGAGGCGGTGTTCACCGCGCTCGCCGCCGACGGCGGGGCGATCGTGTGCACCACCATCTCAGCGGACATGAGCGGGACCCACAGCGCGGCCATCCAGGCGAGGGAGGCGCTGCCCGACGCCGACATCCACGTCGTCGACACCCGCACGGTCGGGCCCGGCCACCGCCTGGTGGTCAACGCGGTGCTCGCTGCCGCAGCGTCCGGCGCGGGGGCGGCGGAGATGGAGACGCTGGCCGGTGAGGTGATCTCCTCGATGCGCCTGGTCTTCACGGTGGAGAGCCTCGAGTACCTGCGCCGCGGCGGGCGGATCGGCGGCGCTCGGGCGCTGCTGGGGTCGGTCCTCAACATCAAGCCGATCCTCGAGGTGCGCGATGGCGCCGTCGAGCCGCTGGACCGTGTGCGCACCTTCCCGCGGGCGCTCGACCGCCTCGTCGAGGAGGTGGGGCGGTCCGCAGCCCAATGGGGCGGCCGAGCACGGGTCATGGTGGCCCACGCCGACCAGCGTGAGATGGGGGCTGAGGTGGCCCGCCGGGCGGGCGAGGCGGCGGGTGAGGAGGCGGAGCTCATCGACGTCGGCCCGGTGATCGGCTGCCACGGCGGGCCCGGAGCCATCGGGGTGGCCTTCCACCGCCCACTCTGACCTGGCTCGGGCGGCTCGGGTCTCCTCTCCCAGGCGGCTTTCCAATACGAACGTGGTCGTCGACTTGCTCTTGGTCGGTCAACCAACTAAACTGGTGGCAGGGACAAGGAGGCTCCCCCAATGAAGATGACAACCCGCCGGGCCCGGATCAACCGGACCGAACGCATGGTGGCCGAGACCTCGGACTGGGTCCCCACCGTCTCTCCCGCGACTGATACCGCGCCCGCGCTGAGCGGCGCACCTCTGTTCGATGGCGTCGCCGCTGACGAGCTGGCGCGCATCCTCGCCGAGTTCGACGAGGTCCATTACCCGACCGGTCGCCGCGTCGTCCTCGAGGGGCTTCGCGGCAGCGACTTCTTCCTCGTGGTGGTCGGCAAAGCGGCGGTCCTGGTCGACGGCTGGCGCGTGGCCACCCTGGGCCCCGGGGACTTCTTCGGTGAGATCGCCATCCTCGGGGATGGCATGCGCTCCGCCTCGGTGCGCTCTGAGACCCCACTCCACTGCCTGGTGCTGCCCAATGGCAAGCTCGAGAAGCTCATCCTCGACCACCCCCAGCTCGGCATCAACCTCATCCGCACCGTCATCGGTCGCTACCAGGACGTCGCCGGCCGGCGCCAACCCCCCGCCGGCGAACTGGCCAGCTGAGCCGGATCAGCGGCGGTAGGTGGTGACGCAGACGTCCACCCAGCAGCTCGTCGACCGGGCGGCGTAGCCCGGCGGCATCGGGCTGCCCGGCTCCGACGGGCGGTGCACCAGGTACACCGCCCCGCCGCCGAGCACGATGTCGGGCGGCACCGAGGGTGTCACTGCGCCCGCCGCAAAGGCCGCGGTGCCCCAGTACCACGCCACCCCGGTGGCCACCACGTGGGTTCGTGAACGCAGAGCATTGCTCTCGTAGTAGTCGAGCAGCAAGTACTGGCTGGGCGTGGCATCGACCAGGTCGCGCGGACCGACCTGCGTCTCCAGCAGGGCCACCGCCGATGGCGTGTCGGGGTGGTTGTCCGCAGCGGCCAGGCCCACCGACGCCGCCCCCACGGCGCAGAGACAGACGGGCAGCAGGAGACGAACGCGCACGAGCGCGAAACCCGCCCCGACCAGAGCGAACAGCGGCCCCCAGACCACGCTCGCGTAGCGACCGTCGAGCACGGGCTTCCAGGCGCTCAGAGCCATGATCAGCAGAACCCCGACGACACCGCAGCCGGCCACGAAGACGGCGCCGCGCCTGCCCAGCGGGGACAGACGGCGACGACCGAACACCAGCCACGCGCACCCGATGAGCACTCCCGCCCCGGCAGCAAATCCCTGCAGCGCAAGGAGAGTCACCTTGCCCGGGGTCCACGGGTCGACGGGCGGTCCGGAGAAGAAGGGCAGGAACACGCCGACCACCGAGAGGAAGCCGAGGCGCGTCACCCAGAAGGCGTCACCCACGTGCGCGAACTGCGCGCGCGCGACCACCAGCCACGGCGTCAGTGAGAGCAGCGCGGCGCCGGCCGCAACCGCGGCGGCGAGCATCGTGTGCCGGCCGGGGCGGAGGACGAGGCACAGCGCAGCCAGCTGGGCCGCCACCGCGAAGAGCGCGAAGTACTGCGTATGCAGCGCCAGCGCCGTGACAGCGGCGTACGCCGCCCACCGCCACCGCGACGGCCGCTCGACCGCGCGCCACAACAGCAGGGTCGACGCCATCACCAGGGTGGTGGCCAGCGCGTACATGCGCGCATCGCGCGCGCTCAGCACCAACGCAGGGGTGAGCGCGCACAGCGCCGCGGTGACCACGCCGCCGCGGTCGCCGGCGATGCGCCGGCCCAGCGCCGCCCCCAGCGGGATGGCCGCTGCTCCGGAGAGCGCGGCCACCAGGCGCAGCGCCGCCGGGCCCGACCACACCGACGCCACCGCGTGGTCGAGGAGGTATCCCAATGGCGGCGCCGAGTCAGAGCGCAGCGCGTCGAGCATCGAGCCCAGCGGCCGCTGCATCACCACCGCCGTGAAGGCCTCGTCGCGCCACAGCGGTTGGTGGCCGAGCAGCGTGAGGCGGCCGGCGAGGCCGGCGAGCGTGACCAGCCCCACCGCCGGGGCGTAGCCGAGGCGCAAGCGCGCGAGAAGGCTCGAGGCGGCGGTGGGCCCCTCCATCCTGCCGGTGAACGGCGTGGGCGATGGGCTGGACATCGGTGCCCGAGTATGCGAGACGGTGGCACGCCGCCTCGACGCGCCGTCCAACAACGCGGCAGCGGCTAGGATTGGACGGGCGTTCAACTCGTTGAGGAGGCGGTGGATGGCGGCAGCGGTGGCGCAGCCTGGCGAGGAGCCGGGCCGGCGCGGCCAGATCATCCGCGCTGCCGCCACCGTCCTCGGCCGCATCGGCTACTCAGAAAGCTCGATCAAGCAGATCGCGCTGGAGGCGGGCGTGGCGCCGGGGCTCGTCCACTACTACTTCACGTCCAAGGAGGAGCTGCTCGTCGCCGTGGTGCACGACCTCGAGCGCGAGATGGTGGCCGACTGGCAGTCCGCCGTCGTCGGGATCGACGACCCGCTGGAGCGGATCGTCGCGGCGCTCGACCACACCGCGGTGCGCTGCTCCGAGCACCCGGAGTTCTTCCGTCTGCTCTTCGACCTCTACATCGTCGGCCTCAACAACCCGGCCATCCGTAAGCGCTGCGCTGAGCTGTGGACGCACTTCGTCGACGACATCGAGGCCGAGGTGCGCCAGGTGCTCGGGCGGCTGCCGGCGTCGGGAAACGTCCCGCCGCGCGAGCTCGCCGAGGCCATCGGCGGCGCCATCGACGGCATTGCGCTGGCCGGGCTGGTGCGCGAGGCCAGTCCCGTCGCGGTGTACGGCGCGCTGAAGGCGATGCTGCTCTCACTGGTGGTCACGGCCTACGTCACCGCCGGCAAGGAGCCCCCCGTGGCCAGGATGCGCACTCTGCTGCACCGCGCCGACTCGGTGGCGGCGCTGCAGTAGCGCGTCGCGCTCGCGCGGCGCGAATGGACCGTCCTGCCACCATCTCCGTATGCCTCCCGGCCACCTCGCCTGCCCCAACAACTGCCCCGAGGGTCGTTTCGAGGCTCTCAACACCCCGCTGTTCGTGGACCGCACCGGCCGCTACGCCGGTCACGACGACAGCCGGTCGACGTACGTTTGCGCTGTCTGCCAATGCGTCGCTGTGGACGTCGCTGCGGCCGCGCGGGAGATGCGCCGCAACCGCGACGAGCACGTGGTCACGCTCACCTGCCCGTCGTGCGGCATGCGCATGCTGCCGCCGGAGGACGATCCCCTCGCCTCGCTCGTCGAGTGCCCCGCCTGCGAGACGCGGTTCGAGGTCGAGGAGGGGACAGCCCACCTCCATGCCGGCTACGACGAGGACGACGCCGACTGATCGACGTCAGGCTGCGCCGCGGTGGAGCGCGCGCAGCGCCGAGTGTGCCGCCCACCACCCGCACATCCCGTGCACCCCGCCTCCCGGCGGAGTGGCCGCGCTGCAGATCACGATGCTCGGGTTCGGCGTGCGGTACGGGTCGCAGCCGCGGCGCCGGGCGGGTGAAGAGCTGCGCCAGGCTGAACATGCCCCCGTTGATGTCGCCGCCGACGAGATTGGAGTCGTACGCCTCGAGCGCGGCGGTGTCAGTGGTGTGCCGCGCGAGCACGCGGTCACGAAAGCCGGGCGCGAAGCGGTCCACCTGGGCCTCGATGGCGGCGGTCATGTCTTCACGCGACCCGTTGGGGACGTGGCAGTAGGCCCAGGCCGTGTGGCGTCCCTGCGGCGCCCGGCTGCTGTCGACGAGCGAGGGCTGAACCAGGATGACGAAGGGCCGTTCGCTGTGGCCACCTGAGGCGACGGCCCGCTCCGACGCGACGATCTCGCCGAGCCCGCCGCCGAGGTGGACCGTGGCGGCACGCGCGCAGCCGGGGTCGCGCCAGGGGATGGGTCCGTCGAGTGCCCAGTCGACCTTGAAGACGCCGGGCCCGTAGTGATAGCGGCGCAGGCGCCGCCGGTAGCGGTCCGGCAGCAGGTCGCCGCAGACGCGATCGATGTCGCGCGGCACCAGGTCGAGGAGTTGCACGCGAGAGCGCGGCAGGTCGCGCACCGAGGTGATGCGCCTGCCCGTCTCGACGGTGCCTCCCAGGGATCGCAGATGGACCGCGAGCGCCGCGGTGAGCACGCCGCTGCCGCCACGCACGACCGGCCAGCCGACCGCGTGACCGACCATCCCGAGCACCAGGCCGATGCTCGCGCTGGCGGGGCTCTCGAGCGGCATCATCGAATGCGCCGCCATCCCCGCGAAGAGGGCGCGGGCGCGCTCCTCGCGGAAGAGCGCGCGAGCCAGCAGGGACGCGGGCAGCAGCGCCGGCCCGCCGAACACCGCGGTGCGCACGGGGTGACGCGGCAGGCGCAGCGGCCCGAGGAACTGGTCGACGAGGCTCGCAGCGTGACGCGTCAGGGGCGCGAAGGCGCGGCGATAGCGCGCGCCATCCTCGCCCACGCCGCTCGCGGTGGCGTCGACGGACCGTTCCAGGAACACGGCCGGACCGTCGTCGAGAGGATGCGCAAGCGGCGTGTCGGGCTGCACGAACTCGACGCGCTGCTCGGTGGCTCCGAAGCCGGCGAAGAAGCGTGACGAGGTGCCGAAGGGCAGCACACTCGCACCGACGTCGTGGTGGAAGCCGGGCAGCGTGAGCTCGGCGGTGCGGCAGGCACCGCCGACCTCGTCGGCGGCCTCGATGACGTGCACGGAGAGCCCCTGCTGCGCCAGGGTGATGGCAGCGGCGAGGCCGTTGGGACCGGCGCCGACCACGACGGCGTCGTAGCGGCCGCTCACCTGCGGCTCAGTGCTCGAGCGCCGGCAGCAGCCCGACGGTGGCGCTGATCGGGCCGAACAGCTCCCCCTCCTCGCGCGGCCAGTAGCGCGAGAAGCGGCCATCGAAACCCCAGAGCCTGCCGTCGTGGTCGACGCTCGGCCCTTCCTCCCAGTGCGGGGTGTGACCGTGCACCAGCCGGCGTGCACCGAAGTGCTCGAGGTAGACGTCGAGCCGGCGGCGCTCCACGAAGGCGCGGCGGCCGAAGAGGGTTCGCACCGCGGTGAAGACGCCGCCCGGTGTGGACAGCCAGTCTCGGGCGGTGGCGTTGACAACGTCGACGGTGGCGCCGAGGTCCGCGAAGACGTCGTCGTCGGTGTGCTGCACCAGCGTCCCGTCGCCGAGCAGGATGAGGAACGGCAGCGCGCGCAGCCACGCCTCCAGGCTGCCGTCAGCCGACACCGAGTCGAGGTCGGCCCAGTCGCCGCGGCGATGCAACCACAGCGCCTCCAGCTCCGCGGGGTCGCGCGCCCGCCAAGGCTCGGGGGGCTCGACCCCGCGGCGGCTCTCGAGCACGGCCAACAGGAAGAGGTCGTGGTTGCCGAGAACGGACCGGCTGTTGCGCCGCTCGCGTGCGAGGCGGGCCGCAGCAGCGCCGCCACCGCGGCCGGGCAGGCCGCCCTGGAAGAAGTCGCCGAGGAAGATGGTGTCGACCTCGCCCTCGGGGTACGGCTGCAGCGCCTCCTGGAGGCGCTCCACGTCCCCCTGGACGTCACCGACGATCAGGAGAGGACGGCTCATCCCATCGAGGATAGCGTCAAGCCTTCGACTTCCCCGAGCGTGCCGGACGGCGTACCGCGGCGCGTCCGCTCGGCGCCGCGCGCTCGACGGCCGCGCCCACCTCCTTGGCGGCGACGGGCTGGCGTGCGAGCAGGGTGACCACGCGGCGCGTCTTGGCGACGAGCGTCGCCGCCCGGACGAGCTGGCGGGAGACAGTCCTCGGCCCCGGCGCGCCGGGGAGCTCGCGCCGCGCCAGCGCGGAGTCGATGTCGAAGAGATCGACGATGCCGTCCTCCGCCAGCTCGGTCAGCTCGCGCCATTCCGCCGCGGTCATGTCGCGCAGGGACCGTCCTTCTTCGACGGTGCGACGGACCGCGGCGGCGACGAGCTGGTGCGCCGCGCGGAAGGGCATGCCGCGCATCACCAGGTACTCGGCGACGTCGGTGGCGAGCAGGCCGGGGTCCGACGCTGCAGCGCGCATCTCGAGCTGGCGAAACCGCAGCACGCGCACCACCTCGGTGACGATCCCCAGGCCCGCCATGGTGGTGTCGACGGCGTCGAACAGTGCGGTCTTGTCCTCCTGCAGGTCGCGGTTGTAGGTGAGCGGCAGCCCCTTGAGGAGGATGAGCAGACCGTTGAGATCGGCGATGGCGCGCGCGCTGCGGCCCCGCACCAGCTCGAGCACGTCGGGATTCTTCTTCTGCGGCATCAGCGAGGAGCCGGTGGCGTGCGTGTCGGGCAGCTCCGCGAAGCCATACTCGCTCGAGGTCCACAGCACCACCTCCTCGGCGAACCGCGACAGGTGGACCATGATGAGCGCGCACGCGGAGGCGAGCTCGACAACGAAATCCCTGTCGGACACAGCGTCGAGGCTGTTGGCACTGATGCTCGCGAAGTTGAGCTCCTCAGCCACCCCGCGGCGGTCGAGCGGCAGCGTGGAACCTGCCAGCGCGCCGCTGCCGAGCGGCATGACGTCGCAGCGGTCGTGGGCGTCCTCGAGACGGCCGATGTCGCGCTGCAGCATCTCGACGTACGCCAGGAGGTGGTGCGCGAGCGAGACGACCTGGGCGCGCTGCCCGTGCGTGTACCCGGGCATGAGCGTGGTGCGATGCTGCTGCGCGCGGCGCGCCAGGGACTCCTGGAGGCCGGCGATCGCCAGCATCAGGTCACGACAGGCCCGCTTGGCGTACATGCGAAGGTCGGTGGCCACCTGGTCGTTGCGACTCCGCCCGGTGTGCAGCCGGCCGGCGACGTCTCCCACGGTCTCGAAGAGCCGGCGTTCGATCGCCGCGTGGATGTCCTCGTCTCCCGGGGCGACGACGAACTCCCTGCGGTCGAGCTCGCGCTTGATGTCCCGGAGGCCGGCGTCGATGGTCCGTGCGTCGCCCTGGCTCACCAGGCCGACGCGGCGCAGCATGTGCAGGTGGGCCAGCGAGCCCTCGACGTCCTCGGCGTACAGACGCCGGTCGACGGCGACACCGGCGGTGTACTCCTCGACCCGTCGCGAGGTCCGCGCGCCCAGCCGCCCGGACCACATCTTGGGCGCCCGCTGCGGCTCGGTTGCGGGTGACGGCGCCGGCTTGGCGCGGCGGCTGGGTCGGGGCACCGGGGGACGGGCCGCCATCTCGTCCTCGCCGCCCGAGGCGCCGGCACCGACGATGCGGATCCCGCGAGCCATCAGCGCGCCCGTCGCACCTGCCGCGGGAGCGACAGCGGCGGCAGGTCCTCGAGCGCGCCTTGCACGCGCGCCTGGGTGCGCAGTGAGAGCCCGAACAGCTCGATGAAGCCGCGCGCGGCTGCGTGGTCGAAGGTGTCGTCGCGGCGCTCGTATGTTGCCAGCGCCGAGCTGTAGAGGGAGCGCAGGGCACGCCGCCCGGTGGCGGTCACCGTCCCGCGCGCGCAGCGCACCCTGACGTCACCGGTCACGTGCTCCTGCGTCGAGCCCACGAAGTCGGCGAGCGCATTGCGCAACGCGCCGAACCAGAGCCCGTCGTACACCAGCCGTGCCCACTCCCCGCTCAGCTGCCGCTTGAGGTGGG
>CAVVVH010000005.1:0-106888 GCA_963751755.1 Candidatus Dormiibacterota bacterium | reverse complement strand
GGCCTGGTCGAGGAAGAGCGGGATCACGCTGCCGCGGGAGCCGACGACGTTGCCGTAGCGCACGCAGGAGAGCCGCGTGGCATGAGCGGCGGCGTACACGTTGGCCTGGATGAACAGCCGCTCCGCGCAGAGCTTGGTCGCCCCGTAGAGGTTCGCCGGGCTCACCGCCTTGTCGGTGCTCAGGGCAACGGCCCGCGGAATGCCGGCATCGATGCACACCTCGGCGACGTTCTGGGCACCGAGGATGTTGGTGCGCACCGCCTCGAACGGGTTGTACTCGCAGGCGGGGACCTGCTTGAGCGCGGCCGCGTGGACGACGATGTCGACCCCCGTGACCGCACGGCGCAGACGATCGCGGTCGCGCACGTCGCCGATGAGGAACCGCAGGCGATCGTCATCGATGCGACGGGCCATCTCGGACTGCTTCAGCTCGTCGCGGGAGAAGATGCGGATGGCCGCGGGGCTCCATCGCTCCAGCAGGGCGCGCGTGAAGTGCTGCCCGAAGGACCCGGTGCCACCGGTGATCAGGATGGTGCGTCCTTCGAAGATGTTCACGTCGACCCCGCCAGGCTCAGGCCTCGTCCGGCCAGTTGACCGGGACCCGGGTGGTGCACTCGGTCAGCTCCTGGCTGGCCTTGGTGTAGCGCACCAGCGTCGGGAAGTCGCCCTCGCAGCTTGAGCTGGCCGAGCATGATGCCCTTGGTGGCGTCCATCTCGCCCTTGGCGACCTTCTTCCAGCGCGAGTAGGCGCCGGTGATGACGTACTGGGCCGCCTCCGCCTCCTCCTTGGAGCAGATGCGCACCTCGCGCGCCTCGCCGTGCCAGAGGTCGAGGAAGATGCCCATGTCGTCGGGCACGTTCTTGTCCGGCTCGGCCAGCACGACCAGGCCGACGGTGCCCTCCCAGTTGGCCGCGGCCTGCTTGTAGACCGGCGACTTGTTGATCTCGGCCTTGAAGGCCTCCGCCCACTCCGGGCTGTACGCGTCGTATGCCACGTGTCTCCTCCAGCGTGGATCAGCGGTGGGTGATTATGTGCCAGCGACTCGCTCGCCGGCCCGGAACGGCGGCCCCAGGGCGACCTACGCGCTCGCCGCCGGGCCCGTCCGGGGTGTCGATGCTCGGAACCTCGTCCGGGACGCCCGGACCGGTGGGGTCGGGAACCGTGGGCTCGGCCGGGACCTCCGCCGGGGCCTCCTCGGGCACTGACGGCGGCGACTGCTCCGGCGGTGCTTCCGGTGTCTGCGCCGGCTCGGGGGCGGGCACCTCGGGCGTCGGGGCCGGCGTCTCTGCCGGGACCTCTGGTGGGGCCTGTTCGGGGCTCGGTGTCGGCGCCACCTCAGGCGCATCCTGCTCGGCGACGGCCGGCGCCGTCGCGCCCTCGGTGGAGCTCTGCGACTCGGCGGCCGCGTCCTCCGCAGCGCTCACCGCAGCGGCGGCGTCCTCGCCCGCCGATCCCGCCAGCGAGCGGGCCACGTACACGGCGACGTCGTCGACGGCGAGGCGCTCACCGAGCTGCTTGCTGGCGATGCCCTCGTCGAACATCGACAGGCAGAACGGGCACGCGGTGGCCACCTTGGTGGCCTCGGTCGCGGCCGCCTGCTCGACCCGCTTGTGGTTGACGCGCGGCTGGTCCTCCTCCATCCACATGCGCCCGCCGCCGGCGCCGCAGCACATCCCCTCGTTGCGGTTGCGCGCCATCTCGACCACCTTGAGCCCGGGGATCTGCTCGAGGATGTCGCGCGGCGGCGCGAAGATGTCGTTCCACCGGCCCAGGTAGCAGGAGTCGTGGTACGTGATCGTCTCCTCCTGCCGCTTGGCCTGGTCGAGCGTGATGCGGCCGTCCGCGAGCAGCCGCTCGATCATCTGCGTGTGGTGCACCACCTCGTAGTCACCGCCGAAATCCTTGTACTCGTTGGCGAACGTGTTGAAGCAGTGCGGGCAGGAGGCGATGATCTTGCGCACGCTGTGCTTCTTCAGCACCTCGACGTTCTCCTTGGCGCGCTCCTGGAACAGGTACTCGTTGCCGATGCGCCGCGCCGGGTCGCCGTTGCACTTCTCCTCGGTGCCGAGGATGGCGAAGTCGACGCCGCCGGCCTGGAGGATCTTCACCAGCGCGGTGGCGATGGTCTTGGCGCGGTCGTCGAACGACGCGGCGCAGCCCACCCAGTAGAGGTACTCGGCGTCGGGCTTGTCGGCGGCGAACTGCACGCCGAGGTCGCGCGCCCAGTCGGCGCGCGTCTGGTGCGAGAGGCCGTACGGGTTGAACACGTTCTCGATGCCGCGCAGCGCGGTCTCCGCCTGCTTGGGCATGCGCGACTCGTCGAGGACGAGGTGACGGCGCATCTCGATGATCTTGGGGACGTGCTCGATGAGCACCGGGCACTGGTCCATGCAGGCGCCGCACGTGGTGCACGCCCACAGCGTGTCGTCGGCGATGGTGCCGCCGAACAGCGGCCGCTCGCCGCCGTTGGCCTCGACCGCTGCGGCGACCTCGTCGGGGCGCGATCCATGAGGGCTGGAACGTGCCCGGGCAGGTCGTGCAGCGCGCCGGCGTGGTGGTCACCGGTGGCCCACATCACCGCGCCGTCCCCGCGGGTGCCGTCGGGGTTGGCTCCCTGGGCGATGTGCGCGTCGTGCGTGGCCGCGGCGTAGCCGCCGCCGATGTTCTCGTAGAGGTGGTCGCGGAGGTCGGTGATCAGCGTCTTCGGCGAGAGCACCTTGCCGGTGTTGTAGGCGGGGCAGTGGGTCTGGCAGCGGCCGCACTCGGTGCAGGTGTAGAGGTCGAGCATGTCCTTCCAGCTGAAGTGCTCGAGCGTGACCGGGCCGAAGTGCTGGTCGGCCTCGTCCTCCGCGTTCATCACCGCCTCGATGTCGAGCACGGGCAGCCGCCCCTTCGGCTTGGTCGACTTGAAGACGACGTTGGGAGCGGCGCTGACGATGTGCAGGTGCTTGCTGTAGCCGAGGTACACGAGGAAGCCGAAGACGAGCACGAGGTGGCCCCAGAAGAAGAGCCCGTGCAGACCGACGAGCACGTTGCTGTTGGCGCCGAGCGGCGTGAAGAGGCGCGACACCGCGCTCGCGAAGGGCCGGTCGGCGGCCATCGCCTGGGGCGGGTTGCCCTGGGCGATCAGCGTCGCGTAGTTGAGCGTCATGAAGATGAGCAGCGTCCCGATCCAGGCGAGGATCAGCACCGCGTCGCCGAGGTGGCTGCCCCGGAAGCGGATGGGCTTGACGACCAGCCGGTTGATGAGCGCCAGCCCCACGCCGGCGAGCACGGCGACGCAGAAGATGTCCTGGGCGAAGGCGATGACGAACGCGCCGGGGACGTCGTTGAACCGGAAGCCCTGCCACAACGCCTCGACGATGGCCTGGGCGATGGCGGTGAGCAGCACCAGGAAGCCCCAGAAGATGAGCGCGTGAAGGACGCCGGCGTACGGCCAGCGCAGCAGCCGGCCCTGCGCGATGACGTACACGAAGAAGGCCTTGATGCGCTCGCCGACGCTGTCGAAGCGCGGGTCGGGCCGGCGGCTGCGCAGCATCGCCTTGATGAGCAGCCATCCAGCGCATCCCGGTGGCGACGGCCGCGCCGCCGCCGAGGAGCACCAGGGCGATGGGGCTGATGATCGCGGTCATCGGGCTACCGGCCCGTCCAGGTCGGCGGGCGCTTCTCCAGGAAGGCGGTGATCCCCTCGGCGGCGTCGGCGCTGGAGAAGAGCCCGACGAACTCGCGACGCTCGGCCTCCAGCCCCTCGGCCAGGGGGCGGTCCAGCCCCTCCGCGACGGCGCGCTTGGTGGCGGCCAGCGCCAGCGGGGCCTGGGCTGCGTAGCGCCCGGCGACCTCGCGCGCGGTGGCCAGCAGCGTCGTCCGGTTCGACGACCCGCGACACCAGGCCGAGCTCGAGCGCCCGCGGCGCGTCGATGGGGTCGCCGGTGAGCAGCAGCTCCATCGCGGCGGTGCGGCCGATGAGCCGCGGCAGCCGCTGGGTGCCGCCCCAGCCGGGGATGATGCCCAGCTTGATCTCGGGCTGGCCGAAGCGGGCGTTGCTGGACGCGATGCGCACGTCACAGGCCAGGGTCAGCTCGCAGCCGCCGCCGAAGGCGATGCCGTTGACCGCGGCGATGATCGGCAGCCGCGAGCGCTCCATGGCCAGGGTGAACTCCTGGCCGCTGGCGATGTTGTCGCCGCCCGCCGAGCCGAACTCGCTGATGTCGGCGCCGGCGGCGAAGAACTTCGGGCCCGGCGCCGGTGAGGATCAGCGCCCGGCAGGTGTCGTCCGCCTCCGCCTCCGTGATCGCCTGGGTGATCCCGGCGATGACCGCGCGGCTGATCGCGTTGGCCGGCGGGTGCTCGATGGTGACGATGGCCAGCGCGCCGTCGCGCTCCACCCGGACCACGTCGTTCAGGACACGTGGACACCGGCGTACGCCCTCCTCGTCGATGACTGGCGCGGCAACGGTAGCGCGCCGGACACAGCGCGCGGGTCCGGCGCCATCATCAGCGCGGTGAGCGACCTGCCCCCGCTGCCCGACCTGCCCCCGGCGTTCGAACAGGAGTCGCTGGCCGCGCTCGACGACGATGCGCTCGAAGCGCTCCTCGCCGACGTTGGCCGCCGTCGAGCGCGCCACCGTGAGCGCGATGGCGCCGCACCAGGCGCAGCTGCGCGAGCTGCGCGCCCGCTCCGGGCAGATCGCCACCGAGCGCCGTCGTCGCGAGCGCGCCGCCCACATCGCCGCGCGGGCAGCGGTGCGCGAGCAGGCCAGGAGCGGCGAGATGCCGAGCGTGGTCGACGCGCTGGCCGGCGTCGACCTGCTGCCTGACGAGCGCCCGCTCGCCGAAGTCGCCGCCTTCCTGAAGAGCGGGGGCGAGGTGCGCTTCGGCTACTCGACGCGCCCCGGCCCGGTGCCGTTCACCGACGGCCGCCAGTCGCGGTCCGCGCGCACCTGGGGCGAGGCTCGGCAGGCTGTTCGCCGACGGGTGGGAGCCGGGATCACCCGGCGTGCCGGGGGTTCGCGTGCACCTCGTGGGCACGCGCGTCGAGCGCGTCGTCGACGCCGGCGAGGTGGTGGTGCGTCCGGAGGAATGAACGCGCAGAGTCGCGGCGACCGTCCGATGGTCGTGCCGGCCCGGGTGAGCGCCGGTGACACCGTCGCGGTCGTGTCGCCGGCGGCAGGCGCCGTCGGCGCCCATCCGCACCGGGCCGAGCGAGCCCAGCGGTACCTCGAGGGCCTCGGCCTGAGGGTGCGGTTCATGCCCAACGCACGACGCAGCGACGGCTGGGCATCGGCGTCCGCCCGCGACCGTGCCGACGACATCCACGCGGCGTTCGCCGACCCCGCGGTCCGCGTCATCCTCGCGGGCATCGGCGGCAACCACAGCAACCAGCTCGTGCCGCTTCTCGATTGGGACCTGGTCAGGGCCAACCCGAAGATCTTCCAGGGATACAGCGACATCTCCGTGCTGCACTGGGCGCTGGCGAGGAACGCGGGCCTGCGCACGTTCTACGGGCCGGCGCTGATCCCCGAGCTGGGCGAGTGGCCAGCACCGCTGCAGTACACAGCCGCATCGCTGCAGGCTGCGTGGTTCGGGGCGGCGCCCTCCTCTCTCGCACCATCGCGGGACTGGACGGAGGAGCGGATCGAGTGGGGCGGCGAGGACCGCGACACACCGCGGGCGCGAACCCTGGCGGCGAGCGACGGCTGGCACTGGTTGCGCGGCGGCGGCGCGGCCGGCTGGCTCTTCGGCGGCTGCCTGGAGACGATCTGCTGGCACCTCAAGGGTTCGCAGAGCTGGCTCGACCTCGACGGGGCGGTGCTCTTCCTCGAGACCTCGGAGGAGGCGCCATCGCCCGCGCACGTCGACGCGTACCTCACCGACCTCGAGCAGCTCGGCGTCCTCGACCGCGCCGCGGCCCTGCTCGTCGGTCGCCCGGCGGGCTACACGCCCGACGAGGTGGCGGCGTTCGAGACCGTTCTGGTGACGCGGACCGAGGCCGCCGGCATCCCGGTGGTGGCCAACCTCGACTGCGGTCACACCGACCCCATGCTCACGCTGCCGTTCGGCGCGTGGACGGAGGTCGACGGCACGAGCGGCCGGGTCGCCTGTGCGGAGGCAGCCACCGCGGGCTAGGAAGGCACCTCAGATGGGGATGTGCCAGGCGCGCACCGCCAGCGCAACCAGTGGTGCGATCACCAGTGCGGGGAGCATGTCGGCGACCCGCAGGCGGCGGATCTCGAGCAAGCCGATGCCGATGGCCACCAGCAGGAAACCACCGGCACCCAGCGCCGCAGTGGTGAGCAGAGGGTCGAGCGCGCCCCGCGTCAGGTAGGCGGCAGCCGTGAGCGACCCCTGGACGACGAGGACGGTGACAGCGCTGAGCAGGACGCCCGCGCCGAGGCTGGCACCGAAGGCGAGCGCGGCGACGCCGTCCAGCGCCGACTTGATGCCCAGCAGCAGGATGTCGCCTCGGGCGCCGTCCTCGAACGAGCCGAGGACGGTGAGCGGTCCGACGCAGAAGAGCAGGCTGGTGGTGACCATCGCCCGAGCCATCCGACCATCCCCGCCGCTTCCGCGCAGTCGTCTCTCCACTGCGACGCCGAAGCGCACCAGGAGGCCGTCGAGGTCGAGCGCGCTGCCGATCGCGGTGCCCGTGAGCAGCGCGAGCAGCACCACCGGGAGGTCGGGAGCGGCGACTCCGCTGAACGCGGGGCTGAGCGCGGTGCGCACCCCGTAGACCAGGGTGAACAGGCCGAGCACGGTCACCAGGCCCTCCCGGACCCGCGGCGGGATGCGGTGACCGGCGGTGATGCCGATGCCGCCGCCGACCAGCACCGTCGCAGTGTTGAGCAGTGTGCCCGCGCCGGGGATCAGGGAGCGCCCTCGCCGGCTCTCAGAGCCGCTCGCACCTGTCGAGCGGGACCACGAAGACGGTGGCGCCGCCCACCTCGACGTCGAGCGGGGGCGAGACGACCGGGAGCAGGCCGCCGGCCAGCGCCTGGCTGGACTGCACCATCTCGGAGCGCTGCTTGGCGTGGCGGCGCAGGACCTCGAGGACCTGCTCGACCTGGTCGTCGTTGACGCCGGTCATGAGCGTCGAGTTGGTGTTCTCGAGGAAGCCGCCCTGGGTGTCGAAGCGCGTGCAGACGAACCCCTGCGCGGTCAGCGCGTCGCAACACGCCTCGACGTCGTGTGACTGCACCACCGCGAAGATCAGCTTCATCGCACGACCGCGGGGCGCGGCGCGGTCCGCGCCGTGCGCAGCCTGTCCCCCACCAGGCGCATCACGTCCTGCGACACCGCCACCGCCGGGCGGCCCGCGTCGACGCGGGCGATTCGCTCCGGGTGCTCGGCGGCGAGCCGGTCGAACACGGCGTGGACGCGCGCGTGGAAGTCGTCGGGCGCTCCCTCGATCCGGTCGAGCGGCAGCTGCTGGGCGTGCTGACGGCGCGATGCAACGCTGTGGTCGAGGTCGAGGTAGATGGTGAGGTCCGGCCAGATGTCGCCACAGCAGTCACGATGGAGACGCAGAAGGGCCTGCTGGTCGACGCCGCGGCCGCCGCCCTGGTACGCGAGCGTGGAATCCGTGAAGCGGTCCGCGATCACCACGGTGCCCTTCTCCAGCGCGGGAACGATCACCTCGGCGAGGAGCTGGACGCGACCCGCGTTGAAGAGCAATGCCTCGGTCCACGGTGCCAACGACGCGGCGAGCTGGTGCTGCAGGACGGCGCCGCTCACCAGCTCACCGAGAGGCGTGTCGTTGGGTCGAACAGTGATGACGTCGTACCCGTCGGCGCGCAGCGCGGCGCCCAGCGCCGCCACCTGTGTGCTCTTACCGGCCCCGTCGAGCCCCTCGAACGAGACGAAGAAACCCGAACCCCTCACTCCTCGTCACTCCTCGGCGCCGAGTATGACGAGGCGGCGGTTGGGCTCGTTGCCGGTGCTGCGCGCGGTCATGTCGTGACGCTCGACGAGCTGGTGCTGCAGGCGGCGCACGTACGAGTTCTGCGGCGCGAGCTCGACATCGGTGGTGGTGTGCCGGGCCCGCTCGACGGCCTCCAGCGCCTCCTCGAGAGCGGTCTCCGTCGGGTCGGCCTCCTCGACCCCGTACACGCGGGCCAGCGCGCCCTTGATCTGCGCGACGGTGTTGCTGCGCAGCACCTGGATGGGGATGCCCGTGGCCTCCGCCGAGCGCACCGGCGAATCCTTGCGCCGGTAGTAGTTCTTCAGGGTGAGCACCATGTCGGCGTCGTCGACGTTGTGCTGGATGCGCACCGGCACCTGCAGCTCGCGCACCGACTGCTCGAGGTAGGTGCGCGAGACCCCGTACGGGAACACGGCCAGCGGCTGCAGCGGGCGCGTGCCGCCGTGCACCCCACCGCCACCGTCCCACGACGTGTCGGCGGAGCGCTGGGCCATGTACTCCTCGACGTCGAAGCCACGCCGGCGGCGCTCGCGGCTGCGGCGGCGGCCGCTGTTGACGAACGGGCTGGGCTCGAAGGCGGCTGGGGGTGGAGCGCTGGTGTCGATGCGGCTGACGATCTGACCGTCATCGCCGCGAAGCCGCAGCTGCGGCGGCTTCATCCGGCCGCGCAGCGCTTCGTCGACGGTCTCGTCCAGCGGCATGTGCACGACCACGCGGTCGCGCTCCTGGATCTCGATGAGCACGTCGAACGTCGGCGGAGCCTTGCGTTCGAGCACGCTCTTCTGCGTGCCGCGCCGGCGCGCCTCCTCGTCGCTCAGCGTCACGGTCTGGATGCCGCCGAGGAGGTCGTTGAGAGTGGGGTTGACCAGCAGGTTGTCGAGGTTGCTGCCGTGCGCGGTGCCGACGAGCTGCACCCCGCGCTCGGCGATGGTGCGCGCCGCCATGGCCTCGAGGGCTGTGCCGATCTCGTCGATGACGATGACCTGGGGCATGTGGTTCTCCACCGCCTCGATCATCACCGCGTGCTGCTCCGGTGGGGTGCGGACCTGCATGCGACGCGAGCGGCCGATGCCGGCGTGGGGGATGTCGCCATCGCCGCCGATCTCGTTGCTGGTGTCGACGATGACCACGCGCTTGGTGCACTCGTCGCTGAGCACGCGCGCGCATTCCCGCAGCATGGTGGTCTTGCCGATGCCGGGCGGTCCGAGCAGGAGGATCGACTGGCCGTTGACCACGATGTCCTTGATGATGTCGATGGTGCCGGTCACGGCGCGCCCGACGCGACACGTGAGCCCGACGACAGTGCCGGCCCGGTTGCGGATGGCGCTGATGCGGTGCAGCGTTCGCTCGATGCCGGCGCGGTTGTCGTCGCCGAAGTCGCCGACGCGCTCTGTGACGTACTCGAGGTCGTGGTGCGTCACCTGCACCGTGTCGAGGATCTCCTCGCCGTCGGTGAACCGCGCCTCGGGCTCGCGTCCGAGGTCGAGGACGATCTCGAGCAGGTCACCGCGCTCCTGGGACAAGCGCTGCGCAGCGGCCGCCACGCGGGGCGGAAGTGCGTCGATGAGGAGGTTGAGCTCCTCGTGCCATGACGAACCGTAGGGCATCATGTCAGCGACTATCTCTCTCTCCTCTCTGGTGGACGCAGCACTGTGAGCGATGGCGCGGAGACATGGGAGCCGCCGACGCCGGCGTGGGCGAGCACCTGCTTGTTCTGCTTTGCCGCAGACCGGATGCGCACCTTGATGCCGAGGTCGCGGACGAGCAGCAGCTGGGTCCCGTAGACGGCGAACCCCCGCTGCTGGAGCGAGCGGATCAGCTCGAAGTCGTAGTGGCGCAGCACGCAGGACACCGGCTGGGCGGGAAGCTCGGCGAGCACGGCGTCGAGGAAGCCCTCGCGGATCACCGGGTCGTGCGACTCGCACATCACTGTGAGGATGGTCGGGCGCCCCGCGCCCGCCGGCCGGATCGCCGCCCAGCCCACCACGCCGGGCCGCTCGGCGATGAAGTGCCTGACGTCGTCGCGGCCGATGCGCGCCACGCTTCCCTGGGCGAATGACGCCTGCCACGCCTTCAGCGAGGTCGCCTCGAAGCCCGCGATGTGGCTCGGCGTCACCCGTCTGTAGAGCAGATGGATGGCCGCCGCGTCCTCGCGGCGCGCCGGGCGGATCGGCAGCGGTTCCGTGTCGGTGCGCACCACCTGCTCGGGGTTGTCGTGGTAGAGGATCTGCTCGGTGGCGAACTGGGTGAAGCCATGCTCGAGGAAGACGCCGACCAGCGGGTGGTCGAGCGGCAGGCGCACGTGGAAGCGGTGCACTCCCTGCTCGAGGCCGTGGTTGCAGAGGTGGGTGAGCAGGCGCTCGCGTGCGAAGTGACCGGCGCCGCTCTGCGCGACGCAGAGGTTGACGATCTGCCACACCGTTGGGCGCGTCGACGTGCTCTGCGCCTGGATGAAGCCGACCACTCCCTCGCTGTCGTCCTCGGCGACGAAGAGCACGCCGCCGGTGTCGCTGAGCGGCACCAACGACGACAGCGTCTTGCCGAGCGCGTACCACAGCCGCAGCAGCGTCGCCTGTGGCACGGGGCTGTCGGGGTGTGGCCCCGGCCCGCTCTCGTCAGCGGCCAGCGCGTCGCGATAGAGCTGCTCGACACGCGCCAGGTCGCGGAAGGATGCGGAGCGGACGTTCATGCGGCTGTCTCGTTCCGGGCCGCTTCGACCGTGTCGATGAAGAGGCGATGGATGCGGTCGTCGCCGGTCATCTCGGGGTGAAATGTGAGGCCGACGTGTGCTCCCTGGCGGACCGCCACGGGTTCGTCACCGAGCCGGGCGAGCACCTCAACCTCGGGGCCGACGTCCTCGATGCGCGGCGCGCGAATGAACACTCCACGGAAAGGGATGTCGCCGAGGCTGGCGAGCGTGATGTCGGCTTCGAAGGAGTCAACCTGGCTGCCCCACGCGTTGCGCCGGACCGCGATGTCGAGCGTGCCGGTGGCGACCTGGTCCGTCCGGCCGTCCGCGATGGCGCGGCTGAGCAGGATGAGGCCGGCGCACGTGGTCAGCGTGGGCAGGCCGTCCGCCAGGCGGCGGCGGAGGGGCTCCTCGAGCTGGAACGCGCGCAGCAGCTTGCTCATCGTCGTCGACTCGCCGCCCGGGATGGCGAGGGCGTCGACGGACGCGATCTCGGCCGCCAGCCGAACCGGGACCGCGGCCGCGCCGCAGCGCCCGAAGGCGGCGAGGTGCTCACGGACATCGCCCTGGAGGGCAAGGACACCGACGGTGCTGATCGTCAGCGGCCCCGGCAGAGCTGGCGGCACCGCCTTGCGCGGAGCTCGAGCAGCGTCATCACCACGCCGTGAGTGTACCCCGTCGGCCGCGAGATCACCCCGACGCTACCAACCGCGCGTGGAGAGCAGCTCCTCGCGGGGCATGGCGGCAACGTCGAGGCCGCGCATCGCCGGGCCGAGCCCGGCGCTGACCTCGGCGATCACCTCGGGCTTGTCGAAGTACGTGGTGGCCGCGACGATTGCCTTCGCGTAGTTGAGCGGGTCCTCACTCTTGAAGATGCCGCTGCCGACGAAGTTGCCCTCCGCGCCGAGCTGCATCATCAGGGCGGCGTCGGCCGGGGTGGCGATTCCACCGGCGGAGAAGTTGACCACCGGGAGGCGTCCCGTCTCGGAGATCTCGACCACGAGCTCGTACGGCGCCTGGAGGCGCTTGGCCTCTGCCATCAGCTCGTCGCGGCGAAGACCCTGGATGCGCCGGATCCCGCCCCGCACCGCGCGCATGTGGCGGACCGCTTCGACGACATTGCCGGTTCCCGCCTCGCCCTTGGTGCGGATCATCGCCGCGCCTTCACCGATGCGCCGCAGGGCCTCTCCCAGGTCGCGCGCGCCGCAGACGAAGGGGATGGTGAACGCCCACTTGTCGATGTGGTGCTCCTCGTCGGCGGGGGTCAGCACCTCGGACTCGTCGACGTAGTCGATGCCCAGTGCCTCGAGAACCTGCGCCTCCACGAAGTGGCCGATGCGCGCCTTGGCCATGACCGGGATGGTCACCGCCTGCTTGATCTCGGTGACCAGGCTGACCGCGCTCATCCGGGCGACGCCGCCGTCGCGGCGGATGTCGGCGGGAACGCGCTCGAGCGCCATGACCGCGACTGCGCCGGCCTCCTCGGCCACGCGGGCCTGCTCGGCGGTGACCACGTCCATGATCACGCCGCCCTTGAGCATCTCGGCGAGACCGCGCTTGACGCGCAGGCCACCGGTCTGGTGCTGGCCGTTCCTGCCGGTGGTGGGGGTCTGGCCGCTGTCGGTCACTGCCGATTCTCGTGTGGTCACCACGCCGCCATTGTCGCAGACTCCCGGCCGGCGTCCGGCCGCGCGGCAGGTGTCACAACGCCTCCATCGAGTTGGGACGGCGATGTCGCCCTCGCCCGATGCGCCTGGAGGTAGCCTCGAACCGGTGAGGAGATCCGCCCGATGACGGTGTCCGCGATGCCGCGCCCGGCGCTCACCGCGGGGTGGTGGTCGCAGCCCTGGGCGCGCGTCCGCAGTGCCGGCCGCGCCGACCTCGCCGTGCTCGGCTTCTGCGCGCTCGGCGCCGGCAACGTGTGGGCGCGGGTCGGCACCGGCAACGTGGACACACCCCCGAGCCCACCGAAGTTCATCGCCGGCTTCGTTCTGCTGGTGCTGGCGGCGGTGCTCTGCTACATGTCCATCAGCCGACCGGCGACGCTCCCCGGCGCCGTCATCTGCACAGTCGCCATCGCCGCCCAGACGTGTCTGCAGCCCGCGTTCATGGTGCCGGGTCCACAGATCTACGCGGTGGGGCTGGCGCTGGCGGTGGTGCCCCTGGTCCGCTCGAGCAGGATCTCGTGGCTGCTCATCGGCGGCGCCGTCGCCGTCACCCTCACCGCGCTGGTTGGTGAGTGGCAGTGGGGCTTCGCGCAGATCGACGTCTTCGCCGAGGTCCAGGGCTCCACCGCTGCGCTCCTGCACGGCCAGAACCCCTACCTGCAGCAGTATTCCGTCTTCCTCGGGTGGGTCCCTGGGCAGACCTTTCCGCGAGGCGCGGCCATCTTCGGCTCGAGCGCCCTGTGCTACGGACCGATGGTGGTGCTGCTCAGCATTCCCGCCAGGCTCCTCGGGGACGTGCGGCTCACCGTGGTGGCGCTCAACTTCGCCATCCTCGCGGCCATCCTGGTATGGACGCGACGGGGCACCGGCAGCCACCGCCTGGCGCCGACCATCACGGCTCTGTGGGTCGCCTCTCCGTTCGTGCCCTTCATGGTGCTCACGGAGTGGACCGACTCGTTCTGTGTGGCGGGCCTCGCCTGGTGGCTGGTGCTGCGCGAGAAGCACCGCGGCTGGGCCACCTTCGCGCTGACGCTCGGGCTGGCCAGCAAACCGTCCGTCCTCCTGCTCATGGTGCCGCTGCTGTTCTGGACACGCGAGGCACGCCGCGAGGTGATCTGGGCCGCGGCCGCGACGGCGGTGATCCTCGCGCCGTTCGCCATCTGGACCGGGATCCCCCAGTTCGTCTACGACACGGTGGGGGTGTTCGGGGACCTGCCGATCCGCCAGGACGGCATCACCGTCGACGGCTTCGCCGCCACCCTCGGGCAGGCCTTCCTGCCCGGCGGCCTCCTGCTCATCGGGATCGCCGGCGCGCTGGCGCTGTTCACGCTGCGCAGGCCGCGTGACTACGGCTCCCTGCTGGCGGCAGGCTCGGGCCTGCTCATCGTCGTCTGCTTCTTCGGCAAGCAGGCCTTCATCAACTACTACTTCATCGCTGCGATCGCGCTGTTGTTCGT
Organism: Candidatus Dormiibacterota bacterium; assembly: GCA_963751755.1. GTDB lineage: Bacteria > Chloroflexota > Dormibacteria > Aeolococcales > Aeolococcaceae > Aeolococcus. Next base: position 93,156 of record CAVVVH010000005.1, on the reverse strand, counting down.
GGTCGGATCGGGCAGGCTTCGTCCTCCGGACCCGATCACCTCACCGCTCTCGGCGGTCACCGCCCGGCTGGCGCGGACGCGGCTGCTGCGACCGTTCGCCGTCCGGGCGGAGCAGGCCGAGCAGCTGTAGTCGCGCCGGCTGCTCAGGCGGCGTCCGGGCCTGGTGCAACCGCACCGGGGACAGGCCGTCGCGGCAGCAGGCGTCCGGCCCCGGCTCGGCACAACTCCGCCAACCGGAGCAACGACGCCGGGGGAGCGATCATCTCGGGAGTGTCCAGCGGGTGGCCATCCCCGGCGACGGCCAGCATCAGCAGCACGGCAGGGATGTAGTAGTAGTTGAAGTGCGCCCACTTCGCCACCAGGAACGAGACGACGGCCAGCACGGCCGTACCGGTGAGCAGGTCCCCGTAGGTGGCCGGGCGGCGGCGCAGCACGAGCACGGCCGTCAACGCGACGACGGCGGCGGAGACCGCGACGGGCAGCAGCGGCAGCTTGAGTGAGGCCAGGTACGCGTTGAAGGTCAACGTGTCCACGCGAGGCAGAACGGCAAGGTCCACCCCGAGCACGTTGTAATAGAACTTCGAGAACCCCGTGGTCAGCGCGAAGGGGAGCACGAACGCCGCGGCGATCAGCCCTGCAGCGATCACCTGGCGCCGCGCGCGGATGGACCAGAAGACGATGGGCACCAGTGCGATCACCGTCGTCGGCTTCCCCAGCAGGGCGAGCGCCAGTGCGAAGGTCGCGATCCTCGGATGGGTGCGGAACGACACCAGCCAGACAGCAAGTCCGGCCATGGTGATGACGTCCACCCAGCTGTAGAGGACCATGCCCGCGGTCAGTGGGAACGCCATCACCACGCATGCGGCGCGGTCGAGTGTCCCGGCACGGCGGGCGAGGGCGAGCACCGCCGCGGAGGTGACCAGCGCGGCGACCAGGTGGAGCACCCTGACGTCGCCGAGCAGGCGGAATGGCGCTTCGAGCACCGGCAGGATCGGCCCGTAGGGGAAGTGGAGCTGCAGAGAGGCAGGAACCCCCGGCGGCACCAGTTGTGGGCTCGCGACGGTCGGTGAGTAGGGGTTGTGCCCGTGCAGGAGAGCCTGGGCGGCTGCCTGCTGGAACCGGAAGACGTCGATGCCGGCCAAGCCCCAGGTGAGGTTGGCGGCGATGCCAAGCACGAGAGAGACGCCTGCCAGCCCGAAGGCCACCGCCCTGGCGGCCCGTGCCCTCACCGCGGAGTGGAGAACGATGGCCGCGGCGAGCAGCGCAAACGTCCCGAGGAAGACGGGGTGGGGCAGGAACCGGTTGTAGAAGATGGTGGTGGCACCGAGCGCGACGGCGGCGCCGACCCACACCGCACGCGGCAGCGGGCGCCCGAACGGCCGGGACGAGAAGCTGAGGATGGATAGCCCCACCGCGATGATGACGCTGGCGAGCGCCGCGATCGAGATGTTGCCGAAGTTGAACATCACGGCCGCGCACAGGAAGACGAGGCTCAGGAGCCGGTGCTCGGAAGGAGTCACCCAGGGTGCCCGGTCATGGGCCCATCGAACACGCCTGCGCGGTGCGAATGAGGTCGCGTCGCCGCCCTGCGACGAGCCCGCGCTCAGCCCGTTCGCGCGGAGTGCGCCGCCGCGATAGGGATGCGGGGAGCGGTCAGCGTTTGCGCGCGGGAGACTTGGCCGGCGCTTTGGCCGGAGGCTTCTTGGCTCCCTTCTCCACCTGCGAGCGCAGGTTGCGGACCGACTGCTCGATGTTGCCGCGGACGATCGGCTCGGCGGCGCGCGACATCATGCGACCGGCGATGCCGCCGGGCAGCTCGAAGTCCATGTCGAAGGTCGCCTCGGTGCCGCCGTCGGACGGTTTGAAGGTCCACTTGCCGGTCTGCTTGAACCCCTCGATCGACTTCCAGCCGATGGCGCGGTTCTCAGTCCAGGTGATGATGTCGACAACGGACGACAGGGTCATGGGGCCGGCCTTCATGGCCACCTGGAACTGCGCCCCCTTGCCGTGGGACTTCGAGCCGACGGGGGCCCACTTGGTGAGGTCCTTCATGTACTTGGTGGTGTTGCGATGGTCGTCGACGAAGGCGAAGACGGTCTCCACCGGCGCGGCGATCTGCTCGCTCGTGGTGATGTGTCCCATCTCGATCTCCTCCCTGGTATGGCGTCAGCCGAGCACCGGCAGTCTGCGCTCCTCGGCCAGGCCGTCGAGGATGCTCTGCATGCGCTGCTCCACGTAGTGGTAGCAGGCCCACAGCACCTCGGGGTCGCGCGCGTCGAGCGTGCCGAACTTCTCGTGGAAATCGATGGGCTCGCCCACCTCGACCGTGATCTTGGCGGGGAGCGGCAGGTGGAGCAGGTAGTTCCCCGGTGAGACGCCCCATGGCAGGCAGAACATGATCGGCAGGGCCTTGAGGCGAAAGCGCTCGAGCCCGAGCAGGCGGGCCAGCTTCTTCCCGTCGCTGGCCACGAACACGGTCTCGTGGCCGCCGATGCTGACCACCGGTTGGATGGGCACGCGTTCCTGCAGGGCCAGCCGCACGAAACCGGTGCGGTTGGCCAGGTGGATCCGGTTGCGCTCGGACCAGGTGCGGAACACGTCCTCGTCGCCACCGGGGTACACCAGCACCGACGCACCCTTGCGCAGGGCCATGCGGGCAAAGTCGGGGTGCGCCGGGAGCGTGCCCGACTTGCGCAGCATCGTCCCCATGATGGGCAGGCCCATCACGATGTTGTGCGCCAGCGCGTAGCTCGGCCGCGACAGGCCGAAATGGCGCATGAAGTTGACCATGAACACCCACGTGTCTGGTGTTGCCATCCCTCCGCTGTGGTTGCCCACCAGCAGCACCGGCCCGGTGGCGGGGATGCGCTCGATGTGGCGCACCTCGCCGCGGAAGTAGTAGTCGGCGATGTAGTTGAGCCAGCGCAGGTTGCGCTCCATGTACTCCGGGTCGCGCTCGTCGAGCGAGCCGTGACGGCCACGTTCGAGCACTCCCTGCACGGTGCCGTCGATGGTGTCGATGATCTCCCGCAGCGCGCTCGGCCCTCGCGGCGCGGCCGGGCGGCGCCGCCGCCGTGGCGACGCCGTGGCGAGCGCGAGAATGTCGTCCCCGGCGGCGCGCTGGCGCGGCTGGCTCTTGGCAACGCGCGGCGGTGGGGCGGCACGCCGGCTCATCGTTGTGCTCCGTGCATGGATCGACCATTGTAGGTGCGCGGTGACCGGCTCCCAGTCTGGGCGGTGGTAGAATCCGGCGGCTCGGGAAGTAGCTCAGCCAGGTTAGAGTGCACGGTTCGGGACCGTGAGGTCGGGAGTTCGAATCTCCCCTTCCCGACCAGTTGCGTCCTGTCGAATACACGAGGACGCGGGTTTGGGCTCAGTGACAGCAACGCTCACAGCAACCCGCCGTGCCGGCGACGACGCGGTGACCGACACGCTGGGGACTTGCGCCGCTTCCACAGGCTTTCGCCCCAGGGGTCCTCGAGGCCTTGCGGCTTCAGCGGAGCCGCCGAGGTAGCATGCGAACCCGGCGTGGACCGAGCGACGGCCGAGGTTCCAAGGCAGGACAAAGCAGCCACTGATCGTCATCGTCGGGGTCGTCAATGAACGCGGAGAAACGCCGCCGCGCGGCCCGGTGGTTGACCGGCACCGGGATCGAGATCGGTGCACTGCACAATCCGCTGGCAGTGCCGCCCACCGCCCACGTGCGGTACGTCGACCGCATGCCCTCTGAGGAATTGCGACGTCACTACCCCGAGCTTGCGGGCGAAAGCCTCGTGCCCGTGTCGATCCTCGGTGACGCGCATGACCTTTCCGCGATCCAGGGCGGCTCGTTGGACTTCGTGATCGCCAACCACCTCATCGAACACCTCGACAATCCGATCCGAGGACTGAAGGAGATGGTCCGCGTGCTGCGCCCCGGTGGCATTCTCTATGTCGCCCTTCCCGAGCCGCGCGTCAGCTTCGACAGGTTCCGTGAGTTGACGCCGGTCGATCACATCGTCGACGAGTACCGCCACGGGCCTGGTAGCGGCCGCGAAGGTCATTTTCGCGACTGGGTGCACAACGTCGAAGCCCATGTCGACGGCATGCCCAAGCTCGGAGACGATGCCAAGGCCGCACGCGTCCGCGAGTTGATGGAGCTGGACTACAGCATCCACTTCCACGTATGGCGCCCCGACACATTCCTGGAATTCCTCGTGGCAGCGTGCAAGGAGGGCGACGTCTCACTCGAGCCACTCGAGTTCATCCCCTGCCTCGGCGGTGAGGACAACGAGTTCATCTTCGTGTTCGCCAACGGCGTTGCCCCGCGACCACCGGCCGTGCCGCCGTTGCCCGGCACAAGCCCCGACGCCGAGGGCACCGAGTTGCGTGAGCGCCTGCAACAGGCTGAGGCAACGCTGCACGCGATGGCACAGTCGCGAAGCTGGCGGATGACCGCGCCGATCCGGGCGGCGGTGCGGCGCGCCAGCGAACTCCAGCGGCCGCGCTGACCTCAGATCGGGGGCGCTGCCTGTTCCGGGCGCTGCAGCACCCGCGGTCGTTGCCGGCAGTGCGGCGATTGCATCGACGTCGCCGCGTCTGCGCCGCGTACCATCGGCCGGTCGCTGCGCAGGGACACGGAGTGCCCGTTCATGGAGACCGATTTGGTCAACGGACTCAACAAGGTGTGCGAGCTCGATGACTGGGCCGACGCCCAGCGGGTCGACGCCATGCGCCGCATGCTTCCGTATCACCTTGCCGCTGAACCCGACTACCCGCGCGGCTCCGAGCACCGCAAGGCATGGGAGTACGCACAGCTGCTGCGAGGTCTCGAGGGTCTTGACACGCTCGACGACCAAAGCATGGTGCTCTCGGTCGGCGCGGGACACGAGGATCCTGTCTTCTACCTGACCAACCATGCGCGATGGGTGTTTGCCACCGACATCTATGGGAGGGGCAGCTTCCGAGGCGGCGAGGGGGCGGCGCGCATGATCAACGACCCGGACAGCTTCGCGTTGTTTCCCTACAACCGGAATCGCCTGGTCACGCAGTGGATGAGCGCGCTGGACCTCCGCTACGAGGACGGCACGTTCGACGTCGTCTTCTCGCTGAGCTCCATCGAGCACTTCGGCTCGCGCGACGACATCAACAGGTCACTCTCGGAGATGTCACGCGTGGTCAAGCCGGGCGGCATCCTCTGCGTGGTGACGGAGTGCGTGGTGAATGGAGCCGACGACTACTGGGGGCGGGGCGTGGCCGTCTTCTCGCCGGCCACGCTGAGCGAGCTCGCCGCCGCGGTGCCCGACGTCGAGCTCGTCGAGCCGATCGACTTTTCGGTGAGCGACCGGACGCTGGCCACGTCCTATCCCCTGAAGGCCACCCTCAAGGACGTTCGCAGGGGGAAGCTTCGCTACCCGCACGTCGTCGTCTCGCAATGGGGCCGCGAATGGACGTCAGCCAGCCTCTTCTTCCGTAAACGGCAGTGAGCGTCCCGCAGGCGGAGTGCAGCTAGCCGACGAGGCGCATCGTCTGCATGCTCCCGGCATCGAGGATCAGCATGCCGACGATCGCCACCCCGGCGAGGCTGGCTGCCAATCGTGGGCGCCGTGCCACACAGGTTGCGAACGCCCACGCCACGCCTCCGCACCACGCGGCCGCCGCCACCAGCAGGTACCGCGCCTGCGGTTGGTTGTCGAGGGTGATGCTGTTGACGAGCGAGAAGGCCACCGCGAGCACCGGCGTGGCCAGGAGCCAGAGGCCGGCGGTGTTCCACCTTCGTCGACCTGAGCGGAGGACACGGAGCATCACCAGCAGCACCACTGCCGCGGTCAGGAGGCCGGCGGCCGCGAGCAGGTAGAGGCCCACCCTTCCCGGCCCGACCACGATGGGCGTCTGGCGAGGTCCCTCGATGCCGACGGCGCTCTTCCACGTGAGCGAGATCCACGACGGCAGCTGGTCGACGCTCGCAAGTGTGTGCCTCCCCGAGCCCGTGATCGGCGTCATCGGGGGCAGCAACCGGCGGTACGTGGTGATGTTCCGCACGAACCACCAGCCGCAGATCACCACCACTGGGACAACGACCGCGGCCAGCTCCCTTGGTCCCAACCTTCGGCGGTGGCGCGCCACCAGCGCCACGACGAGCAGGACGGCCAGCGGCCACACGGTGGCCTTGGCCGCGATGGCGAGGCCGATGGCGGCCCCCACCGCCCCGTATCGCCAAAGAGACAAGCTCGCCCGGATGGCAATCAGCGCGAGCATGAGAGCAACCAGGCCACCCGCGAGCCACGCCAGGCTGTCATTCGACACCTGGGCACCCTCGAATTGCACGCCCGGAAGAAGCGCGAACACCCACAAACCGGCCATTGCTGTCCGCGGTCTGCTGGGCATGAGGACGCGCAGGGTGGCGACGACCAGGATCGCGGTGATCAACGTCAGCGCCACGGACACCCAGCGTGCTGCACGCAGGTCGTCACCGGTCGCCTTGAGGACCCCGGCGACGAGCATGTAGTACAGCGGCGGTTGCTGTCGCTCCTGGATGCCGTCGGTGGGCAGGGCGAGGTTGTGCGAGATCAGTTGTGCGTAGTGGAGGTGCGCGTACTCGTCGCTCTGCTCGCCGATCGGGGTGATGAACACGTAGGCGGCCAGCGCTGCGGTGAGGACGACAAGCGCACCCGCCGCCCCGGCCCACCAGCGGCCGGTGAGCCGAGGCGGAGCACCTGTCGTCTGCACGCGCACGATGATGCCACCTCCCCACGCAGAACGATCAGCGCTATCGTCGGCATCGATGGCGGATGACGCAGTGATCGTCGAGGCTGCCGGGCGCGAGGTGCCGATCACCAGCCCCGGCAAGGTGTTCTTCACCGAGCGCGGCGACACCAAGCTCGACCTGGTGCGCTACTACCAGGCCGTCGAGGACGCGCTGATGCGCGCGATGGGCGGAAGGCCCGTGTTGCTGCAGCGCTTCCCGAACGGCGCCGGCGGGTCGTCGTTCTTCCAGAAGCGCGTGCCCGAACTCGCGTCCGGACTGGCTCGAGACCACCATCGTCAGCACCCCCAACGGCACGACCTCGCAGGCTCTTGTCGCCGCCGATCTCGCTCACGTGCTCTGGGCGGTCAACCTCGGTTGCCTCGGCTTCCACGTGTGGCCGTCCAAGGCGAATGACCCCGAGCACTCGGATGAGCTGCGCATCGACCTCGATCCCACCCCCGGTGTGACCTTCGCGATGGTGCAGGAGGGGGCTCGCGAGGTGCGCGCACTCATGGACGAGTTCAGGTGTGACGTGCATGCCCAAGACGACGGGCAACCGGGGCATCCACGTGTACGTCCGCCTGCAACCGCGCTGGACCGCCTACGAGGTCCGGTCGGCCGCGGTCGCGGTTGCGCGTGAGCTGGAACGGCGCCGGCCGGACCTGCTGACCTCGAAGTGGTGGAAGGAGGAGCGCGGGCGGCGGGTGTTCATCGACTTCAACCAGAACGCGCCGCACAAGACCATCTTCGGCGCCTGGTCGGTGCGCGCCCGTCCCGGTGCGCAGGTGTCGACCCCGTTCGCGTGGGAGGAGCTCGATGACATCCACCCGGACGCTCTGACGATCGCCAGCGTTCCTCCGCGGGTGACGCGGTCAGGTGATCCGTGGGCGCCGATGGACGAGGCGCCGCAGTCGCTGGAGCCACTCCTGAGGTTGCATCGTCGCGACGAGGAGGCGGGGATGGTCGACGCGCCGTGGCCGCCGCAGTACCCCAAGATGCCCGGGGAACCGCCGCGCGTGGCCCCGAGCAGGGCACGAAAGCCCGAACCGGGCGGCGAGCCGACCGCCGGGTAGGCCAACGCGTCGCCCGGTGTCGCCACCTCCCCAGCGGCCGAGGCAGAACTCCGTGGCGTCAGCGGCTGGCGGCGCGCTTGTACTGCCGCCCGGCGAGCGGGATGAACACGACGAGCACGATCCCCACCCACAGCAGCGTGTAGATCACCGGGTGCTGCAGCGACCAGTCACCTGGCGTCGGCGACTGCGCGCTGGTGTTACCGAAGAGCTGGCGCGCCGCCTGGGTGACCGCCGACACCGGGTTCCAGTTGGCGATCGCCTTGAGCGGGCCGGGGAAGTTGTTGGTGGGGACGAAGGTGTTGGCGATGAATGTGAGCGGGAAGATGACGATGAACGACGCCTGCTGCACCACCTCGGGACTGGGTACCAGCAGGCCGACCCACGCCATGATCCACGACACCGCGTAGGCGAACAGCAGCAGGATGAGGAAGCCTGCGATCGCCTCGGGCACAGACGTGTGGATTCGCCAGCCCACCACCAGGCCGGTCAACGACATCACCACGATGACGATGATGTTGTTGAGCACGTCGCTGCCGGTGCGCCCGACCAGCACGGCGTTGCGCGACATCGGCAGTGAGCGAAAGCGCTCGATGATGCCCTTCTGCATGTCCTCGGCGAGGCCAGCGCCGGTGATGGTGGCGCCGAAGATCACCGTCTGCGCGAAGATCCCGGGGATCAGGAACTCGCGGTAGCCGACACCGGGCACGTTGATGGCGCTGCCGAACACGTACGCGAACAGCAGGATGAACATGATCGGCGAGAGCGTGGTGAACACCAGCAGCTCGGGGACGCGCTTGATCTTGATGAGGTTGCGCTTGGCGACGATGGCGCCATCGCGGAGCGTCTTGGTGGAGATCATCGCTTGCCCTTCTTGACGGGCGTTTCCTCCACGGCGTCCTCCGCGGCGTGGCCGGTGAGCGTGAGGAAGACGTCGTCGAGCGTCGGTCGCCGCAGCGCGATGTCCACCACCGGTGCTCCGATCGCGTCGAGACGGCGCAGCGCTTCGATGAGCACAAGCGAGCCGCCTCTGACGGGCACGAGGAACCGGCGCGAGTGCTCATCGACGACCACCTCCCCTGCCGCCAGCTGCTGCAGGAGAGTGCGCGCCTGCCCCAGGTCCGCGCCGTCCCCCAGCACCACCTCGATGCGCTCGCCGCCCACGAGGTCCTTCAGCTGGCTGGCGGTTCCGCGCGCGATGCCCTTGCCGTGGTCGATGACCACGATGTCGTCCGCGAGCCGGTCCGCCTCCTCCATGTACTGGGTGGTGAGCAGAAGGGTCGTGCCGGACTTCACCAGCCCCAGGATCACCTCCCAGAGATCGGAGCGACCGCGCGGGTCCAGTCCGGTGGTGGGCTCGTCGAGGAACAGCACCGGAGGCTGCGCAACCAGGGCTCCCGCGAGGTCGAGGCGGCGGCGCATGCCGCCCGAGTACGTCTTCACCGGCCGGTCCGCGGAGTCGCCGAGCCCGAACACCTGGAGCAGCTCGCGCGCCCGCTGGTTGGAGGCCGCGCGGCCCAGCCCGTAGAGGCGGCCCACCATCTCGAGGTTCTCGTAGCCGGTGAGGTACTCGTCGACGGCGGCGTACTGACCGGACAACCCGATCCTGGCCCGGACCTCACCGGGGTTCTTGCGCACGTCGATACCGGCCACCTCGGCCGACCCGGCGTCGGCATCGAGCAGGGTGGCGAGGATGCGGACCGCAGTGGTCTTGCCGGCGCCGTTGGGGCCGAGCAGCGCGGTGACGGTCCCCTCGGGTACGGCGAGGTCGAGCCCATCGAGGGCGCGGGTCTGGCCGTACGTCTTGACCAGCCCGTTCGCGCGAATCACGTCCGTCATCTCGCCGCCTGCCTCCGTGGTGCGCGGCGCGCCGCGCAGCGCGCGACGGTAGCAGCAGCGGGGACCCGCGAGCCTGCCGCCGTCAGCGTGTCTGGCGCCGGGCCTGCCGGGCCACCGTGAACACGGAGATGGCGAGCATCAGTAGCACGCCCGCGGGAAGCAGCCACCACGCCGCGAACCCGGCACGGCTGAGCAGCGCCGTCGCTGTGAGCAGCACCACCACCGCCAGCGCGATCCGGTAGTCGTCACCGACGATGAAGTCCCACCAGAACAGCGCGAAGGCGCGGACATGGCGCATCACGCTGCCCCCGCGTGGGAGAGCGATGCCGAGGGCGCGCCGCGACGAAGGGCGCCGACCATCGCGACACCGACGGCCAGCGTCGACGGGATGATCACCGCCAGCGCGATGTCACCACCGGGCCACGTGACCCCGGCCCCCTCGGCGCCCCAGAACATCCCGAAGGACGTCAGCAGCGTGCCGACCGCGAACTTCATGGTGTTCTCCGGGACGCGCGAGAGCGGGCCGCGCACCACCAGGACGACAGCGAGAATGATGAGCACCGCGGCCGCGGCCCCGAGCGCCGCGAGCCCGATCTGCCCCTGGTTGGCGCCGAACGTGATCACGATGAACACCACCTCGAGCCCCTCGAGCAACACCCCCTTGAAGCTCAGGGTGAAGCCGTAGGTGTCGAGGCGGCCTGCGGCCACGGCCGCCTCGCGCGCCGCCTCCCGCTGCGCATGAAACGACGCCTCCTCGTTGTGCAGCGCCACGAGGCCGCCTGCGCGCAGGATCGCCTTGCGCAGCCAGCCCAGCCCGAACACCAGGAGGAGCCCGCCGACAGCAAGTCGCAGCGCGCCGATGGGGATGGCGGTCAGCGCGGGGCCCAGCGCCGCCACCACGACGGCCAGCGCCAGCAGCCCGGCGCCGACCCCCAGCAGCGCAGCGCGCCAGCCGCGCGTCACTCCCACGGCGACCACGATCGTCGCCGCCTCCACCATCTCCACCGCGCTGGCGAGGAAGACGGCGACGACGAGCAGGATCGAGCTGGCGGTCATGGGCGGGGCGACGTGCGCTGGCGCATCAGTGCCCTCCATCCTGCCAGAGGACGGGACGTTGGCCTAGCGGCCGATCGGAAAGGGAACGGGCACGGCGCTGCCATCGGGAGACACCGCGATCGTCGCCCGGACGCCGTCGCCGAAGGTGCGCTGCCAGAGCGGCCCAACCGCGGGGTCGAGCACGTCGACCGCCGTCGACCGAGTGGCTCCGGACACGAACGAACACGTCTCGACCAGGCGGACACCCTCGGGGCGCAGGGTGCACACACCGGTGGACGTCGTGCCGCCGGACACCCACGACGCCGCGGCGGACGCTGACCCGTCGCTGCGTTCGAGGAGCACGTAGGACGCGTCGCCCCCAAAGCGCACCGCCTGCCGTGGCGCGGGCTGCGCCGCAGCCGTGAGCACCATGCCGCCGACCTCGAGCCGGTCCCCGATCAACGACACCGCGACGGGCGCCGGCGTGAGCAGGAGCGCCAGCCCGGCCGCGCCACTCGCGGCGCCGAGGCCGAACCCGATGCGGCGCCGGTCGACGTGCAGGCCATGCCGCCGGCGCATCGCGACCACTCGCACGGGCCACATGCCGCCGAGCGGGACGGGCAGGTTCTGCCGGTCTCGATTCACTCCCGGCGTCGTGCGAGAGGCGCTCACGACATCACCTCGACGCGATGGTCGAGCACTCGCGAGATGCCACTGTCGAGGAGCAGCTGAAGCCGCACACGGCGGCGCGAGTGCGCGGTGGCGAAGCCGTCGTCGTCGAGACGGGTCGAGCGATCATCGAACTCCACCACCACGCGCACCGGGGCGGAGAGGTCGAGAATGTCGCCTTCGATTCGCACCTGCGCGTACTCACCGAAGTCGGGCCGCGTCCGCACCCCGCTCAGAAGGGCTGGCCGCACCGCCTCGTGCATGCGCGCGGCTGGACCCGCGGCGACGTAGCCGGCCAGCTCGACGGGCTCGCCGGCGATGACGAGCCCGAGGTCGAACACGAAACGCTCGACCAGCTCGAGCACACGCGTCACCCGTTCTGCGCGACGGCCGTCGACCTCGCCTCGGCTGCTGCGACGGAGCACGCTCCTGCCATGGATCATGTGCGTGCACCCTTGGGCAGCCTGGCGACGGCAGCAGTCAGCTCGAGGTAGGCGGCGCGCATCCTCGGCGACACGTCGCGGACTGGGGCACCCTCCATGCCGGCGAAGCGGACGCTGTCAGCTTCGTCGGGGATCTCGACCACGGCCTGGACGCGCGGGCCGATGGTGTCGAGGTAGTGCCGTGTCACGGGATGGCGGCGGTTGCGACGCGCGGCTGAGGCAATGTACGGCACGACGGTCGCGGGACGGTTGGGCACGTCGAGGTAGTCGAGGACTCCGTTGAAATCCTGCCGGCTCGACCCGGTGGGAAGCACGAGGGCGTCGGCCTCCTCCAGCCAGAACGATGCCACCGCCGCCTCGGGCCCACCGGTGGGGTCGGGCAGGCGGTTGCTCATGTCGACGACGGTGAAGGCGTACCGAGTGCGCAGGTATTCGGCCAGACGCTGGATCTCCGTGCGGCTGTATTCCACGCCGTCGCGGCGCTCCGGGTAGCAGGCGAGCGCAGGGGTCACCGCGTGGATCGGTGACGGAGGGTCTGTGCCCTGCATCAGTGCGGTGGCGACGTCGCGGACACTCGCGGCGTCTGCCGGGAGGTCGAGCTGTCCCCAGGCGTCCGGGTTGGCGATGTTGGCGTCGACGATCGCCGCCCGGTGACCGACCGTGTCGAGGACGGCGCCCGCGGCGATGGCGATCCCCGCGGCGTGGCTGGTCTTGCCGACGCCGCCCTTGCGCGAACCGATCACCACCAACGTCGGGTTGCGCGCAACCAGCAGCCGCGCCAGCTCCGAGTCGGTGATCACTGGCGTGCTGCGACGGCGCATCAGCAGCAGGCGGGCGCGCAGACGAGCGTTCGCCGTCCGCGACCTCGGCTGTGGACCGCGCTGCTCCCACAGAGGCCGCTCCTGCTGGGCACGGGCGCTGTCGGCCGCGAGCAGGTCGAGTGGATCGAGCGCCGCCGGCATCGGTGCAGTGGTGTCGGTGCGGATGCCGTCGACGTGGAGCAGCGGAGGGAACTCCGGTCGCGGGCCGGGCGCGCGCCTGGCCTCCAGTCGGAGCTCGGAGACCATCCGCGCATCACGGCCGTCGAAGATGTCGGCGCTCGACGCGCGCGACCGATCGTGGGGGAGCCCGAATCGCTCCACCGCGGCCTGGGCGAGGGCCAGCGGCGCCTCCTGTGGCGGGGCGTCCACCACCGTCCATGCGGAGTATTCGGCGGCTCGCTCCGGGGACGCCGCGACAAGGAACACGCCGTCCAGCCCGTGGAGCCACTCGGCCAGGCCCTCCTCATCGCAGAGCAGATAGACGGGCACCGATCGCGGTGGCACGTTGCGGCCCCACCAGCGGTCGACCTCCGCCTGGCGCGAGGGCGCAGCGAAGAAGTCACGTCCGCGCACCTCCGGCACCAGGAAGACCGACGACATCTCGGCGTCCGGTCGCGCCACGCTTTCGAGCAGGCCGGCGAGCCCCCGCGCCTCGAGGTCGTCGCGCAGCAACGTGATGAAGGCGAAGCCGCCGAGCTCAGCGGACAAGGTCTGCCGCCTGCTGTGTGGTGGCCGGGGTTGCGCAGCACACGCGGTAGCCGGTGTGATGCGCCACGCCGGCGACGAGCAACGCGACGCCGACGACCAGCACGACCAGTGGCGCGGAGACCGCGCGGCCGCGCCCCCGCCCTCGCAGCGCCGGTACGGCGGCGTTGAGCATGAGCGCCACGGCAGCGATCCACGCCAGGAAGGCCACGAACGCGACCTCCGTCTGCGCCGTGACGCTGCGACCGGTGGCCAGGTCGAGGCTTCGCGCCGGGTCCGGCCACTCACCGGTGACGGCGAGAGTCGCGCCCACCCCCAGGGCCCCCGCTGCTGCGAGCAGGACGCTGCGTGTCACCGCCTCACCCTCCACCCAGGCCGGTCGTGATGCTCTGAAAGGTGGGGGCGCCCAGCAGCAGAAGCAGTGGGACGAGCATACCCGCCACCGGGAGGGTGACGAGGATGCGCGCCCGCGCCGCTCGCACCTGCGCTTGCGCGAGGCGCTGCTGGTAGACGGCGCGGGCCACTCGCGTGTACGTGTCACGTTCGGCGATGCCCACGTGGGTCGTGGTCAGCGCGTCGGCAACAACCGTGAAGGTGTCGATGCGGAATTCCTCGCCGATGCGCCGGTACAGGTCGACGGTGCTCCGGGGAGTCGTTGCGATCAGACGCCGCCAGCCACCGTCCACCAGCGTGTGAAGGTCAGGCGTGGTGGCACAGCGCGAGAGGATGCGAACAGCGTCCTCAACCTGCAGCCCGCGACCGTCGGTCATGATCGCGACCAGCATCATCATGTCGCCGAGAGCTCGGCCAGCCCGGTCCTGCCGCCGGCGAGCGGCTGCGCGCAGCGCCGCGAACCGGACGAGCACGACCAGCAGCGCGACCAGGACCGCCGCGCCCGGAGCGATCGCGAGGTCGGGCCCGCGCAGCAGTGCGCTGACATCAAGCGCGAACAGCGCGGTGAAGGTCAGCAGCGCGAGGAACGCGGTACGGCCGAGAAAGGCGGCGTCGCTCTCCGTGCGGTCGGCGATGGCAAGGAGGCGGCGCAGGTCGAGCTCCTCGCGCAGCCGTCCGATCGCAGGGCTGCGCTCCGCCGCGCGCTGCAACCGTGTCTGCGGCCCGGCGTAGCCGCGCAAGGCGGCGAGTCGGCGCCACGCGCGCACGTCCGCGGCGGTCAGGTACCCGAGCCGGGCCAGGGCGAAGGCCCACGCGCAGACCAGCGCGACGGTCAGGAGCGCGTACGGCCAGAGGTCACTGAGCACCGAGTCTCTCCTGCTCCTCGGCGAGGCGCCGGAGGTCCCAGCGCGTCCAGCTGCGCACCCTCACGATGACGCCCGAGCAAGCCGACCAGCAGCGCGAACAGAAGGACCACGACCACCAGCACGACGTTGCCCTGCAGCGACTGGTAGAAGGTCCTGAAGCTGTCGACGCGGACGACGACGGCGAACATGACGAGCATCAGCAAGGACATCGCCACGGTGACCGCCCGCTGCTGGGTGAGCGTGACCGACGATTCCTCCTGCACCGCCAGCTGGGCCTCGCCGACCGGGAGCAGGAGCTGGTCGATGGCCTCGATGAGAGCGTCCATGCTGCGGCTTCGCGTCCACAGCAGCACCGCGCACGCGTACTCCACCACCGGCGAGCGGGCGCGCAGGCCCACGGCCACGATGTTGTCGGCGACCGAGCCGCCGCGCGCCAGCGGGGCGAGGACGTACTCGAGCTCGGGTCCCGGGTTGCGGCCGATCTCCTGCAGCGCTGTGTCGAGCGACTGGTTGCCAACCGCCATGCGGTCGCGCAGGTCGCGCAGACGGCCGAGGAAAGCACGCTCGACACGCAGACGCCGGGCCGCCGCACGCCCGGCGACCGCGAACCGGAACCCCAGGGCGCCGACCAGCGCGCCGACGAGCACGAGGATCCAGATGCGCGAGAGCAGGCCGAGGCCGATGCCGCTGGTCACCAGGGCCACCCGCACACCGACCCAGGTTCGCCATCGCCAGCCGAGGTTGGCCGCCAGGTCACGCTCACGTTCGAGAAGCGGCCACGTACGGGCGTCGGCGGCGAGGGATCCGCACGTCGAGGTCGAGGATCGCCGCGGCGCCGGCGACCGCGCACGCGATCACCACGAGGAGACCGACGAACTGGACTGTCGACACGCCGGCGACAGCGACGCTCATGGCGGCGGGATCTCGCCGTCGAGCAGGTGGCCACGCAGCCGCGGACCGAGCCGGTTGAGGTTGCCCACCAGCTCGGTCATGCGCTGCCATCCACCCGCGTCGGCCTGCCGGTACATCCACTTGTGGTTGCCGCCGCGCTCGACCGCGAGCACGCCGGTGACCCGGCGGCGGCCGTCCTGGTTGGCGAGGTGAACGACCACGTGGATGGCGTGCTCGACAACACGCTTGGCCATCTTCTCGTTGCCGGTGAAGCGCTGGTTCTCCATCACGTACTGCACGGCCTGGTCGAGGGCGAGCTCGGCGTCCTCGGCGTGGATGGTGGTCATGGAGCCGTCGTGACCGGTCATCAACGCCTTGCACACCGCCGCCATCTCCTCACCGCGCGACTCCCCGAGGATGAGCCGGTCGGGTTGGAAACGCAGCGCATGGCGCACCAGGTCGAACATGGTGAGCTGACCGGAGTCGGACTCCGCCCGCACCGAGGGGATGGTCGACAGCGCAGTCGTCAACGCATGCCACGGCTGGCCGTCGCCGCGGTCCTGGTCGAGGTGGAGCTCGGCACCGTCCTCGACGACCACGAGGTGGTCGCTGGGCGCGGTCATCCCGCAGAGAACGCGCATCAGCGTCGTCTTGCCGGTGCTCGTGCCGCCGGCGATCATGATGTTGGCTCGCGCGCGCACGCACACCTCGATGAATCGAGCCATCCCCTCGGGCATGACTGCCGCGTGCACGTAGTCCGAGAGGTCACGCACCTTCGATCGCGCCGGGATGCGGACCGCGGCCTTGAGCAGTGCCTGGCCGGACACAGCCGGCCGCTTGGCGACGCAGAGGCGGGCCACGCTGCCGACGTTGGCCTCGGCGATGGGAGCCGCGTCGGTGATGCTGTGGTCGCCGGTGACGCCGCGCAGGCGCACCGCCCGCCGGAAGAACTCGAGGCAATCCTCGTCGCTGGCGAACGGGCTGTTGCCGACGAGGAGGAGCTTGCGCCCGACCAGGCTCACCAGCCAGTTGTCGTGGCCGAGGCAGGTGATGTTCTCGAGGTCGGCACCGTAGATCAGCAGCGACAGCGGCCAGAGGTGCGACGCGAGGATCGCCGCGTTGCGCCGGGCCACGTCGCGGTACGTCGGGTTGGCGGCGAGCTCGCTCACCACCGCGAGCGGAAGCCCGCTCGTCGACGGCGACGCGATGGCACGGTCGATGACCGCCGCGACGTCCATGGTGCAGCCGCTCCTCGTGGAGGACCGAGGCGGGCTCACCGCCACGGTCCCTCACCACCCGGTCGGCGATCGCCTGGGCGACCTCGCGCTCCTCCGACGCGATCTCCGGCCAGCGGGTGACCGGCACCTGTTCGTCTTCCAGCAGGGCGGCCTGCCGCTGGCCTTGAGCGGCGACGTGCGTCGAGGACATCAGGCGGTCACCGGCACGAGGTTCAGCTCGCGGTCGACGCCGGGGAGCGCCGCCGGCGTGCCGGTTTCGGCGATACGCGTCGCGCGCGCCTCGTCCCACTGCCAGACGTCGCGCACGGCGAGGTCGGGGAGGTTCCGCTGCAGGCTCTCGAGGATGGCCCGGCGGTAGGCACGGCCGTGCTGGTGGCACACGATGAGCTCGCCGTGCGGCGGCCGCGCCGCCTGCAGCACGGCGATGCTTCGCGACAGCAGCGCGGGCTCGTCTCGAACCACGATGAACGCGCGGCCGAAGACCGAGCAGATCGCCTCCGCGGCCGCCCGCGGGGAGCGCAGGCCCGGGTGTGAGAGGGGATGACCGAGGTCGGCGATCACGACGTCCTCGTCGGCACCGGCGAGCGCTGGCGCCAGCTTCCGGAGACACTCGCTCACCTCGTAGCCGTAGCTCCGCGACAGGCCGGGCACGACGCGCAACGAGGCGCGCCCAGGGTGGCTCACAGCCTGCGCGGCGAGCTCGCGACGACGTCGCCGCCCGGTCACCGAAGCAGTTGGCGATGCCGCGTTCGTCGGTGCGGAGCAGGAGCAGGTCGGCGATCGTGCCGCCCTCCATGTCGCAGTCGACGAGCAGGACGCGGGCGCGCTCTGCGAGCGTCCACGCCAGGCACACCGCCCAATGCGTCGACGTCTGGCCGGCGCGCGTCGTGTACACGGCGATCAAGGCCGTCATGGGGTGGTTGCCGTCGACCCCGGCACGCCCGAGCAGCTGGAACCGCACAGCCGGCTCACCGCGTCGTCAGGCTTGAGCGGCTGCAACGAGGCCGGGTCGAGCTGCGCCGAGCGCGCCGCATGCAGCGCGATGCTCGACGACGCCACCGAGATCCACGCCTCCTCCTGGTCCACCGGGACCAGGATGGTGAGCGCGCCGCCCGACGCGCGTGAGGACCGTGACCGCCTGCCCGATGCGCGCCTGGCGGCCGCCGGCGACGGTGGCGAACACGTCGATGCGATCCCCCGGCGTTGAGCGGGGGCGGAGCCTGCAGCGGTCACCGCGATCTCCACCTGGGCGCTCGCGTCCACCAGGTCGTCGTCGCGCAGGATGTCGTTGGCGCGAAGGTCCTGCGTGTAGCGTGCGCCGAACTGCCCGGGCGCGCGGTGCTCGTAGTTGAAGTCACCCTCCTGCGCGCGGACCGACACCGCGGACACGTCGTCGGCGCTGTACGGGCTGCCCGCGAGCACGGCGTGCCTGAGGATGAAGACGGTGACGGTCTGCTGGCGCCCCGACCTGCTCGAGGTACACCATCACGCCGAGCACCAGCACGATGACCGTGCTGAAGAAGATCGCCGCGGCCAGGCGACGCCGATTCATGGTGCGCTCCCCTCCCCCGTCATCCCACCTCCGCGCCCCGCCGGGACGGAACCGCGGCCCAGCGCCGCGAGCGCTGGTGCGCGGCGCCCGTCGGGCGAGCGGAGACGGTAGGCGCGATGCACCGGCAGCGTCAAGAGATCCCTCCCCGGGTCAGGTAACCGGCCGGCGAGTCCGCTCCGCGTCCGGGCGACAGCAGGCCGAGGTCCGACGCGTAGGGCGGATGCCAGAAGCGGGCGACCACCTCCACCCGGCTGCACCGAGGCCGGCCGGCGCAGCGCGGCCTCGACCATCCGGCAGGCGGCGCGGCGCTGCAGGACGGGACGGCGCAGCCGCACGCCCGATGCCGCCGAACGTCGCGGCCAGCCGCGCCACCTGGCTCGCCGAGGCCGGCCCGGCCGCGAAGGCGCCGAGTGACAGGGCGAAGCCGAGGCCGGGCAGGGCGCGAAGGCTGAGGGCCACCGCGGCCAGCGAGCTCGGCGGGGCTGGTGCGAGAGCCAGGAAGGTGCCGCGCAGCGGGTCGCTGCGCTGCCAGCCGAACGTCCGGCTCTCCACGGCGAGTGCCGGTCGGTCGGGACCAGGTTGACGGCGACGAGTCTCCGTGGCGGCGTCGCACCATCGCCGGCACCATCCAGCCCGGCTCGACGCGCGCCGCCGCACTGGTCGGCGATGGTCGACGCCGCCGCCTCCTCGACTCCGCGGGTGCGCTGCGCGTCACGCCGAGCATCACGCGGTCGCCGAGGCCGAGCAGGAAGAGGCCGAGCCCGCGACCGGCGGTGAGCTGCCAAAGGTCGGCGAGCAGCCGCTCGGCGTCGGCGGGGGTGGGCACGGGGCAGGCCTCGACGAGATACACGGCGCTGCTCGACGCTAGGGCCGGGCGCCGGACAGGCGACGGACGTTGCAGGATGGCGATCGACACTCTCTCGCTGCAGAACCGCTGGCGTACAGTCGTGCCCATGGCGTCGCCTCAGGTGAGCACCCACATCCACCAGCTCCTCGACGAGCACTGGACGGCCACGCTCAACGTCGAGCCGTCGGTGTGGCGCGACGCCGAGGTGGTCGTCGCCTCGCACCCCGAGCCGTCGCACCGCGACCACGTCTACCTGATCCGCCGCGAGGACAGCTGCATCATCGTGGTGCCCCAGGCGCTGGTCGGCAGCACCACCATCGCGTGCGCGTCGTGGCCGTCGGCGGCGGTGTTCGACCGCGCCTTCGTGCGCAGCCTGTACGGCGAGGAGGTGGCGGCGATCCACGGCCCCTTCTGGCTCGGCTACGCCACCGAGCGAGAGCTTCCGCCGCGTCGACGGCCGCGGCAGCCGGCGGCTCGCAGGGGCCGGAGGACGCATGCCGCCCTGGCGACGCTGCGCGCGAGGTCCCCGAGGAGGAGGCCGTCGACGCCGGTTTCGACGTGGCCGCGCGCCGCGAGTACGGCTGCTTCGTCGGCGACCAGCTGGTCATGCGCGGGCACCCTGACGCCCTTCCGCGGCCAGCCCGCCAACATCGGCGTGCTCACCCACCCGGCCCATCGCAACCAGGGGTTCGGCACCGCGATGGTCAGCGCGCTCACCGCCGACGCCCTGGCGGACAGCCGCACCGCGCAGTTCCGCGCGCTCGAGGAGAACCGGCCGCGCTGCGCATTGCCCGCGTGCTCGGCTACGTCGAGGACGGCCACACCCTCGAGGTGGTGCTCCGCCCTGCGGACCGGATCCGCCCCGCGGTCGAGCGTGCGGTCGGCCACAGCGTCGACCGACATCACGGACGCGGGCGAGCGCAGACCTGCATTCGCAGGGCGTGACTAGGCCGGCTCACCGCGAGCGCGATGCAGAGCGAGCACGCGCTGCGCTGACGCCTGCACCTGCGCGCCGGTATGGCGCCACTGTCGCACAGCGGCGAGCACCACCTGGTAGCCGCCTGTCCTCCAGGCGGTGCTTCCCGACGACATGAGCAGCAGGTCGTTGCCCGCGATCGCGGCGTCGAGCGTGCGCTTTGGGCATCGGCTCACCGACCGCGGTCATGCTCAGCGAGTCGGTGACGATCACACCGCCGAAGTGCAGCGTGTCGCGCAGCAGACCGACCATCACCGGCGACAGCAGCGCGGGCCGGTTCGACGGGTCGAGGTTGGGCACGCGCAGCGAGGTCGTCATCACCGCGTCCGCACCGGCGGCGATGCCGGCGGCGAAGCTCCGCGCCGTCGTCGCCGTCCACTGCGCCAGCGTCACGGCGTCCGTGACGGCCCGCTGGTGCGGATCCCCCGCCGCGCCGCCGAGCCCGGGAAAGTGCTTGAGCGTGGCGCCGACTCCGCTGTCGTGCAGTCCCTTGATGTAGGCGGCGACGAGCGGACCGACCGCGTGCCGGCGTCGCTGCCGAAGGAACGGCTGCCGATGACGCGCATCCGCGGGGTTGGTGCGCAGGTCGACGACGGGCGCGAGGTCGAGGCCGACCCCATCGGCGCGCAGGCCACCGGCCATGGCCGCGACGTCGCGGCGCACGCCGGCCGCGCCCTCGCTGCCGAGTGCCTGCGCGCTCGGCAGCATGTCGCAGCCGTCGGCACCTGGTTGACGGTACCGCCCTCCTCGTCGGTGGTGACCAGCAGCGGCGCCGGCAGCCCGGCCTCGCGCCCCAGCGCCTGCAGCTGCGCTGTCAAGCGCGCAGCCCGGCGGCGTCGATGAAGTTGGAGCGGAAGAGCAGGACGGTGCCCACCTTGTCGTCGAGGATGAGGTGACGCAGGCCGTCGGTCACGACCGTTCCCTGAGAACGAGACGGCGAACATCTGGCCGACGGCGACGTTGATCGGGAGCGGTGCGGCGTCGGGGCGACTGTCGCGAGCGTGGGCGCCGGCGATGGTGCTGCGGCGGCAGCCGGTGGCGCGGTAGCGGCTGCTGCGGCACCGCGGTCGAGCGACGCGCCGGCTGAGCACGACTGTCAGCAACGCGCACGTCACGCAGCCGACGACAGGAGCGGCGCGCGGACGTGCGTGCCCATGAGCGGGGAACGTACACGCAGTTCCACGGTTACGGCACGGCGAGTGCCCGGCCGGAGGCATGCTGCGCTGGCGAACTGACGCCGCGATCTACCTGTTGACCGACGCCATGTCCCAGTGGCGCTGGCCCTTGACGGCGCCGCGCGGCACCGCGGCATCCAGCTGGCGCCATCTCCTCGTCGGAGAGCTCGATGTCGGCGGCCGCGGCGTTCTCCTCCAGCCGGGACACGCGCTTGGTGCCCGGGATCGGCACGAAGTGTGCTCGCCGCGGCACAGCACCCACGCGAGCGCCAGCTGCGCGGGTGTGACCCCGTGAGCGGCGGCCAGCTCGCGCAACGCGTCTGCGCGAGAGCGACGTTGGCGTCGAGGTTCTCGTCCGCGAAGCGCGGGAAACGCTGCACGGCGCACGTCGTCCGCGGGCAGCGACTCGCGCACCGGCGATGGCGCCGGTGAGCAGGCCGCGACCGAGCGGGCTGTACGCGCACCAGCCCGATCCCGAGCTCGCTCGAGCACCGGGATCACCTCGTCCTCGATGTCGCGCGCGAACAGCGAGTACTCGCTCTGCACGGCGGTGATCGGGTGCACGGCGTGGGCGCGCCGGATGGTGGCGGCGGCGGCCTCGGAGAGACCGATGTAGCGCACCTTGCCGGCGGTCACCAGCTCGGCCATCGCGCCCACCGTCTCCTCGATGGGCACGCCGGCATCGACGCGGTGCTGGTAGTAGAGGTCGATGTGGTCGGTGCCCAGCCGCTGCAGGCTGGCGTCGCAGGCGCGGTGCACGTACTCGGGCGACCCGTTGATTGTCTGCGAGCCGTCGGCGCTGCCGCTCGAAGCCGAACTTGGTGGCGAGCACCACGCTGTCGCGACGACCGGCGATCGCCTTGCCCACCAGCTGCTCGTTGGTGAACGGGCCGTACATGTCGGCGGTGTCGAGGAAGTCGACGCCGAGCTCGAGCGCGCGGTGGATGGTGGCGATGGCCTCGCTCTCGTCGCGGTCGGCCGCGGTGCCGTAGAAGTCGGACATCCCCATGCAGCCGAGCCCGATCGCCGACACCTCGAGCTCGCCCAACGTGCGTCGCCTCATCGTCGCTCCTCCGTTGTTCCGCCAGCGACGCGCTCCGGCCGACCTCGGTGATGAGGCGCACCGGGCGGTCGTAGAAGATGTAGTTCCACGCCCAGTTGATCAGCACCACCGCCTTGCTGCGGAAGGTGATGATGTAGGTGAGGTGGACGAACAGCCACATCAGCCAGCCGACGAAGCCGGCCACCCTGATGCGACCCAGCTGCACCACCGCGTAGTTGCGACCCGATCGTGGCCATCGTCCCCTTGTCGTGGTAGTGGAAGCGGCGTCGCTGCCCGTCCGCTCGATCATGGCGATGATGTTGGCGGCGGCGTGCTCGCCCTGCTGGATGGCCACCGGCGCCAGCATCGGCAGCGCCTCGCCGCCCTCGCTCGAGCTCGGCAAGGTCACCGATCACCTGCACCTCGTCGTGGCCGGGGAGCTGGAGCGTCGAGCGCACCGGCACCCGCCCCGACCGCGCGGGCGCGCGGTGAGCTGCTCGCCGAGTGGCGAGGCGCGCACGCCGGCGGTCCAGATCACCGTGGCGGCGTCGATGCGCGTGCCGTCGTCGAGCGTGATCGCCGCGCGCGTCAGCCTCGACGACGGTGCGTCCGAGCACGAGCTCGACGCGGCGCTCGCGGAGCACGCCGGCGGCCATGGCGCCGAGCCGCGGATGGAACGTGTCGAGCACGCGCTTGCGACCCTCGACCAGCACCACCCGCACCGGCGTGAAGTCGAGTCGCGGGAAGTCCTTGGGCAGGAGGTGCGTGAACAGCTCGCTGAGCGCGCCCGCGTACTCGACGCCGGTGGGGCCGCCGCCCAGCGATGACGAACGTGAGCAGCCGCGCGCGCTCGCGTTCGTCGGTGCATCTCCGCGGCGGCCTCGAACCGCTCGAGCACCACGGCCGCGCGAGCGCGAGGGCGTCAGACCAGCGTCTTCAGCGCCGGTGCGTGTTGGCGGCGATGTCGTCATTGCCGAAATGGTTGGTCGACCGCGCCGGCGGCGACGATGAGGTAGTCGTACGGGATGTCGTCGCTGCAGCGCACCACGTTGCCGTTCGAGGTCGATGCCGCGCACCTCATCCATGCGCACGTCGGTGTTGGGTGGCCGCGGAGGATGGTGCGAACCGGGTGGGCGATCTCGGCGGGGTCGAGCAGGCCGGACGCCACCTGGTACAGGAGCGGCTGGAAGAGGTGGTAGTTGTGGCGGTCGATGACGAGCACGTCGGCGTCCGCTCCGCGCAGCGCGCGCGCGGCGCTGAGGCCGCCGAACCCCGCTCCGACGATGACCACGCGCGCTCTGCTCATGTCGCGTTCCCCGGCCAAGCCTACTCGCGCGCGGTGACCGCGCTCGGGTCGGCGCCGCCGAGCCCGGGGCGCGAGCGGCGGTCGGGCAGCGCGGGCCTGCCTCACCCGCACCCAGACCACGCCGCCGCCGGCGGCGAGCATCGACGATGCCGCCGACGATGAGCAGGAACGGGCCCGGTCCCGAACCGGCCGCGTGAACCAGCCGGTGAACAGGCCGCCGAGCGGCGCGGTGCCGAAGAACACGTAGCCGTACAGCGACAGCACGCGGCCGCGAAGCCGGTCCGGGACGACCATCTGCAGGGACGAGTTGCTCTGCGACGCGTACAGCGAGAAGGTGATCCCGGTGAGCACGAGCACGATGCATGCGCCCACCACCGTGCTCTGCGGCGCAAGCAACAACAGCGACGCGCCGAAGCCGATCCCGCTGCCGAGCACCGATCCGGATGCTCGCCCGTGACAGCGACGCCGACACCAGTGCGCCCGCGAGCGCGCCCACGCCGAAGCTGGCGCTGAGCAGCCCGAACACCTCCGGGCCCGACGCCGAGCGTGTGCGACGCCAGCACCGGCAGCAGGACGTTGAAGTTGATCGCCAGCGTGGAGATCACCAGCATCAGCAGCAGCACCAGCCGGACGCGTCGGCGTGCGCCACGCGTAGGCCGAGGCCCTCGCCGACGCCGCGCAGCAGCGTGGGACGCGTGTCGCCGCGGTTGATCGGATACAGCTCGCTCTCGCGCATCATCAGCAGCGCGCTCACCACGACGGCGACGTAGCTGACGCGTTGATGAGGAAGCAGATGCCCACGCCGGTGGTGGCGATGAGCAGGCCGGCGATCGCCGGGCCGAAGATGCGCGAGGCGTTGAAGAGGCTGGAGTTGAGCGCGATGGCGTTGGGCAGCTCCGGCCTGCCCGACCATCTGGATGGTGAAGGCCTGGCGAACCGGCGTGTCGAGGATGAGCACCGCGCCGCTCGCGGTGGCGAGGAGGAACACCTCCCAGACCTGGGCGCTGTGGGTGAGCGCGAGGCCCGCGAGCGCAGCGGCGACGGCCATGCAGCGCCGCCTGGGTGAACACCAGCGCCGTGCGGCCCGTTCAGCCTGTCGGCGAGCGAGCCGCCGAAGAGCCCGAAGAGCGCGTAAGGACCGAACTGGCAGACGGCCAGCGCACCGACGGCGAACGCGGAGCCGTGGGTCAGCTGCAGGACGAACCACGCCTGGGCGACGTTCTGCATCCACGTGCCGCTGAGCGACACCACCTGGCCGCCGAAGTACAGGCGGTAGTTGCGGTGGCGCTTCAGCGAGGCGAAGGTGCGCGAGGACGCGCTGGCCACGCTCAAGGTGCGGGTCGCTCCACGAGCGCGCGCAGCCCGTCGATCGCCGCGTCGACGGCGCGGAGCTGGTCCTCGGGCAGCTCGCGCAGGCGCGCGGCCAGCCACGCGGTGCGGCGGGAGCGGACGGCGCGCAGCACGCGGGCTCCCTCGGCGGTGACCGCCAGGCCGACGCGGCGCCGGTCGCCACCGTCGACGCGGCTGCGGGTCACCAGGCCCGAGGCCTCGAGCCGGTCGATGTGGTTGGACACCGACGGCGCCGACGTGCCCTCGCGAGCGGCCAGCTCGCCGACGCCGATGCCCGGGCGTGCCCTGGATGGCCGCCAGCAGCGACACCTGGCTGCTGCTGACCCCCAGCGCGTGCAGCTCGCGGCGGAGGTGGCGGTTGAGGTGGAGCAGCACCGGGCGCAGGCCGTTGGCCACCGCCACCGGGTCGAGCGCCGCGCTCGATCTCTGCCTGCTGCTGCCATCCAAAGTAATTATAAAGGCTAACTATATTTGCTTGGCAACCCCGGCCTGAAGGCCCATCCGGGTGCGACCATGCGGGGCGTGAGAAGGAGGCCGCCACGCGCGCGCAACGGCAGGGCGAGGCGGCGCGCGGCCCCCGCGCGCGCCCTGGCGGTGGTGTTCGCGGTGGTCGCGTCGCTGCTGTGGTTCGACCTGCCCGTGGCGGCGCTCACCACGTCGGTGGGACCCGTCGACCGCCCCGCCGCCAGCTGGGACCTGTCGTGGCTGTCGGTGCGCGACCGCCACATCGTCGACGAGGCCGGCCGCACCGTCCTGCTGCACGGCTTCAACACCTCGACGCTGCTCGAGCCCACGGTGCAGCGCTCGCCGCTCGACGATGAGCGACGCCACCATCATGGAGCGCGACGGCTTCGACGTCGTGCGCCTGGCGGTGTCATGGGGTCGCCTCGAGCCGCGGCGCGGGCAATGGGACGCTGGTACCTCGACCGATGTCGCCGCCACGGTGCAGCTGCTCAACAGCCACCACCTCTACGTGGTCATCGACATGCACTTCCTCGACTGGAGCTCGGCCTTCGGCGGATCCGGGGCGCCGGCGTGGGCAGCCGTGCCGGGCTTCCCCAACCTGCACTGGGACGCGCTCGGCGACTGGCAGCGCCACCTCTCCCCCGCCGTGAACGCCGCCAACACGTACTTCTGGCTGGCACCGGACTGGCAGGCCGACTTCATGCAGGCGTGGCAGCTGCTGGCACGTCGCTTCCGCGGCGACAGCGGCGTGGCCGGTTACGACCTCTACAACGAGCCACACGCCATCCCGCTGCCGCCGATCCGCTTCGAGCGCGACTTCATGTGGCCGCTGTACGCGCGCACCATCGACGCCATCGGCGCGGTCGACCCGAACCACCTGTTCATCGTCGAGGGCCAGCTCTTCGGCGACTTCGGCACCACCGTGGTGCCGCTCCAGGCGCCCAACCTCGTGTACTCACCGCACGAGTACACCGGCTCGCTGGTCCCGCCGGTCTTCGACGGCAACGCGCAGGCGCTCGACGACCACGTCAGCAAGCTGAGCGAGGAGGCCGCGCGCGTGCCCGGCCGCGCTGTGGGTCGGTGAGTGGGGGATGTCGGCGACGCAGTCGGGGGCGACCTCCTGGATCGACGATGCGCTGCGCGCGTTCGACGGCGCGGGAGCCGGGCTGGGCGTGGTGGCAGTGGCGCGAGGACTCGCCGTGGGGCATCCGCGACACCGCCGGCCACACCGACACGCGCCATGCTCGCGCACCTGGCGCGGCCCTACCTCGCGGCGAGCCCCCCCGGCGTGCATGCCTCGCGTCGACGGCCGCACCGGCGTGCTGACGGTCGACCGTCGACGCCAGCACGCACGGGCGGGCACGATCGACATCGCGTGGCCCCTGCTGTACTCACGCCACGCCCCTGGTCTCGGGGACTGCTGCGGCCTGTGCCGCATGGGACTCGGCCCGGGCCCGTCTCACGCTCACCGTCGCCGCCGCAAGCGCCTGCGTCGTGCTGCAGGTGAAGGCGGCGTCGGCGACGTCGCCCTGAGTCGTCAGCGCCGGCGGAGCACGTCGGCGAGCGCGACGGCGCTGAGCGCAGCTCCGCCGAACACGCGGGGCCCGACACCCGGTGGCGCAGGTGCACCGCCAGCATGGCCGCGTTGGCCGCGGCCACGGCGGCGGCGAGCCCGAGGGTGGCGTTGCTGGGCTTGCCGCGCTCTGCGGCGGAGCTCGCTGCCAGCGCCAGCCACAGTCCCCCGAACGCCGCGCTGCCGAAGGCGCGCCCCGCGCGCGTTGCGGAACATCTCGCCGCGCTGGGCGAGGAACAGCGCCGTGTCGCCGGCGCCCGCGAGCGCGGCGCGTGTGGTGAGCTGCATGCCGTGTCTCCTCAGAGCTCAGCTGGTGGGCACGCGCAGGAAGCTCTCGGCGCTGCGTCCCTCGCTCGAGCCTGTTCTTCTCCGCGTTGAGCCGCGCCCACTCGCGGATGCGCGCGGAGAGCTCCTCCCAGTTGTCGTACTGGCTGGCGTGGCAGCGCAGCGCCTCGAGCTTGCGCTCGACCGTGTCGGTGATGTCGACGACGGTGTCGCCCTGCGCCATCGCCATGAGGTACACCTCGTCCACCGTGTGCGGCTCGAGCCCCTCCTGCTCGAGCAGCTCCATGTGGGCGAAGGGATTGCGCGAATCGGGGTACACCGCGCACAGCGCCGCCTCTCCCGCGGCGAGGTGGTCCGGATGGCTCGCGAAGATGCGCTGGTAATTGCGCTCCGGCGACTGCGTCACCACCCGCTGCGGGCGGCGCTGGCGGATCACCCGGGTGATGTCGCGACGCAGCTCGATGGTCGGCTCCACCTTGCCGTCGGCGTAGCCGAGAAAGACGATGTCGGTCACGCCCACGACGGCGGCGGCGGCGGTCTGCTCGCGGCGACGCAGCTGCGCGACCTCTGCCCGGGTCACGCTCCGGTCCGAGCCGCCCGCGTCCCCGTCGGTGACGATGCAGTAGCTGACCTCCGCCCTCCGACGTCCAGCGGGCGGTGCTGCCCGCGCAGCCGAAGTCGCAATCGTCGGGGTGGGCGACGACGACGAGGATGCGTTCGACGGAATCTCGTGCTCAGGCACGGCCGTCGATGGTAGCTGAGGGTCCTCGGCGACGGCCCTACCTCCGCCTGGTGAGGCTGCGAGGACGTCGCCTGGCTGGGGTCGCTGGCCATCGCCGCCTGCGCTGGCCGCCTGCAACGACGTCGACAACGCCGCCTTCGACTCCGCCTACCGCTCGATGTCCTCGGCCGAGGTGACCGTGCGCGGCACGGTGACCGCGCTGCTTCCCGACGGCGCCGGCCGGCGCCGACGGAGCGCACCAGAGTTTCGACGTCACCATCGACGGCACCACCGTCGAGATCGACCACAACCTCTCGCTGGCGCCGCGCGTCCCCGTGCCGCGGGCGCGACGGTGGTGATCCACGGCCAGTTCGAGCCCGACCCCGGGCACCCGGTGATCCACTACACGCACCACGCCACCGGCTCCCACGAGGGCGGCTGGATCGAGCTGAACGGATCGACGTACGAGTGACCCGTATGCTGGGTTGATGCGCCTCCCCTTCCCCGCCTCCCGCCGACGCCACCGCGCGCATCCTGCGCACGCTGCGTCGCCGTCGGCGATGCGTACGCTGGTGCCCTCGGGCAGGAGGAGCTTCCCGATCGCGACACCGCCCGCGACCCCGGCCTCTTCGGGCCGGGCTCGGTGACCTGGCGGGTCATGGCCGAACCGGTGCTGATGCTCGGCGCCGGCCGCGCGCTCCTGCTGCAGGCGGCGCACCCGCTCGTCGCCGAGGGAGCCATCGAGCACAGCACGTACCGAACCGATCCCTACGGCCGGTTCGAGCGCACCGTGGAGTGGGTCACCGTGGTGTGCTTCGGGACCACCGCCGAGGCGCGCGCGGGGTGCCGCCAGGTCAACCGGCTCCATGCGGCCGTCGAGGGGCGTCTGCGACGACCCCACGCCACCGCGACAGTCCGCAGCGGGTCCGCGTACAGCGGCCGCGACCCCGACCTCCTCCGCTGGGTGCTGGCGACGTTCGTCGACACCATGCTGGTGGCCCACGACGCCTTCGTCGGCACCCTCGAGCGAGGCCGACCGCGACCGGTTCGTGGTGCGAGTGGCACGCCGTCGGGGCGTTCATGGGCGTGCCCGCCGCCGCGCTCTGGGAGACGCGTGCGGAGCTGAGCGCCTACGTCGCCTCGCAGCTCGGCGCCCGGGCGGGCGCGGCCGATCCCGGGCGCGGGCTCAGGCCTGGTGGCCGAGACGGTGCTCAATCCGCCCGTGACCTCGGCGGCGATGCGGCCGGGCTGGTCGGTGGTCACGTTCACCACGGTGGGCCTGCTGCCCGCCTCAGACGCGACGGGCGTACGGCATCCGGTGGACCCCCGCACACTCCGCGGCGCACCGCGCCATCTCCGTCTGGCTGCGCGGCAGTCGCCTGGCGGCGCCCCGGCGGCTGAAGGTGTCGCCCGTCTACGACCTCGCGCTCGCCCGGGCCGAGGGCCGCTGGCTCGAGCCGGCGGCCGCCTCGAAGCCCGCCTGAAGCACGGGGCGATGGGCCGCGACCCGATCGGATACGCTACAGTGAAATCTGATAGCCGAGGTTGTCATGCAGCGACCCGGCGCGGAAGGGTGGTCGCCTCGCGGTCGACGGCTCCCGCGTTGGAGGTGTCAGCGATGGACCCGATTGAAGTCCGCGAAGAGCGCGTCGCACGACCAGTCACCGCCGCGCCCGTCGACACCCGTGGTGCCGCGCCCCCGCCTCGCCGGCCGGCGACGCGGTCCGGCGGCGGAGCGCGGATTCCCCGTGCACCCCGGGCGACGGCCGCCGCGCCGAAGCCCCGCGCCGTACCCGTCGCCGCTGCCCCCGGTCGCCGCTGCCCCCGTCGCCGCTGCCCCAGTTGCTGCGGCCCCCGTCGCCGCCGGCCCGCCTGGCAGCCCCGGTGGCGGCGGCCCCGTGGCCCCGGCAGCCGGGACCAGCGTGTACAGCAGCCGCGTGGGCGTGTACCCGGTCGGCTACCGCACCATCCAGCTCATCTGGCTGATCGCCGCGGTCGTTGATCTCATCCTTGCGCTCGACTTCATCTTCCGAGCGGCGAACGCCAACAACACCGGTTTCGCCCACTACATCTACCGGCTCGGCGGGTGGCTCGCTGCCCCGTTCAACGGCATCTTCAACAACACCTCCACCAACGGCACCGTCCTGCGCTGGGGCGACGTGCTCGCCATCGTGATCTACACGGTTGCCGCGTGGATCATCACCAAGCTGGTGAGGATCAGCGCCACGCCCCGCTACCGGCGTCAACCGGGTCTGAGCTCAGCCCCCCTTCCCGAGGCCCGGCCGTCCCACGGCCGGGCCTTCTCCATTCTTGCTGCCGGCTTGACCGGCGGAGCGGGGAGCGGGCCACAATCGCCGACGTACCAGTGAAGGGAGGACAGGCATGGATGGCACAGCGGTCGTGGTCAGCGGCGCATCGACTGGCATCGGCAAGGCAACCGCGCTGCACCTGGATTCGCTCGGGCTGCGGGTGTTCGCGGGCGTCCGCCGCGACGAGGACGGTGCCGCGCTGCGTCGCGACGTCAGCGATCGCCTGACGCCCCTGCACCTCGACGTCACCAACGCCGAGCAGGTGGCGGCGGCAGCGCAGCGCGTGGGCGAAGCCGTGCGGGATTCACGACTGGCAGGGATCGTCAACAACGCCGGCATCGCGGTGGCGGGCCCGGTGGAGTTCGTGCCGCTCGACCAGTGGCGCACGCAGCTCGAGATCAACGTGCTCGGCGTGGTGTCGATGGTGCAGGCGTTCACACCCCTGCTGCGTGAGAGCCGGGGACGCATCGTCACCGTCGGCTCGCTGGGCGGGAGGCTCGCCCAGCCAATGGCCGCCCCCTACTGCGCCAGCAAGCACGCCCTGGAGGCGATCAGCGACGCGCTGCGCCTGGAGCTCCGCCCCTGGGACATCTCGGTGTCCCTGATCCAGCCCGGGGCGGTCAAGACGCCGATCTGGGACAAGGGTCTGCGCGCCGGCGAGGAGCTTTTGCGGAGCGCGCCGGCGGAGGTGCGCACGCTGTACGGCGCCGCCGTCGACATCGCCACCAAGATGGCGATCCACGAGAACGAGACGGGCGTCGACCCGCTCCAGGTGGCACGCGCGATCGAACATGCGCTGCTGTCGCCGCGGCCTCGCACCCGGTACCCGGTGGGGCGCCAGGCCAAGCTGCTCATCCCGCTGTCGCGCCTGCTGCCCGATCGCCTCAAGGACGAGCTTCTGCTCAGGGTCAGCGGGCTCCCCCGCTCGGCGGACGCTACCGCAGGGACCTCCCGCCCCCGCGCCGAGGCGCCCGTCCACGCCTGATCGATTGGACAACCCTGGCCGTAACCGCGAGGATGGCGTGGTGCGTCAGCGCCGTGGAACGTTCAGCGGTGTGCGCGGCCTGCCCATCGCGCACCGCGAGTGGTTGCCTGAGGGCGAGGCACGCGGCACCGTGGTCATCGCCCACGGCATCAACGAACACGGCGGACGCTACGAACATGTCGCGCAACGGCTGGTGCGCGACGGATGGTTGGTGGGCGCTCCCGACCACCGCGGCCACGGGCTCTCCGGCGGGCGGCGTGCCGCAGTCGAGCGATTCGACGACTGGATCGCCGACCTGGACAGCTACATCCGCGGTGCCCTCACGGCCGCCCCGCGTCCGCTCTTCCTCATCGGGCACAGCCTCGGCGGCCTGATCGCCACCGTCTACGCGCTGCGCCACCAGGATGCGCTGGATGGGCTGGTGCTGTCGTCGCCGAGCGTCATGCCGCCCGCGTCCGTGTCACCGGCCACGATTCGCGCGGGTCGCTTCCTGTCGCGGTGGGCATCCAACCTGCCGGTGGTGGCGCTCCGGCTGGACGCCGTGAGCCGCGACCCGGCGGTGGTCGAGGCCTATCGCTCCGATCCCCTCGTCCACCTCGGCAAGGTGCGTGCTCGCACCGGGGCGGAGATCCTCCGCGCGATCGATGAGGTTCAGCGTGACATCGCGCGGCTGCGGCTCCCGGTGCTCAGCGTGCAGGGAACCGTCGACATGCTGGTGGACCCGGGCGCCGCGCAATGGGTCGACGCGAACGTGGGCTCCGCCGATCACACCCTGCGCGTGTACGAGGGGCTGTACCACGAGGTGTTCAACGAGCCGGAGCGCGACACCGTTCTCGATGACGTGGCGCGCTGGCTCGACGCGCACGCCGTCGTCGCCGCGCCGACCGTGTGAGACGTGCTCAGGACGCGGTGGTGACCCGGCGTGCCGGCGGCAGCTTCTCGAGGAGCTGACGGGTCGACGAGGTCACCTCGTCCACCGCGGCCTCGAACGCATCCTGGTTGGCGGCCGACGGAGCGCGGTAGCCACTGACCTTGCGCACGAACTGCAGCGCGGCGGCGCGGACCTCGTCGTCACTGGCGGGGTGGGCGGTGCGGAGCGTCTTGATGCTGCGGCACATGGTGAGAGTGTAGGTTCTGGCGCGGTGGCGGCGACCGTGGGCGGGGTGGAGCAGGTTGCCATACTGGCGGGACTGACGTCGACTGATCGGGGTGTGGCATGAGCGGGTGGAGGCGACGCATCTCGCGCCTGGTGGGAGGCGGCTCGGCGCTGTACGGTCTCAGCGTGCTGGTGATGCCGGGCAGCCTGGCCAGGCAGTGCGCGCTGAAGGACCCTGACTCACCGTCCACGAGGTTGCTGTCGGTCACCTTCGGTGTGCGCGACCTCGTCTCCGGCGCATCCATCCTGCGAGCCGGCAGCAGCGATTCTCTGCGCACCGCGCTGCTGGTTCGCGGGCTGATGGACAGCGGCGACGCGCTGGCCTGCGCACTGGTGCTCACCGACCGCGGCGCCCGCGCCCGCGTCGTCGGCGTGGCCGGCGGCTGGGCGGTGCTGTCGTTTGCTGTAGCGGCGGCGCTCTGAGCGGCGGCCGGTTCGGATGTCCGCTGCTCCACCCGGCCGCACGAGCCTCTCGGTGGACGAGTGCATCGATGTGCTTCGCCGCGAGGGCAAGCTGCTGGGTGACGCCGTCGCTGGGGTGCGGTTCGACGCGCCTGTGCCGGGCTGCCCGGGCTGGGACGTGGACGCGCTCATCCGCCACATGGGCGACGTGCATCGCTGGGCGGCCACCATCGTGCGCGACCGGCTGAGCGAGCGCCTGCGCAAGGACTTCACCGGCCCCGCCGACCACGACGGCCTACTGGCGTGGTACCGCGAGGGTCACTCGCAACTGGTCGAGACGCTGTCGTCGGCGTCGCCCGCCGACGCCTTCTGGATGTGGGGCGAGGCGCCCAACGCGCTTGCGTTCTGGGCACGGCGTCAGGCGCATGAGACGGCCATCCACAGGCTCGACGCCGAGCAGGCAGCGGCCGTCGAACCGACCGCCTTCTCCGCGCGCGCGGCGGCCGACGGGATCGACGAGTGGCTGATGCTGGCCACGCGTCGTGTGCGGGTGCCGGACGGTGCGGAGCGATCGCTGTCCATCGCACCGACCGACGCACCGGACCGGTGGCTGGTTGAGCTGAGCGACGACGGTCTCTCTGTGGAGCGCGCCGGGACCGTGGGTGACTGCGCGGTGAGCGCCCCGGGGAGCGACTTGTTCGCGCTGTTGATGAACCGCCGTGGGGCCGACGGGGTGCAGGTTGATGGCGACGCCGGCGTCCTGCGCGTTTGGCGGAACCACGTGCGGTTCATCTAGAGCCGCCGGTCGGCGGCAGCCGGTGGCGCGGCTGGCGCGCCGCGAGGCCCCGCCTGGGCCGCCTCCTTGTGCCTCGCCCCGCCGCCCCTGCCTTCCACGCCGCA
The DNA here is from genome assembly GCA_963751755.1 of Candidatus Dormiibacterota bacterium. Classification (GTDB taxonomy): domain Bacteria; phylum Chloroflexota; class Dormibacteria; order Aeolococcales; family Aeolococcaceae; genus Aeolococcus. The sequence goes on along the minus strand of CAVVVH010000005.1, from coordinate 59,415 downwards.
ATGAGGCCATCCTCCGCCGCGACCCGTAGCTGGGGAACGGTTATCCACAGATTGTGGACAATTGGGGGACCGCGTAACCATCGCGTAAAACCTTGTCATGACAAGGCGTTTCCCCTTGCGTACCTCGACGCCGAGGGCGGCGCGCGCGTCCGCACTGCGCTCGAGCCCCTGGCAGCGCGCCGCGGGCACGACGACGATCGGTGTCTCGAGCGCCGTTGTGCCGACGCCCTGGTGGAGCTCTGCAGCCACGGCCTCGACGTCGGGCTGGTGCCGCAGCGGGCCAGCCAGCGCGCCCACGTGCAGGTCACCAGCACGCTCGACACCCTGCTCGGGCTCGTCGGGGCACCGGCCGGTGAGATGGAGCACGCCGGGGTCATCGCCACCACCACCGTCCAGCACCTGGCGTGCGACGCCACCATCACGCGGGTCCTGGTGAACGCGGCCTCCGCCATCGTCGACGTCGGTCGCTCCGAGCGTGTGGTCCCTGGGGCCACCCGGCGCGCGTTGAACATGCGCGACAGGGGCTGCCGCTGGTCGGGCTGCGACCGCACCGCGTCATGGACCGCGGCGCATCACGTGATCCACTGGGCCCACGGAGGAGCCACCGACCTGCACAACCTTGTGCTGCTCTGCGGCCATCACCACTGGCTGGTGCACGAGGGCGGCTGGCAGATCGCGCTCAGCGATGACGGCAGCGTGGTGACGATGCCGCCTCGCCCGCTCGCCCGCTCCCCTGATTTGGACATGGTCGCGTGATGCTGGTGTTCGGAAGGGTTCACCAGGACTCTCGGACGTCACCGTCCGCATGCCACTCACGGACATCGTGTACACGGCGCATCGCTGACTCCGCCGAGCGGCGGTCGTCAAGTAGGCTAGGAACATGATCAACCAAGCGGACACCCTCCACGTCGAAGGCTTGGTCAACCTGCGCGACCTGGGTGGCCTGCCCATCGAAAGCGGTGGCGAGACGCGCTCCGGCCGCCTGCTGCGCAGCGATTCGCCGCACCAGCTCGACGAAGCGGGAGCTCGCATCCTGGCTGAAGCGGGCGTGCGCACCGTCGTCGACCTGCGCACCGCGTCAGAGCGCGCCGACCGTCCCAACCTGCTGGTCAGCGCCGCGCAGATGCAGTGCGTCACCGCGCCGATCTTCGAGGATGACACCGAGTTTCCCGCCGGACTCACGACAGCCACCGATGTCTACTCCTGGTGGTTGCGTGACCTCGGCACCGGCATCAAGGCCGCGATGACGGGGATCGCGGACGCACCCTCAGCCCCCATCCTGGTCCACTGTCACGCAGGCAAGGACCGCACCGGCGTCGTGGTGGCGCTGGTGCTGTTGCTCGCCGGCGTCGGAACCGACGCCATCGCCGACGACTACGCGCTGAGCGGCGTGCAACTCGCAGAGATGCTCGCGCGCGACCGGGTGAGCGCGGTGGAGCGCGGCATGGACGCTGTGCGCGCCGAGCGTCTGTTCACGGTGCGTCGCGAGGCGATGGTGGACACCGTCGAGCGCATCGAGTTTGAGCACGGCGGAGCCGAGAAATACCTTGCGGGGCTGGGGGTCGACGAGCCGCGCATCGATCGGCTGCGCCGGCTGCTGGTCGCGCCGGAGTGGCCTTAGCGGCAGGTGGCGACCCCGATCGGATTTGAACCGACGATCTCCACCTTGACAGGGTGGCGTGTTAGGCCAGGCTACACCACGGGGCCGCGCGGAGCAGGATCATAGCATCGGGCTTTGGACCGCCCCGGCGCCCGGGTACGCTGCGCTGATGCCGCGTCGCCGTCCCGATGAGATATCCGCCGGCGGCGTGCTGGCGCGGCCGTCCACGGACGGCTGGGAGGTGTGCCTGGTGCACGCCGGCAGGTACTGGGGCCTGCCCAAGGGTCACCTCGAGCCTGGTGAGAATGCCGAGCAGGCAGCCCTGCGCGAGATCTCCGAGGAGTGCGGCGTGGCGATCGAGTCGCTTGTCGTCGCCGGCCGCCTCCCATCATCCGAGTACGTCTATCGCCGCGCCGGCAGGCTCACCTTCAAATTGGTGGAGCACTTCCTGGTGACGGCTCCGGCTGGCACCGCGGTCAGCCCCCAGGCCGGCGAGATCGACGACGTGGCGTGGCTCACCATCGACGAGGCAAGCACGCGGGCCAGCTTCGACGACACGCGCACTGCTCTCACCGCCGCCCGCGCGACGCTCACCGAGCTGTCGCTCTGACCGGGCCGGAACGACCGGCTCCTACAATCGAGCGGAGTGCAGCTATTCGACACGGCGACCGAAGCGCTCACCACGCTGACCCCGCGCGACGGTCGCGTGGGAATCTACGTGTGCGGCATCACGCCGTATGACGGCGGCCACCTCGGCCACGCTTTCACGTACCACACGTTCGATGTCATGGCGCGCCGGCTGTGGGCCGACGGGGTTGAGGTGCGCAGTGTTCGCAATGTCACCGACGTCGATGACGACATCCTTCGCGTCGCCCGCGAACGCGGTGTCGACTATCGGGCTCTCGGAGACCGTGAGATTCTCCGCTTCGACAGGGACATGGCCGACCTCGGCCTTCTCGACGTCGACGCCTCGCCGCGTGCGAGCGACCGCGTCCCGGAGATGGTGGCGTGGGTGCAGAAGCTCATCCGCAACGGCGCCGCGTACGAGTCCGACGGCTGGGTGTACTTCGACGTCTCCGCGTTCTCGCGCTACGGGTCGCTGAGCGGTCTGGACACGCCAGCGATGCTGCGCCTGTCCCGCGAGCGCGGCGGAAACCCCGACGACCCGCGCAAGCGCAACCCGCTCGACTTCGTGCTCTGGCAGCGGTCGCTGCCGGACGAACCCCACTGGCCATCCCCGTGGAGCGAGGGGCGGCCCGGCTGGCACATCGAGTGCACCGTTCTCGCCTCCACCGAGCTCGCACTGCCCATCGACATCCACGGCGGCGGCGATGACCTCATCTTTCCGCACCACGAGTCGGAGATCGCCCAAGCGGCGTGTGGCGGTGTGCGCAGTTATGTGAAGCACTGGGTGCACGTGGCGATGGTCGGCTACCAGGGCGAGAAGATGAGCAAGTCACTCGGCAACCTCGTGTACGTGAGGGACCTCCTCGACCGCGTGCCCGCAGCGGTGATCCGCCTGCTCCTGTGTGCGCACCACCACCGCACCCCATGGGAGTACGTCGCCGCCGACCTGGACCGAGCGCAGGTGCGATGGCTCACCTACCAATCGGCTCTCGCCAGCGACGCGCGCTTCACACCCACTGACGCACAGGCCGTGTACGACGACTTCATGGCCTGCATCGACGACGATCTCGACACCCCGGGTGCGCTGGCGATCCTCGACGAGGTGGCGGCTCGCCCCGCGCTGACGAGCCGATCGCGCGACGACGACATCACCGCGGCTCGGCTGATGGGCCCGCTGCTCGACGTGATCGGGGCGCCCATCGCGGCCCGGTGAGGGACCGTCGTTCGGCCTAGGCGGTCAACCTCGCATCCGAGGAACGCTGGACTGCGACCTCTTCGGCGATGTGGTTGATGAAGAAGCGGTGGAACAGTTCGCGCTGCTCCTTGTCGACCTGCCCGCCCACACCGAGACCGGCACGGCGGCGAGCGATCCACGGCGGCACCCCGCGCGCGATGACGTTGGAGTTGACCCTGACGTCGACGAGCGCGTCGTCCTCGTCCTCGTTGACGGTCAATGCCACCTTGAGGCTGATGCCGGTGGACTCGATGAGCTTCCAGCTGCGCTCGTAGCGGCGCCGGCGCTTGTGGTCGAAGATGATCTTGACCTCGGGCTCGGTCTTCACCGTCTCGCCGGGGCGCGCCGCCTTGCGCAGCAACTCCTCCACCTCGGCGCCGATCTCGTCCGCGACCCAGCTCACCAGCGAGGGTCCGCGGTTCTCGAGCTCAGGGAGGGCCCCCATCTCGGTGCCCGGGCCCATTGCGCTGATGGTGCCGGCGTGGCGGCGGCAGTACTGAACGCCACCGACCTCGGACCAGTGCTCGGGGCAGAACGCGACCGTGCAGGCGCGGCCGCGGCGGTCGCGATAGGCACAGGTAATCGCCGTCTCGTTCGTGCAACCCTGCTCCGAGCAGGGCAGCGTGCCGATCGGTGATGCGAATTCGGTCGGGGTACGGCGTTTGAACAGTGGCATGGTGCACGCCGGCTGGCGCGCACTGATCCTACCGCGTGTCCTGTGACGGCACGCCAACAAGCTCGTGTCGCAATGCAGTGACGAGGCGGCGCACATCATCCATCAGCCCGGCGAACTGCTCGAACGTCAGCGACTGCGGACCGTCGCTCAGCGCGTCGTCCGGAGACGGGTGCACCTCGATGAGGAGCCCGTCCGCGCCGGCCGCGACCGCCGCCAATGCCATCGACGGAACCAGGTGACGGTGACCGGTGGCGTGCGAGGGGTCGACCAGCACCGGCAGGTGTGACAGCGAGCGCACCAGTGGAACCGCTGACAGGTCCAGGGTGTTGCGTGTTGCGTTCTCGAACGTGCGGATCCCGCGCTCGCAGAGCACCACGTCGGCGTTGCCATGCGCGAGGACGTATTCGGCACTGAGCAGCCACTCCTCGACGGTGTTGCTGAGCCCGCGTTTCAGGAGCACGGGCTTGCCCGCCTCACCGACAGCCTCGAGCAGGCTGAAGTTCTGGGCGTTGCGCGTGCCCACCTGGAGCATGTCCGCCGCTTCCGCCACCACCGCCACGTCCGACGGCGTCAGCACCTCGGTGACCACGGGCAGACCTGTGAGCTCACGCGCGTGGCGCAGGTGCTCGAGGCCCTCCGCCCCCAGCCCGCGAAAGGAGTACGGCGAGCTTCGCGGCTTGTACGCGCCGCCGCGCAGCAGGCTGGCTCCCGCTGCTGCGACATTGGTTGCGGTGTCCAGCACCTGGGCCTCGCTCTCCACGGCGCAGGGACCAGCCGCCACGGAGAGCGAGCCGTCACCGATGCGCACCGCGCCCACCTGCACGACCGACCGCTCCGGGTGCCACTCCAGCCCGACCATCTTGTACGGCTTGCTCACCGGGATCGCCGCCACGACACCAGGGAGCGCGACCACCGCGTCGCGGATGGCCGACGGGTTGCTGCCGAGCACGCCGATCGCGAGCCGGTCAGCGCCGGGCAGCTCGATCGGCTTGTACCCGCGCGTACGCACGTGCTCCATCACGTTGGCGACCTCCGCCGGCGTCGCCTGCGCGCTCATCATGATCAGCACGTCAGCTGTTCCAGCGCCAGGCGGCGAGCACGGCCTGCAGGCCCGGCTGCTGCCGGCTGAAGGCGAACTGCGAGGTGTTGAGCACGATGTCGTAGGTGCTGCCGCCGTGGTTGATGATCATGTCCTGGCTCTCACCCGGGGTGCCCTGGATGTCCCTGTCGTAGGTGATGAACTGGCCCGTGGCACCGTCGATGGTGAATGACTGCGCCGCGCTGAGGTTGGTGGCGCCGTTGTTGGAGACGCTCTGGAGGTAGGTCGCCACCCGGTCATCCGGCACGGGCGAGGGCAGGAGCAGGACGTTGATGTTGGCCGTGACGTCGTTGATGTTCGCCTGCACCTGGCCCGGCGGTGGCTGCTCGACGAGCATCTCCACCTTGCCACCGCCGCTGAACTTGGCCACCTCGGTGGCATCGCTCACCTTGTTGCTCCAGCCCAGAGGGATCACGGTGGTGAACTTGTCGGTTCGCAAGGCAGTGCCCGCGACGGGTGTGGCGGAAGCGCTCCCCGAGCCATCAGACGGGGTGGTGGGGGCCGGCGCCGACGAGCCGCATCCGCTGAGAAACCCGCAGCCGACCACCGCAACAAGCGTGGCAAGGCAAGCTCGGATCACTCAGGACTCCTCACGTGGATCGGGCACAGCGCCGACCCAGTCTAGTGTCGTGTCGACGCCGGAGGCCGCCGCGCGCTGTCAGGATTGCTCGACCCGGCACAATCGAGCGGTGGCCCAGCTGACCGTCACCCGCGTCGGACCCACTGACGTGGGAGCACTCGGGCGGCTCCTCGACACGGAGCCGGTCGAGAACGTCTACCTGCGCAGCGAGCTGCGCCTGGTCGGCACAGCGGCGCCGTGGTGGTGCGTCGTCGACGCGGGAGGCCTCAAGGCCGCGGTGCTCGGCGGTGCGCTGACAGTGCCCTGCATACCCGACGTGAGCGACGCCCCCAGGCTCGCGGCGGCCACTCGCGCTGCCACCCCGCCCCACCTCCTGGTCGGCCCTCGGGCAGCGGTGCTCGCGCTGCATGAGTGCCTGGAGCCCCGCCGGCGCGCACGTGAGATCCACGACCCCCAGCCGGTGATGGTCATCGACCGGCGACGGTTGCGAGTTCTCCCGCCGGCACCGATCCGTCCGAGCACCCGCCGCGACGTCGACGCGCTCGCCGTGGCGGCGGCGGCGATGCACCGTGAAGAGCTGAGCGCCGACACCACGCCGCCCGACCCCAGCGCATGGCGGGCGCGGATGACCCAGCTCGTGGACCGCGGCTGGAGCTGGGTGTGGACCGAGGGCGGCCAGGTGGTCTTCAAGGCGGAGCTGAGTGCATGGACGCCCGAGGTGGTGCAGGTCCAGGGCGTGTTCACGGGCTCGGCGTGGCGGGGGCGGGGCGTGGCCACGTCGGGGATGACCGCGCTGTGCTCGGTGCTCCTCGAGCAGGTGCCGCTGGTGAGCCTGTACGTCAACGGCTACAACCACGCCGCGCTGCGTGTGTACGGTCGTGTCGGCTTCGAGCAGCAGGGCGAGTTCGCGACGGTGATGTACTGATGGCGGACGGACGGTGATCGAGGCGAGCGCCACCGCCACACTGCCGGTTCCTGCCAAGCAGGCCTTCGCCGTGGTCAGCGACATCTCCAATGCCGACTGGCTGCCGGCGGTGCGCGGGGTCAGGCACATGGGCGGACCCAAGCGCGGCGTGGGCGCGCGCTTCGAGGTGGAGGCGGGGATGGTGGGCCGTCACCTCCGAGGCGTGCTCCTGGTCAAGGAGATGGACGAGCCGAAGAAGATGGTGCTGGTGCTCGAGGAGGGCCTCGACCTGACCATCACCATCGAGGTCACCCCTGCACGCGCCGGCTCCAAGCTGCGCGTCGAGGCCCGCTATTCCGTCGGTGGCGCGTTCGGCGGCGCCGTCGAGCGCGCCAGCCAGCCCGCCGCCCGTCGCGAGGTGGCCCGCGCGGTCGAGCAGCTCGCCGCCCGCTTCGGTCGCGACGATGCCGCCCCGGCACGCAAGCGATGACCACACGATTTCCCGACGACACCGAGCTGGACGCCATTGCCTCGCAGGTCCGCTCCTTCGCAGCCGCGCCGGCCGGCGAGCTGGAGCGCCTGCTGGAGGAAGCGCGACGGACGCCGTCGGGGCCGGCAATCGGACGGCTGGTGGAGCAGCAGCTCGGCGCCGTCCTCGATGCCGTCCTCGCCCGGCGCGGCCAGGGTGTCGACGTCATGGAGCTCTACCAGGAGGGGTCGATCGCCGCCACCGTCGCCGTCGGTGAGTTCGCCGCCCGCGGGGGCGCGGCGTCCGGCCTCCACCCGTACGTGGCCCGCGTCGTCGGCACGTTCCTCGACGACGTCATCAAACGCGAGGCGGCGCAGAAGCTCGCCGACGCGCTGCTCGTGGAACAGGTGAAGCTTCTCGAGGCCGCCGAGGTCCTGCTGCGCCGCCGGCAGGAACGCGAGCCGACCACCCTCGAGCTCGCGGCCGCGCTCGAGTGGACGCCGGAGACCGTGGAGGTGGTGGGCGCGGTGCTCCACCAGGCGCGCGACACGTACGACGCCGAGATCGTCGATTTTCTCGACGACGTCGAGGAATCCGACGCCGGGGACACCGCCGACATCTGAGCCATTGTCCGCCGTGTGTCCGCGGACGGCGTCCTAAGATCCAACGCCATGCGTGGGGGCGGGCCGAGGCGGCCGGCAGGCGCGGGCGGGCTGGGACGGACGGTGCTCGTGATCGCCGAGGATCCCGAGCTCGCGGTGGCGCTGCGCGATCGCGCCGACCGCGCCTACGTCACCGTGCGGGAGGTGAGGCCCGCCGAGGTGGAGGCCGCGGCGCGCGGCGGGCGGCCATGGCCGTGGATGGTCGTCGGGTCGGTGGCCGAGCTGCCGGGTGCGCTGGCGGACCTTCTGGCGCGCCGACCGGTGGTGCTGTTCTGGCGAGGCCCGCAACCGGCAGGCCTGCCCGCGCATGCCCGTGGTTTCGAACGCTTCTCCGAGCTGGCCGACGCGGTGGACGCGGCGGTGCGGGCTGAGGCCGGCGGCGTGCGGCTGGCGCCGGGCGACGGCCTCACCATGCCCGACGGCCAGCACGCTGGGGACACGGCGCTCGAGGTGCTGGTCGCCCGCCATCCGCACCCGGTCTTCGCTCCCGCGCAGCATTTTCGCCACGTCGATGCGGTGCTGGTGCCGCACCGCGTGCCCCTGCGCCTCGCCTACGCGAGCGGCGCTGCGCGGCTGGTGGCGGGGGACCGCTGATGCGCGCCAACGCCGAGGTGCTGATCCTCGAGGACGACGCCGAGACCCTCGAGGAGCTCCGTGCCCACTTCTCTCGCAAGAGCTTCCACCCCCTGGCGACGCGCAGCGCCACGCATGCGCTCACCGCGCTGCGCAACAACGCCGCGTCAGCACGGCCCATCCTGGCCGTCGTCGACTGGGACCTTTCCAAGGCACCCGACCAGACGCGAAGCAGTGGCGACGTCCTGGCGTTGCTGGCGCGTGACCTCTCCGACTGCCTCACCATCGTGTACTCGGCGAACATCGACTCATTCCGTGTGCGCAGCGAGATCCACCGGGCGCATCCACGCGCCTGGCTGCACGACAAGAGCGACGGCGACCGCTCGCTCATCGAGCGTGTCGAGCGGATGCTCGACCCCACCGTCGAGGACCTGCGCATCAAGGACGGTTCGGTGGTTCTCCATCTCCCCACCATGACCGAGCACCATCATCGCGAGGCGGTGCGCCTTGTGGTGCACTACCCCGAGATGGTCACGTTCCACTCCGACACCGCGACCAAGGCGGTGCGTCGCTTCGGGGAATGGCTGAGCAGGAGAGACTCACGCGTGACAGTGGTGAGCCATGGCAACCGCAAGTACCGCCTGGCGGTGCGCCAGTGAACCTCACCATCGGCGAGGTCGCCGAGCTGCCGCTGTGTGCAGCGATGTTCGACGGCGATGACATGCTCACGCACACGCCGGAATGGCGTGACGCCGTTGCCGGTGCGGTCACGTACCGCGTGCGGCAGGCGCGCCTTGTGGTGAGCGCAGAGGAGGTCGACGCATCGTGCGCGGAAGTCGTCGGCGCCCTGCTCGAGGAGATCGACCGAACCGCCCGCGCGCTCCCGCACCGACAGGCTCTGCGCGTCGCCATGCTGGCGGCATCGCTGCGGGTGGTGGCAGGTCGCGAGGCGGGCTCCGCAGGCACCAGTCGCGACGTCCTCGAACACGCGTGCGCAGGTATCGCCTCGCGCACCGCGATGGCGGTCGCCCTTGCTGAGGAGCGGCCGTTCGCGGTGCTCTCGCCCGCGGTCGCGGCGCTGGTGTTGGTCCAGCTCGCGAGCAATGCCGAACGACACGATGGCGCGACCTCGGTGGTGCTCGCTGCGGCGCGGGGCGCGTTTTCGATCGCGTGGCGCGGTTCCAGCTCAGCCGCGAGCGCGCGATCCGCCCGGCGCCGCGCCGACCGGCCGCGCTGGGGACTGGGCTTTGCCCGGACCGCCGCCGACGCGTTGGGCGCGGTCCTGCATCCGCCAGTCGATGCTCCCGACGGCACCCGGGTCGGGGTGCTCGAGACCGGCCTGAGCCGACTGTCATTGCCCCTCGCGTTGCTGCGCGGCGGTGCGGTCCACAAGGCAACCCGCGCATGGGACGAGGAGACGGCGCTGCTCCCCGGCCGCACGCCGCCCGCGGACCATCGCGCGACGCGGTGCGTGGCGGCGGCGGCGGCCGGTCCTGGAGCGATCGTGCGTGTCGACGGCTGGTGGGCGCGCAGCGCGCGCGGCGGCACGTGGGTGGCGATCCCGCCGGACGGCATCGTCGACCGTGCTCGCGACGTGCTCGAGGGCATGGTCCACGAGCGGGCGCTGTGGGAGGACGTCCCCGAGCCAGCACGTTCGCGGATCTTCGCCCTCGCCGCCATCGTCGGCTCGATGCTTGGCGCCGACCTTGTGCGCGTCCCCGGCGCGACCTGGAACCGGCGCGCTCCCGAGCTGGCGCGCGCCTTCGGTGTGACCACACCCGTGCCGGTGTTCCGCGGCGCCGGTGCTGTCGATCCGCGCGTCGCGCTCTTCCTGGCCAGTGAGCTCGGCACGACGCTCGAGGCGGACGGCGACGATCTCCACCTGCGAATCAGGCCCGATCGGCGCGACCACCCACTGCTGCACGCGTTCCGCTCACAAGGAGACGGGTCGATCAGGCTGAGCTGAGTGCCGCCCCGTGCCACTCGGCGCGCGGCAACGCAGATCGCCCGCGCAAGCGCGCCATCGATGCATCGGCGGCATCGGCCAAGTTCAGCTCAGCTGCGTGCCCGAACGCTGTGCGGGATTTCACGACCCAGCGCCTCAGCAGGCGCTCCGGACGCCGTTGACACAGCCGTACCAATCGGCCAGGAGATGCCCCGCGAAAACGCCGACGACCACCAGACCGATCAGCGCGGCGATGAGCTCCCAGGTGGCGAGCTGAATGCTGACGCGGCCGCGCCAGCCACCGTCGTCGTGGCCGCCGGAGAATCGCAGGCAGGTGACAGCGAGCAGCGCGCAGCCCCCGATGCAGAGGAGGCCGATCGCTGCAACCAGCGCGAAACCGAGGTCGAGGGCGCGCAGACCTGCGGCATTTCTCACTGCCCCGAACCCGAGGACGGCCGCGGCGGGGACGATCAGCGCGAGCGCGGTCAGCCCGAGACGGCGGCTGCCACCGGCCGCGACGGAGCGGCTGACCTCGAGCCGGACGGAGGCACGGCCGCGAGCGACGGACGCTTCGAGGCTGGTCACCATGCTGCCAATGTAACGCGCCATCCCGGGCACAGCTACGGTCGCTCCGCCTCTACTCCGCCGCGCCACCATCCGGTCGGTGCGACGCCGCATGCTCGTCGCGCGGAGTCCACCAACCATCCGGCTCGCCGGCGAACCCGGGGTCGCGATGGGTGGCGCGCACCACCGTCTTGATGTTGCCCCGTACGTTGAAGTCGCCGACCACCTCACAGTACCGGGGAGCGAGCAGGTCGACGAGGTCGGTGAGGATGCCGGTGACCACGTCCTCGTGGAAGACGCCGACGTTGCGGAACGCGTTGACGTACATCTTCAGCGACTTCAGCTCCACGCAACGAGGTCCCGGCACGTAGCGCACGTGGAGGATCGCAAAGTCGGGGAAGCCGCTGCGTGGGCACAGGCAGGTGAACTCCGGCAGCGTGAACTGGATGGTGTAGTCGCGATCCGCGCTGCGATTGTCGAAACACTCCAGCAGTGCGCGGGGCGCGACCTGCTCGCTCATGCGGCCGCGCCCGCGGGCACGCCCGCGCCGCGACTTGGAGTGAGCACGTACCAGCGCCGCACCGGCCCGAGCACGAGCACCGCCAGCGCGGTCATCCAGGCCTTGCCGAGCACCTGCCCGCCGAGCAGCGACAGCGAGCCGAAGGCGATGCTCAGGAAGACCAGCGAGTCGACCACGCAACCCACCAGGTTGGCCGGGACCAGGGCCACGATCCAGCCGCGGCGCAGCAGGGGCGTGTAGACGAGGAAGTCGGCCAGCTCCGAGGTGAAGAACGCGAGCCCGCTGGCCAGTGCCAGGGCCGGCGACACCGCTGCGGACACCAGCGCGCCCGCTGCGATGGCCGCCACTGACACCCACCGCCCCAGGATGTTCTGCACCAGGTCGCGCAGAGTGAACGCCAGCCCCACGAAGTACACGGCCGCAGGCGCACGCAGCCCAAACCCCACAGGCACGAGCCCGAAGCGCTGCACCGCCCAGTTGGCGGCGAAGATCACTGCGATGTACGCGGCGAGCGCGACCAGGCCGGCGGCGGTGCGAAGCGACACTGCGGGCATCGGCGCCAAGCGTAGCCGCTGAAGCGCCGCGGGCAGGTCAGGCGATGGTGACCGGCTCCCGCTGCTGAGGCGTCTCGATGAGCAGCTCACCGTCGCGCGCCGCGACGCGCGCGACGTCACCATCGCGGAGCCGCCCCTCGAGGATCGCCATGGCGAGCGGGTCCTGCAGGCGGCGCTGGATGACCCGCTTCAGGGGGCGCGCGCCGTAGGTGGGGTCGTAGCCCTCGTCGGCGAGGAGGTCGAGCGCGGCGCCGTCGACCTCGAGGGTGATCGAGCGTGCGGCAAGCCGGGCGCGCAGGTTCTGCAGCTGGATCTCGACGATGTGGCGCAGCTGCTCGCGATCCAACCGCGAGAACACGATGACGTCGTCGACACGGTTGAGGAACTCGGGCCGGAAGTGCTGGCGCAGCACCGCGAGCACCTCCTCGCGCACCCTCTCGTGCTCGGCCGCCGCGGCGTTCGCCGGCATCTCCGCGATGATGTGCGAGCCGATGTTGCTGGTCATGATGACCACCGTGTTGCGGAAGTCGACGGTGCGTCCCTGCCCGTCGGTGAGCCGGCCGTCGTCGAGCAGCTGCAGCAGGATGTTGAACACGTCCTGGTGCGCCTTCTCGATCTCGTCGAGCAGCAGCACACTGTATGGACGCCGCCGCACCGCCTCGGTGAGCTGACCACCCTCGTCATAGCCGACGTACCCGGGCGGCGCGCCGACCAGCCGCGACACGCTGTGCCGCTCCATGTACTCCGACATGTCGATGCGCACCATCGCCTGCTCGCTGTCGAACAGGAACGCGGCCAGCGCGCGGGCCAGCTCCGTCTTGCCAACGCCGGTGGGGCCGAGAAAGATGAACGAACCGATCGGACGATTGGGCTCGCTGAGACCGGCACGGCCGCGCCGCACCGCGGCGGCCACCGCGGCGACGGCGTCGTCCTGGCCGACGACACGCTCATGGAGACGCTCCTCGATGTGCAGCAGCTTCTGTGTCTCGCCCTCGAGCATGCGACTCACGGGGATGCCCGTCCAACGGGCGACCACGACGGCGATGTCGTCCTCGTCGACCTCCTCCTTGAGGAGCGGGCGATCACCCTGGAGCTCGGTGAGGCGCTGCTGTTCGGCAACCAGGGCGCGCTCCAGCTCGGCGAGGGTGCCGTAGCGCAGCTCGGCGGCTCGTCCGAAGTCAGCGGCCAGCTCAGCACGCTCGGCCTCGTGACGCATCTCCTCGATCCGCTTCTTGATGTCGCGGATGGCGCCGATGGCTCCCTTCTCCTGCTGCCAGCGCTCGCGCATCTCCTTGGCGCGCTCCTGAAGGTTGGCCAGCTCGCGTTCGAGGGCGTTGAGCCGGTCTCGCGAGGCCGCGTCGGTCTCCTTGCGCAGCGCCTCACGCTCGATCTCGAGCTGGCGGATCTCACGCTCGACGGTGTCGAGCTCCGTCGGCATCGAATCGATCTCGATGCGCAGCTTGGAGGCAGCCTCGTCGATGAGGTCGATCGCCTTGTCGGGGAGGAAGCGATCGGTGATGTACCGGTCGGAGAGCACCGCTGCGGCGACGATCGCGGAGTCCTTGATGCGCACGCCGTGGTGCACCTCGTAGCGCTCCTTGAGGCCGCGGAGGATGCTGATGGTGTCCTCGACGCTCGGCTGGTCGACGACGATCGGCTGGAATCGCCGCTCCAGCGCGGCGTCCTTCTCGATGTGCTTGCGGTACTCGTCGAGCGTGGTGGCGCCGATGCAGCGCAGCTCACCACGGGCGAGGGCCGGCTTGAGCATGTTGCCCGCGTCCATGGCACCCTCGGCGGCGCCCGCCCCCACCAGGGTGTGGAGCTCATCGATGAACAGGATGATCCTGCCGTCCGAACCGGTCACCTCGGTGAGAACGGCCTTGAGCCTGTCCTCGAACTCGCCGCGGTACTTGGCCCCGGCGACCATCGCCCCGAGGTCGAGCGCCACCACGCGGCGGTCGCGCAGCCCCTCGGGCACGTCGCCCGCGGCGATGCGCTGGGCGAGGCCCTCGGCGATGGCCGTCTTGCCGACGCCCGGCTCGCCGATCAGCACCGGGTTGTTCTTGGTGCGCCGGCTCAGCACCTGGATGACCCGGCGGATCTCGTCGTCGCGGCCGATGACAGGGTCGAGCTTGCCGGCCCTGGCCGCGTCGGTGAGGTCGCGGCCGTACTTGCCGAGCGCGTCGTACTTGTCCTCTGGATTGGGGTCGGTGACCCGCTGCGAGCCGCGCACCGCTGCCAGCGTCGCGTAGATGCGATCGGGAGTGATCCCGGCGCCGCTGAGCAGGCGGTACGCCTCGCCACCCTTGCGGCCAGCCAGCGCGAGCAGAAGATGCTCGGTGGAGACGTATTCGTCCTTGAGCCGTGACATCTCATCGAAAGCGGCCATGAGAACGTCGCGCACGGCGTCGCCGACCGCCGGCTCGCCGCCCCCGAACTGCTTCGGACGCTGCTCGAGCTCGCTCTCGAGCCTCGCGGCCAGGGGCTGCGGGGGAACCTCGAGGCGCTGCAACAGGGACGGCACCAGCCCTTCCTCCTGACGGAGAAGCGCGAGCAGGAGGTGCTCGGGCTCGACCCGGGCGTGCTGCATGGCGGACGCGGCCTGCTGGGCGGCCTGCAGGGCCTCCTGCGAGCGCTCGGTGAACCGGTCGAGGCGCATACCTGTGTGATACCCCTGTCGGGGAACGATAAATCCGAACCGCATGACCCCGCCGGCGTCGGGCTGGGCGCGATCCTGACGTACCATGCGGCTCGTCGCGATGCCGTTCGTCCTTCGCCGTCCCAGCACCCTCGCGGTCCTCGTCGTGGTGGCGACGATCTGCACGCTTGCTCTGGTGAGCGGACGCGCGGGACCGGTCGCCTCGTTCCACGCCCACGCGGCGACCAACACGGCCGCCGACCTGCCGCGCTCGGCCTGGTACGGCATGCGCCTGGTGACCGACCCGGTGCGTTTCGTCCCGGCCGCCAAGCCGGTGGCGCCGCCTGTGGTGACCGCACGTGGCGGCATCCTGGTCGACATCGACTCCAACACCATCCTGTGGCAGCAGGGTGCGCACCAGGAGCTGGCTCCGGCGAGCACGGCCAAGGTGCTCACCGCCCTGGTGGCGCTGGAGAACCTCGAGCCGGCCCAGCCGGTGACGGTCACCTCTGACGCCGTCAACCTGTCCTGGGACGAGAGCCGGATGGGGCTCACCGCGGGCCAGACGCTCACCGTCCAAGAGCTGCTGACGGGGATGCTGCTGGTCAGCGGCAATGACGCCGCCAACGCCATCGCCAGCGACACCGTCGGCACCGAGCGATTCGTGGGGGCGATGAACGCCCAGGCGGAGGCGCTCGGCCTCCACGACTCCCATTTCACCAGCCCTGTCGGCCTCGACGACCCGGCGCAGCACTCCTCTGCCTACGACCTCGCGGCCATCGCCACCGTCGCGGTGCGGAGATTCCCGCTCTTCCGTGAGATCGTGGCCCTCCGCGCCGTCGACCTGGCCGCGACCGCCGGTCACCCCGAATTCCAGCTCCAGTCGATCAACCTGCTGCTGGGGATGTACCCGCCGGCGGTGGGCATCAAGCCGGGCTGGACGGGCACGGCGGGCTACTGCGAGGTGGCCATGGCAGTGCGGGACGGCCACCGCCTGCTCTCCGTGCTCCTCAACGCGCCGTACAGCTACAGCCAATCACGGCGTCTGCTCGACTGGGGTTTCGTGCAGGAGGGGCTGACGTCGACGCTGCCGACACCGACGCCAACAGCCGTCGCCGCATGCCTGACGCGGGAGCGGGGACCGGGACGCGGCTCACCGTCGTCGGCAGCGGGGACGCGTTCAGCGGCTGCGGGTGCAACGCGGCGTACATGGTGGACGAGCGCGTGCTCGTCGACTGCGGAGCCCCGGTGCAGGCGCTGCTGCCGCGGGCGGGCATGTCGGTGTCCGCCATCGACATCGTGCTGGTCACGCACTTCCACGCCGACCACACCTACATGCTGCCCATGCTGCTGGGCGCGCGCGCCTTCTCCGCAGCGGCGCGCCCCGGGCTCACCGTCGCCGGTCCTCCCGGCACGCGCGAATACGTCCTGCGCCTGCTGACCACAGGCTACGGCAGCCACCTCGTGGGGCTGATCAAGGAGCGGCTGGACCTGCGCTGGCTGGTGCTCCAGGACGGTGCCGTCGCCACGGCGCACGGGTACACGCTGCGGGCGTTCGCAGTGGTGCACAGCACCGGTCCCTCCCTCGCGTACACCGTGCAGCGCGGCGACGGCGCCGCCATCGGCTTCAGCGGTGACACCACGCTGTGCTCCGGCCTGCGCCGCGCCATCGCGTCGGCGGACGTGATGGTCTGCGAGTGCACCGGCTGGGACGGGCCGATCGAGGGTGGTCACCTCTGGCGCGGTGAGCTCGAGGGTCTGATCGCCGAGTTCCCGCGCACACGGTTCGTGCTCAGCCACCTGCGCGCCCGCGGCACCGTCGCGGGCGCCATCCTGGCGCACGACCTTCTCTCCCTCGACGTCGACGTCGAGCCGGTCAGGGAGCGGGCTGGGACCGGGGCTGACGGCGGCTGAGCCGAGGGGCCAACAGCGCGACGCGCCGCCACGCTCTCTTCAGGCCCGCATCGTCCCCACGTTCAGCGGGTGGCGAGTAGAACGTGCGGTCGCTGAGGGCGGCGATGTCACGCAGACCGTCGGCGAGCCGAGCGGACCACGAGCCAGGGCCGGCGCGAGGCAGCGCCGCGGTCATCCGCCCGACGTACTCGTCGAAGGTCAGCGCGCGGTCGCGGTGCACGCCGACCATCCGGCCCACGATGCCGACGCGGCGCCAGACCCCCCGGACATTGCGCGGCCGCAGGAACCAGGTCGCGAACAGCACCACCAGCACGACCGCCGCTAGCCCCACCCCGGCGGCGCCCATGAGCACGGTACGGCCGCCGCTCGACGGAACCCGCAGAGCCCGCTGCTGCCGCCGTGTCGGGCCGGGCCGGCGCCGAGGTCGGTGCGGCTGCCGGGGTGGCGCTGCCGCCGGGCGCAGCGGTGGTTCCCAGCGCGCCACGCCCGAAAGGCTGGTAGTCCCCTGCCTGGGACGGAGGCGTGGGCTCGAACGGGATCCAGCCGTAGCGCGGGAAGTACGCCTCCACCCAGGTGTGCGCGTCGTTGCTGCTGACGTTCCAGCTGTTCTCCGAGCTGGTGCGGCGGCTGGCGGCGTTGGGCGCGGTGCCGGGGCCATAACCGTTGATCAGCCGCGAGGGGATTCCCAGGGCCCGCAGCATCGCTCCCATCGACGCGGCGTAGTACTGGCAGTAGCCGGCGTGGGTGACGGTGAGGAAATAGGTCACCGGCCACTCCTTGGTGACCGGGGGTGGGGTCGGTGGCGTCAGCGTGTAGTGGAAGAGCTTCGGGTTGCGCAGCGTCGCCTCGATGATCGCCGCCTTGTCGTACGGGTTCGTCGCGGAGGCGGTCCACTGCAGCGCAAGGGCGCGAATCGCCGCCGCGCCATGCGTCGCATCGTCGGTGAGGTCGAGGAAGTCGCGCGTGATGAGCGCCGGGTACGACGACCCGGCGCGGCGCAGCTGGTCCGCTGTGGCGGTCGATGCTGTCGCCGTCGTGGTGAACGACGTGCCGATCACGTTGCGCAGGCCCTCGACGCTGTCGACGGTCACCAGCTGGTTGCCGCCCACCTCCGGGCCGGTGAGCCCGTTGATGCGCGCTGCGACACCGCTGGCGTCGGGCTCGCCTGCGAAGGGCAGGGTGTTGTTGCTGGAGGTGTCGTCGATCATGCGCACCGCCAGAGAGACCGGCGCCTGCAGCACGCCAACCCCGCCGTCGGCCACCGACCGGTCGCGCGGGATGGGTCCCGGGCTGAGCAGCACCTGCTGGATGTCGTCGCCGTTGTTGTTGGCGCTCTGCGCGGGGAGGAAGTTGCCCGTGTCGAACACACTGTCCGTCTCCAGGCGCAGGTAGACGCCCGTCTGCAGGCTCGACGTGTAGCTCAGCACGGGTGAGTCGGAGAGCGACAGCGAGCCGCCGGGGATGGTTGCCGAGCTGAAGCGCACCGTGGCGCCGCCTGAGCCACTGCCGGTGCCGTTGTGGCCGCCCGTCCCGGTGCTCCCGCTGCTGCCGCCTCCGAAGAGACGCCCGGAGATGTCCGAGCTGCTCAGTGGTGGAAGGACCAGCGCCAGCAGCACGATGACGGTGCCGCCGAACAGCGCCGCGGTGGCGAAGCGGCCACCGGTCCCGGGAAGGACGCTCACCCGGCGGCGCCGCCAGCTGTCACTCAGCTTGTCGAGGTGGACGGCGGCGATCAGGAGAAGTGCCGTCGCCGCCGCGACGGTCACGGGCAGAGTGGAGCCGGCGCTGGAGGGCGCGTTGATGATGTTGACGGCGATGACCGCCCAGCACGGGCCGGTGGCGATGGCGCCGCGCCTCTCGCGCACCGCGAACCACGCGGCCCAGGCACCGCACACCCACAGCAGGGCGCCCAGCGCAACGTTGAACTCCCACTGCGCGTTGCCGAGCAGGCCCGAGAAGGCAGCCGTGGCGTACTGGCCGATGATGTGACCGAGACCGGTGTTCGCGCTCACCGGCCGGCTCGCGGCGTTGGTTGGCAGCAGGCTGACGAAGAGAAGGAAAGGGACCGCGGCCAGCGCCAGCGCGCGCGGCGTCCGCGAGCGGGCCAGGACGAGCGCCTCGGCGGTGCCGGCCAGCCCCACGAGGAGGACGCCGGGGGTGCCGTCCGTCCACCCGCCGGCCAGCACCGACCAGCCCGTCGCCAGCACCAGGGCAAGCGCCAGCAGCGGACTGACCGACCGGCGCAGCGGGGCCGGGCGGGCGCCAATGATTGCGGTGGCCACGCTCATCGTCAGTCGCCGGCGGCGCGCGCCCTCTCGCCGCTGCCGAGGACGTCGCCACGACGGACCAACCACCAGTCGAGCGCCAGCCGCCAGGCCGCGGGGATGCGCATCGGCGGACCGGCCGCCCCGAACGACGTCGTCTCGAGAAGGACGGCCAGGTGGCGCTGGCCGCGGGTGCCGGAGTCGACGAGAGCCTCGACCCACGTCGAGTCGCGGTCGCCGCTGACCACGACCATGCCGCCGCGGCCTCGCCAGCCCTCGCCGTGCCGGCTCACCACCTGCGCGAGGGGCGCGACACCGTTGTCGCGGGCGGTTGCGAGGTAGTCGAGCAGGCGCATACGCTGCGCCTCGCCGCGGCCGGCGCCGAAGGCGCGCATGTCGGCGTCATTGGTGATCAGTCCCACCGCCTGGCCTCGCCGGGCGACGGCGTTGACGATCGACGCGGCGATCGACACCGCGTACTCCAGCGACAACTCCGGCGCCTGGCCCGCATGCACGCCGGCGCGCAGGTCGAGGATCACCAGCAGGTCGGCGCTGTACCGCGTGTCGTAGGTTCGGCTCATCAGCCGGCCGGTCCGCGCGGTCGAGGTCCAGTGGATGCGGCTGAGCCCGTCGGTCGAGTCGTAGTCGCGCACCGAGGACACCTCCGGGGCGACGTCGACCGGCTTGCCGCGGCGCATGTCCCCGGCCCCGTCGCCGCTCCACAGCGGGCCGATGTCCTCCAGCGGGTGCAGCGCGGGGTAGACGGTGACCTCGCTGCGCGCCGCCAGCCGGACCGTCCTGTTGAACAGCCCGAACGGGTCGCCGATACGCGCCTCCAGCGGGCCGAACCGATGCCGCCCGCGGGACGTGAAGTGGCCGCGCGCCGTCCAGGAGACGCTGTCGCCGGCACCGAGCGCGCAGGCGCGGCCCGCGGCGTACCCGGGGATCTCGCTGCGATCGTGCACCTCGCAGTACGGCACCCACAGCAGGCTGCGGTTGTGGATGGTGAAGTGCTCACTGAACGGCTCACCCACGGAGAACGAGCCCTCGGGCGAGGAGCGGTCGACGCTGATCCGGCGCGAGATCGCGCGCGTCCAGATGAACGCGATGGCCAGCAGCGCGATCAGGACATAGGTGAGGGTGTAGGCCAGGTGGATCCCCGTGATCCCGGCGAAGAAGCTGAGGGCTGCGATGCCGGCGAGCAGGGGAACCCGCGAGCTCACGACCCCTCGCCGGCCATCAACTGTCGCTCCGCGGGAACCACCTCGCTGGCGAGCACCTCGTCGATCACCTGGGCGCTGGTCACGCCGCGCAGCTCGGCGTTGGCTCGCAGGACCACGCGGTGTCCGAGCACGCGCTGGGCGAGCGCCTTGATGTCGTCGGGGATGACGTAGTCGCGGCCCTTGGCGGCCGCGCGCGCCTGGGCGGCGTGGAGAAGCCCGAGGCTGCCGCGCGGGGAGGCGCCGAGGGCCACGTCGGTGTTCTCGCGCGTCCGCTGCACGATGCGCACGCAGTACTCCTTGAGCGAGTGGTGGCAGAACACGGTCTGCAGCTCCTGCCGGCAGGCCTCGATCTCGGCCGAGTCGGTCACCGCCACGAGGTCCTCGAGCGGCGACTCGCGCTGGAAGCGATCGAGCATCGCCACCTCGTCCGACAGCTGGAGGTAGCCGAGGTTCACCTTGACGAGGAAACGGTCGACCTGGGCCTCGGGCAGCGGGAACGTGCCTCCGAGCTCGATCGGGTTCTGGGTGGCCAGGACGATGAAGGGGGACGGGAGGGGGTGGGTGTGCCCGTCGACGGTCACCTGGCCCTCCTCCATCGCCTCCAGCAGTGCCGACTGCGTCTTGGGCGTCGCCCGGTTGATCTCGTCCGCGAGCAGCACCTGGGCGAAGATCGGGCCCCGGCGGAACTCGAACTCGCTCGTCTTGAGGTTGAAGACCGAGACCCCGGTGACGTCGCCGGGAAGGAGGTCGGGGGTGAACTGGAGCCGTTCGAAGTCGCAGCCCGTGGCCCGCGCCATGGCCTTGGCGAGCATCGTCTTGCCCACCCCGGGCACGTCCTCGATGAGCACGT
This sequence comes from Candidatus Dormiibacterota bacterium, assembly GCA_963751755.1. Lineage (GTDB taxonomy): Bacteria > Chloroflexota > Dormibacteria > Aeolococcales > Aeolococcaceae > Aeolococcus. The sequence continues at coordinate 38,519 of CAVVVH010000005.1, read as the reverse complement.
GGCCGCCGCAGAGCAGTGCCAGGACGCAGAGCTCGACCTCCTGCTCCTTGCCCACGATCACCGTGCCGACGCTCGTGACGAGCCGGCGGACCACGCCTTCGACGAGACCCATGAATGCTCCCCTGCACACCCCGAGCGTGGGCTGCTGTCAGTATACGGACGGCTCGGTTGCTTCGATTGTCCCCGAACTGGTGTAGAGTTCAGGAAAACGTGACAAGCGCGCCAAAGGTGGTGTATACAGTGGGCCAGGAGAATGGGGCCTGGGAGCCAGGGCGGGCTCGGAACTCAGGAGGGAACTGATGGCAGCGCCGCAGGAACAGATTCTGACCACCGGCGAGGCGGCCACACTGTGTGGTGTCTCGAGGTCGACACTGCGACGCGCCGTCGCCCAGGGCCACCTCCAGGCCTGGCACACACCCGGCAAGCATCTCCGTTTCGCCCGCTCGGCCTGCCTCGAGTTCGCCCGCTCGCTGGGCCGGGTCGACCTGGTCGGGACCCCATACAGCCGTGAGCCGGCCGCCCCGGCCACGACCCGCGTCGGCGAGAACGTCACCCGCTGACCCCGGTCAGCGCCTCCGCGAGAACAGCCCCCCGATCGAGCCTCCGACCAGCGCGAGCATGTCGCCGCTGATAAGGTTGCCCATGCTCATCGGCCCCAGGTCGACCAGGGTGTGGGTGCCGCTGGTCAGGGAGCTGTGCACGATCTGCGCCTCCTGGGCGAACTGGAAGATGGCGCCGACCACGATGAAGCCGATTCCCACCACCACGCCCTGGTAGAGGCCGAAGCGCCCGGCGAGGCGAGCGGCGAGGTAGCCGCCGAAGAAGACGGCGAGGAAGGTGGAGACGCCGACGATCCCGCCGTCGACGGTCTTGAAGCCGGAGTTGCCGAAGGCGGCGTTGGCTACCCCGAGGGCGACGTTGCTGAGCACGAAGAGCAGCACCTCGCCGGCGAAGAGACCGACCAGACACCAGCCCCACGAAACCTGGCCCCGCTCAGCCTCGATGGCGGCTGCGCTCGGCCGTGGCTGCGCCGGACGAGGGGAGCGGGCCGCCCGGGCCCGAGCCGGGCGCCGCTGCTTGGCCTTCGACATCGCCGCGAGTATAGAAGTGGAGGCGGCCAGGGCCGCCGTGCAGCGGTGCGATGTGGCCAAGCCGTCGGCGCGGAGTCGCGCCGAGGAGTGGGGTGAGCGTGGGCGGATTCATTCCGCCCGTGCGAGGGGCGAGAACCTGTCTCGCCCCTGTAAAGACACAGGGGTCCCCTAGACGCGGCGCAGCCGCGCGGCGCGGAGTCGCGCCGAGGAGTGGGTGAGCATGGACGGATTCATTCCGTCCATGCGAGGGCGAGGACCTGCCTCGCCCTATAAAGACACAGGGGTCCCCCAGACGCGGCGCAGCCGCGTCAGGGGGTGCTCGCCCCTTCAGGCGCCTGGTTGGTGTGGCACGCGTAGAACTTCTTGATCTCGTCGAGGTTCAGCGTCGAGCCCAGGGGGTCGAACCAGTCCCAGGAGTTGACGTCGAACTTCTCCTTCTGCGCGGTGTACGGCACGGCGATGAACTTCGCGTAGGGGACGGCGCCGCCCGCGTCGGGCGGCAGCGACAGGTACCACGCCTGCAGCGTGCGCAGGTCGGCGTCGCAGCCGGACGGGCAGTTGTAGGTGACCGCGACGTACCCGTGCTCGAGGTTGTGCACCCAGTACTCGGGCGTGAGGGTGGTGTTGGACGCGGTGTAGATGCCGGGTTTCAGCGGCGCGACGCCCGAGCCGAGGCTGTAGTGGCAGCCGCTCGTGGGCGGGTTGTGCATGTAGGTGATCTTGGTGCCCTTGGCCACGTGGAAATGCGGCATCTCGTCGATGGCGTGGCCGACCGGGGCCGTGTTGGTGTTCGGCGGCGAGGGTGAATACGGGGTCTGCCCGTTGGTGTCACAGGTGCTGTTGCCGACGAAGTTGACGGTGATGCCGGTTGGAGTATCGCCACAGGCGGCCAGCAGGGCCATGGTGGCGAGCAGGATGAGAGGCAGGCGGCGCACCGGGGCACTGTAGCAGGGGCCAATTGGAGCACCGCCTCCCGCCGATGGCGTGTACGGTGACCCGGTGCGCCTCATCGGACTGACCGGCGGAATCGCCACGGGCAAGTCGACTGTCGCGGCATCGCTGGCGGCGCGCGGCGCCACCGTCGTCGACGCCGACGTGCTGGCCCGCGAGGTCCTGGTGCCGGGGGCGCCGGCGGTTCGCCGACGTGGTGGCGGCGTTCGGCGACGAGGTCCTCGACGCGGGCGGGGCGATCGACCGGGCAGCGCTGGGGACGGTGGTCTTCGCCGACCCCGACAGCGCGCGCTCAGCTCGAGGCGATCACCCACCCGCGCATCAATGCGCTGATGCAGGAGCGCATCCTCGAGGCCCTGCAGTCGAGCGCCCCGCTGGTCGTCGCCGACATCCCTCTGCTGTTCGAGCGCGATCGCGACGAGGCTTCGACGGGACCCTGCTGGTGTACGCGCCGGCAGCGGTCCAGCTGCAGCGGATCCGCGAGCGCGACGGCCTCGACGACGCCGGCGCGCGGCGCCGCGCTGGCGGCCCAGCTCCCCATCGACGAGAAGCGCGCACGCGCGACCTGGGTCATCGACAACGGCGGCAGCCGCGAGTCGACCGCGGCACAGGTCGACGCCTGGTGGCACGAGGTGGTGGCCGGTGCCTAAGCGCCGGGGGCGCTCATCCCGTCGAGGAGCAGCGAGAGCAGCTGCTGCTCGTCGCGGGCGTACTGCTTCCTGGTCGGTGCGCGGCAGGCTGCCGATGACGTAACCGGTGAGCACCATCTCGGCGACGCCGAGGACGACGTACGTCGCCAGCTTGGCGTCGAGGTCGGCACGGACCTCGCCGTTGTCACGACCCTCCGCGATGATCCGCTCGATGGGGTCGAACGCCACCAGCACCGCGGTGATGTCGTGCGACTCGAGGAACTCGTACGAGCGCGTGATCTCGTTGATCATCACCGTCATCAGGTCGGTCTCCTGGCGGTACGTCTCCACCCAGAAGTGGATGAGCCGTGCCCATGCGCTCGCGGAACGAGAGCGGCATGCGCGCGACGTCCTCGAGGTAGGCGACGTACTGCGCCCACCGCTCGGCGAAGATGGCGGTGAGGATCTCCTCCTTGTTGCGGAAGTGGTGGTACACCAGCCCGTAGGCGATGCCGGCGCGCTCGGCGATGTCGGCCACGCGCGTGCCGTGCACGCCGCGCCGGGCGAACACCTCGGTGGCGGCCTCGATGATCCGCTCACGCGTGCGTGCGCTGCGCCGCGTCATGCGCGGCGGCCGGGCGCGCGCTCACCCGGTCACCCTCGCCGCCACCAGCTCGGCAAACTCGCGGTCGTCGACGCCCACCTCGGCGAGCAGCGCCCGGCTGTCGGCCCCGTACGCCGGCGCGGGGCCGGTGGGGGCGTGGGGCTCCGCGCCGACTCGCAGCGGGAACCACGCCGGCGCCCCGTCCGCGTTCTCGGCGCGGTGGCGCACCTGGGGGTCGTCGAGCACCTCGGCGATGCTCAGCACCGGCTCGCAGCAGACGTCCTCAGCGCCGAGCCGCTCGCGCCACTGCGCGCGCGTCGCGCTCGCGAACACAGCGCTCCAGCCGCTGCACGGCGCCGTCCGCCTCCGCGCCGGTCGCGAAGGCGAGGTCGCGGAGCTCCTCGACATCGAGCAGCTCGCACAGTCGTGCCCAGAACTTCGGCTCGAGCGCCGCCACGGTGATCCAGCCGTCCGCGCAGCGATACACGTGGTAGCAGGGGTGCGCGCCGTTGAGCAGCATCGTCGCCCGGCCCGGCGGCGACTGCCGGCGCGGGCGGCGGCGATGTGCGGCGACATCCAGCTGAGCATGCCGTCGAGCATGGACACGTCGCAGTGGCTTCCCTCGCCGGTCTGCTCGGCGCGCCGCAGCGCGGCGAGGATGGCGATGACGGCGCTCTGCGCGCCACCGCCGAGGTCGGCCATCTGCACGCCGGGGACCACCGGGGTGCCGTCTGTCGTCGCCGGTGATGGAGAGGACACCCGCCCGCGCCAGGTAGTTGAGGTCGTGGCCGGCGCGCAGCCGATCTGGCCCATCCTGGCCGAAACCGGAGATGCTGCAGGTCACCAGGCGTGGGTTGCGCGCCCGCAGCGTGGCGGCGTCGAGGCCGAGCCGGTCCATGACGCCGGGCCGGAAGCTCTCGAGGACGACGTGCGACCGCGCCACCAGCTCGAGGAACAGCTCGCGACCTCGCGGGGCCTTGAGGTCGAGGCGCAGCGGAGCGCTTGTCGCGGTTGATGGCGGTGAACATCGCCGAGCTGCCGTCGTGCAGCGGCGGCATCCAGCGCATGTAGTCGCCGCCGTCGAGGTCCTCGACCTTGACGACGTCGGCGCCGAGACCGGCGAGGATCATGGTGGCGAACGGCCCGGGCAGGAGACGGCTCAGGTCGAGGACGCGCACACCGGCAAGGGGCATCGGGTCGCGAGTGTAGTGAAGCGCCGTCTCCGCCGCGTCGTCGCTGTGGTAGATTCGAAGCGCACTCGCATGGTGAGCAACGCCGACGTCGTCCGGACGCTGGAGCGGATCGCCGACCTCCTCGAGATCCGCGGCGAGAACACGTTCAAGGTGCGGGCCTACCGGCTGGCCGCCTCGCAGGTCGGAGAATCTCAGCGTCTCGCTGCACGACATCGCCGCGAGCGAGGGCGGCCTGCGCAGCGTCGACGGTTTCGGCGCCGCCATCGCCGACAAGATGGGCGAGCTGATCGCCACCGGGCGCTCGTCATACCTGGAGCGACTCGAGGCGGAGATCCCGCCGACCCTCGTCGACATCCTCGCCATCCCGGGGATCGGGCCTCGCACAGTCGCGACGCTGTGGCGAGAGGCCGGCATCACCACGCGTCGACGAGCTCGAGGCCGCGGCCCGGCGCGGCGGCCTCGATGGGCTCCCGCGCCTTGGTGCGCGCAGCGCGGAGAGGATCGTCGCCGCGCTCGACGCGCGCGCGCGCGCGGCGGCCGGCCACCACGGCGCCGCCCGCGCGCGGAGGTTGCGCCCCTGGCGGACACCGCTGCAGGCGACGCTGTCGCCGGCCACCCGGCGGCGGAGCGCGTCGAGCTCGCCGGGTCATTCCGCCGGGAGCGCGAGAGCTGCGGCGACCTCGACGTCCTCGTGGCCACCGCGCGACCCGGCCGCAGTGTTGGTCGCCTTTGCCGCCCTGCCGCAGGTTGAGCGCGTGCTGGCGCGCGGCGCGAGCAAGTGCATCGGTCCACGTCGACGGCGGCTTCCAGGTGGACTGCCGCGCGGTGCCGCCAGAGTCCTTCGGCGCGGCGCTGCAGTACTTCACGGGCTCGCAGGCGCACAACGTCCGGCTCCGCGGTCGCGCCCTGCGCATGGGAATGACACTCAATGAGTACGGGCTGTTCCGCATTGATGACGGCGTGCGCGTCGCCGGTGAAACTGAGGACGATGTGTACGCGGCGCTGCGGTTACCCTGGATCCCACCGCAGCGCCGCGAGGACCCGGCCGAGATCGACGCCGTGGCGCTGACCCCGGTCGCAACGGAGGTGTGAGCATGGACGAGCTGGTGATCAAGGTCCCCTCGCCCTTCAGCGGCGTGGACGACGTCGGCTTCAGCGCGCGCTACCCGGCTCAGGCATGGAACGAGCGGCTCCGTGACGTGCCCTTCATCGTCGAGGGCCCGCCGCGGCCGATGCGCCGGCTCGTCGAGCGGCTCAGCCTGTTCACCGCCAAGGATTCGCTGATCACGCGTGGCCGGCGACGACGAGGCGTACAGCTGGACGGCGCCGGTGCAGCTGACCGACGAGGTCTGCGTGCTCGCCTTTCGCGACCACAGCCTGCGCGAGATGGCCGACGACGACGCCCAGGCCGGGCGGCAGTACATCTGGAACCTGGTGCGCCCGCTGGCCTTCACCTTCCTGCGCGACTGCGTGCGGCTCGGCGGCCTGCGCCTCGCCGACAGCATCGCCGTGGTCCTCGACGTCGGCCACCCGCCGGTGGTCGACCTCGAGCTGCAGCGCACCGCGATCAGCGCCGAGAACGGGACGCTGCTGCTCGCCGCCTGAGCGCTCGGCGGCTACGGCGTCGGCGCTGCGGCGTCGGCGTTGCCGGCGGCAGGGTGTTGAAGATCGAGGTCGGCGTCGGCGTCGGCACCGGCGTCGGAGTGGGCACCGGCGTCGGCGTCGGCACGGGCGTCGGACCGCCCGGGGACACCGAGACGGTCGGCGTGGCCGGTGGCCGGGCCGGGGCGGTGGGGCAGTTGGCCAGCGCCGGGTTGAACGCCGTCGGGGTGGGCGTCGGCGGGACCGGCGTCGGCGGATGCGCTGGCGCTGGCGCTGGCACTCGGCGCTGGCGCTCGCGCTGGCGTGCGCGCGTGGCCGTGGGCGTGGGCGCCGGGGTGGCCGTCACCACGTACGGCGTGTAGGAGGGGCAGGGCGGCAGCGGCGGCACCGGCGGCTGGTGGGAGCCGGTGACCACCAGCGAGATGGCCACCGCGACGGCGCCGATGAGGACGGTGGCGACGAAGGTGATCGCCCCCCACTCGCGGCGGAAGATGTTCATGCGGTGACCAGCTCCATGGCCGCGCGCAGGGCCGCGCCCAGCGTCGGGATCGTCGCAGCGCGAGCCGGGCGTTGGTCGCCAGCCAGCCCGCCGGGGTGCCGACGTCGAGCAGCTCGCCGGTGAACTCCACGCCGTGCACCGCGCCGGCGTCGAGCAGGGCGCGCGATGCCGTCGGTGAGCTGGATCTCCCCGCCGGCGCCGGGCTTGGTGGCGCGCAGCGCGTCGAAGATGTCCGGCGTCAGCACGTACCGACCCATGATGGCCAGGTCGCTGGGCGCCTCCGACGCCTTGGGCTTCTCCACCACCGCGCTGAGCCGGTGCACGCGCCCGTGCGACTCGGCGACGGCGGCGCACCCGTAGCGCGAGATCTGGTCGGGCGTGACCCGCATCAGCGCCAGCACCGGGGTGCTGGTGCTCGCGATAGACGTCGACGAGCTGGCGCAGCACCGGGTCGGGCCCGTGCGAGAGGTCGTCCGGCAGCATGCACATGAACGGGCCGGTCACCGACGGCGTCGGCGGCGCAGAGCACGGCGTGGCCGAGGCCGAGCGGCTGGTCCTGGCGCACCCAGGTGAAGGAGGCCAGGTGGTCGCGTGGCGCGCACCGCCTCGAGCTCCTCGAGCTTGCCCCGGCTCTCGAGCAGCTCCTCGAGCTCGGGCTGGACGGTGAAGTGCTGCTGGATCAGCTCCTTGCCGTCGCTGATCACCACCACCATCTCGGCGGCCCCGGCGGCCACCGCCTCCTCGACCCCCCACTGGATCACCGGTCGGTCGAGAACAGGCAGCAGCTCCTTGGGGAGCGCCTTGGTGGCGGGAAGGAATCGCGTCCCCAGGCCGGCGGCGGGGATGACGCAATGGCGGAGATCCACGGCGGCGCATTGTCGCCCGTCGGCCGCTTGCCGTGCTCTCCGGCGAGGCTTTCGGCTGACGGCCACTACACTGGCGCCTCCCTGCAGGAACGCATCGGAGACAGTGGTGCCCGAGGCGCAGTCGGTGGCGAACGCGGTGACCGCCGAGCTCGCCGCCGCCCTCGACGCAGAGCCGTCGCCGCCGGCTCGCATCCCCGGCCGTGCAGGGCGCGTCGACATCGTGGTCGAGAAGCCCAAGGACCCCAGCCACGGCGACGTCGCCACCAACCTGCCGATGCGGCTGGCCAAGTCGGTCGGCATGCCGCCGCGGCAGATCGCCGAGGCTGCTCCGCGAGCAGCTCGACGGCGGCGACATCATCGAGTCGGCCGAGGTCGCCGGTCCCGGCTTCATCAACCTGCGCGCTCGCGCCCGCGTGGCTGGCCGCGCAGCTGGCCGGCATCATCGAGGCCGGCGAGCGCTGGGGTGACGTGCCGCTGGCCGACGGGCGCTCCGTCCAGGTGGAGTTCGTCAGCGCCAACCCCACGGGGCCGGTGACCCTCGGCGCCACCCGCGGAGCGGCGGTCGGCGACGCGCTCGCCAACGTCCTCGCGGCGGCCGGTCACCGCGTCGAGCGCGAGTACTACGTCAACGACGCGGGCAGCCGCATGCACACCTTCGCCGTCAACTGCGCCTGGTACTACCGGCGGCTCTGCGGGGTCGACGAGCCGCCGCCGGACGAGCCGTACCCCGCCGCGGGCCACGCCGCCGAGATGCTCTTCGCCGAGCACGGCCAGCGGCATGCGCGACCTGCCCGCCGACGAGCTTGGCCGCCACGCCATCGCCGCCCAGCTCGCCGAGATCCGCCAGGACCTCGAACGCCTCGGCGTGCACTTCGACAGCTGGTTCCACGAGCAGTCGCTCTTCGACAGCGGCGCCGTCGACGCCATGCTGCAGCGGCTGCGCGAGGCCGGGCTGGTCGTGCGAGCGTGACGGCGCGGTGTGGTTCGCCGGGACCAGCGGTGGGGCTCGACAAGGACGAGGTGCTGATCCGCAGCAACGGGCATGCCCACGTACTTCATCAGCGACATCGCGTACCACCTCGACAAGCTCGAGAGGCGCGCCTTCGACCGCGCCGTCGACGTCGTCGGCGCCGACCACGGCGGCCACCTGCCGCGCATGTTCGGCGCGCTGCGCGTGCTCGGCATCGACGAGGCGCGGCTGCGCATCGTCGTCACCCAGCTGATCACCGTCGCCGGCGCCAAGATGAAGAAGGCGTCGGGCCACTACGTGACGCTCGCCGAGATCCTCGACCAGGTGGGCGGCGACGCCATCCGCTACTTCCTGATCAGTCGCGCCTCCGGCTCGACGATCGACTTCGACCTCGACCTCGCCGCCAAGGCCGGCAACGAGAACCCGGTGTTCTACGTGCAGATGGCACACGCGCGGTGCGCGGGCGTGTTCCGCCAGGCGGAGGCGGAGGGGGTCGCGCTGGAGCGAGCCGGACCTCGGCCTGCTCGGCCGCGACGAGTCAGCGCTGATCCAGCTGCTCCTCGAGCTGCCCGAGGTGGTGCGCGGCGTGGCCCGCGACCTCGAACCGCACCGCCTCACGTTCTACGCGCACGCCGTGGCCGCCGCCTGGCACCGCTACTACCACGACCACCGCATCGTCGACGCCGCCGCCCCGGCGCTGAGCGCGGCACGGCTGCACCTCGCGGCGGCGGTGCGCGTCACCCTGGCGCGCGCGCTGCGCCTCATGGGCATGTCTGCGCCGGACCGGATGTAGCCGCGGCCGCGCCTATACTTCGCAGGCCCTGCCCCGTTCGTCTAGTGGCCCAGGACACCGCCCTCTCAAGGCGGAGATCATCGGTTCGAATCCGATACGGGGTACCAGGTTCTCGAGGCTGTGCTTGATGGGGGCGCCTTGGGAGGGCCGTGTCCCGGCGCGATTCATCGCGCCGAGTGGGGAGTGAGCTGCGGCGGCTTCGCCGACGCGGCGAGAGGGGCGCATCGCCCCTCTATCAAAAGCACGGGGTCCCCGCACGATCGCCAGATCGTGTGGGGCCGCACCGCCCTCTCAAGGCGGAGATCATCGGTTCGAATCCGATACGGGGTACCAGGTTCTCGAGGCTGTGCTTGATGGGGGCGCCTTGGGAGGGCCGTGTCCCGGCGCGATTCATCGCGCCGAGTGGGGAGTGAGCTGCGGCGGCTTCGCCGACGCGGCGAGAGGGGCGCATCGCCCCTCTATCAAAAGCACGGGGTCCCCGCACGATCGCCAGATCGTGTGGGGCCGCACCGCCCTCTCAAGGCGGAGATCATCGGTTCGAATCCGATACGGGGTACCAGCTTTCGACTGAGGCGCATCACGCGGCGCGGTCGAGCCAGCGTTCAACATGGCGGGCGCCGGCGCGATGCTCGAGACCAGCCGGGATGCGGCTGAGGAAGTCGATGCCACACATGGCGGCGTAGAGATCCACGATACGGCGCTGTTCGGGGCCCAGGTCTGCCGCTGCACACAGATGCTCGACGTACGTCATGCATTGCTCCGGGAGGTCGAAGCCCGCCGCGGTTTGAGTGAGCCCGAGCTGAAAGAGAGGGTCGCCATAGCAGACGACGTCGAAGTCAATCACCCCCTGTAGCACACCCTCGTCGACGATCACATTCTTTGTGGTCAGGTCGTCGAGAAAGCAGGTGGGTCGCACTCCTTCGAGGTACGCCTCGCAGCTGTCGAGGATCGTCTCCATCCGCTCGACCAAGGCGCCGTCGATCCCGCTCGGTGAGTACCCCTGCGAGAACGCCCCCAAAGCGATGGCACCCCGCCACGACACGTGCGGCGCCCGTTCGCCGATGCCGGCGTAGCCGTACCCATGACCTTCTGGGAGCGTCGCGACACGCCGCTCGAACTCCATCACCTGGCGCGCAACCAGCTCCTGCTCCTGCTGTGACATCCCTGGTAGCGCGAGCCCGAGGTCGGTGCCCGGGAACGCGCCCATGACCATGTACGCAAACGGGCGGCGCGAGAGGGTTAGATCCGCGGTGACCACCTCCGGGACGGGGATGCCGAGCGCCCGCAACGCCTCGAGGTTCAAGGCGGTGGCGGCGAACACGGCGGGGTCTGCGTTGGTTCGCACGATGACCGTCCTCTCGGCCACCTCCACAGTGAAGGTGCGGTTGCGGTGGCCGTACGCGTTGTGGCGAACCTCCAGGACCGCGGCGCTGAACCACTCCTCCACGATCTGCTGCACGACGGCGGCGTCAGTGTCGCCAGACACGGTCGGACGATGGTGCGCATCGCTCGCCCTTGTGTCCGGGAGGTCCACATCACCTAGGGTGGCACGCCCGCCCGGCCAGCGCGATCGCTGCCTACGCTGGGCTCAGCCGGGCCGCGATAGGATCGCCTGCCGTGGAGGCTGAATGGGATCCCACAGCCGTCTTTGACGAGGACTATCTTCACTTCTTCGAGGACGTTCTCAGAGAACGCGGCGACGCCGAGGTCGAGGTTCTCTGGTCATTGGGCAACCTGCAGCCCGGCGAGCGCGTACTGGATCTCGCCTGCGGACACGGCCGTATCGCCAACCGCCTTGCGGCCAAGGGCGCGCGCGTGACCGGCCTCGACCTGACCCGGCTCTTCCTCGACCGCGCACGCGAGGAGGCGGAATCTCTCCACCTGGACGTCGAATACGTTCAGGGCGACATGCGAGACCTGCCCTGGTCCGGCGAGTTCGACGTTGTCGTGAACTGGTTCACCGCGTTCGGGTACTTCGACGATGAGACGGACCGGGCCATCTTGCGGCAGATCCACACTGCACTGCGACCACGCGGTCGGCTGCTCCTCGAGCTCCTCCACGGCCCGGGCCTGATGCGAGGATTCCTGCCGTCTGTGGTCACGCGTCGCGGTGAGGACGCTGTCGTCGACGAGCACCGCTACGAGGCGACCACTGGAAGGGTCCAGGTGAATCGCACCGTCTTGCGCGACGGGAACGTTCGCATGGCCAGGTACTCCACCCGTCTGTTCTCGTTTCCCGAGTTGCGCAGCTGGCTGCATGCGGCGGGCTTCGTGAGGGTGGACGGGTTCAGCAACTCCGGTGGGACGCTGACCGCCGAGTCGCGCCGGATGATCCTGAGGGCAACGCGCGAGTAGAGGTGAGCCTGCGGGCGGGGCTTGTCAGCCGGCCTGCCGGGACACCTTGAGCCGCGGTGGTGCCGGGAGCACGACCGGCGCGAGCACCAGGTCGTCGGCGGCCATGGGGTGACTGATGTAGAAACCCTGGGCGACGTCGCAGCCGGCGCCGCGCAGCTGCTCGAGGACCTCGTTCTCCTCGACTCCTTCGGCGACGACGCGCATGCCGAGCGCGTGGCCGAGGTCGATGGTGGCGCGGATCAAGGCCAGGTCGCGTTCCGGTGTCGCACCGGTGAGTCCCTTGATGAAGCCGCGGTCGAGCTTGAGCTCGCTGACGGCGAGGCTGCTGAGATAGGCGAGGGAGGTGAAGCCCGCGCCGAAGTCGTCGATGGAGACGGCGACGCCCAGGTCGCGCAGCTCGGCGATCACCTGCCGGCAACCGTCGAAGTCGCTGATGATCGTCGTCTCGGTGATCTCCAGGATCAGCGATGAGCCCGGCATGTGGTGACTGGCCAGCGCCTCGCCGACGAGCTGGGCGAAGCCGTCGTCGAGCAGGTTGCTGACCGAGACGTTGACGGAGACCGGAAGGTCGCGACCGGCGGCGCGCCAGGTGGCGGACTGCGCCAGCGCCTCGTCGATGACCCAGGCGGTGATCGCCGGCATCAGGCCGGCCTCTTCCGCCAGCGGGAGGAAGTCCAGCGGCGGCACCAGTCCGAGGCGCGGATGCGGCCAGCGCAGCAGGGCCTCGATGGCAGTCACCTCGCCGCGTGCGCAGGTTGACCTGCGGCTGGTAGTGCAGCAGGAACTGGCCCTGCTGCAGCCGCGCCGCGCAGCTCCTCGACGAGGCGCAGCCGGCTGCCGTCGTCGTCGATCTCCTTGCGGTACATCTCGTACGACGATGCGCTCAGCTTGGCGCGGTACATGGCGAGGTCGGCGCAGCGGAGCAGGCGGCGCTGTCCGTCGGCATCGGTCGGAGCGGTGGCGATGCCGATGCTGGCGCTGATGCGCACGCTCACCGCGTCGAGGACGAACGGCTCCTCGAGCTTGGCGATGAGCCGCCGGGCCACCGCGGTGGCGTACTCGATGTCCGCGTCCATGATCACCACGCCGAGCTCGTCGCCGCCGACGCGCACCAGCACGTCGGTGCTGCGCAGCGAGCTCACCAGTCGCGGCCCGAGCTGGCGGAGCAGCTCGTCGCCGGCGGAGTGACCGAAGGAGTCGTTGATCTCCTTGAAATGGTCGAGGTCGATGAAGAGGAGGCCGAGGTCGCGTCGTGGCGTGGTCGGGTCGGCCAGCGTCGGCGAAGAAGTCGTTGAGCAGTAGAACAGCTGGCGGCGGTTGCCCAGACCCGGTGAGGTCGTCGGTGACCGCCTGGCGGTGCCGCTTGTGGGTGAGCGTGCGCAGGTGGCCGACCGACAGCCAGAAGCGGACCCCCACCACCATCAGCGTGGCGGCGGCCAGGCCCACCGCGACGGAGCTGACCGGATGGAACGAGCCGAAGAGCAGGATGCCCAGCCCGGCGACGGCGCCAAGCCCGGGGAGCGCCATGCCCGGCGGTTTGGCGGTGGCGCCGAGCTGGGTGCTCGCGTGCGGGCAGCCACAGGGCCAGCGAGATCAGCAGGATGGCGGTCGGCCAGGCCACGGCGTCGAAGACGTTGGCGAACCCCCAGCCGCTCCCGGGCGTGCGCAGCAGGTTGGCGGTGTCGCCTGCCGCGTTGATCGCGCAGGCCAGCGCCAGCAGGATCCACTGGGCGCTGCGGCGGCCGGGGAGGATGGCGGTGACGCCGACGACCAGCGCCAGCAGCAGCAGGTCGCCGATCGGGTAGGCGAGGTTGGTCGCCACCGCGGCGGGGTCGGCGCCGGTGGTGCGGACGAGGGTGCTGAACAGGAAGCAGGCGCACACGCCGGCCGCGCCGAGACCGGCGACGAGGCCGTCGAGCCACATCGCCGAGGTGAGCTCGCGCGCCTGGCGGCGGACCATGAGCACCAGGCCGACGTACAGCAGCGGGTAGAAGCCGAGGTAGAAGACGTCGGCGAGCGACGGGCACTGGGACAGCGCGCTCCGCCGGCGGATTCCGCGGTGAGGAAGAGGTCGCCGAGCGCCCACGACAGCGTGCCGAACCCGAGCGCCAGCGGCACCGCCCGGTGACCGGGGCGCCCCCACGCCCGCAGGAAGCACAGCAGCGCTGCCGGTGAGCTCGAAGGCCGCCACCAGCCAGCCGTCGACGAGCTCGGACGAGTTGTCGCCCCTGACCAGCAGGGACACCAGGTAGGCGAGGAGGACGGCGCCGAGGACGCCGTAGCCGGCCCAGAGCAGCCGGCCCTGGTGGGGTGCTCGCCTGGTGGCGGATGTCACCCCTGCAGCCTAGGCGTCGGCCCGTGGAACCGGCTGTGACGAGTTGGGACGAGATCGACAAGAATCGCCGACAACGCGGCAGCGGGCGTCAGTCGGGCAGCAGCTTGCCCGGGTTCATGATGCCGGTGGGATCGAGCTCGCGCGCGACCGCGCTGCAACGCTCGAACGGCGTCGGCACCGACCTCGCGGTCGAGGTAGGGGCGGTGGTCGGTGCCGATGGCGTGGTGGTGGGTGATGGTGCCGCCGTTGTCGAGGATCGCCTCGCACGCCGACGCCTTGGCGGCCGATCCAGCGCGCCCGCGGGTCACCGCCCGGCGGGGCCAGCACGGTGAAGTACAGCGAGGCGCCCGACGGGTAGACGTGCGAGACGTGGCAGCCGACCAGCGGGGCGCGCCGCCTTGCGGTCAGCGCGTGCGCAGAGCGCCGCGGCGACAGCGTCGTGGAGCGGCTGGCAGGCCGCGCCCAGCTCGGTGGCCGTCTCCAGCGTCTCGACGAGGACGCCGGCGTCGAGCAGGGCGTCGCGCAGGTAGGGGCCGTGGTAGCGCGAGCGCAGCCACGCCCGCCCCGGCGCCGCGCCCAGCGCGGATGCCACCGTGGCGCCGCAGCACGTCGCGTGCCTGGGCCTGGCGGGCGCCGAGGCAGCGAGGGCGTCGCTGTCCCAGCCGGCGATGAGCAGGCAGCCGTGCTGGTGGCCGCGCAGGCGCAGGTAGCGCACGCCCGAGCCGCTCCGACGGCGCCGCCGCGCGACGCCATCGCCATCCCGACGCGCGTCTCCTCGCGGTCGCTGAGCCTGGCCACGTCCGGCGCGACGCGGCCCTGGGCGAGCGCGCGCAGCGCCGCGACCCCGTCCGCGAAGGCCGGGAACGACCAGCCCTCGTAGCGCGACTGCGCGGGCGCGTGCCGCACCCGGACGGTGACCTCGGTGATCACCCCGAGGCGCCCTTCCGAGCCGAGCACGAGCTGGCGGATGGACGGCCCGGCGGCGGTGGCGGGGTGGGCGGCGACCACCACCTCGCCCGACGGCGTGACCATGCGCAGCCCCTCGACCAGCTCGTCGAAGCGGCCGTACCCGCTCGAGGCCTGGCCCGCGCTGCGCGTCGCCGCGAAGCCGCCGAGCGTGGCGTACTCGAACGACTGCGGGAAGTGGCCGAGGGTCATGCCGCGGGCCGCGAGGAAGGCCTCCGCCTGCGGGCCGGTCATGCCCGCGCTCCGAGCACGGCCGTCATCGACACCGGGTCGACGGCGACGCCGCGGTCCAGCCGGCGGGTGTCGAGCGCGACCACCGCGCGGTGGCCGCCGCGCAGCGGGCGCACGCCGCCGACCACCGAGGTCCCGCCACCGAAGGGCACCACCGCGCACGACGCGCGCGGCGCAGAGGCGCAGGACGGCTCGCCACCTCCGCCTCGCTGGCCGGGCTGACCACCGCGTCGGGGGCCGCCTCCAGTCGGCCGCCGCGCAGGGCGAGCAGGTCGAGGTAGCTGCGCCCCGCCGCGTGCCGCAGCCGGGCCTCGTCGCTCGATCGCGACCGCGTCGGCGCCGCACAGCGTCGCGCAGCGCGTCGAGCAGCGCGTCGCCCTCGAGCGCGCTGGCCGGCAGGGCCGGCGGCCGTGACGGTCGCGCCGCGTGGCCGCGGCGGTGTCGACGCCGCAGCTCGTCGCGGAGCAGGCCGGCCAGGCCCGGCGGGATGGCGGTCTCGCGGTCGCCCCACCCCCACCAGCGCAGCGGCGGCGGCCCCGGCGGGGCTCACGCCGCGAGGCCCGCCGAGCAGCTGCACCGCGAGCCCCTCCGGCGCGCCGCCGCTCCGCCGGCACCAGCCCGAGGCGCACGCGGCGGTCGAGCAGGTCGTCGACGTCCAGCGCGCCCTCGTGGAGGATGCCGAAGAGCAGCTCGACGCCGAGCACGTGGCTGCCCGCGAACACGGGCTGCAGCAGCGACGGGTCGCTGCGCGGCGAGACGGGCCACGGCCGGCGGCCTCGCTCCCGTACCGGCGCACCAGGCGAGCCGGAGCGCCGGGGACGTCGTCGGGCGTGCGTCGGCGCCGACCAGCGGCAGAGCCGCGGTGCGGCTGCGGCGGACCGCCGTGGCGCGCGACCACCCGGTCGACGGCGTCCTCGGCCATGCGCCGGTACGTGGTCAGCTTGCCGCCCACCACCGTCACCAGGCGTGCCGTCGGCGGACTCCAGGATGGTGTGGCTGCGCGACAGGTCGGCGGTCGATCCCCCGCCGGTGTCGAGCAGCGGCCGGAAGCCGGCGTAGCGGCCGAGCACGTCCAGTGTCGGTCAGGGGCCGCTGCAGGGCGCTCGAGAGCGTGCGCAGCAGGAAGGTCCTCCTCGCCGTCGCTGACCGCCGGCTCGTCGTCGATCGGGCCGGTGTGGGCGTCGTCGGTGACCCCGACGATCACCCTGCCCCTCCCCGGTGGGCGTCGCCCCCACCCAGCGCGCGCTCTCGCCCGGCACCGGCACGACCAGCGCGGCCCGCGGGTCGCCGAGGGCGGCGGCGTCGACGACGAGGTGCGAGCCCTTGCTGGGGCGCAGCCGCACCGAGTGGTCGATGGTGCCGGCCCACACGCCGGCCGCGTTGACGACCGTTCGCGCGCGCAGCGTCGAAGGTGGCGCCGGTCACCTCGTCGCGCACCGCCACCCGGCCGCTGCGCCGCGTCGAGCGCGGCGCAGTGGGTGACGATCGCGGCGCCGTGCGCCGCCGCCGTGCGCGCCACGGCGATCACCAGGCGCGCGTCATCCTCGAGCTGCCCGTCCCAGAAGAGGATCGCCCCGCGCAGCCCGTCGCTGCGGAGGCCACCGAAGAGCCGGCGCGCCTCCAGCGCGCTGATCCGGCGGGGCCCCGGCAGCTGCCGGCGCCGCGTGCCCGAGGCCAGCCGCAGCAGGTCGCCGGCGCGCACGCCGACCTCGGTGAGCGCTCCGCCGAGAGGTGGGAGGCTGCGGTTGAGCGCGGCCAGGAACGGCAGCGGGTGGACCAGGTGCGGGGCGGTGGTGGTCATCAGGATGTGCCGTTCGCGCGCCGACTCCCAGGCGACGGCCGAGCTGCCCGTGACGCAGGTAGCGCAGGCCGCCGTGGACGAGCTTCGAGCTCCAGCGGCTGGTGCCGTTGGCGAGGTCACGCCGCTCGATGAGCGCGGTGCGCAGGCCGCGTGCGGCGGCGTCGAGCGCCACCCCGACGCCCGTGATCCCGCCACCGATGACCAGGACGTCGAGCTCCTCGGTCCGCGATGCGAGCCAGGTCGGCGGCCCGCTGGGCGGCGTTGAGCGAGCCGGCGAAGGTCACGGCCGGGCCTCGTGCGGGCGCAGCCAGGCGTCGAGCATCAGGCGCAGCTCCGCGTCGATCGCCGGGGTGGCGGCGTCGTCGACGAGGCCCGGCGAGGCGACGACCAGGCTGCGCACCACCAGCTCGAGCAGCCGGGCGACCGCGTCGCCGCGCGACCTCGCGGATCGACCCGTCCCTGCGGCCGGCGGCGAGGTGCCGGCGAACGGCGCGCGACGGCGATCTCCTGGGCGTGGCCGCGGCGGGTGGTGAGGTAGGGCAGCAGGCGGTCGCCGTCGAGCTCGATCACCCGGCGGAACACCGGCGTCGTTGCGCAGCGCCGACAACGGCGGCGGCGGTGGCCGCGATGAGCCGCTCGCGGGCGGTCGGCAGCGACCGCGGCGGCCGCCTCGGCGTCGGCGACGATCATCCCGACCTCGCGGGTCAGCAGGCTCGACCACAGGGTCGATGCGTCGGGGAAGGCGCGGTACACGGTCATCCGGCTCGCCCCGGCGCGGCGAGCCACGTCGGCGACGGTGGTCCGGGCGATGCCGCGCTCGGCCACGCAGGCCCGCGCGGCGTCGAGCAGGGCGGCATCCGAGTGACGCTGTGACATCCTGCGTCGCAGTGTAACACCAGCGAGCCGCAGAGTTTCGCCAACCGGGCGCACGCTGGGTACACTCGCGGTGATGCTTCTCACCCCCGCCCCCAGCCTCATCTACGTGATCGGCATCCCCGCCGGGCTCATGGTCGTCGTCGGCGTTTTCGGTGTCGGCGCCTGGATGCTGCTCGGCCGCATCCACCGGGGCTGACCACCGCCCGCCGTCGTGCGGCGCGCTGTCAGGCCGGGACCGCGACGGTCCGGCGGTACAATCGGACCGCGACCGCACGTTCAGTTTCGTGGAGACCAGTTGTGGCCAACACCATCAAGGAGTCCAAGGGAGTCAACTCCCAGAAGGACATCGTCACCTCGCAGCGCTGCCCGATCTGCCACAACCTGATGCGCCAGAACGAGATCAGCGTCGAGATCGCGTTCCGCCACCAGCGCAAGCCGGGCGAGCCCAAGCGCGAGCGCATCCTCAAGCACAGCAAGAACTGCAAGGCCGCGTAGCGCCGCGTGTCAGAGTCGCGCTGACGGCGGCGGTACACTGGCCCGCATGCCGGTTCGCCTGCCGCTGTTCCCGCTCAACACGGTGCTGTTCCCGCACATGCCGGCGGGCCTGCACATCTTCGAAGAGCGGTACCGGGAGATGATCCGCGACTGCCAGGAGCAGGGCACGAGCTTCGGCGTCATCGGCATCCGCGAGGGCCTCGAGGTGGGACGCGCGGCGCTGCCCTTCTCGGTCGGCACGCTCGCGCAGATCCACGAGCTCGAGAGCACTCGACGACGGCCGCTACAACCTCGTGGTCGCCGGCGCCTCGCGCTTCCGCGTGGAGAGCCTGTCGCTGGAGCGCCCCTACCTGGTGGGCACCATCAGCTACCTCGAGGACACCCGCGGCGACGAGGCAGCCATCCCCGACCTGGCGCGCCGCGCCGCGCGCGCGTTCACCGACTACACCGCAGCGCTGCGCAACCTCGCCGACGACGGCGATGAGGGAGGACGGGGAGCTTCGCTTCCCGACGACCCGGAGCTGCTCTCCTACCTGATCGCCGCCTCGCTCAACGTCGAGGTGAACCGCCGCCAGGAGCTGCTCGAGGAGGACTCGGTCTCGGGGCGGCTGCGCCGCTGCCTGCAGGTGCTGCGTCGCGAGTCGGTCTTCCTCGCGCAGATGCTGGCGCGGCGCGACCACAACATCGTGCCCGTGTCGCTCAACTGATGGCCGCCGGCCTGGCACGTTTCTCCCTGGACGGTCGCACCGCGTTGATCACCGGTGGCAGCCGCGGCATCGGCCGCGCCATCGCGCTGGCGATGGCGGAGGCCGGGGCGCGCGTGGCGGTGTGCTCGCGCCACCTCGACGCGTGCGAGAGGTGGTGGCGGAGATCACCGCCGCCGGCGGTGTCGCCATCGCCGGTGGCCGGCAACGTCGGTCACGCGGAGGACGCGACCACCATCGTCGACGCCGTCATGCAGCGGCTTCGGTGCGCTCGACATCCTGGTCAACAACGCGGCCACCAACCCCCAGTTCGGCAACCTCGTCGACGCGGAGGACTCCGCGGTCGACCGCGTGTTCGAGGTCAACGTGCAGGGGCCGCTGCGGCTGATCAGCGCCGCGGTCCACGCATGGATGGGCGAGCACGGGGGCAGCATCATCAACATCGCGTCGGTCGGCGGGATCAACCCCGAGCCGATGATCGGCGCCTACAACGCCAGCAAGGCCGCGCTCATCAACCTGACGCGCACCCTCGCCCACGAGCTCGGTGGCTCAGGGATCCGCGTCAACGCCATCGCCCCCGGGCTGGTGGACACGGAGTTCGCCAAGGTGCTCATCGAGACACCGAAGATCCACGACAGCATCGTGCGCGGCACGGCCCTGAAACGGCACGCGGAACCGGACGAGATCGCGGGTGCGGCTGTCTTCCTCGCCGGCGCGGCGGCGTCCTACGTCACCGGGAGCGTGGTCGTGGTCGACGGCGGGGCGACTGCCTGACCGCGCCGGCGGTCAGTGGATGTCGACGACGAAACCCGTCGGGGACTTGGAGCTGTTGAAGAACGCGGTGGTGGTGGCCGCACGCGTGAGGACGAGACGGTAGACGGTGTTCCTGCCGCCTCCGCTCGCGAGGCTCACCGACGAGATGACGCTGCCGGGAGGTGGAGTCCCTGTCGACCCGGCCGGGAGAGTGCCGTTGAGGGTCACCAGCAAGGTGGTCGGGCTGCTGAACGAAACGGTGACCCTCGGCGTGCCCGCGGCGCCGCCGCTCGCGGCGCCGAGGTCGAAGACGACGCGGACGTAGCCCGGATGGACGCCGTAGCGCAGGCGGACGACCTGGAACCCGGTGTCGCCCGCCCCATACGTCTGCACCGCCGCGGGCGCAGGTGCCGTGCTGGTCGACGCCGCCGCGCTCGACTTCGCGGGCGCCGACTGGTGCGCCTGTGGTTGCGAGGTCGCCGGGGCCGGTCGTGTCGAGGTCGGCGTGGCGGTTCGTGGGCTGCCACGGCCGACGATCAGCGCCACCACGAAGACGAGCCCGACGGCGGCGATGCCGGCGAGCAACCTGCTGTCGGGGCCGCCTTTCCCGACCCGACCGACGCCCTGGCGGAGTCGCGCGGTGGCGGCGCCGGCTCCGACTCGCAGCGCGCCGACGCCAGTCGCGGCGACCCGGCCGACACGCGTGGAGAGTGGCACCTGTTCGCGGGCGACAGCGCGGCTGTGCCGGCCCAAAGGCTGCGGGCGCGGCCGTGGCTCGTCGGCAACGGGGCCGGGGGCGACGTCGATCTCTGGGTAGGACGACGCGGCGAACGCGTTCCACGCCGCGCTCCCGGTGGCCTGATCGCGCGAGGGCGTGGCGTCGGCGTCCGCTGACGCGCGACGGAGGCGCTCTGCGCGCTCCTCGGCGACGGGCGAGAGCGACGGTGCCGGTGCCTCAGGAACGACGGGCACCTGGGTGTCACCGGCACCTGATTGCTCGAGTTCCGACGGCACCATCGCGGGCGGCGCCTGCCAGTTCGATGACTCCGCGGCGATCCCCGGCGCCGCGGCCTCGGGCGGCGGAAGGAGCTCGCCCCGGCGAGCGGGTGCACCGCTGACGATCTGAGCGGAATCATCCAGCGCGTCGCCCCCGCGGGACAGCGCCAGGCGCACGCTGACCGCGTCACGGATCCTGCCCCACAGCGCCGCCGGGCCCGACGCGGCGCTGACGCGCGTCGGCGGGCCGACGACCAGCGGGAGGTCGGGCGCGGCGGGCGGCGGAGGTGGAGCGACCGGCTCGACGGGTGGCAGCGCTGTCGAGGCGCTCCAGCTGGTGACGTGGTGCGGAGCGGGGTCCGCGGGCGGAGGCAGGTCCGCCTCCCAGGACTCGGGCACCCCGCCCGTGGCCGGCTCCACGTCCGTGCCTGTCCACCCAGTGGTTTCGGCTTCCTCGGTCTCCCGCGAGGACACGATCTCATCGACGGGCGCGGGGTGTGGCGGGTCAGCCGTGGCCGGCCGGTTCCACGACCGCGGCACCGACCTCACCCCCTCCAATGGCAGCTCCGGCTGACCGTCGGGCACGTCGACGGGGGCGATGGGCACGTCGCCGACGGGCAGGCGGTCGGGGCGCCGCGGTGTCCAGGGGAGCGCAGCGCTGCTGGTGCCCCTCTGCCACGGGCGGCGATCCTCGTCAGGGAGCGGGGCGGGCGTCGGCGGCGGGGGCGCGAGCTCGGCGCCCGGGTCGACGACGGCGATCCCGACCTGCTCGAGCATCAGCTGTGCGGACTCCGGGTCCACCGTCACCCGGGCGAGGTGGCCGACACGCGCCTTCTCCTCGCGCAGGGTGGCGGCACCCGCACCGCACCGGGTGCAGCCGATGAGGTGCGCGTCCACCTCCGCCCGCCTCTGTGGCGCCAGCTCGCCGTCGATGAACGTGCTGAGCGTGAGCAGGCTGCATTTCACAGCGCGATCTCGCTGTAGATCTTGCCGAAGTCACGTCGTGCGGCGGCGAGGAGCCGGCCCGCCGCCTCCGGTGAGCATTCCAGCGCGCGCGACATCTCGCGGTAGTCGAGGCCGGCAAGGTCGTGCAGCAGGAGCGCGGCGCGGCGCTCGAAGGGCAGCGTCGCGAGCGCTCGCTTCACCGTGTTCATCCGCGAGGCGGCCTCGCTGTCGACACGCGCCTGGAAGGCGGGCCGCGGCCGGCGCAGGAAGCGCGAGGGCCCGTGTCCTCGCGGCGGGAAGCGATGTCCCTGCCGGCAGGCGCGGGTGACAGCGCGATACAGCGCGGCGCGGCCGTCGACGCGAAGACGCGTCGGCGGGTACTTGGCGGCGTGAGCCAGGCCGCCGGCGACGAACTCGACCGCATCGTCAGCGCTGCCGCTCAGGTGAGCGACATACGTCACGAGATCATCGAGGTGCCCGCAGGCAAGGCCTGCGAGGTCACTCGCATCGGGTGCGATGTCTGCTGCGACGTTGATCATGACGTTGTCGTGCGAGTGAGCACGCGCTGCGCGCAAGCATACAGGCAAGTCGTACTTCTGACAAGGCGGGGGACGGTGCCGCTCAGCCTGGCTCGGGGACGCGCCGCAGCGAACCGCCGCGAACACCGCTCGGTGGCACCAGCCCGCAGCGCAGCCACGCCTGCCGCGGCATGCCGATGTCGGCGACGTGCAGCTCGCCCGTCCAGCGCCGCGACTCGGGGGCCCAGAAGCCCTGCTTGCAGGCGGTGAGCGTGCACGTGGCGCTGGCGTGCACCGCGGCGCCGGCTGCACCGCCGTCGTCGGCGGCAAGGCCACTGGGTATGTCGATGCTGAGGACGGCTCCGCGCATCCGCGCGATCACCTCGGCGTGCGCAGGTCGCGGCGCGCCGCTCAGCCCGGTGCCGAGGAGCCCGTCGACCAGCAGCGTGGCGCCGCCGGGGGCGATCGTGTCGTCGGGGTCGGCGGACACCACCAGCGCGACGCCGGTCCTCTCGGCGGCGTGCGCCTGCGCGGCGACCACGCTGGTGAGCTTGGCCGGCTCGCCGTGCACGACGCCACTGACACGGCAGCCCCAGGATGCCAGGTGCCGGGCCGCCACCAACGCGTCCCCGCCGTTGTTGCCATGACCGGCCACAACGTGCACAGCCCGCGGCCGCCGACCGATCATGCGCCAGGCCATGCGCGCCACCTGGAACCCGGCAACCTCCATCAGCTGGACGATGTCGATGCCGAGGTCGATGGCGGCGGCGTCGAGCGCCCTGACCTGGGCGGCGGTCACCGCGCCGTATCGCTCCTGCGGGGTCACTGGCATCGAGGGCACTCCAGCTTGGCGGTCCGCTACCGTACTGCGCGGGATGAGCGCGCACTCCGGTGGCGCCGAAGCCGACCACCCGGGCGGTCTCCCGGCGCGGTGTGCTGATCTTCCTGGTCGCCGCCGCGGCGGTGATCATCGCCGCTGTGGTCGGTATCCGCGGACTGGTCGCCTCACCGATCCGGTCGGTGGCCCCCGACGGCACCGCGACCCTGCAGGGCACGTGGGAGCCGTACAGCTGCGACGCCCGCCTCTGCCAGGGGTACGTCCAGGCGGGAAGCCGGAGCGTCTTCGTGGTGCTGCCCAGCGCATGTCCGGCACCGCACCGCGCCGCAGACGTCACGGTGAAGGGACGCCTCGACCCGTCGCTTGGCAGCGGCTCCTACCGCGCCATCGACTGCGCCGGCTGACCGCTCAGGAGCGCAGCTGCCGCCGACCGGGAACGCGGTGCTCGACGGAGTACCGCACCAGCCGCAACCAGACGAAGAGGCCGCCGATGGCGATACCAAGCGCAACCGACGCGAGGATGACGACGAAGAGCGGCGCTCCCGGCCACGACCAGACAAGGAACTTGACGGTGGTCGCCTGTGTGTTCTGCGCGCAGAAGATCGTGAGGATCACCGCCGCCAGGACGACCGCGGCAATGACCAACCGGGCCAGGTTGGAGATGTGTGAAGCAGCCGGCTGTCGGCCGCCGGCGGCGCCCCGTTGGTCGGTGGTGTGCGGAGCGCCGGGAGCGGGAGGTGCTGTCGGGGGGTCGGCCTGCTGCATCGATCTCACTGTACAAGCCGGGACTTCCCGATGATGTCCGCCTGGGGGACGAGCCCTGTAAAAGAAAACAGCCGGGACGCTGCGTCCCGGCTGTGTTGGATCATTGATCCGAGGTCGATCTAGTACTCCGGCATGGGCGGCGCGGCCGCACCCTTCTTCTCCGGGATGTCGGTGATCAGCGCCTCGGTGGTGAGCAGCAGCGCGGCGATCGATGCCGCGTTCTGCAACGCTGAACGGGTCACCTTGGTGGGGTCGATGATCCCCGCGGCGACCATGTCGCCGTACTCGCCAGTCGCCGCGTTGTAGCCGTGGCCCTTCGGCAGGCCCTTGACCTTCTCGACGACCACCGAGCCCTCCTCGCCGGCGTTGTCGGCGATCTGGCGTAGCGGCTCCTCGAGCGCGCGGCGGAGGATGTTGACGCCGGTCTTGACGTCACCCTCGGCCTTGACGCCGTCGAGCGCCGAGACGCAGTTGACGAGCACAACGCCGCCGCCGGGCACGATGCCCTCCTCGACGGCCGCACGGGTGGCGGACACGGCGTCCTCCATGCGGTGCTTCTTCTCCTTGAGCTCGGTCTCCGTGGCCGCGCCGACCTTGATGACGGCCACACCGCCGGCGAGCTTGGCGAGACGCTCCTGGAGCTTCTCCTTGTCCCAGTCGGAGGTGCTCTTCTCGATCTCGGCCTTGATCTGCTCGATGCGTCCCTTGATCGCGTCCTGCGAGCCGGCACCCTCGACGACGGTGGTGTCGTCCTTGGTGACGGTGATGCGGCGGGCGCGGCCGAGCGACGTGAGCTGCGCGGAGTTCGAGCTTGAGGCCCACCTCCTCGCTGATCACCTGCGCGCCGGTGAGGATGCCGATGTCCTGCAGCATCGCCTTGCGACGGTCACCGAAGCCCGGGGCCTTGACGGCGACGGCGTTGAAGGTGCCGCGCAGCTTGTTGACGATGAGCGTGGCCAGCGCCTCGCCCTCGATGTCCTCGGCGATCACCAGCAACGGCTTGCCGCTCTGGACCACCTTCTCGAGGATGGGCAGGAGGTCGGCGATCGCGGAGATCTTGCGGTCGGTGATGAGGATGTAGGGGTCCTCGAGCACGGCCTCCATGCGCTGCGCGTTGGTGACCATGTACGGGCTGATGTAGCCCTTGTCGAACTGCATGCCCTCGACGAGCTCGAGCTCGGTCTCGAGCCCCTTGCTCTCCTCGACGGTGATGACGCCGTCCTTGCCGACCTTCTCCATGGCGTCGGCGACGATCTCGCCGATGGCCGGGTCGGCGGCAGAGATGGCGGCAACCTGGGCGATCTTCTCGCGCTCGCTGATCGGGACCGACTGCTCCTTGATCGCGGCCACGACAGCCTCGACGGCGAGCTCGATGCCCTTCTTCAGCTGGATCGGGTTGGCGCCCGCGGCCACGTTCTGGAGGCCGGCATTGATGAGCGCCTGGGCCAGGACGGTGGCAGTGGTGGTGCCGTCACCGGCGATGTCGTTGGTCTTGGAGGCGACCTCCTTGACCAGCTGGGCGCCCATGTTCTGGAAGGGCTCCTCGAGCTCGATCTCCTTGGCGATGGTGACGCCGTCGTTGGTGATCGTCGGCGAGCCGAACTTCTTGTCGAGGACCACGTTGCGGCCTTTGGGGCCGATGGTGATCTTCACGGCGTTGGCGACGCGGTCAACGCCCTTGCGCATCTCGTCGCGGGCTTCCGCGTCGAAGAGCAACTGCTTGGCCATCAAACTCCTCCTCCCGCCGCGTTCTGGGCGGGTTCAAGCACACTGAGAACCTGTTCGGTTGGGAGACCCAATCTTAGCACTCTCGGTATCGGAGTGCTAGCAGCCGCCTCCGCCGAGCGCCAGCGGGAGCCTCCGAGGCCTCGGTGTGAGCCCGGGAACGCTGGGGGTGTCGCGATAAGCTGGCGCCCATGACTGACACCTCCTCTCCCCTCGCGAATCGCGTCGCCGTGGTCACCGGCTCCAGTCGCGGGATCGGTCGCGCCATGGCGCTGCGCCTGGCCGCGGAGGGGGCCGCGGTGGTCATCACCGGCAAGTCCGAGCACTCGACGGAGAAGCTGCCGGGCAGCATCCACAGCGTCGCAGAGGAGATCACCTCGAGCGGGGGCCGGGCGCTGGCGGTGCACCTCGACGTGCGCAAAGAGGAGGAAGTCGCCGCGATGGTGCAGCGCACCGTCGACGAGTTCGGCAGGCTCGACATCCTCGTCAACAACGCCGGCGCGCTGTGGTGGAAGCCATTCCTCGAGACGCCGTTGAAGCGGTACGACCTGATGTGGGAGGTCAACGTCCGCGGCGCCTTCATGTGCTCACAGCACGCGCTGCCGCACATGATCCGCAACGGCTGGGGCCACATCGTGATGTGCTCCCCCCCGATCGGCACCGAGCCGAACCCCGGCTACGTCGCCTACATGACCACCAAGATGGGGATGACCCGCCTCGCCATCGGCATCGCCGCCGAACACGAGAAGGACAACATCGCTTGCAACTCACTGTGGCCGGTGACGTTGATCGAGAGCCTCGCCACCATCAACTACAGCGTCGGTGACCGCAGCATGTGGCGCTCGCCCGACATCCTCAGCGATTCGCTGCTGGAGATCGTGGCCACCGAGCCGCGTGAGCTGACCGGCCGCCAGCTGCTCGACGAGCCCTTCCTGCGCGAGCGCGGCTGGACGCAGGAGCGGCTCGACGGCTACTGGCTCGAGGGACCCCCCGCGCAACCGGTGTACATCGACGGTCGGGCGGGGTCGTCGATGTGAGGACCGCCCCTATCATCGTTTGATGCCCCGGCTCCCGACGCCCACGCTGCGACGCACGCTGGCCGCCGGCGCCGTGGGGGCCGGCGCGGTGATGTCCGCCCGGGCACTGCTCCGCCCGCGCAAAGGTGCGGAGGCGCGCCTGATCGACTGGGAGGCGGTGCGGACGACCGCGTACGAACGCGGCGGCTCCGGCGCCGAGGAGGCCGGCGCCGGCTCACCACAGAGCATCGCCGCGGAATGCGACCGCATCGCCGCCGGTCTGGCGCCGTTGATGACCGCGGTGTGCGAGCAACCGCTCGAGCACTTTCCCCGCTTCGTGGTCCTCGACCGTCACGGGTTCGTCGACGTCAACGTCGGCATCGCGCAGCGCCTGCTGGTGCCCGTCGAGGAGCTGCGTGCGACGCTGCCCGAGTCGCGCGTCACGGCGCTGGGTCGCGGAGCGATGAACCGCTACATCGGCATGCTCTTCGGGATCATGTCGCAGCGCGTTCTCGGCCAGTACGACCCGGTGCTCAGCCTCTCGCCGTCACCCGACGGAGCGATCCCGGCGCTGTACCTCGTCGAGCCGAACATCTCGAGCTTCGCGCGCGTCGCCGCCGCCCCCATCGAGCCGCTGCGTCGCTGGCTCATCCTGCACGAGCTCACACATGCGTGGCAGTTCGGCGAGCACCCGTGGCTGCGCGAATACCTCGTGGGGATGATGGACGAGATGATCCGCAGCAGCCTGGCCCACGCCACCGGGAACGGCACTGGCAAGGCGCCCACCGCCCGCCAGGTCCTGGAGCGCCTGCCCGACGCGGTGCGCACGCAGCTGCGCGGCATCGCCCGCCTCCAGGCTGTGATGAGCGTGCTGGAGGGCTATGCCAACTTCGTCATGCACCGCGTCGGCGCGCAACACCTCGACCACTACGACGACCTCGAGGCCGCCTTCGCGCGCCGGCGCAGCCAGCGCACCGTTGTCGAACGTGCTGTTCTGGCCATCACCGGCGTCAACATGAAGATGCGGCAGTACGAGGTGGGCGAGCGCTTCTGCGACGCCGCCGCAGCCGCCGGTGGGGTGACCCTGCTCAACCGGGTCTGGGAGGGCGCGGCGATGATGCCGTCGCCAGCGGAGCTCCGCTCACCCGACCAGTGGATCGCCCGCGCGCGGCGATGACCATTGGCGAGGGGCCTGACTCAGCCGCGCGGTGTGCGCGTGCCGCGCGACCGGCCGCGGGCGCACTGACGGCACGTGCCCACGATCTCGACGGTGTGGCGCACGTCGACGAACCCCTCTGCTGAGGCGGCGGCCTCCGCCCATCGTTCCACCACCGGACCCGCGATCTCGACGGTTCGGCCACACACGCGACACACCAGGTGGTGGTGATGGGTCTCGCTCTCGCAGCGCCGGTACAGGGTTTCCCCTGACTCCGTGCGCACCGTGTCGACCGCGCCACGATCGGCAAGGGCGCGGAGGTTGTTGTACACGGTGGTCAGGCCCACGCGGGCACCCCCTGAGCGCAGCTCTGCATGGAGGTCCTGGGCACTGCGGAAATCTCCGCACGCCGCCAGCAGCTGGTCCAGCGCGCGCTTCTGCCGCGTGGTCCGGACGTGGCCCGCGGTGGGACGGAGTGGGGTCCGCGCTCGCATCACAGCACATGCTACCATTCGGTAACCGGAACCATTTCAGATAAGCACGTGAGGACGCCGATGCCCCGACCGCCCCGACGCCTGACCACCGTGCTTGCCGCCGCCACGCCGCTCGTCGCCGCGCTCCTCAGCTCAGCCTGCGGTGGCTCGTCCCCCGCGACCACGACCACCGGGACGGTCGCTGTCGTCGCGGCCGAGAACGTGTGGGGCGACATCGCGCGGCAGATCGGCGGCAGCCACGTCAGCGTGACCTCGATCATCAGCGACCCCAACGCCGACCCCCACTCGTACGAGTCCGACCCGCATGACGCCTCCGCCGTGACCACCGCCACCTTGGTGATCGAGAACGGGGCGGGCTACGACGACTTCATGGACAAGATCCTCAGCACCACGTCCAACTCCAACCGCGACGTGCTCAACCTCGCCCAGTCGGTGGGAGCGGGGACCAATCCCAACCCGCACCTCTGGTACAGCCCCGACTACGTCACCCGTGCCGCGGGGCTGATCGAGACCCACCTGGCGTCCCACGACCCCGCCGACGCGGCGACGTTCACAGCCAACCTGCAGACCTTCCTGGCCTCGTACCAGCCCTATGTCGACACTCTCGCCAGCATCAGGGCGAAGCACTCCGGCAGCCCCATCGCGTACACCGAGCGCGTGCCCGGCTACCTCGTCCAGACGGCGGGGCTGCGCCTGGCGACGCCGGCGTCCTTCGCGCAGTCGATCGAGGACGGCAACGAGCCCAGCCCCGCCGACACCGCTGCCATCGACGCGGCCGTGAGCCAGAAGCAGGTCAAGGTGCTGCTGTACAACTCCCAGGTCACCAGCCCGGTCACCAAGCATGTGCGGGACCTGGCCACCGCCGCCGGCGTCCCCGTCGTCGGCGTCGCAGAGACCATCCCCGCGGGAGAGACGACGTTCCAGAAGTGGCAGATCGACCAGGCGAGGGCGATCCTGGCGGCGCTCGGCGGGTGACCGATCCGGGCTCCACCATCCGCCTGCGCGACGCGGCGCTGACGTTTGGGGACCGCACCCTGTGGAACGACCTGACGCTCGACATCGCGCCGGGCGAGTTCGTGGCGGTCCTGGGTCCCAACGGATCCGGGAAGACGAGCCTGCTGAAGGTTCTCCTCGGGCTCCAGGAGCTGTCCCGAGGCACGGTCGAGGTCTGCGGCCGCACGCCGCGGAGAGGCAGCAACGTGGTCGGCTACATCCCACAGCAGAAGGCATTCGATCGCGACCTCCCGCTCCGAGGGCGTGACCTCGTGCGCCTCGGGCTGGATGGGCATCGATGGGGCGTGGGCCTGCCGGGTCGAGCTGCAGCGACGCACGTCGCCGCCGTCATCGATGCGGTCGGGGCCACGCGCTACGCGGACGCGCCGATCGGGTTGCTGTCGGGCGGCGAGCAGCAGCGGCTGCGAATCGCCCAGGCCCTGCTTGGCGATCCTCGGGTCTTGCTCTGCGACGAGCCGCTGCTCTCCCTCGACCTGCAGCACCAGCAGGCAGTCGTGGCGCTGATCGATGAGCGGCGGCACAAGGCTGACACGGCGGTGGTGTTCGTATCCCACGAGGTCAACCCGATCCTGCCGCTCATCGACCGGGTCCTCTACCTCGTCGGCGGGCGTTGGGCCGTGGGGACGCCTGACGAGGTCATGACCGGCGAGCGGCTCTCCGATCTCTACGGAACCGAGGTCGACGTTCTCCGTGTGCGCGACCGCATCGTGGTCATCGGTGCGCCCGACGACGCCCACGGGGAGCACGGTGGCCACCACCATCACCCCGACATGCCGGACGGGGGCTGATGGGCTTCTGGGATTACCTCGGCCAGCCCTTCGCGCAGCACGCGCTGCTGGCCGGGACCCTGGTGGCGATCACCAGCGGACTGATCGGTCCCTTCGTGGTGACCCGCAAGATGGCATTCGCCGTCCACGGCACAGCGGAGCTCTCGTTCACCGGCGCCGCGGCGGGGCTGCTCATCGCCGGCGACGCGGTGGTCGGAGCACTCGCGGGGTCCGTCGTCGTGGCCACCGCGATCGGGGTGCTGGGCGTGCGCGAGCGCGAGCGCGATTCGGCCATCGGTGTGATCCTCGCCTTCGGGCTGGGCGTGGGCGTCTACCTGCTCAGCCTCTACCACGGCTTCGCGACGGAGGCGACCAACATCCTGTTCGGCCAGATCTTCGGGGTCAGCGGCGGGCAGCTCCTCCTCCTCCTCGCCGTGGCGATCGGCGTGATGGTCGCCATGACCGTGCTGTACCGGCCTCTGCTCTTCGCTTCCGTTGACCCCGACGTGGCCGAGGCGCGCGGCGTGCGGGTGCGCCTGGTCGGACTCCTCTTCCTATTCGTCCTCGCGTTGACGGTGACGGAGGCGGCGCAGATCGTCGGCACCCTGCTGGTCCTTAGCCTCGCCATCACCCCAGCTGCGGCGGCGCAGCGACTGTCCGCGCGGCCGGCCGTGGTCACCTGCCTGTCGGTGGGCTTCGCGGTGCTGGCGTGTGACGGGGGGCTGCTGGCCAGCCTGCAGAGCAACACCGTCAAGGCGAGCGTCTTCGTGACCGCGTTCAGCTTCGGCCTCTACGTGGTGGCGCGCGCCGTCGGCGGTGTGCTGCACCTGGGCCGGCCCGGCTCCGGCCGGCGCTGGTGGCGCAGCGGCGAGTGGGTCTGACGGCATGCGCGCGACGCGTGGCCTTCGTGTAGGTTGCGGCCGATGAAGACCGTTCGCATCGGTGCGGGCCAGGGCTTCTACGGCGACACGCCGGATGGCGCGGTCGCGGTCGCCGAGCGGGGTGAGGTCGCCTACATCTGCTGTGACGCTCTCGCCGAGCTCACCATGGCCATCCTCCAGAAGGACCGCCTGCGTGACCCCGCCGGGGGGTTCGCCCGCGACCTCCCGGCGTTCATGCGCGCGCTGCTTCCTCTCGCGCGCGAGAAACGCATCCGCATCATCACCAACGCCGGCGGCATGAACCCGCATGGGGCCGCGGCGGCCGTGGCCGCCGTGGGCGCGGAGCTCGGGATCGACGACCTGCACGTCGCCACCGTGACCGGCGACGACATCACGACCCGCCTCGACGAGCTGTCCGGCGCGGGCGTGGACCTTCGCAACATGGACACCGGCGCGGACCTTGCGACAGTGCGCGACCGCGTTGTCTTCGCGGTCGCGTACCTGGGGGCGCGACCCATCGTCGACGCGCTCGAGGCCGGCGCTGACGTGGTGGTGACCGGGCGCGTCGCGGACGCCTCTCTCTTCCTCGCCCCGATGGTGCATGAGCTCGGCTGGTCGTGGGACGACTGGGACCGGCTCGCCACCGGGGTGGTTCTCGGCCACCTCATGGAGTGCTCGGGGCAGGCCACCGGGGGCAACTTCAGCGGGGACTGGTGGAACATCCCCGACCTCGACAGCATCGGCTACCCGGTGTGCGAGGTGAGCGAGGACGGCTCTGCGTTGCTGACGAAACCGGCGCAAACGGGCGGCCGGGTCAGCGTCGACACCGTCGCCGAACAGCTGCTGTATGAGGTGCTCGACCCGCGCGCCTACCTCAACCCGGACGTGGTCGCCGACTTCACCACCGTGCGTCTGGAGGCCGCCGGCGCCGACACGGTGTCGGTGAGCGGGGTTCGCGGCCGGCCGCGCCCGGATGCGCTCAAGGCGATCATCGGCTACCTCGACGGCTGGCTCGGCGCCGCCATGATCGGCTACTCCTGGCCCCATGCGCTGGCCAAGGCGCGGCACGCGGCCATGCTCATCGACCGCCTCGCCGAGCGCTCCGGGGTGGTGCCGCTCGAACAGATCACCGAGTACGTCGGCATCGACTCCCTGCACGGTGACGCCGCCGACAGCAGCGTTGCCGGCGCCGCCAACGAGGTGATGCTGCGCATCGCCGGGCGGTTCGCGACCGAGGCGCAGGCAAAGAGGTTCCCGCGCCTGGTCACGCCCCTGGCGCTCAACGGGCCGCCCTTCATCGGCGGCGGCATCACGCCACAGCCGGCCCGCGCGCTGCTCGGGGTGTGGCCGACGCTGGTTCCCCGAGACCACATCGAGCGGGGTGTCGAGGTGGCGCTCGACGAGGCGGCGCTGTGAGCGTCGAGGTTCAGCTCGCCGACATCGCGCGAGCGCGCAGCGGTGACAAGGGAGACCTCGCCAACATCGCTCTCTTCGCTCCCGACGACGCGCTGTACACCGCCCTGGCGCGCGAGGTGACGGCGGAGCGGGTGCGGGCGCATTTCGGCCGCTTCGTGCGCGGCGAGGTGGAGAGATTCGAGGTGCCCAACCTGCGCGCGCTGAACTTTGTCCTCCATGCGGCGCTGGACGGCGGGGCCGCACGGTCGCTCCGCAGCGACCCGCTCGGCAAGTCGTACGGCTCGCTGCTGCTGCGGATGCGCGTGACCCTGCACGACGATGAGGCGGCGGCGGCGCCGGCCGCGCAATCTCCGCCGCGCTGACGGCGGGGTCAGATCCTCTCGAGCACCTGGCCGCGCCGGCGCTCGTACTCCACCGCGCTGATCTGGCCGCGACGGCGAAGACCACGCAGCCCGCGGATCTCACTGAGCAGTTCGACCAACGGCGCCTCCTGGCGGGTCCGGGCCCGGCGCGCCCGCGTGCCGGTGTGCTCGACGTGCGGCGGCCGGGTGTCCCAGGTGCGCAGGAAGAACACCGCCTTGAGCGCGTGGTAGGGCAGCGCGTACACCTCTGCGCGGTTGGCTTCGGGTGTGAGCAGCTCGACGGTCATCCCGTTGCGGTGCCGCTCGGGGAGGTTGCGGAGGAGGCCCTTCACCACCTCGCCGTCCCAGAAGTGCAGCGCCACCTTGCGCAGCACGTCGTCCGGGACCGGCTCACGGACCTCATCCTCATGGATGAGCACGCGCTTCACCGACGCGAAGGGCACGATTGCCGACTGGGTGTTGTCCTGCGGGCCGGCGAAGCTCACCTCGAACTCGGTGTGCTCGAGGTCGAGGTCGGAGGTGTGCCCTTCGGCAACCTCGTCGTCGGCGAAGCGAACCAGCACGCGCCGTCCGCCCTCGCCCGCCTCCGGCCGCCCAGTCGCCACTTCCGTCTCCCTTCCGTCGCCGTCCCGGGACGGTCGGCCGCCCTGTCAACTGC
The DNA here is from genome assembly GCA_963751755.1 of Candidatus Dormiibacterota bacterium. Taxonomy (GTDB): domain Bacteria; phylum Chloroflexota; class Dormibacteria; order Aeolococcales; family Aeolococcaceae; genus Aeolococcus. Next base: position 5,254 of record CAVVVH010000005.1, on the reverse strand, counting down.
TATGACGATCAGCCGCCGCCAAACCTTGCAGTGGTCCCGGCAGCGCCCCAAAAGGCGTCCAGAGACGCGCTGGGACCGGTGATATACTTGCTTCGATCGGGGCAAACGTCCCCGTCATGGAGGGGGACGGTCACGGACCCGAACTCGAGGCGCTGTTCCTGCTTCCGACGACCTGGCTCTGATCACGGCGTACCTGGCGGGGGACGTTGGGGCCTTCGACGTCCTGTTCCAGCGGTACCACGCCCGCGTCCGCGCGGTCTGTCTGCGCTACGTCGGGGATGAGACGCTCGCCGAGGACCTCGTGCAGGAAACCTTCTACAACGTGATCCGCGCCCTCGCGCGCGTCGACCAGGGATTCAACTTCGGCGCCTGGGTGCACCGCATCGCCGTCAACATCTGCCAGGACGAGCTGCGCCGGCGCAACCGCCGCGCCGCGCACCTCGACCAGGGCAGCGGCGACCCCGAGGAGGCGATGCTGAAGATCGCCGACCGTGACCGCAGCGGACACCCGGAGGATGCGCTGGAGATGAGCAGCCTCCGCCAGCTGGTGTGGGAGGTGGCCAAGAAGCTTCCCGAGCGCCAGCGGATGGTGCTGACCCTGCGCGAGCTGCAGGGCCTTTCGTACGCATCGATCGCCCGCGTGATGGGCATCACCGACGCCGCTGTCGAGACCCTCCTCCATCGCGCTCGCAAGCGGTTCAAGGAGGAGTACCTGCGGCTGGAGAGCCCGCCGGAGGAGCGCACCAACTGCGCGGAGCTTGCGTTCATGATGAGCCGGGGGAAGCTCAGCGCCTCCGACCAGCGCGAGGCGATCGAGCACCTCGAGACGTGCGCGGTCTGCCGCACCGCGTACCAGACGACCACCGTGGGCGTCAGGGCACAGCAGGCGGTGGTGCCGGTCTAGGCCGTGCCGGGGGGCGGCGGCGCACAGCTGCCGCTCGTGGTATGCGCGCCGAACGCGTTCAAGGGCACCCTCTCCGCCACGGCTGCCGCGCTGGCGCTGGCTCGCGGCGCTCGCGACGCCGGCTGCCTGGGCCGCCCGCTGGCCGTCGCCGACGGCGGCGACGGGACCCTCGACGTGCTGCTCGCAGCGTCGCCCGGCGGCCGCGTGGAGACGGTCCAGGTCGCCGGCCCGACGGGGCGCCGGCGGCGGGCGCGGCTGGGCTGGCTCGGGTCCGAGGTCGCCGTGGTCGAGATGGCGGAGGCCGCCGGGCTACGCCTGCTCGGCCGCCGGCGTGACCCCATGGGCGCCACCAGCGCCGGGGTGGGCGAGCTGGTCGTCGCAGCTCTCGACGGCGGGGCTCACCGGGTGCTCGTCGGGGTCGGCGGGAGCGCCTCGACCGACGGTGGGGCAGGGATCCTGGTGGCCCTCGGCGCCCGGCTGCTCGACCGCCGCGGCCGGCCGATCGGTCGCGGCGGCGGGGCGCTGGCCGGACTGGCCGAGGTCGACCTCGACGGCGTCGACCCGCGGCTGCGGAGCACCACGGTCGAGGTGGCGGTCGACGTTCGCAGCCCGTTGCTCGGTGACGAAGGGGCGGCGCACGTCTACGCGGCTCAGAAGGGGGCTGACAGGCGGCAGGTGGAGACACTCGAGGCCGGTCTGCGCCACCTCGCAGCCCTCGTGGAGCGAGCGGTGCGACTGCCCGGGCTCGCCGAGGAGCCCGGCGCCGGTGCGGCCGGCGGGGCGGCCTTCGCGCTCGCGGCGCTCGGCGCTCAGCTCCGGCCGGGTGCCGCCCTGGTGTGCGACCAGGTCGGCCTCGACGCGGCGCTCGAGGGGGCCAGCCTGGTGCTCACCGGCGAGGGCCGCCTCGACAGCCAGACCGCGGCGGGCAAGGCCCCCGCCGAGGTCGCGCTCCGCGCCGGGCGGACGGGCATCCCGTGCGTCGCGGTGTGCGGCAGCGTGGCCGGCGGCAGGGAGCTGTTCAGCGCGGCGATCGCGCTCGACGAGCTCGGCGAGGAGCCGGAGCGGAGGGTCCGCTCGTTGTTGCGCGCGGCGGGCGCGCAGGCGGTGACGCTGACGGCCCGCTAAGGCTGGCCATACACGGGGCTGAGCCACTCCGCGTACTTGTCGTTGCGACCGGAGACGATGCCGTTGTACAGATCCTGGATGCGCATGGTGAGCGGGCCCGGCTCGCCGTCGCCGATGCGCCGCCTGTCGACCTCGATGACCGGGGCCACCTGGGCGCCGGTGCCACACATGAAGACCTCGTCGGCGGAGTACAGCTCGCTGCGGTCGATCGATCGCTCGACCACCTCGAGGCCGAGCTCCTCGCGAGCGACGTGCATCAGGCCCTGGCGCGTGATTCCTTCGAGGATGTTGTCGCTCGGCGGCGGTGTGTACAGGTTGCCCTGGCGGACGATGAAGATGTTCTCAGCGCTCCCTTCCGAGACGTGGCCGTCCATGCTGAGCAGGATGGCCTCGTCGAAGCCGCTCTGCAGCGCCTCCGACTTCGCCAGCGCGCTGTTGACGTAGAGGCCGGTGCACTTCGAACGGGCCGGGGCCATGGTGTCGTCGATGCGACGCCAGGAGCTCACCATGCAGCGAATCCCGTCAGTGCCCACGTAGTTGCCCATCGGGGCGGTGCAGATTGCGAAGCTCTCGGGGACGTCGTGCAGCTTGACGCCGATGATCTCGGCCGACTTGAAGATCAGCGGCCTGATGTAGACGTCTTCGCGATAGCGGTTGCGGCGGAGGAGGTCGTTGGTGATGGTGCAGAGCTCATCGGCACCGAGCGGGACCTCCATCTGCAGGACCCGGGCGTTGGACCGCATGCGCTCGAAGTGCTCGGGCATGCGCAGCGTGTACAGCTGCTCGCGCTCGGCGTTCCAGTAGGCACGGATGCCCTCGAAGACGCCGGTGCCGTAGTTGAGGCCGTGTGTGAGCAGCCCGATCCTGGCCTCGTGGTACTGGCAGACCTTGCCGTTGAACCAGATCCAGGAGGTCTCGCGGCGGGTGACGGCGTCGGGCGAGGCAGAGGTTGCCGTTTGGGCCATGCAGGCAGCGTACATCCCGCGGCAACCGGCGCGCCCTCGATCATGGGAGTGCGACGTCGACGTTGGGTGAGAACCGCTCTGATATGCTCGTTGGTCGTTAACAACTGACCGACATTGTTGCCCGCCGCGCCTGGAAGGGTTGCGAGGTCAGGGACGTGGAGGAGTCATGACGGACGTTGTGAAAGCCCAGCGTGTCGCTCTGCCGCCGGCAAGGTCGATCCGCTGGAACCCAAGCCCTGAGGAGCTCCGCGAGCTGACCTCCAAGATGCCCAATGCGCGCCTCACCGAGTTCGACAACTACAACGTCCAGACCAAGGTGGTCTCCCGGAGCAAGGGCAGCACCTATGTCATCACCGACCGCCCCGAGGAGCACACCGACCAGACCCTCTCCCGTGAGGTCGGTCGCAACATCGCCGAGGCGCAAGACGCGCACATCCGCGACCGCGACATGCTGGTGGTCGACGGGTACATCGGCAACGACCCCGAGCGCCGCGTCCGTGCCCGCCTCTACATCGAGTCGGCCTTCGCCAACATCGCCGGGCATGCAGCGCTGGCTGTACTTCGACAACGAGGACCAGGGCGGCGAGGACTGGGACCCGCAGCTCACCATCATCTACACACCATCGCTGGAGGCCCCGGGCTACCCCGAGAACCGGGTGATCGCCGTCGACCTCGACGCAGGCGTGACCCGCGTGCTCAACAGCGACTACTTCGGCGAGTCGAAGAAGGGCGGCCTGCGCATGTGGAACAAGCTCACCTACGACGAGGGTGGGCTCGCGCTCCACGCCGGCTGCAAGGTGATCCCAACCCCGCGGGGCGAGCAGTCGATGCTGATCGTCGGCCTGTCGGGCACAGGCAAGACCACGACCACGTTCACCCGCCAGAACGAGTCCAAGCCCGTCCAGGACGATTTCGTGGCGCTCTACCCGGGGGGCCGCATCGTCGCCACCGAGAACGGCTGCTTTGCGAAGACGTTCGCACTCGACGCCAAGGACGAGCCCACCATCCACGGAGCGGTGTGCAAGCCGGAGGCGTACCTCGAGAACGTCTCGATGAACCCCGACGGCAAGGTCGACTTCTTCGACACCGGGTACACCCAGAACGGCCGCGCGGTCTTCCGCATGGACGCGCTCGGCTGGCACCGCGACGCGCGCGAGGTGACCCGGGTCAACCAGCTGCTCATCCTCAACCGCAACGAGAACATCATCCCCGCCGTGGCGCGGCTGAACCGCGAGCAGGCTGCGGCGTACTTCATGCTCGGCGAGACCCAGGGGACGTCCGCCGGTGGCAAGGAGGAGGCGGGCAAGTTCCTCCGCGTCCCCGGCACCAACCCCTTCTTCCCGCTGCGCCACGAGCAGCAGGGCAACAGGTTCCTCGAGCTGCTCGACAGCTGTGGCTTCGAGGTCTTCCTGCTCAACACCGGCCGTGTCGGCGGCCCGCCGGGCAACGAGAACAGCAAGAAGGTCTCGATCCCCTACTCGAGCGCTGTGGTCAAGGCGATCGCCGAGGGCACCATCGAGTGGACCACGGACCCTGACTTCGGCTACGAGGTGGCCAGCGCGCTGCCCGGCATCGACGACCTGGAGATCCTCCAGCCGCGCCGCCTGTACGAGCGGACCGGGCGCCTCGAGGAGTACCAGACCATCGTCGACCGGCTGCGCGCGGAGCGCCGTGACTTCCTCGCCAAGTACCCGGGGCTGCGCGCCGAGATCGTCAACGCGATCACCGTCTGACCGCGCCTGTTGCTCGCGGGCCCGACGCCCGCCGCAGCGCCGCTGGGAGGGATCTGATGGCTGACGACGTCACCGTGAGGACGGAGATCGCCGCGCCGGCGGAGCAGGTCTACGACCTCGTCGCGGACCTGCCGGGCATGGGGCGGTGGAGCCCGGAGTGCGAGCGGGTCGAATGGACGGGGAGTCGGGCCGGCCCGGCGGTGGGCGCGACGTTCACCGGCCACAACCGCAACGGCCGGCACAGCTGGTCGACACACGGCAAGGTGACCGTCGCCGAGCGGGGCCGAGAGTTCACCTTCGAGGTGCGCTCCGTCCTCAACCTCCCCGTGTCGCGCTGGACGTACCGGTTCGAGCCCGCCGGCGACGGCCGCTGCCGCGTGGCCGAGTCCACACAGGACCGCCGCGGCCGGCTCATCAAGGTGCTGGGACGGATCGCGACCGGCGTCGAGGATCGCACCGAGCGCAACCGGCAGACGATGACCACCACGTTGGAGCGCCTGCGCGCCGCCGCCGAGACGGCGGGATCG
>CAVVVH010000004.1:0-482951 GCA_963751755.1 Candidatus Dormiibacterota bacterium | reverse complement strand
TGGCGAAGGCGTCGGCCTCGGCACGGGTGATGCCCCACTGCTCGGCGATCATCTCCGCTGCCAGCCCCTGGTTGACGAGGTCATAGTGTTCGAGCAGCTCGGGTGGGTACGGCGACCCCGGGCCCTGCAGCACGCGTGCTCCCCATGGGCACGCGGCTCATGCTCTCCACCCCGGCGGCGATGGTGACGTCGCAGACGCCCGACTGGATGAGGTTGGCAGCGAAATGCACGGCCTGCTGCGACGACCCGCACTGCCGGTCCACGGTGGTCGCCGGGACCTCGACGGGGAAGCCGGCGAGCAGCACGGCCTGGCGGGCCACGTTGATGGACTGCTCGCCCACCTGGCTGACGCAGCCCATGACGACGTCCTCGACGAGGGCTGGGTCGACCCCGGGACGGCCCACCACCTCGCGCAGCACGTGCGCGGCGAGCTTGAGGGGGTGGACGTCGCGCAGGTCGCCGTTCTTCTGGTTGCCCCGGCCGAGCGGCGTGCGGACCGCCTCGACGATCACCACCTCGCGCATGGAGGCGCACTTTACAAGGGAGCTCGCTATCCGCGTCCTGCGGGCCGCGACGCCTCAGCGCAGCCGGTACACGACGATCGTCTCGTACCTGCTCGGCGCCGACCCGATCGCCAGCGGCGCGGCGGGGTGACCTCGCCGAAGAGCCGCTGCGCCCCGGCCGGCACGGGGTCGGTGCTGCTGAGGACCGCGATCGCGCCCGGCTGCGCGCCGGCGGTGCGCTGGGGTCGACGATCGCCATGTGCATCTCGCGCGAGCAGGGCGTCGCGGAGTCGTCGACGAAACTCTGCGGCGGCGGCGGTTGCAGCGCGAACGCCGCCTGGATGTATGGCTGGTCGAGCGAGGTGGAGAGCAGCAGCTGGGCGCCGCCGGACATCGCCGACGCCCGGGTGATGGCGTCGATCTCACCGGCGTCGAAGTCGAGCGCGGATCGCGCCGGCCACGTCGCGTACATGTCGACGGTGAAGAGCGCGCCCTGCACGATGAGCGCCGCGGCGATGACGCCGCGCGGCCGATGCGCCAGCGAGGCGCCATCTCGCGCAGCAGGATCAGTCCCTCGACAGCGAGCACCAGGAGGAACGGCACCATCATCGACGCGCGCAGCGCGTGCGGCACGCTCTCCTCGGTGAGCGCGGCGCCGACCGGCGCCACCAGCGTGCCGAGGAACACGAAGCGGATGAACGGCTGCGCGCGCTTGCGCCACACCGCGACGAGCCCGGCGAGGACGAGCGGCAGGGTGACCCACAACAGCATGCCGCCGAACTGGGTGGCGTGGCGGGCGCGGTGGTCGCCCTCGACGAAGAGGAAGTCCGGCCCGAAATACGTGAAGTAGTTGCCAACGAACCTGCCCACCACAGTTGCCGCCGGCGGGTGATCGGCGGCGATGCTGATGACGTTGAAGCGGGCGATGAGCGCGCCCGGATGGGCCAGGTTCCACGCGCCGCAGCACCGCGTACGCGGCCGCCACCGGGACCAGCGCGAGCAGCCAGCCGCGCAGCCATCGACGGGTGCCCCAACACTCGGCCACTGCCAGCGCCACCACGAGCAGCGCCACCGCCACGCGCCCGGTGCTGTACGCGAACACCGCGATCCCCAACAGGCAGCCGGCGGCGACGTACCAGCGCACCCGGCCACCGTCCTGGGCGATCGACAGGCACCACAGCGCCGCGGACACCGCCGCGACCATCGAGATCACCTCGAAGCCCACGCGGCTCTCCACGGTGAGCCACGGCGTGAAGCCCGACCAGCAGCAGCACCAGCAGGGTCACCGGGAGCGGACCCGCTGCGTCGCCACGCGATCAGGGTGATGAACAGACAGGCGAGCAGCCCGAAGACGGCCGCCGGCAGCCGCTCGGTGGTCACTGTCAGCGGAAGCACGCCGCAGCAGCGCGCTGAGCACGTAGATGTAGACGGGGTTCTTGTACTCGCCAAACGCGGTGAAATAGAGCGGCAGGTGGGCGCCGTGCTCGTCGACCGCGTGGCTGCTGATCGCCCACGCGTTGTATCCGATCGAGGTCTCGTCGACGTACGCGGGCAGCGGCGCTGTGTCCAGACCGCTGAGGTTGCGCGCCACCATGAGCGCGCGCGGCGACGACCAGCCGCTGCCGTCCAGCAGGGGCCGGCGGCCCCGCCGTCATGAGCTGAAGGTGAAACCGCCGAGGTGCAGCCACGGAGCCAGGCTGGCACCGAAGTAGCCGCGCGACGCGATCCGCTCGCGGCCGATCGAGCGCACGTCGTCGAGCGCGTCGACGATGCTCTGCGTGAAGCGCAGGTCGCGCACCGGCCGAACGATGCGCCCGTCCTCGATGAGGAAGGTGCCGTCACGGGTCATGCCGGTGATGGTGGTCTTCAGCGGATGGACGGGGCGCACGTACCAGAAGCGCGTGACCAGCAGGCCGCGCTTGCACGCGCGCGATCATCGACTCCTGGTCGCCGTCGCCGGCGCCAGGCAGAGGTAGTGCGGCAGGGCGCCCTCGCTGTTGGGCTGCTCGAACGAGTGCCCCGTGGTCGACGTGTGGGCGCGCGCGGCGGTGACGGAATCGTGCACCACTGCCTCGCACACGCCGCGGTCGATGATGGTGACCGGGCGCGTTGTCGCGCCCTCGCCGTCGAAGGGCAGCGGCGCCACCTCGGGGCGGCGCACGTCGTCGGTGATGGTGACCGACTCGCTCATCAGCCGCTCGCCGAACCGCATGAAGCTGCGCTGCTCGAGGACGGAGAGGCCCCCGAGCCCGACCAGGCCGAGGTAGACGAGCAGCTCGGCGGTGGCGTACGGCGACAGCATCACCTCGTAGACGCCGGGGTCGACCGGTTGCGCGCCCTGGTTGCGCGCGCAGCGCTCGGTCACCTCGGCGGCGAGACCGTCTGCGTCGAGCGCGGCGACGTCGGCGCCGTAGCGTGACGCGTACGCCGCTGCCCTCGTCGCCGCGGCACACCGCGATCAGCTCCGCGACGCTCTGCCGCGCCGCGCGGCGCAGGCCGGTGGTGCTCGCCATGGCCACGGCGGTGACGGTGTTCTCGCAGCTCCCGTACGCCTTCTGGCGCAGCCCAGCGGCAGCGGCGCAGACCACTCCCACGGTGTCGGCGCGCTCCTCGGGCGACAGCGCCTCGGTGGCGTCGCTGTAGCCGCTGCTCGGTGTCCTCCCCGCCGTCTGGAGAGTATGGGATGCACGGGGTCTCCGTGCGGTGAGTGCGCGCGGATCGTCTCGGCGGCCTCGCACCAGCGCGGGCGCGGCGTCGTCGCCGGCCACCTGCGTCTGGGCCACGCCGGAGCGCCCGTCGCGCACCAGGCGCAGGCGCACGCGCAGAGTACGGTCGGCGACGTTCTGGTGGATGCCACCGTTGGCGTAGCGTGTGAGCGCCGTCGCCGTCTCGGTGACGATCACCTCGGCCTCGCTGCCCGCGGGCACGCGCGCCAGGACTCCGTCGGCGATGTCGAGGAGCTCCTCGCGGTCGCGCAGCTCGCTGCTCACGCCGGGCGCACCGCGACGTTGCGGAAGCGGCACGGCGCGGCACCGTGGCCGACGTGCATCACCTGGCCGGGCTCGCCCTTGCCGCAGTTGACCACGCCGTACATGCGCCACTCCGACGGCCCGGCGACGGCGTCGCACGAGTTCCAGAACTGTGGCGTGCTGCCGCTGTACAGCGGGTTGCGCACCAGCCGCACGCGCTTGCCGTCGCGGATCTCCCAGCCCGCCTGGGTGCCGAACTGGAAGTTGAGGCGGCGGTCGTCGATGCTCCACGAGCGGTTGGTCTCGAGGTAGACGCCCGCCTCGGTGGTGGCGATCATCTCCTCGAGGCTGGACGTGCCCGGCTCGAGGTTGATGTTGGTCATGCGGATCAGCGGCAGGCGGTTCCAGCTCTCGGCACGCACGGTGCCGCCGCTGGGCATGTCGAGCTGCGAGGCGGTCTCGCGCGAGCTGAGGTAGCCGGTGAACAGGCCCTGGTCGATGAGCACGGTGCGCTGCGCGGGCACGCCCTCGTCGTCATAGCCGAAGGTGCCGAGGCCGCCGGGGCTGGTGGCGTCGGCGGTGATGGTCACCGCCTCGCTGCCGTAGCGGAAGCTGCCGAGCATGTCGGGCATGAGGAACGACGTCCCCGCGAACGCCGCCTCGTAGCCGAGCACGCGGTCGAGCTCGGTGGGATGGCCACACGACTCGTGCACCTGCAGCGCGGCCTGGGTGGCGTCGAGGATGAGCGTCATCGTGCCGGCTGGGCAGAGCTCGGCGCTGAGCAGCGCCACCGCCTCCTCGGCGAGGCGCGCGCGCGTTGCCGACGAGGTCCATCGCCTCCACCGCCTCCCAGCCGGCGGTGAGCTGCTGGCGGCCGAAGCTGTTGGGGAAGCTGCGCGACTGCACCTCGCCATCGCCGGTGGCGGTGGCGTCGAGCCCGCCCCCGGTCTCCACGATGGTCTGGGTGATGCGCGAGCCCTCACTGCTGGCGAAGAGCTGGTGGTGGCGAAGCGCGGCGAGCGAGCCCTGGCGGGTGGTGACGCCGGGCACGTCCATGGCCGCGTCGGCGGCGAGCAGCAGCTCGATCTTGCGGTCGAGCGGACACGCGAACGGGTCGATGTCCACCGGCGTCGCGTAGCTCGCCGTGACCGCCGGCGAGGGCGCCAGCCGCACCCGCGCCACCGCGGTGCGCGCCGACGCGCGCGCGATCCGCACCGCCAGGCGCGCCGCTCCCTCGAGGCCCGTCGGCGTCGGTGCGCTGCGTGCCGCAGAACCCCCAGGCGCCGTCGACGAGCACGCGCACGCCGACGCCGGCGTCCTCGAACTGGGTGACGTTGTTGACCCGCCCGTTCTTGACGGTGACCGTCTGCGTGCTGCGCTCCACCACGCGGCAGTCGGCGTAGGCGGCGCCCGGCCGCGTCGGCGGCGTCGAGCACGCGCTCGGCGATGTCACGCACGCGCGGCCCTCACGATGGCGGCGGCGAGCGCCGCCACGCGGCCAGGTGCCTCGACACCCGCTACGCGGTGACGGGCTCCGCCCCGTTGCTGTCGGTGGCGTCGAGCTCGCCGGCGATCGCGGTGCGCAGCTGCTCGGTGCTCTCCTCGGCGACCTTCTCGGCCAGCGATCCCTGCAGCTTGCCGGCGAAGTGGCAGGCGGCGAGGTGTCCGTTGCCGTGGTCGACGAGGTCGGGCCGCACCTCCGAGCAGATCGGCTGCGCGATCGGGCAGCGGGTGTGGAAGCGGCAGGCGCTGGGCGGGTTGATCGGCGAGGGGATCTCGCCCTTGAGGATGATCGGCTTGCGGTCGCGCTCCACCACCGGGTCGGGGACCGGGATCGACTGCAGCAGCGCGGTGGTGTACGGGTGCAGCGGGTTGTCGTACAGCTCGAGGCTGTCGGCCACCTCGACGATGACGCCGAGGTACATCACCGCGACGCGGTCGCTGAGGTGGCGCACCACCGAGAGGTCGTGGGCGATGAACAGGTAGGTGAGGTTGAAGTCGTCCTGGAGCTGCTCGAGCAGGTTGATGATCTGCGCCTGGATCGACACGTCGAGGGCCGAGATCGGCTCGTCAGCGACGATGAAGCTGGGCCGCAGGATCAGCGAGCGCGCGATGCCGATGCGCTGGCGCTGGCCGCCGCTGAACTCGTGCGGGTAGCGGTTGTTGAAGTTGGGGTTGAGCCCGCAGATGCGCATCACCTCCTGCACCTGCTCGTCGCGCTCCTTGCCCTTGGCGAGCCCGAAGTTGGCGCAGCGGCTCGCCGATGATGTTGCCGACGGTCATGCGCGGGTTGAGCGAGCCGTACGGGTCCTGGAAGATCATCTGCACGCGCCGGCGCATCTGGCGCAGCTCCTCGCCGTGGAGCGCCGCCAGGTCCTTGCCCTCGAAGAAGATGCTGCCCGCGGTGGCCGGCTGCAGCTGGGTCACCACCCGGCCGAGGGTGGACTTGCCGCAGCCGGACTCGCCGACCAGGCCGAGCGTCTCGCCCTGGATGATGTCGAGGGTGACCCCGTCGACGGCGCGCACCGTCTGGCGCCCGCTGGGGAACGTCTTGTAGACGTCGCGCAGCGAGACGAGCGCGTCGGCCTCCGCGGTCCACGCCGGCGCCGGCGCGACTGCCTCAGACGGCGGCATCGACCTTCTCACCCTCGGGCACGAGCGGCGCCTCGCGCAGGTCGGAGTCGGGGTCGGGCACGTTCTTCATCTGCACCCAGCAGCGCGACTCGTGCTGGGGGCCGACGGTGAACGAGGTCGGGCTCCTCGGTGAAGCAGCGGTCGACGGTGAACCGGCAGCGCGGGTGGAACTTGCAGCCGGGCGGCAGGTTGGTGAGGTCCGGCGGCAGGCCCGCTGATGGTGAGCAGCTTGCCGCCGAGCTTCTCGTCGATGCGCGGGATGCTGCGCAGCAGCGACCACGTGTAGGGGTGCTGCGGGGAGCGGAAGATCTCCTCGGTGGGGCCCTGCTCCACCACCCGGCCCGCGTACATCACCACCACCCAGGTGCAGATGCTGGCCACCACGGCCATGTTGTGGGTGATCAGCACGATCGCGGTGCCCAGCTCGCGGTTGAGGTCGCGGAGCTGCTCGAGGATCTGCGCCTGCACGGTGACGTCCAGCGCCGTGGTGGGCTCGTCGGCGATGAGCAGGCCGGGCTCGTTGGAGAGCCCCATGGCGATCATGATGCGCTGGCGCATGCCGCCCGGAGAACTGGTGCGGGAACTCGCCGGCACGGCGCTCGGCGTCAGGGATGCGCACCCGCCGCAGCAGTAGCGGCACGCGCGCCTTGGCCTGCTCCGTTGGTGAAGCGGTCGTGCGCCTTCATCGCCTCCTCGATCTGGAAGCCGGCCTTGAGCACCGGGTTCAGCGAGGACATCGGGTCCTGGAAGATCATCGCCACGTCGTTGCCGCGGAACTTGCGCAGCTCGTCGTCGTCGAACGCCGAGCACGTCGCGACCGTCGAAGTTGATGCTGCCCTCGACGATCTTGCCCGGCTCGGGGACGAGGCGCAGGATCGAGAGCGCGGTCATCGACTTGCCCGACCCGGACTTGCCGACGATGCCCACCGTCTCGCCGCGGTTGACGCGGAAGTCGATGCCGTCGACCGCACGGACCACGCCGCCGCGGACGAAGAACTGGGTCTTGAGACCCTTGACCTCGAGGAGAGCCGCCACTACTTCCTCTGCCTCGGGTCGAGCGCGTCGCGCAGTCCGTCACCGATGAAGTTCACCGCCATCAGCGTGATCAGCAGCGCCAGCGACGGCACGATCATGGTGTGGTAGGCGAGGAAGCGGTCGTTGAGGCCGTCCGAGACCATCGCGCCCCACGACGGGTCGGGTGACGGCAGCCCGAAGCCCAGGAAGCTCAGGAACGCCTCGAAGAGGATCGCCTGCGGGATCAGGAACGTCGCCTGCACGATGATCGGCCCGAGCGCGTTGGGCAGGATGTGCCGCTGGAGGATCTTGTGGTCCTTGGTGCCCGTGGCCCGGGCCGCCTCGACGAACTCGCGCTCGCGCAGCGCCAGCGTCTGGCCGCGCACCAGACGGGCCATGTCCATCCAGCTGGTCACGCTCAGCGCGACGATGACGTTGATGATGCTCGGCTGGTTGGTGAGGAAGAGGATGAGGAAGGCGATCAGCAGGTTGGGGATGCCGTAGCCGATGTACGTGATGCCGCTGATCACCGTGTCCACCCAGCCGCGGAAGAAGCCCGCCAGCAGCCCGGCGACGATTCCCACCACGGAGGCGACGACGGCGGTGAGCACGCCCACCTCGATGACCACCTGCGAGCCCTTCATGAGGAAGCTCAGCACGTCACGCCCAGAGGAGTCCAGCCCGAACGGGTGCTTGAGGCTGAGCGGGTCGGTGACGTCGCCAAGCCCCTGCGCGTAGATGCTGTACGGCGTCCAGAAGATGCTGACGATGGCCATCACCACCACCAGCCCGAACACGACCATGCCGGCCATGGAGAGCTTGTTGCGCCTGAAGCGGCGCCAGGCGTCCTGCCAGAGGCTGACCTGCTCGGGCGCGATCGAGTAGTCGATGGTCTGCCGGCGTCCCCGGCGGGGCGACCGGCGGCCCATGTTGAGGCCGGGGGTGATCGTGGTCATGTGTACCTGATCCTCGGGTCGAGCACCGGGTAGACAAGGTCGACGGCGAGGTTGGCGAGGCCGACGAGGACGGCGTAGAAGGTGTACAGGCCGACCACGATGCCGTAGTCACGCGTGGTGATCGAGGTGACGAACTCCTTGCCGAGCCCGGGCACCCCGAAGATGGTCTCGATGACCACGGAGCCGGTGATGATGGCGGTGACCAGCGGGCCGCCCACCGTCACCACTGGGATGAGCGCGTTGCGCAGCGCGTGCCGGATGATCACCACCCGCGGCCGCAGCCCCTTGGCCCAGGCGGTGCGCACGTAGTCCTGGCGGATGACGTCGAGCATGCTGGCCCGCACCAGCCTGGCCACGACCGCCGCGTACGGAAGGCCCAGCGCGATGGCCGGGATGATGACCTGCTCGGGCGACCCCCACCCGATGCTGCCGCCCCAGCCCGGGAGCACGATCCCGACCAGGATGAGCATGAAGGTGGCGAGCACGAAGCTGGGCACGCTGTACCCGACGACCACGAAGCTGGAGAGCGCGTAGTCGGTGACGGTGTTCTGCCTCACCGCGGCGATGATCCCGATGATCAGCCCGACCGATGATGGTGACGATGACCGCGAAGAAGCCGAGGATCAGGCTGTTCTTGGCCTCCTCGAGGAGCAGCGGTGTCACCTGCACGCCCTGGTTGACGTAGGAGAAGCCGAGGTCGCCGTGGAGCAGGTTGCCCATGAACCGTATGTACTGGGTGAACAGCGGGTCGTTCAGCCCGTAGACCGCGTTCTGGTGGGCACAGCCAGAGGGGTTCTTCTCGCAGGTGAAGGCGGTGCCGGGCAGCGCGTGGATCAGGAGGAACGTCGCCGACGAAACGATGAAAGCCGTCCCCAGCACGAGCACGATCCGCTTCGCCGCGTAGATGGCTGTGCCCCTGGTCATTGCAGGCCTCTCGCCAAAGAAGCTGACGGATCAGTGCGGTCGAAACGGTCGAGGGGAGCCCGCCGCGGTGGCGGGCTCCCCGGATGATAACCGGGCCGATTCCCCGTTTTGGGGGGTTCGGCTGCCTGTGGTCTAGTGGGCCAGGATGCTGATGCTCGTCCAGGAGTTGTCGTAGAGCGCGTTGCCCCCGCCACCCTGCACGTATGGCTTGATGAAGTACTGGTTGGCCCCGTACTCGAGGTCCGCGTACGCGTAGTCCTTGATCAGCTGCTTGTTGGCCGCCTGGAAGTCCGAGATGGCCGAGCTGCCGGTCTCGCCCTCAGCCTTCTTGACGAGGCTGTCGACCTGGGGGTCGCAGATCCCGTCGTTGTTGCCGAGGCCGGTTGCCGCCTGGGAGCAGATGAACAGGTTGTCGAACCAGTCCTGCGGGTTGTTGTAGTCGGCGCCCCAGCTGTCACGGAAGAGGATGTACTTCTTGTCCTGGCGGTTGGTCAGGAACGTCGGGAAGTCCGTGTGCTCGGTGGCCACGTTGACGCCGAGGTTGGTCTGCCACTGCGACTGCAGGTTGTCGGCGATCGCCTTGTTGCTGGTGCTGGTGTTGTACCAGTACTGCAGCCCGACCCTCTTGGTGCCGTTGGGATCCCACGTCTGAAGGTCGGCCTTGGCCTGGATCGGGTCGAACTTCACGTTCGGGTCCTGCCCGTCGCCGAGGTAGCTGTCGAGGCCCTTGCTGATCACGCCACCGGTCGCCGGCTTGCACGTGATGCCGCCCGGGCCGCAGGCCACTGTGACCAGCTGGTTGCGGTCGATCGCCTCACTGAACGCCTTGCGCCCAGCCAGGGCGATCGGGTCCTGGAGGTTGCCACCAGCCGGCGCGAACGGGCCGGTGGTGAAGTTGAAGCCCACCCAGGTGGTGCGCCCACCGGGGATGTTGACGAACTGGCTCTTCGTGGCCGGGTTGGCCTGGAAGTTGCGGACCGCGTCGAGCGGCGGGTAGTTGTCCGCCGGTCCGACCGAGTCGAATCCGCCGTTCTGGTACTTGGTCACCTGGCTGGCCTGGTCGGCGAGAACGGTCATCTCGACGTCGGTGAGGTGCCCGGTGCTGCCGCCCCACCAGTTGGGGACGTTGGTGAAGGACAGGTGGTCCTTGGGGACGTACGCCGACAGCTTGAACGGCCCGGTGCCGATCGCCGTGGCGGGGTTGGTCCACCACGTCTTGTCGGTGTCGTTGGGGATGACCTTCTGGTCGACGACGTCCATCGTCCAGAGCGCCACCTCGGTGAGCCAGTAGCCGGCCGGGGTGCTGAGCTTGGCCTGCACGGTGTACTGGTCCGGCGCGCTCAGCCCGGAGAGGCTGGTGGCGGTCGGAGGAGTGGCGGAGATCTGCGCGTAGCCGACCACGGGCTGGAAGGCGATCGCGTAGCTGTCCTGGAGGCGCGCCGCGCGGTTCCAGCTGTAGAGGACGTCAGCCGAGGTGACCGGGTCACCGTTGGAGAACTTGACGTCGTGACGGAGATGGAACGTGTACGTCAGGCCGTCCGAGGAGATGTCCGGCATGCCGTTGGCGATGTAGGGCACTTCCTTCAGGGTGTCGTCGAACCTGTAGAGGCCGCCGAACACGTTCTGGACGGGCGCGATCGAGACCGCGTCGGAGACATGGCCCGGGTCGAGCGTCTTGATGTCGTCGACGATCGGGAACCGAAACTGCTGGTTGGCTGCCAGCGCTGCGCCACTCGAGCTCGAGCTGCCACCGCCACTGCCGCAGGCGGTGGCGACCAGCGCGGGCACGACCAGCGCCAAACCTATCCGGCGATACTTCATCCACATCTCCCTGGCGGGATCTCCATCCCGCCACAACCCTGAAGCCGACCCAAAGCGGCGGCTGAGGGCCGCATTGTGACATCGGCGCAAAGCGGCGGACATCACCCGTTGGGATGATTTATTCAGGACTGCTGCAGGGGCGCACGTATACTTTGCCCCCGCCCCCATGTTCGAGTTTCTGGGTCGTCGGTCGCGATCGCGCCGGCTCAACCGGCGCATTCTCGTCGCCATGTTGGCGGTGGCGCTGCTTCCCCTGGCGGCACTCACGGGCTTGGTGGGCGCAGACCTCACCGCGGTCAACCAGGCCACCGTCGACGAGGCCCACCAGACCATCGTGGCCGAGGCGTCGCAGCGCGAGAGCAGCGCGGCCACCGACGGCGCCGCCACCCTCCAGGCTCGCCTCGACGCCCTCGGCGGGGAGCTCGGGCAGCTGGCCGGCACCGTCGACGCGCTGCTGAGGGCCACCAAGCCGGCCCCCCAGCCGGCCGTCGCCCTGCCCGGAGGGGCCCGCCTGGTCAACGCCGCCACGCCCGGGGTCGCCACGGTGGTGGGCTCCGCCAGCAAGCTGCTGTCGGCGGGGGGCCACGTCTCCGATGCGCTCGGCACCAACCGCGCCTCGATCGCGGCCGCGCTCGACGCGGTGCTCAAGCACCACCCCGAGCTCAGCGCGGTGTGGCTGTACAACAGCCCGTCGGCCGAGCTCACCGAGGCCCCGGTCACCGATCCGCAGACCATCGCCGGCCTGGTGACCGCTCAGCGCCTCGACGCGGCCCACCTCCTCGACCGCCAGTTCCAGGCGGCGTTCCCGCGGGTCGAGCAGACGCCCGCGGGCGGCGGGGGCGGCGGGCTCGGGCAGACGTCGAAGGGCCCGACCGGGCCGGCGTGGAGCGACATCGACACGGCTGCCTTCGGCACCTCCACGTCTGTCACCGTCTGGACCGGGCTGGCCTCGCACGACTACTTCGTCGGTGCCGAGCTGCCCAGCGCGGCACTCTCAGCGCTGCTGCCCGCGCCGCTCTCCACGCTGCCCGACACCTACCAGGTGCTGCTCAGCCCCACCGGCCGCTGGCTCAGCGCGGGGGCCGTGGCCGGTGCGGACCTCTCGCTCCCCAACGGGTACGAGGGCACGCCGGCGCGCATCCCCGGGGTGGCCACGTCCTCTCTTCTGCTCCAGCACGCGCAGGTGATCAAGACGCCGCTGCACGGGGTCGCCAAGGACCTCTTCACGGCCCCCGTCGTCGGCCCGCGCTGGATCCTGGCCAGCGTCGTCCCCGACCGCGAGCTGGCCCCCGCGGTGGCCTCGCTCGGCGACGGCATCCGCAACGGGGTGCACCGGATCCTCATCCTGCAGGTGCTGCCGCTGGCGGTGGTGCTGGGGATCATCGCCGTCCTCCTGTCGGCGCTCTTCTCGCGCCGGCTGGTGGGCCCGGTGCGCGCTCTGACGGCCTCGGCCGAGCGGCTCGCCCAGGGGCACGTCGACGAGCCGGTGCCCCACCAGGGCGACGACGAGGTCGGCCTGCTCAGCGAGGCGCTGGAGCGAATGCGCCGGGAGATCAACACCTCGCGTGAGGCACTGATCGCCGCCGCCCACGAGCTCGAGGGCCGCGTGGCCCAGCGGACTGAGGAGCTGCGCGACCGCAACGAGGAGCTGGTGGCGCTCAACGCGCTCGCCGCCACCCTGACCCGTTCGCTCGACCCGTCCGAGCTGCTCACCGGCGCGGTCGAGGCCATCCGGGTGATCCTGCCGGTGACCGCAGCGGCCGGGTACACGGTGGCGGACGGGCAGCTCACCCTGGTGACGCACCACCCCACCCGGCTGGGCGACGCGCGGGCGACGCTCGCCGGCGGCGTCGAGGCGGCCCTGGCGAACAGGTCGATGGCGGTCAGCACCTCGGGGGCCCGGCGCCTTGTCGCCATCCCCGTGGCCGCAGGCGGCCCCGCTCTCGGCGCGCTGGCCGCGATCGTGCCGGTCTCGGTTCCCGTTCCCAAGCGCATCCGCATCCTCCTCGGCGCCGTCGCCGACCAGGTCGGCCTGGCGCTGCGCACGGCGCGTTTCGCCGCCGAGGGGCGGGAGCTCGCCGTCCTGGAGGAGCGAACCCGGCTCGCGCGCGAGATCCACGACACCCTGGCGCAGCAGCTGACCGGCATCGTGCTCCAGCTCGAGGCAGCAGAGGCCCTGCAGAGCCGCAACCACAACGAGCGCTCCCGCGAGCTGATGGTCGCGGCGCGCGAGCAGGCCCGCCTCGCGCTGCAGGAGGCACGGCGCAGCGTGTGGAACCTGCGCCCCGCGCCCCTGGAGGCGGCCGGGCTCACCGCCGCCGTGGCTCTCGAGGCGGAGCGGTTCGGCTCGCGAAGCGGCATCGCGGTGAGCGTCCGCAACGACGGCGTGCCGCGCAGCCTGGCGCTGTCACCACAGTCCGAGGTCGCCGTGTTCCGCATCCTCCAGGAGGCGCTCGCCAATGCGGGCCAGCACAGTGGCGCGAGCCACGTCGACGTGGAGCTGCGCGCCGCCGGCGGCGAGTTGGTGCTGGTTGTCAGCGACGACGGCTCCGGCTTCGACGCCGGGACCGAGGGGGTGCCGGGGGCGTTGGGCGACAGCTTCGGCCTGGTCGGGATGCGCGAGCGCGCCCGCCTCATCGGCGCCGTTTTCGAGGTCGTCAGCGAGCACCACGGTGGCACCACCGTCTCGGTCCGCGTGCCGCTCGAGCAGCAGGAAACGGCGGCGTCGGCGTGATCCGGGTGCTCGTCGCCGACGACCACCCGGTGGTGCGCCAGGGGTTGTGCACCATGCTCGAGCTCGAGGACGACATCGAGGTGGTGGCGCGCGCCGCCGACGGCGAGGAGGCGGTGCTGATGGCGCGGCGCGAGCATCCCGACATCACCCTCCTCGACGTGCAGATGCCCGTGCTGGACGGCATCGAGGCGCTGCGCCGCATCCGCGCTGACGACCCCGAGGCACGGGTCATCGTCCTCACCACCTACAGGAACGAGGACTACATCTTCCCGTCGCTGCGCGCCGGCGCCCGCGGCTACCTTCTCAAGGACTCCTCACGCGAGGAGCTCGCCGGCGCGATCCGCGCGGTTGCCGCGGGCGAGTTGCTGCTCGACCCCGACATGGTCGACGCGGCCAAGGACGCCGGCGGGCTCACCACCCGCGAGCTCGAGGTGCTCAGCCTCATGGCCGACGGTCACAACAACGGCGAGATCGCCACCGCGTTGTACGTCAGCGAGAACACGGTCAAGACCCACGTGAGCAAGATCTTCGCCAAGCTCGGCTGTCGCGACCGCGCGGCGGCGGTGCTGGTGGCCTGGAAGCGACACCTCATCTGATTCACAGCACCTCTCGACGCCCCTGGCGCCGCCGAGGCCTCATCCCTTGGCTGGGATCGCGTCTGAGGTCTCCAGCCCGTCGGGGACGAAGCGGTCGTCGGGCTCGAGCGTGAAGTTGGCGCCGCGCGCCACGAGCTCGAGCAGCGCGGCGAAGTCCTTGTCGCCGAAGCCCTGGCCGATCAGGCTGACCACGATCTGGTGGGTCAGCGCGGTGACGGGCAGCGGGACGTCGAGCTGGCGGGCCGCCTCGAGGCCGAGCTCGAAGTCCTTGCGCAGCAGGTGGCTGGTGAACGTCGGCGTGTAGTTGAGGTTGACGTACGCCGGGGTCTTGTAGCGGCTGAAGGTCGAGCCCATCACGCTGTCGTTGATGAAGGCCAGGTAGTCGGCGCGGGCGATGCCGCCGCGCTCGGCGAGGACGGTGGTCTCGGCGAGGATCTGGGCCACCACGCCGAGGATCAGGTTGTGGCAGATCTTCACCAGCCGGGCGGCCTCGCCCTCGCCGACGTACGACACGCTCCGCCCGAGCATCTGCAGGTAGGGGAGGGCCCGCTCGAACGCCGGGCGCGGGCCCGGACACGGCGACCGTCAGCCTGCCGGCGCGGGCCGCCTTCGGGTTGCCGCTGACCGGGGCGGCGAGCAGCGCGCACGCCTCGTGCCGCCGCACGTTCGCGAATCGCCGTCGACACGTCCATCGAGACGGTCGAGGCGTCGATCACCAGCGCCGGCGCGCGGCTCGGGGTCGGCGAGCAGGCCGTCCGGGCCGGTCATCACCTCCTCGAAGTCCTTCGAGCCCGCCGACCATGGTGATCACGATGTCGCGGTCGGCGAGGTCGACCGGCCGCGTCAACCACACGAGCGCCACGGTCTGCTCAGCGGCTCCGCCTTGGCGCTCGTCCGGTTGTACACGCTGAGGTCGCAGCCGCCCTCCAGCAGCCGCGCCGCCAGCACCGCCCCCATCCGGCCCACACCGATCCAGCCGAGGGTCTGGCCATCAGGCGCTCCGGCGGTCATCTCGAACCCCTCGATGGCTGGTCGATCGCGAGTCAATTGCACAAACGATTGCTCGCGAGCATACCGTCGCCAGTTTCGCGGTGTCAACGCGGGCTCAGCCGGCGGCGCCGCCGGGACTCGGCCTGCTTCGAACGGGTATCCGCGCCACGCACGGTCGAACTCCCGGATCACCAGGTCGGGCGCGAACCGCACCCGTCGCAGGGCCGGCTCGTCGTTCTCGATCTGCTCGAGGAGCAGCCCGACGGCCACCGAGCCGAACTCGTGGATGGGAACGTGCATGGTGGTGAGCGAGGGGCTGATCCGCCCGGCCAGCGGGATGTCGTTGTAGCCGACGATCGCGACGTCCTCCGGGATGCGCAAGCCCGAGGCGCTGCGCGGCCGACATGGCTCCCAGTGCCGCCATGTCGGTGACCGCGAACAGCGCGGTCGGCGGCTCGTCCAGCGTCAGCAGGCGGCGGGCCGCGAGCGCGCCGCCATCCTCGGTGTAGCCGGCCTCGACGACCAGGCGCGGGTCCGCCGGTACGCCGGCGGCCGCGAGGGCGGCGCTGTAGCCGCGCCGGCGAAGGACTCCGGTGCTCACGGTCGCCTGTCCGGCGAGATGCCCGATGCGCCGGTGGCCCGAGCTCGAGGAGGTGAGCGGTCGCCGCCTGGCCTCCGAGCAGGTCGTCCGCGCCCGACGAACGGGTCCTCACCCTCGTCGCTGAAGCGGTTGACGAGCACGTACGGCACCCGCTGCCTGCGCAGGTGCTGCACGGCGGGATCCTTGAGGTAGCTGCTGGCCAGGATGACGCCGTCGACGCGGCGGGCCTCGAGGCTCTGCAGGTGCGACCGCTGCCGGTCGGGGCTGCCGTCGGTGTTGCAGAGGAGCACGTTGAAGCCGCGTGGCGACGCCGCGTCCTCGACGCCGCGAAAGAGCGCCGCAAAGAACGGGTTGGTGATGTCCGGGATCACCACGGCGAGAACGTTGGTCTGGCGGAGCTTCAGCCCGCGCGCGATCCCGTTGGGCTGGTAGCCGGTCTCGCGGAGCAGGGCCTCGATGCGCGGCGCGCGTCGCGGTGGCCACGCGCAGCCCGGGATCGTTGTTGGCCACCCGCGAGATCGTCGAGGGGTGCACCTTCGCGCGCGCCGCGAGCTCCTTCAGCGTGACCGGCATCGCTGCCTCCACTCTTGACATCCGTTTCGACCGTGGGCTAGGGTAGCGCAATCGTTTGTTCAGCGCACAACTGCTCATGGCGAGCGAGGGGACGAACATGCGCAAGCCTGTGTCCATGACCCTGACGGGGGTCCTCCTGGCGGTGGCGCTGGCCGCGTCGGCGTGCGGCAGTGGCGGCGGTGGCGGCGGGACGCCGCAGGCGGGCACACCGATCACCATCGGCGTCTCGGTGTCGCTGACCGGCGACTTCTCGGGCGACGGCAAGGCGCTCGTGCAGGGCTACGACCTGTGGGCGCAGGACGTGAACGCCAAGGGTGGCCTGCTCGGCCACCACGTGACCATGAAGTACGTCGACGACGCCAGCAGCACCCAGCAGGTGGTCACCAACTACCAGACCCTGATCAGCCAGGACAAGGTGGCGCTGGTGTTCGGTCCGTTCAGCAGCCTGCTGACCATCCCGGCGTCGACGGTCACCGATCGCTTCGGCTACGCCTTCCCCGAGCCGGCCGGCGGCGGCCCGAGCGTGTTCAACCGCGGCCTCCATTCGCTGTTCTTCGTCCAGCCCGCCCCGGTTGAAGACAACCTTGTCAGCTTCACGAAGTGGGTGCTGTCGACTTCCGGCCGGGCAGCGTCCGGCGACCGCCGCCTATGCCACCTCGGACGACCCGTTCACCCAGCCGCAGGTCGACCGCGCCAAGGCGCTGCTCGAGGCCGGCGGGCGTGACCACGGCGTCGTACAAGGTGTACCCCGCGGAGACCACCGACTGGAACCCGCTGGCGCAACAGGTGATCCAGGCCAACGCCGACGTTGTCATCCTCGGCACCCAGGAGCCCGACGCGGTCGCGTTCGTCAAGGCCTTCCAGCAGCAGCACTACAACCCCAAGGCGCTGATCGCGACCGGCGGTCCCGACCAGGGGAAGGACTTCTCCGACAAGGTGGGCGCGGCCAACACGGCCGGGCATCATGGTCCCCGCCGGCTGGTGGTCGAGCGCCAAGACCGCCGACAACGCCGCCTTCGTGAGCGAGTTCATCGCCAAGTACGGCGGGGCCCCGGGTGACATCTCGCAGGACGCGGCCGAGGCATACAGCGTCGGCCAGGTGGTCGACCAGGCCGCGACCAAGGCCGGCAGCATCGCCAACTCGGCGCTGATCACCGCCCTGCACAGCGGCACGTACCAGACCATCCAGGGGCCGATGGCGTTCGACTCCACCGGCAAGCCCGAACGGTGCGACCTTCCTCGTGCAGTGGCAGAACGGCGCCACCGTGCCGGTGTACCCGCACGTCGTCGGCAGCCGCCCCACCCGTGTACCCCAAGCCCAACTTCGCCGGCTGAGGACACGGCCGGCGTGACCCTCGTCCTGGAAGCGCTGGTCCTCGGCATCCTGACCGGCGGCGTGTACGCGCTGATGGCGTCCGGCCTCACGCTGATCTTCGGCGTGATGCGGATCATCAACGTCGGCCACGGGGCGCTCGTGATCCTCGGCGCCTACCTGAGCTTCGGCCTGATCCGCTCGCTGCACATCGACCCGTTCCTCAGCCTGGTGATCACCATGCCGGCGATGTTCGCGCTCGGCGTGGGCTCTGCAGCTGCTGTTCATCCGGCCCCTGAAGAACGACCGCGAGGCGCTGTCGGTGCTGGTCACGTACGCGCTCGCGCTGGGCATCGAGGGGCTGCTCGGCTACCTCTTCACCAACAACTTCGTCGCAGCTCAACGCCTGGTACGAGACCGTCCACCTTCCCGCTGTTCGGCTTTCGCATCGCCTACGTCTACGTCTTCGGCTTCGGGCTGTGCCTGGCGATCCTGGCGGCCATGTTCTGGATGCTCTACCGCACCTCCTTCGGGTCGGCGATCCGCGCCACCATGCTCAACCGGACCGCGGCCCAGCTGGTCGGGGTCGATGTCGACCGCGTCGCCGCGCTCGCCTTCGGCGTCGGGGTGTCGACCGCGGCGGCTGGCGGTGTCGTCTTCGGTGTCACCAACGCCTTCAACCCAGGCAGCCACTACGACCTGATCTCGCGGCTGCTCACCATCATCGTGCTCGGGTGGCCTCGGCAGCCTGCGCGGCGCGGTGATCGGAGCCCTGCTCATGCTGGTGATCCAGGACATCGCCGCGGTGGTCATCTCGCCGGTGTGGGCGACGTTCGTCTTCTTCGTGGTGCTGGTGGTCGTGCTCGTGGTCCGCCCGCAGGGCCTGTACGGCGTCCGCGTTCGCGAGCGGGTATGACGCGTCTGCGATCGCGGACGCGCTCAAGGTCGGCGCACTGGTCGTGGCCATCGCGCTCGCCCTGCTCGTGCCGGTGTTCGCCGCCGATCCCGGCGACGACCAACATCGCCGTGTTCACCGCCATGTACGTCGGCCTGGCCACGGCCTGGAACATCATGGGCGGGTACACCGGGTACATCTCGCTCGGGCATGCCGCGTTCTTCGGCTTCGGCGCCTACGCTCTCGGCCTGCTCCTCGCGCACCTCGGGATCCAGGCGCGGCTACGCGCCGTTCCTCTTCGTCCCCGTGGCGGGCGCGCTCACCGTGGTGCTCGCGCTGGCCATCGGCTGGATCGCGCTGCGCACACGCGCGGCGACGTTCGTGATCGTGACCATCGCCATGATGTTCATGCTCCAGCTGCTCGCCGAGAACCTGTCGGGCTGACCGGTGGAGGCGCGGGCCTGAGCTTCCCCGTCCCGCCGTGGAGCGGCGACTTCTTCAACACCCCGTACTACTACGTGATGCTGGTGCTGGCGCTGCTCGGCCTCGCCGTCTCCTGGGGGATCCGCCGCTCGAAGTTCGGCCTCGGCCTGCTGGCCATCCGCGACGACGAGGACAAGGCCCTGGCGGTCGGCGTGCCGGCGCGCACGTACAAGCTCGGCGCCTTCGTGGTCAGCGCCGTTCTGGTGGGCATGATCGGCGCGGTCTACGGCTACTACGTGACCTACATCTACCCGCAGTTCGTCATCGACCCGCTGGTGGGGCTGTCGATGGTGCTGATGGTGTTCCTCGGCGGCCTCGGGACGCTGTGGGGACCAGTGGTGGGGGCGATGATCCTCGAGCCCGCGCAGCTGTGGCTGGCCTACAACTTCGGCGCCAGCCGCCTGTACCTCGTGTTCTACGCCGCGGTCTTCCTCGTGGTCATCATCCTCATGCCGCGCGGCATCGTGCCGTCGGTGGCGGACCTCATCGCAGCGATGGCGCCGTCGATCCGCCGCCGGGTCATCCGGAGCATCCGGCACGCGCGACGTGCAGCCGGGCCTGGGCGTGCAGCCGCCATGAGGCTGCTCGAGGTCGAGGGCCTCTCCAAGCGATTCGGCGGGGTGACCGCGGTGAGCGGCTGCTCGCTCTCGCTGCAGCCGGGCAGCATCACCGGCGCTGATCGGGCCCAACGGCTCTGGGAAGACCACCGTGTTCAACCTCATCACCGGGTTCATCGCGCGGGACGCCGGCGAGGTGCGCTTCAAGGGACAGTCGATCGCCGGGCTCGGGCCCGACCGGATCTACGCGCTCGGGATCGCGCGCACCTTCCAGCTGGCGAGGATCTTCCCGCGGCTCACCGCGCTCGAGAACATGCTGGTCCCGGTCCGTCGCGCGGGGCTCCGCGGCCTCTTCTCGCGCGGGCAATGGAAGGACGAGAGAGCCACGGGCGATGGACCTGCTCGAGTTCATGGAGATCAGCCACGTCGCGGACGCGCTGGGCGGCTCGCTGTCGTACGGGCAGCGCAAGCTGCTCGAGCTCGCGGCCGTGATGATGGCCCAGCCCCAGCTCGTGCTCCTCGACGAACCGGCGGGGGGCGTCAACCCCGCGCTGCTCGAGCGCATCGCCGGGCACATCCGCCGGCTCAACGACCAGGGCGTCGCGTTCCTGCTGGTCGAGCACAACATGCCGTTCGTCATGGCCCTGTGCCAGGAGGTGGTCGTCCTGCACCGCGGCGGCGTCATCGCCAGCGGCACGCCCGCCGAGGTGCGCGGCAACGCCGCCGTGCTCGACGCGTACCTGGGCGCCTGATGAGCGCGCTTCTCGAGCTCTCGCGGCGTGACCGCCGGCTACGGCGGCGGAGACGTGCTCCACCAGCTCGACCTGTCCGTCGAGGAGGGCGGCATCACCTGCATCGTGGGGCCGAACGGCGCCGGCAAGTCCACCGTGCTGCGCCTGGTCAGCGGGCTGCTCCAACCCCGGCTCGGGGAGGTGCGCTTCGCCGGCGCGTCGACCGCCGGGCTGAGCCCTCGTCAGATCCTCGAGCGCGGCATCGTGCAGGTCCCGCAGGAGCGCAGCCTGTTCCCCACCATGACGGTCTGGGAGAACGTCCGCATGGGCGCGTACACGCTGCGGGATCGATCGCTGGTGGAGAGCCGCCTGCGACATGGTGTGTGACACGTTCCCGGTGGTCGGCGAGCGTCGTGATGAGCGCGTGGCATCACTGTCCGGAGGGCAGCAGAAGATCGTCGAGTTCGCACGCGCGTTGATGCTCGACCCGCGCCTGCTGATCCTCGACGAGCCCTCGATGGGATTGGATCCCAAGACGCACGCGGTGGTGTTCGACCTGATCCGTGACATGAACGCGGCCGGGCGCACCATCCTGCTGGTCGAGCAGAACGCGCGAAGCGGCCTCGGCCTCGCCAGTCACGGTGTGGTGCTCGAGGGTGGCCGTGTCCGCCTGGAGGGCACCGGCAGCGAGGTGCTCAACAACGGTGAGATCGGCCGGCTGTTCCTGGGAGCACCGGTGTGACGGCGCGGTGGGCGGGCGGCCGGCGATCCAGCTCATTCAGAGGAGGGCCACGATGATCGGAGAGGTCACCAACCGCGTCCAGCTCGCCGGCCAGCACTGGCGGCCGCGCTTCATCGCCAACGGCATCGACGTGAACGACTTCGACGGCGTGCTGGCGGCGACGACCGACTGGGCCGACTGGGGACCCAACTGGCGGGCGATGGGAGCCGTGCACGAGGACCTCGGCCTCGAGGCCGAGCACGCAGGCCGGACCCTCTCGGCCGCCGCGGCGTACCAGCGGGCGGCGTGGTGCTACCACCTCGGCAAGTTCCTCTGGTTCGAGGATCGACACCTGCACGCCGTCCTCCGCGACCGGGCGGTCAGCGTCTACCAGCGCAGCCTCGCGCACCTCGACCCACCCGCCGAGCGCGTCGAGGTCCCCTTCGAGGGACACATCGTGCCCGGGCACCTGCGCCGTCCTCGCGACGACGGCACGCCTCCCCTGGTGCTCATCGTGCCAGGCCTCGACTCCTCCAAGGAGGAGATGTTCACCATCGAGGACGAGTTCCTGCGCCGCGGGATGGCCACCCTGAGCATCGATGGACCAGGTCAGTCCGAGAACTCCGTCCACTTCGCGATCAGGCCGAACTGGGAGACCGTCATCACCCCGGTCCTCGACCACCTCGAGGCACTCGGGCTCGACAGCGAGTTCGGTCGGGTTGGACTCATGGGGATCAGCATGGGCGCCATCTACGGACCGCGTGCGGCGGCACACGAGCAACGGCTCGCCGCCGTGGTCGCCCTGGCCGGCCCCTACAACCTCGGCGACTGCTGGGACGCTCTCAATCCGCTGACCCGCGGCGGCTATGTCTTCTACACCAAGTCGAGCGATGAGGACGAAGCGCGTCAGAAGGCGTACTCGCTCAACCTCGAGGGCGTGCTGGACAAGGTCAGGCAACCGCTGCTGGTCATCCACGGTGCGAAGGATCGGCTCTTCCCACCCGAGCAGGCCGAGCGCATCGCGCGCGAGGCACCACGGTCGACGCTGGTCATGTTCCCGGACGGCAACCACGTGTGCAACAACATCGCGTACAAGTACCGGCCGCTGATGGCCGACTGGCTGCGCGAGCAGCTCTCCTAGCCGGCGATCGCGGGCTCAGCGCGGTGGATTCGCAGCGCCTGGCCACTGACGAGCAGGGCCTCGAAAGCGGATGACTCGACGGCACGGCTGAACAGGTACCCCTGCGCGAAGTCACACCCGCGCCGGCGCAGGAAGTCCGCCTGGGACGACGTCTCCACGCCCTCGGCGACCACCTTGAGACCCAGGACCCTGGCCATGTCGAGGATGCTGTCGGCAAGGGTGGACCCGGGCGCCGCGGTGCCCAGCTCGTCGATGAAGACCTTGTCGACCTTGAGGGTGTCGAAGGGCAGCGCGCGCAGGCGTGACAGCGCCGAGTACCCGGTCCCGAAGTCGTCGATGGAGAGGTGCACCCCCAGGCCCTTCAGGCTCTCGAGGGTCGTCAGAGCGATCACGGAATCGGCGATGGCCACACCCTCGGTCAACTCCAACTCGAGGTTGTCGGCCGCAAAGCCCGTCTCCTTCAGGGTCCTGGCGACGGTGGCGACAAGGCCGGGTTTGTCGAGGTTGCTGCCGGACAGGTTGACGGCCATGCGCAGCGCCGGCAGGCCGGCGTCGGCCCACGCCCGCCCCTGGGCGCACGCCTGGTGCAGGACGTACGCGTCGATTCGCTCGGCAAGGTTGAGCTCCTCGGCGAGAGGGATGAAGATGGCGGGGCCCACCCACCCCCGTGGTGGAGTGCGGCCAGCGGGCGAGCGCCTCGGCCCCCACGATGCTCCCGCTGTCCATGTCGACTATCGGCTGGTACTGCACCTCGATGCCGCCCGAGTTGACCGCCTCGCGGAGGTCCTCACCCAGCTGCAGCCTGTCGAGGAGGTCGGTCCGCATCGACGGCGAGAACACCCTGAAGTTGGCCTTTCCGTCTCGTTTGGCGAAGTACATCGCCAGGTCGGCGTCGGCAAGCAGCGTCTCCAGGCTCTGCCGTGCTCGCCGGGGCTGACGCGATGCCGATGCTGGCCCGGGGAGCGATCTCCTTGCCACCGAGGGTGAGCGGCCGTTGCAGGGCGGTGAGGACGCGCTTGGTGGCGACCACGGCAGCGCGGCTGTCCGTTCCCTCCATGAGGATGGCGTACTCGTCGCCGCCGAGGCGCGCCACGGTGTCCTCAGGGCGAACCACCGCGACGATCCGTTCGGCCATCGCCACCAGGAAGTCGTCGCCGACCTGGTGGCCCTGGCTGTCGTTGATCCGCTTGAAGTCGTCGAAGTCCAGGTACACGACGCTGTTGCTGCGCCGTCCGCCGGTCGTGGCGGAGCGCTCGAGCCGCTGCCGGAACAGCTCGCGGTTGGCCAGGCCCGTCAGCGCGTCGTGCAGCGCCTGGAAGGTCAGCTGCTGCTCGTGTTCGTGGCGCTCGCTGACGTCGCTGACGTTCAGCACCATCCCGGCCACGGCCGGGTCTCCAAAGCGGTTGGTCAGCTTCACCCAGGTGTGCCGCCAGGTGCCGTCGCGGTGGTGCAACCGGGCCTCCACCTCCAGCGTCGACCCCTCGGCCCCGGCGGACGCCCGCGCCCATGCCGCGCTCACCCGCGTCGCGTCCTCCGGGTGGACCAGCTCGGACAGCCTGCTGGCGGCTCACGCCGTCGCTGCTGACGTACTCGCCGAACGCCGGGGTGGCGAAGGCGATCCGGCCGTCCGTCTCGATGACCAGGATGCCGTCGCTGGCGTTCTCCACCAGGGCCGCGAGGCGCCGTTCCCGGCCGCGGACCGCGTCGCGCTGTTCCTCGAGCTGGCCGGCCATGGTGTCGAACGCTTCGCCGAGCTCGCCGATCTCGTCGCCGGCCCCGCTGCCGACGCGGTGGCGAAGGTCACCCGCGGCCAGGCGCGAGGCGGCCATCTTGAGGACGGCCAGCGGGCGGACCACGGACAGCGCCAGCCGCCTGGACGACCACACCGCGATGGCGAGGCCGAGGACGAGCGCGATCATCACCGCGATCGCCGAGGCTCGAACCGCCGTCGTCGCGGTTCTGGCGCAGCGCGGCGAGGTTGGACCCTCCCGACCGCCTCCATCGACGCCAGCCGATCGGTCACCGCGGTCAGGTCCGCGAAGAGGAAGTCCTCCAGCCCGGCGGCCGCCGAGGGATCGACCATGGTCGAGCTGCCCAGGTGCCGGGCCGCGTCGCGGTACGCGAGGGTGGCCCCCCAGGCGTCGTCGACCGAGGGCAGCGCGTTGACCTGGTCCGCCGTAAGGTCGGGCGCCTGTGACAGCGCCGCCAGGTCGTCGTTGACCTGCTTCTCGGCGGCGGTCATCGCCACCAGGTTGGCGGTGCCGCGACCGACGAGGACGTCGGAGGCGGCGAGGCTCACTGCCTGCACGTGTTCGTTGAGGACGGTGATCCGCGCGGTCAGCTGTTCGGCTCTGTCCAGCGCGGCTGATGCGTTGCCGATGGCGACGAGGCCGGCCCCGGATACGGCGGCGAGTGCGAGCAGCGGCAGGAGCATGAGGAGCGCCGCCCAGCGAAAGCGTGCCAGAAGCCGCCGCTGGGTGTACTTGGTTCGCAGCAGGCTCATCGGGTGTCAGGTCTCCAGTGACGGGACCCGCTCTCTGCCGGGCGGCCTGACCGCTCAGGTATGGCACGACGGTGCTCGTCGATGGATTGTCGCCCCGCTCGGGGAGCGCTCCCACGGCGGCGCAACCGCCCCGTTGGATGCTGGTGCACAGGCGTGCGCGAGGCCAGACGGTCCGTCGCCGCCCAGCCGGGACCCGTCAGCGCCTCGATCCGGCGCCGGTCCGTGCCGTCGTCCCCCGGACGATCAGCTCGACCGGGAGCAGGGTGCTGCGCCGGTCACGCGTGACCGGCGCACCCCGGAGCTGATCGAGCAGAGCACGCGGCGGCGATGCGACCCATCTCCTCGAGGGGCAGGCGGACCGTGGTCAGCGGAGGGGTGAGGCGGTCGACGAACGGCATGTCGTTGAAGCCCGTCACCGAGACATCGCTCGGACACGAGGTCCCGGCCTTCTGGAGCACTTCGAGCGCTCCGAGTGCGATGAGATCGTTGCCCGCCACCACGGCGGTGAAGTCGTGCGACGCGGCCAGGACTGCGGCCATCGCCTCGGCTCCAGCTCTCTCCGTGAAGGCGTGACACACCCGCGTCGCCGTGCCCGCAGCGGGCAGGCGGGCGGCGCGCACCGACGCCCGGAACGCATCGGCGCGATCACGACCGGTCGAGAGGTTCTGCGGCCCCGCCAGGTGCAGGAGCCGTTTGTGGCCCAGCCCGGCGAGGTGGGCCACCGCGAGAGCGACACCGGCTCGTTCATCGCCGCCGACGTACGGCCAGCCGCCCCGCCCGGTGTTGCGGTTGGCCAGCACGGCGGCGACGGCGCTCGCATCCAGCTCGTCCAGCATCGCATCCTCCCACTCGGCGGTGGCGATGATGAAGCCATCGATTCCGCGCGCCCTGAGCTGCTCCACCTGGCTGCGCTGCCCGGTTGCATCGTTGTTGGTGTCGCTCAGGACGACGGTGTAGCCGGCCGCGGTGAGCACCTGCTCGACACCGCGGAGCATGAGAGG
This sequence comes from Candidatus Dormiibacterota bacterium, assembly GCA_963751755.1. Lineage (GTDB taxonomy): Bacteria > Chloroflexota > Dormibacteria > Aeolococcales > Aeolococcaceae > Aeolococcus. The sequence continues at coordinate 457,292 of CAVVVH010000004.1, read as the reverse complement.
GAAGAGCGGGTTGGTGACGTCCGGGACGATCATCCCCACCAGGTACGAGCGCGCGGTGCGCAGCCCACGCGCATGCGCGTTGGGCACGTAGCCCAACCGCTTCGCGGTGCGCGCGACGCGGTGCACAGTGTCTGGGCTCACCTGCCACTGGGTCGACCGGGTTGAGCGCCCGGCTGGCAGTGCCGGGATGCACCCCGGCAGCCCGGGCCACGTCGACGAGCTTGACCCGTGCCACTCGCGGAAGGATAGGCACCTCGGCCTCCTCCCGCAATCGATTGCCAGTCGACTCGGTCCGCCGCCAGTTGACAACCGCTGCGACCATTGCCGATCCTTTCGCAATCGTTTGCGATCGCCCCGGAGCTCAGGCGGGTCCTGCTCGTCACCGTACCGGGCGCGCCTGCGCTGCACCGCTCGCCGGGTGCTGTCACGATCTCTTCCCGAACAGCAGGAGGTGGCGGTTGAGCCTCGAACCCCAAGCCGGAACCGTCCTCGCAGCAGGCGGACCGGGCGAGCCTGGCCGGCGGTGAGCCCGTTGTCCGGGCGCGACCCCGCGCAGCCCCGGGCGCATGAGCGTCGACTTCGAGGAGCGTGTCGACTTCACACGCCTGCGCGACCACCGCCTGTCCCGCGCCCGTGCGGCGCTGGAATCGTCGGAGCTCGGTGCACTGCTGCTCTTCGACATCAACAACGTGCGCTACGTCTCGGCCACGATGATCGGCGAGTGGGCTCGCGACAAGGCCGCGCGCTACGTGCTGCTCACCCGCGGAGGTGACCCGATCGTCTGGGACTTCGGGTCGGCGGCGCGCCATCACCAGCTCTTCGCGCCCTGGATCCGTCCGGAGAACAGCCGCGCCGGGATGCTCGGGCTGCGCGGCGCGGTCGCTCCCGACGCCGGCCTGTTCGCGCGTGCGGTGGCCGAGATCCAGTCCGAGCTGAGCGCCGCGGGGGTCGCCGGCATGCCGCTCGGCGTCGACGTCGCCGAGACACCGATGTTCCTGGAGCTGCAGACGGGTCGGGCATCGAGGTCCGCGACGCCCAGCAGGTGATGCTCGACGCGCGGCTCATCAAGTCGCCCGACGAGATCATGCTGCTGTCCACCGCGGCGGCCATGGTCGACGGCGTCTACCAGGACATCGCCGAGGCGCTCAAGCCCGGCGTGCGCGAGAACGAGATCGTGGGACTCGCCAACAAGCGGCTGTACGAGATGGGGTCCGATGACGTCGAGGCGATCAACGCGGTGTCGGGCGAGCGCTGCAACCCGCACCCGCACAACTTCTCCGACCGCCTGATCCGACCCGGGGACCAGGCGTACTTCGACATCATCCAGTCGTTCAACGGCTACCGCACCTGCTACTACCGCACCTTCGCGGTGGGCCGGTCGAGCGAGTCCCAGCGAGACGCCTACAAGCAGGCTCGCGAATGGATCGACGCGGCCATCGCCATGGTCAAGCCGGGCACCAGCACCGACCAGATCGCCGCGCTGTGGCCCAAGGCAACCGACTTCGGCTTCGGCAGCGAGATGGAGGCGTTCGGTCTGCAGTTCGGCCACGGCCTCGGGCTCGGACTGCACGAGCGGCCGATCATCTCGCGGCTCAACTCGCTGGAGAATCCCATCGAGCTGCAGGAGGGGATGGTGTTCGCGCTGGAGACCTACTGCCCGGCCAGCGACGGCCAGTCCGCCGCGCGCATCGAGGAGGAGGTGGTGGTCACGGCCGACGGCTGCGCGCTGCTGACCCTGTTCCCCGCCGAAGAGCTGTTCGTGACCAACAGGTACTGACCGAACCGCTTCGACTTTGAAGAAGGGCACGCACATGTCCACATCGACCGACGACATCGCCGAGCGCGGCGGGACCGCCGGGCGTCGACCCGGCCACGCTGCACCGTCCCGGTGGAAGCGTCGAATCCACCACGCAACTCGCCCTGTACAGCCAGATGGTGCGCATGCGCAAGTTCGAGAAGCGCGCCTACGACCTGTTCCTGCAGAACCTCGTGAAGGGCACCAGCCACCTCTCGCTCGGCCAGGAGGCGATCGCCGCGGGGTTCGGCGAGGCGATGGAGGAGGACGACTACACCTTCGCCACCTACCGCGGCCACGCCCACACCCTGGCGCGCGGGACGTCGATGACCGGCGTCATGGGAGAGCTGCTCGGGCGCAGCTGCGGCGTGCTGTCCGGCAAGGGCGGATCGATGCACCTCACCGACGTCGCACCGTGGCGTCATGGGCTCGTACGCGATCGTCGGCGCCCACCTGACGATCGCGCTCGGTGCAGCCTGGTCGGCGCAGTACCGCGGCGAGCGCCGCGTTGCGGTCGCCTTCTTCGGCGACGGCACCACCAACATCGGCGCCTTCCACGAGTCGCTCAACCTGGCGGCCGTGTGGAAGCTGCCGGTCGTGTTCGTCTGCGAGAACAACCTGTACATGGAGTACACGCCGATCGGCCAGGTCACCGCGGTGGCCAATCCCGCCGCGGATCGCGCGCGGCGCGTACGGGCTCGACCGCATCCTCGTCGACGGCAACGACGCTGACGCCATGTACCTCACCGCGCGCGAGTGCCTGGAACGCGCCCGCAACGGCGGCGGCCCGTCGCTCATCGAGGCCCGCACCTACCGGTCCAGTGGTCACTCACGCGCGGACCCCGGCAAGTACCGGCCCGACGAGGAGGTGGCGGCGTGGGCCGCCTACGACCCGATCGACGCTGTACCGCGCGCGGCTGGTGGCGCGGGGCGTCAGCGAGGCGCTGCTCGACGCGGTCGAGGAGAGCGCCGACACCGACGTGGACACCGCCACCGCCGAGGCCAAGGCGTCGCCCCCGCCGGGGCCGGAGATGCTGATGGGCAACGTGTGGTCCGACGGAGGCTCGTCATGGCGGAACTGACCTACCGCGACGCCGTGGCCAGGGCCATCGCGCAGGAGATGGAGCGCGACCCGAACGTCGTGTTCCTCGGCGAGGACGTCGCCGGCGCCGGCGGCGTGTTCAAGGCAACGGTCGGGCTGCTCGAGCGCTTCGGCCCGGAGCGAGTGCGCGACACGCCGATCTCCGAGCAGGCGATCCTGGGCGCGGCCATGGGCGCGGCGATGACCGGGCTGCGGCCGATCGCGGAGATCATGTTCGCCGACTTCTTCGCGGTCTGCTGGGACCTGGTCGCCAACCAGATCGCCAAGAGCTCGTACATGACCGCCGGGCAGGTGAGCTTCCCGCTCGTGATCCGGTCGGGCAACGGTGGCGGCCTGCGCTTCGGCGCGCAGCACTCGCAGTCGGTGGAGAACTGGGCGATGGCGGTGCCCGGCCTCAAGGTGGTGGCCCCGTCGAACCCCACCGACATCATCGGGCTGTTCGCCGCCGCGGTTCGCGACCCCGACCCGGTGATGTTCTTCGAGCACAAGGGCCTGTACCCCACCAAGGGCGAGGTGCCCGACGGCGAGATCGTCGACACGCCTCGGCTCCGCCGCGCGTGCTGCGCTCGGGCATCGGACGCCACCATCGTCGCGCTGGCCGCGATGGTGCCGCGGGCGCATGGCCGCCGCCGGCGTGCTCGCCGAGCGCGGCATCGACGCCACCGTCGTCGACGTGCGCAGCCTGGTGCCGCTCGACACCCAGACCATCCTGCGCGAGGTGTCGGCGACCGGACGGATGTTCACCGTCGAGGAGAACCCGCGGCTCTGCGGATGGGGCGCGGAGCTGGTGTCGATCGTCGCCGAGGAATGCTTCGACGACCTCGACGGACCGCCGCTGCGCATCACCACGCCGCACATCCCGCTGCCCGTCCGCGGACGCGCTCGAGGACATGGCCATCCCGTCGGTCGAGCGTGTCGTCGCCACCATCGAGCGGGCGATGCAGTCATGACCGCCACCACGCCGCGCACCAGTGCCGTCGACGCGCCGACGCAGCTGATGATCGGCGGCGCCTGGGTGGACGCCTCCGATGGGCGCACGTTCGACGGTGTCCGACCCGGCGACCGGCGACGTGATCGCCGACCGTCGCCGACGCGTCCGAGGCTGACGGCCTCGCCGCCGTGACCGCCGCGCACGACGCCCTGACCGGCTGGGCAGCGACACCGCCGCGCCAGCGCGCCGAGGTGTTGCGCCGCACCTTCCAGCTGATGACCGAGCGCACCGAGGAGCTGGCCCGGCTGATCGTGCGCGAGAACGGCAAGGCGCTGGCCGACGCGCGCGGCGAGGTCGCCTACGCCGCCGAGTTCTTCCGCTGGTTCGCCGAGGAGGCGGTGCGCGCCGGCGGCGACCTGCACACGGCGCCGTCCGGGACCAACCGGATCCTGGTGCTGCGGCAGCCGATCGGCGTCAGCGTGCTGGTCACGCCGTGGAACTTCCCGGCGGCGATGGCCACGCGCAAGATCGGGCCTGCGCTCGCCGCCGGGTGCACGGTCGTGCTGAAGCCGGCGTCGGACACGCCGCTGACCGCGCTGGCGATGGGGGAGATGCTCGGTGAGGCCGGGGTTCCCGCGGGCGTCGTCAACGTGCTGCCCTCGCGCCGCTCCGGGCCGGTGGTCGCGGCGATGCTGCACGACCCGCGCGTGCGCAAGCTGTCGTTCACCGGCTCGACCGAGGTGGGTCGCGACCTGCTTCGCCAGGCCGCCGACTGCGTGGTCAGCTGCTCGATGGAGCTGGGCGGCAACGCCCCGTTCATCGTGTTCGACGACGCCGACCTGGACGCCGCGGTCGCGGGCGCGATGGTCGCCAAGATGCGCAACGGCGGCGAGGCGTGCACCGCGGCCAACCGCTTCCTGGTGCAGCGCGGCATAGCCGCGAGAGTTCGGTCGCCGGCTGGCGGAGGCCATGGGCGCGCTGCGCGTCGGGCCCGGCCTCGACGACGGAGTCCAGCTCGGGCCGCTGATCAACGCGGCCGGCCGCGACAAGGTGGCCGAGCTCGTCGAGCGGCGCGGTGAAGCGAGGGCGCGCGCGTCGCGGTCGGCGGCGCCGTACCGGAGGGCCCGGGCTTCTTCTACCCGCCGACCGTGCTCGTCGACGTGCCGGCCGACGCGCGTCCATCCTGCGCGAGGAGATCTTCGGCCCGGTCGCGCCGGTGGTCGACCTTCGACACCGACGCGGAGGCGATCGCGCTCGCCAACGACACCGAGTACGGGCTGGTCGCGTACGTCTACACCGGCGACCTCGCGCGCGGCCTGCGCGTCAGCGAGGCGGTGGAGTCCGGGATGATCGGGCTCAACCGCGCGCTGGTGTCCGACCCGGCCGCGCCCGTTCGGCGGCGTCAAGCAGAGCGGCCTCGGCCGCGAGGGCGGGCACGACGGCCTGCTCGAGTTCATGGAGAGCAAGTACATCGCGGTGACCTGGTGAGGGAGCAGGTCACCATGCCGCAGCTCGGCGAGACAGTCAGCGAGGGCACGGTGACCCGCTGGCTGCGCAAGCAGGGCGACACCATCAGCGCGGACGAGCCGCTGCTCGAGATCCAGACCGACAAGGTGTCCATGGAGGTCCCATCGCTGCGCGGCGGGGTCCTCGTCGAGATCCTGGTCGCCGAGGGCCAGACCGTCCCGGTCGGAGCGGCGCTCGCCTGGCTGGAGACCGACGGCGGCGAGAACGGCTCTGCCGACCCCTGCGGCGACGGAGCCGCCTGTGCCGTCGGCCGACGCGCGCCGCCCTCCGCCGGCGCGGTCCGCTCCGCTGAGGATGCCGCGGGTGCCCGGCGTCCGACACCGCTGGTCAGGCGGCTGCTCGCTGAGGCAGGGCTCAGGGCATCCGACGTCACCGGCTCGGGTCCGGGTGGCAGGCTGACGCGCGACGATGTTGCCGCGGCCGTTGCGGCGCGCTCGCCCGCACCGGCTGCGCAGGACACTCGCCCGGCGACCGCGACCACCGAACCTCGCTCGACCACCCCGGCCGGCGGTGGCCGCACCGAGCCGCTGTCTCCACTGCGCAAGGTGATCGCCGAGCGGATGGTGACGTCCCTGCGGACCTCGGCGCAGCTCACCAGCGTCGTCGAGGTCGACGTCACCCGCATCGCGGCGCTCCGTCGCCGCGCCGAGGGCGCCCCCGGCCCTGGCGGGAACCAGGCTGTCGTTCCTGGCGTTCTTCGCCCGCGCCGCCGTGGAGGCCCTGCAGGCGAACCCCGACATCAACGCATGCGTTGACACGGAGCGCGGGACGGTCACCCGCTTCGATGCGGTGCACCTCGCCATCGCCGTCGACACAGCGTCGGGGCTGATGGCGCCGGTGATCCGCGACGCCGGCCGCCTCTCGACGGTGGGTCTTGGTCTCGCGATCGCCGAGCTTGCCGCCCGCACGCGCGCCGGGGCGGTGAGCCCGGATGAGCTCAGTGGCGGCACGTTCACGATCAGCAACACCGGCAGCCGCGGCGCGCTCTTCGACACACCGATCATCAACCAGCCGCAGGTTGCCATCCTCGCGACCGGCGCTGTGGTGCCCCGGCCGGTGGTGGTGCAGGACGGGCCGGACGGGTCGGAGGGCATCGCGATCCGCTCGATGGCGTACCTGGCACTGACCTACGACCATCGGCTGATCGACGGAGCGGCGGCCGCAGGCTTTCTCGTCGCCATCAAGGAACGTCTCGAGGGCGGACGGTTCGAGCAGGACCTCGGGCTTCGCGCACCCTGAGGAAGGTTCCAGCGTCATGAGCGGGCAGTTCGGCGCGCTGCGCCTGGGGTCGCACATCCTGTTCGGAGTCGGGAGCATCCGGGCTGCAGGCCCGATGGCTGCGCGGTTCGGTCGACGGGTGTCGGTCTGCACCGACGCAGGCGTCGTGGCGACGCTGGGCTTCGCGCGCTTGATCGCCTCGCTGGAGAGTGTGGACCTGCGAGTGCAGGTGTTCGACAGCGGCGTGGCGGAGCTTCCCCGGGCAACCGTCGAGCAGGCGGTGGACAGCTGCGCCGCGTTCGACCCCGACGTCGTCATCGGGGTGGGCGGCGGCAGCAGCATCGACCTCGCCAAGCTGACCAGCCTGCTGCTGACCCACCACGAGCCCCTGGACACGTTCTATGGCGAGGACCTGGTCCCCGGCCCTGTGCGCCCGGTGATCGCGATCCCCACCACCGCCGGCACCGGCTCGGAGGTGACCCCGGTGGCCGTGGTCAGCGACCCGTCGCGGCGGCTCAAGGTGGGCATCTCGAGCGCCCACCTCATCCCACGGGGTGCCATCTGTGATCCGGAGATGACGCATGGTTGCCCCGCGCGCGTGTCGGCTCTGGCGGGCATCGACGCTCTGGCACACGCGGTGGAGGCGTTCACGGCCGTCGAGCGGCCGGTCGAGTGGGCGGCCGACCCCGGGCACATCTTCGTCGGCAAGAACCGCCTCTCCGACGCGTTCGCGCTCTCCGCGATCGAGCACATCGCGCATGACCTGGCCGGCGCGGTGACGTCGGACGAGCCGGCGGCGCGGGAGGGGATGCTCTACGCCAGCCTCCTCGCCGGGCTCGCGTTCGGCACCGCCGGGACGACACTGGCACACGCCATCCAGTACCCGGTGGGAGCCGCGACGGCCACGCCACACGGGCTGGGCGTCGGTGTGGTCCTGCCATACGTGCTCGCATACAACCGCACCGTTCGCGCGACTGCGCTGGCGAGCGTCGGCGCCGCGCTCGGGGCGGGCCCGGACGCCGACGACGCGATCACGGGCGTGGTACGACTGTGCGCGGCGGTGGGGATCCCTCGCTCGCTGGCGGACATCGGTGTGCGCCGTGACGACTGCGTTGCGATCGCGAGGCAGGCATTGGAGGTGACCCGGCTGGTGCACAACAACGCCCGGCCGGTGGACGAGGTGTCGATGCTCGACGTCGTCGACGCCGCGTGGCATGGCGACCTTGATCGTCTCCGGCGCTGACGCGTCATCGACCCATAGAACTCCCGCCGCGATGACAGCGCAGATAGGAATCGGGCTGGTGGGGCTCGGCACGGTGGGTTCCGCGGTGGCGAAACGGCTCATCGATGAGTGGGAGCTGCTCGGCCACCGCGCCGGCGCGACGCCGGTGCTGCGGCGCGTGGCCGTCCGCGACCCCGGCCGCGCGCGCGATGTCGCCCTGCCCGGCGTCCACGTCGACGGCGACGCCGACGCGCTCGTCGACGACGACGCCGTGGCGGTCGTCGTCGAGGTGATGGGCGGCATCGACCGCGCCAGCCAGTTGATCGAGCACGCGCTGCGCGCTGGCAAGCCGGTGGTCACCGCCAACAAGGCGGCGCTGGCTGCGCACGGCCTCGAGCTCGCCACGCTGGCGCGCGAGCACGGGGTCTCGCTGCGCTACGAGGCGGCCGTCGGAGCGGGGCTGCCGATCGTCGGAGTGCTGCGCGACAGCCTGCGCGGCGACCGCATCAGCGAGCTGGAGATGATCATCAACGGCACCACCAACGTCATCCTCAGCGCCATGGAGCGGGACGGTGCCACTTTCGCGGCAGCTCTTCGCGACGCGCAGGAGCGCGGCTTCGCCGAGGCGGACCCGACGGCCGACGTCGACGGCCACGACGCCGCGGCCAAGCTGCTGCTGCTGAGCAGGCTGGCATTCGACGCTCCGCTGACCATGGACGACGTCGTGACCGTCGGGATAGGTGGCCTGGAGCCCGACGACATCAGCTGCGCGGCGCTGCTCGGCGGCAGCGTCAAGCTCGTCGCCCATGCGCGGCACGACGGCGCCGCGGTGACACTGTCGGTGCGCCCAACTGTGGTGCGCGCTCCACACGCGCTGTCCGGCGTTGACGGCTCCGACAACGCCGTCGTGATCACCTCTGACCTCGCTGGTCGCGTCAGTCTGCGCGGGCCAGGTGCGGGCGGCGACAGCACCGCCAGCGCGGTGGTGTCGGACATCATCGCCACCGCGGCGGACCCGCGACAGGTGCCTCCGCTGCCCGCCTCACCGCTGAGCGCCGGCGATGACGGCGCGGTCGAGCGCGCCGGCTACGTCCGCGTGCGCCTCAACGGCGTGGCCGACGCGGCCCAGCTGGTGGTGCAGGCCCTCGAGGATCGCGGACTCGTCGTCGAGGCGTCCACGCTGGTCGCCGGCGCCCCCGGCGATGCTGACCAGCTCGCGCTGGTCACCGGGCCGGTGGCGCGCGACATGCTGGCGCGGGCCTGCGACACGCTCGAACTCGCTGCCGATGGTCGACGAGGTCGTCACCGTCATGGACTGCGTGGGACCCGACTGATGTCGCCGCGCCAAGGCGTCATCGCCCGCTACGGCCACCGCCTGCCCCTCACCGAGGCGACGCCGCGGATCACGCTCTTCGAGGGCGAGACCCCTTGCGTGCCTGCGCCGCGGCTGGGCGCGGAGCTCGGGCTCGCGGCGCTGCACCTCAAGGTGGAGGGCCTCAACCCCACCGGCTCGTTCAAGGATCGCGGGATGGTGGTCGCGGTGGCGCGGGCACTGGAGGCCGGAAGCCGCACCCTGATCTGCGCCAGCACGGGCAACACCTCGGCGTCCGCGGCCGCGTACGGCGCTCGGTTCGGGCTGCGCACCGTGGTGGTCATCCCCTCGGGTGCGATCGCCGCCGGCAAGCTGGTGCAGGCGCAGGTGCACGGCGCCGACGTCCTCGCGGTGCCGGGCAACTTCGACCGCGCGCTCGCCGCGGTGCGCGAGCTTGCCACCGATCCCCGCGTCACGCTGGTCAACTCCGTCAACCCGCACCGCATCGAGGGCCAGAAGACGGCCGCTTTCGAGATCGTCGACGACCTCGGCGACGCCCCGGACGTGCTCGCCATCCCGGTGGGCAACGCCGGCAACATCACCGCCTACTGGCGCGGGTTCCGCGAGTACCTCGCCGACGGCATGTGCTCGCGGCTGCCACGGATGCTCGGCGGCCAGGCGGCAGGCGCCGCCCCCCTGGTCAGCGGTCAGCCGGTGGATGAGCCCCACACCATCGCCAGCGCCATCCGCATCGGCAATCCCGCGTCGTGGCAGGGGGCCATCGAGGCTCGCGACCAGTCGGAGGGATCCATCCTCGCCGTCGAGGATGACGCCATCGTGGCCGCGCAGCGCGACCTCGCCACCGTCGAAGGAGTCTTCTGCGAACCCGCGTCAGCAGCGTCGCTCGCGGTGCTGCGAGCGGCGGTTCGTGACGGTGTCGTGGCCCGCGGCAGCAGCGTCGTCTGCGTGCTCACCGGCAACGGTTTGAAGGACGCGACCACCGCGGCAGAGGGTCTTCGCGCACCGACACTCGTCGAGGGCGACACCGCCTCGCTCGCCGCGGCGCTCGGTCTCTGATGCGCGCGACCGTCAGGGTGCCTGCCAGCGTCGCCAACCTCGGCCCCGGCTTCGACATCCTGGCGCTCGCGCTGCAGGTGCAGAACGAGGTTGTCGCCACCACCACCGACGACGGCGTCGTGTCACTGGAGATCGAGCCCGGCGACGACGACGCAGAGCTGCGCGACCCCGCGCGCAACCTGGTGGCGCGCGGCTACCTCGAAGCCTGCGCGCGGCTCGACCTCCCGCCGGCGGCGCGAGGCGTGCGGCTGCGCTGTGTCAACGCGATCCCGGTGGCGCGGGGTCTCGGCTCGAGCGCGGCGGCGACGCTCAGCGGGGTGCTCGCCGCCGTCGCCCTGCACCGCGCACCCTGGGACGAGCGAACCATCCTCGACTGCGCGGCGAGCTTCGAGGGTCACGTCGACAACCTCGCCGCCGCCCTGCTCGGCGGCGTGGTGATCTGCGCTCCCGGCGCGGCCGTGCAGCGCGTGGACGCGCCCGACGAGCTGCACGCGGTGGTGTTCGCGCCGCAGCAGAGGCTGGCCACGCAGCGAGGCGAGGCGGGTCGTGGCGCAGCAGTTCTCGCGCGACGACGCCATCTTCAACGCGGCGCGCTGTGCGCTGCTGGTCCGCGCTGTCGTGCTCGCCGACTGGGCGGCGCTGCGCGAGGCGATGGACGATCGCTGGCACCAGGCGCAGCGAGCGGCTCTCTTCCCGGCGATGGCAGCGCTCATCGACGCTGCGTACGCGGGCGGTGCCGACGGCGCCTGCCTCGCCGGCGCGGGGCCTTCGGTGCTGGCGCTCTGCGCGCGCGACCCGCAACCGGTCGCGGCGGCGATGGAGGCGGCCGCGGCGCAACCGCCGGCGTGGCCGGCACCGCGCTGCACTTGCGCCCGCGCAACTTCGGCGCGCGGGTCGAGGTTCGCGCGTGAGCGTCGTCGTGCAGAAGTACGGCGGCAGCAGCGTCGCCGGCGTCGAACGGCTGCGCGCGGTGGCGGACCGCGTCGCGCAGACGCGCCGCATCTCCGAGCGCGTCGTGGTCGTGGTCAGCGCCATGGGCGACACCACCGACGAGCTGACCGCGCTCGCACACCGTCTCGACGACGACCCGCCGTCGCGCGAGATGGACATGCTGCTCAGCACGGGCGAGACGGTGACGGCGCCGCTGCTCGCCATGGCCCTGCATGCGCGAGGCGTCGACGCCGTGTCGCTCACCGGCATGCAGGCCGGGATCCGCACCAGCGCCGCGCACCGCAGCGCGCGCATCACCGACATCGTTCCCGAGCGCGTCGTCGAGCAGCTCGCCGCCGGACGGGTGGTGATCGTCGCCGGTTTCCAGGGCGCCACCGACCAGCTCGACATCACCACCCTGGGACGCGGCGGCTCCGACACCACCGCCGTGGCGCTGGCGGTGGCGCTGCATGCGCGCGAGTGCGAGATCTTCACCGACGTCGAGGGCATCCACAGCGCCGACCCGCGCGTGGTGCCCGATGCCCGCCCGGTGGCCGAGATCGGCTACGACGAGATGCTCGAGCTCGCCTCGGCGGGCGCCACCGTCATGCACCCGCGGGCGGTCGAGATCGGCGAGGCATACTCCATGCCGATCCGGGTGCGCTCCGCATTCGTCGACTCACCAGGCACCCTCATCCACAGGCAGCTCGAGATGGAAGATCGCCCCAAGGTGCGCGGCATCGCGCACGAGACCGACGTCGCCAAGGTGACGATGCTCGGCGTGCCCGACCGCCCGGGCATCGCCGCCGCGGTGTTCGGCCCGCTCGGCGAGTCGCACATCAACGTCGACATCATCGTGCAGAACGTCAGCCATTCCGGGCACACCGACCTGTCCTTCACGCTGGCCGAGTCCGACCTGGCACGCGCGCAGCCGGTGCTCGACGGCATCGTCGACGACCGTCGGCGCCGAGGGCTTCGACGCCGACCGCGGCATCGCCAAGGTGACCGTCGTCGGCTCCGGGATCCTCGGCACGCCGGGAGTGTGCGCGCGCATCTTCGAGGCGCTCGCCGAGCAGTCGATCAACATCCGCATGATCAGCACCGGCGAGATCCGCGTGACCTGCATCATCGACCGCGCGCGCGTCGAGGACGCGGTGCGCGCGCTGCACCGCGCCTTCGAGCTGGAGCTGCTGTGAGGCCGCCGCACCGATGAGCCTCTCGGTGGGCATCGTCGGCCTGCCCAACGCGGGCAAGTCGACACTCTTCAACGCGCTGACCAAGGCCGGCGCGACCGTCGGCAACTACCCGTTCACGACGATCGAGCCCAACACCGGCATGGTGCCGGTCCCTGACAGCCGCCTCGACCGGCTCGCCGAGCTGTTCAAGCCACCGAAGGTGATCCCGGCGATGGTGACGTTCACCGACATCGCCGGCCTGGTGCGCGGCGCCAGCCGCGGCGAGGGGCTGGGCAACAAGTTCCTCGGGCACATCCGCGAGGTCGACGCCATCGCGCTCGTGGTGCGCGACTTCGAGGACACCGACATCACGCACGTCGAGGGAAGCGTCGACCCCGTCCGCGACATCGACGTCATCGAGCTCGAGCTGCAGCTCGCCGATCTCGAGACGGTCACCAAGAGGCTGGACAAGGTGGAGAAGACGGTGCGCCTGCAGAAGGAGAAGGCCACCGAGGCGATCGCGGTGCTGCAGCGCGTGCGTGACCACCTCGACGGCGGCGCACCCGTGCGCACCATGCAGCTGACAACCGCGGAGCGTGAGACGCTCCGCGACCTCTGGCTGCTCACCGCCGACCCCATGGTGGTGGTGGTCAACGTCGCCGAGGACGCCGCCGGTCGGCGACCCATCGGCGGCGGTGCGTGCCCGCGCTGCGCAGAGCGGGGCCGACATCGTGGTCATCTCGGCGCGCATCGAAGTCCGAGCTCGCCGAGCTCGAGCCCGGCCGACCGCGGCGCCTTCCTCGCCGACCTCGGCATCGCCGAGCCGGGCCTCGACCTGCTGGCCCGCCACGCCTATGGCCTGCTCGACCTGGTGACCTTCTTCACCGCGGGAGAGAAGGAGGTGCGAGCCTGGCAGCTGCGCCGCGGCCTCACCGCGGTGGACGCCGCCGGCACCATCCACACCGACTTCGCCAAGGGGTTCATCCGCGCCGAGGTCAGCGACGCCGAGGACCTCCTCGCGGCCGGCTCCTACAACGCGCTCCGCGAGCAGGGCAAGCAGCGACTCGAGGGCAAGGACTACGTCATCCGAGACGGCGACGTCGTCCACTTCAGGTTCAACGTCTAGGAGCGAAGGGGGAACTGCGTTCCCCCTCGGGCTCCCCCCAGCTCAGCGGAAGGCGAGCCCGGCGCGATTCATCGCCGAGTGGGGAGTGAGACGCGGCGGCTGGGCCGACGCGTCGAGAGGGGCGCATCGCCCCTCTGTCAAGACACGGGGCCCCCCACGCCGCGTCAGCGGCGAGGGGGCAGGCAGGCGCCGGATGAGGTCGGCCTCGACGAAGACGTGAAGCCGGGGGTGGTGTGGGTTCCCGGCGCCTGCTGCCCGTGGTCCCGGATGAAGGGTGCCCCCCACATCTAGTGGTTCCGAGCGCAGCCTACCACAGTATGCGGGGGTTGATGCAAGGGCCAGGTGAGCTCCGGGCCGTCTTTGCAGCGCGATTTCTGCTGACGCCCGTGGCTGAGACGGACGCGAACGGCGTTCGGCTCGGCCGCCAGTGGCGCGGAAGCCTGTTTGCAGCGCAACGAGATGTGCCCGGGCACCGCCCGTCTCTTGCAGGATCGCGTCATCTGAACGTCGCTTCGAGTCCGATCCGATACTGTTGGGCGCGCTCATGGCCAAGAAGACCCGCAAGCAGAAGCAGCGCGCCGTCCAGCGGCGCGTCGGGCCGTCGGTGGCACCGCCAACAGCCACTGCTCCGTCGGGTGTCGCCGTCGAGGCGGAGGACCTGCAGCCTGCGGCCGCGCCAGCCGACTCCGTGGCCGTCGAGCTGGGCACGCAGGGGCCCGCCCGGCGCCGGGTTGAGCGCGTTTCGGGCGTGGCGGCGCCTGTCGGCAGGCCCAAGCCCGGGCGCACCCAGGCCGCCGGGTACATCCAGCCCCTGGACAGCGAGGACGCGGCCATCCCCTTCGATCGCGTCCCCTACGTACCGGCCGACCTGCGGCGCGTGGCCGTCATCGCCGTGCTGATGATCGCGCTGATCATCGTTGCAGACATCGTTGTCAGCAACGTGGTGAAGTAGCCCGTGCGGGTCATCCTCTACACCGGCAAGGGTGGGGTGGGCAAGACGACAGTCGCCGCGGCGACCGCCGTCAAGTGCGCCAAGCTCGGCCACCGCACCCTGATCATCTCCACCGATGCCGCGCACTCGCTGGGCGACTCATTCGACGTGGAGCTCGGCGACCATCCCACCAAGGTGGCCACCAACCTCTACGCGCAGGAGATCAACGCGCTGCACGAGATGGAGGAGCACTGGGAGCGCGTCCACAGCTACCTCATCGCGCTGTTCGCATCCTGGGGCGTCGACGATTTCGTCGCCGAGGAGATGGCCACCCCGCCCGGCATGGAGGAGGTGGCCAGCCTGATGTGGATCAAGCGTCACAAGGAGGAGGGCAAGTTCGACGTCGTCGTCGTCGACTGCGCCCCAACCGGCGAGACGCTGCAGCTGCTGGCATTCCCCGACGTCGCCCGCTGGTACCTCACCAAGATCTTCCCCCTGGAGCGCAAGGTGTGGAAGGTGGCGCGGCCGATGGTGCAGCCGTTCACCAGCATCCCGCTGCCAACCGATGACATCTTCGGCCACGTCAAGGACCTGCTCTTCGACCTCGATGGCATGAAGAACATCCTCGGGGACCCCAAGGTGTGCACCATCCGCCTGGTGCTCAACCTCGAGAAGATGGTGGTGAAGGAGGCGCAGCGGGCGTTCACCTACCTCTGCCTGTACGACTACCTCACCGACCTCGTCGTGGTGAATCGCGTGTTGCCCGACGAGGTCACCGACGAGTACTTCGACGCCTGGCACAAGTCGCAGAAGAAGTACGACGCCCTGGTTGACACCGCCTTCTCGCCGGTGCCGATCCGGCGCACACCGCTCTTCAACCATGAGATCGTTGGGTTGAAATCGCTCGGTGAGATGGCGGAGACGATCTTCCCTGACAGCGACCCAACCGAGCACTTCCACACCACCGTGTCGCAGACCCTCAAGAAGGTCAGCGGTGGGTACGAGCTGCACCTCCAGCTACCGTTCGTGGAGAAAGACGACGTCGACATCACCCACCGCCCCGGCGAGCTGTTCGTCAGCGTCGGACCGTACAAACGCGAGATCAGCCTTCCCCGTGTGCTCAACGGCACCAAGGTCACCAGGGGCAAGCTGGACTCGGGCGTGCTGCGGGTCACCTTCTCTGGAGCTGCCAAATGACCGACGACGGCCACGCACCCAAGCTGCTCAGCGACGCCGCGCGCCTGCTCGCCAACTCGCTCGGCGAGCTGGTGCCGCCGGAGGCGCAGCTGCACCTGCTCAACGCGCAGCGCGAGCTGCTCCTCGCCATCGCGGTGATCATCGAGCACAACAGCGGCCGCACTCCGCGCCGTCCCCGGGCACGCAGCAGGTCCACCACGAAGCCCACCACGCGGCGGCCCAAGCGCGTCGAGCTGGATTGAGCCGGCGCGAGCGCCGGGCCTACCGCCCCCCGCACGTCGTCGTGGGCGGGGTGGTCTGGCCGGTGCAGGGCGCGCAGGTGGCCATCGTCGACGGCCCGCGCGTCCTGCTCCAGCTGCGCCCCTTCCCGCCCGGGTGGGAGCTGCCCGGCGGCCACGTCGAGCCGGACGAGGACCCGGCGCAGACAGCGGTGCGCGAGGCGCAGGAGGAGACGGGTACGTGGTCAACATCCGCGGGCTCGTCGGCGTGTACTCGTGGAGCGGCCTGCGCAACGCTGCTGACGCCGTCTTCCTGGCGGAGATCGCGGGCGGGCATCCGCGCCGCAGCATCGAGGCGCTGCGGACCGTGTTCGTCACCGCCGACAGGCTGCCCGCGCACCGCGTTCCCCTGGTGCCGTCAGCGCGTGTACGACGCGCTGGCCCGCTCGGAGGGCGCTCCGCCGGTGCATCGCGTGCAGCCGGTCACCCCGCGCACGGTGGTGGCCTTCAGCACCAGCTGGCTCGCTGCGCCACTGGACCGGCTGCGCGGCCGCGGCGGACACGACGACGACTCCGCCGTAGGCGCATCGCCGCTGCGCCGCGCGCGGCGCGGCTACCCTGCCCGACCGTGAGCCAGGCGCTTCTCTTCATCGGCGGGCTGCTCCTGATCGTCACCGCGTCGGAGCTGTTCACCAACGCGGTCGAGTGGGCGGGGTTCCGCATGAAGCTGGCCAGCGGCGCGACCGGCAGCCTGCTCGCCGCGCTGGGAACCTCCCTGCCGGAGACCGTGGTGCCGATCGTGGCGCTGGTCAGCGGCCAACCCTCGGCGGGTTCGGTGGCCACCGGCGCCGTGCTCGGCTCCGCGTTCCTGCTCCTCGGACTCGGTACCGCCGTCACCGCGTTCGCCGTGCTGATGCGCAGGGGCAGGCGTCGCATCGAGCTCGATCGGCGCCAGGTGCGCCGCGACCTCGGGCTGTTCCTCGGCGCCTTCTCCGTGGTGCTCATCGCCATCGTCATGCCGCAGGCGGTGCGCATCGTGCTCGGGATCCTGCCTCCTGGTGGCGTACGCGCTCTACGTCCGCGCCACCCTGCGCGGCGGCGACCCCGACCGACGGAGATGCCCGAACCTCTGCACCTGGTGCGCTGGCGCAGCGGCGAGCCGCCGTCCCTCATGGTCGCGCTTCAGCTGGTCGGCGCGGTGGCCATGCTCATCGTCGGATCGGACCTCTTCGTGCGCGCGCTCAACGAGGTGTCCGCCTCGCTGCACACCAACCCGCTGACGCTGGCGCTGATCGTCATCCCCGTCGCCACCGAGCTGCCCGAGACGCTCAACAGCGTGCTCTGGATCCGCAGCCGCGACGACCACCTCGCGTTCGGCAACGTCGCCGGCTCAGCGGCGTTCCAGTCGTGCGTGCTCGGCTTCATCGGGCTCACCTTCACCCCCTGGCGCCCCGACTTCAACGGCGTGCTCGGCGGCCTGCTCACCCTGGGCACGGCCGCGTACCTGTTCATCGCTGCTGCGGCAAGGGCTCGGCCCATGGCCGCTGGCTCCTGCTGGCCGGCGTCCCGTGGCTGGGTTACGTGATCGCGGAGCTGCTCGCGGGCGGGCGCTTGGGCGGCTGAGGGTGGCGTCGCCTGCAAGAATGTGCCGCCCACAAAGAACCAAGCGAGGGAAGCGATGAACCTGGAAGGCAAGGTCGCCGTTGTCACCGGCAGCGGTCGTGGCATCGGCCGCGCGTACGCCAGAGCTCTCGCGGAGGCGGGCTGCTCGGTGGTCATCAACGACGTCGACGCCGAGGTGGCCGAGCAGACCGTCAAGGAGCTCACCGACAGCGGGGCCAAGGCGGTCGCAGAGGTCGTCGCGGTGGGCAGCACCGAGGCGGCGGACCGCCTCGTGCAGCGCGCCGTCGACAGCTTCGGCGGCATCGACATCATGTGCACCAACGCCGGCATCCTCCGCGACCGCGTCCTCTGGAAGATGAGCGACGAGGAGTTCGACGCGGTGATCGAGACGCACATGCGCGGCACGTTCACCTGTGCTCGCGCCGCCGCGGTGCGCATGCGCGAGCAGGGTCGTGGCGGGCGCATCGTGGTGGTCTCGTCGTGGGCGGGCCAGCGCGGCAACTTCGGACAGACCAACTACGCCGGCGCCAAGGCCGGCATCGCCGCCTTCGCACGCACCTGGGCGATGGAGCTGGCCCGCGCCGAGGTCACCGTCAACGCGATCGTCCCCAACGCGATCACGCGGATGATCGCCAGCATCCCGGGCATGGCCGAGATGGTCGAGGGCGCCGAGAAGGGTGAGCCGCTGCCCGACCTGATCCGCAAGCAGATGGGCATGGGCATGCCCGAGGACGTGGCGCCACTGCTGGTGTTCCTCTGCTCGGACGCCGCCAAGGACGTCACCGGCCAGTGCATCGGCCTCGGCGGTGACAAGCTCTCGCTGTGGTCGCATCCCGCAGGAGATCAGCGCGGCGTACCGCGACGGCGGCTGGACCGCCGACGCCATCGCCGAGGTGTGGTCGTCCTCGGTCGGGTCGCGGCTGGAGACGTACGGGATCCCGTTCCTCGGCGGCGGCCAGTAGCGCGCGCCACCGGCGCCATGAGCCTGCGCGACGCGCTGCTGGTCATGGCCGGCGGGCTGATCGCAGGCGCAGCCAACACGGTTGCCGGTGGCGGCTCACTGCTGAGCTTCCCGCTGCTGGTCGCGCTCGGCCTCCCGCCGCTCGACGCCAACGTCACCAACACCGTCGGCATCACGCCCGCCGCTCTCGGCGGCGTCCATCGGGATGCAGCGGGAGTTGCGCGGCCAGCGCCGCCGGCTGCTGAGCCTGCTGCCGATCACCGTGGTCGGCGCGATCGGCGGCGCCGCGCTGCTGCTGACCACCCCGGCGCAGGCGTTCAACCGGGTGGTGCCGCTGCTCATCGTGGTGGCCTGCGCGGTCCTGTTGTTCCAGCACCGCCTCACCACGCTGCTCGAAGGCGCGCGCGCGGGCCGGGCCTGGGTGCTGCGCGGTGGCATGCTGCTCACCGCGGTGTACGGCGGCTACTTCGGCGCCGCGGTCAGCATCGTGGTGCTCGCGCTGCTGGCGGTGACGGTCGGACGACACGATGCACCGGCTCAACGCGGTCAAGGTGCCGCTGGCGGGATGCATGAACCTCGTGTCGGGCATCGCCTTCGCGTTCTTCGCCCCGGTCCACTGGGCATTCGCGGCCGTGCTGGCCCCGTCCACGCTGGTCGGCGGGCGCGCCGGCGCGGCCGCTGGCGCGGCGGATCCCCGCAGCAGCCGCTGCGCTACTCGGTCATCGCGCTCGGCCTGGTCGCCGCCGTCTGGCTGCAGCTGTCCCACTGAGGACGAAGGGGGAACTGCGTTCACCCTTGGGGCACCCCTGCGACAATGCGCACATGCTGATCGGCGCGCACGTGTCGACGCGCGGCGGGATCCACAACGCCGTCGACAACGCCGTCGCCATCGGCGCCGAGGTGTTCCAGATCCACCCGACGTCGGCACAGCAGTGGCGACCGCTGCGCCTCGACGACGCGGTGCGCGACGCGTACCTGCGAGCGCTACGCGGCGTCGGGTCTGCGCGGCCACTACCTGCACGCCGTGTACCTCATCAACCTGGCCACGCCGAAGGAGGACCTGCTGCGCCAGTCGATCGGCTCGCTGGTGCATCACATGCGCGTCGCCGAGCAGCTGGACGCCGACGGCGTCGTGCTCCACCCGGGCTCGCACCTCGGCGCCGGCTTCGACGGCATGCTCGGCCAGGTGGCGGGCGCTCTCGCGGAGGTCCTCGACACGGTGCCCAGCTCGCGCGCCAAGCTGCTCGTCGAGAACAGCGCGGGCTCGGGCGGCTGTGTCGGCTGCACCTTCGAGGAGCTCGGGCCGCATCGTCGACGCGGTGGCGTCCGACCGCGTCGGCGTGTGCCTCGACACGCAGCACATGTTCGCCAGCGGCTACGACGTGCGCACCGCCGAGCAGGTGCGCGCCACGCTGGACCGGTTCGGCCGGCGACGTCGGCTTCGAGCGGCTCGCGCTGGTCCACGCCAACGACTCGCGCACGCCGCTGGGCAGCAACGCCGACCGCCACGCCAACATCGGCGAGGGCGAGATGGGCCTCGAGGCGTTCCGGCTGCTGCTCGGCGACGGCCGCCTCAACCGCGTGCCCTGGATCATCGAGGTGCCCGGCGAGGAGCACCGCGGCCCGGACCTCGACAACATCAACCGGCTGCGCGAGTGCGCCGGGCTGCCGGCGCGCATCCTCGCCGAGCCTGTCGCGTCGCGCTGACCGGTCAGCCGGGCGCCGGCGGCGGCGGCGGCTCAGCCGCGGCGGTGGCGCGCCCGCCGGCCCCTGGCGGCGGGTCCGGTCGCCACTGCTCGCCCGGTGGTGCGGCACCGGGCGGCGCGTGCGCGAGGCGCAGGCCACTGCCGCCGATGAACCCGGCGGCGTTCGCCGCAGCAGCGAGGAACAGGGCCACGAGGATCGAGCATGAACCCGAGCGCCGGGTGGATGTTGAAGAAGGTGCCGACGCCACCGGCGCCCTGCAGGCTGAAGTTGCCCGGGCCGCTGGCCTTGTTGGCCAGCGCCGTGATCCTGTCGCTGACGCGCCGTGTGCACGACGCCGTTGTTGACGATGACGAGGACGGCGGCGACGAGCGCCGCCGCGCCGCGCGACGAGGTGGCGCCGCGGCGACGGAAGGATCGTGGCCACGACCCCCACGACGATGAGCACGAACACCACGATCAGCAGGGGCTGCGCGCCGACCGTCGGTGGGTCGGTGGAGGCGGAGGGAACGCCGGTCGTTGCCGAGCACGCCGGCGGGGCCGACGCGCTGCTCGGCGCGCTGCCGGTGGCGAGGTTGAGACCGCTGTAGCTGTACAGGTCGGTGTTGGAGATCGGCGGTCAGGCACTCGATCGTCTGCGAGGCGTTGGCTGCCACCGCCGGGCAGCGAGCTGGCCAGCCCCTGCAGCGCCGAGGCGTTGCACGACACGCCCACGAACGGGAGCAGGAAGCAGAGCGCCGCGAGCACGAGCAGGACGGGCGAGACGCCGCGCATCGCCCTGGTGGCGGTGTCGGGCATGGTCGTCTCTCCGTTGTCCGGGACTGGTCGCGCGCACTCTACGATCCCGCGCACGCCCGTGTGGGAACCGCGGCCGGGCGCCGCGAGCGCGCTCAGCCGATGCGGTCGCCCGGCTCGCAGTCGCCGTCCGGGCGCAGCAGCGTCACCGCGCCGCTGCCATGCTGGTAGGCGCCGAGCACCAGCACCTCGCTGCGCACCGGCCCGATCTGCCGCGGCGGCAGGTTGACGACGCCGACGACCAGCGTGCCGACGAGCTCCTCGGGTGTGTAGTTGTCGGTGAGCCGCGCCGACGAGCGCCGCTGGCCCAGCTCGCCGAAGTCGATGAGCATTCGGTACGCGGGCTGGCGCGCCTCCGGAAACGGCTCGCACTCGAGCACGCGGCCGACGCGGATGTCGAGGTCGAAGAACTGTTGCGCGGTAACGGTCGGCGCTTCGGGTGTCTCAGTCATGCGCTGTCTATACTGCCTGCGAGAACACCGTGTGGGAGGAGTCGCGTGCGTGGCCGCGGCAGTCTGCTCGTCATCGGCGCGTCGCTCGCCGTGGTCGCCGCGCTGCGGTTCGTCAGCGGCGGCGCCCGACCCCAACCAGCTGCTGCGCGACGCCAAGCAGAGCATCGACTGCGCGCACCGGCGGTGCACTTCACGCTGACCAGCCAGGGCGTCACCGGCACCGGCACGCTGATCACCGGCGGGCAGGGGGACGCGCAGCCGTCCCGACAGCTTCGCGGGCACCCTCAGCGTGGTCGCCGGCGGCTTCCCGGTCACCGTGAAGATCGTGTCGACCGGCGGCGTGTTCTACGCGCAGACGCCGCTCAGCTCGTCCTACGACAAGACCGACCCGAGCGCCTACGGCTTCGGCGACCCGGCGCAGCTGCTCGACCCCAGCCACGGCCTGTCCAGCCTGCTCACCGCGTGCACCGGCGCGACCAACCAGACGGCCGACCTCCTCAACGGCGAGCAGCTCGACGAGGTGGGCTGCTCCATCCCGGGCACGCTGGTCGCCAAGCTGCTCACCAGCGCCGACGCGTCGCAGCCGGTGCAGGCGACCGTCGGCGTCGACGCGACCACGCACCAGCTGCGCCGCGTCGCGCTGGTGGGACCGTTCTTCGACAAGGCTCACGCCAGCACGTTCACCGTTGTTCTTGACAAGTACGGCGAGAACGTGACGATCACGCCACCGGCGGGCTGAGGTGGCCGAGGCCGCGGAGCCGGTCCCGCCCGGGGCCCGGCTGGCGGCTCGGCTTCGCCAGCGCCGGCGTTCTCCTCGGCGCCGCCGACACGTACGTCGTGGTGATCGCGCTGCCGGCGATCATGAGCTCGGTCGGCGTCGACCTCGCCCACCTCCAGCAGGCCACGCCGATCATCAGCGGCTTCCTGGTCGGCTACGTCGCCGTGCTGCCGCTGCTGGGGCGCCTCTCCGACCTGTACGGACGCGCGCCGGTGCTCGTCGGGTTGCCTGCTGCTGTTCGCCGGCGGCTCGCTGCTCACCGCGTCGGCGAACACGCTGGCGGACGGTGGTGGTCGGGCGCGCGCTGCAGGGTGCCGGTGGCGGCGGCCTGGTGCCGGTGACGCTGGCGCTCGTCGCCGACCTGTGGCCGGCGCGCCGCCGCGGCGTCCCCCTCGGCGTGGTCGGCGCGGTGCAGGAGTTCGGCAGCGTCGTCGGCCCGCTGTACGGTGCGGCGCTGACCGCGGCGAGCACGTGGCGCGCCATCTTCTACGTCAACATGCCGCTGGCCGCGATGGTCGCCGTCGGGTGTGCGCGCGCCGCGGCAGCGACCGCGGGCCGCACCGAGCTGCGCACCGACATCGTCGGGCGCGCGCTCGCCGTGCTGTGCGCGGCCGCGACCGTGCTGGCGGTCGCGGCGCCGCCCGCGCTCACCGACAACGTCACCACCGGCACCGCCTTCACGCCACTGCTCACCGGTGTCGGCGTGTCCTCGCCGATCGCCCTGCTCGCACTGGTCGCGCGCTCTGGCGTTCGTTGCCCGGGAGCTGACCGTCGGCAGCCGACGTCGCGCCCGCTGCTGCCGCTGCGCGGACTTCCGCGCGGCCTGCAGCGGGTCGACTGGCTCGGCGGCGCGCTGGTGGCGCTGGTGCTGGGCTGCGTCATCGTCGCCTTCGCCAGCGCCGACCCGCAGCGCGGCGTGGTCGGCGACTCGGCGCCCGTGCTGCTGCCCGGCGCGCGGCGTCCTCGCCGCGCTGTTCGTGGTGCGCGAGCTGCGCACCGCCGACCCGCTCGTCGACCTGCGCGCCCTGCGCGACCGCGCCGCGGTGGGCTCGCTGCTCACCAACCTCGCCGTCGGCGCGGCGCTGATGGCCGCGCTCGTCGACATCCCGGTGTTCGCGCGCGCCACCGTCGACCCCGACTCGCAGGTCGCCGCGGCGCTGGTGCTGGCCCGGCTGCTGGTGGCGGTCCCGGTCGGCGCGGTGCTCGGCGGGCTCCTCGTGGGGCGCGCCGGCTACCGCGCGGTGGCCGAGCGCCGGCATGCTGCTGACCGCCGCGATGTTCGTGCTCATGGCCGGCTGGTCAGCGACCGCGCTCAGCGACAGCCTCGGCGGCATCGGCTGGCTGCACGCCAGTGACCTCGTGCTGGTGGGCTGCGGTCTCGGCTTCGGGCTGTCGATCGTGCCCGTCACGGCGGCCATCCTCGGGGCCGTCGCGCCGCGCGCTCCACGGCGTCGCCGCGTCGCTGACGGTGGCCGCGCGCATGGTCGGCATGCTGGCCGGGCTCTCGCTGCTCACCGCCATCGGGCTGCGGCGCTTCTACAGTGTGCAGGCGATGCTGCCCGACCCCGCCCACCTCTGTCCGCGGTCGCCGCTCAACTGCGCGGCGTACAACAGCCCTGGAGACGGGCGCGGCGGTCGACGAGCTCCATGTCATCTTCATCGGCGCCGCGGTGTGCGCGCTGCTCGCGGCCGTCACCGCCGGCGCGCTGCTGCGCCGCCGCGCCACGGCGCTCGCGGCCGGCATCCTCGGCGCGGGCGTCGCATGACCGTCCGGCTCCACGAGCACCGGCTGCCGCTGACCCAGGAGCTGCTCATCGAGGCGATCGCCGACGCCGCCGCCGCCACCGAGGTGCGAGACCTACCTGGTGGGCGGCTTCGTGCGCGACCGCCTGCTGGGCCGCGAGGGCAAGGACATCGACCTCCTGGCCGTCGACGACGACGGCACCGCGCATCCTCGCAGACGGTGGCGCAGGCGCTTCGGCTGGGCGCCTCCGCAGCGCTTCGAGCGATTCGGCACCGGCCAGATCCGCGGCGGAGGGTTCGTCGTCGAGGTGGTGCGCGCCCGCGCGGAGAGCTACGACGCGGCGTCGCGCAAGCCCGACGTGCGCCCGGGCACGCTCGAGGAGGACATCTGGCGACGCGACTTCACCGTCAACGCGCTCTGCCAGACGCTCGACGGCCGCGTGATCGACGTCACCGGGCGCGGCCTCGACGACCTGCGTCGCGGCATCCTGCGCACCCCGCTCGACCCCGAGCAGACGTTCAGCGAGGACCCGCTGCGGATGTTCCGCGCCGCCCGGTTCGCGGCTCAGCTGGGCTTCGCCACCGCGCCCGGCCTGACCGCGGCGATGAGCCGGATGGCGCCGCGCTCTCGCATCCTCAGCGCGGAGCGCGTCGCCGAGGAGTTCCGCCGCCTGCTGGTGTCCGACCATCCCCGGGCCGGGCTCGAGCTGCTCCGCGACGGCGGCCTGCTCGCCGTCTGGATGCCCGAGCTCGAGGCGATGGTGGGCGTGGAGCAGGGCGGCTTCCACATCTACGACGTCTTCGACCACAGCGCGCACACCGTCGCCGGACGTGCCGGCCGACCTGGTCACGCGGCTCGCCGCGCTGCTCCACGACGTCGGCAAGCCGCCGACGCACGCCGTCGACGAGCACGGCAAGCACACCTTCTACGACCACCCCGGCGTCGGCGCCACCATCGCCGACCGACCTGCTCACGCGTCTGCGCTTCAGCAACGACGAGATCGCCGCGACCGCCCTGCTGGTGCGCCATCACCTGCGTCCCATCCAGTACCAGCCGCGCGAATGGGGCGACGCCGCGGTGCGCCGCCTGGTGCGCGACATCGGCGACCAGCGCGAGCGCCTGCTCGACCTGGCGCGGGCCGACACACGCGCCTCGTCCTACCCGGACACCGACGCCATCGACGAGCTCGAGCAACGGATGCTCCGGCTGGACGCGGGCGGCGTGGTGTCGCACATGCAGCCCCCGCTCGACGGCGACGAGATCGTCCGGATCGGCGGCCGGCCGCGCCGGGACCATGGGTCGGCACAGGTGCAGCGGGCGCTCGAGGAGGCGGTGATCGACGGCGCCATCCCGCCGGGCGATCGCGGCGGCGGCGCGGCGCTGGCTCGAGCGAGCATCCCGGTCTGTTCGCCAGCTGACCCAACCCCGGCGCACCTGGCCGCGGGCCTAGACTACGCCCCTCATGCTGAACCGCCTGCGCTTCCTCAAGCGCCTCGCCGTCGACCTGCCGCGACAGGTGCGCCTTGCCTACTGCCTGATGCGCGACGCGCGCGTCCCGTTGCGCACCAAGGCCGCGTTCGGCGCCGGCGTCGCCGTCATCGTCACACCGTTCATCGACCTGCCGGCGGCGATCCCGGTGGTCGGCGAGCTCGACATGCTCGCGCTCTCTCTGCTGGCGCTGCGGCTGTTCATCGCGGCGTGCCCGGACGACGTGGTGTCCGACATCGAGCAGCAGATCCTCGAGGGTCGCAGCGTGTTCGACGAGGACCTGCGCAACGGCGAGCGGATCGCGACCATGCTGGCGCGGCGCTTCGAGCACAACGACACATCGGCCGGCCACCAGGTGTACGACGCTGAGCCCGCGCCGCCACCGGCCGAGCACACGGGAGTTGGCGCGTGAAGGTGCTGTTCGTCAAAGAGGTGCAGGGCACCGCCAAGGCCGGTGACGTCAAGGAGGTCTCGCCCGGGATACGCGCGCAACTACCTCCTGCCCAAGCACCTCGCGGTGGTCGCCGACGACCGCGCCATCGAGCAGATCAAGCAGCGCGAGGAGGCGACGCGCCGTCGCGTCGAGAAGGCGCTGACCGAGGCGCGCGAAGCCGCCGCTCGGCTCAAGAAGCTGACCGTCACCATCTACGCCAAGACGGGTGAGGGCGGCCGGCTCTTCGGGTCGGTCACCAACGCCGACATCGCCACCCAGCTCAAGCGCGAGGCGGGGCTCGACATCGACAAGCGCAAGATCGAGGTGGAGCCGCCGATCAAGTCGCTCGGGCCGCACGAGGTGACGGTCCAGCTGCACACGGAGGTCACAGAGACACTGCGCGTAGTCGTCGCCGCGCAGTGACCTCGCAACCCACCTCCGACGTCGCCGTCAACATCACCGGGACGCTGGCGTCCGGGCGGGTGCCGCCCAACGACCTCGGCGCCGAGCGCGCCGTGCTCGGCTCGCTGATGATCGACCCCAGCGCGATCGCCGAGATTCGTGACTTCCTCGAACCTGAAGACTTTTATGCTGAGCGCCACGCCCACATATACCGGGCGGCGACGGCATTGGCCGACCGCGGCGACCCCATCGACGAGGTGACACTCCAGTCGCAGCTCGAGCGCGGCCCCGGGATCGGCCGCGCCGGTGGCCTCGACTACATCTCCGAGCTGACGCTCGAGGTGCCCGACCGCGGCGTCGGTGCGCCACTGGGCGGACATCGTGCTCAACCATGCGCTGCGCCGCCGGCTCATCGCCGCCGGAGGCGAGGTGACCAAGCTGGGTTTCGACAACGCGGTCACCGCTGTCGACGCCATCGAGTTGGCCGAGCAGCGCATCTTCGCGATCAGCCAGGCGCGCCGTGGCAATGAGGCGATTCACATCGCGAAGCTCGTTCACGATACCTGGGAGGTTCTCGAGGAACGGCTACAGAACAAGCATCTCATCAACGGCGTGAGAACGAACTTCGGCAAGCTCGACGGACTCACCCAGGGGCTGCAGCCGGAGGAGTTGATCATCCTCGCCGCCAGACCATCTGTCGGAAAGACCTCCTTCGCTCTGAACATCGCGCGCAATGCTGCGGTGGCCGCACGGGTACCCGTGGCGCTCTTCTCGCTGGAGATGAGCAAGAACGCTCTGACTCAACGCCTGATCTGCAGCGAAGCGTCTGTGAACTCTCACGTGCTTCGTTCCGGTCAGGCCACCCAGGTGGACTTTCAGCGCATCGCGCAGGCCATGGACAGGCTGAGCCAGGCTGACATATGGATCGATGATGAGCCACGACTCTCGATCGCTACGCTCAGAGCCCGAGCCCGCCGAATGAAGTCTCAATACAACGTCGGACTGGTGATCATCGATTATCTGCAGCTGATGCAGGGGGGCCGCCAGGAATCGCGGGTGCAGGAGGTATCCGACATCTCGTCGGGCCTGAAGGCCGTGGCCAAGGAATTGGAGGTTCCGGTGCTGGCGCTGTCACAGCTTTCGCGCGCCAGCGAGCAACGGGAGAACAAGCGTCCGCAGCTGTCCGACCTCCGCGATTCGGGCGCCATCGAGCAGGACGCCGATGTCGTCTTGTTCCTCTACCGCGAGGGCATGCACAAGCCGGACGTGGACAAGTCCGGCACCCAGTTGATCGTGGCCAAGAACCGCAACGGGCCAGTCGGCGATATCGAGCTCATCTTCAACGCGGAGCAGACGACGTTCCGGGAGCCGTACCCACACGACGAATAGGAGCTGCCGGCACGTGGTTCCGGCAAGCGCTCAGCGGGCGGTGCCGACTGCCACGGGTTGCTGGCGCATCGGGCTCCTGTGCTCGCGCTCGAGCGAGGCAAGTCATCCGTGTGGACTAGCATCTGAGCGTGGCCACCACCGCCTTCGAGATCCCGGTCCGGCCGGGCCCGCGACCGCGGACCACTCCCACCAACCCGCACACCCAGGTCGACCAGCAACCGCAGGACGCGGCGGTGCGTGATCGACTGCGCGCGCAGTTGGCGCAGCTCCCCGACGTCGTCCGGCAGCCGAGCGGGATCTCCGTGCCCGGCGCTGAGGCCCTCGTGCTCACGAGTGAGTCCGGTGCCGGCCCGGCCGAGGCTTTCATGGTTGGACGCGAGTTCGCGCACCTGCACCCCGCGCCGGACTACAGCCTGCATCTCATGGCCCCGCTCGACCTTGCAAAAGCGCTGATCGCCGCCGGGTGGGCGGAGCTCCATCCGGTCGCCCGGATGGGTCTGTTGCCGCGCACGGCGATCATGGTGTACGCGCCACGCGATGACGAGGAGGCCGCGCTGGTGTTGCGCGTCGTGTCCGCGTCGCGCGCGTTCGCCCTCGGGCAGTCGGGGTAGGCCGAACAGCCAGCAAGCGCGGACATCAGGCGGACAAAGTATTGCTGTGTAAGGGGTTTCTCTTGCTATGCGAACACCTGTTCGCTA
Source organism: Candidatus Dormiibacterota bacterium (assembly GCA_963751755.1). Taxonomy (GTDB): domain Bacteria; phylum Chloroflexota; class Dormibacteria; order Aeolococcales; family Aeolococcaceae; genus Aeolococcus. The sequence goes on along the minus strand of CAVVVH010000004.1, from coordinate 429,064 downwards.
GGATTCGATCATGGTCGCACAGCTCGCAGTGTCGTCAAGCCCGCTCACCATCGCGGTGGACACCTTGGCTGCCGAGCCCATCGATGAGCTGTCGGACGGCGCCCTGGGCAGCGACCTCGTCGACATCCGGCGCCAGATCGACCGGCTCGAGGGGGAGTTCCTGCGCCGCCTCGATCGCTTCGACCGCAGCCACGGCGCGCTGGCCGACGGCGCGGTGAGCACTGTGTCGTGGCTGCGCGCCCACTGCGGGGTCACCGGCAGCGTCGCCATGCAGCGCGCACGCATGGCCCGCGGGATCGCCGACCTCCCCGCGGCCCGGGCCAGCCTCTGCGCCGGGCGTGCCTCCTTCGTCAACGTGGCCATGATCGCCCAGCTCGCCGGCGACGTCGGCACCGACGGCGTGCGCTCCGTCGAGAAGACGCTCGTCACCGCCGCCGAGGTGCTCGATCCGAGCCGGATGCGCCACCTCACCATGGCCACCCGTCTGCGACTGGACGCCGACGGCGCCCTCGACCGGGACAACCGCCACCACGAACGCCGCTGGTTCGCCTGTGACCAGACCTACGGCGGGATGTTCGTCCTCCGAGGTGAGCTCGACGCCGAGGGTGGCGCCATCGTCAGGACCGCCGTCGACGCCCTCGCCTCCCCATCCGGGGAGGGCGACTTCACGGAACGGCTCGCAGCGCCGTGCCGACGCGCTGGTTGACCTGGCCGCGCGACAGCTGCAGTCCGGCGAGCTGGGGTCCGTTCACGGGCAGCGGCCGCACCTCACGCTGACCGCGACCATCGAGGCCCTGCAGGGTCAGCCCGGCGCCGAGCCCGCCGAGTTGGGGGAAGTCGGGCCGGTGCGTGCGCAGACCGCCCGCCGGATCGCGTGCGACTCCGTGTGCACGCTGGTCACCGTCGCCGCCAGCCCGCCGACGTCGTCTGCGGGCAGTGTCACGTCCGGCAACGCCGCTGAGGTCCAGCCACTGTCGGTGGGGCGAGCCACCCGCATCATCCCGCAGCACATCCGCACCGCCCTGGTCGTACGCGACAAGCGTTGCCGCTTTCCCGGCTGCGACCGTCCCCCGGCGTGGACCGACGGGCACCACGTCCAGCATTGGGCCGACGGCGGCCGCACCGAGCTGCCCAATCTCCTGCTCCTGTGCCGACGTCACCACCGCGCCCTCCACGAGAAGGGCTGGCAGGTGCGCATCGATGACCTCGGCGCCCCGGTGGTCACCGCGCCCCCGTAGCGGCGCCGGAGCTGGCGCACCGCGGCGCTCCCGCGCACGCCGCGAGCAGCTACGCCTTCCAGCATGCGTTGGTTAGGCGGTTCCGTCAGCCGGCGCGGGCCCTCAGAGCGACACGGTCCAGTGCAACAGTGCGAACAGCGCAATGAACCCAACGACCGCGACAGCCAACATCAGAAGGCAACCTGAGCAGCACGACAGCCGCCGGCGTCGCGCATAGCGGTAGCCGCCCGCGACCGTCGGATACACCCGCCGGCCGAACCTGGTGGTGTACTGCGACATTGCGGGGTAGGCGCGGTCGAGATACGGACGAACCCGGCGGTGTCGCAGGATCCGCATGACGATGATGTCCACGAGCAGCCAGCGAAGAAACACAGGCACGGGAAGTACTCCTTGCGTCGATGACAGCCGTCTGAAGCGGCCCGTCCATGGCGTACCCCGCGGGACCGTCCACCACACACATTCGCCGATGATTCCCGCCATGCCGCCCGACGCTGAGATCGACCCGCGTGACCTCGCCAAGGACGCCGTCGCAACCGCCGACGAGCGCACGACACTGGCGGTGTTCCTGCGCTACCAGCGCGACACCTTCCAGCTGAAGTGCGCCGGCCTCGACGCAGCCGCGCTCGCCGCTCGCAGCGTGGAGCCGTCGACGCTCTCACTGCTGGGACTGGTGCGTCACCTCGCCGACATCGAGCGCAGCTGGTTCCGCGAGGTCATGGCCGGCCAGGATGCTCCGCCGCGGTTCTCCTCCGATTCCAACCCTGACGGCGCCTTCGACAGCACCGTGGCTGACCCGGCGCTGGTCGAGCAGGCCTGGGCGGCGTGGCGGGAGGAGGTCAGCTTTGCGGAGAGGTTCGTTGCCGACGCGCGCGACCTCGAGGTCGCCGGGCACGATCGCTGGCGCGGTGCCACGTCGCTCCGGTGGGTGCTGGTGCACATGGTCGAGGAATACGCGCGCCACAACGGCCACGCCGACCTGTTGCGCGAGCGCATCGACGGGGCCGTGGGCCAGTAGCCCAGCGCTCATGCGCCGCCGGCGAAAGCCTCGCGGATCAGTTCGTCCAGCTCTGTCGCTACCACCGTCTCACCCTCCGAGAGGTTGATTGCGCGGGACCTCTTGGAGTCCATGCCGCTGTTGAACAGCTGATGCGTGTCGGCGAGCGTTGCGCCGTTGAAGAAGTTGTACTTGGTGTGCTTGGCGAACGAGGACATGCCGCAGACGAGGCGCCCGTTGAGAAGGAAGACCGGAACATCCCACTTCCATCCCTCCTCTGCCGACGGGGCCACGCGGTGCACAGCGTTGCGGAAGCGCGTCAGGTTGTCGCGCTGCCACGCGGGCGCAGCCGCGATGTAGGCATCGATCTTGGCGCGGGGCACTGCCCTCAGAGCTCCTTGCGCATCTTCACGGACGTCTCGCTGTATCCGAGGCTCGCGTACAGCCGGCGCGCAACGGTGTTGGTCCCGAACACGTTGAGCGCCAAGGCGTGGAGCCCGTGAGATCGTGCCTCCTCCTCCGCGAGCTGCATCGCGGCGCGACCGAATCCGCGGCCCCTGAACGCCTCATCGATGCCGATGTCGTAGATGTAGCCAACCCCGCTTTCGGCATTGCCCGGCTTGTCCAGGGCGAACCACAGCCAGCCAACCGCGGCGCCGTCCGCCTCAACCCTGTAGATCAGCTGCCTGGGGGTGTCGAGACCCTGGGGAAGCAGCTCCACATCCTCACGGCGGGCCTTCTCCTCGGCCGCTGGACGGCTCATGCTCCCGGAAGCCACGAGCTCGTCGACGTACGCCGCGAAGCTGGCAACCGACCATACGGCGTACTCCTCGCCGGTGGGCCGGCGAAGACGAACAGTCACGAAACCCCGACAGGGGCCGACCGGCCGACGGCGTGCATGATCGGGGTGGATCCTATGGGATCGCGTCCGATCGCCACAGCACAGTGGGAGCCCAGCATCTTCCTGGAGAACAACCATGGCCGAACGTGACAGTCTTCATCCTGTCCGAACGCGCGCTGGCCGACGTCATCGACCAGGTGCGCGAGGACCAGTGGGACCAGCCCAAGCCGGCGTGGTTCCACACCGGCGGCCAGGGCGACGTCAACCTGCGCCAGATCGTCAACTACCACGCCTACGACTCCGCGTGGGTGCCCGACGTCGCTCGCCGGCAAGACGAGTGCGGAGGTCGGCGACACCCACGAGCATCTCAAGACATCGGCAACCCCGCAGTACCGGGCGCACAGCGACGCGGCGATCGCGGCGGCCCAGGCGCTGGAGGACCCCCAGCGCCCTGGTGCACCTCTCCTACGGCGACTTCCCGGCCGCCGAGTACCTCCGGCACTGCACCTCCTTCCGCGGCTTCCGTGTCTTCGACATCGCCCGCTGGATCGGCGCCCGCACGGAGCTGCCTCCCGACCTGGTGCAGGGCATGTGGGACGTGCTCGGCCCCGACATGGAGGCGTGGCGCGCGCTCGGGGTCTACCAGGCAGCCGTGCCCGTGCCCGATGACGCGCCGCTCCAAGATCGCCTGCTGGGCCTGTCCGGCCGCGATCCCCACCCGGCGGTGCGCTAGCCTCCGCCGTTCGGGAGCCCCTTAAGCGCGGCCGGACCTGCCAGGATGGGTGCAACGTCTCTGGCCGATCGGTCGCCTCTGATCGAACATTCCGGTAACACGGCGCGAATGCGCCAGACACGTTCAACGCCCGAATCGACCAGTTCTCGCGACCGTGTAATGGTTTGTTGACGGCGGTCGTTAACCGAGGTGACGGACCGCCGACCGTACCGACTGCGATCGGTACACCGGTGGTTGAATGACTGAGGTGAGGAGAGTCATGACCCGCGCTCGCGCCGTGCTCGGCTCGAAGTGGCTGCGAATCGGCGGCACGCTGGTCGGGGTGGCCTTCCTCGTCCACAACGTCGACATGGGCAAGGCGGGTCGCAGCCTCATGGGCGCCGACTGGCGCTGGGCCAGCCTGGCGCTCGTCCTCACCGCCATCGCCTGCCTCGCGTCGGTCTTCGAGTGGGGCGTGCTCCTGCGCAGCAGCGCCGGGCTCGGCGTCCGCAACCCCGTCGCCCACGCCGAGCACCGCCAGCACCACCACCTCTTCAGCTGGGCCCGGCTCTCCTCCTCCTACCTGCAGAGCCTCTTCTTCGCCCAGCTCCTGCCCGCCGGCGTCGGTGGCGACGCCATGCGGACGGTCGAGATGGGCAAGGTGGTCGGCCACGGCAAGATCCTCGCCTCGCTCGCCGGCAGCCGGATGGCCGGGCACCATGGGCATGGCCTTCTGGGGCCTCGCCGCGGCGGTCCTCCTGCGCGGCTGGATCGGCGTCGGCTCGCTGATCGGCGCCTGCGTCTTCGCCGCGGTCATGGTGCTGGCCTGGATGGCGGCCCTCGCCGCCGACCGCATCGTCGGCCGCCACTTCTTCGAGCGCAGCTCGCGCGCCTTCCTGCGCACGCTGAGCTCGTTCGCGCAGACCTTCTCCGGCTACCGGCGCCACCCCCACGCCATCGTCCAGTGCATCGTCGTCGGTGCCGCCGGCTGGGGCGTCAACATCCTCGCCCTCGACATCTTCGCCCGCGCCATCGGCGTCGACGTCAGCTGGACGATCTTCGCGGTGGCCATCCCGGTCACGCTGGTGGCCACGCTGACCCCGTTCTCGGTGAACGGCCTCGGCATCCGCGAGGGAGTGCTGGTCGGGATGCTCACCCACGCGGGCGTGTCCACCGGCCACGCCGCGGCCATCGCGGTGCTCGTCGACCTCCAGATGCTCCCCTTCGGGATCCTCGGCGCCGGGCTGTGGATGCGCCACCGCCGGCGCGCCGCTGCCCCGTCCGTCGAGGAGGTCGCGGCCGCGGAGTCGGCGGCCGTGCACGAGGTCGCCCACGCCGCCTGACCGGGCGAGGCCGCGCGGCTGCGTCACCACCGGCTGACCGCAACGTGCAACGGACCGCAACGCGTCGTTGACGGCTCGGCCGTCCCGAACTCGCAGCCAATACACTCGGGACGCCCATGACCGGTCAGTTGAGCGACTTCCTGGCTGCCCATGCCGAGCGTGTCGCCGACGTCATGCGTCGTACCGGCGCAGAGCAGGAGAGCCGCTCGTCCGCGAACGGCGACCGCGGGCCGCGCCAGTTCATCAACGCCGTCCTCGTCGCCCTGACCGCGGACGACCTGCGCCCGCTGACCGCGTTCTTCGAGCTGAGCGGCGACAAGCCGGCCGGCATCGACCAGCGCCTCGACACCGCGCTCTCGCGGCTGGCGGCGCTGCGCCGCGCCTCCATCGAGGTCGCTGCGGACGAGATGGACGACAGCGAGCGGCTGTCGCTGGCCGAGACCGCCGCCGAGGAGGTCGGCCAGGTGGGCCGGCACCTTGCCGCGTCGGTCACCGCGCTGCTGGCCGGGCGGCTCAGCACCATGACCACCTCGAGCAGCGCCCGCGGCACCTCGATGAGCATCACCATGCACGAGCTGCGCCGCCCGCTCACCATCCTCAACAGCTACGGCCAGCTGCTCTCCACCGGCATGCTCGGCCAGCTCCCCGAGACCGCGATGGTGGCCATCGAGGGGATCACCGCCAGCACCGAGATGATGGTGCGCATGGTCAACGCGATCGCCGAGGTGTCGCGCCTCGAGGACCCCGACGACCAGCTCAACTTCGAGGTCATCTCCGTCGACGAGATCGTCACCGGCGCCGTCGACCACGTCAGCATGGAGGCCAAGCTGCGCGACACGGTGATCGAGACCGACGTTCAGCCGGAGGTCACCATCCGCGGCGACAGGCGCCGCCTCACGCTGGCGCTGACCAACATGGTCGGCAACGCCGTCAAGCACGGGCCGCCCGGCTCGACGATCGCGGTGCGCGCGTTCGGTGACGACAGCGGCGCGCACTTCGTGGTCCGCGACCAGGGGCAGGGGTTTCCCAACGAGGACGCCAACCACCTCTTCGACAAGTACTTCCGCTCCGTCGCCGAGCGCCAGCGCAAGGTGCCCGGCAGCGGCCTCGGTCTGTTCATCGTCAAGACGGTGGCCGAACGCCACAACGGGCAGGTCTTCGCCCGCTCCGCTGCCGGCGAGGGCGCCGAGTTCGAGATGATCATCCCGATCCACCAGTAAGAGCAGGGCGGCGAGCCGCGGCTGCGCAGCCCGCGGAGCGCCACCCATGACCAGCACCGGCCGCACCGAGCGCGACTCGATGGGAGAGTTCGAGGTCCCCGCCGACGCCTACTACGGCGCCACCTCGATGCGCGCGCACGAGAACTTCCCGATCAGCGACCTGCGCTTCAACCGATCCTTCATCCGCGCGCTCGGGCTCATCAAGCAGGCCGCCGCCACCGTCAACGAGGAGCTCGGGCTGCTCGACCCCGCCGCTCGCCGAGGCCATCAGGAGCGCGGCGCAGGAGGTGGTCGACGGCCGCTTCGACGACCAGTTCATCGTCGACATCTTCCAGACGGGCAGCGGCACCTCCACCAACATGAACGCCAACGAGGTGATCAGCAACCGCGCCATCGAGCTGCTCGGCGGCGAGCGCGGGTCGCGCACCCCGGTGCACCCCAACGACCACGTCAACGCCGGCCAGTCGAGCAACGACGTCATCCCCGCCGCCATCCACGTCGCCGCCGCGGTGGCGCTGCACGAGGACCTGCTGCCCGCGCTCAGCGTGCTCGAGGCGTCGCTGCGAGCCAAGTCCGAGGAGTTCTGGCCGGTGATCAAGACCGGCCGCACCCACCTCCAGGACGCCACCCCGATCCGTCTCGGCCAGGAGTTCCTCGGCTACGCCGGCCAGGTGGAGCGCAGCCGGCGGCGCACCTCACAGGCGCTGTCCGAGCTGCGCGAGCTGGCGCTCGGCGGCACCGCCGTCGGCACCGGCGTGGGCACCCACCCGGAGTTCCCGGCCAAGGTGATCGCCCGCCTCGCGGTGGCCACCGGCATCGGCTTCGTGGAGAGCGACAACCACTTCCAGGCGCAGGCGACGCTCGACAGCGTCGTGGCCGCGAGCGGGGCGCTGCGCAGCGTCGCCGTGTCGCTCTACAAGATCGCCGGTCGACATCCGCCTCATGGGCTGCGGCCCGCGCGCCGGGCTCGCCGAGATCGAGATCCCCGCGGTGCAACCGGGCTCGTCGATCATGCCCGGCAAGGTCAACCCGGTCATCGTCGAGTCGGTGACCATGGTCGCCGCCCAGGTGATCGGCAACGACGCCACCGTGGCCTTCGCCGGCGCCGCGGGCTCGCTGCTCGAGCTCAACGTGATGATGCCGGTGGCCGCGTACAACCTCCTGCAGTCGATCTCGCTCCTGGCCAACAGCGCGCGCAACCTTGCCACACGGTGCGTCGACGGCCTGCGCGCCACCGAGAACGGGCCGGCGCTGGTCGAGCGCGGGCTGATGACCACCACCAACCTGGCCCCGCGCATCGGCTACGACCAGGCCGCCGCGATCGCCAAGGAGGCGTACGCCACCGGCCGGACCATCCGCGAGGTGGCCCGCGAGCGCTCCGGGCTCAGCGAGGAGGAGCTGACCACGCTGCTCGACCCGGAGGCCATGACCGTGCCGGGACGAGGCAGCGTGGGCGGGGGAGCCTGAAAGGAGGCGGGGTCCTTGGCCGGTGTTGACGTGCGCGTCAACTAGACTGCGCCGCCATGGAGGGACCGCTGTGCGTCGTCGGCGCCGGCGCGATGGGGGGCCAGATCGCCCACCAGGCCGCGCTGCACGGCGTCGACGTTCGCCTCTACAGCCGCAGCCGCGAACGCCTCGACGGCGCACAGCAGCAGTGCGCCGCGCTGCTGCGCAAGCGGGTCGAGAAGGGCAAGCTCGACGGCGATGACTGCGAGGCCGCCCTGCAGCGCGTCAGCACCACCGACGACCTCGCCGAGGCGGTCACCGGCGCGGTCGATCGATCATCGAGTCCGTCGCCGAGGACCGCGACGCCAAGCGCACGGTCATGGAGGCGATCGGACGCCACGCTGCTGACGACGCGATCGTCGGCACCAACAGCTCGACGCTGCCGAGCTCGATGTTCGCCGACGCAGTGCCCCACCCCGAGCGCCTGCTCAACATCCACTTCATGAACCCGGCGCTGGTGATGCCGCTCGTCGAGGTGGTGCGCGGCGCGCACACCAGCGACGCCACCGTCGAGGCGACCATGGACTTCGTGCGCGCCATCGGCAAAGCCCCGGTGCTCGTGGAGCGCGAGACGTTCGGCTTCGTCGCCAACCGCATCCTCTTCATCGCCATGCAGGAGGCGTTCAGGCTCGTCGAGGACGGCTACGTCTCGATCGAGGACTGCGACGCGGCCGTGCGCGACGGGCTCGGCTGGCCGATGGGACCATTCGCGCTCGCCGACCTGGTGGGCCTGGACGTCGTCGAGGCGATCCTCGAGGAGGGCCATCGCCAGACCGGCGAGGAGCGCTGGGCGCCGCCGGCGCTGCTGCGCGACCGGGTCGCGCGCGGCGAGCTCGGCCGCAAGAGCGGCAGCGGGTTCACGCTCGGGGACTGACCCCGCGCCGGCAGCTGCGGCACTCGCCCTCGATGGTGAGGTCGACGCTGCGGATGGTGAATCCGTGCTGGCGGGCCAGGCGCCCGGTGATCTCCGCGAGCCCGTCGCTGGGCAGGTTCTCGATGCTCCCGCAGCGCCGGCACACCAGGTGGTAGTGGCGCTCGGGTGCGCCGGCGATCTCGAAGTGGGCGCTGTCGCCGAAGCGCGTCTGCTGGACGATGCCGGCGTCGCAGAGCTGGTCGAGCACGCGGTAGGCGGTGGAGCGGTTGAACGACGGGTGACGCGAGGCCGCGGCGCGCCAGATGTCGTCCGCGGTGAGATGGCGGTGGCCGTCACCGAGAAGGTCGAGAACCGTCTGCCGCTGCGGGGTGGAGCGCAGCCCGGCGCGGCGCAGCAGGGTGTGGGAGTCGGGCGCGGCCATGGTCCGCGATCATCGCATCGACGGCTCGGCGGCGAGCCCGGTGCCGGTGAGCCCGAAGTGCTCGAGCACGTCGGCGACGCCGCCGTCGCTCGGGGCCGGCGCAGGTGGCATCGGCCGCGGCGAGCACCTCGGGACGGGCGCTGCGCACGGCGACGCCGCACCCGGCTGACGCGAGCATCTCGATGTCGTTGGGCGCGTCGCCGACCGCCACGGCGTCGCGCAGCCCGAGTCCCACGCGTCGAGCACACCATGTCGACGGCCAGCGCCTTGTTGATGCGCGGGCTGATCACCTCGACGAAGCAGTCCATCGAGCGGGTCACCCGGGCGCTCTCGCCAAGCCCTTCGGTCATGGCCGCGATGCAGGCGTCGATCACCGCGGGCTCCTCGCTGACGCACACCACCTTGGTGCTGCCCTTGCGCACGACCTCGTCGAGGTCGTCGACGAAGTGGATCGGGACGCCTGGGCGATCGCCGCGTAGAGGTGCGCCTCGGGGCGGTCCTGCTCGCAGTACAGCATGTCGTCGGCGTACGCCTGGCGGTGCCAGCCGTGCTCGCGCGCGATCGCGATCGCGGCGCGCGCGACGGCGGAGTCCAGGCCCTCCTCGAACAGCACCGCGCCGGGCGTCGTCGCCGCGCGGCAGCTCGCGAACCAGCGCGCCCTGGTAGCACACCAGGGGCAGGCTCACCTGCAGCTCGAGCGCCCATGGCAGCGCCGAGCTGTACATCCTCCCGGTGGCGAGCACCACGGGCAAGGTGGCCGCAGCTCGCCGCACCGCGTCGCGGGTGCGCGGGTGCATCACCAGGTCGTCGTTGATGAGCGTGCCGTCGATGTCGAGCACCGCGACCCGGGGCTGGAATCTTGTGCGCAGCTCGGTGATCGGTGCCGGGCCGCCGCGAGGACGCGATGCCCCGTCGCTTGCGCTCATGGCGCCGGCGACGGTGGGCCGGCATCCCACGCCGCCGGGTTCACGCAGTTGGTGGGCACGCGGCCGTCCGAGCGCGTCCAGCGCGTTCTGCGCGGTGAGTCGCGCCATCGCCGCGCGCGTCGCGTGGGTGGCGCTGCCGAGGTGCGGCGAGAGCACGGCGTTGCGGCAGTCGGCGAGGCCGGGCGCCAGCGCGGGCTCGTTCTCGTACACGTCGAGGCCGGCGGCGGCGATCCACCCCTCGCGCAGCGCGCGCACCAGTGCGGCCTCGTCGATCACCGGGCCGCGTGAGGTGTTGACGAGCACCGTGGTGGGGCGCATGGAGCGCAGCGCCGCCTCGTCGATGAGGTGGTGCGTGGTCGTCGGTCAGCGGCACGTGCAGGGAGATGACGTCGGCGGTGGTGAGCAGCTCGGGCAGCGGGCGCTCGGTGACGCGGCCCGTGAGGTCGCTCGTCGATGTCCACCTCGATGTCGGTGGAGTACTCGACGCGCATGCCGAAGCCGAGCGCGCGGCGCGCCACCGCCTGGCCGATGCGACCGAAGCCGACCACGCCGAGCGTGGCGCCGTTCAGCTCCATGCCGAGCAGGTAGTCCGGCTCCCAACCGGTGAACGTGCCGGCGCGCACCGCGGCGTCGCCCTCGCAGATGCGTCGCGCCGCCGCCAGCAGCAGGGCCATGGCGCAGTCGGCGGTGGCGTCGGTGAGCACGCCGGGCGTGTTGCTGACGGCGATGCGCCGCTCGGTGGCGGCGTCGACGTCGACGTTGTTGTAGCCCACCGCGTACAGCGACACGCAGCGCAGCCGGGGCAGGCCGGCGTCGAGCACCTCGGCGGTGATCGGGTCGCGCAGCTGCGGGCAGAGCACGTCGACAGGCTGCGAGCGAAGCCGTTCGACCGAGCTCATCGGTGGCCGGGATTCGTCCCAGCACGGCCACCGAGGCGCGCGCCCGGACCATCTCCTCGAAGGGCGCGGGCAGGGCGAGCGTGCAGAGAACCTCAGCCACCGCCTGATCTTAGGCGGCGTGGTGCCGAACCGTCCCAAAGTGGGTCTCGGGTACAATCAACTCTGTCTTGCGTTCATCTTTTCGCGCGCGGTCGCACAGGCCGCCGGTCGCGAGGCCCCGTCCCGTCGCCTTCGGCGTCGACGAAGAGGCCGCGACAGAACCGGTTCAACAGTCCGCTCCCTTCGACCGGCTGGGGCTCAGTGCTGCCATGCTGACCACCGTCGGCGAGATGGGCTTCACCATGGCCACGCCCATCCAGGCGGGGGCCATCCCGCCCGCGCTGCGCGGCCAGGACGTCATCGGCCAGGCCCACACCGGCAGCGGCAAGACCGCCGCCTTCGGCATCCCCATCATCGAGCAGCTCGACCCGCGCAAGGGCTCGGTGCAGGCGCTCATCCTCTGCCCCACTCGCGAGCTCGCCGTCCAGGTGCACGAGGAGATCACCGTGCTGGCGGAGCGCCACCAGATCTCCTCGGTGGCGATCTACGGCGGCGACTCGATGGCCCGCCAGCTCGACGCGCTGCGCGCCGGGGCGCACATCGTGGTGGCCACGCCGGGCCGGCTCGCCGACCACATCCAGCGCGGCTCGCTGAGCCTCGAGCGTGTCCGCTTCGCGGTGCTCGACGAGGCCGACCGCATGCTCGACATGGGCTTCGCGCCCGACGTCGAGAGGATCCTCCGCCAGTGCCCCACCGACCGGCAGACCATGCTGTTCAGCGCCACCATGCCGGAGTGGGTGAGGCGGCTGGCACTGCGCCACATGCGCGACCCGGTCACGGTGGCCATCAGCATCCGGCCGGAGATCACCGCCGGCGTGCGCCAGCTCTACGTGCAGACCACCTGGGCCGACAAGGTCGACGTGATGATGCGCATCCTCGACCAGCCCGACGTGGTGATGTCGCTCATCTTCGTCGAGACCAAGCGCACCGCCGACCTCCTCCAGGCGCAGCTCGAGCGCCGCGGCCAGAGCGTCGGGCGTGCTCCACGGCGACCTCACCCAGAAGGAGCGCAACGCGGCCATGGCGGCGTTCGTCGCCACCCACGTCAAGCACCTCATCGCCACCAACGTCGCCGCCCGCGGGCTCGACATCGACGACATCTCCCACGTCATCAACTACGACGTGCCCACCACCCCGGACGAGTACCTGCACCGCGTCGGGCGCACCGCCAGGGCGGGCCGCACCGGCGTGGCCATCACGCTGATCACCCCGAGCGAGATCCTCAAGCTGCGCGACGTCGAGAAGCACGCGCGCACCACCATCGAGCCCGCCACCCTCGAGGATTTCCCTGCGCAGCCGACCACGGCCGCCGGCTGACCCACGCGCCTGCCGCGTCGGCTAGGGTCAGCCGCGTGACCGAGCTGACCATCCACGACACCGGCGAGGGCCCGGCGCTCCTGCTGCTGCATGCGTTCCCGCTCGAGGCGTCGATGTGGGACGCGCAGGTGGCCGCCCTGGGCGGCCGATACCGCTGCCTGCGCCCCGACTTCTGGGGCTGCGGCTCCTCACCGCCGCCGCCGCGGCGCGCAGACCATCGACGGCTACGCGGCCGCTGTGCTGCGAGGCGCTCGACGACGCGCGGCGTCAGCGACTTCGCGGTGTGCGGGTCGTCGATGGGCGGCTACATGGCGTTCGCGCTGCTGCGCGCCGCGCCGCAGCGGGTGCGCGCGGTGGTGCTCTCCGGCACCCGCGCGGCGGCCGACGGCGACGCCGCGCGCGCGGCGCGCATGGAGATGGCGCAGCAGGTGCGCGACGGCGGGCGTCGAGGCCATCGTCGAGACCATGACCGAGCGGCTGCTCTGTCCACGCTGCCGCGAGGAGGTGCACATCGCCGACCCGGTGCGCGGCCGGATCCGGCGCTGCAGCGCCGACGGCGTCGTCGCGGCCATCGAGGCCATCGCCGGCACGCCCCGACAGCACCCCGATGCTGCGGCGACATCCGCGTGCCGACGCTGGTGGTCTGCGGCACGCGCGGACGTCATCGTGCCCGTCGAGGAGTTGCGCGCCATGGCAGCGGCCATCCGCGGGCGCGGACCTGCACGAGTTCGAGGGCGCCGCGCACCTCCCCAACCTCGAGCAGCCGATGGCGTTCAACACGCTGCTCGGCGACTTCCTCGATGCCGCAACCGCCAGGGTCTGAGCAGCCCACCCGGGCCACCCCCGACCCGCTGCCCGCAGAGCCCGGCCACGCCGAGCCCCGGCCGGCGGCGGACGGTGCGCCGCGCCATCCGCACCGTCGCCGTCGACGTCTCGCCGCTGCGCGACTTCCGCGACTTCCGCCTCCTGTTCATCGGCCAGGGAGTGTCGTTCGCCGGCACCATGATCACCTACGTCGCGGTGCCCTTCCAGGCGTACGCGCTGAGCCACTCGTCGCTCGTCGTCGGGCTGGTGAGCCTCAGCGAGCTGGTGCCGATCCTGGTGATGTCGTTCGTTGGCGGCGCGCTCGCCGACGCCGTCGATCGCCGCCGCATGGTGCGGCTCACCGAGGCGGCGCAGTGCGCCATCACCGCGCTGCTGCTGGTCAACGCCGCGCTGCCGCACCCGCAGCTGTGGCTGCTGTTCGTCGCCGTCGCCGCAGCGGCGGCCACGGACTCCCTGCAGCGGCCCTCGCTCGACGCGCTGGTGCCGCGGATCGTTCCCAGCGACCGCCTCACCGCCGCGTCCGCGCTCGAGGGGCTGCGCGGCAACCTCGGCCACGTGCTCGGACCCCCGGTGGCCGGCGTGCTCATCGCCACCGCGGGCTGCCGGTGACCTTCGGTGTCGACGTGGCCACGTTCGTGGTCTCGCTGACCGCGCTGAGCCTCATGAGCGCGGTGCCGCCTCCCCCCGGCGCGGAGAGGGTCAGCGTCCGCTGGCATGGTCGCCGGCGTCCGCTACGCGGTGGGGCGCAGGGACCTGCTCGGCTCGTACCTCGTCGACATGAACGCCATGTTCTTCGGCATGCCGATGGCGCTGTTCCCGCAGATCGCCACCGGGTTCGGCGGCCCCGCGGTGCTCGGCCTGCTGTACACCGGCCCGGCCGTCGGGTCGCTGCTGGCCAGCCTCGCCAGCGGCTGGACACGACTGGTCCGGCACCACGGCCGGGCCATCGCGTTCGCCGCCGCGGCCTGGGGCGTCGCCATCATCGGCTTCGGTTTCGCGCCCACCCTGTGGCTGGCGTTCACCTGCTTGGTGGCCGCGGGCGCGGCCGACATGATCAGCGGCATCTTCCGGAGCACCATGTGGAACCAGACCATCCCGGACGCCATGCGTGGCCGGCTCGCCGGCATCGAGATGATCAGCTACACGTCGGGGCCGGCGCTCGGGAATTTCGAGTCCGGCGTCGTCGGTGCGCTCGCGGGTGTGCGCGCCTCGGTGGTCAGCGGCGGCATCCTCTGCGTGGCCGGGACGGGGATTCTATGCGCGCTGCTGCCGGCGTTCTGGGGCTACCGCGCAGGAGGCGGTACGGGAGGCGCGGAACTCACGCCGCCGACGTTCCACGGTGCCGGCGACCACCCCGGAGGGGGCGGCGGGGGCGCGTAGCCGGCCGGCAGGGGCACGTGCGCGAAGCTGGTGGGGACGGTGCCCACCTGCCACTGCGGCACGCGCCCTGCGTACAAGCGCTGGACGGGGATGCCTGCCACGATCACAAGAGTGGCGACGCGCTGCACCACGAAGCGGCGCAGCGCTCGGACGTTCATGGGCAGCGTGCCGACGACGGTGCGCCGAGTCAGCGCCACGCCGACGATGAACGGCACGAGGCCCGCGAACAGGAGCGCCCACACCCAGCGGGGAAAGGTGGAGTACCGCACGGTGTGGACGCCGCGGGTTGGTTCGCCGCTGAAGACACAGATCTGGGGCAGCGACCCGGCGTGGATGTCGCCGGCCCAGACGTCGAGGTCGACCAGCATGTTCGCGAGCGTGCGCCGGCGCCCGGCGCGGATCAAACGCAGCGTCACCCACCAACGGGAGCGCCGGTCAGAACATGTGGTTCAACCAGGGACGGGGTGACCAGCTGAACATCGCGCTGGCGCAACGCACCGCGCCGTCGTGCAGCTCGTGCACGATCCCGGCGCGGTGGAGTGCCGCAACACTGACGTCGCCCAGCAGCACCGACCCGAGCGCGGCGGCGTCGAGCGCGATGTCGGCCGGCGCATCCGTCCTGGCCGCGTCGGCGCCGTCGAGCCCGCCCTCCACCGCGTACCGGCCGGCGACATCGGCGCAGGCGTCGTCCGTCACCTGGATGACCAGCGCGTCCTCGCGCGAGTACCGCCGCTCGCCGAGCAGAGCGATGACGTCGACGACGCGCAGGTACAGGTCGTCGCGGATGCTCACGCGGAGGCGGCGGGGATCGGCGAGCAGGTGCCAGATGGGGTCGTCAGGCCAGAACCGCCACATCTCGACGTGCTCGACGAGATCCATGGTCAGGAGGTGCTGCCACAGCGCCAGGTGTGCGTCCAGGTTGAGCGCCGTGAGCTCGTTGACATGGACGATGCCGTCGGCGAGCCCCTCCTTCCAGCGCAGCTCCAGCCGGTAATTGACGAAGCCGTCCACAACTCCGGCGCCGTCCTCATGGACGGCCACAGCCATGGGCGCGATCTGCCCATCGGCCTTGGCGTTCCGGGCCACCATCACGCGCCACTGGTTCTCGCTGCGCAGGATGCCGCCGGCGCGCTCCACCTGGCGGCTCTCGACGTCGCGCCAGACCGGGATGGCGTCCTCGAGCGGACGGAAGCGGATCCGGCCGGGGTCCTCGAACGGGATGCGCAGGCCGGCGTGCGCGGTGTCGATCTCGGCTCGCCCGATGTGGCTGGCCATGCCGTACCCGAATCGCCGATAGATCGAGCTCTCCGATGCTCCCAGGCCGAGCACAGGGACGGCTCGCTCGCGAGCACTCTGCAGGGACCTGTCCATCATCGCCCGGAGCGCGCCGCGGCGCCGCGCCGTCGCCGACACCGCCACCCAGGTCACCCCGTCCATGGGCACCCGACGCCCACCGGGAAGGGACAGCGTGAAGTCGATGACCGCCGCAGCGCCGACATCCTCGCCATCGAGCCGCGCGAACCAGGCGCGGTCGAGCACGTGCGCCACCTGCTCCATGCCGGGCTCGGGCGCCTCACCCCAGAACCGGTGCGAGGTCTGCACGAAATGCTCCATCGCCGAAGGGGCGACGTCGACGACTTCGATGGTGCTCATGGCCGGCCGATCATAGGCGCGCCGCGCGAGAGGTCTTCCTGGCGCTCAGGCTCCGGCGCCGACGGCCTCGGTGGCGACGCCGGAGGGCACCATGCAGAAGCCCTCGTAGTCGATCGGTTCGGTGATGGTGGGGTTCTCGCCGCACACCGGGCAATCCGGGTCGCGCGGGATGCGGAACTCCCGGAAGCGCATGTCGAGCGTGTCGACGTGGAGCAGACGACCGGCCAGCGGCTCGCCGATGCCAACGATCAGCTTCACCACCTCGGTGGCCTGGAGGGTGCCGATGATGCCGGGCAGCACGCCGAGAACGCCGGCCTCGGAGCACGACGGTGCCTCCTCGGGTGGCGGCGGCGACGGGTAGCGGCATCTGTAGCACGGCGAGGCGAACGGGAGGACCGTGGTCACCTGACCGTCGAAGCGGAAGATTCCGCCGTCGACCAGAGGCTTGCGCGCGAACAGCGCGACGTCGTTGGCGAGGTAGCGCGTGGGGAAGTTGTCGCAGCCGTTGACGATGACGTCGTACTGCTCGAAGAGCGCCCGCGCGTTCTCGCTGTTGAGCATCTCGTTGTGCTGCACGACGCGCACGTCCTGGTTGAGAGCCTCGATGGCGATGCGCGCGGACTCCGTCTTGCGCATGCCGATGCGCTCGCGGGTGTGGATGATCTGGCGCTGCAGGTTGGAGTTGTCGACGACGTCGAAGTCGACCAGGCCGATGGTGCCGACGCCGGCCGCGGCCAGGTAGAGCGCTGCGGGGCTGCCGAGGCCACCGGCGCCGATCAACAGCACCTTGGCGTCGAGCAGCTTGGCCTGGCCCTCCTCACCCACCTCGGGGATGAGCAGGTGGCGGTTGTAGCGTCGCTTCTGGTCGGCGGTGAGCACGCGGGGGATGTCGAAGTCGAAGCCCGCCTGCTTCCAGCCGTTGAAGCCGCCGCTCATGGAGCGGACGTCGGTGTAGCCGAGCTCGTGCAGCGCGCGGGCAGCCAGCAGCGAGCGAACGCCGCCGGCGCAGTAGAGAGTGATCGGGCTGTCCTTGGCGGGCACCCGGTCCTCGATCTGGACCTCGATGAAGCCCTTGCTGAGGTGCAGCGCGCCGGGGATGTGGCCGGCCTCGAACTCGTCGCGCTCGCGGACGTCGATGAGGGTGCGCGAGCCCTTCTCATTGGCGACCTGCTGCGGGGTCACCTCGGGGATGACGCGGCGGGCGTCGTCGAGAAGATCGCGGGAGCTCGGCATGGCCCTGAGATGGTACCCAATACCCGACCAATCCAGTCGTGATTCGCCCCGAGCGATCTCGGCGACGCCGCGGGCCCCCTAGACTGCGGCCACGTGATTCTCCTGCGCGACCTGCTCCGTGCAGCCGGGATCGAGACGTTGTCGGGAGGCGACGCAGACCTCGCCATCGCCGCGGTCACCCACGACTTCGCGGGAGGCTGAGCGCGGGCACCCTCTTCGTCGCGGTGCCCGGACGGCGCCAGGATGGCCACGCCCACGCCGCCGAGGCCGTGGCGCGCGGAGCGGTTGCCGTGGTCGCCGAGCACCTGCCCGATCCCGCTGTGGCAGCCGTGCCGGTCGTGCGTGTGGCCGACTCTCGGCTGGCGCTGAGCGCGCTGGCCGACGCGTTCCACGGCCACCCGTCGCGTGCGCTCACCGTCGCCGGCGTCACCGGCACCGACGGCAAGACCACCACCGCGACGATGCTGTGGGCGGCCTGGCGCGCGGCCGGCCTGCGCAGCGGCCTCATCTCCACGGTCGATTTCCGCGACGGCGACAGCGTGGTCGCCAACACCACTCGGGTCACCACGATGGAGGCGGTCGACACCCAGCGCCGGCTCGCCGAGCTGCGCGACTCGGGCTGCACCCACGTCGTGGTGGAGACCTCCTCGCACGGGCTCGAGATGCACCGCGTCGACCACGTTGCCTACCGCCTCGCGGTGTACACACGCATCACCTCCGAGCACCTCGACGTCCACGGCGACTCGCGAGCGCTACTTCGCGGCCAAGGCACGTCTCCTCCAGATGGTGGGCGGCCGCGCCGATGGGATCGCCGTGCTGGACCGCGACGACGACTTCGCCTACCCGCGGCTGGCGGCCGTGCCAGTGGCGACGCGTCTGACGTACAGCGCGGTCGGTGCCGACGCCGACCTCGTCGCCGCGGACATCACGGCGGACTCGCGGGGCATCGCCTTCCGCGCGCGCACGCCCTGGGGGGACGCCGACGTACACCTCCAGCTGGCCGGGCGTTTCAACGCCGGCAACGCGCTCGCGGCCATCGCGGCGGCGTGCAGCAGCGGCGCTTCCCTCGACGCGGCCGTCGCCGGCATCAGCGCGCTCGATCGTGTGCACGGACGAATGGAGCGCGTCGACGCCGGACAGCCGTTCAGCGTGGTCATCGACTACGCGCACACGGCCGACTCGCTCGAGAAGGTGCTCGCCGAGCTGCGCGTGGCCACGTCAGGAAGATTGTGGGTGGTGTTCGGCTCAGCGGGTGAGCGTGACGTGGAGAAGCGCGCGACGATGGGCGAGGTCGCGGGCCGTCTCGCGGACGTCGTCGTGGTCACCGACGAGGACCCGCGCGGCGAGGATCGCGCCGCCATCTGCGAGCAGATCGCCGCGGGGGCGGAGCACGCGGGGGCACGTCGCGGGGACACCTTGCATGTCATCCCCGACCGCACCGAGGCGATCGCGTTTGCGCTGGGCGGGGCGGCGCCAGGCGACACCGTGCTGTGCGCGGGCAAGGGCCACGAGAGCTCGGTCATCACCGCGACGGGCAGCGTGCCCTGGGACGAGCGTGCTGTGGTCGAGGAGATCCTCCGCGGAGCCTAGAAGCTCGGCGCTGCTCCGCTCATCTGGGCGCGTCCACCACCCCCAGGGCGAAGCCGTCGTAGCCCTTGCCGCCGACCGTCTGGATGGCGGTCGCCGACAGGCGCGGGTCGCTGCCCATCCGCCCCAGTGCCGCACGGGTCCCGGTCACGTCGGGATCGTTCCTCGCCGGGTCGGCGATCGCACCCCCACGGATGGCGTTGTCGAGCACGATCACCGTGCCGGGATGGCCCAGCTTCACCGCGTAGTCGAGGTAGTCGGGGTTGCCCGCTTTGTCGGCGTCGATGAACACCAGGTCGAATGGCGCCTTCCCCTCGCTCTCCAGCTGGCGCAGGCTGTCCACGGCGGGGCCGACGCGGATCTCCACCACCTTCTCGAGCCCGGCGCGCGCGATGTTGCCGCGCGCCACCTCGGCGTGCCGCGGGCTCAGCTCCAGTGTCACCAGCGCACCGTCGGACGGCAGCGCGCGGGCCAGGCAGATGGTGCTGTAGCCACCGAGGGTGCCGATCTCGAGGACCCGCTTCGCGCCGGCTATCCGCGCCAGCAGGGTGAGCATCCGCCCCTGCGGTGGCGACACCTGGATCTGCGGCAACCCGGCCGCGCTGGCGGCGTCGAGCGCCGCCTCCAGCTCGGGGTCGGGGCCGAGGACCAGGCCGCCGAGGTAGTCGTCGACAGCTGTCCACAGGTCCGTCTGCTGGTCCATTCCCTGCTCCTTCTGCGTGGTGGGCTCCAGAGTCGCATGCTGCCACCAGCAAGCCACGCAGGGGAGCGCGATGCCGCCCGAGGACGACTTCCGCCGCGATAGCGATCCGCGCACGCGACGCAACGCGATCGTCGCCGCGGTGGGCGTGTCCGCCGGGCTGGTGGCGCTCCTCGCTGGCGTGATGCTGGCACGGAGCTCGCCCACCTCGACGGCACCCCACGCCACCCCCACCGGGACGACGACCACGCGGACGGCTCCGGCGGTGCGCCCGACGCCCGTCCCGGCGGTGCCGGTGCTGGGCTCCGGGTTCAGCGCGGCGTACGACGCCAGGACCCACCAGCTGGTGACCTTCGGTGGCGTCGACAGCTACGACACCACCTGGATCTGGGACGGACGTCGTTGGACGCTGGCCCGGCCCGCGGCGTCCCCGCCAGGGCGGTTCAACGCCGCAGCGGCATACGACCCGGTCAGCGGCGTGGTGCTGGTCTATGGGGGCAGGCTCGATGCCGGCGATCTAGTCCAGGACACGTGGGCCTGGGACGGGGTCACCTGGCACCGCCTCGACGCCGGCAGCATCGCGCTGCCGCCCTACGCCGTGATGGTGTGGGACGGCACCCGGAACCAGATGCTCCTGGTGAACAACAACACGGATATCAACATCGGCACCTGGGTGTGGAGCGGGTCCTCCTGGGTGCGACGACCTCATGGCGACCTACCCTCCGGCACGTTCCTCGTCGGAATGGACGTCGACCCCGTCACCCACGCGTTGGTCGGTGTGAGCTGCTGCTCGCCGGGCCAGGGCGAGAGCGTCACGCTGTCCTGGGACGGTGCCGCATGGCACCAGGTCACGACCAGCACCGCGCCCGGGTTCACGGTGAGCATGGTTCGCGACCCCGTCAGCTCGCGCATCCTGCTCTTCGCCGACACCTCGATCGCCGCCGACGTGTGGTCCTGGACCGGCAGCGATTGGCTCCTGCTCCCCAACGTGCGGGTCCCTGTGTTCCCCACCAGGGCGGTGGTCGACTCCGACACCCACCGTGTGCTCATCATCGGTTCCGCGGCCGAGCCGGTGCAGGGCAGCCCGCAACCGGTGCAGCTGTGGACCCTGCTCGGCTCCTCGTGGGCCCGGCTCAGGTGAGCCAGCCGGCGCACTACGGACGGCCTTGCGACACCACGGTGTTCTGGAAGGACGTCGGCGCCCCGGCGTAGCCCCACGCTGGTGTCCTTGGGGGCGTACGCTCAGCCCCCATCCAGCGAGGAGGACCAAGGATGCTCGACGGCGCAACGGCTCACGCGACCCTGCCCGCCATGGACGTGGCGCGCGCGACGGCGTTCTACACGGAGAAGGTCGGTGCCAAGCCGGCCGGCTCTGCGGAGGGCGGCTCGTTCTTCTCCGTTGGCGATTCGCTCTTCAGCATCTACCCGACGCCCAACCCCAACCGCGGCGGCCATACGCAGATGGGTCTGCGCGTGGCGGACGCGCGGGCGGCGGTCGAGGAGCTGCGAGGCCGTGGCATCGTCTTCGAGGAGTACGACTTCCCTGGGCTCAAGACCGTCGACGGCATCGCCGACATCGGTGGGGGCGGAGCCGCGGCGTGGTTCAAGGACACCGAGGGCAACATCGTCGGAGTGGTGCAGATCAACCTCTGACGCGCTTGCCGACGGCGAGGGTGCCGCGCGCGGCGTGAGCGGCGGTGACCGACGGGTCGGCGGCCAGCGCCGCCACCGCCGCGTCGGCGTCCGCGTCGCTCACCAGCGCCCACAGCGTCCCGCCCGGCCTCAGCAGCGGGATCGCGAGCGCGCACAGCTGCAGCGGCGGCGCGGCCGCTCGCGACAGCACGACGTCATACGCGTCGCGATGGGCTGGGTCGGCCGCCATCTCCTCGGCGCGCCGAGCGGCCACGCTGACGTTGCCGAGACCGAGCAGCCCGCAGACGTGCACCAGGAACCCGGCCTTGCGCCGATCGGATTCGATGAGCGTGACGGCCAGGTCGGGACGCACGATGGCGACGATCACCCCAGGCACGCCGCCACCGGAGCCGAGGTCGGCGCACCGGCCGGCGTGCGGGGGGTCCGCCAGGGCGAGCAGATCCAGGCTCTCCTCGACATGGCGGGTCCACGCCTGGTCGCGAGGCACGGTGGTCAGGTTGAGGCGGCGGTTCCAGAGATCGAGCTCGTCGAGGTGGCGATCGATGGCCCGGCGCTGGTCGGGGGTGGGGTGGTTGGGCACGGTGAGCGGCACGGTATGTCACATCCCACCAGCGAGTCGCGCTCCGGCTCCCCTCATGCGATGATGTCTGCTCCATGACGACCTTGGACACGTGCCCACGCTGCCGCGCGGAACGCCTTGCAGTCGTCTACTTCGACGCCAATGACGAGCCCATCGGCGGCCACATCCAGTGCCCCGACTGCGGACCGCGCCATTCCGAGGAGCTGACGTTCGACGCCAGCGTCGGCGAGAATCTCTTGGAGCGCAAGGCCTCCTAGGCTCCCTCGGCGCGCGGCGGCCTCGACCGCATCGCAACGGTTCGATCACGGCGCGGTGACATCCGCCGGCTGCTTGTGGCGGCGGTCCCACAGTCGCACGAGTGCACCTCTGCCTCCGTCGCCGCGCGCTCGCCGTCAGCGTCGTGGCGGCCGCGCTGTCCGCGATCGCGCTGCCGGTGCGCGCGGACAGCCCGCCGAGCGTCGGCACCGCGAAGCAGAACCTGGCGCAGGCACAGCAGCAGGCCCGGCAGGCCGGCACGGCGCTTGGGGCAGCCCAGCAGCAGCTCGCCGGGGCGCAGGCACAACTGGCAGCAGTGCAGGCGCGCGTCGCCACCCTCGACGCCACGGTGACAGCTGACACCGCGCACGTCGCCACTCTCGACCGGCAGGTGCGCGACGACAAGACCCAGCTCGCCACGTACGTGCGCAGCGTCTACAAGTCCGGCGGCGCTGCGGGGGCGCTCGCGTACGTCATCGCCGCCGCCAACATCGGCGACGTGTTCCAGCGCGCCGCCGAGCTCGACCGCGTCAACCAGGCGGGACGGACGCTGCTCACCCGCATCGCCGTCGCCCAGGCGGCGGCCCGCCAGGCGCTGGCCGACGCCGCCACGGCGCGTCAGCAGGCCCAGGTGGCCGCACAGCAGGCCGCCACCGCCGAGGCTGTCGTCGCCGTCGAGACGGACCAGCTCCAGACCGCAGCGGTCGCCGCCAACCAGCAGGTGACCACAGCCTCCCACCAGCTCTCCGCCGCCGAGGCTGCCGCCGCCGCCCAGGCACGGGCTGCTGCCGCCGCCGCTGCCGCGGCCGCCGCGGCGGCGCGCCAGACGGGCGCGGTGTTCAGCCCTGTGTCGGGCGCCGGCTTCACCGTCGACACCGACCTGACCAGGCCGTCCGGCGAGTCGGCAGCCAAGCTCGACTCGTTCCTCAGCGGCAGCGCCCTGGCCGGCCTCGGCGCCAGCTTCATGAATGCCGAGGCCACCAACCACGTGAGCGCGCGCTACCTCGTCGCCCACGCCATCCTCGAGTCGGCGTGGGGCACGAGCGCCATCGCGCACGACAAGCACAACCTCTTCGGCTACGGCGCCAACGACGCCAACCCGTACGGTGACGCGGTCAGCTTCCCGAGCTTCGACGCGTGCATCCAGTTCGTGGCCCGGAAGGTCGCCCAGAACTACCTCTCGCCGAGCGGGCCCTTCTACCACGGGCCCACGCTGCGCGGCATGAACGTCGACTACGCGAGCGACCCATTCTGGGCCTCGAAGATCGCCCGCATCGCCAACACCATCCCGGGCTGACGACGGCACTGCCCTAGACTGCGGCGCCGTGCAGCACCCCATCGGCGACCACGCACTGCTCGCCGACGGCCGCACCGCCGCGCTTGTCGCCCCGGACGGCAACGTGGCGTGGCTCTGCTGGCCGCGCATCGACTCGGCGCCCTGCCTTCTCTCCATCCTCGACGACGTGGCCGGCGGGGTGTTCAGCGTGACACCGGCGGACCCCGGCGCTTGCGTGGTGGAACGCGGCTACGTCGAGGGGACCTTGATCCTGCGCACCGTGTGGCGCGCCGGCTCAGCCCAGCTCACCGTGCACGACTGGCTCGCCTGCGACGGCGCGCCGCGCCTCGTGCGCAGCATGCGCGCCACCGGCAGCGTCGACGTGGTGGTGCGTGTGCAGCTCGCACCCGACGCCGCGCGCGTGCGTGCCGACGTCACCGTCGACAGAGACGTCGTTCGCGCCCGAGGCGGCGGGATAGACGTCTGCGTGCGTGGGCCTGGGCCCTGGGCCGTCGACGATGACGGCGGCGCGACGTGTCGGGTCGGCGTGGACACCGCCGAGTGCGCAGCGGTTCTCTGCGACAGCCGCGCGACCGAACCCGTCGCGTCGATGGAGGGGACGAGCGCCTGGTTCGCGCAGCGCATGAGCCGGCCGGCTGCGCCGGGCGGCCTCGCGTCGCGGACGCTGGGCGACGCCACAGCGCGAGCGCTGCTGATGCGCAGCGCGGCGGTCCTCGCGGGCTTGCGCCAGCGCGGCGGCGGGATCGTCGCGGCGCCGACGACGTCGCTCCCACAGTGGCCGGGCAGTTCGCGCACCTGGGACTACCGCTACAGCTGGCTGCGCGACACGGCGCTCTCGGGCCTGGCGATGCTGCGATGTGGACTCACGGACGACGCCGCCGGTGTGGGCGACTTCATCGGCGCCGCGACCAGCGCGCTGCCGCCGGCAGTCCTGCTGCGCGTCGACGGCACCGCCCCGCCAGACGAGCGCACCCTCGACCACCTGCGCGGTTATCGGGGCTCCCGGCCGGTGCGCCTCGGCAACGCGGCGTCGCAACAACCCCAGCTCGACGTCGCCGGCGAGGTGCTCGAGCTCGCCGCCGCGCTGGCCGCACACGACATGCTGCCCGCGTCGTTGCGCGACGGCGTGGTGCGCGTCGCCGACTGGACGTCGGCGCACTGGACCGACGCCGACCACGGCATCTGGGAGATCCGCGGCAGCCCTCGTCACTACACGCATTCGCGGGTGATGGCGTGGAGCGGGCTGACGCATGCCGCCGAGCTCGCCGAGCTCGGTGCCGTCGACGGCAGCGCTGCCCGCTGGCGACACGCCGCACAGGCGATCCGGCACGAGCTGCTCCGCGCCGGGGGTGCCCTGTCGCTCACCACGGCCGGAGGCGGCCCTGACGCCGCTCTGGCCCAGGCGGCGACCGTCGGCTTCCTGCAACCGGACGACCCGCGGCTGCTCGCCACCCTCGACAGCATCACCGGGGCGCTGGACCGCGACGGGCTGGTCGACCGGCATCTCCCCGAGGAGGACTCGAGCACGGACCCGTGCGGTCCTTTCCTCTTCGCCACGTTCTGGGTCGCGCAGGCGCTCGAGCGCTGCGGGCGCGACGGGACACCGCAGTTCACAGCCGCCGTGGCAGCGCGCGGCGCGCTCGACCTCTTCGGGGAGGTCGCCGATCCCACCGACCGCTCCCCGCTCGGCAACTACCCGCAGGTGCAGAGCCACGCCAGCTTCGTGCTGGCCGCCTCGGAGCAGGCCGCGCAGCCCTGACCTACGGCGCGACCACGCCGCTGGTGCGCACAACCTCGATGCCGCGCTCCTCGAGCCCGGCGATGACCACGTTGATCCCGATGCTGTCGCTGGTCATGTGCCCGGTCACCACCAGGGTGTCGCCGGGCTCGGCCGCGGCGCGCAGCCGCTGCAGCTCGCCCTCGTCGATGTGCATGGCGAACACCGTGTCGACGCCGGCGCGGAAGTACTCGCTGAACACGGGGAAACCGCCATTGGTGCCGCCGGCGATCGCCACCGTCCAGCGCCCCAGCGCGCTGCTCGGCGAGCCCACCCACGCCTCGGGGCGGGCGTGGCCGTGAGCGAACTCCGTGAAGTCGTCGAACCAGCGCAGGCACTCGCCGACGGTGCTGTGGTCGTCCTGATGGCGTGCGAGCATGGCGATGATGGCGTCGCGCGTGATGATGTCGCAGGCCAGGTGCACATTGCACAGCGGCATGCCGAACAGGCGCGCGCTGTCGACGATGGCGTTGACGTTGCTCATGTGTGTCCGGCGCGCGATCGCCTCCAGCCTCGCGCTGACGGCGGCCTCGGCGACACCCGCGTCGATGCCCTCGGCGGTCATCTGCTCGACCTGGCGGGCGCGCACCAGCTCGGCAAAGTCGGTGCGTGTGCGGTCACCAAGGGGGTGGTGGGCGATCACCGCGTCGAAACCTTTCTGCTGCGCCCAGAGCACCTCGGCAAGCGAGATGTCGACGCCGAACAGGACGCGGCGCACGTCCGATGGCGCTTCGACGTACACCTGCGAGTCGCTCGGCACCGCGTCGCACCCGGCCAGGCGCGCCGACCACTCCAGGATGTCCTGCAGGTTCATGCGCAGACCGCGGTGGACGGGGTCACCCCGGGACGGTGGAAACCGATGTGCACTCCGTCTGAATGGACCGCCACACAGTCCATCGCTTGGGAGAGCAGCTCGAGCGCCGGGTTGGAGGCGAACAGCGCGGTGAGGTTGAGGGTCGCCGATCCGCGCGGGTCGAGGCGGTCGCCGATGAAGCCTGGGATGCCCAGCTGGCCGACCGAGTAGTCGACGGCGTGCGCGGTGATCTGCGTCGCTCCCGAGGCGGTGCTGAAGAGAAGCTGGAAGGTGGCGACGGCGGTGACCCCGAACGGGCCGACGCTCGTGTCCGCCGACACCACCACATTGCCATTGCGGATGCGCGCCTGCGGGTTGCGATAGCGGGCCGGCGAGGGGTTGCGCGCGTTGGCGATCACCGTGAGGTCGCGCTCGCTGAGGCTGACCACCGCGTGCTCGCTGCCGAGCAGCTGCGTCGCCGCCTGCCCTCCCAGCGCGGCGGCGATGATCGCCTCGTCGCTGCCGTGAGAGGTGCCGCCCGGGGGCGCGCCGAGGTCGGGTGCGGCAAGCGCGCGCGAGCCGACGATGACGCTGATCACCGTCAGGGTCGCGACGATGATGAGGCCGAGACAGCAACCGCGCACGAGCCCCGCCTGCCCGCGGCGGGACGGCCTGCGCGGGATCATCTGCCGTCGATCATATGCGCGACTGCGTCGAGATGAGACCGCGCTGGCGAGGCACCAGGCGGACTGTGCGCCGGCCCCGAAATGCCGCGTCACCCCAGTGCAGCGGGAACTGTCGGTTGCGGGCCCAGGACTTCGACAGGTCGTGGTGGTGGCGCGAGAGGCGACGCCCGGACTGCCCCGGGTACAGCACGCCGGTGCAGTCGTTCTCCCAGTTGCCGACGTCGAAGACCTGCCGCCACGAGGGCGCGAAGAGCCTGGTGGCGAAGTCGGCGCCGGGACGCGGCCCGGTGGCCATGACGGTGTCGACGCTGCCCCCCACCACGATGTCCGGCGCGTTGAGCAGCGGGTGCAGCACACGGCGCACCGCCAGCGGGTGACGCAGGGGCAGCCGATGCAGCCGGCCCCAGCGCCAGCGACGCACGCGGCCGACGGTCCGGCGCAGGTCCGCGACCGCATCCTCGAGAGCGTCCGCCGCCACCTGGTTCCAAGTGGTGAGCCCGTCGAACATGAACTCGTCGCCCGCCCCCCAGCGCTCCAGGAGCATCGGCGTCACACGACCCGTGAGGTTGGCCGGGTACTCGAAGCAGCGGGTGCGTCAGGTCGAAGCCGGCGGCGATGCTCCAGGCGTCACCGCAGAGCGGGCGCAGCGCGTGCTCGGCGAGGCGGCGCATGAACGCCTCGTAGACGGTCGGCTCGATGCGGCCGGGGTCCATCCGGCCGTCCCACGCCACCAGGCGCAGGCGCATGGCCTCGGCGAGCTCGACGGTGCAGCTCACCGGTTCGAGGAGCCCACAGACCGCCACCGCCGGTGGTGACACCAGGTCCATCTGCACGGTGCGCATGTACGCGGTGTCCATCGCTGTCGCGGCCGAGCAGCTCGCTCGAGGCGCAGCGCGCGATACCCGGCCATGTAGTCGTTGGCGATGTAGTGCGGGAAGGCGTCGCCGACGATGCGGTTGTTGGCGGTGATGACCAGCCCCTCGGGCGGGTCGAGCGCCTGGGGCACCTCGTCGATGCCCGAGGAAGCGCTCCCAGAGCACGTCGCCGTCCCATCCCGGCGTGGGCAGCCCGGACACGGGCCGCCGGACGCACCGGGATGCGCGCGTTGCAGAAGTAGCCGATGTGGCCGTCGACGTCGGCGTACACCGCGTTCTGCGATGGAGCGTCCAGCGTGGCGAAGGCTTTGCGAAAGCTGGCCCAATCGACCGGCGCGCTGCAGCTTCAGCACGGCCTCCGAGGCGCACCCGGGTGTCAGCGCGGTCCACTGCAGCGCGAGCCCGAGCCAGCGACCGCCGACGACGTCGTCGCACCGCTCCACCACCGGGCCGTGGCGGGTGATCACCACCTCCTCGACCTCGTCGGGCCGGTCCTTGACGCGGATCACCTCGCGGACGACGCGCGACTGCACCCAGCCGTCCTCGGTGCGGAAGCGATTGCCGGCGGGGGCGTCGAACTGCTCGATGACCAGGTCCTGGCAGTCGGCGAAGGAGTTGGTGTACCCCCAGGCGATGCGGCGGTTGTGGCCGATGATCGGGAAGGGCTGCCCGGCGAAGGTGACCCCGGTGCTCTCGAAGTCGTCGCCGGCGCGGACGTGGGCGGCGAACCACACCGAGGGCAGCGTCGGCTCGAGGTGGGGGTCGTTGCAGAGGATGGCCCGGCCCGTGCTGGTCCGCCGCGGCGCCACCGCCCAGGCGTTGCTGGCGCCGACGGTGCTGGGCAGCCAGCGCGCCGCGGCCTGGTACATCGCCAGCAGGCTCGTCGCCGGTGCCCGCCGGCGTGGCGCCGACGGTGGCGGCGAGGATGGTCGGGTTGCTGTCCGGGTACACCAGGTCGAGCCGCGACGGCGATGTCCGGGCCCACCTCCTGCAGCAGGCGCAGGCGCTGCAGCTCGCTGTCCCAGTTGAGGCTGAGGCCGAGCGCCAGCAGCTTGGCGCAGACGATGCTGTCGACCGGCCGCCACGGCTGCGGCCGGATGCGCAGCAGCGAGAACTCCATGGGCAGGCGCGCGGCCGCTGTCGATGATGGCGTTGATCCCGGCCGCGTACGCCTCGAGCATGGCCCGCGTCTCGCCGTCGAGCAGGTCGGCCTCCTCCTCGGCGATGCGGCGCAGCCCGACCCGGCGGAGGAAGCGGTCGGCCGTCAGCCCGTCGGCGCCGGCGATCTCGCTGATCCGGCCCGAGGCCACGCGGCGGGTGAGGTCGAGCTGCCAGAGCCGCTCCTGGGCGTGGACGACGCCCATCGCGTAGGCGGCGTCCTCCATCGACGCGGCGTCGACGTGCGCCACGCCGACCCGGTCGCGGACCACCGTGACCGGCGCGCGCAGGCCCGGCGACGCGTCAGGGTGCCGCGGGTGACGCGGCAGCCGCCGGCGCAGCACGACGTGATCGCCACGACGGCCGCGACCACCAGCGCGGCCACGACGACGCGGCGGCGACGATCATCGGGCTCCCCCTCGTGAATCGGCTGGATGGTACCCGCCCGGGGATGGCCACCCGGCTCATCGCCGCGCCCTACACTCCCACGCCTGATGGGCCGTCGCACGCCACTCTACGACCGCCACGTCGCCGCCGGGGCCCGGATGGTCGACTTCGCCGGTTACGACATGCCGCTGCAGTACAGCGGCATCCGCGACGAGCACGTGGCGGTGCGGCAGCGCGCGGGCGTGTTCGACGTCAGCCACATGGGCGAGGTGAGGGTCAGCGGTCCGGAGCTGCCGGGTTCGTGCAGCGGCTGGTGACCAACGACGTCGGACGGCTGGTGCCCAACCAGCTGCTGTACTCGGTGATGTGCAACGACCGTGGGGGCATCGTCGACGACGTCATCGTCATGCAGGTCCGCCGATGGCGACCACTTCGTCATCGTCGTCAACGCGTCGACCCGCGAGAAGGACGTCGCCTGGATGGCGCGCGCACGCCGGCGGCGGACGTCGAGCTCACCGACCTCAGCGACGCGCTGGCGCTGATCGCCGTCCAGGGCCCGCGCGCCGTCGACATCCTCGAGCCGCTGGCCCGCATGGACGGCGGCGCGCCACCGTTGCGCGAGCTCCGGCCGTTCTTCGCCTCCGGCCTCTCGCTCGCGGGCATCACCGATGCATCGGTGCAGCGCATCTCGCGAACGGGCTACACCGGCGAGGACGGCTTCGAGATCTACATCGACTCGCAGCGCGCGGGACAGCTGTGGGACGCGCTGCTGGAGGCGGGCGCCGCACATGGGTTGGTGCCGGCCGGGCTCGGCGCACGCGACACGCTGCGACTGGAGGCGGGCCTGCGCCTGTATGGCCAGGACATGGACGACGACACCGACCCCTACAGCTGCGGCCTCGGCTGGACGGTGAAGCTCGACAAGGGCGACTTCATCGGGCGCGAGGCCCTGGAGAAGTTGCGGAAGTCGCCACCGCACCGCTTCGTGGGGCTGCGGCTCGGTCCGCGCACCATCGCCCGCCACGGTCAGCCGGTCCTCCAGGACGAGCGCGAGGTGGGCACCGTGACCAGCGGCGCCTTCGGCTTCACGGTGGGGACCGCCGTGGCCACCGCCGTCGGTCACCCCCGACTTCAAGAAGGACGGCGACGTCGCCGTCGACATCCGCGGAACCCAGGCGCACGCAGAGGTGGTGCCTCTGCCGTTCTACAAACGACCCAAGGGAGATGGATGAGTGCCCGACCTCAGCGAGTACCGCTTCACCGAGAGCCATGAGTGGGTGCACGTCGAGGGTGGCGTGGCCACCATCGGCATCAGCGACCACGCCCAGTCCGAGCTCGGCGACGTCATCTTCGTCGAGCTGCCCGCAGTCGGCACGGCGTTGAAGGCGGGAGACAAGTTCGGCACCATCGAGTCGGTGAAGGCGGCCAGCGACCTGTACGCGCCGGTCGGTGGCACCGTCACGGGTGTCAACGACCAGCTCAACGACGCCCCGGAGCGGGTCAACGCCGACCCCTACGGCGAGGGCTGGATGATCCGCCTCGGCAACGTCGACGACGGGGGCACCAAGCTGCTCGACGAAGCGGGCTACAAGGAGATCGGAGGCAGCTAAGGATTGCGCGGTGCGATTCATCGCGCCGAGTGGGATGTGAGCTGCGGCAGCTGACCGCAGAAGGCCGCTCGCCGAACGGCGAGCCGGCGCGGAGTCGCGCCGAGTGGGAGGTGAGACCGCACGGCTCCGCCGGGCGGTCGAGGAGGGCGCATCGCCCTCCTGTAAAGAAAGAACGGGGCCCCCGCACAGTCGGACTGAGCGAAGCGAAGGGAGACTGTGTGGGGAAAACTGGTCAGCGGGGGATTCGAACCCTCGACCTCACGGATGTGAACCGTGCGCTCTAACCAACTGAGCTAGCTGACCGCGGCTCGGCGGGCTCGGAGTCTAGCGGAAGGCTCACGGTCATCCCGCCCGGGATCACCACCAGCTGAGACTCCGGCGCCGCCGGCGGCTCGGACGCCATCGCCCAGCGCTGTTCGATGCGCGCGAACCGCCATACCGCCAGGGCCCCGAGCCAGGTGACCACGAACATGCCGACGATGATGAAACCGACGGTGTTGAGGTTGAGGGAGCTGAGGACGTCCCAGACGCCGCCCCTCAGGTTGAGGTACTGGGTGAGGATGGTGAGCACCTCGACAGTTCCCACCAGCAGCGCCACGGCGACGGAGAGCCCGGTGATGGTGAGGTTGTAGAAGACCTTGCGCACCGGCTTGGAGAATGCCCAGCCGTAGGCGACGTTCATGAACGCCCCGTCGGCCGTGTCCATCAGGGCCATCCCGGCGGTGAAGAGGATCGGCAGGCACATGATCGCGTACCACGGCAACCCGCTCGCCGCCGCGCCGCCGCCGATGGCGAGCACGCCGACCTCGGTGGCGGTGTCGAAGCCGAGGCCGAAGAGGACGCCGATCGGGTACATCTGCCAGCTCGACCTGATTGATCGCGCGATCGGCCCCAGCAGGCGGTTCATCAGGCCGCGCTCGAGCAGCCGCTTCTCCAGCGTGGGCTCGTCGAACTCCCCCCGCCGCATCTGCCTGAAGATGCGCACGATGCCGACGAGGATCACCAGGTTGATCGCGGCGATCACGTACAGGAAGAAGGCGCTCACGCCCGTGCCGATGTAGCCGCCGACGTTGTGCAGCGGGCTGTGCGCGTTGCTGACCTGCGCCGCGATGGTGCCGGCGGCAACCGCGATCAGCGCGGTCAGCCCGACCACGATGGTGCTGTGCCCCAGCGAGAAGAAGAAGCCGACGGCCACCGGCCGCTTGCCGTCGGCGATCAGCTTGCGCGTGGTGTTGTCGATCGCCGAGATGTGGTCGGCGTCGAACGCGTGGCGCAGCCCGAACCCGTACGCGGTGAGGCCGATGCCGAGCCCGAACACCTTGGCGTCGTACTTCGGCCCGCTCACCAGGAACAGCACGCCGAAACCGACGACGTGGAGCGCAGCACCACCGCGTAGCAGAGCCCGAGCCGGGTCCACTCAGCGCGCGAGAGGGTCGCCCGCATGCGCGCCAGCTTGTTGAACATCGCGCTCCCTGGCTGCCGGATCCGTGCCCGCGGAACCGACCCGCTGGCGTGCGCTGCGATGCTAGCGCAGCTGCGACCAGGTTGCACCTGTGGATCGGCCGCGGCGCTGCTGCTGGTATGCTGCGCAGTGTCCTCGCGAGGACGCTTCGCAAAGCTTTCCTGCATCCGGCGCTGCCCGCCGGCCACCTCGGCACAGCCGCTGGTCCGGATGCCGCAAGCCCACGGGAAAGGAGGTGCGCGCATGGTGCGCGACTACGAGCTCATGTACATCGCCCGGCCCGACCTCGACGAGGAGGGTCTCCAGGCTGCGGCCGAACTCCGTCGAGCAGCTGATCACCGGCGCCGGTGGGACCGTGGTGCACACCACCAACTGGGGCCGGCGCCGCCTCGCGTACGAGGTCGACCACCTGCGCGACGGCCACTACATGCTCCTGCACATCCGCCTCGACGGCGCACGGGTTCGCGACGTCGAGCGCGCCCTGGCCATCCACGAGACCGTGTTCCGGCACCTGCTCGTGGTTCGCGAAGGCGGCGAGGACGAGCCGGAGGCCGCCGACGGCGTGGCCACAGAGGCCGCTGACACGGCGCTGCCGCGTCAGGCAGTTGTCGCCGACGACGAGGATGATGAAACCCTGGACGATGACGATGACGACGAGCCGGCCGCGCTGGTCGCCACCACCGAGGAGGAGAACTGATGTCTGGCTCGCTCAACCGCGTGATGCTCATCGGCCGCCTGACCCGCGACCCTGAGCTGCGCTTCACCCCCAGCGGCACCGCCGTCTGCAACCTGGCGCTGGCCACCAACCGGTACGGGCAGGACGCCAGCGGTGAGCGCCGTGAGTTCACCGACTACCACGACATCGTGGTCTGGAACCAGGGCAACCGCAAGCTCGCCGAGCTGTGCGGGCAGTACCTGCAGAAGGGCCGGCTGGTGTACATCGAGGGGCGCCTGCAGACCCGTTCGTGGGACGACAAGGACACCGGCGCCAAGCGCTACAAGACCGAGGTCAACGCCAACGACGTGCAGTTCCTCGACAGCCGTCAGGACGGCGAGGGTGGCGCACGCGGCGGCGACCAGGGTCAGCCCGCCGGCGCGGCCGCTGCTGTCCCCGCGCTCGGCGGCACCGCCGGTGGCGACGTCGACCCGGACGACATCCCCTTCTAGATGCCTGATTACGATCGCCGCCGCCGCAAGGTCTGCAGCTTCTGCCTGGAGCACATGGAGGTCATCGACTACAAGGAGGTCGCGCGCCTGCGCCGCTACCTCAGCGACCGCGGCAAGATCCTGCCGCGGCGCATGACCGGGACCTGTGCCCGCCACCAGCGACGTCTCACCACCGCGCTCAACCGCGCCCGTCACATCGCCCTGCTTCCGTACCAGGCGGAGGTGCGCTAGAAGCGAAGGGAGGAACGCAGTTCTCCCCTCGCTTTCGCCCATATACTCACAGCGGCCATGCGCCGTCCGGCGACACGTCTTCTCCACGTCCTGCTCAGCGTCCCGGTCCTCACCGCAACGGTGATCGCCGCCTCGCCGACCGTGCACGCCCAGACCGCCGCCGCACCGCGACCGCTGGTGGTGGTCATCGACCCCGGGCACGGCGGCGCCGTCAACCCCGCCCAGCCTGACATGCCGTTCGACCCCGGAGCGATCGCACCAAGCAACGGGTTGATGGAGAAGGACGCCACGCTGGCGGTGTCACTGCGACTGCGCAGCCTGCTGCAGCAGGACGACGTCAACGCCATCCTCACCCGCTCGACCGACATCTCGCTGGATGTGCAGCAGCGCAGCGACACCGCCAACAAGAACGGTGCCTCGGTGTTCGTCAGCGTCCATTTCAACTCCTTCACCGACGGTGGCCCCAACGGGTCGCTGGTGCTCTACCCGAAGGACTCCGACCTCTCGTTCGCGCAGACCATGAGCGACGCGATGGCGGCGTACCTGGCGCCGCTGGGCGTCGTCAACGACGGCGTCGTGCTGCGCGACAACTGGTGGATCCACACGCAGATGCCCACCGTCACGGTGGAGCCCGCCTTTCTCAGCAACACGCGCGAGGCGTCGCTCATCGGCACGCCCGGGTTCCAGCAGGTGCTGGCGATGTCCATCCGCGCCGGCATCGAGCGCTACGACCCACTGCTCCTGCAGCGCAAGGCGCAGATCGTCGCCTGGAACGCCGCGCACCCCGACCACCCGGTGCGGCCGGCAGCGGCGCCGGTGACCACCCACCCCGCCGCGGCGGCTGCGCCGTCGGGCTGGTTCGGCACGGTGGTTCGCTACGCG
Organism: Candidatus Dormiibacterota bacterium; assembly: GCA_963751755.1. GTDB lineage: Bacteria > Chloroflexota > Dormibacteria > Aeolococcales > Aeolococcaceae > Aeolococcus. The sequence goes on along the minus strand of CAVVVH010000004.1, from coordinate 394,483 downwards.
CTGGTGCTCGCCATGTTCGCGGCGGTGATCCGCTGGCCGCGAACGGCCTACGTGCTGGCGCGCGCCGACCTCCGCCTGGCCCGCAAGAGCTTCGACCGGGTGGTGGTGCGACGCAACGCCAAACGGCGGCGGCGGCGCGCGGTGGCGCTGCGCTCGCTCGAGGCACATGCGCAGCGATTCGCCCGTCCCCGCCACATCTACGACGAGCTGTTCTGAGCCTGCGGGCACACCCGGCGGGCCCGCGGGGAGCGATTGTTAGACTGCTGACAGCCGTCCACGTGCACGCTGGGAGCAGACATGGCATTCGCACAGCAGCTCCGCGTTCCCGGTCCCACCCCACTTCCTGAGCGCGTGGTGCGCGCGGCCAGCCGCCCGATGATCAACCATCGCGGGCCCGAGTTCGCCGCCCTGCTGCGCGACATCGAGGAAGGTCTCAAGTGGGCGCTGCGCACCGACAACGACGTGCTGATCTTCCCGTGCAGCGGCACCGGTGGCCTCGAGGCCGCGGTGGTCAACCTGCTCAGCCCGGGCGAGCAGGCGCTCTTCTGCAGCATGGGCTCATTCGGCGACCGCTGGGCCGACATCGCCACGGCGTACGGCGCCGACGTGCTCCGGCTGCGCGTCTCCCCCGGTGAGCCGATCGACCCCGAGGACGTCGAGCGCATCCTCGCCGAGCACCCCGACGTCACCACCGTCTTCGTCACGCACAACGAGACCAGCACGGGGGTTTTCAACGACCTCCCCGCCATCGCGGCCGTGGTCAAGGGTCGTGGCAAGCTGCTCGCGGTCGACTCCGTCAGCGGCGCCGGCTGCATCCCGCTGGAGACCGACGGGTGGCGCATCGACGTGCTCATCACCGGCTCGCAGAAGGGCTGGATGGCCCCTCCGGGTGTCACCATGCTGGCCGTCAGCGAGGCGGCGCTCGCCCGCGCCGAGACCACCACCACGCCGCGCTGGTACCTCGACTTCGCACGTGAGCGCAAGTTCCAGCAGAAGTCGCAGACGTACAGCACCCCTGCGGTCTCGGTCCTCTACGCCATCCAGGAGGGCCTCGCGATCATGCGCGAGGAGGGCATGGAGGCCGTCTGGGCGCGGCATGCGCGCGTCGGCGACATGGTGCGCGCCGGCGTCGACGCGCTCGGACTCAAGTTCCTCGCCGCCGAGGGCCACCGCAGCAACACCGTCACCGCCATCCACAGCCCCGTCGACGGTCCCGACGCGCTCAAGGAGCTGCTCACCGCGCTGCGCACCCGGCACGGGCTGGTGCTCGCCGGCGGCCAGGGTGACCTGGTCGGGAAGATCTTCCGCATCGGCCACCTCGGGATGATCGACGAGGGCGACGTCTACAGCATCCTCGCCACCCTCGAGCAGGGCCTGCACGAGAGCGGCATGCGCAGCCGCGTCGGCCTCGCCGTGCCGGCCGCGCAGGCGGTGGTTCGCAGCGTCCAGGTCAGCGGTCAGCCCGCCGGGGTGGGGTGACCATCCAGACAGAGGCGCCGCTCTCGGAGGAGTCGCCCGCAGCCGGGTCGGCGATCGACGTCCTGCGCATCCTGGTCGCCGACCCCATCGCCCCCGACGGGGTCGACCGCCTCCGCGCCGCCGGCGAGGTCGACGTCGTCACCGGCATGGACCCGGCGGAGCTGATCGCGCGCATCGCCGGCTACGACGCGCTGGTGGTGCGCAGCGAGACCAAGGTCACCGCCGACGTGCTCGCCGCCGCCACCCGGCTGCGCGTCGTCGGCCGCGCCGGCGTGGGGGTCGACAACATCGACATCGAGGCGGCGACCCGGCACGGCGTCCTGGTGCTCAACGCGCCCACCGGCAACACCATCGCCGCCGCCGAGCACGCGGTGGCGATGATGCTCGCGCTGGCGCGCAACATCCCCGCCGCCGACGCCTCGCTGCGCGCCGGTCGCTGGGAGCGCTCCAAGCTGATGGGCGTGGAGCTGCGCGACCGCACGCTCGGCGTTCTCGGTCTCGGCAAGATCGGCTTCGAGGTGGCCCGGATCGCCGGCGAGGGGCTGCGCATGCGCGTCCTCGCCCACGACCCGCTGGTCACCCAGGAGCGCGCCGAGCAGGCCGGCGCGGAGCTCGTCGACATGGACACCCTGCTCGCCGAGAGCGACGTGCTCACCGTCCACGTGCCGCTCACCGACCGCACCCGCGGCTGCATCGGCGCCGCCGAGCTGCGCCGCATGCGCCCGGGTGCGCGCGTCATCAACGTCGCGCGCGGCGGGATCATCGACGAGGCCGCGCTCGCCGACGCGGTGCGCGACGGGGTCATCGCCGGCGCCGCCATCGACGTCTTCACCAAGGAGCCCGTGCCCGAGGGCCACCCGCTGATCGGCGTCGACGGCATCATCGTCACCCCGCACCTCGGCGCCAGCACCGCCGAGGCGCAGGTCAACGTCGCCGCCGACGTCGCCGACCAGATCGTCGAGTACCTCCGCGGTGGCTCGCCGCGCTACGCGGTCAACGCCCCGGCGATCAACCCCGAGGAGCTGGCCCGGCTGCGCCCCTACCTCGAGCTGGCCGCAAGATGGGCTCGCTGGCCGCGCAGCTGAGCAGCGGCGGCGTGCAGCGGGTCATCTGCAGCTACGCCGGCGAGCTCGCCGACGGTCGACACCTCGCTGGTCACCGCCGAGGTGCTGCGCGGCCTGCTCGGCCACTTCTCCGACGCCCGCGTCAACGCCATCAACGCCAAGACGGTGGCGCGCTCGATGGGCGTCGACGTCGACGAGCACACCACCACGCGCAGCGTCGACCACGCCAACTCGATGTTCGTCGAGGTGGTCGGCGAGCGCCGCCTGCTCGTCGCCGGCACGCACTTCGACGGCGCACCGCGGATCACGCGCATCGACGACTTCCGCGTCGACATGCAGCCCGCCGGCACGTTCCTGGTGGTGCAGCACGAGGACCGGCCCGGCGTCATCGCCGCCGTGTCCTCACTTCTGGCCAGCAACGACATCAACATCGCACGCATCGAGCTCGGCCGCGACCGGCCGCGCGGCAGCGCCGTGATGCTCATGGAGATCGACGACGCGGTCGACGCCACGCTGCTCGAGAGCCTCGCGTCGGTCGCCAAGCTCGAGCAGCTGCGGCAGGTGCGCCTCTAGCGATGGCCTACGACACCGTCCTCGCCGAAACGGTGTCGATCATCGTCGGTAGGGACGAGGCGATCGAGGCGTACCTGGCTCGGCCGATGGGGCCCGGTCCGTCGGGCGGCGTTGTCGTCATCCACCACCTGCCGGGCTACGACGCGGCGACCAAGGAGATCACCCGTCGCTTCGCGGTGATGGGCTACAACGCCATCTGCCCCAACCTCTACAGCCGCGACGCGCCCGGCGCGGCGCCCGATGACGCCGCCGCGACCGTGCGCGCGGCGGGCGGGGTGCCCGATGAGCGCCTCGTCGGCGACGTCCACGGCGCCGCCCGCCACCTTCGCGGCCTGCCCGGCGCCAGTGGGCGCGTCGGGGTGATCGGCTACTGCTCGGGTGGGCGCCAGTCGTTCCTCGCCGCATGCAGCCTGCCACTGGACGCCGCCATCGACTGCTACGGCGCGTTCGTCGTCGGCACGCCGCCCAGCGAGTTCCCGCTGCGCGTCCGGCCGCTGCTCGACCTCGCGCCTCAGCTCTCCTGCCCACTCCTCGGGCTGTTCGGCGCCAAGGACACGCATCCCTCGCCGGACGAGGTGGCCGAGCTCGACCGCGCGCTCACCGAGGCGGGCAAGGAGCACGAGTTCCACACCTTCGAGACCGCCGGCCACGGGTTCTTCGCGGTCGACCGCCCCATGTACGTCCAGGAGGCCGCCACCAGGGGGTGGGAGCTGATCGCGGATTTCTACGGCCGTCATCTGTCCACGAGGTGAGCACATGTGCACGTACGTGACCGAGCACGTCGCCCTGAGCGGCAGCGGCAAGGGACCGCAGCGGTGGTTCCACCTCACCGACGCCAGCGTGTACCTCGACCATCCCGTCCACGCCAACGCCGTCCACACCCTGAACATCGACTTCCTCAACCCAGAGGCGGGACCGGCGGCGCGTGTCGCCGTCGAGCTGTCGCCGGAGTTGGCGCGGGAGCTGGCGGCGGCGATCCACGCCGCGCTGGGGCGCGAGCCGAGCGCCTAGACCGCCCGCTGCCGTGCCCGGAGCTGTTTCAGTGGGGTGGCAGCGCGCACGAGGCGGTTGCCTGAATAGGTGACGCCGCGTCCGCTGCCGCGCAGCCACAACGCCCACCACGCGAGAACGCCACGCTCCAGCAGCCACGCCGGCGCGAACAGCGGCGTGTACCACGGGAAAACCCTGCGCCCGCCGTGGCGCCGTCTGCCCACCTCAGCGGCTGCGATGGTGACCAGGGCTCCCGCGGCCAGCGACCGCCGGCCACCCAGGGCCGCGGCCGGCAGCACCGCCAGAACCGCCGCCAACCGGGCGGGTTGGGCGAGGTCGTCGTACGCCTGGCGCGGCCGTTGCGCGAGGAAGTGGCGCACCGCGGGCGGACGACGCGCCACGAGGAGGTCGCTGGCGACGCGCACCCGTCCACCGGCCGCGACGACCGTGCGGAGCAGCTCGCAGTTCTCGAAGAGCACGTCGCCGTCGTAGCGAGGGGTGGCGCGCATGGATGAGCGGCGCAGCACCAGGCTGCCGGGCCAGTCGTGCGCGATCGCACGGTTGAGCAGGATGCGCCCGCTGTCCCACGCCGCGTGCCACACCATCGGCGCGAAGAAGTTCGCCGGCAGCACCAGGTCGGCGTCCTCGAGCGCGGCGGCGGCACGGGCCAGCGTTGCCGCATCCCAGCGAACGTCATCGTCGGCGATCACCACGGCGTCGTTGCGCGCAGCCCGCAGGCCGGTCAGCACAGCCCACGCCTTGCCGTTGAGGCAGCGATCCTCCGCGGCCGGCGCCACATGTGTGGCGAGCCCTGCCAGCAGAGCCGCGTGTTCGGCGAACACGGACTGTGGCGAGCCGTCCACCACGAGCAGCTCGTCGACGCACGTGGCCATACCGCGCAGGTAGCGGAGCAGCTCGCCATCGCGCCTCTCCGCCGCACGGTCACGTCGCAGCGGCAGCAGGTACGTCAGCGTCACCGCTGGGCGATCACCTCGATGTCGATCGGCTTGAAGGTGCCGTTGTTCGACTGCTCGGCCGAGCACGCGGTGATGCCGGCGACGAGCGCGACCTCGGCGCGGAACACCGTGCGCGCACCGGGGACCGACAGTGGCGGGCGGACGGAGATCTCACCCGATGGGTCGACAGCGACGTTCATGAAGACATTGAAGGTGGAGCAGATGTCGCGCTCGACGACGCCGTGTGGTGCCATGTTCTTGGTGAGGTTCTCGAGGCAGCTGGGGTGGTGTCCCTCGTGCCCGTGGAGGATGCTGAACATGTCGTTGCTGCACGGGGCCAGCAGGATGTCGTGCAGACCGCAGGTGTCATCCGCGATGGTCATGAGCCGGCGGCTGCCGCGCGACCAGAGCACGTTGCCGCTGGTGAGCCGCAGACTGCCGTTGTAGTCGATCGTGCGTCCCGAGCTGAGCCCGTCGGTGAGGTCGTCGCGCGGGAAGCACGTCAGGTCGGCGACCTGCTCACCCTGCGGGTCGACGATGGTGAGGAGGTCGCCCTCGTCGAGGCTCACGGCGGTCCCTGTCTGCGGCGCGATGCGCGCCGTCAGCGAGCGGGAGAACAGGGTCACGACCGGCCCCGCACGTGGAGTGGGCAGCGCCAGTCGTCCGCGACGTGTCCACCGGCGTACTGCGCCGCCTCCGACACCGTGCCGTGATCGCGGAGCGACGGGTTGACGGCTCCCTGGAGCTCGGTGTCGCGCCCGCGGATCCTGCTGCGCATGCGCTCGTACCCGCCGCCCTCGCGCAGCGCGACGAACTGGGCGTGGGGATTGAAGACGAGCGTGGGCCAGGCGAAGCGCCGTGCCCACCGCGAGCTCCCGGCGTGAAGGCCGACGATGAAGTAGGCCCTCCCGCCCACGCTGAACGAGAACCGAGGGTCAGCAGGGTTCGAGCTGACGTCGGGGTCCCACGCGTGCTCGAGGCTGTCGAGGTCGTGCACCTGCTGCAGCTGCTCCCAGAGCAGGCTGCTGAAGCGGGCTTCGCTCATCGCCGTCGGCTCACTGAACACCGCGACGAAGGAGGTCAGCTCGCCGGGGCGAACCGTCGCGCCGAAGCGCGTGAGGTGCTCGGTGAGGGCACGGGCGGCGTCGCGGCTGCCGAGCCGCTGGTAGAGACGGAGCTCGTACGCCCCTCGGCGCACCACCGATCGGGCCCCGAGGCAGGGGTGACCGTCACCGCCCGCAAACCCGTCGAAGGCGTCTTGCACCAACCGTTCCATGGCGGGGGTGTGAGGGGCGGGCTCGGCCATGGAGGTGATAGTCACGCTACAAGGTTAGCGTATAGCGACCAATCCACATAAGCCGCCCCTGCGCGCTCCACGCGAGTGGTGCCGCTCGGCTACCATGCCGCGGTGAGGCTCGGGAAGGGAGGGCAGCGCGCGCGGCCGGGATCTTCGCCCATCACACCGCGGCGACGGCCAGCGCGTGCCCGGACTCGACAGGCGCCGCGCGCACCTGCTTCCGCACCGAGGTGGGCCTCTCTCACTCGGTCCGCAGCTGGAGATGCTCGTCAACCCCGGCGAGGCGTACCCCGCCCTCATCCAGGGCCACCCCTTCGGCCAAGAGCAGATGTCCTGCCCGAGCGCGCCGAAGCGCCCACCGCCGGCCTGGCACGCCGCCGCCGACCACAAGATCGAGGTGGGGCTCGGCGACGACATGATCGGCTACGAGATCCCGGCGCCGGGTGGTTCGCCGACCCCGGCGTGTACGCGGACCCCATCTGCCCGGCCGGGTGCCCAGGCCCAGTCCAACCCGGCAGCCGACGTCGACCAGCACAACAACTACCACAAGCTCGAGTCCGAAGTCGGTGGGCCCCGATGCCGGCAACCTCGTGGACACCACCTGGCCGCGCTGGCGGATTGCGCGGCGGCGGGAACGCTGCAGAGCTGCGGCGCGACGCCGGCTCTCTGCCAGGCCGGGCGCGCGCACCATCGAGCCGGGGCGCTTCCTGCTGGCCGACGGCAGCTTCACCCGCAAGGGCCGCGACGGACCCGGTGGGGATGTGGGTCCTGCCCTGCGGCACCACCACCTTCAGCGCGGGTACCGGCACCCTCTCTCGATCGGCCGGCATCACCAGCTTCGGGACCACGCCCGTCAGCGCCATCGGCGTCTTCATGGACTTCGACGGCAGGCCCCAGCCCGGCCCCGACATCAACACGCGCGGCATGCTGGTCACCGGGCGCGACCGCGCTGTGAGCCGCTACTTCGTCGATCCCTACCCGGTGCTGACCGGCGCCTCCCCGGGCGCGGCGGCCGGGCAGGCGGTCGTGGCCGAGAGCCCGGCCGGCGCGGCGGCGCTCCTGGCGGCCCCAGCGCTGGCCGCCGCCGCCGTCCTGGGGCGCCGCCGAACTCGGCAAACGCGTCGCTGAGCAAGCAGCGCAAGGAATCGCCGAGAGCGACGTTTCTATCAGTGGGTCGGCGGCCGCATGGCTGTCGAGAGAGCACCTGCCTTTCAGGAAGGGAGACCGAGGCGGGGGGAACTACTCCCTGCGAATTTCGCGGCTGGCGCCGCCCGACCCACCATCGCCCTGGTGCTGCCGGCGCGGCCTGTTCCCCCAGACTCCGCGGCATGGCAGACGTGCGGCCGCTTCGCGGCATCCACTACAACCCTGACCTGGTGCACCTCGGCGGCGTCCTGGCTCCCCCGTACGACGTCATCGACGACGCCCAGCGCGAGGAGCTGTACGGCCGCGACCTCCGCAACATCGTCCGGATCGACTTCGGACAGGAGCTGCCCGGCGACCAGCCGGGAGTCAGCGACCGCTACACCCGTGCCGCCGAGCACCTGGCGGCGTGGCTGAGCATCGGCGTCCTGAGCCGCGACGCGGAGCCGTCCTTCTATGTCACCGAGCACCGCTTCCCGGCGCCCGACGGCTCCGACCGGGTCCGGCGCGGGCTCATCGCCCGGGTGCGGGCCACCGCGTGGAGCGACAGCGATCTCCGCCCCCACGAGCACACCCTGCGCGGCCCCAAGGAGGATCGCCTCGCGCTGATGCGGGCGACCTCCACGCAGACCAGCCCGGTGTTCGCCGTCTGGCAGGGCGCCGCCGCCATGGACACGCTCCTCGCGGAGGCAGCCGAGCGGGCGCGCGCTGCTCGGCGGCCGCACCGACGGCGAGATCGGCTCGGAGAAGCATCTCCTCTGGGTCGTCAGCGACCCCGCCGCGGTGCACGCCATCGAGGAGGCGCTGCGCGGGGCCCGGCTCTACATCGCCGATGGCCATCACCGCTACGAGACCGCCGCCGCCTACGCCGCCGAGCGGGCCGCGGCCGGCGACCCACCGGAGGCCGACTCCCAGTTCGCCCTCGTGTACCTGGCCGACGCGGCCGACCCCGGCATCAGCCTGCTGCCCACCCACCGCCTCCTCCTGCCCAGGAGCGGCGTCGCCTTCAGCCTCGACGACCTCTGGATGCGCCTCGACGACGGCTGGGACGTCGCGCCCAGCGCCGACCTCGCCACGGCCGGCGCAGAGGTGCGCCGCGCAGCGGGACGAACGCCACGCCTTCGCGGTGCGAGCGCGCGACGGCGCCGCCGTGCTCTCCCGGCCGCGCAACCCGGGACGGTCGGCTCGCGAGGCACTCGACGTGGTCGTGCTCCAGGACGAGGTGCTCGGGCCGGCCGGGGTGGACGAGGCGGCGATCCGCGAGGGCGGGCTGGCCTACACGCGCTCGCTGGACGAGGTGGACCGCGCCGTCGCCGCGGGCGAGGCGGTGCTGGGCTTTGGGGTCAACCCGGCCACCACCGGCGGAGATGATCGCCGTCGCCGACGCCGGCGAGGTGATGCCCCAGAAGTCGACCTACTTCTACCCCAAGGTGCCGACCGGCCTGGTGCTCTCGCCGCTGTAGCGGTTCCCCGAGTGCGTGGACGGCGGTCCGCGGCAGTGGCTACGCTCCCCCCTGCGCTCGGATCGCACCGAGGGCGCGGGCCATGGCTCGGCGGGCACTTCCTCCCGGCCGGCTGGATCGATCTTGCCGACGCGGGCGACCTGCGCATCCGAGCGGCGCTCGCATCCGACCTCTTGAGCAGGCGCGGGTTTCTCGGCAGCCTCGGCCTCGCGCTCCTCTGCGCAGCGTGCGGCACGCCGTCGGCCCGCGGAGCTCGGCTGCGACGGCGGCGGGAACGATCCACGACACCTTGCACGGCGACGGCAACGTGCCAGCAGCCAGCGCATCCCCGCGGCGCGCTCCAGCGCCTCTCCAGCGCTTACGACGGCACCTGGAAGGGTCGGTGGATCAACCCGCAGCGCCGGCGACCGCGACGTGCAGTTCGGCATCGACCTGGCGACGCGCGTCGCCACCACCGACATGCAGGTTGACGGCATCCCCTTCGGCACGAGCCGATGCCACGCGTGACCGTGCAGACGTTCCTCGACGGCTACTCGTACGCGCCACCGACATCAGCTACGACCTCGAGGGCTTTGGTGCCATCACGGTCCATCGCGGCGGCGGCGGCACGGGCACGGGCACGCTCACCAACCCGGTCTACGACCATCGGTGCAGAAGGTCGACGTCACCGCGTCGTACCTGGAGGGCCGCGGCGCGAACATGACGTACCAATGCACGCTGCACGACGGCAGCACGACGCTCGGCGCGGTGCGCTGGTCGCGAAACGGCGACGCAGTTCCGACGCTGCCGTCGAGCGCGTCCCTCGGATTCGAGGCCTTCGTGCACGGCGATTACGCCGCCAGCCTCTCGACCCCAGCCGAGCTGGCAGCGGCGGTGGGGCGGGACATCGGTCCGCTGACGGCCAATGGCGGCCGGGTGGGCTACGCGCCGGGCGTCGACGTCAGCAACACCCGGGCCGAGACGGCATCGGGCCCCCAGTGATCGTACAGATCCGGATCCTTCGCGCGGCGACGCCGGCAGCCGCGCTCAACTACCTCACCAGCACATACGGAACCTTACGTGCCCGCGAGCAACTACATCGCCGGCCTCGGTGACAAGGCCTTCGTGCAGCCCGCAGTGCCCGACGTCTTCGTGCTGCAGCGCCGCGAGATCGCCGACATCCAGGTGCTCGACCAGACCGGCATGAATGTCGACCTGGAGAAGGCGGTGGCCCGCGCGCTGCTGACGCGACTCGGAGGCTGACCCGGCGTCTGGCGCCAGTGCCCCCGACCCCCGGCCGCGTACGATCAGCCCATGTCACGCCGCATCGCCATCTCCGTCGACGACGACATCCTCGAGGCGCTCAACGCCCACACGCGCGGCTCGCCGCTGAGCCGCAGCGAGCTGGTCAACGTGGCCCTTCGGCGTTTCCTTCGCGCCGAGCGCCGGGTCGCCCGCCTCAACGTCAACGGCGCCGAGCAGGCCCGCGGTATCGCCAGCGGGACGGTGCCGTCGCATCGTCTCGAGGGGCACCTGCTCCGGATGCGCCACGGCCCCTGGGAGAATTGACAGCGGCGTTTGGCGCGCCCGGCCACCGGGTAGGTACTGATAGCACCCACCAGGAGACGAATTGCCCATCTACGGTTACCGCTGCCAGTCGTGTCAGCGCGAGTTCGAGACCCAGCAGCGGATGAGCGATCCCCCGCAGGCGGACTGCCCGGACTGCGGCGGCACGGGCACGCGTCTCTTCTACCCGACGGGCATCCTCTTCAAGGGAAGCGGTTTCTACAAGACCGACAGCCGCTCAACAGCGGCCGCTCGGCCCCGGCGACGACGAGCTGCCAAACCGGCGGCCGGCCCGACGTCGGAAGCCGACCAAGCCAGCGCGACCACGGGACCGATTCCCCCTCCCCGTCGCCCGCTCCCAGGAACAGCGGATCGACCAAGCCCGCGTCACCAGCGAAAGACTGATCCCCGCCAAACGACCCTTTGCCAGAATGAAGGCGTCCGTCCCCCCGGCGCCCCACCAGGAGAACCCGATGTCCCACCCCCTCACCGTCACCGACACCAGCTTCAAGCAGGAGGTGCTGGATTCCGACGTGCCCGTGCTCGTCGACTTCTGGGCATCGTGGTGCTCGCCCTGCAAGATGATCGCCCCCATCGTCGAGGAGCTCGCCGGTGAGTACGAGGGCCGCGTCAAGGTCGCCAAGGTCGACGTCGACGCCAACCCGATCACCCCGGGCATGTTCGGCATCATGAGCATCCCCACGCTCATGGTCTTCCGCGGTGGCAAGGCCGAGGAGCGCATCGTCGGGTACCAGCCCAAGCAGTCGCTCAAGGCGAAGCTGGACGCCGTCCTCGTCGCCTGACAAAAAGAACCGCCCCTGCCGGGGCGGGGACACGGGGGATGAGCCCCTTCGGTCAAAGCCGCGCTTCGGCGCTCGGAGCTAACCCGCTGTGCGGGTGATCTCCTCGCTCGCGGCACATTCCCTGCGGTGCTCATCGCCCGTGCCCCCGCCCCAGGACCCGACAGCGTGCAGGGCCTCGCCCGCCACGTAGAGCGAGCCACCTGCGACGACGACGCCATCGGGCCCTGCCGCGCTTCGCGCGAGATTCAGCGCTGACGCGACGCTGTCCGCGACGCGCGCGCCTGCGCCCCATCGCCTTGCCAGGTCCTCTGCCGGCGCGGCGCGCCCTGTGTGCGGCGCGGCGAACATCGCCTCGCTGGTGAGCGGGCGCAGCGCCGCGAGCATGTCGTCGATGTCCTTGTCGGCCATGGCGCCGAACACGGCGACGACGTGGCGATCGACGCACAGCGGCATCGCCGCGGCTCGACCATCGCCGCCACCGCCTCGGTGTTGTGGCAGCTGTCGATGAGGAGCGCCGGTGACCCCTCGATCCACTGCATCCGTCCGGGCCAGCGCACCGCGGCGGCGCCGGCGACCATCGCCTCCTCGGGAATGCTCGTCCCGCGTCGGCGCAGGACGCCAGCGCCGTGTGCGCGGCCACCGCGAGGTTGCGGCACTGGAACCCGCCGATCAGCGGGCTGGCGAGGCGCAGCGGGGGTTCGCCGATGTCGACTGAGACGCCGGCGCGGCCGAGCTCCTCGCAGGTCCCAGGGCATGTCGGCGCCGATCACCGCGGCCACCGATGCGCGCACCGTTGCGTTCCGCGCCGCTGCGGATGACGTCGAGCGCGATCCCCTCGGCGCCGGTGACGACGTCGTTGCCCGCGCTTGATGATCGCCGCCTTCTCGGCGGCGATGCCGGCGATGTCGTGACCCAGCTCGGCGGCGTGGTCGACGGCGATGCCGGTGACCACGGCGACGCCGAGGTCGAGCACGTTGGTGCTGTCGAGCCTGCCGCCGAGCCCCACCTCGCAGATGAGCAGGTCGGCGCCGCGCCGCCTGCGCGGCGAGGATGCCGGCGGCGGTGACCACCTCGAACACCGTCGGCGAGCCGTGGGCGCGCCGCCACGCGCTGTGGCGGCGTCGAGCACCGCGGCGATGAGGTCGGCGAAGCCGCTGCTCCGCAATGGGCTGACCATCGAGCGCGATGCGCTCGGTCCAGGACAGCAGGTGCGGCTTGGTGAGCATCACGGTGCGCAGACCCCGCGCAGCGCGCCATCGAGTCGAGCAGCGCGCACACCGAGCCCTTGCCGTTGGTGCCGGCCACCAGCACGCCGCGGCAGTCCCGTGTGAGGTTCGCCGAGCGCGTCGAGGAGTGCTTCGATGCGTTCGAGGCCGAGCCTCATCCCGCGTCCCTCGAGCGCTTCCAGCGCGTCCAGCGCGCCCGGGTAGTCGAGGGTCAACGCCACGGCCAGGCCGCGGTCATCGCGTCGTCCGACGCCGGGCGCGATCCACCACGCCACGCAGCCACGTGCATCCAGGCGCGCCGGCGTGGACCCGCATCGTCGTGGTCCTCGACGGACGCGACGTCGCAGCAGGCGACCGGTCTGGTGCACGAGCGCCGCCTGGAAGTCCTGGTACTCGAGGAGCGTGGGCGCGTCGACGACCGCCTCGGAGTGCCCGCTCCGCTGCACCACAAAGCCGAAGACGCGGCCGCGCTCGTGGTCGAAGGTCGAGCGCGGGCTGATGGCGAATCCTCTCCGCCGAAGGCAGCAGCGGTGTGAGCGAGCTCCAGCCACGCGCGCTGAGGGTCGACCGCCGCGTCGACCGCGTCGAGCACGAAGAGCTCGCCACTCAGCGCCGCGACCGCGGCGCCGAACTGGCGCCAGTACAGGAGATCAGAGCCATTCAACGCGATGCTGCCGAGGACCTCTCCATCGTCGTCGACGAAGCTGACCATGAACGGTCGCGCGTACGGCTTGCGTGCCTCGTGCTCGGACCAGCGCAGACGCAGCGGGGCCACGTTGCTCTCAGCGCGACGTTGCAGGAACGCCGCTCCCACGACGCGCTGCGCAGAGCGCGACCGTGTTGTGCATCAGCATGGCGATGGTCATCGGACCGACACCTCCCGGGACCGGGGTGAGCCAGCCGGCCACAGGTTCGACGGACTCGCGGTCGACGTCGCCGCGCACCTTGCCGTCGACGCGCGAGATGCCGACGTCGATGACACATGCACCGGGCTTGACGTAGTCGGCAGTGATCATGCCCGCGCGCCCGATTGCGGCGATGAGGATGTCCGCCTCGCGGCAGATCGCGGGCAGGTCGACGGTGCGCGAGTGACACATGGTCACCGTGCAGTCGGCGTTGAGCAGCAGCATCGCCATCGGACGGCCCACCAGCGCGCTGCGTCCCACCACCACCGCGCGGCTGCCCCGCAGAGGAACATCGTGGCGACGCAGCATCTCCATGCATCCCGCCGGCGTGCACGCCACCGACGGCGGCTTGGCTCCCTGCGCCAGCAGTCCCATGTTCACGGGGTGCAGGCCGTCGGCGTCCTTGTCGGGACGGAGCACGTCGAGAACCGTGTCCGGGTCGATCTGTGACGGCAGTGGCAGTTGCACGAGGATGCCGTCGATGCGGTCGTCGTCGTTCATGCGCTGCACCGTGGCGACGATGTCGGCGGTGGAGCTGTCGCCGGGCGGGGTCTGCTGGTCGACGAACATGCCCAGCTCCTCGGCTGCTCGACCCTTGTTGCGCACGTAGATCTGCGAGCCGGGATCGTCCCCGCACAACACCACCCCGAGGCCGGGACGGATTCCCGCCCCGGTGAGCGCGCGGGCGCGCTCGCCGACCTCGGCGCGCACGGTGGCGGCCAGCCCTTTGCCATCGATGATGACGGCGCTCACGTTGCCCTCTCGCGCTCGATGACCACGGCGAACCGGTGGAAGGTTCCCGGCAGCGGCGGTTGCTTGGCGACACGGACCCGCACCGAGGTGACGCGCTCATCGTTCAGGAGCTCGGTGGCGATCTCCTCTGCAACCGTCTCCAGCAGGTTGTGCTGCCTGGTCTCGACGACGTGGCGCACGGCCTCGTAGCAGCGCACGTAATCGACGGTGTCGTGGAGCTCATCGCTGCGACCGGCGCGGCGAAGGTCGCTGCGGATCTCCACGTCGACGTCGACGCGGCCTCCCAGGGCTCTCTCGGCCTCCACGTCACCGTGGTGGCCGAAGAACTGCAGGCCCTCGAGGAGGAGTCGATCGCTCGCCATCGCCGCGATTGTAGGGAGCGCGCGCGAAGCTCCCGGTCAGCTCGCCTCCGAGGTCGGTTCGGGACGGAGCACCTGCTCCCGCTTGGTGACAGGATTGACCATGACGACCACGAACAGGTCCTCGAAGTCGCACTGAAAGAGTTGCATCAGCGACTGGCGCAGCTTCGGCCCCGGGTTGCGCGTGCCCGCCTCGAGCGCGGGGATGTAGTTCTGGGTCACCCCGAGGCGGCGGGCCAGCTCGCGCTGCGTGAGGTGATGCCGATCGCGCATGGCGCGCAGTCCGGTGGCGCGCACCTCGACGTTCATAGCCCGCCGAGGGTATGACGGATAGGTAGTTTTGTCAACGCGGAATGAACGCGCTGCCAACTAGAGTTGCGCGCATGTGCCGTGTCTGTCTGAAGCGTCCCGAGATTCCCGACGAACGGTACGGCCGATGCGAGAGTTGTGCCAAGAACGGCCGCATCGCCTTCCGATTTCGCCTTGGGCCGGCACGCAATGGCGAGGGATTGGTGGTGCGCGCGGGCGAGCTGTCACCCCGAGCGCTGCGCCAGAAATGGCGCGAGCCACTGGCCGCGTACACGGGCCATCCCGCCGCCAAGGCCCAGCTACCGCTCCACGACATGGAGCTGGTCACCGCCAAGGACAAGCTCGAGTCCATCCGCGTGGCTCAGGACCTCGGCAATCGTGGCGACGAGGCTGTCGCGGCGCTGCGTGCTGCTGCCGAGCGCACCGACGCCGCCTGGTGACGGGGTGGGCACGCCTCAGCCGTTGAGCAGCTTCCACCACGGCGATGGGCCGGCGAACGACGTGGTGGTGGTCAGCGACCATGTGCCGACCACGGTTCCTTTCAGCGAGACCGTGACCGAGCCGGCGGGCGAGCCCGCCCCTGCCGGGGCCGTGATCGGCGCCGCTGACGTGGCCACCACGAGGTTCTCGCCGCTGTGGAGCAACACGAACCTGTCAGGGCCACTCAGCCGCAACGCCGTGTAGGCGCCCCACGGTGCGAAGGCCTTCCCCGTGACGGGGATGGACTCCGGGCCCACCCGCGTGGTGCTGAAGCCCATGTACGCGTTGTCGACCGAGCTGCGGGCGACGTCGAAGGCTCCGCCCAGCTCGGGGTTGGCGAGGTCGACGTTGCCGTCGCGAGGCTGGTCCAGCACCGCCCCGACCATGGTGAGAGGGGGAGCGCCGGCCGAGAGGATCCTCTGGGCGGCAAAGAGCAGGCAGCCGCCTGCCGCCGGCGTCCAGCCCGTCTTGATGCCCACCCAGCCGGGCTCGATACCGAGCAGGATGTTGAGGTTCTGCACCGCGGTGCCGTCCGGGAGCGTCGAGCTCGTGGTCGACACGACGCTGAGCAGCGCGGGGTTCTTGACCACCGCCTCGCCCAGGACGAGGAGGTCGGCAGCGGTCGACGTGGTTCGCTGGTCGAGGCCGTCCGGGTCGGCGAAATGCGTGTGATGCATGCCGAGCGCGGCGGCGCGCGCATTGAGGCGGTTGACGAACGCGGCGACGCTGCCGTCGATCCAGCGCGCGGCGGTGAGCGCGAAGTTGTTGGCAGACGGGAGCATGAGCCCGATCAGCAGGTCGCGCTCGGTGAGCCGTTCCCCAAGGGTGACCGGGGCAAAGGACCCGCCACTCGCCACCATCGCGTGGTAGTCGTCGACATCCTGCTGGGTCGCGACCAGCGTGGGCCCGGCCTGCCCGGGCAGGACCGGTTGCCTCTCCAGGATCACCAGCGCCGTCATGGTCTTCGCGACTGACGCGATCGGCCGCACGGTCTGCGCATCTGACGCGACCAGCGGGGTGGCCGCGCCGTCGAAGACGGCCGCGAGCGCGAGGCTGCCCTGGTCGGGCGGCGCGATCGCGGCGGTGGTCGTTGGGCCTGCGCCCCACGCGCTCGTCGACGTCAGCGTCGGCGTCACCGCCGGGACGGCGGCGCTCACCTGCCTGGCGGCGAGCGCCCCGGCGGTCCCGGTCGCCGCAAAGATGACGAGCGCCAGCAGCGCGATCGACACGACGCGGAGCAGGCGAGCTACAGCGCGCATCCCACCACCACCGCCCAGGGACCCCGGCGCGTGCCCGGGGTGCCTGGCGGTGTCACTCGGTCAGCGACCGCCTCGCTTGGCGCCGCGGGCGTTCTTCAGCGCGCCGCTCAGCGTGGTGCTGGCCGCAAAACGCACCACGCGGCGAGCAGGAACGCTGACAGCCTCACCGGTGCGCGGGTTGCGCCCCATGCGGGCTGCGCGCTGGGCGGTGCGGAACGACCCGAAGCCGTGAATTCTCACCTCGTCGCCTTTCTCGAGCGCGGTCGAGATGGTGTCGAAGAACCAGCGAACCTCGTCGCGCGCCGCGCTCATGGTGATTTCGGCACGCTTGGCAAGCTTCTCTGCAAGGACGTCACGGGTCACGACATTCGCCATCGTCATTCTCCAGGATGGTCGGCGGGAAACGCGCGGAAGTGTAAGGAAACGCAAAGGCTTTTGCCAACCGACCCGTTCCCGTCGAGTTGCTGGAAGGCTGTGCTACGGTGACGCGGTGTGCCACACGCGCGACGTGAAGCGGTGAGGCCGGCGACGCGCAGCGAGATCGGCGAGTGGGACGAGCTGGTCATCGCCAATCCCGATGGCGGTCACATCCTGCAAACCAGGGCGTGGGGCGAGTTCAAACGCTCCTGGGGATGGCGGCCGACGTACTGGATCGCGCGCGCTGGGGGAGACGACATCGCGATGCTCGTCCTGCGCCGGAAGATCCCGGGATTGGGCGACCTTTGGTACTCACCTAAGGGACCGGGTGTCACGGACTCCACCGGGCTCGTCGAGATCCTCGCCGACCGCGAGTCGATGCGATCGGCGTTCCTCGTCAAGGTGGAACCGGAGATCGAGGAGGCCCGCGCCGACACGCGTGAGTGGCGTGGCGCAGGGCTGCGCAAGGCCCGGAGCGACGTGCAGATGAGCCGCGCCACCATTCTGGTGGACCTGGCGCGCGAGGAGGACGCGCTGCTGGCCTCCTTCAAGCCGAAGACTCGGTACAACATCCGCCTGGCGGCACGGCGCGACGTCGAGGTGTCACCCGTCGAGATGACCGAGGCCAACATCGCCACCATGTACTCGCTGATGGCGGCCACCCGCGAGCGCGCCGGGTTCTTCCTGCGCTCGCAGAGGTACTTCCGTGGCTACTGGGAGCTGCAGGCGGCCAGCGGCCAGGCGCAGCTGTTCTTCGCGTCATGGAAAGGCCAGGTGCTCGCGGGCGTGTTCGTCACGTACCTTGGAACGCACGGCTGGTACAAGGACGGCGGCTCCATCAAGGAGCACAGCGAGCTGATGGCGCCGCACCTCCTGCAGTGGGAGGTGATGCGCTGGTTGCGCGCGCGAGGCGTGCGCACCTACGACCTGGTGGCGGTGCCGCCGGCGGCCCAGCTGAACGACAGCCACCCCCTGTTCGGCCTGTACAGGTTCAAGTCGGGGTTCAGCGAGCACATCACGGAGTTCGTCGGCACCTGGGACCTGCCGCTGCACCCGCGTGCGTACGCCGCATGGGAGAGCTGGGGAGAGCGCACCGTGCAGACGATCAACCGCCGCCTCCACCACGATCTCCTGTACTGAGGGCGGCCATGGCTGGAGAAGACGTGGAGCCGGTGGTGTCGATCCACCTCCTCGACGAATCGCGCATCCCCGACCTGCTCGCGCTGGGACGTCGCAACCACCCCGACGTCGACTACGGTGGCCCGCACGAGGAGTACGACGAGGCGGCTCAGCGAGAGCGGCTGGAGCGCAGACTCGCCGAGTGTCGTGAGGGAACGGGTTGGTACTGGGCTATCGCCGCGGACGGCGAGCTGGCCGGCGACATCGGGTTCAACCAGGTCCACCGCGGCAACGTGCAGACCGCCAATGTCGGCTACCTGGTCGATGCCGGGGCGCGCGGTCGAGGGGTGGCCACCGCAGCCCTGCGCCTGGTGATCCGCGAAGCGTTCGACGAATTGCACCTGCATCGCCTCGACGCAGGCGCGCTGGTGACCAACATTGCTTCACAGCGGGTTCTCGAGAAGGCAGGCTTCCGGCGCATCGGCCTCCTCGAAAGGCATTTCTTCGAGCAGGGCGAGTGGCGCGACCATGTCTGGTATGAGCTCATCGGCCCCGACGTGCCGCCGCCGGGTCCATCGTCCTGAGCGACGTGCTAGCCGCCGATGAAATTCGTGCAGTTCAGCGTGTAGATGGATCGACCGCCCTGGAACGTGTACAGGATGTCGTCGACCAGCGGTGTGCCGCCACTGTCCACCACCACCAGGGTGAGGATGGGCTCGGTCTGGCCGCTTTGAGCGACCGCCGCCCGAGCTTGGTCACCGGAGATCTGCACGGTTGCATGGGCGGGCGTGTGCATTCCATCCTGGTTGCCTGTCATCAGGTCGAAGTTGCAGATATCCCCTGTGTGAGTCGGACCCGGGGTCTGGGCTCGTAGGTGCGCGAGCTCAGCCTTGAGCCTGTCGGTGATCGGGCAGGCACCCGAGTCGCAACCCCCCGAGACGCCGTTGGCGTTCGGGGCGAAGAAAGCCTGGACCACAGCCTGGACGGCTGCCTCGGTCAGGACGGTGGGGGTGGGCGTCGGCTGGCTTGACGTACTCGCGGCCACCGTTGGTGTCGTGGTCTGCACCGGCTGACTGGCCGGTGAGGCAGCGGACCCGCAGGCGGCGGAGACGAAAGCAGCTCCCAGCACCACCAGGACCGCGAATCTGCCACGGACGGCGAGGCCGAACCAACGGGACACGGGAGGCTCCTCGAACAACGGCTGAACAGCCCGTGTAACCGCGCCGACGCGTCAATGGATACGCAGGCGAGGGAGACCCACTGGGCGAAGCCCAGGGGCTCAGTAACCACAGCGAGGGATCAACAAGAGGCGGGAAGGCACCGTCGCGAAGAGAGCATGGCGGAGCGCGAGGGAGACCAACTGGGCGAAGCCAGGGGCTCAATAACCACAGCGAGGGATCAACAAGAGGCGGGAGAGGCACCGACGCGAAGAGAGCATGGCGGAGAGCGAGGGAGACCGACTGGGCGCAGCCCAGGGGCTCCCGAAGCAAAGCGCAGCTGCGAACGAGGCGACGGTGCCTCTCCCGCCGGCTTCGTTGGACTCGCCCTAGCGCCAGATCCTCTTCATGATCACCCGCGCCAGCTTCTCCGGATCGTGGTGCGACGACACCGCCGGGGACACCACGTCGGCGAGGATGTAGTGCACCGGCTTGCGCGACGCCTCGTCGCGGTCGAACAGGATGCGCGACGTCCCCGCCGCCTGCGCCGACGCCGGCAGCGCGGGGGCCAGGTTGCTGTTGACGATCACGTAGTCGAAGAGGTTGCCGCCGACGTGGTCCTCGATCGCGGCGAGGTGCTCGCTGACCGTGTACCCCTGCGTCTCGCCTGGCTGGCTGGCGACGTTGCACACGTACACCTTGATCGCCGGGGTGGCACGCAGCACCTCCACCATGCCGTCGACCAGGAGGTTCGGCAGGATCGAGGTGTACAGGGAGCCGGGGCCGACGATGACCAGCTCGGCGTCGAGGATCGCCGCCTCCGCCTCCGGGTTGATCGGCGGCGACTCCGGCTGCAGGAAGACGCGGTCGATGCGCTCCTCGCCTTCGGCGTGGGGCACGTGCGACTTGCCGACGCGGACGGTGTCACCGGAGGTGGCGCAGAGCACGACGTCCCGCAGGGTGCTGGGCACGATGGTGCCGCGCACCGCCAGGACTCGGCCCGACTCTCGCAGCGCGTGCTCGAAGTCACCGGTGATCTCGGCCATCGCCATGATGAAGAGGTTGCCGAACGAGTGGCCGCCCAGCGAGCCCTCGCCGGTGAAACGGTGCTGGAAGAGCTGTGTCATCAGCGGCTCGGTCTCGGCCAGGGCGGTGAGGCACTGCCGGAAGTCACCGGGCGGCAGCACGCGGTACTCGGCGCGCAGACGCCCGCTCGAGCCGCCGTCGTCGGCCACTGTGACGATGGCGACGATGTTGCCGGTGTACTTCTTGATCCCGCGCAGCAGCGTGCTGAGCCCTGTGCCGCCGCCCAGCGCCACCACCCGTGGGCCCTTGGCCAGCTGGCGGTGGGCGTAGAGGTGCTCGATGAGGTTTCGCCGCTCGCTGGTGTTGCCGGCACGCAGGAAGGGGCCGAGCAGCGACTGCCCGAGCTTGTAGAAGCAGAGCAGCAGGATGCCGATGCCGGCCACCGCGAACAGGATGGCGCGCACCGCGCGGGGCAGGAACTGCAGGGTGATCGTCTGCACGATCGGCGGGAAGTGGAAGTTGCTGCTGTAGATGTCGCGCAGCACGTAGCCCACCGCCAGGCTGATCATCACGATGCTGACGAAGAGCAGCAGGAGCCAGCGCTTGATGTAGAGGCCCGGGGTGAACCATCGCATCAGCGAGGGACTGGGCCGGAAGGACTTCATGCTCGGCGCGATTGTCCCACGGCGACCGCGTCGGCACGCGCGCCCCCGGTGGCACGGCCGGCGCGGGCGTCAGCCGGGTGCGAGCTCCTCGACCCCTTCGGCCTTGCCGGTGATCAGGGTGCTGACGCCCTCCGCCTCGGCCTCCTCACGGCGCAGGCGGAGCTTGGCCAGGCTGTGGTAGGCGTCGATGTAGCGGATGGTGCCGGAGTAGCTGCGCATGACCAGGCTCTGAGTGCGGGCCCGATCCTCGCCGAGGAACCTGACGCCCTCCAGCAGCTCACCGTCGGTGATGCCGGTCGCGGCGAAGAAGACGTTGTCGCCGCCAACGAGGTCGTCGAGCTCGAGCACGCGACCGGGGTCGATGCCCTCCTTCTCGACGAGCTCCTGGTCGCCCTCGCGCAGCCACAGCCGCCCCTGCATGGCGCCACCGGTGCACTTCAGGGCGCACGCCGCCAAGACGGCCTCGGGCGCGCCGCCGATGCCCATCAGGACGTCGATGCCCGTGCGGTGCTCGGTGGCCGCCATCACGCCCGCGGCGACATCCCCATCCATGATCAGCTTGACGCGGGCGCCGGCTGAGCGGATCTCCTCGAGGAGGTTCTCGTGCCGATCGCGGTCGAGAACGACAACGGTCAGATCCTCGATGTGGCGGTCCTCGGCCTTGGCGATGCGCATCAGGTTGTTCCTGACGCTGTCGGTGATGTCGATGACCTTCGCCGCCTTGGGGCCGACGATCAGCTTCTCCATGTAGGGCACGTGGGTGAAGAACATCGAGCCGCGCTCGGCCAGCGAGACGGTGGCGATGCCGCCGGGAAGGCCGCGCGCGACCAGGCGGGTGCCATCGATGGGGTCCACGGCCACGTCCACGCGGGGCGGGTTGCCGTTGCCGACCTGCTCACCGATGTACAGCATCGGCGCCTCGTCCTTCTCGCCCTCGCCGATGACCACCACGCCATCCATGTCCACGAAGTTGAGGCTGCGCCGCATCGAGTCGACGGCGGCGCCGTCAGCGTCGTTCTTGCGGTTGCGACCCATGTACGGAGCGGCCGACATGGCGGCCCCTTCGGTAACGCGGACCAGCTCGAGCGCGATGTTGCGGTCGATCGGGGTGCCGAGGTCACGCGACCTGTTGCGCGGGGGCATGGGCGGCGATCATACCGGCGGGCGCCGTTTCCGTTGCGGACAGTCGGGAGCTGCTGACGCCATCTCCTTGCGGCTCAGACAGGCTTCGCGGGCAGTGGCGTCCCTGCGAACTCGCATCCCGCCGGCCACGAAGAGGGATGGCTGACGATGGCTGTCCCCACTGGAAGGAGGCCGGCCGGGGCACGTCTCCGCAGTCGCGAGTTCTGCAGGCGCCCGAGGCTCAGACGGACGCGAAGAGCGTTCGTCTGCGCCGTCAATGGCGCCGAAGCCTGTCTGAGCAGCAAGGAGATGTGCTCCGGCCGACCTCCCTCCCAGCATCGGATTAGTGGCACCATGCCTCTCGCCGTGATCTTTCTCAGCGACTTCCTGCGCGCCGATGTCGTCGACATCGACCAGCGAACGGTCGGGTCCGTCCGCGACCTGATCGTGCGCATGGGTGACCCCTACCCGGTGGTCACCGCCGTGGTCATCCGCGGGCGCAACAAGGAGCTGCCGGCCACCATCGACTGGGGTGCGGTGCGCGCCGGCGAGGGCGGGGAGCTGAGCCTCAACGTTCCCACCTCGGCGCTGCGCCCGCACCCCCATGTCGACGGCGAGATCTGGCTGGCTCGCGACGTGCTCGACAAGCAGATCGTCGACACCGACGGCCGCCGGGTCGTCCGTGTCAACGACCTGCAGCTGCAACCGCAGGACGGCAAGCTGCTGCTGGTGGGCGTCGACATCGGGGCCCGCGGCCTGCTCCGCCGTCTTGGCGTCGAACGCGCCGGCCGCCGCGTGACCCACCTGGTCGGGCGTGACTTCCCGCAGCGGCTGATCTCCTGGGACGCGGTGGACCCGGTGCACAGCGACGAGCGCAGCGTGCGCCTGCGCATCAGCCACCAGAAGCTCTCCAAGATGCACCCGGCGGACATCGCCGAGATCGTCGAGCAGTTGGGCGGCCGCGACCGCGCGGCCATCTTCGCCTCCCTCGACGACGAGGTCGCCGCCGACGTGGTCGAGGAGTCGTCCGAGGAGGTGCAGGCGCAGATCCTGGCGCGGCTGGACGACGAGCGTGCCGCCGACATCCTCGAGGCGATGTCGCCGGACGAGGCGGCGGACCTGCTCGGTGACCTGCCCGAGGAGCGCCGCGAGCAGCTCATCGCCAAGATGGAGGCCGACGAGGCCGAGGACGTCGAGGAGCTGCTCGGCTACGAGGACGACACCGCCGGCGGCCTGATGACCACCGAGTTCGTTGCCGTTCCGGTCTCGCTGACCGCTCAGCAGACCATCGACAGATTGCGCGAGCTCGAGCCGGACGCCGAGTTCGATCTACTACGTGTACGTGGTCGACGACGACGAGCGCCTGCTCGGCGTGCTCTCCCTTCGTGACCTGATCGTCGCCCGGCCGGAGACGCCCATCGCAGACCTGATGATCAAGCGCGTCGTCGCGGTCCCGCTCGACGCGCGGCCCGAGGACGTCGCCGCGGTCATCGCCAAGTACAACCTCCTCGCGGTTCCCGTGGTCGACGACGAGGACCGCATGCAGGGCATCGTCACCATCGACGACGCCATGGACGAGGTGATGCCCGCCGGGGTGCGGCGCCGGGCGCGGGCGCTGTGATGCGCGGGCGGAGAGGCCATGAAGACGGCCCCCCGTCAGACCAGCCCGCTGCGCCGCCGTGCCGCGGAGGCCGTCGCCCAGCGGCGTGAGCGCCGTCGCGCCCAGCCACGCCGCCTGGCGGGGATGTGGCGCTACCTGGCGGTCATCGGCCCGGGGATCATCGTCGCCAACGCCGGCAACGACGCCGGTGGTGTCTTCACCTACAGCAACACCGGCGCGAAGTACGGGAACCACCTGCTCTGGGCGTTCCTGCCCATCCTCGTCGCGCTGATCATCACCCAGGAGATGGTGGCTCGCCTCGGCACCGTCACCGGCAAGGGTCTGATGGACCTGATCCGCGAGCGCTTCGGGGTGCGCTGGACGCTCTTCGCCGCGGTCATCGTGCTCATCGCCAACGGCGGCACCACGCTGGCCGAGTTCGCCGGGGTGGCGGGAGGCCTCGGGTTGCTCGGCGTGCCCCTTCCGGTCGCCGTGATCGGCGCCGCCGCCCTCATCGGGGTCGTGGTGATGCGCGGCAACAGGCGCATCGTCGAGCGGGTCTTCCTGGCGCTCGGGCTCACCTTCATCTCCTACATCGTCACCGCCGTCACAGTCGGGCCGCACTGGGGTGAGATCGCTCGCAGCGCGGTCGTGCCCGACCTCAGCCATCCCCCATCGGTTGCGTCGGGGTCGTACATCGTCGACGTCATCGCGCTGATCGGGACCTCGATCACGCCGTACATGCAGCTGTTCCTGCAGTCGTCGATCGTCGACAAGGGCACCGGCGAGAAGGACCTCCGCCTGGTGCGCGCCGACGTCATCAGCGGCTCCATCTTCGCCGTCATCGTGGCCATGTTCATCGTCATCACCACGTCGGCGACACTGTTCGGCCCGTCGGCGGCGTATCCCCACGGCCTCGGCGGCGTCGGCGTGGGCTCTGCGCAGCAGGCGGCGTCCGCGCTGGCGCCGCTCGCCGGAGTGCACGCCCAGCAGCTGTTCGCCATCGGGCTGGTGGGCGCCTCACTCCTCGCCGCCGCGGTCCTGCCACTGAGCACGGCGTTCGTCATCTGCGAGGCGTTCGGCGCCGAGCGCAGCGTGCAGCGGAGCTTCACCGAGGCGCCGCTGTTCTTCACCCTGTTCATCGGCATCCTCGCCGTCGGCGCCGGCATCATGCTGATCCCCGGAGTGCCCATCGCCGGCGTCGCCATCGGGACCCAGACACTCGACGGCATCCTGCTGCCGATCATGCTGGTGTTCATCATCATGCTCGCCAACGACCGCCGGCTCCTCGGCAACCGCAGCAACGGTCCCGTCTACAACGCCATCGCGGTGGCCCTGGCATCTGTGCTGACCCTGCTCACCGCGGTGCTCGTCCTGACCACCGTCTTCCCCGGGCTGCTCGGAGGCTAGCGATGCACGAAACCCGTCTCACCTTCCTCGCCGCCGCCTCGGAGGCCCGCGCCCTCCTGGTCGCCGCGGAGGTCGAGGAACGCTGGGCGGAGGAGTCGGCGCTCGGCGGCATGACCGTGGGCGCGCTGGCCGCGCACCTCGCCCGCGCGGTCCTCACCGCGCAGACGTACCTTGCCTCCGCTGTCCACGGCGATGTCGAGCCGATGTCGGCGGCGGCGTATTTCGCCGGCCTGGAGTTGGCCGATTCCGGCTCCGAGCTCAACGTGGGGATCCGTGCGCGCGCCGCGGAGGGTGCGAGGCAGGGGACGCGCGCGCTCATCGAATCGTTCGACAGCGCCCTGAATCACCTGCGCCATGCGCTGGCCGTCGAACCGGAGGACCGGCTCGTCGAGGTGTACGGCGGTCTCGTCCTGCCGCTCGACGAGTACCTGCAGACACGCATCGTCGAGCTGACCCTGCACAGCGACGACCTCTGCGTCAGCATCGGACGGCAGACCCCGGCGCTGTCGGGCATCCACCTCACCATCCAGGTGCTCGTGGATGCGGCGGAGTTGCGGCATGGCGAGGTCGCGGTGCTGCACGCCCTCGCCCGCCGCGAACGGGACGCGGTCGGCGCTCTGCGCGTCCTGTAGGCCGCCTCCTCTAGCCGCTCCGGACGAGCCCGGCCGGGCCGAACTCGCCGATGGCGGCGGCGGCGCAGAGCAGGCCCGCGTCCAATGCGGTTGCAAAGTGGTCGATGTCGTCGCGCTCGGCCGCGGCGCAGACGCCGAGGAACCCGCCTGCGAGCGCGTCGCCGGCTCCGGTGGGGTCGACGACCGTGTCGACGCGGGCGGGGGGGCGCGTGATGATGCCGTCGTCGGTGACCAACGACGCCCCGTCGGGTCCGCCCTTGACGACCACCGCACGGAGCCGGCCGATGCCGCACATGGCGATCGCCTCCTGGCGCCACGTGGTGACCGGCGCGCCGGTGAGGCTGGCGAGCTCGCTCTCGTTGAGGAAGAGCACGTCGCAGGCATGGGCGAGCTCGCGCACAGCGTCGCGCTGCGGGCCGGTGTACTCGGTCATCGAGTCCGCCCCCACCAGGCGGGCGCGGCTCTGCCGCAGCACGTCGCGCTGCAGTGACGGTCGCATGCTGGCAAGGAACAGCACCGGCGCACTCGCGGCGTCATCGGACAGCTGCGCGCCCCAGTGCGGGTCGCAGCCCTCCTCGCTGGTGGTGTCGACGGCCACCCAGCGCTCGAAGTCGTGGCGCGCGTGCCAGCGGAAGGTGGGCTGGTCGCTCACCACCAGGCCGTCGCGGCGCACGCCCGCGCGGTCGAGGAGTGCCGTGAACCTGTCGGCGCTGTCAGCGCCGACGATCCCGTTGAGGTGCACGGTCGCCTGGCGCGCCGCGGCGAGGGAGAAGTACACCGCCGACCCGCCGAGCTGCTCGGTGCGATGGCCCGCGGGAGTGGTGATCTCGTCGAGGTGGACGGTCCCGGCGACCGCGATGTCCCACGCCACAGCGCGTCGCTGTCAGCGGCGGAAGAGAGGGATGATCCGCGCGGTCATGGGAACGCGCTCCTGGCGCGCGCGTTCGAGGAGCAGCTCCTGGCTGGCGAACATGACGTCGGCGACGTGGCCCGGTCGCCGATCGATGCCGAGCTGGTCACGGAGCCCGGGGTCGAGCGCACCGACGAAGCGCACGACCGCGCTCCACAGCTGCGTCGGCAACAGCCTGTCGTCGCGCTCACGGCAGCGCTCGATGAGGTCGATCAGCGCGTCCGACTCGCGCAGCAGCAGCCGCGTGCGTCCCACGCGCGGACGCCGCCACACGGCGTCGCGATCGATCCGGCGCAGCTCGAGCACGGTGCGCTCGAGCGGGCCTGCGCTGCGGCGCGGAAGCGCGGCGTTCTCCATCGGGGGGCATTGTACGCACGGCCGGCGTTGGAAACCGTCCCTCCGCCATGCGCGGCCGGGTTGTTACAGGTCGGCGCGCGCGGCCGACGCCGTCGGGTAGCAGAGGGAGCGCCAACCGCCCCTGTGGGCGACCAGGTGCACCGTGCGCGGGACGCTGACGCTGCGGGTGCCGTCACCGATGTCGTACTGCACGTCGAGCTCCACGGCGTGCTCGTGGACCATGCCGGAGTCGGGGTCGCGCCAGTTGTCGAGGTGGCGCACCTCGTCGACGCGCACGCCGCGGAGCTGAGCGAGGGCGCCGATGCGCTGTGCGTCGATGAATGCCTGCAGGGAGCCCCAGCTCTGCTGGCACTCCGGGCTGAGCAACGCGTAGGCACGGCGGTACTGGCGAGCGCGCATCAGCTCCACGAACACCGCCTCGCTGAACGCCGGGTTGGCGCGCGGGCGGTGCGCCCCAGCCGTCCCGCGTTCATGGTCGGCGACCAGCGTCGCGGCGCGGCGCGCCGGCAGGTCCGGGGCGGACTCCTCCGCCTCGATGAGCGTCGCTGGGGCGATCGCACCGCGACTCCAGAAGGTGCGCGTGTGCGAGTTCGACCAGGTGAGGGCGCTCCGCCGCCGGCAGCCGGCTGATCGGACCACGCGCACGAGGTGTGTCGCGGCCACGGTCGAGCAGCCGGGCGAGGACGCCTGGCCGGCGCATCAGTCGTCGGCCGCTCGCGTCACGGTGCCGAGGTCGCTGACACGGATCGTCTCCCGCTCCAGCAACGCCTCGAGCGCATCGCGCATGCGCAGCAGGGCCGGAACTGACAGCTCTGGGAGGCGGGCCTGCAGCCTGCGCAGTCGCGCCGACGCGGCGGGGATGGCGACCGGGGTGCGCGGCATCGCCACGAGTCTACGCGTTCGGTGTGGCGTTCGAGCCACGACCACACGCGCCTGGCCCGGTGGGTACCATCCGCGCCGATGGGCGACGCCGCGCGACTCCTGCTCGCCGAGGACCAGGCGTCTGTCGCCGCCCCCGTGGTGAGCAGGCTCGTCGAGGCCGGCCACAAGGTGCGCTGGGTGCGGCAGATGCGCGAGCTGCGCCAGGCGATGAGCGACGACCCGCCCGACCTCCTGCTCCTCGACACCACACTCGACACCGACGGACTCGAGTACTTCCAGGCGGTGCGCTTCGCCCCCGAGCATCCGCGCGCCGGTGTGGTCATCCTCACCCCACCTGGCGATGTGCGCACCAAGGAACGTGCCCAGCAGTTGGGGGCGGCGGCGGTGCTCGCCAAACCGCTCGACGGGGACACGCTGGTCGCCGTGGTCGGCGATCTCCTCTCGATGATCTGAAGGGGCGAAGGGGGGATCCTGATCCCCCCTCGCCTGTTAGCGCAGGGCCTGGAGGACGATGAGCACGGCGCTGCTCGCCGCCCAGAACCCGATGGTGCCGCTGATGTAGCTGGGCATCCGCGCCTCGCGCAGGTGGTACCAGGCAACCACCCGCTGGCCCGTCATGGCGAGGATCACGGCGGCGTCGACCACCAGCACGAGGAGTCCCGTGAGCGAGCTCACCTGCAGGCCCTGGCCGGGAACCACCGCGGGAACCAGCAGTGACAGCCCCCCCACGGCGATCGCCGTCGCCATCGTGACGATCTGCGCGCTGCGCACCCAGCGATGGCGTCGCGTCAGCAGGGTTGCCAGGATGATGAGCAGCCCGGCGAACGAGGCCGACGACACCGCCGCCAGGATCTGCTCGCCGATGCCGACGTTGACGGTGCGGTTGCCGACGGTGGCCTGGCCGCCGAACGCCGCCAGCGCGCCCAGGAGCGCCAGCAGAGCGAGGAGCATGTCCCAGCTGTACACGGCGAGGATGGCTCCCGGCCTGCGCTCCTCCTCGGTCACCGTCGGCGCGGGGCTCTGCACGCGCGGATCATAAGCAGGGGCGGGGCAGCGACCCATGGGGGGGCGCGGCTACGCTGTCGCGCGATGAGCGCAACCATCGCCGTCCTCGAGGGCGACCAGACGGGTCAGGAGCTCCTCGAGCAGGCACTGCGGGTGATCGCGCCTGAGGTCATCGGGATCGAGCTCGAGCTGCGCCGCTTCGACCTGTCGCTCGAGAATCGCCGCGCCACCAGCAACGCGGTGGTCCTCGAGGCCGCCGACGCGATGGTCGAGTGTGGCTTCGGCATCAAGGCCGCGACCATCACCCCCGAGACGGCCGGCGACGTGCGCAGCCCCAACGCGCTGTTGCGCCAGCGTGTCGGGGGCAAGGTGATCCTGCGCACCGGCCGGCGCATCCCGGGGGTTGCCTCGATGGGTGGCGTGAGCGCGCCAATCAGCGTCGTTCGCATGGCGGTGGACGACGCCTACACGGCCAAGGAGTGGCGTGAGCAGGTCGACGGCGACGAGGTCGCGTATCGCACGGAGCACATCTCGCGCGCGACCTGCCACGCGGTGAGCGAGTTCGCCTTCGAGCATGCGCGCCGCACCCACTCGCGGGTGTTCGGCGGGCCCAAGTACACGGTGTCGCCCGTGTACGAGGGCATGCTCAAGGAGGAGATGGACGCGGCCGCGGCGCGCCATCCTGACGTGGCCTACGAACCGCAGCTGATCGACGCCACCTACGCGCTCCTGCTCAGCCACGGCGGGGACGCGCTGGTGATCCCCGCGCTCAACCGCGACGGCGACTGCCTCAGCGACTTCGTCCTCCAGCTGTTCGGCAGCATCGCCGGCGCGGAGTTGCTCCTGCTCGGGTTCACCGAGGACTCGAGCAAGCCGGACGTGGTGATGGCCGAGGCCCCGCACGGGACGGCGCCGGCGCTGCAGGGCAAGAACATCGCCAACCCGATGGCCATGATCCTGGCCGCCGCCTCGCTGCTCAGCTTCGTCGCCGACGCGCAGTGCAAGGTGGTGTCGCGCGCCATGTACGAGGCCACCTTCGAGACGGTCCGGGCGGGCACACGCACCGCCGACCTCGGGGGCCACTCCTTCACGGACGAGTTCACCGACGCCGTCATCGACGCGGTGCGCAACAAGCTCGAGCTCTGGGGCTCGCTGGGGATGAGCTGATCGCGGCGCCGCGCATCTACCTCGACCACGCGGCCACGACCCCGGTCGCGCCCGAGGTGGTGGACGCGATGATTCCCCTGCTCCGCGACCAGTGGGGCAACCCCTCGTCGCCGCACGGACGTGGCCGCGCGGCGCGGACCGCCGTGGACGGAGCACGCGACCGGCTGGCGGCGGTTCTCGGCTGCTCGCCTCGCGAGCTGACCTTCACCAGCGGAGGCACGGAGGCCGACAACCTGGCGATCCGCGGCGTGGTGCAGCGCTGGGGCGCCGAGCGTGGCCGGCACATCGTGGTCAGCGCCATCGAGCACGAGGCGGTGCTCACCACCGCGATCTCCCTGGCGGAGCGGGGCGACGCCGAGGTCACAGTTGTCGGCTGCGACGCCGACGGACGCGTCGACCCCGAGAGGGTCGCAGCAGCCGTCCGCGACGACACGGTCCTGGTGTCGCTGATGCTCGCCAACAACGAGGTTGGCACCCTGCAGGACATCGAGGCCGTGGCCCGGCTGGCGCGCGCTCGCAACCCGGGGGTGCTGGTGCACAGCGACGCGGTGCAGGCCCTGGGACGCGTTCCGTTGGACGTCGCACTTCTCGACGTCGATCTGATCAGCCTCTCAGCACACAAGTGCTACGGACCGAAGGGATGTGGCGCGCTGTACGCGCGCTGGGGCACACACATCACCGCACAGATGGAGGGTGGCGGGCAGGAGCGCGGCCGGCGTAGCGGCACGGAGAACGTCGCCGCCATCGCCGGCTTCGCGGTCGCTGCCGAGCTGGTCGAGCGCGAGCGGCCTGAACAATCCGCGCGCCAGGCCGCGCTGCGCGACGCGCTCGAGTCCGCCGTCCTCGAGCGCGCACCCGCGACGCGGGTGGGGGCCCACCGCGCCCCGCGCCTGCCCAACGTCAGCGCGCTCCTGGTCGACGGAGCCTCAGCGGAGGCTCTGGTCGCGGCCCTGGACGTGGCGGGGCTCGAGGTCTCGAGCGGGTCGGCGTGCTCCAGTGGCGCTGCCCAGCCGTCGCACGTGATCGTGGCCATGGGCGAGGACCCGCGCACCACCGCCCTGCTCCGTGTCAGCCTCGGTCGTGACACCGACGCGGCTGACGTGACGGACGCCTCGGACCTCGTGGTGACCGCGATCGCCACCGCCAGACGCGCCGCACCGGCGCGGACGATCGCCGGGGGTGCCTGAGGTGGCCACGCGACTGCCTGAGCTCAGCCTGGTCCTTCCTGCCCACAACGAGGTGGAGAACATCCGGTGGTTGTTGCCGCATCTAGCCAGAACCGTGCCGACGCTGGCCGAGCGATACGAGGTGGTGGTGGTGGACGACGGCAGCGACGACGGCACCGGCGAGACCGCGACCACCCTGGCCGCAGAGCTGGGCATGGACCTGCGCGTGGTTCGCCACCAACGCAAGAGCGGCTACGGCGCCACCGTCGGTGATGGGTTGCGCGCCACCCGTCTTGCGTACGTGGGCTTCACCGACGCGGACGGACAGTTCGAGGTCGCCGACTTCGCGCTGCTCATCCCCCTGCTGGACCGCGCCGACCTCATCGGCGGCTGGCGGGAGGAGCGCAACGACGCGGCGATGCGCTCGGTGGTGAGCTGGGTGTTCAACACGCTCATCCTGGTGCTGTACCGGCTTCCCTACCGCGACATCGACTGCGCCATGAAGGTGATGCGCCGCGAGGTGCTCGAGTCCGTGGTGCTCAATGCGCGCAGCGCGCTCATCAATACCGAGCTGTATTACAAGGCCCGCCACGCCGGCTGGCGCATCGCCCAGCACCCGGTGCCCCACCATCCCCGAGTGGCGGGGCGTCGATCGGGGGCGCGACCGCGAGCCATCGCCCGGGCCATCAAGGAGCTGATCCTCTTCCGCTGGACGATGCGGCGCTCGCTGCCCAGCAGGCGCTGATCAGCGACGGGCGGCAGCCACCACCTCGGCTGGGTTCTCCTCAGCGACTAGCTCGACCGCGGCGGATGGTCCGTCGGCCGGCCCGTACACCTCACCACCCTTGCGCCAGTCGACTGCGGTCACCAGCGTGTGCGGCCGCACGCGCGAGGCGTGTCGCTCCACGACGTGGATGACGTCCTCGATGAGGGTGTCGGCGAGCGCGTGCGGCTGCAGCCCGAGGTCGAGCAGGTGCTGGTGCTTGGCGTTGTAGTAGTGGCCCTCGAGCTCGACGCGCGGGTTGGGCTGATGGACGATCTCTGTGTCCAGCCCGTGCGCGGCCCGAGCGTCGTGCACACGGTTGGCGAGGTCGAGGATGCTGAACTGCTCGGTGAACTGGTTGAAAACGCGGAACTCACCGGCCTCCGGCGGGTTGATGCAGGCGAGCTCGACGCAGGCCACCGTGTCGCGGATGTCGAGGAAGCCGCGCGTCTGCCCACCCTTGCCATGCACGCTGAGCGGCTGGCCGATGGCCGCCTGGACGCAGAAGCGGTTGAGAACGGTTCCCCAGATGCCGTCGTAGTCGAAGCGGGTGGCGAGATCGCGATGGAGCGCTGTCTCCGGTGTGTTGGCGCCATACACGACGCCCTGGTTGAGGTCGGTGGCGCGCAATCCCCAGATCCGGCAGGTGAAGGCGATGTTGTGGCTGTCGTGCACCTTGCTGAGGTGGTACATCGAGCCCGGCTGCTTGGGAAACGGCAGCCGGTCGGTGCGGCCGTTGTGGGTGATGTCGATGAAGCCCTCTTCGATGTCGATGTTGGGGGTGCCGTACTCACCCATCGTCCCGAGCTTGACGAGGTGACAGTCGGGTGCGTGGTCGCGCAGTGCGAACAGGAGGTTGAGGGTGCCGACGACGTTGTTGACCTGCGTCTCGACGGCATGGGCGCGGTTGAGCATGGAGAACGGCGCTGAGCGCTGCTCGGCGAAGTGGACGACGGCCTCAGGCGCGGTGTCGCGCACCATCGCCGTCACGGCGTCGGCGTCGCAGAGGTCGAGCTTCAGCCAGGTGATGTCGCGACCGCTCAACTCCTTCCAGCGCTCGACGCGGCGCTCCATGGAGCCGATGGGCACGAGGCTGTGGGTGCCGCAACGCCGGTCCCAGCGACGGCGCACCAGGTTGTCGACGGCGACCACATCGTGGCCCTTGGCGCAGAGGTGCAGCGCGGTCGGCCAGCCCAGGTAGCCGTCGGCTCCGAGGACGAGGATTCGCACGTTCAGGTGACTCCCGGGGTGGCGGTGGTGGCGACGGCCGGGGCGCGGGAGGCGAAGAAGTCCGCGGTGCGCGCCAGTCCGTCCATCAACGAGGTCTGTGCCCGCCAGCCTAGCCACCGATGCGCCCGCGTTGCATCGAGCGCGGCGCGGCGCACCTCGCCGGGACGCCCCGGCTGGGTCTCGATTCCCGCGGCGGAGCCGGTGAGCTCGACCAACCCGTCGACGATATCGCGCACCGATGTCTCCCTGCCGGTGCCGATGTTCACGGGGCCGGCTCGCCGAGCTCTCCACCGCTGCGACCGTCGCATCGGCCACATCCTCGACGTACACGAAGTCACGGGTCTGGAGGCCGTCGCCGAAGATGACGGCCGGGCGCCCCGCCAGCAGCCGCGTCGCCGTGATCGCCACCACCCCGGCCTCGCCGGTGCCGTCCTGGCGCGGCCCGTAGACGTTGCCGTAGCGCAGCGCGATCGTGCGCACGCCCTGGTTGGCGACGGTGGCGAGATAGGTCTCCTCGCAGAGCTTCTCGGCGCCGTAGGCCGAACGAGGGGCCGGGCGCAGCCGCTCGGACGCCGGCAGGACACCGGGGTCGCCGTACACCGCGCCCCCGGAGGATGCGATGAGCACGGCGTCGCAGCCCGCCGCCTGGGCGGCCGCGAAGCAGCCGACGGACTCGGCCAGCACCTCCCTGATGTGGGCGGCGGGGTCGCGCAGCGCGCGGTTGACCCCTCCCTTGGCGGCGAGGTGAACGAGCGCCTGCGGGCGGAAGCGCCCCAGGGCGGTACGCGCCGCCGCCGACCCACCTGTGGCCTCGACGAGCTCCACCGACGCGGGCAGCGGGACCCCGCATGGGTGGGAGAGGTCGTCGATCACGAGCGCATCCCAGCCCCTGGCAACCAGCCGCTCGACCACGTGCGTGCCGATGAACCCGGCGCCGCCGACCACGACGACGCGCCCGGGCCGAGCCGTCACGGAGCCGGCGCTCGGGATGCGCCGCGCTGGCTCAGGCGCAGGTAGGCGACCGCACCGGCGAGTCCGAGCGGCACCGTGACAGCCAGCCGGGTGAGCAGGGTGATGGCCAGGGCGCCCTCCGACCCGGTGCCGGCGTGCAAGAGAAAGGCGATCAGGACGGCGTCGGCGGGGCCGATCCCGAAGGGGAGGCTCGACGCGCTCCCCACCACCTGTGAGAGTGCGAAGGCCGCCGCGGCAGCCCACAACGAGAGGGAGGCGTCCACGCCGTGGGCGAGGAGCTCGATCTGCACCGCGCTGACCAGCACCACCAGCGCGGTCAGGCCGGTGAACCGCAGCGTCAGCCTGGCGTCCCCTCCGAGCCGCCAGAGCTGGCCACCGGCATGCGCGAGACGGTCGCGCCACCCCGACGAGGCCGCGAACCCCCCAGCCTCCGGGGCGCTGCGACGGACCAGGCGGACCACCAGCCAGGGCATGGCGAGCAGGACCAGCCCGGCGGCGGAGGTCGCTGCCAATGCCGGTCCAGTGACGACGAGCGGCGCCGCGCAGACAGCGCCGAGGACGATCAGCTGGCCGAAGCTGAAGATGCGCTCGTACAGCACCGTCACTACGCCTGGGGTCAGGGGCACGCCGTCATGGCGCCGCCAGAGGTACGGGCGCACGAAGTCACCCGCAGCAACCGGGCTCACCCAGCTGAGGACCTGGCCGGCGAGCTGGGTCGCCGCCATGCGCAGCGGTTGAACGCGATGGCCGAGCGCGTTGAGGACCAGCTGCGAGCGCACCGAACGCAGCCAGGTGGCCACGATGTTCAGCGCGATCGCGCCAACCAGGGGTGGCCAGGGCTCATCCTCGGCTGTCCGCAGGGCCGCCGGAAGATCGACGCGGCGGAGCAGGATGGCGAGTGCGGCGAGGCTGACCACGACCGAGACGACGCGGGTGACGCGCCCGATCAGGACCCGGCGCGCCGATGTGCCAGCCGACGGCCCGTCGGCCGGCGCGGCGGCGGGGGCGGCGGGGGCGAGGTCGAGGAGGGGTGTGCTCACCTAACGGCAGACCTGCTCGCGAGTATGTCGGATGAACCGATCGCCTGAGCCTCCGACGTATAATTCTGACCATGACGGTCGGAATTTCCACAGCGCAGCACCCAGCCCTCCCCGCGACCCGCCGTGAGGCCCCCGCGAACGCCTCGTTCTCGATGCGGGTCAGCTCCAAGGCGCACTACGGCCTGCGCATGATGACCGAGTTCGCCCGCGCCCACGGCAAGGGCCCGCTCAGCATCGCCGAGGTGGCCAGGGTCGAGCACCTGCCGCTCGCGTACCTCGAGCAGCTCGCCGGCCAGCTCCGCCGCGGTGGCCTCGTTGAGAGCACGCGCGGGGTGCACGGCGGCTATTCGCTGACCCGCAGCCCCGAGCAGGTGTCGGTGCTCGACGTCATCCATGCCGTCGAAGGTGAGGTGTCGCCCGTCGAGTGCGTGTCGTCCCACTACGAATCGGGCACCTGCGCCCGTGAGGGTGAGTGCGCGTCGCGCGGGTTGTGGCAGCGCCTCAAGGAGAGCATCGACGCGGTGCTGCGCCAGACCACTCTCGCCGAGCTGATCCACGACCAGTCGTTGCTGGCGGCGATGGCGCCGGCCGATGCTCCCCAGGAGGTCGCGGATGCCTGAGACGGGCACGACAGCCGCCGACCTGGTCGTCCGCGGCCTCACCGTCAGCGTCGAGGAGAAGGAGATCCTGCGCGGGGTCGACCTCTCCGTCCCCGCCGGTGAGATCCACGCGCTGATGGGGCCCAACGGCTCGGGCAAGAGCACCCTCGCGTACACCCTGAGCGGGCACCCCAAGTACACCGTCACCGCCGGCAGCGCGACCTTCGGCGGCGAGGACCTGCTCGCGCTCTCCGCCGACGCGCGGGCGCGGCTCGGTGTCTTCCTCTGCTTCCAGTACCCCACCGCGATCCCCGGCGTCACCACCGTCAACTTCATGCGCGCCGCCCTGCGCGCGCAGGGCAAGGAGATGCCGGCGCGCGAGTTCATCCGCCGCCTCAACGAGGAGATGGCCGCGCTGAAGATCGACGAGAGCTTCCGGGCGCGCTACATCAACGACGGCTTCAGCGGCGGTGAGAAGAAGCGCGCCGAGGTGTTGCAGATGGCCATGCTGCGGCCGCGGCTGTCGATCCTCGACGAGACCGACTCGGGGCTGGATGTCGACGCGCTGCGCACCGTCGCCAACGGCGTCACCCGGCTCGCCGGTCCCGACATGAGCGTGCTGGTGATCACCCACTACCCGCGCATCCTCGAGTACCTGAAGCCCGATCGCGTGCACGTTCTCCACCAGGGACGCATCGTCACCTCCGGGGGTCCCGAGCTGGCGCGTCAGATCGAGAGCCAGGGCTACGAGCCGATCATCGGGCCGGTCGCCGCGGCGGCCGCAGCCACCCACACGTCACTGACCGGCGTGGTCGCGGAGGCACAGTCATGACCGTCCAGGCCCACGAGCTCACCAAGGACTACCAGTACGGCTTCCACGACGTCGACATCTCGGTCTTCCGTACCGAGAAGGGCCTCTCGCCAGAGGTGATCGCGGCCATCTCCGACCACAAGAGCGAGCCGGAGTGGATGCTGAAATTCCGCCTCAAGGCATACGACCACTGGATGAAGCGGCCGATGCCGACGTGGGGCGCCGACCTCTCCGGCATCGACTTCGACGACATCTACTACTACGTCAAGCCCGCCGGCGAGCAGTCGCGCTCGTGGGACGACGTTCCTGAGTTGATCAAGAACACCTTCGACAGGCTCGGCATCCCCGAGGCCGAGCGCAAGTTCCTCGCCGGTGTGTCGGCGCAGTACGACTTCGAGGTCGTCTATCACAACATCCGCGAGGACCTCGAGAAGCTCGGCGTCATCTTCTGCGACTGCGACACCGGGCTGCGCGATCACCCTGAGATCTTTCGCAAGTATTTCGGTACGGTCATCCCGCCCAACGACAACAAGTTCGCCGCGCTCAACTCGGCGGTGTGGTCGGGTGGCTCGTTCGTGTACGTGCCCGCCGGGGTGCACGTCGAGGTGCCGTTGCAGGCGTACTTCCGCATCAACAGCGACAACATGGGCCAGTTCGAACGGACCCTGATCATCGCCGAGGAGGGCTCGTCGGTCCACTACATCGAGGGCTGCACGGCGCCGAACTACTCGAGCGACTCGTTGCACTCCGCGGTCGTGGAGCTGATCGCGCACAAGGGCGCCAAGATCCGCTACACGACCATCCAGAACTGGTCGGACAATGTCTACAACCTGGTCACCAAGCGCGCCATCGCGCACGAGAACGCCACCGTCGAATGGGTGGACGGCAACCTCGGGTCGAAGGTGACCATGAAGTACCCGGCGATCTACCTGATGGGCGAGGGTGCGCACGGCGAGGTGCTGTCGGCTGCGTTTGCCGGCCCAGGCCAGCACCAGGATGCCGGTGCCAAATGCATCCACGTAGCGTCGAACACCACCAGCAACATCGTCTCGCGATCGATCAGCAAGGGCACCGGGCGCACCTCGTACCGCGGTCACGTCAAGGTGTATCCCAAGGCACAGAACGTCAAGATCAACGTGCGCTGTGACGCGCTGCTGCTCGACGAGGAGTTGCAGAGCGATACCTACCCGTACATGGACGTGGAGAGCCCCGATGTGACCATCGGCCACGAGGCCACGGTCAGCAAGGTCGGTGAGGACCAGATCTTCTACCTGACATCGCGCGGCATCGACGAGAACGAGGCCACCGCGCTGATCGTCAACGGCTTCTTCGAACCGTTCGTCAAGGAGTTGCCGATGGAGTACGCGGTCGAGCTCAACCGCCTGCTCGCCCTCTCCATGGAGGGGTCGGTCGGGTGATCACCGGCGCTGGAGTTGCCGCGCCGGACGCGCCGGCGTTCGCGGCGGCGGCGGAGCAGCGCATCGCCGCCAGCGAGGGCTGGCTGCGCGATCGTCGGCGCGCCGCCTGGGACGCGTTCACCGCCATGCCGTTGCCGTCGTCGCAGCGCGACGAGGACTGGCGTCGCACCGACGTCTCCAAGCTGCGCCTGCATTCCTTCCACCCGGCCGACGCGGTGGACGAGACGCTGATCGACGCCATCCGGCGGCGTCGCGACCGGGCCGCGACCGACGCCACCCTGGTGGTCGACGCCGCACCGGTGACCCGCATCGAGCAGAGCGACCGGCTCACCGCCGCCGGCGTGGTGGTCAGCTCTCTCGACGAGGCGGCCGAGCTGCATCCGGAGCTGGTCGAACGTGCCCTGTCGTCGGTGGGCGTCGGCGAATCGGCGTTCGTGGCCCTGTGGAACGCGATGTGGAGCGGCGGCGCCTTCATCTACGTGCCCCGCTCGGTGCGCGCGGCTGTGCCGGTCTGGGTGGCGCACAGCGCCGCCGGCGACCACGCGGCCACGTTCCCCGCAACGGTCGTGCTGCTCGAGGACGACTTGTCCCTGACGCTCATCGACGATTACCTGTCCGCGGCAGGTGACGACGAGCTGTTCAGCGACGCGCTCACCGTGGTGGTCGCCGGCCGCGACGCGCACATCGACCACCACGTCCTCCAGCAGTGGGGCGAGGGCGCGTGGCACGTCGCCATGCATCGCAGCCTGCTCGCCCAGAACGCGCGGCTGCGGATGTTCGGCGCCACGCTCGGCTCGCGTCTGCAGAAGGCGTACTGGGAGGTGATGCTCGACGGTCCCGGTGCCGAGGCGGAGATCGCCGGGCTGGCGTTCGGCGACGCCAGCCAGCACCTCGACCACCAGTCGCTGCAGGCACACCGCGCGCCACAGACCACCAGCCGTCTCAAGCTGAAGGTGGCGGTCCGCGACCACGCACGCAGCGTCTACAGCGGCCTCATCGACGTCGACCGCGTCGCCCAGCAGACCGACGCCTATGTGCAGAATCGCAACCTCATCCTCAGCCATGGCGCCACCGCCGACTCGGTGCCGCGCCTGGAGATCCGGGCGAACGACGTGCGCTGCGGGCACGGCGCCACCGCCGGCCACATCGACGACGACCACCGCTTCTACCTCATGGCGCGCGGCGTCACCGAGGCCGACGCCGATCGGCTCATCGTCCGCGGCTTCCTCGACGACGCGCTGGCGCACTGCCCGCACCCCGGCGTGGCCGACCTCGTCGGTGAGCTGCTCGACCACGAGCTCGAGGGCGAGGCGCAGGCCGGGATCACGCTGGTGGCCGAATGAGGATGGCGACGTGGGTCGAGGTGGGGCGCATCGAGGATGTGCCGCCGGGGCATGCCGCACGGGTCGAGATCGATGAGGTGCCCGTGGCGATCTTCAACCTGGACGGTGAGTTCTTCTGCCTCGACGACACCTGCAGCCACGCCGAGGCGTCGCTGAGCGACGGCGACCTCGACACCTCGCGCTGCGCCATCGAATGCCCCCTGCACGGCTCGGCCTTCTCCCTGCGCACCGGCGATCCCCTGTCGCTGCCCGCCGTCGAACCGGTGCGCGTCCACCAGGTCGACACGTCAGAGGGCGTGATCCGCATCGCGCTCAGCGAGGAACCGCGATGAGCGAGGTTGGTGTGTCCGCCGCCCCGCTCGACGTGGCGCGCCTGCGGTCGGACTTCCCCATCCTGCAACGCACCGTCAACGGGCACCCGCTGGTGTACCTCGATTCCGCCGCCACCTCGCAGAAGCCACAGGTGGTGCTGGACGCCACCGACGCGTACTACCAGCAGCACAACGCCAACGTCCACCGCGGCGTGCATACGCTCGGCAACGAGGCCACCGACGTCTTCGAGTCCGCGCGCCAGCGGGTCGCGCGCTTCATCGACGCGCCGTCCGAGGGCGTCGTGTTCCTGCGCAACACCACCGAGGCGCTCAACCTGGTGGCGTCGTCATACGCGCGCGAGCTGCTCTCGCCCGGCGACCGTGTGGTGCTCACCGAGATGGAGCACCACAGCAACCTCGTGCCGTGGCAGCTGGCCGCCGAGCGCGCCGGGCTGGCCCTTGCCTTCCTGAGCGTGCGCGACGACGGCACACTCGACCTCTCCAACCTCGACGAGCTGCTCGCTCCACCCACCAAGCTGGTCAGCCTCGGGCACCAATCGAATGTGCTCGGCACCGTGGTGCCGCTCGAGGCCATCGTCGAGGCCGCCCACGAGCGCGGCGTGCTCGTCTGCGTCGACGCGGCGCAGAGCGTGCCGCACATGCCGGTGTCGGTGCGCGAGCTGGGCGTCGACTTCCTGGCGTTCAGCGGCCACAAGATGTGCGGTCCGATGGGCGCCGGCGTGCTCTGGGCGCGCCCTGAGCTGCTCGAGCGCATGCCCCCATTCCTGGGAGGCGGCAGCATGATCCTGCGCGTCTCGCTGGAGCACTCCACATGGAGCACCGTCCCGCACAAGTTCGAGGCGGGCACGCCCGACGTCGGCGCGGCGGCTGGGCTGGCTGCCGCGTGCGACTACCTCGACGCCATCGGCCGCGACCGGATCCACGCCCACGAGATCGAGCTCACCGGGCACCTGCTCGCCATGCTCGAGGAGATCGATGGCGTCGACGTGTACGGACCGCGAACACTCGAGGCGCGTGGTGGAGCGGTCAGCTTCAACGTCGCCGGCGTGCACGCGCACGACGTCGGCACCATCCTCGACCGCGAGGGCGTCGCGGTGCGCGCAGGCCATCACTGCTGCCAGCCGTTGATGAAGCGGCTCGGCGTCGCCGCCACCGCCAGGGCGTCGGTGTACCTCTACAACACGCACGAGGAGATCGACGCGCTCGGAGCTGCGCTGGGAGAAGTGCGCCGCATCTTCGGATAGCCTGCTGGATGGTCTCTGAGCGCGAGAACCAGCCGGACCTTCGGTCGCAGCGCGACCGGATGTTGGCTGGCGACCTGTACGACGCCGTCGATCCCGAGCTGGCTGGAGAACGTCAGCGGGCCGCCATCCTGCTGCGCCGGTTCAACACCGCCGACCCGGCCAACCTCGAGGGCGCGCGGGCTGTCCTGCGGGAGTTGCTGGGAACGTTCGCGGAGGGTGCGCAGGTGGTAGCGCCCCTCCACTGCGACTACGGCTACCAGGTGCACATCGGCGCCGGCTCGTTCGTCAACTGCGGAGCAGTGTTCCTGGATGTCGCGGCAATCACTCTCGGCGAGCACGTCCAGGTCGGTCCGAACGTCCAGTTCCTGACGCCCACGCATCCGCTCGAGCCGCGGCTTCGTGCGACGGGCGCTGAAGCGGCCAAGCCGATCACCGTCGCCGACAACGTGTGGCTGGGCGGCGGCGCCATCCTGCTGCCGGGCGTGAGCATCGGCGAGAACACGGTTGTCGGCGCGGGTTCGGTGGTCACCAAGGACCTGCCCGCGAACGTGGTCGCGGTGGGCAACCCGGCGCGCGTGATCCGCACTCTCTGACGGTGGGCGGCGGACGGCGTCGCCGCATCGGCCACGCCGTCCGTCCCAGCGCTAGTTGCTGTTCTGCTCGACCTCGCCGCGCCAGGCGCCGGTCTCGCTGCCGCGCGACTCGACGAACTCCTTGAAGCGCTTGAGGTCTCCCTCGACACGGCGGTCGAAGACTCCGAGCTTGTCACCGACCTCCTCGATGAGCCCCTCGGGCTCGGCCTCGAGCTGCAGCATCACCCGGGTGGTGTCGTCGGTGATGCGGTGAAAGGTGACGACGCCGGCGTTCGGAGCACCGTCGACAGCCGTCCACGCGATCCGCTGGTCGGGCTGCTGCTCGGTGATGGTGGCGTCCCACTCCTTCTCCTTGCCCGCCACCTTCGCCTTCCAGTGCAGCTGTGTCTCGCTCAGCTGCCTGACCTCGACGACGCCCTCCATGAACTCCGGGAACGTCTCGAACTGGGTCCACTGGTTGTACGCCGTGTGGACTGGGACGTCGACATCGATGCTCTTCTCGACCTTGGCGGTCATGTGTCGCTCCTCTACGGGTGGTGCGTCGCCTTGCGCACGACGCGGCTGATCAGCGGGTCGCCACTTAGGCATCGCGCCTTGACGTGCGCGATGTCACATAAGTTTACAGCGCCGGTACCATGAGCCAGCCGGCTTCGGCGAGGCGTTCAAGGAGGGCTTGGCGGATGCTGGCCTGGGGGGTGCCTGACTCGTCCAGCGGTGCTGAGGCGAGCTCCACTCGAAAACCGCAAGCGCGAATGCCTGGAGGATGATGACCGGTGCTCGCTGGGGCAGACGCGGAGTGCAGAGGCAGAGAGACAACGAGAGGAGTGGCCCGTGGCGGAGGACGGCAAGTCGGTCCAGGTGTCACGCAGAATCGAAGCATCGGCCGCCCGCATCTTCGAGGTCCTGGCGAATCCGCGACGTCACGTGGATTTCGACGGCTCCGGCATGCTTCGCGGTGCTGTCCTCGACCATCCCATCGCCAACGTGGGCGACACCTTCACCATGAAGATGCATCGGCTCGGAGACGACTACCTCATGCTCAACTATGTGGTGGAGTTCGAGCGAGACCGGCGCATATTTTGGGAGCCCGCTCCCGGAGACCCTTCTCGGGCTGAGGGCAATGATCCCTCCAAGGTCGGCATTCCTGCGGGCTACCGCTGGGGCTACATCCTCACACCAGACGGTGACGACGCCACCGTCGTCACGGAGGTGTTCGACTGCGGCCCCTTGCCGGCCGACCTTTTACGTGATGGCGGGGCGTGGATCAACGGGACCAACCCGCTGCTCGAGTCCATGAT
Organism: Candidatus Dormiibacterota bacterium; assembly: GCA_963751755.1. Classification (GTDB taxonomy): domain Bacteria; phylum Chloroflexota; class Dormibacteria; order Aeolococcales; family Aeolococcaceae; genus Aeolococcus. The sequence continues at coordinate 351,601 of CAVVVH010000004.1, read as the reverse complement.
GGCCAGTCTGGAGAGGCTCGAGAAGATCACCGCCGCGTAGTCTGGCGCCGGAGCGTACCCGAGTAGGGCGACCCGGCAACGCCGGCCAGGCTTCCCACGCTAGTACACGCGCCGGTCGAGGGCGCCAAGCTTGAACGCACGGCGGTCGTGGATGCCTGTTGTGGTCAGGACTCCAGCGGGTTCATGGCAACGCGCTCAGACGCGACGGCCCGTCTCTCCGGCGCGCGGGGCGGCAGCGCGAATGCGCAGAGCACTGCGGCGGCGATGAGCACTCCGGCGGCTCCCCAGAAGGAGATTCCCTCACCCACTCCATACAGCGCGCCGAGGACGAGCGCACCGAATGCCATGCCGCCGAACTGAAAGAGCCCGCCGATGCCCATGGCGCGGCCGCGCTCCTGCGCGGAGCTGCTGTCGCCGATCACCGCGAACATGGTCGGCTCGACGAGGACGTATGCGCAGGCCTCGACCACCCCCAACGCGATGATCCACACAAGCGAGTACAGCGCGGGGTAGATGGCGGCGCAGCCACCGCTGACCGCGAACGACGCCACCATCAGCCAGCGCCTGTTGCTGCGGTCGGCGAGGCGGCCGCCCGGCTGCGCGAGGATCAACAGCGGGACCGCGAAGAGGCTGATGGTGAGACCGATCACAAGCGTGCTGTTGCCGCGCGCCGCCAGGTACAGCGGCCAGACGACGTCGTACATCGAGAACACCGTGCCCAGCGCGGCAACGCCCAGGCACGGCACCAAGATCCCCGGGTTGCGCCACCAGCGCACCCGCGCCGCGCGCTCGTCGGTGGCGCGCACCACGCGCGTCTCCGGGACGCGCCGCATCGCGAGGAGCCCGAAGAGAACGGCGACGCCGGAGACCCCGAAGATGGCCGAGTCGCGCCAGAGCGCCACGGCGCCCCCGACGAAAGGACCGACGAGGAGTCCCACCATCTCGCAGGCCTGCAGCTTGGCGAACCCCTCGGCCCGCTTCTCGGGGCCGCTGAGGTCGACGACGGCGGCACGCAGAGCCGGGACATACGCTCCGGAAGCGACCCCCTGGAGCGTGCGCAGGGTGGCGAGCAGCCAGAGGGGACCGACGTCGACGAAGAGCGCAAAGGACAGCACACCGAACCCCGCGCGCGAGCCGAGCAGCATGGGACGGCGGCCGAAGCGGTCGGTGAGCCGGCCGGCGGGGACCTGGACCAGCATGTTGGCGATCAGCGGGCCCGCGATGAACAGCGCGATGGCCAGCGAGCCGCCCCCGTGGCGCCGGACGTACAGCGGCGCGATCGGGAAGATGGCCGCGACGCCGGCGAACATGATCAGCTGGCCGCTGAGCAGCCAGAACATCGGGGACGTGCGCGGACGGCGGAATCTGGGCACCCGAGGATTGTGCAGCGGAGGCTCCGGGAGCACGCGGGGGTACAATCCCTACCATGCAGGTCGGATTTACGCCGGTCGCCGATGACCTCTACCGCGAGATCATCCTCGACCACTACCGCCATCCCCGTCACCGCGGCCGGCTCGATCCCGCCGACGCCGTCGTGGAGGCCGACAACCCGCTCTGCGGCGACCAGATCGACATCTCGGTGCGCTTCGACGGCGACCAGCTCGCCGCCGTCGCCTTCGAGGGAACCGGCTGCTCGATCAGCCAGGCCGCCTGCAGCATGCTCTGCGACGAGGTGAGCGGTGGCAGCCGGGAGCGGGCACGCGATGTTGCCGACCGGTTCCGCGCCATGCTCGTCGAGGGTGGCAGCCCCGACGACCTCGGCGATCTCGAGGCGCTCCAGGGAGTCCGCGCCTACCCGGTGCGCGTCAAGTGTGCGACGCTGCCCTGCAACGCGCTGCTGCAGGCGCTCGGGCACGCGGAGGAAGCACGATGAGCGACACCGAGACAGCGCTGCACACGGACCCGAGCGCGAGCCAGGAGCCGGCCACGGCCGCGGCGAAGGCGTCGCCGGAGCTGGTGCTCGCCGCGCTCAGCGAGGTCTACGACCCCGAGATAGGCATCGACATCGTCTCCCTCGGCCTGGTGTACGGCTCGGAGATCGACGATGACGGCCTGCTCACCATCTCCATGACGCTGACCACCCCGTACTGCCCGATGGGCAGCATCATCCAGGGCCAGGCGCACGCCGTCTGCCACGGCCTGCCCGGGGTCAAGGACGTCAAGGTCGAGCTGGTGTGGTCGCCGCCCTGGGATCCCAGGACGATGGCGTCCGAAGAGGCACGCCTGGAACTCGGCATCTACTGACCGGGTGGGTCCGGGTGATCCGTTTGCGCATTGCGCGCGTATCACCTGAAAGCGTGCGAGAGAAAGGCGAATCGTCCGCGACACCCGGTGTGAACGTCTCCGACGACAGGATGCTCGACCTGCTGGCTCGAGCGGAACCTGAGGGACTCGAGATGCTCTACGACCGATATTCCGGCTTGGCCTACACGCTTGCGCTGCGGGTGGTCAACGATCCGGGGACCGCGGAGGACGTCGTCCAGGAGGCGTTCCTGAGCATCTGGCGCCGGGCGTCGACGTACCGCAGCGACCGCGGCAGCCTGCGCACCTGGGTGTGCTCGATCGTCCACCACCGTGCCCTCGATCGCCTTCGCGGCCGCTCCGGGCGCGCCCGGCAGGACGTCGCTCTCGAGCACGCCCCCATCGAGGTCACGTCGGTGTCGGACACGTGGGACCAAGTGGCGGACGAGATCGAGCGCGAGGAGATCCGCAAAGCCCTGAGGGACCTCTCGGTAGAGCAGCGGGAGACCATCGAGCTCGCCTACTTCGGCGGCTACTCCCAGAGTGAGATCAGTGGCCTCATGCAGGTGCCGCTGGGCACCGTCAAGGGCCGCACCCGGCTCGCATTGCGCAAGCTGCGTGGCGTGCTCGAGCTGGCCGTTGCTGAGGGAATGGCGTGATCACCTGCCAGCAGGCTGACGTCCTTGCCGCCGCGCTCTCGGTCGGGTCCATCGACCGAGGTGACCAGGCAACACTGCTGCAGCACCTCGGCGGCTGCTCGGCATGCCGTCGCCTGGCCGGCGAGTACATGGCGGCGGCGGCGCGCCTTCCGCTGGCGCTCGAACCGGCACTGCCCTCACCCGAGCTGCGCGGCCGGCTGATGCGTGCGGTGTACGCCGAGGCCGAGCAAGCCCGTGAGCGGAACAGCAGGGTCCGGCCGGCGAGCTGGTGGGCACGCGCGTGGCAGGCGCTGCCCGCCGCGCGCGGCTTCACTGTCGGCGCCGCAGCTGCCGCGGTGGCCGTCATCGCGCTGGCGTCGTGGGGAGTGGCCAACCGCCAGCCCGCAGCGCCGGCGTCGGTGGCGGTCGTGCTGGCCGCCACCCAGGCGGCGCCGCAGGCGCACGGCGAGCTCACCTACACGCGCGGCGGCCGGCAGGCGGTGCTCACCGCGACCGGCCTCCCGAGCCCGAGCTCGGTGGTCGCCGGCCGCTCCGTGTACGAGGTGTGGTTGATCCGGTCCGATGGGTCCGCGGTGGCCGCCGCTTACCTCACCCACAACCCCGACGGGTCGTGGGCCGCGGTGGTGCACGGCGACATGAGCGCCTACACGGCCGTCGCGGCGACGCCGGAGCCGGCTGGCGGCAGCCGTGCGCCCACCGGCGCCCGGGTCATCCAGGGCACGCTGACGACCGTCTCCTAGATCCCATCGGCCACACGCGGTGCGCGGAACCTTGGGGGACGCAAAGCCTTTGTGTGGCACCGGATTTCAGTGCCAGATGTATCCGGAACCCCACTGTCGACGCGGCATCATGGCGCTCAGAGGATTGGGTCAAAGATGGCAGCAACGTGGCGCCCGGCCGGGGGGCGCGGGTCCCGACGCTGGCTGAGTCGCCCAGTCCTCGCTACACTTGCGGAGCGTCTCTCGGCCCCGTCACCGCCCGCATTTCCACAGACGCACGCGGACCGGCGCCGGGGCACTCTGAGAAAAGGAGGGTCCTGCCCATGACCGATTGTTCCGGTAGTACTCAGCCGACCCGCGCCGGAGTGGCGGGCTGATCGCCGGGGCGGATACCAGGTAGCGCGGTCGCCAACGCCCGCGCACCAGAGAGACGCCTGCCGTCTCAGTGGTACCCGACGCTTCGACGCAAGCGGCGGAGCTCGTGCCGTGCGAGTTCCGCCGCTTTAGTACGAAGGGGGAACTGCGTTCCCCCCTCGTGCACCCCCCAGCCAGCGGTGTCAGCTCCGGCGACGTGAGGTCGCCTGCGCTGACGACTGCGAAGGGGGAACTGCGCTCCCTCGTGCGCCCCCATCGCGGCGGTGTCAGACGTGCCGGGCCGCTTCCACTCCGGCCTGGCGGGTGGCCCTGTCCGGCGCCGCCACCACCTGGTCGCGCTCCACGTAGCCCTCGGTGCCATCACTGAGCCTCACCTTGAGGAACTCCGGCGTCCCGCCGTCGAGCGCAACCATGCGTGTGGCCGTGTAGATCGCCGTCCCGCGCGCGGCGTCGCGCCGGGGCGCCGAGTACAGCCTGTAGGGCATCCCGGCCCACGACGCCACGAGCGTGACCGGTCCGCGGGGAATGTCGCGGCGCCGGTAGATGGTCCTGGGATCGTCGACGCCGCGGCTCAGGACGCCGATGAGCTGCAGGGCCCGCGGCAGGGCGCCTCGCCCCTTGCTAGCCTCCAGGTCCACCACCGTCCCGGTGTCCTCGACAGTGGCGCTGCAGGTCACCCAGCGCTGGTTGCGCGCGGGCCGCCCCGCTCGTCCCAGGAACCGAGCGCTGCCGTCGACGCGCCGCCAATGGCCCACCAGGCTGTTGCGCTGGTACTCGATGATCCGCGCGGTGCTCTCGCCGACCACCTCGAACCGGAAGGGGGGTGTCCCGATCATCTGCTCCATCACCGCGAACACCTCGCGAGGGGGCGCGGCGACGACGAATCGCCAGGTGTGGGCACGCTTTGCAGGCACGCGCCGATTGTACGGGGCGCCCCTGCGGGCCCGGTGTGCCGGGCCGACCGACCGAGGGTCGCCTGGGCGGGAGTGTTTCACGTGAATCACGGCCGTCGCTGGCGCTTCGTTTCACGTGAATCGCCGGGTCGTCGGGTACGCGCGTGGCGCCTTGACCCACCCACCCAGTTGTCCACAGGCATCAGCCACAAGAGCGCAAATCGATCTCACGCGCAGCAAAGTTCCACTCCCCTCACTTGGGGATACGGTGGATAACTCCGCTGCGGACCCGCGCGGCCGCGACCGATAATCCAGCGGTGGTCCCTCACGTTCTCGCGGTCGCCAACCAGAAGGGAGGCGTCGGCAAGACGACCACCACCATCAACGTCGGGGCGGCGCTGGCGACGATGGGACGGCGGGTTCTCGTGATCGACATCGATCCCCAGGCCAACGCCACCTCAGGGCTGGGCGTGGACCGGGGCGCGGTCGAGGTCACCAGCTACGACGTCATCGTGAACGGCCGTCCCGTCGCCGAGGCGCGCATGGCGACGATCGTCCCCGGCCTCGACCTGGTGCCGGCCGACCTCAGCCTTGCCGGCGCGGAGATCGAGATGATCGACCTGCCGATGCGCGAGAGGCGCCTGGCGCTCGCGGTCGAGGCGGTCGACGACGTCGACTACGTCTTCATCGACTGCCCACCCAGTCTCGGCCTGCTCACGGTCAACGCCGCCGTCGCCGCCCAGGGGCTCCTGGTGCCCATCCAGTGTGAGTTCTACGCACTGGAGGGGCTGGGCCTCCTGACGCACACGCTGGCGCTGCTCCGGCGGGATCTCAATCCCAACCTGACCATCGCGGGGATCGTCATGACCCTGTTCGACGGCCGCCTGGCGCTGGCCCACCAGGTCGTGGACGAGGTGCGGACGCGCTTTGCCGACGAGCTGCTGACGCCGCTGATCCCTCGCAACGTCCGCCTCAGCGAGGCGCCCAGCCATGGGCTGCCGGTGAACCTCTACGACCCGACCTGCCGTGGCGCCATCGCGTACGGCGAGCTCGCCGCCACCCTCGACAGCCGGCTGGCCGGACGGGGCGATCCCGTCCTCGCCGCCGGCGCGCCCATGGGCGACTCTTGAGCTCCCGCCCACCCGCCGGCAGCGGGGCTCGCCGGCGCGGCCTCGGCAGGGGGCTGGACGCCCTTCTTGGTCCTGTCAGTGAGGTGCCGGCATCCGAGGCGACGGAGGCGGCATCGCCGAGCGGCCTGACCCTGGTGGAGATCGACCCCGGCCTGGTCGACGCCAACCCCGAGCAGCCGCGCCGCGAGTTCGATGCCGATGCGCTGGTTGCGCTCGGTGAGTCCATCCGAACGCACGGGCTGCTCCATCCCATCGTTGTCGAGGCCGCCGGGGCGCGATACCGGCTCGTCGCCGGGGAGCGTCGCTTGCGGGCGATCCAACTCGCCGGGCTGAACCGCGTAACCGCCATCGTGCGACCGGCGGCCGACTCGGCCCGGCAGTCGCTGGAGGCCGCTCTCACCGAGAACCTGCTCCGCGCCGACCTGACCGCGATCGAGGAGGCTGCCGCCTACTCGCGGCTGGCCGACACCTTCGGCATGTCACACGAGGCGATCGCCCTGCGCCTGGGCCGGAGCAGGCCGGCGGTGTCCAACACCATCCGTCTGCTGGCGCTGCCGGCGCCCGTCCAGCGCGCCGTCGTCGATGGCCAGATCAGCGCCGGCCACGCGCGTGCGCTGCTGGCGCTGCCCGATGACGAGCGCCGCGAGGCCATGGCCATGCAGGCCGCGGCCGGGGGATGGTCGGTGCGCCGCATCGAGCAGGCGGTCCAGGCAGAGCTCGGCCGAGCACACGCCCCCCGCGCCGTCCGCGGCCGGCCCGCCCTCAGCGCCGACGACGAGGCGGTCCGCAGCGGTATCGAGGAGCGTGTTGGGCTGCCCGTCGAGCTCGAGCGGCTCCGACGGGGCGGGCGGGTCACCATCGCCTTCCACGACGATGGTGACCTCGACGCGCTGTACACCCGCCTGGGCGGCCCGCGGCTCTGAGGTTCGCCGTCAGCCGATCGGCCGCTCCGCCCCGCTGAGGCGCGCCTCGGCGGCGCTGACATCCAGGTTGGCGAGGAACGACTCGATGTACTTGGGCCGGTCGGCGGGCTTGTAGTCGAGCAGGAAGGCGTGCTCCCACACGTCCATCACCACGATCGGCTTGAAACCGGCGATGTTGCCGTCCTCGTGGAGCGTGATCCAGTGGTTGCTGAGTTGACCCGTGGCGGGGTCGAGGTACGTCACAGCCCAGCCCACGCCGCGCATGCCACCGACACCGACGAAGTCCTTGCGCCACGTCTCGAGGTCGCCGAACGACTCGCCGAGCGCGCGCCCCAACGCCGACGAGCTCGAGATCTCTCCGCCGTTGGCGCTCTTGGTCATGTTGCCGAAGTACCACTCGTGCAGCACCATGCCGTTGTATTCAAAGCCGAGTTGGCGAGTCATCTCCGCGTAGGACGGCGTCCCCACCTTGCCCGTTTGAGTCAGCTCGACCAGCTGCTCGTTGAGAGTGTTGGTGTTTTTGACATAACCGGCATAAAGTCCGAAGTGTGTCTCCAGCGTCTTGTCGGAAATGCCGACCAGGCCTGAGAGATCGAACTCCCGTGCCTTGTACGGCGTCTGGGTCAGCAGTGCCATGGTGTCCCTCGCCTGGTGTCTGGACGCGACGCCCCGCCGCGGGGTGGACACCCATTGTGGCAGCGGGCACACGCGCGCGTCATCGCGACCTGACCCACCGTGGTGTCAGGGTGGACAGGGCTGACCTCCTGCGCGCGAGTGGACGCGGGCTCTTGCGCCCTTCGGCGCGGGCCGCGCCGGGATGCGTCCGTATAATCACGCCGCGTGCAGCCTGAGCCCACCGATCTCCCGAGGCCCAGGCGCCGGCGCCACGGGCTGGTTCGCGATGTGCTCGAGGTGCTCATCATCGCCGTGGTGCTCTACATCGCCATCTGGAGCGCGCTGCAGACGGTGCGCGTCGACGGCGAGAGCATGGTGGGGACGCTGCAGAACAACGACCTGCTCCTCGCCAGCAAGATCTCGTACTACTTCGGCGACCCGCAGCGCGGCGACATCGTCGTGCTCATCCCGCCGAGCGATCCCACCAAGGACTTCATCAAGCGGGTCATCGGGATCCCCGGCGACACCATCGAGATCGACGGCTCCAAGTCGCCGACCGCGATTCTCATCAAACCACAGGGCAAAGGTAACTGGCAGCGCCTGCAGGAGCCCTACCTGCCTGAGAAGTGGGACACGATGAACTTCTGCTGCCTCCCAGGTGGCACGGCGTCCTCCGCGCCGCAGCCGCTGAGCATCCCCGCCGGCAAGTACTTCGTCATGGGCGACAACCGCAACCGGTCGAGCGACTCGCGCAGCTTTGGACTGGTGGCGCGCAAGGCCATCCTGGCCAAGGCGTTCGTGCGCGTGCTGCCTTTCGGGCACTTCGGGCTCGGCGCCGGGCCCACCCTGGTTCCCGACGCCTCCGCCGCCCTCTTCGACCCGCCCGTCGCGCCCGCGATCGTCCTGGCCATCCCGCCTGCGCTGGTTCTCTCGCGACGCCGCAGGCGACGCCAGCGACGCGCAGCCGGCTCGGGCTGAATCGCCCAGCAGGTCAGTCCTCGGCCAGGATCCAGCCGGAGCCGCTGCTCTCCCAGTCGAGCAACTCCTTCTCCGAGAAGAAGATGGCCACTTCGCGCGCCGCGCTCTGAGGCGAGTCACTACCGTGGATGACGTTCATCGCCAGGCTGACCGCGAAGTCACCGCGGATGGTGCCCGGCGGCGAGCTCTGTGGGTTGGTGGTGCCCATCATGGTGCGCACCAGCGCCACCGCACCCGGCCCTTCCCAGACCATCGCCACCACGGGGGAGGAGGTGATGAACTCCACCAGGCCGCCGAAGAACGGCTTGTCCTTGTGCTCGCCATAGTGGCGTTCGGCCATTACGGTGGTGACCTGCATGAGCTTGATGCCGACGGGATGCAGGCCGCGCCGCTCGAAGCGGGAGGTGATCTCGCCGATGAGTCCGCGCTGCACGGCGTCGGGCTTGATCAGCACAAGCGTGCGCTCTCTCTGCATGGGTGACCACCTTATCCGAACGTCACCAAGGCGCCGCGGTCAGGCGTGCAGGACCTCGAGGAACGGCTCGAGCTTGCGGAACGGGCCGATCACCGCGGCGCGCAAACCGCCGGCGAGAATCTCGGCCGCCAGTGATCGCACCGCATCCGGGTCGACCGCGAGCAGGCGCTCGGCGATGTCGCTCGCCAGCAGGATCTCGCCCGTCAGCAGCTCCTGCTGACCGAGGTGGTTGCACAGCGCGGAGGTGCTCTCGAGTTGCACGGCGAGCCTGCCGCGCGCGTACTCCTTGGCTCGCTCCAGCTCGTCGAGCGGCACGGCCTCCGTCGCCAGGCGCTCGAGCTCCGCGACCGCCGCTCCCATCGCCTCCAGGGCGCGCTTGGGGTCACAGCCGAGCGAGATGGCCAGCGTCCCGCTGTCGGCGACACGGGTGAGGAACGAGTGCACGTCGTACGCCAGCCCGCGCTCCTCGCGCAGCTCGAGGAAGAGGCGGCTCGACATGCCCTCGCCGAGCACGACGTTGAGGATGTCGGCCACGAAACGGCGCTCGTCGCGGTATGACGGGGCCCTGGCGCCGAGGACGACGTTGGCTTGGCTTGCGCGCCGATCGAGAAGGCTGACCGCGGTGCCGGTGGGGGAGGTGGCGGGCAGGGGTGCGACCGCGTCGCCACCGTCGCCCGGCCAGCGCCGCAGAGCGTCCGACACCAGGCCTTCGACTGCATCCGTGTCGAGCGCGCCCGCGACCGACACCACCAGGTCGTCGCGCCGGTAGTGGCGCTGCAGGTGGCGGCGGCAGTCAGCGGCGCTGAACGACTGCACCGTGGCCTCGGTGCCGGCCACGTCCCAGCCCAGGGGATGATCCGGCCACATCACGGCGTCGAACAGCGTGTGCACGTGGTCCTGCGGGCTGTCCTCGTACATGCGCAGCTCTTCGATCACCACCTGGCGCTCGCGGTCGACGTCGTCGGGCAGGAACCGTGGCGCGAACAGCATGTCGCTGAGCACGGACACGGCAACGTCGAGCCGCTCGGCGGGCACCTTCGCCCAGAAGATGGTCGCCTCCCGGTCGGTGGATGCGTTGAGCGCGCCGCCCACCCCCTCGACGGCCTCGCTGATCCTGCGCGCCGTGGGGTACCTCTCCCCGCCCTTGAAGACCATGTGCTCGATGAAGTGGGCGAGCCCGCACTCGTCGGCGGTCTCGACGCGTGAGCCGGTGCCGAACATGAACGCGATGCTCACCGAGGCGCGCTCACGCATCGGCGCAGCAAGGACGCGCACCCCATCAAGAACGGTGCGCGCATAGCCACGGTCCACAGCACCGGCAGGCAACGCGTCCGCTCCAACGGCGGTGGCCGACTTCACCGCGTGCAACCGTCCCAACCAGTTCTCCAATAAACCGTCGGTGCAGGCGACTTCATGTCGCCGGAGCCGACACCGCTAGATGGGGGGAGCCCGAGGGGGGAACGAAGTTCCCCCTTCGCCCTACCAGCGCCCGCGCCCCCGGTCGGGACGCGACGGGAGACCTCCCTGCGCCGGCCCGGTGGGGTGGATGACGACCCGCCGCGCAGGCTCATGGCCACTGCTCTCGGTGCGCACCCCGTCGTCGTCCTGCAGGGTGAGGTGGATGATGCGGCGCTCGTACGCGTGCATCGGGTCCAGCGTGTAGCGCTCGCCGCTGGCCTTGACGCGGTCGGCGAGACGCTGCGCCAGCTCGCGAACCTGGTCCTCACGGCGTGCTCTGTAGCGCTCGACGTCGAGGATGAGGCGGCGGCCCTGGCCGTCGGGCTGCTCGTCGCCCATCATCAGGTTGACGGTCGTCTGCAGCGCGCGGAGCGTCTCGCCGCGCCAGCCGATCAGAAGGCCGAGGTCGTCCCCGGAGACCTCGAGGATCATCGGCGCCTCCGACTTGCCGGCCCGGGGGCTCGTGCCACGACGCACCGACACGCGAGCGGGAATCTCCATCTGCTCGAGCAGCGCCGCCAGCAGCTCGCGTCCGCGCGCCGTGTGCTCGTCGATGCGGCTCACCCGCACCCTGGCCGCGCTCGACGAGAGGTGCTCGCCGGGGACGGGGCGCGGCCCACCGCGCGAGAGCACATCAACGACCACCTCATCTCGGTCGGCGCCCAGCTCCGCGAGCGCTTGCGCGGTCGCCTCGTCGACGGTCGCGCCGGTGGCCTCGACGCCCGGCTGCGTCGCCGTTTGCGCCATGCCTGCTGCGTCAGTGTCGTTCACATGGGTCTCCTCGGCGTCGTGCCGGTGCGGCTAGCGACGGCGCTTGTTGGGTCGTTTCTTGGGGATGCGCGCCGGCGGCGCGTTGACCGCGCCGGTCGCGACCGGCGTCGCCTTGGGCCCCGCGGTCGTGCCTGTGGCGCTCTTCGCCGACGCACCGGGGCGCTGCTTGCGCGCCGGGCGGCTGCCGTTGCCATCGGGGACGATCGCCGCCTGCGTCGCCGCAGTGGTTGCGGTTGGCGTGTGCTTCGGGTAGGAGAGTGCCGTGACCCGGGTGGCCCCCGGGAACCAGGCGGGAACCTTCAGCGATCCCCAGCCGACCAGGTGGTACTGCTGCAGGACCATGAACAGCGTGCCGGTCACCCAGTACAGCGCGAGGCCCTGGGGGAAGTTCAGGCTCAGCACGAAGATGATGATCGGGAAGATCACCGACATCTGCTTGGTGACGTTGCCCATCGTCCGTTCCTGGTCGGTCATGTCCGGACGCAGCGGCGGCATCATCATTCGCGACTGCGCGAAGGTGAGGATCGCCGCCAGCAGCGGCAGGATGATCACCGCGGGGTGCGCGAACACCTGCGACCAGTCGGTGTTCTTGCCAGTGGTGCAGCAGGCCTGGGCACCCGACTTGGAAACGTCGGTGATCCAGAGGAAGTGATGGCTCACCGAGGTGAGGTTGGAGGTGGCGTTGGTGATGCCGCGGTACAACCCGATGAGAACAGGCATCTGCACCAGCGCCGGGAGGCAGCCGGAGAGGCTGCTGAAGGGCGACACCTGGTGCTCGGCGTAGAGCTTCTTCATCTCCTCGCTGAGCTTCTGCGGCTCCCGCTTGTACTTCTTGCGAAGCTCGGCGAGCTGCGGGGCGATGAGGCGCTGCTCTGACTGGATGCGCCGGCTGGTGCGCAGCTGCCACCCGAAGATCGGGAAGAGCGCGGCGCGGATGATGATCGTGGTGAGGACGATCGCCAAGCCGAAGGCGCCGATCGAGTTGAGCGGCCCGATCACCTTGAAGATGTTGGTGAAGAACTCCAGGCAGTACTGGAAGGGGACCCCGAGAGCGTCGAACGGCGAGATGGCGAGCATCAGACGGACTCGCCGGAGAGGACGGCGCGCTTGCGCCGGCGCCCCTCGCGCCAGCTGACGTACTCATCGGGCACGGGGTCGAGGCCGCCCTCGTGGAAGGGGTGGCAGCGGCTGATGCGCCGCACCGCAAGCCACCAGCCGCGGCGCGCCCCGAATCGCTGGATGGCCTCGTAGCCGTACTCCGAGCACGTCGGCTGGTACCGGCAGCTGCTCATCAGCCCGAAAAACGGACCAATGGTCACCCGGTATCCACGGATCAGGAGCAGGCTCAGGCGGGTCATCGATCTGCCTGGGCGGAGCGGATCACCACCCCATTGTCCGCTGTCGAGGACACGGTGGCGCTCTCCGCGCGTTCCCGGACGCGCGTGACCGAGCTCTCGACGGCGCCGCGCAGCTCCCCGAATCGCAGCTCGAGGGCCTCAGCGCCCGCCACGATCACGACATCGCTCCCGGCCAGCGACCCCAGCAGCGGGGTGATCGCCGCACGCAGTCGGCGTCGCAGCAGGTTGCGCCGCACCGCCGAGCGCACACCGACCAGCGCGAAGCCGACCCGGGCGACGCCGAGGTCGTTCCGCGCCAGCTGCGCGCGTACACCGGCGGAGGAGGCGCGCATGCCACCGGCGCGGACGGCGGCAAAGCGACGTCGCCCTCGCAGGCGATGTCGCGACGTCACCGCGCCGGCGCGGGGGTCAGGCGCTTGCGCCCCTTGCGACGCCGCGCCTTCAGCACCTGGCGTCCACCGGGGGTCGACATCCGGATGCGAAACCCGTGGGTCTTACGCCGGTACTTCTTCTTGGGCTGGTAGGTCCGTTTGATGTCCGTCGCTCCGCAGATGGGAGGATCGACGACCGGGTGTGAGAGGGGCGCGCCGGCAGCGGCGGCAGGTGTTCTCCGGTCGTCGGAGTGGCCGGCGGAGTATAGCAGCGATGCCGGCGACTTGGCCGCCCGACGAGGTGCGCGCCCACCGTTGTGAGCGGCCCGTCGCGTTGCTAGACTGCTCGATGCCCCGGCGGGCGACGTTTCGCAACATCGCCCCTCCATCGTTTTTCCGTCGGTGCGCCATGGTTCGCTTATCCACTCTTGTGCACATCCTGTGCAAAAGATGGTCAGCGGCGGTGTCAGGTTGGCGATCCACCACGGGGGAGACGATTTGTCTGCTACGGGCATTCCCGGCGACGTGGAGGTGATTGCCCAAGCGGACATCGATGCCCCGGCGTCAACCCCTGGCGAGATGCAGCAGATCTGGCAGGCCGCGCAGGAGGAATTGCGCTTCCAGCTGGCCCGTCCCGGCTATGAGACGTGGCTCGCCAACGCGGTCCTCGTCGAGAGCGACGGCCACACCTTCACCATCGGAGTCCCCACGCGGCTGGCGCGTGACTGGCTGATCGAGCGCTATGCAGCGGTGATCCGCGAGACCATCAGCGGCCTGCTCTCGCATGACTGCGAGGTGGTGATCACCGTCGACCCCGCCGCCGGGCCGCCGCCCGACGAGCCCGCGCCCATCGCCGACGCGCCTGAGCCCGCTTACGGCATCGTCGGAGAATCTGCCATCGACGGCAGTAACGCGACGCGGCTCAACCCCAACTTCACCTTCTCCACGTTCGTGGTGGGCAACAGCAGCCGGTTCGCGCATGCCGCCTGCCAGGCCGTCGCCGACGCGCCCGGCAAGGCGTACAACCCGCTCTTCCTGTACGGAGGCGTGGGCCTTGGCAAGACCCACCTGATGCACGCCATCGGCCACGCCGTGCGCGAGGGCCACCGGCGCCCACCCAAGGTCGCGTACATCACGTCCGAGAAGTTCATGAACGAGATGATCGGTTCCATCCAGTCGAACCGCACCTCGGACTTCAGGACTCGCTATCGCAGCGTCGACGTCCTGCTCATCGACGACATCCAGTTCCTGGCCGGCAAGGACCGCACGCAGGAGGAGTTCTTCCACACGTTCAACGCTCTCCACGAGATCCAGAAGCAGATCGTGGTGAGCAGTGATCGCCCCCCCAAGGACATCCCGACCCTGGAGGACAGGCTGCGCAGCCGGTTCGAGGGCGGACTGATGGCTGACATCCAGCCTCCTGACTTCGAGACCCGCCTGGCCATCCTCAACACCAAGCTCGGTCCCCACAGCTCGCTGGTCCAGGAGGACGTCTGCAGCTTCATCGCCCACAAGATCCAGCGCAACATCCGTGAGCTCGAGGGAGCGCTCATCCGGGTGCTCGCCCACGCCTCCATCAATGGGCAGCCGGTGACGCTGGAGGCGGCGCAGACCATCCTCCGCGACATCATCCCGGTGGGTGACAGCACACCGGTCAGCATCGAGCTGATCCAGGAGACGGTGGCCGCTTACTTCAACATCTCCGTCGAGGAGATGAAGGGCAAGCGGCGCGACAAGCACATCGTCTTCCCCCGCCAGGTGGCCATGTACATCGTTCGCGAGGAAACCGAGTCCTCGCTGCCGGTGATCGGCACCGCCTTCGGCGGCCGCGACCACACCACCGCGCTCCACGCCATCGAGAAGATCACCGACCTGGTGCTCGAGGACGCGCGCCTCCAGGGCGACCTCCGCCAGATCCGCCAGCGGCTCCACGAGCACTGATGGACGCACGGGAGAGTCCTGTGGACATGTGCGGCGCAGCCTGTGCGCAGGCGTCTGTGCACACGACCCTGTGGATGGAATCGTGATGTGGCGCCCGTCCGCGCACAGGTTGTCCCTGGGCATCTTCCCGACGCACGCTGGGCTTTGCCCGGTTGTCCCCCGTTCGCCCTCCCCTACGTACTACTACTCTTCAAAGACTCTGTCCCCAGCGTTAAGGGGGGAGTGGTGACAACTCGGCACACGGTGAGGTTCCTGACAGCATGAAGTGCTCCGTCTCCCCATCCGCGCTCAGCGCAGCACTGTCGCTCGTCTCACGAGCCGTGTCACCACGATCGACCCTGCCCGTCCTCGGCAACGTGCTTCTCGAGACCACCGACGGAGGACTGCGCGTCACCGCCACCAACCTCGACCTCACCATGGCCGCAACGGTGCCCGCCGAGGTGGAGCTCGACGGCCGCACCACCGTGCCGGCACGGCTGCTCAGCGAGTACGTCGCGTCGCTCGCCGAGGCGCCGTGCACGATGGAGCTCGACGTCGCCACCCAGGTGCTCAGGCTCAGCTGCGGTGTGCACCGCACCAACCTGCACGGCATCGACGCGGTTGAGTTCCCGCCCCTGCCCGCGCGCGACGCCGGTGCCGCCATCGAGCTAGACGCGGCGGTGTTCGCCAACGCTGTGGCCCAGACGGCCATGGCAGCCAGCGGGGACGAGGCCTCGCCCGTTCTCACCGGCGTGCTCTTCCAGGTGGATGGCGACCGCCTCACCCTGGCCGCCACAGACCGTCACCGCCTCGCGGTCAAGACGCTTGACGCCAAGTCGAGCGGGGACAAGCCGTTCATGGGCTCGGTCATCGTGCCTTCCCGCCACCTGAGCGAGGTGGGCCGTGCCGTCAACCCGACGCGGCCGACGGTGTCGATCAGCTTCAGCGAGCAGCGCAACCAGGTGTTCTTCAGCCTCAAGGACGTCGAGATCTCCTCGCGCCTGATCGAGGGCAACTACCCGAACTACGCGCAGGTCATCCCCGGCGAGTCAACGACCACGGTGAAGCTGCCCACCGCGTCGCTGCTGCGCGAGGCCAAGACGGCGTCGGTGCTGGCGCGTGACGCGGCCAACCCTGTGCGGCTGCGCGTGGGGGACAACACGCTCACGCTGGTGGCACAGACCGCCGAGGTGGGTGACGACGAGGCGCCGCTGTCGGCCAACGTCAAGGGTGACGACGTCCAGATCGCCTTCAACGCACGGTATGTGCTCGACGCACTGAGCGTCATGGACTCCGACGAGGTGCAGCTGAGCTTCAACGGTTCGCTGCAGCCGGGAGTCATACGCCCATCAGGCCGCGACGACTACCTGTGCATCATCATGCCGGTGCGCGTGCCGTAGAAAGCCGCGCGAAGCCCAGGTAGCGCCCGTTGATCGTTGTGCTCTCGATTGAGACGGCGAACGGGCCCGAGGTCCCGCAGCGGAAGTAATCTCTCCGCATGCGCGCGGTCACCATCGTCGACAAGGAGCTTGCAGTCGCCGAGCACCCCGACCCGCGGGCGGGGAGCGGCGAGGCGCTCGTCGCCGTCCGGGCGGCCGGCATCAACGCCGCCGACCTCCTGCAGGTGCAGGGCTTCTACCCGGCGCCGCCGGGCAGCCCGCCGGACATCCCGGGCATGGAGTTCGCCGGTGAGGTCGTCGAGGTCGGTCCTGGAGCAACGCGGTTCGCGATGGGCGACCGGGTCATGGCGGTGGTCGGCGGCGGCGCGCAGGCGGAGCGGATCGCCGTCCACGAACGCCTGCTGATGCCAGTCCCCGATGGAATGGAGTGGGTGCAGGCGGGCGGCTTCCCCGAGGTCTTCACCACCGCGCACGACGCGCTCTTCACCCAGGCCCAGCTGCGCGCCGGCGAACGCGTCCTCATCCATGGCGCCGCGGGAGGTGTCGGAGTGGCGGCTGTCCAACTGGCGCACCTCGCCGGCGCGCGGGTGTGCGCGACGGTTCGCTCGGAGCGGCTGCGGCCCGAGGTGGCTGGGCTCGGTGCCGACGTCGTCACGGCTCCTGACGGCTTCAAGGCCCACAGCCCCTTCGACGTCATCCTCGAGCTCGTCGGCGCGCCCAACCTCGTGGCCAACCTCGAGGCGCTGGCCACGGCCGGCCGCGTCGTGGTGATCGGCATCGGTGCCGGCGCCCGCGCAGAGATCGATCTGCACGTGCTCATGAGCAAACGCGCTCGCCTCATGGCGTCCACGCTGCGGGCCCGACCGCTCGAGGAGAAAGCGATGTGTGTGCGTCGGGTCGAGGCCGAGGTGCTCCCGCCGCTGTCAGGCGGACGGTTGCGCGTCCCCGTGGCAGCCCGCTTCAGCCTCGACGACGCACCGGCCGCCTACGAGCGGTTCGCCGCCGGCGACAAGCTCGGCAAGGTGGTGCTGGAGATGGACCCGCACGCACGCTGAGGGAGGGCGGCGGGCCGCCCCGAGTTGGTTCGCCGCGGGGCGGACGGATTGCCCGGAGATGTCATGCTCGGAGCTCAGAGAAGCTGACCGGGAGCCTGACTGAATGGGCATGCACATGGGGATGGGCGGCTGGGGCCTGATGCGCTCCATGCGCCGCGACGAGTTGATGAAGCAGCATCGGCTCACCAAGGGCATCGTGCGGCGCATCGCCGGCTTCGCCCGGCCCTACCGCGGCGCCCTGGCCGTCTTCCTGGTGCTGATCATCATCGACGCCGTCGTCGGCGCGGTGAACCCGCTGCTGTACCGCGCCATCATCGACAACGGCATCCTCGGGCACAACGTCAACCTGGTCGCGGTGCTCGCCGGTGGGGTCGCGGCGCTGGCCATCTTCGACGCCATCCTCGGCCTGGTGCAGCGCTGGCTGTCGGCGCGGGTCGGCGAGGGGCTCATCTTCGACATGCGCACCAAGGTGTTCGCGCACATCAATGAGATGCCGATCTCGTTCTTCACACGAACCCAGACCGGCGCGCTGATCTCCCGCCTCAACAACGACGTGCTGGGTGCGCAGCAGGCGTTCACGGACACCTTCGCGTCGGTGGTCGGCAACGTCATCGGCGTGAGCATCACGCTGGTGGCGATGTTCTTCCTCTCCTGGCAGATCACCCTGCTCTCACTGGTGCTCTTGCCGGTGTTCCTGCTGCCCGCGCGGTGGGTGGGCCGGCGCCTCGCCGGCATCACCCGCGAGTCCTACAACCTCAACGCGCAGATGAACACCACCATGAGCGAGCGCTTCAACGTCTCGGGAGCGCTGCTCGTCAAGCTGTTCGGCCACCCGGACGAGGAGGTGCGTGGCTTCGCGTCGAAGGCGCGGCGGGTCCGCGACATCGGCGTGCTCCAGGCGATGTACGCACGCATCTTCATGACGTCGCTGCTGCTCACGGCGTCGCTCGCCACCGCCCTCGTGTACGGCCTGGGCGGCGCGCAGGCGGCGCGCGGTGTGCTCATGGTCGGCACGGTGGTGGCGCTCACCGCGTATCTCAGCCGCCTCTACGGGCCGCTGACCGCGCTCTCCAACGTGCAGGTGGACATCATGACCGCGCTGGTGAGCTTCGACCGGGTGTTCGAGGTGCTCGACCTGCCGCCGATGATCGCCGAGAAGCCGGACGCCGTGCCCATCCCGCGCGGGGCGGCCACCATCGAGTTCGACCACGTCGACTTCCGGTACCCGTCGGCAGAGGAGGTGTCGCTCGCCTCGCTCGAGGCCGTTGCCGTGCTCGAACGCACCAACAACCAGCAGGTGCTGTTCGACATCAACTTCACCGCGCAGCCCGGCCAGCTTGTGGCGCTGGTGGGCCCTTCCGGCGCTGGCAAGACCACGCTCAGCCACCTCGTGCCACGGCTCTACGACGTGCGCGCCGGCTCAGTCCGCATCAATGGCATCGACGTCCGCGACGCCACGCTCGCCTCGATCCGTGCCACGGTCGGGGTGGTCACCCAGGACGCGCACCTGTTCCACGAGACCATCCGCTCCAACCTCGCGTACGCCAAGCCGGACGCAACCGACGAGGAGCTCTTCGAGGCGTTGCGTGCCGCACAGATCCTCCCGCTGGTCGCCTCTCTTCCCGACGGCCTCGACACCCTCGTCGGCGACCGCGGCTACCGCCTGTCCGGTGGTGAGAAGCAGCGGATCGCCATCGCGCGGCTGCTGCTCAAGGCCCCGGACATCGTCGTTCTCGACGAGGCAACCGCGCACCTCGACTCCGAGTTCAGAGGCGGCGGTGCAGGAGGCGCTGCGCCACGCGCTGACCGGGCGCACCTCGCTGGTGATCGCGCACCGACTGTCGACCGTGCGAGACGCCGACGTCATCCTGGTGCTCGACCAGGGACGCATCGTCGAGCAGGGAACCCACCGCAGCCTGTTCGCGCTGGGCGGCCTGTACGCGGAGCTGTACCGCACCCAGTTCGAGAGCCAGGCGCGCGGCGACGAGGTGGGTGCGACGCCGGCGACCGAGTTCGACGACCGTCTAGCGCCTCCTCGCGGCTCTGCCGGCCCCTACGATGCGACGCGTCATGCCCGAGACCCCCGAGGAGCTGCACGCCAGGGTGGCCACCTCCCTGCGCATGCCGCCCGTGGAGGACTGGGACACGTTCCCTTTCGATGGCGAGATGCGTCCACGCGCGCTGCGGCCTCCCGTCGAGTCAGAGCGGCCCCGCGCCGGCGCTGGCGGGGTCGGCTGCGGCGCGTGCACGAAGCCTGACCGCGACTACCTCTGGGTCGACGAGCGCTGGCGCCTGCTGGCTCCGTCACGCCCGAGCGGTCTCCCGGCAGTGGTTCTCCTGGAGCCGCGGGAGCACCACTCCGAGCCGGGCGATCTCCCTGACGCGCTGGCCGCAGAGTTGGGAATCCTGATCGGGCGCATCGAGCGCGCCGTGCGATCGATCGATGGCGTGGGACGAGTCCATGTCTGCCGGTGGGGAGACGGCAGCGAACACATGCACTGGTGGTTCATGGCGCGGCCGGCGCGGATCCCGCAGCTGATCGGCAGCTTCGCGGCCATCTGGGACGACATCCTTCCACCCGTCCCGGAGGACACCTGGCGAACCAACCTCGACCACATCCGTGCGCGTCTCGAGGACGGCGACGTGGGCTGATGACCGTCAGTGGCCGGCGCCCGCGCCGGGCGGCCCGTACAGGTTCTTCGGCCTGGGCAGCACGAGCACCATGAGGAACACCAGGCCGAAGCACCCCATCTCGAAGAAGAGGCTGTCGCGGAAGGCGTGGTCGAAGTCCTGCGCGACCGCCTGGGCGGCGATGGGCCCGACCACGCAGGCAAGGGTTGCCGTGGTCACGGGGTATGCCGGCGCTGAGGCGGGACAGCTCCCCGGCGAGCTCACGTCCGGGCAACCGGGCGGGTTGGTGGACGGATCGGAGCTGGCGGAACGCGCCACGAAGCAGCGGCTGAACGTGTTCGTCACCCCCGCGACCGCGGTCTCCGGGAGGCCTGCCCGCACCAGCTGCGTCGCCAGCGTTGGTGAGCTGCTCTGCGCGACCGTGGGGGCGTAGCCGCTCACCTGGCCGAAGAAGATGATCCCGACGATGGCGACGCCGAGCGCGCCGCCCACCTGCTGCACAGTGGTCAGGACACCCGAGGCCGAGCCCGCGGACCCGGCGTGGATGCCCGCCAGGATGATGTTGATCAGTGGTGCCACCACCAGGCCCAATCCCAGACCGCACACCGCCAGCGCGGGGACCATCTGGTAGCTGCTCACCGCCGTACCGGCGGCGTCGACGGTGAACCACAGCCCGATGAGCCCCGCCACCAGGAACACACACCCCACGCTGAGGATCCGCTTGCCCAACTTGGGCGCGAGCCGGATCGACACGCCGGAGGCCATCGCGGACAGCAGCGCGAAGGGCAGCGTGGTGAGGCCGGTGTGCAGTGCGCTGTAGCCGAGGCCGATCTGCAGGTACAGGGAGAAGGTCAGGAAGAACGCCGGGATGCCGGCGAGGAACACCATCGCGATCATCGAGCCGACGACGAAGGCGCGGTCGCCGAAGAGCTCCGGCTCGACGAGCGGGCTGCCGCCTCGGCGGGCGCGGAAGCGAACGTATCGGAGGAACGCCGCCATCACCAGCCCGCCGCCGGCGAGCATGACGTACGCCCACACGGGCCAACCGGCGTCGCGCCCTTCGACCAGCGGGAACGCGATCAAGAAGAGTCCAATGGTGGCCAGAACCACGCCGGGGATGTCGAGCCGGGGAGCCGATGGCGCCTTCGACTTGCGCAGGAAGATGAACGCGGCCACCACCGCGCCGACGCCGATGGGCAGGTTGACGAGGAAGATCGGCCGCCACAGCAGGGCGTTGCCGCCGATGTGGATGTCGGCCTGGATGAGCAGGCCGCCGAGCAGCGGTCCGGAGATGGACGCCACCCCGATCACACCCCCGAATACTCCGAAGGCCGCGCCGCGCTCGCGCGGCGGGAAGCTCACCTGGATGACCGAGAGCACCTGCGGGTACATCAGCGCCGCCATCAGGCCCTGCAACACGCGGGCTGCGATCAGGGTGATCGGCGTCGGCGCCAGCCCGCAGATGAGCGATGCGATGGTGAACCCGCTGACGCCGATGATGAACAGCCGCTTGCGCCCGAAGATGTCGCCGAGACGGCCGCCGGTGATCAGCACCACCGCGTAGGCAAGCTGGTACCCGGCCAGGACCCACTGGATCTCCGCGTACGTGGCGCCGAGGTCGCGCTGCACGCTGGGGATGGCGACGTTCACGATCGAGATGTCCAGCAGGATCATGAACGAGGCGATGAGCACCACCGCCAGCGCCTTCCAGCGGCGCGGGTCGGTCGCCTCCGCCGGTCCTGTCGTCGTCCCGGGAATCGCTGTCATGCGTCGAGAGTTGTGAAGCGAAGGCGCCGCACGGCCGCGGTGCCGAGGCGCTCGTTGAGCATCGCCACCACCCGCACGGAGTCGAGGTGCAGCTGGTGGCTCAGCGACGTGTTGGCGACACCAACGAGGAGCACGCCACGCTCCAGGCTGATGGCGCGGCACATCGGAGCCAGTGCGGGACCGACGATGTCGTTGAACACGTCGCGCACCTGCACCTCGCGAACCCGGCCGCGCACGCCGAGACCGCGCAGCGCGGGGTCGATGAGGTCGGAGAGTCGATCCATCAGACCTCCGTGGCGGTCACCCGGCCGGCGGCGACCTCGAACCGACGCGTACCCGCCGGCAGCGCGTCGGGGAGCGGCTCGCTGCTGGTGATCAGCGTCTGCAGCCCGGCCGTCGCGATGCCGGCGAGCAGGTCTTTGCGGCGTCCCGGGTCGAGCTCGCTGAGGACGTCGTCCAGGAGCAGGACGGGCATGACGCCGGCGCGCGCGGCGATGTGACGCACCTCCGCAAGTTTGAGGGCGAGCACGAGGCTTCGCTGCTGGCCCTGCGACGCCGCGGTGCGCGCCGGGCGGCCGCCGATGAGCAGCTCGAGGTCGTCGCGATGGGGGCCCGCCAGGGTCGCGCCGCGGGCGATCTCCTCGTCACGCCGCCGCGCCAGCGTCGCCGTCAGCGCCGCCTCGGTCGCGGTGTGGCCCGCAGCCGGCGCCGTGCCGCCATCCGGCAGGTACCGCAGCCCGAGCTCCTCGCCGCCGCCGATCTGGGCGAGCGCGTCGCGACCGTGGGGCAGCAGCGCGGCGACCAGCTCGGCGCGGGCCACCTGGATGCGGGCTCCGCTCTCCACCAGCTCGCGCGTGAACCCGGCGAGCTCTCCGGGGTCGGCGTTGCCGGCACGCAGCTGGCGGAGGAGCGCGTTGCGCTGCTCGAGCACGTGGCGGTAGCGGAGCAGGTCGGCCGCGGCACGACGATCGAGCTGCGACAGCACGACGTCGAGGAGCCGGCGTCGCGTGTCCGGACCCGCCTTGACCAGCTGGAGATCCTCCGGCCAGAACAGCACCACCGGGCACAGCCCGAGCAGGTCGCGCGCCGGCCGCGGGCTGCCGTCGACGGTTGCGGTGCGGGTCACCCGGCCCGACGCGAGGTCGCGGCGGAACCGCACCGCCAGGGTGCGATCGGCTGCCGGCCGGAGCACGTGCGCCTCGACCAGTGCCTCGTCGCTCCCCCAGGCCACCACGTCGGCGGAGCTCGACGCCCGCGGCGAGCGCGTCAGGAGCAGCGTGGCCACCGCCTCGAGGAGGTTGGTCTTGCCCTGGGCGTTGCGTCCGCCGACGACGTTGATGCCGCGCCCGAACTCCACCGACTGCTCGGCGTAGTTGCGGAACGCGAAGATGCGCAGGCGCTCGAGGCTGCATGCGCCCTCGGCGACCGTGGGCAGCACCAGCGCGCTCACGATCGGCCCGTCGCCGCGCGGGCCATCTCCGCGATCAGCGCGGCGATGCGCTCGGTGGCATGCGGGCGGGCCGCGCCGGCGACGGCCGCGCGCATCGCCGCGAGGCCCGGCGACCCGGCCGCGGAGAGCTCTGCGATTGTGTCGACGAGCTCACGCGGGTGGGGAACGTAGCGTCCCGCACCGATGTCCACCAGCCACTCGAGGTTGCCACTCTCCTGGCCGGGGATGTACCACGTGAGCAGGAGCGGGAGCCCTGAGCACAGCGCCTCGACGATGGTGCCCGGACCTGCCTTGGTGACCACGACGTCGGCGGCGCGCATCCACTCCGCCATGTTGTCGACGAAGCCGAGCACCGGCACCAGGCGACCGCTGGCGTCGCGCAGCCCCCCGAGCCGCCGGCGCGCGGTCTCGTTGCGCCCGCAGATCACGGCAAGGCCCACGTCGAGTCCAGACGCGGCGATGGCGCGTGCCCGCCTGTCCAGCCCGCCGGATCCGTCGGCGCCGCTGCACACCAGCACAGTGAAGCGCTCCTCGGCGAGCCCCAGCCGCGCGCGCAGGGCGCGCCGCTCGGCGTCGTCCGGGAATGGCCGGGCAAATGAGGAGTTGACGGGAAGGCCGAGCTGGTGACAGCGCGAGGCCGGTATGCCGGCACGGCGACAGCGATCGAGTCCACCCGGCGACGGGATGACCACGGCGTCGACGTCGCGGCAGGCCCACCCGGCGTGCACGTCGACGAGGTCGGTGATCACGGTGATCACCGGGACCGCCGGTTGCGGGCCGGTGTGCACGACCTCGGCGGCGAGGTGGTTGAGGAGCGGGTGGAAGGACACCACCGCCGCCGGTCGCATCGAGGCCAGCAACCCCCGCAGAGTGGAGCGCAGTGGCCGCAGTGCGGACCGCTGCATCAGGCCCACGACTGCCGCGGAGTTGGTGGCGTGGTACATCGCCGCCCACACCCAGCGCGCACGGTGGATCAGCGGCCCGTACAGGTCGGCGGTGCGCCCCAGCATCGTTCTCGAGCCCGTGCTCGTCGGGTCGACGATGTGCACATCGAACGCACCGGGGTGGTCCATCTCGAGGCGGCGCGCCACCGCCATCGCTCCCGCGCGATGTCCGCCACCTGTGTCCGCGATGAGAAAGAGCAGGGGGAGCGCCACTGCTGCAGCCTACTGAAAGAGCCGCAGCGTCACGGTCAGTCCGAGAACCCCACCGCCTGCGCCTCGAACCCCCCGGTGACGAAGCGCGTCATGGGCAGCTCGCCGCTGCCGTCGGCGTTGGCGACGTACGCCTGGCGGACGCCGAGTGAGTCGACGGCGAGGCACACCAGGCGCCGGCCGTCGAGCGCCACCCGCACGCTCTGCAGGTCCGGCGTCCCGGCACCGAGCGACACAGTGGTTGTGTCGCCGCCGACCACGCTGATGCGGAGCAGCTGCACGGTCTCGCCGGTCGTGCTCACCGCCACCAGGACGCCCTCGCCGGCGAAGCCGAGCGCCTGCAGGTGGCCGGACAGGGCCTGTGCCGCTCCCGGCGCGCCCGGCGCGGGCACGACGACCACGCCGCCGGTGATGGTGCTGAGCGCGAGCCGGATTCCGGCCGGGGAAACAGCCGCCGCGGTCGAGCCGGTGGGCGCTCCGGGCAGCGCGTAGCGCGCGTCCACCTGACGGTTCACCAGCTCGACGGTTGCCGCCCCCTGGGAGGACGCCGGATCGGTTGGCGAGGCCGCCGCCGCGCTCAGAACCAGCGTGGTGGTGCGCGCCCACAGCGGTGGTGCGATGACGGTGGTGGCCGCCGCGACGGTCGAGAGCGTGTTCGAGCGCACGTCGAAGACCGCCACCCCCGCCGGCGTGGCCAGCGCCAGCTGCGCACCGTCCGGCGACCACGACGGCAGCGCACCGTTGGGGATGTCGTCGAGGACGACCCCGTCGATGGTGTTGATGACCGCGAGCCGCGACGTCGAGGCCACGGCGTCGCGCACCACCACCGCGATGTGCGAGCCGTCGGGGGACACGGCCGCGGACGTGTACGTCTCGAGCGGCGCCCGGCTGGCGACGGCGCCGCAGCTGCCGGCCGAGTCGCAGCGCGGCGCCTTGAGCAGCACCGGGGCCGCGATCGGTTCGCCCGGCACAGCGGCGGAGAGCGACGGGAGGAGCACCTCGGTGGAGGCCTCTCCCTGCTGGCCCGCGAGGACGACAGCGTGCGCATTCTCCACTCGCGCGTCAGTGGTGAAGTGCAGCGCGGCAGGCGCCGCGAGGAACTGCTGGTCCTCGCCGCGCGCGCCTCTGCTGACCGCGATCGTGTAGGCGGTGCGGGGGGCCAGCATCTGGCCCGGGAGGATCACGAAGCGGCTGTGGTCAGCGGTGTTGCGCACCACGCGCGTCCCGGCAACCATGGGAGTGAGGGAGATCGCCCCGGCTGTCGAGGGGGCGTCCATCGGGGCGGAGAACGACACCGCCAGGTGGGTGTCGACGGCGACATCCGGGCTGCGATCGCCGGGGGTGCTCGCCGCCACCAGGGGGGCAGGCGCGGTGGTGATGTCCCAGTGGTGGTCGAGGCCGTTGTGGTCGCCCTGGGGGTCGGCGAAGCCGCCGGCCAGCGTGAAGGTGTACCGCGTGGCCGGCCGGAACACCGCCCCCTGGTGCATCAGCTCGAAGCCCGGCTGCGGGTCGAGCCAGTGGATCCAGCACGGCGCCGTCGAGCCGGCGCTGAACACCGAGCCGAAGTCGCAGCCCGGGATCGGCGGGTTGACCAGCTGCGCGCCTGCCGTGGCGGTGACCGTGAAGCGGCCGACGACGCTGCTGTGCGTCACCGCGCGGTCGAACACCACCTTCACAGGCGCGTCCGCCGGAACCGACGTGGAGCCGCGGTTCGGTTCCAGCGAGATGATCTGCGGCGGGGCGCTGAAGCAGCCCGCCAAGGCGAGCGCGAGGCCGCCGCCACCCAGGCTCGCCAGCAGCAGTCGTGCGACGCCGCGCAGCCGGTGGCGGATGGCGGCGGGCGCCGGCGCTACCAGGGTGCTACGACGGCCGGGACAGGACCGCCTCTGCGTCGATGCCGGCGCGGCTGCTGTCATCACCGCGCACCTCGATGCGCGCCGGTCGCTCCGACGCGAGGGCCGCGACGGAGTCGGTGCTCGTCTGCGGCGTGCGCGAGCCGGCCGTGAAGGCGGCGAGCACGCTGCCCTGCTTGAGCAGGATCACGCCTGTCTCGGTGCCCCCAACCACGATCACCGAGCCGTCGAGGCGCTCCTCGGCGAGGTACTCGAGCAGCGCTGGGAAGTTGACGAACCGTGCCAGGAGGCCCGTGAACAGCGGCGGCCCGGTGAGCAGCCGCGCCACCGACGTGACGGTGTCGCTGTCGAGCTCCACGACGTCGATCAGCCCGTCTCCCGTGTCCATGCCGCGCCGGAAGATGGTGAAGGCCTCCTCGCCGTGGGCGGCGCCATCGTCGCCCGCCTCCGCCTCGACCAGCTCGCCGTCGCGGAAGAGCAGCACGCCGGTGGCGGCGCCGCTGAAGAGGCGGATGAAGCCCGTGTGGTGGTCGGTGCGAAGGGTGCGAAGCAGCCGCGGGAAGTCGACGAACGCGCTCTTGAGGCCCTCGTACTGCACGTGTCCCGACGGGATCGGCAGCGATCCGACAGGTTGCGTGTCCAGCGGCCGCCCGGCTGGGGCCGAACCCGCGGCCGACGAGCCCTTCGAGGCGGACTCTCCGGCGGCGCTGGTGCGGCTGCCCGGCGTCGCCACGGGTGTCACGGGGGCCGGCTCCGCCGGGACGTATGTCGGCGAGTACTCGGCCGGCGTGTACGCGGGCGCGGTCTCGACTGTGCGGCTGCCTGGTGTCCAAGCGTCGGCGCCGCTGGGCTCGCTGGTGTCAGCGGTGGGCACCGTCCATGGTGAGGGGGCGTCGCCGCCGGGCTCGGGAAGCGACGCAGCGGGGGTCCAGATCGAGGGCTCTGCCGCAGCAGTGGTGGTGCCGCCGCTCTGGCCCTCGATGGCACGCAGGGGAGGCACCTCGGCCGACGCCGCCCCGGCGCCCACCGCAGCCGGCTCCGCGGAACCTTCCGCGGCGGCGATCAGCTCCGCCGGTGACGACTTGATGGTCTCCTCGGCGGGCAGCTTGGCGCGCGGGTCGAAGTGGAAGTTGCCCTCATGCCACCCCAGCGCGCGGATCACCACGTCCTCGCCGTCCCCGGCCGCGCTCACCGCGTGGAACAGGTGACCGAAGAGGAAGAACATGGAACAGCTGTCCGAGCCATCCTCGAGCGTGAGCGTCCCCGTGGCTCGCTCGGACTGCATGGTCTGCAGGAGCGACGCGAGGTCGGTCTCCTGCAGCGAACCCTGGGTCTGCACGTGGGTGGCTCCTGTTGCTGGGCGGTTGCGGATCTCCAGAGGTCAGGGGGGGCCCCCCGAAATCGGCTCCGTATAGTACCAACCGCCCCACTCGTCCGGCGAGTTTGCCGCTCCGCTCAAAGCGCATCCGCCGCGCATAGAATCAAAGGTCGATCAAGACTTGTGAAGGAACGTGTGGTGGTGGAAGGTCGGCAGGCCATGGTCCTCGTCGTGGACGACGACGCCCTGGTGCGGAAGTCCGTCCGGCTCACCTGTGAATCCGAGGGCTACCAGGTCACCGAGGTCGAGCGCGGCGTCGACGCCCTGGCGGCGGTGGAGTCCGTGCGGCCGGACATGGTGCTCCTCGACCTGATGATGCCAGACATGAGCGGCTTCGACATCTGCCGCGACATCCGCCGCGCCGGGTACCGCGTACCGGTGGTGATCCTCTCCGCGAAGAACGACGAGATCGACGTCGTGCTCGGCCTCGAGATCGGCGCGGACGACTACATCCAGAAGCCCTTCCGGCCACGCGAGCTGCTCGCGCGGATGGCGGTGCACCTGCGCAAGTTGAACGAGCCCGCCGCACGCAACGGCGAGGGCCGGCGGTACACATTCCGTGGCCTGGTCGTCGACACGGGCGAGCGCCGCGTGGTGCGGGACGGCGAGGACATCACCCTCACCCACACCGAGTTCGACCTGGTCGCCTTCCTCGCCGCCAATGCCGGCGACGTGCTCTCTCGCGAGCGCATCCTCGCCTCGGTATGGGGCTACGAGCACCCCATCGAGACGCGCGTCATCGACGTCCATGTGCGCAACCTGCGCCGCAAGATCGAGCCCGACCCGAGCCAGCCCCGCTACATCCTCGCGGTGCCCGGCATCGGATACCGCTTCACCAATACGCGCCCGGAGAACGGCCAGTAGACTGACCGCGATGCCCACCCCGCCGATGCTCCGGTCCCGCGAGCCCGCCTCGGTTGTGCGACCGACGCCCGACCCGCTGGTGGCGCTGAACGTCGGCGCCATGAGCGTCGTCGGGATCGGCCTGCTCCTCGCCGGCATCCTGGCGGTGTACGACTGGAAGACGCCCGGGGCGGAGGCGCCCCTGGTGTTCTGGACGGCGATCACCGCCGTCGCGCTCTTCGCGCTGGACCTGCTTGTCGTCAGCCTCCGCTACATTCGCCGGCTGCGGCTGGGACTGTAGGTGTCGCAGCGACCGGCTGAAGGTCTGCCGCCGAGCGATTCTCCCCAGGCCCGGCCTCCCTTCCCCTCGTACGAGGAGTTCGCCTCTGACCTCCTCGAGGCCATCGATGGCAGCGGGCTGAGCATCGAGGACGTGCGCCACCACGTCGAGCCCGGCATCGGCGAGCGCCGTTTCGAGTGCACGGTGCGGCTCTCGCCGTCGGAGCCACCATCGCGCTACCACGTGCACGTCAACTTCGCGTGGGATGCGCTGATGACCTACGTCGCCAGCTACGGCAGCGGCGCCGACTGCGAGCTGTACCACGACGAGGAGGACGCCCAGGACTGCCCGCACCAGCACCTCGCCCCCCAGCCCTTCGTCGAGGTCGAGGCCGAGTTCGTGCTCGGCGACGGCGGCTACGAGCTCCAGGACGTCGGCGAGGTGGGCACCTGGGTCGACACCGTGCAGACGCTGATCGGCAAGGCCTTCCCCGACGACGACCGCCCCTCGGTGCACATCGGGCTCGCCGCGCTCGGCAAGACCACGCTGGTCGAGAAGTTCACCGCCGAGCACTCCTGGCTCATCGACTTCGAGCGGCCGCCCGACCTCGGGCTGATCGCGCGGCAGGTCCAGACGGCGCTCCGGCTGGTGCCGACGCTGGCGGACCGGCTGCCGATCTAGTCCGAGAAGGACGGGAGGTCGGCGGAGGGACATCTCCCAGCCGCTCAGACAAGCTTCAGCGCCATTGGCGGCCGCGCCGAACGCTATTCGCGTCCGCCGCGGCCTCGGGCGCCTGCAGAACTCGCGCTCCACGGAGATGTACCCCGCCGACGTCCCTCCGCGTGGCCGCTGAAGAAGTCTTCAGACGGCCCAGCTCCTTCAGCAGCCTGCCCGATGAAGGGGCGGTTGGCCGATCTCCGGGTGCGGCACCACCAGGCCTGGCTCGTTCACCTCGAGTTCGCCGTTCTCGCCGAGCAGGATGATGTCGACGTCGGCGCGGCGCGGGCCCCAGTGGTACGTGTCGCGCCGCCCGGCGGCGAGCTCGGCTGCGCGCGTGTGCTCGAGCCAGCGCTGCGGCGACCACGGCCTCCGGCGCGCGCAGGCGCAGCAGCTGGTTGTGGAAGTCCCCCTGGCCGGTGACCCCGATGGGGCGGGTGAGGATCTCGCTCGATGCCGCCTCGATGACCACGCCGTCGCGGCCAGGTGCTCGCGCAGCGCGGCGAGCGCGTGACCGCGGTTGCCGAGGTTGCTGCCCAGCGCCACCCAGGCGACGTCCGTGGTCACCCCGTCGGACCCGGCGCCGGCAGCGCGGCGATCTCCGGCGGGGTGCCGCGCACCACCGCGTCGGCCACCTTGCACCGCGCGCACCGCCGCGGCGACGTCGTGCACGCGCACCATGCTGGCGCCGGCCTGCGACCGCGAGCGTCAGCAGCGCCAGCGTCCCCTCGACGCGCTCGCGGCGGTGGCAGCCCGCCGAGGATGGCGCCGATGGTCGACTTGCGCGACGGTCCCACCAGGACGGGGCGGCCGAGCCCGCGCAGCTCGCGCAGCCGGCGCATCAGCTCGAGGTTCTGCGCGGCGGTCTTGCCGAATCCGAAGCCGGGGTCGACGACGATCCGCTCGGCGCCCACGCCCGTGCTCCTGCGCGATGCGCACCGACTTCGCGCAGGGAGGCGCTGATGTCCTGCATGAGGTCGCCGTAGGCAGTGCCGCGCTGGTTGTGCATGGCGACGAGCGCGACGTGCGGGTTGTCGGCCAGGACGTCCACCATCGCCGGGTCACCGCGCAGGCCCCAGATGTCGTTGACGATGACCGCGCCTTCGGCGATCGCCGCGGCCGCGACCTCCGCCTTGCGGCGTGTCGATGCTCACCGGCACGTCGACCGCGGCGGTGACCGCGCGCAGCGCGGGCAGCACCCGGGCCATCTCCTCGCGCGCATCGACGGGCTGCGCGTTGGGACGCGTGCTCTCACCGCCGATGTCGAGCACGTCGGCGCCGTCCGCGACGAACTGTCGCGCGCGCTCGACCACGGCGCGGTACGTCGCCGTGCAGCGCGTCGCCGGCGAAGGAGTCCGGGGTGACGTTGAGGATGCCCATGACGAGCGTGCGCGCGCCGAAGTCGAGGACGTGGTCGCCCGCGCGCAGCGGCGCTGGCGGCGGCGCCGCGCGCCATCAGCACCTCGCCGATGGCCAGCCCGAGGGTCTCCGCGCTCTCGCTCCACTCCGCCAGCGCGGCGGGCAGCTCGCCCATCGCCATGAGCGGCGCCAGCAGGAGAGCGCTGCGGCCGTCGGCGTCGCTGAGCACCACGCCGCCGCGCGCCTGCAGGATGCGCTCGAGGACGCGCGTCTGGTCGCTGGTGAGCCCCTGCACCGCGAGCGCCTCGACGGCCCCGTGCGTGGCCAGCGCGGTGAGCCGCTCGGCGGGCAGACCGAGCCGCAGCACCGCGTCGCGCAGCGCTTCCTCCGGGCCCGGCAGGAGCGGGCGGACGTTGTAGCGCGCCGCCGCCGCGGCGTCGATCACGCGCTGCTGTCGCCGGGCGCCAGGTCGGCCGGTTGCAGGTCGCCCACGGCCGAGCGCTTGGGCACCATCACGCTGCGCTTGAAGATGCACACGCGCTCACCGCGCTGGTTGAAGGCGCGTGTCTCGACGCTCACGATGCCGCGGTCCGGCTTGCTCGACGACTCGCGCTTGTCCAGCACCGTCGTCTCCGCGTAGATGGTGTCGCCGTGGAAGGTGGGGTTCTCGTGCTTGAGCGACTCCACCTCGAGGTTGGCGATCGCCTTGCCGCTGATGTCGGCGACGCTCATCCCCAGCGCGAGGCTGTACACGAGGTTGCCGACCACCACGTTGCGCCCGAACTGCGTCTGCGTCTCGCGCGTAGTGGGCGTCGAGGTGCAGCGGGTGGTGGTTCATGGTGAGCAGGCAGAACATGTGGTCGTCGAACTCGGTGATGGTCTTGCCGGGCCAGTGCTTGTAGGTAGCGCCGACCTCGAACTCCTCGAAGTACCGCCCGAATTGCACCGCTCATCCTCCGTTCCGCTCCGACAGCCGCACTGTAGCCAGCCGCCGCCATCGGCCGCCCTCGCCTATGGCTGCCACACCGCGTGGTCGTGGGCGAAGACCACGGTTGCGGGATCCATCTGTCTGCAGCCGGTCGATCCACTCCGGAGAACGGCGGCAAGCGGCTCGGGAACGCCCTCGATGCGCGCCTGCCTGGCGAGCACATCCGCGCTGTAGGCGGTGGCCGTGTCGTGGCTCTGCCCCGCGAGCACGACCACGGCGCCGTCCTCGAGCCGCACCACCAGCGACTGGTGTCCGTCAGTGTGACCAGGGCGTGGGCAGCACCAGCACCCCAGGAAGGATCTCCGCCTCACCCGACAGCTCCTCGTAGCGCAACCCCGGTCTGTCGATGAGCTCGGCGAGCGTGTAGTCCTGGACCTGCCGGGCCGCGGCCAGCTCGACCGCCTGGGTGAACACCGGGCGACCGGCGAGCTGCGGGTTGCCGCCGCAGTGGTCGAAGTGCAGATGACAGTTGGCCACCATGGTCACGTCGCTCGTGGAGAACCCTGAGCGGGCCAGCGCCGCAGCCAGTGGCCGGCGACGCGGCCGGTAGTGAGCGTCGACATCCGGATGGCTGCCCATGCCGGTGTCGAACAGGAGCACGCCATCGGGGTGAACCACGACATAACCAAGGCAGGGCTCGACACGAGGCGAGCCGGTACCGGTCTCCTCAGCAGGCCGGATGAAGTACCCGAAATCCACCCGCCGAACGCTCACGCCAGCCACCGCCGGAGGATAGGCCGCCACTCAAGACGCACACCAGCCGCAACTGACAGGAGCCACAAGAGGAGAGGGGACGGCGCGGCGAAGTGAAGCATGTGCCGAGCAACAGGAGACGTCACCAGCCGCAACTGACAGGAGCCCCAGCGAGGGGAGGGGTCGTCAGGGCGAAGAGAGCATGGCCGAGCAGCGAGGGAGACCCACTGGGCGCAGCCCAGGGGCTCCCGATGCGACCGCCGAGGTTGCGAACGAAGCCCTGACGTCCCCTCCCCGCCTTGACGTGGGACGAGGGACAGTCGGGCCTACTCCTTGATCTTGTCGCCCAGCTCGTCGGCCTTGTCCTTGATCTTCTCGCCGACGTTCTTCACGTCACCAGCAGCCTGCTGGGTCTGGCCTTCGCTCTTGAGCTCGGCGTCGTCGGTGAGGTCGCCGGCTGCTTCCTTGACGCGGCCTGCCACCTTGTCAGCCTCTCCACCCATTGTCGTGCCTCCGTGAGATGAACGCGTCATCTCAGCCTAGACCCGATGTACCGGCGAAAGCACCGGTCAGCGCGTGGCTGCAGCCCTCGCGGCGGGGATGGCGGCGGCGACCTCATCGACGGCCGGATGGTCGCCGGCAGCCTTGCTGAGGTAGGCATACGCGACCTTGCCCCCGGGAGTCACCACCAGGACACCACCCTGTTGGAAGGGCGACCCCTGGGTTCGTTGCTGGCGCGCGCCGCGCGCGAAGGCGCGGATGCCGGCCCCCCAGGCCTGCGGACCGAGGGTGTTGAGCACGCCGCCGCGCGCGCCGATCAGCCTGTAGCTGACCAGCTCGGGGTCGGTCAGCACCGTGCATTCGGGGCAGAACTCCTCGCGGAAGCCGCCGGCGTAGCGAACACCGCCATTCCCGATGAACGCCAGGCGCGCGCCGCGTCCCTCGATGTCGTCCCGCCTCGCACGGAACTCCGCGGTCTGCTCCTTGCAGAAGAGGCAGCCGAAGTGACGCAGCCACACCAGCACTGCGGGGCGGTCGGCCCACAGGCTGCCGAGGCGCACCGTGGTGCCGTCCGGGTCGAGGACAGTGGCGGCACCGAGCCGGCGAACGTCGATCATCACCCTCCTGTACGCTGCATCCGTGCCAGCGGTTGCATTGCCCGCGACGGCGGGAGCCGGGCTGATTGTCCATGGTGAGGCGCTGGCGCTGCTTCGCGAGCTTCCCGACGGGTGTGCCGGCCTCGTGTACGCCGACCCGCCGTTCAACACCGGCGTGCATCGCAGCGGGTTCAGGTTGAAGACCGTGCGCGACGAGGGCGGCGAGCGGCGCGGTTTCGGCGCCGTCAGGTACCGCAGCAGCCGCACCGACGTCGCCGGTTTCGCCGACAGCTTCGACGACTACCTCGGCTGGCTGCGGCCACGCCTCGAGGAGTCGCGGCGGGTGCTGGCGGGCCACGGCACGCTGTACCTGCACGTCGACCCGCGCGAGTCGCACTACTGCAAGGTGCTGCTCGACGAGATCTTCGGTCGGGAATGCTTCCTCAACGAGGTGATCTGGGCGTACGACTACGGCGCGCGCAGCACCACGCGATGGCCTGCCAAGCACGACGTCATCCTGGTGTACGCGCGCACCGCCGGTGCCCATCACTTCGACCTCAGCCGCGGTCGATCGCGTCCCCTACATGGCACCGTCGCTGCAGACAGCCGAGCGTGCCGCGCGCGGCAAGACGCCGACCGAC
This sequence comes from Candidatus Dormiibacterota bacterium, assembly GCA_963751755.1. Classification (GTDB taxonomy): domain Bacteria; phylum Chloroflexota; class Dormibacteria; order Aeolococcales; family Aeolococcaceae; genus Aeolococcus. The sequence goes on along the minus strand of CAVVVH010000004.1, from coordinate 317,409 downwards.
GTGTGGTGGCACACCATCGTGCCCACCAACTCGCGCGAGCGCACCGGCTACCCCACGCAGAAGCCACTCGGCGTGCTGCGCCGCATCGTCGCCGCATCGTCGCGCGCCGACGACCTCGTCGTCGATTGGTGCGCCGGCAGCGGCACCACGGGCGTCGCTGCCGCGGAGCAGGGACGGCGGTTCCTCCTCTGCGACTTCGAGCGCCGACGCGGTGGCGATCATGCGACAGCGTCTGGGCCGCGAGGTCGCGGTTCCTCGACATGGCGTCCCGTGGTGGTGCTCGCAGCGAGGCACTGTGATCACGCACACACGCGTCCGATGAGCGGACGTATCGGCCTCGTCGGGAGCGGCGAGTTCACCGCGGCGACCGAGGGCGTCGATCGTCGCCCTCCTCGACGGAGTCCCGGCGCGCGTCGTGTTCCTGCCGACAGCCGCCGCCTTGGAGGGCCCTGAGCGCATCAGCTACTGGGTGGACCTCGGCAAGTCGCACTACTCGCGGCTCGGAGTGGACGCCACGCCGTTGATGGTTCTCGACCGAGCCACCGCCGACAGCGCACAGCTGGCCGCCGTGGTGGAGGACTCGGGCCTCATCTACCTGTCGGGTGGGGATCCCACCTACCTGGCGACCACGCTCGTGGGCAGCCGCGTCGGCGCGGCGATCGTCGCGAGCTGGCGGTCGGGTGCGTCTGTGGCCGGCTGCTCGGCCGGTGCGATCGCGCTCATGGAGGAGGTGCCAGACATCCGCCGGCGCAGCGACGCCGTCCGCGGCCTGGGACTCGTGACCGGCATGCGCGTCCTCCCGCACTTCGACGTCATCGAGCAGTGGATGCCAGGCGCGGTGCAGCGCGCGATCGAGAGAACGCCGCCCGGTGTGCGCCTGATCGGCGTCGACGAGGACACCGCGATCGTGGGTCGTCCAGACGCCTGGACGGTGCTCGGGCGTGGCAAGGCCTGGATCCTCAACGCGGGAGGAGAGCCGGTTGGCTACGGTGCCGGCTCGAAGATGGCGCCGCCCGTTCCGTAAGCTTCGCCTGCCGTCCGGCAGCGTCGGGGGACACGGATGATCACCACCTTCTACGCGAGCTTCGCACCCATCTGTTTCACGCTGCTCGGCCTCTGGCTGGTCGTGGTCCAGACCCGCCACGAAGACTGGCGTCACAGCCTCGTTCATCGGCGGCGCGCGTACTCCGTCTCGCTCGGGTTCGCATTCCCGGGCCTGATGAGCCTCCTGTCGCTGGTCGACCCGGGGAGCCAGCCCGCATGGCGAATCTCATTCGGAGTCATCGCGGCCGTTGGGCTGGCCACGGTCATCGGCCTGTGGCTGGCGACGTATCGCGGCGGGATCACTGGAGCATCCCGCCTGGCGTGGGCCACCAGCGCGCTCACCGCGCTCATCTATGCCGTCATCATCGCGGTGGCCCTCGTCCCCGACGTCGCACAGCGCCTCGGAGCATCGGTCTCCGGGTTGCAGGTGGAGGCGTTCGTGCTCTCGCTGCTGGTGTTCCTCGGCGTCAACATCGCCTTCAACCAGGTGTTCGAGGAGAGCGGTCCCGACGTTCTCCGTGGCCCTGGCTAGGCGACAGCCGCCTTCCCGGTGACCTCCAGGATGGCGTCCAGCACCTGCGGCCATACGCGCTCGGGAAGGTGGTGGCCCATGCGCCGGGATCATCATCAGGCGCGCACCCGGCAGCGCGGCCGCGGTCTGACGGCCGTTGTCCGGCGGCACGAGTGGGTCCTGCTCGCCGTGGATGACCAGCGTCGGCATGCGCAGCTCGCGCAGCTGGGGAGCGCGGTCGGGCGCGGTGACGATGGCCATCAGCTGGCGCAGCGCTCCGTCGGGGTGGTAGCTGCGATCGATTGCCCGGGTCGCCCGACGGCGCGCGTCGTCCTCGTCGAAGGGCAGACCGGCGCCGTTGATGAGCCGGCGCAGAGCCACCGAGTGCTCGATGCGCTCCTCGCGAGTGGGCCCCGGCGGGGTGATCAGCGCGAGCAGCACGGCCTCCTCTGCCTGCACGACCGCCGGTCCTCCCACCGTCGACATGATCGAGGTGAGGCTGAGCACGCGGTCGGGGTGGTGGATGGCGAGAAGCTGCGCGATCATCCCGCCCATCGAGACGCCGACGACGTGCGCCGCGCAACCCCGAGGGCGTCGAGCAGGCCGACGGCGTCCTCGGCCATGTCGTCGAGGGTGTACAGCGGCGTGGGGTTGCCGGCGAGAGCGGCGAGCAGGTCGGCCTGGCCGAGATGGTCCATCTTCGACGACAGCCCGACGTCGCGGTTGTCGAAGCGGATCACCCAGAAACCGCGGTCGGCGATCAGCCGGCACACGCGCTCGTCCCACTCGATCATCTGGTACGCGAGGCCCATCACCAGCAGGAGCGGCGTTGCGGCCGGGTCGCCGAAGGTCTCGTACTCGAGCTCGAGGTCCCCGACCTGCGCGCGTGGCATTGCCGGATTCTAGTTTTGTCGGCGCGTACACTCGCGCGGCATGCAGCCGCCACCACCGCCGTCTGCGCCTCCGGCTGCACCGCCGACCCCGTACGGGGCGCCGCAGCCCTACGGGTACCCGCAGCAGCCAGCCGCCTGGGTGCCGCCGCCACCCGTCTCGACGGCGAAAGTGGTGGTTCTGGGGCTGCGGCGGTTGCGCCGCGCTCACGGTGATCGCCATCGCCATCATCGTCTTCGTCTTCCTGCGCATCTTCACCAGCAGCCCGCTGCGCCAGTTCCCCACCGAGGCGGGGGCGACGACCAGGTCGGACAACTGGGACTCGTCAGGCAACCAGACCACCGAGACGCTCGTCATCGCCGACCCGCACTCGCTCCAGGACGTCGAGACCTACTACGAGCAGGCCCTGCACTCCAACGGCTGGAGCACCGACACGCACGACCCGACGCAGGCCACCAACCCCGACATCTGGACGGTGAGCCTGCGGTGGTTCGCTCCAACGCAGAGCGGGACCGTCACGTTCAGCACCGCGGGCGCCGGCACCGACATCACGGTGGTGTTCAGCTACTAGTCGGCGACGCCGCTCAGACCTTGTAGCGCTCCAGCAGGCCGCGGGCGATGATCAGCTTCTGGATCTCGTTGGTGCCCTCGCCGATGACCAGCATGGGCGCGTCGCGGTAGAGCCGCTCCACCTGGTACTCCTTGGAGAAGCCGTAGCCACCGTGGATGCGCATCGCCTCGGCGACGCACTCGAAGCAGGTCTCGGTGGCGAAGAGCTTGGCCATGCCGCACTCGACGTCGGCGCGCTCGCCGGCGTCCTTGCGGCGCGCGGCCATCTGCGTCATCAGCCGTGCCGCGGTGATCTTGGTGGCCATGTCGGCGAGCTTCAGCTGGATCGCCTGGTGCTTGGCGATGGGGACGCCGAACGCGTGGCGCTGCTGCGCGTACTCGATGGACAGCTCGAAGGCCCGCTGGGCGACGCCGACGCCGCGCGCGGCGACGTTGACGCGCCCGACCTCGATCGCGGCCATCATCTGCTTGAACCCCTCGCCCTCGACACCGCCGAGGAGGTTGGTCGCGGGCTGGCGGTTGTCCTCGAACACCAGCTCGGTGGTCTCGACGCCCTTGTAGCCGAGCTTCTCGATGCGCTTGGTGGAACGGAAGCCGTCGTACGTCTTCTCGGCGAGGATGCACGACATCCCCTTCCACACCGGCTTGGCGTCCGGGTCGGTCTTGACCAGCGTCGCCACCACCGTGGAGTGCTCGCCGTTGGTGGCCCACATCTTGGTGCCGTTGATGACGTAGTCGTCGCCGTCGCGCAGGGCGCGTGTCTCGATGGCCTGGACGTCGCTGCCGCAGTTGGGCTCGCTCATCGAGAAGCCGCCGTGCATCTCGCCGGTGGCCATGGCCGGCAGGAAGCGCTGCTTCTGCTCGTCGGTGCCGAACTTCTCGATGAGGTAGCTGACGATGAAGTGGGTGTTGATCACGCCGGTGACCGACATCCAGCCCGCGCGCGATCTCCTCGCAGCACATCGCGTACGTCTCGTAGTCGAGCCCGGAGCCGCCGTACTCCTCGGGGATGGCGAAGCCGAAGAAGCCCAGCTCCTTCATCTTGGCGACGATCTGGGTCGGGTACTCGTCGTCGTGCTCCAGCTGGTGGACGACGGGGATGATCTCGCGCTCGACGAAATCGCGAACCATGGCCACGATCTCGCGCTGTTCGGGACGCACCTCCACGCTCATGGCGGCGACTCTACGGCCGCGGCACGCTCGCCCGGGTCGGGGCCCCCGCCGACGACCGCCGCGCACCGCTCCGAGGTCATCCGCACAGCCCGCGGATCGACGTCGGCAGCCGCCACCTCGCAGCCGGCCAGCAGCGCCGCCACCGCGGAGGAGCCGCTGCCCACGAAGGGATCGCACACGGTCATGCCCGGCGTGGCGCTGCCGGCGAGCATGCGGCTGAACAGCGCCACCGGCTTCTGGGTGGGGTAGGCGGCGCGGTGGATGCGCTTCACCGGCCAGACGTCGGCGAGGTCACGCCGCGAGAGCCGGCGGTGTCCCTTGGTGGCGAAGACGATGGTCTCGTGGCGGCGCCGGAAGTAGTGGCCCATGCCGAGGTTCACCTTGTCCCAGACGATGAGGTTCTTCACCGCGAACACCTCGCGCATCAGGTGCCCGAGCGAGAGAAGCGAGAAGCTGTCGAACATCACGTAGATGTGGCCGCCGTCGCGCATCACGCGGTGGCACGCCTGCAGGAAGGCCAGGAACGCGCCGGGTCGTCGCGGAACTCCGTGAACCAGCGCTGGTTGTCCGCTCTGGCCGTACCGGCCGACGATCCGCCCGTGCCCGAACGACATGTGCTGGTTCATGCCGCTGTAGGCCGGATCGGTGGTGACCACGTCGACGGAATCGGCCGGGCAGCGACGCCAGGAACCGCATGCAGTCGCTCTGCTCCACGCGCCACGCAGCGGCCAGCGGCTGTTCCAGCGCGGTCATGGCGCAACGCTACCAGCGTTCAGCGGTGCCGCGTCGGCAACCGGGGAATCGGCTACAGTTGCCACGTTCCGCAGGCACCGCGAGTGGAGGGCAGACCGATGGCAGCGACTGTTGCGCTCATCGCGCGCCCCACCGCCGTCCTTCCCGGTCCCGCCCGCTAGCTCAGGCGGACACGGTCGCCGCGACCGTCCTGTCGGTCTCCGCGCGAGACCGGGTGTTCCCTCACTCGGAGTTGCTCGTGCAGATCGATCCGCCTGCTCTGTCCCGCCTGGGGTGGGATCCCTCCTTCGCAGCCGCCTTCGCCGCGGCGGCGCCGGCCTCGACCACGCCCGCGCGCGTCGCGATGGTGTCGTCGCAGCGCCTGACCGTCATCGGTGACTGGGGCAGTGGGAGGTCGCCGTCGCCGGCGCTCTCCGCGCGGCCCCGCCCGAGGGCGGCGTCACCACCGGCGACTGGGTGGCCGTCGACGACGCGATGGCCTTGCTCGTGCTGCCCCGCCGCAGTGTGCTGCTCCGCCGCTCCGCCGGTGGCACGGCGACCGCCCAGGCGGTGGCGGCCAACGTCGACACGGTGTTCATCGCGGTGCCGCTCGGCATCCCGGTCGGCGTGCGCCGCCTCGAGCGCAGCCTGGCCATGGCCTGGTCGAGCGGTGCGCGACCCGTTGTCCTGCTCACCAAGGCCGACCTCAGCGACGACCTGCCCGGCGACATCGCCGCCGCCCGCGCGGCGGCCGGCGGGCGGCGGTCATCGCGCGTCAGCGCGACGGGCCTTGGCCTGGACGCGGTGCGCGCCTCCCAGTCCCCGGGGCAGACGGGCGCCATCGTCGGACCGAGCGGCGCGGGCAAGTCGACGCTGATCAACGCGCTGCGTGGCGACGAACGCCTCGCCACCGCCGCCATCCGCGCGGACGGGCGCGGCCGCACACCACCACGCACCGCGAGCTCATCGAGCTGCCCGGCGGCGCGCTGCTCATCGACACGCCCGGCATGCGCGAGATGGGAGTGTGGGATGCGCAGGCCGGCATCGACACCGTGTTCGGCGACGTCGCCGACCTCGCCCTGCGCTGCCGGTTCAGCGACTGCGCGCCACCAGGAGAGCCGGGCTGCGCCGTGCGGGCGGCGGCGGCGGCTGACCCGTCACTCCTCGATCGCCTGGCCTCGATGCGCAAGCTCGAACGTGAGCAGCGCCACCTCGACGAGCAGGTCGACGCCCGCCTGCGGAGCCGAGTCCCGGCGCGAGCGCCGGCGCACGGCCAGGGCGTTGCGCAGCCAACCGCACCGCTGAGATCCCGCCTCAGCCGCGACGCCGGTACGTCACCGTGATCACCCGGCGCGGCCGGCCCGAGGTGTTCGCCGTGCCGCTGTGCCAGAGGTGCGAGCTGAACACCAGGACGTCGCCCGCGGGGCCGGTGATGCACTCCTCGTCGCGGTGCCGGGCGTGAGGGTCGGAGAGGTTCTTCGGCGGGATCGACCCGGACGATGGCTGCCCGGCACCAGCCGGGTGGGCCCGTTGTCGGCGGTGACGTCGTCGAGGAAGAACATCGCCTGCGCCTGCTGGTCGTGGCCGGGAGCCACCGGCCCCGCCCAGTCGACGTGGAGCGCCTGCTGGGCGGTGGGCCCGACCGGGTTGCGCATCAGCGCGCCCACCGGCAGCGGGCCCGGGCCGAGCAGCTCCGCCACCGCCTCGACCACCGGTGGCGCGGTCCGCAGGGTCTCGATGCGGTCGCCGAGCACCGCGGCGTCCTTGATCCAGACCGTGCCGGCACGCACGTCGACCCCGGCCGCTGCGCTGGCCACCGCCGACTCGATGGAGTTGCGCAGCGCGGCCACGGTGTGCGCCGTCGAGCGCCCCGCGGATCACGGTGTAGCCGTCGGTCCTGATCGCGGTCATCGCGGCGGCCAAGGGTAGCGCCGCGGAAGAGCGGACCGGCCCGGCTTCGTCACATCCGGTGGCGGCGATTCTTCGCCCGTCACACCGGGCCAGGCACCTCCGACAAACCTGTAACGAACGCGCAAGACCTGTAAAGCATGTAACAGACCGTGCTACGTTAGCTGCGCTTGACGCGTTCAGGCCATGACAAATCATCAGACATAGAGGAGCACACAGGAATGACCGGACCACTCAAAGTCGCAGCGGCGGGATTCTCAGCGTCGCTGATGATGGGAGCCCTCGCGAGCGGAGCGCTCGCCTGTGAGCAGCAGGGCGGCGGCGGGGGCACGGAGTCGACCACACACTCGAGCGCGAGCTGCCAGCAGTCCGGCAACCAGCTCATCCAGGACGTCAGGTTCACCACCAACCAGGGCACGCGCGTCCTCGCTGAGCGGGAAGGTCGCCTCGCCCGACCACGTGGTCGCCAGCTTCACGGTCCCGGCGAGCTGCAGCGTCGAGGTCTCGCTGGTCTCCTACCAGGCCCCGTCGAGCTCCTTCGACGCCAAGACCGCCTCGCAGCAGACGGTGTTCGATTCCAAGGACGCCACCTTCAGCGCCGGCGCCCACTCGCTGGCCGTCGACGTCCCGCCGTGCTACTTCCAGGTGGACTTCGTCCGCGGCGCGGTCATCCAGCACCTCGGGCCTGACGGCTCGAACAACTTCTACGGCGCCCAGGGCAGGCTCATCTCCGCCGCCAACGGGGGCAGCAAGTCCTGCAGCAGCAGCGGCACCGGCGGCAGCAGCCACGTCTGCGCCACCAGCAACCCGCAGCTCGCCAACGTCAGCTACCTCCTCGGCGGCACCACCACGGTGACCGACCTGCGCGGCCACGGCGGCTCCGGTGAGACCGTCAAGGCCACCTTCACCGTGCCGGCGAACTGCTCGATGCAGCTGAGCCTCGCCTCCTACAAGGCGCCGCTGCCGTACTTCACCCGCCAGAGCGCGCCGCAGCAGGTGCTGTTCGATTCGCAGACGGGCACCTTCACCGGCGGCGTGCACTCGCTGGCCGTCACCCTGCCCACCTGCATGTACCAGGTCGACTTCGTCCATGGCGCAGTCCTGACCACGCTCGGCTCGACGCCGGGCACCGACTACGAGAACCGGCTGATCAGCGCCGACAACGGCGGCACCACCTCGTGCAGCGCCACCACCAGCACCCCGACGCCGACCCCGACGCCAACCAGCACGCCCACCCCAACGCCGACCAGCACACCCACCGCAACCCCGACCCCAACCCCGCACACAACAGTGACCACCCCAACCCCGTCGGCACCGACCGGCGGCGTGCAGGCGGTCAAGACAACCGCGACCCCGGGCGGGGTGCTCGCCCTCACCACCTCGACGCCGGGCACCGGCGCCAACCTGGCGATCGGCACAGCAGCGATCCTCGTCCTGGTCGGGCTGGCCTTCCTCGGCCTCTCGCGAATCCGCCGCGAGGAGATCTGACAGACAGCAACAGGAAGGGAGCCAGGAGAGGCCGGGAGCAACGAGCTCCCGGCCTCTTCGCCACAAGCGAGCCGTCCTGACGCCACGGCGCGCTGACGCCGTCGTGCCGGCAAGGCAGTGGGACGAACAAGAGGAGAGGGGACGGCGCCGCGAAGTGAAGCATCGCGAAGCAGCGAGGGAGACCGACCGGGCCGAAAGGCCCGGGGGCTCCCGAAGCGAACGCGAGCTGCGCAACGCAGCGGCGCCGTCCCCTCTCCGGCTTCAGTGGCACCAGCTACGCGCTGGCTTCGACGGCCTCCGCGCGCGGTGAAGGCGTCAGCCCAGCGGCTCGCCCGCGCATCTCGAACTGCAGCGCCATCTTCCGCGAGGCCTCGTCGATCATCTCGTCGCCGAGCATGACGGCGCCGCGGCGTTCCACCTCGGTGGCGTGGCGGTAGGCCTCGAGGATCTGCACGGCCTTGTCGAAGTCCTGCTGGCTCGGGGTGAAGACCTCGTTGGCGGGCTCGATCTGGCCGGGGTGGAGCACCCACTTGCCGTCGTAGCCGAGGGCGGCGGCGCGGCCGGCGGCCTCGCGGAAGCCGTCGATGTCGCGGATCAGCAGGTAGGGGCCGTCGATCACCTGGATGCCGGCGGCACGCGCGGCGACGGCGAGCTTGAAGAGCACGTAGTGGAAGATGTCGCCCGGGTAGTTGTAGGTGTTGGCGACGGTCAGCGAGGGCAGCTGCATGTTGGCCGAGAAGTCGGCCGGCCCGTAGGTGATCGTCTCGATCCGCTTGCTGGCGAAGGCGATCTCCTCGGCGTTCATGAGCCCGAGCGCGTCCTCCACCTGGGCCTCGATGCCGATGCGGCCCGGCTCGTAGCCGAGCGTCTGCTCGAGGCTGCCCAGCGCGCGGTCGACGAACGCGATGTCGCCGGCGTTCTGCACCTTGGGCACCATCACGCAGTCGAGCACGTCGCCGGCGCCGGTGACCACCTCGCGGATGTCGTCGAGCGCGAACTGGCTGCTCACCTGGTTGATGCGCACCACGCGCACCTTGCCCTGCCAGTCGTGGGTGCGCAGCGCCTCGACCACCTTGCCGCGCGCGGCCGGCTTCTCGAGCGGCGCGCAGGCGTCCTCGAGGTCGAGGAACACCTCGTCGGCCGCGGAGGCCGCCGCCTTCTCCATCATCCTCGGGTTGCTGCCCGGGCAGGCGAGCACGCTTCGACGCAGGCGGGTCGGCATGGGTCTCCTCCTAGACGCCGGCGGGCCGGCGCGTCGCCAGCCCTCGTCGGGCGGCGGGGGCTGATCGGGGTGGTCGCCGCCGCCGGCTGGCCGGGGCCGGTCGTCGTAGGACTCGCTGGCCCCCTTGGCGGGCGGCGCGCTGCCGAAGCCGGGGATCTGCCCGCCGCCCTCGGTGCCGTCGCCGGGCATCGGGAAGCCCAGGCCGCTGAACAGCTTGGCCAGCTCGTCGGGGCCGCCGAGGTCCTCCTGGACGCGGTCCATCATGCGCATCAGCAGCTCCTGGATCTGGGGGTCGCCGGCGAGCTTCTCCTGGACGCCGCCGAGCTGGCCGATGAGGTCCTTGACGGCGGCCTCCTGGGCGACCTGCATGAGCACCGGCTGGCTCGACGCGGCCACCACCGTCTGCGACTGCTCGCGGAGGATCTCGAAGCCGCGGCAGGCCAGGCACGTGCCCTGGTGCTGGCAGCGGCAGAGTTGGTTCTTGAGGCTGTCGAGCTCGCGGTGCAGCCCGCTGAGGTCGACGCCCCCGCCTTGTTCAGCCATCTGCTGATCCTAGTGCAGCGCGGCCTCGTGAGCCCTCGCCGCCGCCGGCGTGGAGGTGACGGCCGCGGGCGGCTCGGGACCGCTCCACCGGGGCAGGCGATCGGCTGGGAAGGCGGACTTGGCGAACAGCAGCTGCACGTCGGTGATGCGCCGCTCGGTGAAGCCGGCCTCGCAGAGGCTGAGGTACAGCACCCAGAAGCGGCGGAAGCGCTCGTCGAAGCGGGGGTGGAGGCGGCTGGCGTTGGCCAGGAAGTTGGCCCGCCAGGCGGCCAGGGTCAGCGGGTAGCTGGCGGTGATGTCCTCGAGGTCGACCAGGTGGAGGTCGCCGGTGGCGTCGGCCGCGTCGAGCAGCGACTGCACCGACGGGCAGATGCCCGCCAGGGAAGATCTGGGCCTTGATGAAGCTGGCGGAGCCGCGCGTGGCCAGGAACGCGCGGTGGGGCTGGCAGATCGCCTGGATCGCCGCCAGCCCGTCGGGCGTGAGCAGGCGGCTGCACACCGCGAAGTAGGTGTCGAAGTACTGCCAGCCGATCGCCTCGATCATCTCCACCGACACCAGCTTGGTGAAGCTGCCGCGGAGGTCGCGGTAGTCCTCGAGGAGCACCGTCGACGCGGTCCTCGAGACCGTGCCGGCGGACCCGCTCGGTGGCCAGCCGGTGCTGCTCGCTGCTGATGGTGGTGGTGGTGACCCGGCAGCCATACCTCTGCGCCGCGTACACCGCCAGCGCCCCCCAGCCGCTGCCGATCTCCACGAGGTGGTCGGATGGGCCCAGCTGCAGCTTGCGGCAGAGCCGGTCCATCTTGGCGATGGACGCGTCGTGGAGGCTGGCCTGCGCGGTCTCGAAGATGCCGTTGGAGTACGACATGGTGTCGTCGAGCATCAGCTCGAAGAGGTCGTTGCCGATGTCGTAGTGCTGGGCGATGTTCTCCCGGCTGCGCGCGCGGGTGTTGCGGTGCAGCCACTCGCCGGCGGTGCGGAACGGGCGCAGCACCGGGGCGACGGCGGCCTGGACGCGGTCGAGGGTGTCGAGGTTGCGGATGGCCAGGCGCACCAGCGCGACGAGGTCGTCGCAGTCCCAGGCGCCCTCGGCGTAGCTGCGCGCCGCGCCGATGCTGCCGCGCAGCAGCGAGCGGTAGAAGCTGGCGCGGTGCACGCGCATCACCGCTCGCACCGGGAACGCCGCCGTCGACCCGAAGCGGTGCCGCACCCCGCCGTCCTCGACGATCACCAGCTCGCCGTTGCGGATGTGGGTGAGAACACGCGCAGCGCCACGGAGCGCACCAGGGCGTCGACGCGCGGGAGCTCGCGCAGGGTGGGGACGGGACGCAGGCTGGGCGCGACCGCTGTCATGCGGCGAGGTGCTCCTCGGCGAGATGGTGAGGATGAGGATGGTAGGGAACTCGCTTGCGCCACAGGCGAAATGCCTGCCAGTAGATGCCGCCGAGCACGCGCAGCGACATCGGCGGGTGGCTGAGCAGGAGCCGGGCCATGGTCGCGCGCGGTGAGCGGGCGGCGGCGCATCGCCACGCCGGTCTGGAGGATCGGTCCGCTCGCCATCGGCGACGTCGATCGCCACGGCCACGCTGGCGCCCGGCCGGCTCAGCCGCCAGCGGTACTCGAGCGCCATGGGCAGGAACGGCGACACGTGCAGCGACTTGGCCGAGGCGGCCGGCGTGGACACGCTCCTCGCCGCGCACGTCGAGCACGTAGTGGGTGCGCTCACGCCACGGCGTGCTGGTCACCTCGAGCACCGCCCACTCCAGCGTCTCGCCCGTCATCGGCGAAGCAGTAGTAGACGGAGATGGGGTTGAAGCCGCGGCCGCCGTAGCGGAGGTGGGTGAGCAGCCGCACCGGGCCGGTGGGCCGGCTGCCGGTGCGCTCGGCGACGAGGTCGCGCACCCACGTGTCGAGCGGTTGCGCCGGGTCGCCCGGGTAGTCGCTGCGCCGCCAGCGCGCGAACGCCGGCCGTCGCGTCGACCACAGCAGCCGGTGCGCGAAGACGTCGTCGATCTCGTCGAGGTCGAGGTAGAGCATGAACACGGAGTAGCGGAACGCGTGCTCGCACGGGGGTGCGGCGGCGGTGGTGCACCGAGCCCTCGTAGATGCAGCTATGCAGCGTCACGAGAGCCCGACACCGAAGTGCGCGGCGACGCGCAGCGCGGAGTCCACGCCATCCTCGTGGAACCCATAGCCCCAGTATGCGCCGCAGAAATAGGTGCGATTGGCGCCGAGAACCGATCTCGTGCCGGTCCTGCGCGCTGACGCTGCGGTGCGTGAAGACGGGATGCTGGTAGCGCAGCCGGCGCACGATCTTGGTGCTGTCGATGCCCTCGAGGTTGTTGAGCGTGACGCAGAACTGCTCTGGTGAGTCGATCGACTGCAGACGGTTCATGTGGTACGTCACCGCGCTGCTGCCGGTGGCCTGGTCCACCACCTGGTAGTTCCAGCTCGCCCACGCGCGGCGGCGCCGCGGCAGCACGCGCGCGTCGGTGTGAAGCGCCACCTCGTTGGTCTGGTACTCGAAGGCGCTGAGCAGCTCGCGCTCGCGCGGCGTGGCGTCGCTGAGCATGCGCAGCGCCTGGTCGGAGTGGGTGGCGACGATGACCCTGTCGAAGGTCTCCGGCTCGCTGTTGCGCTGGCGGATCTCGACGGAGTCCTCGTCGCGCGCGGATCGACACCACCGGCGCCTGCAGGCGCACCTTGCGCCTGAAGGTGCGCGTCATCGCCTCGACGTACCGCGCCGAGCCACCGGGCACCGTCGACCAGCGCGGGATGGTTGCCCACCTGGAGCAGCCCGTGGTTGTCGAGGAAGCGGGCCAGGTACTTGGCGGGAAAGGCGCGCGCCTCCTCCTCCGGCGCCGACCACACCGCCGCCACCTGGGGGACGATGAGCCGGTCGATGAAGGTGCGCGAGTAGCGCCGCGCGTCGAGGAACTCGCCGAGGGTGGGGCCGTCGCCGAGCTGCTCGAGCAGGCCGCCGGGCCTCGCGGTGGAAGCGCACCTTCTCGGCGAGCATCCGGTAGAAGCGCGGCCGCACCAGGTGGGAGCGCTTGGCGAAGATGGCGTTGGCACCCTGGCTGGCGTACTCGAAGTCGTCGTGGCGCGAGCTGACGCTGAAGCTCATGTCGGAGGCCTGCTCGCCGATGCGCAGCCGCCGCAGCAGGCGGCGGAAGTTGGGGTAGTTGTGCTCGTTGAAGACGATGAAGCCCGGTGTCCACCTCGTAGCGGCCGCTCTCGACGTCGACGGGGATGGTGTTGACGTGGCCGCCGGCGTACTCGCCGGCCTCGAAGACGGTGACGTCGTGGTCGCGGTGGAGCAGGTAGGCGGCGACCAGCCCCGACACACCCGCACCGACGACGGCGACCTTCACACCTGCACATACACCGTGACAGCGCCACGCGCGGATCAGTCGGCGCCCGCCGTACCGCGCCGTGTGCGCGACGGTTCGGTGCGCACGCCCCTGTGCCACGATCGCGCGATGACCGACACCTGGCGAGCGCCGCACCGTCGCCGCTCGGCTGGGGCCGGCTCTCCGTGCAGGTGGCGGGGACCGGGCCGCCGCTGCTGCTCCTCCACGGGCTCGGTGGCAGCGGCCGCTACTGGGCGGGCATCGCCCCGCCTCCTCGCCGGCACGCGCACCCTGATCGCCCCCGACCTGGCCGGCTTCGGCCGGTCCGACAAGCCGCGCCTCGACTACACCCGCGACTTCCACGTCGCCAGCATCGAGGGCCTGCTCGACGGCCCTGTCAGTGGACGGCCGCGTCGACGTCGCCGGCCACTCCATGGGCGGGATCCTCGCCGCGCTGTTCGCCGCGCGCCACCCCGAGCCGCGTCGCGTCGCTGGCGCTGATCGCGTCGCCATTCCCGCGCCGCCAGATGCGCCCGTACGGGGTGCCGCGCGGCGTTGCCGGGCGCATCCGTCTACCGCACCCTCCAGCGGGTGCTGCCGCTGGTGTCGCCGCTGGTGCGCTCGCCGGTCTTCCCGCGCGAGGTGATCGCCGACTACCTGCGCCACACGGTCGACAGCTACCAGGCGACCTCGAACGCGCTGATCTGGGACCCGACCGTGGCCGACGAGTTCGCGCGGCCTCGACGATGCCCTGCGCGGACGCCCCCAGCTGCTCCTCTACTCCGACGAGGACACCACCGTCGGGCCGGACAACCTCGAGCGCTGGCGCCAGGTGCTGCCGCACGCCGAGGTGCTGGTCATCCCCGGGGCCCACCAGCTCCTGCTCCGCGACCACTTCGCCACCCTGGCGCGCTGGTACGGAGCCGGCGCGGCGGTCGCGGCGGCGGAACCGGTTCGCCACTGAGCGTGGCGCGGCCGTCAACGCCGCGTGTGTTGCAAGTGCAGTTCACTGCGCTATAGTCAGGGCACGCGGGAGCCTTCGGGAACCGCTGCGCGGCCAGTGCGGCCGCCACGCCGTCAGAGCAGTGTCGCTGCTTGCGCTGACGCCCGAATCCATCCCGAACCGGATGCATGACGCCGGGGGACTGCACCCCACCGGCGTTCGAGGTTTGACCGTCCGACTGATATCCCCGGACCTCGCTCTCGACCGTCTCCATCTCATCGTGCCCGACGGCAGTGACGCCATGGTGGTGCTCACCACGCTCGCGGACGGGGATGCGAAGGACGCCGACCCGCGCGACCTCTTCGCCCAGAGGATCAGCGAGGTCGGTCACCTCACCGTGTCCTTCGGCGACGAGGAGCCACCGCAGTTGCGCGTGGCGCTGCCCGACCTGACCCTGGAGTGCGTCCCCCAGGAGTCGCCGGACCACGACCCCGACCACCTCGCCCTGCGCGTGCTGTCGATGCGGCCGGCGATGGACCACCCCGACGGCAGCAAGGTGCTGACCGTCACCGCGCGCACCCCGATCGTCACCGCCGCCAACGGCGTGGCCAGCGACACCCGCCGCCTCCTCGACTGGCGCGCGGCCAGCGCCGCGGCCGCGAAGTCCGCGGAGCTGTACGCGGCGCTGAAGCTCGTCGACAGCCTCGAGAAGGCCGAGCGCGGCCGCGCCGCCACCCAGCGCACCCACTTCATCGCGGCCAAGGAGTACTGGCGCTGCAAGCGCTGCCGGGCGCTGTGGCGTCCCGCCGACCACGAGCGCTGCCCGTCGTGCGGCCACGAGTTCACCGACGCCGACCGCCGCCAGCCCGAGGTCGGCAAGGTGGAGTTCACCGTCCCCGAGAGCGAGCAGATCAACCTCACCCCGGACGCGGCGGTGCTCGTCGAGCCCGAGGACGAGCCCAACTTCGTCGGCCGCGTCTCGCGCATCGACCACCACCGGCACACCGTCGAGGTCACCTGCCGCACCTTCGAGCACGCCGGCAGCGAGGGCACGATCACCCCGTCGTTCAACAAGGCGCTGTACCAGGCCAAGCGCAGCGTGCTGGCGGCGATCGCCACGCGCGACTTCGGGGTGGGCCTGCTCGCCCAGCTGATGGTGTCCCCGCAGTGGGTGACCGCGCCGCTGTACACCGAGGACGAGAACGCGCACGAGTGGCTGACCGAGGGGATGATGGCCAACCCTCCGCAGGACCGCGCCGTCGCGCTGCTCGGCTCGCTCGCCGCCGGCGAGGCGGTGTTCATCCAGGGGCCCGCCGGGCACCGGCAAGACGACGGTCATCGTCGAGGCCATCAAGCGCCGCCTCGCCGCCAACCCGGACGAGCGCATCCTGGTGACCTCGCACAGCAACCTCGCCGTCGACAACGCGCTCGAGCGGCTCGCCGGAACGCCGGGGATGCGCGCGGTGCGCGTGGCCCGCGCCGAGCGCGTGCACCCCACCGTCGAGCGCTTCCGCTGCGACGACGAGGACGACCCGCGACTGCTCGAGGCCAACTGCTACTTCGCCACCTGCGCGACCGCCGCGACGTCGGCGATCACCGACATGAACTTCGACATCGTCATCCTCGACGAGGCCAACAAGGCTCGTGTCGACGAGGCGCTGCCCGCGCTGCGCCTCGGTTCGGCGCTGGCGCTGGTCGGGCGACCACAAGCAGCTGCCCCCGGTCGAGGACGACGCGCTCTACGGCATCGTCGAGAGCGACGAGGCGCTGGAAACCCTTGTCAACAGAAGCCTCTTCGAGCAGGCGTGGGAGGGTGGCCTGCCCGAGTCGGCACGCTGCCTGCTCACCATCCAGCACCGCATGCATCCCGACATCGCCGCGTATGTCTCGGCGGCGAGCTACGACGGCCAGCTCCAGGACGCGCCCGAGGTGCAGGCGTACTCGTACGTCACCCGCACACCGTTCCCGGTGGCGCTGCACTTCGTCGACACCGAGGGAATGCGCGGCGGCCGCGAGCGCCGCGGTCCGGGTGGCGCGCTGCGCAACGAGGCCGAGGTTCGCGTCGCCGCGCAGGTGGTGCGCCTGCTCGACGAGCGCGCGCCGCGCGAGATGAGCATGGCGGTGATCGCGATGTACGCCGAGCAGGTGGAGCGACTACGCCAGGCGCTCGGCCGGCGCCGCTTCAAGCGGCCGGTGAAGATCGACACGGTCGACTCCTTCGAGGGCCGCGAGGAGGACATGGTCGTCATCTCGCTGGTGCGCTCCAACGAGCGCGGTCGCATCGGTTTCCTGCGCGTCCCCAACCGGCTCAACGTGGCCATCTCACGCGCCAAGCACCTCGTCGCGTGCATCGGCGACAGCGCCACACTTCGCGCCGGCGAGGAGTCGATGTACGGCGAGCTCGTCGAGGCCGCCCGCTCCACCGGCGGCTGGCTCAGTGCGCTCGACATCGTCAGCCCGGGCAAGCCGCAGCGCCAGCGCCGCCGCGGGGGCGCCCCTGCGCAGCCACGTCTCGGCGAGGACGGCCAGCCGCTGCCCGCCGTGGAGGGCGAGGAGGGCCCCGCCCGGCGGCGCCGCCGCCGCCGCCGCCGTGGTCAAGGCGTGGGCGCGGGCGTGCCGCAGGTGGCCGGCGACCCCGGCCAGGCTGCTGCTGCGGAGGCCGGACCACCCCAGCTCGGTCCAGACGGCGAGCCGATCCGCCGCCGCCGCCGCCGTCGCCGTCGTGGCCGGGGGACGGGCGCCGGTGTCCCGGGCGCCGAAGGGGCTCCGGCGGCCATCGCCGACGGCTCGACCGGCCAGGGCGCGCTGCACTTCGCCCCCGGTGGGGAGACGCAGAGCTTCCGGCCCCGCCGCCGCCGCCGTCGCCGCGGTGGCGGAGGCGGCCAGGGTGGCCAGACGGGCGGTGAAGGCGGTGCCGCTCCCGTCGAGCTGCCTCCTGCGGCCACGGGCTGACATGGCCGGCCAGATCACCGTCTTCATCCGGGGCGGGGACGCGCAGTCCGAGGCCATGCTCCGCTACCTCGACCAGCGCGGCCTCGCCTACACCACGCGCGACGTCACCACCGATCCGTCGGCGAGCGCGATCCTCTTCGGGCGACTCGGCCGGGTGGCGGTGCCGGCGCTGGTCATCGACGAGCGGATGATCGTGGGCTTCGACCCCGTCCAGCTGGCCCGCTTCCTCCCGCGCCCCGAGGAGGAGGGCCCCGGCGTCTCGTTCGGGGCCGCGGTTCGTGCCGTGACCGTCGACATCGCCAGGGACCGCGGTCTGGCAGCGGCCTTCGGCGTCGAGGTCGGCCCCGTCCATGAGGGCTCGCCCGCCGCCGAGGCGGGAGTGCGCACCGGGGATGTGATCACCGCCATAGGCGGCTACACCCTGACCGGCGGCGCCGACCAGTTCCGCACCGCGGTGGCGGCCCGCCACCCCGGCGACACCATGATCCTCACGATCTGGAGGGACGGCGCATTCGTCGTCTGCACCGTCGAGTTCCCCCGCGAGATGGCTGCTGGGCAGCCCACTGAGGACCCGGTCAGCGAAGGACGGGAAGTCGCCGAGAAGCCGGGCGGCGACACTCCCCAGCGCTGACACAGGCTTCGCCGGCGCGCGGTCGATCGCGGCTCAGAGCGCTCGGAGCAACTCGGCGATGAGGACAGTCGTCGCTCGGCTCAGGGCGTGAGCGTTGCAAACGCCGGCAGGCTCTGAGCAGGGGCCTCGCTGACGGGTGCGCAGGACGCCAGCTGGTTCCCATGCGGAGTCGCGGTCGCCAGGCAGATGTGCATGCCGTCAAAGAGGGACGCGAATTCCGAGGGGGACAGCCGGCCCGGCACGATGGTGATTCCACCGGTCGGTGAGGCCCCGCCGCCGGGTGGGTTGACCGAGTTGCACGCGACGAGCGCCGCAGCGCAGAGGGGAAAGACCAAGAGGAAGCATGGCCGACTGAATGGCCGCGGACGGAGCCGAAATCGCACGACGCGACAGCGTCGAGGCCGCAGGGGACGATGTCAAGCAACCGAAACACGTTGCGAGCGACGCCCCAGCCAAGAGAGCCCTCAAGGCAGCGACGAAGCTGTCCGTCGAAGATCCGCATTCGGTAGGGAGTTCGCTCGGGCACATCTCCGCAGCGCGAGTTCTGCAGGCGCCCGAGGCCCAGACGGACGCGAATAGCGTTCGTCTGCGCCGCCAACGGCGCCGAAGCTTGTCTGAGCAGCAAGGAGATGTGCCCGAGCGAACTCCCCGTGCCTTACGGTGCCTTCTTCGGCGCCATCTCCTTGACGATGTCCTTGAGGAAGGGCCCGCCCCAGACCCCGATGGAGAGCAGCCCTCCGAAGATCATCAGGGCCTGGACGCTGACCTTGCCCTGCTCGGTCCAATAGACGTCCTCGAGGTCGAGCCAGAGCGCGAACTCGTCGAGCGTCAGCGCAGAGCCGATCCCGTACACGAAGGCCGTGGCCCGATGGATGGGGAGCTGCTGCTCGGCGTCGTCGGCGATGACCAGCCAGAGGTAACCGGTGGCGAGCAGGCCACCGATCCCGAAGACCAGGTGGTGGAGGTGGCGGCCGTTGCGCGAGAGGTTGTGGAAGGGCCCGATGCCCCGGCGGATCATGTGGGTGATCACCCGCGCCGAGATCGCGCCGAGGTCGAAGCCGATTGACGAGAGGAAGAGCCGCTCGCGCCGGGCGTCCTGGAAGCTGTAGAGGTAGTGGTGGCGGATGCGCTTGGGCAGCGCGGCGTTCGCGTTGTCGCCCGGAGCGGCCGAGCTCACCAGCCTGGAGGTGGCTCGGTCCGGTTGAGAAGGCGCACGAAGTCCTCGGCGCGGGCCACGGCCTCCCAGCGGCGGGCGAAGAAGTCCTGGCAGATCAGCCGGTTGTCGGCCAGGGCGGTGACGGTCACCGCCCACTGGTTCAGGGCCTTGGCCACCTCCACCTCGTGGGTGTCGTTGTCGTTGCGCAGGACCATGCCGCTGGGCGCTGGACGGCGCGCGCCGTCATTGCGTCGGGGGGACGCCATTGCCATTGCGAGAACCCTCCTGCGAAAGCCGATGAGCCGGTGGACGGCGGGCGAAGGCGATCGCCTGCTCGTGCAGCGAACCGGCTGCGGAAACACCAGCGGTCAACCGCAATTGTGGCGCAAATCGGCCCGCGACGGAAGGGGCGGCCGGGTCAGGCGCCGAGATCGAGGGTGGCCTGACCGGACGCCGGTTCCGATGACTCCGGCGCAGGTGGCGGTGGCGCCTCCCTCACCCAGCCGGGAGCAGCACCGTCCCGCTCCACCATCCGTTCGATGATCGGCTCCGGCGGGCGGGGCAGGGGCAGGTCGAGGAGGTGCCCGAAGTCGAACGCGTTGACCACCGCGTAGTTGCTGCGGTTGTTGTTGAGCAGCACGTGCACCGGCGTGCCGCGGTCCGAAGCCTCGCGGATCGCCGGGACCCACTCCTCGAGCTCGCGCGGCGTGTACAGGTAGTTGAACCGGTAGTCGCTGGTGGGGCCGTCCGGCCGGTACCACGTCTTGCGATTGCGGCCGTGGAAGCGTGCGATGCACAGCTTCGGCGACGTGATCGCCAGGATCGGGGGCGCGGTGCCGCTGCCGAGCTGCGGTGCGTCGACGCCGACGTAGACGCAGTCGAGCTCGCGCAGCAGGTCCTCCGTCGCCGGCCATGCGTCGTTGTCGAACCAGCTGCGGTGGCGGAACTCGATGGCGACGATGTCGTCGGGGTGGCGGTCCCGAGTCTCCAGCAGCACGTCGCGTGCCTCGGGGCGATTGGTGAACCACGGAGGAAACTGGTAGTGCACCGCGCCGAGCCGTCCGCTGTCGCGCAGCGGTGACAGCGCGGCCAGGAAATCACGCACCTCGTCGTCTGTCGGCGGTCGCGGCCGGCCGGCCTCGCGCTCGTGCCGGGTCAGGCTGCGGAAGGCCTTGATGTTGAAACGAAAGCGGTCTGGCGTGCGGCCGATCCAGCTGTCGACCACCTCCGGCTTGGGGATGCCGTAGAAGCTCGTGTCGATCTCCACCATCGGGAAGAACCGCGCGTAGTAGTCGAGCTTCTCGCGCTGGCGCCGTCCGCGCTCGAGCTCGGGTGGGTAGAACTCCTTGTGATCGGCCCAGTTGCAGGTGCCGACCAGGATCTCCGCGGCCATTCGCCCTCCGGTGTAGGGACACCGTCGCCCTCGATCGTCAAACAGTAACCACGCTGTGACGAGCCTGGGGGAGGCGCTGCCGAGAATGGCGAAAGGGTCCCCCGAAGAAGGAGTTCTGTGAGCCTCGTGTCAGCGCAGCCGGTCGTCCCGTCCACGCCCGCCGAGGCGTCGCCGCCGGACGGCCCACTGTTCGGCCCCACCGTGCGACTCCGACTCTTCGCGACGGTGCTGATGGTGCCCGCGGTGGCGGTGTGGATCAAGATGCTGCTGCCGCTGCCGGTGGTGTCGACCCGCTACGACCTTCCGGTGTGGGGCGTGGCGGCGCTCTTCTTCATCACCGAGCGCTGGCCGATCGCTGTCGCCCCGCGGCGCAGCACGTCGCCGCTGGGGATGTCGGCCGCTCCCCTGGTGATATCCCTGTTCTTCGCCCCGAGCTGGGCGATCATCGCCGGCTACCTCGCGGGGGCGGTCGCCGCCGCGGTCAGCCGCGGTGACATCCGCCGTCCCGAGACCACGCTGAGCATCGCCCAGTTCTGCTTCTTCTCCGCCCTGGCGACCCTGACCTTCCACGCCACTGTCGGCGGCGTCGCGTCGGGCAACCTCGGCACCAGCGCCTATGGAGCTGTGCTCACGGTCGCCATGGTGCTCATGCTGACCAGCCTCACGAACATCATCGCGCTCGGCCTCAACGACGGCGTGGTCCCCGGGGACCTGGCGCTGCAGAACATGGCCCTGACCGGGATCGGCACCGCCGTGGCGGCGGCGTACGGACTGATCGCCACCGAGATGCTGCTCTTCGACCCCAAGGGGGTCGCCCTCGTCGCGGTCTTCGGCGTCGTTCTGCTGGGCGGCTACCGTGCGCTCCTGGTCGAGCGGCGCGAGCGACGTGTCGCAGAATTCCTGCGCGGCGCCGACGAGGCGCTGAGCCACTCCACTGAGCTGGAGAACGCTCTGGTCGGGCTGATCGGCCGTGCCCGCGAGATGTTCGAGGCGGAGATCGCGCAGCTCACCATCTACCCGTCATCCCCGGGGGAGAAGGCGTACCGAACCACGGTGCGCTCGGGCGGCGCCGACGGCACCGAGGTGATGGTGCCCATCGACCTCAACGACCTCGATGACATCCTCGAGGCCGACTCCGACGGTGTGATCCTCGACCGCAGCAGCGCGTCGCCGACCTCGCGCGACGTGCTCAGCCGGCGCCACGTCGACCACGCCATGGTCGCGCTGCTGCGCGGACGCTCGCGGCTGATCGGCAGCCTCATGGTGGGCAGCCACATCACCGCGCGCAGCTTCGACCAACGCGACCTGCACCTGTTCCAGTCGCTCGCCATCCAGACCAGCTCGACGCTGGAGAACGGTCACCTCGAGCAGTCGATCGCGCGCCTCACCGACCTGCAGGAACAGCTGTCGCATCAGGCATTCCACGATTCGCTCACCGACCTCGCCAACCGCTCGCTGTTCAGCGACCGCATCGACCACGCCCTGTTGCGCCGGAGCCGTACCGGCAAGCCGGTCGCCGTGCTGTTCATCGACCTCGACGACTTCAAGGCCGTCAACGACACCCTCGGCCACTCCGCCGGCGACCAGCTGCTCATCGGTGTCGCCGAGCGTTTGCGCACCTCGCTGCGCCGGCCGGACACGGCCGCCCGGCTCGGCGGAGACGAGTTCGCCGTGCTCATCGAGGACATCGACGACCCCATGGAGGCCGAGGCGGTCGCGGAGCGCATCTTCGCGGCCCTGGTCGAGCCCTTCGCGATCGCCGGCCAGACGGTCACCGTTCACGCGTCCATCGGGGTCGCCGTGTCCGACGACGCCACCGACAGCGCCAGCCGGCTGATGCGGCACGCCGACGTCGCCATGTACGCGGCCAAGGGAGCGGGCAAGCACCGCCACGTGCTCTTCGTCTCCGGCATGGAGGCCGAGATCGTCGCCCGCCACCGCCTCCGCGCCGACCTCGAGCGCGCCATCGCCGCCGACGAGTTCGGCGTGCACTACCAGCCCATCTTCGACATGTCCGACGGCCGTCTCACCGCCATCGAGGCGCTGGTGCGCTGGCGCCATCCCACCCGCGGCATGGTCGCGCCCGACGACTTCATCAGCGCCGCCGAGGAGACCGGCGTGATCCTCGCGCTCGGCACGCGCGTCCTGCGCAAGGCCTGCGCTGAGACGCTCGACTGGCGCCAGCGCTACCCCACGTCACAGCCACTGTGGGTCAGCGTCAACATCTCGGCGCGCCAGCTGCAGCAGCCAGGCTTCGTCGAGGAGGTGCTCGCGGTGGTCACCGAGTCGGGACTGCCACCATCTGCGCTTGTGCTCGAGCTCACCGAGAGCATGGTTCTCGACGACGCCAACGCGCCCGCCAGCATCGCCAAGCTCGAGGCGCTCAAGCGCACCGGCATCCGCATCGCCATCGACGACTTCGGCACCGGCTACTCGTCGCTGAGCTACCTGCGCCGGCTCCCAGTCGACATCCTGAAGATCGCCAAGCCATTCGTCGACGACCTCCACAACACCGAGGACAAGGGCGACTTCGCGCGCGCCATCGTTGGTATCGGCAACGCGCTTCGCCTCACCATGATCGCCGAGGGCATCGAGACCACCGAGCAGCTGATCACCCTGCGCGAGCTCGGCTGTCATCTCGGCCAGGGCTATCACCTGTCGCACCCGGTCAAGCCCGAGGCGATCGAGCGCATGCTCGCCGCCGGTGGCGTCGACCTGGCCCTGCTCGCGCTGCCACCACAGCCCGCGGTGGCGCCGATCCTGCAGCTGCACAAGCAGGCGCTGTAGCCAGCAAGCCGGGACGTCGGCGAAGGGACATCTCCTAGCGCTCAGACAAGCTTCGCGGGCATTGGCGTCCCTGCGAACTCTCCCCTGGAGAGTTCTCCGGTCCTCGGCCCGCTGCAGAACTCGCTCTGCGGAGACGTCCCTTCGCCGACGTCCCTTCAGTCATCGCGGGCCGTTGGGGCGCGTTCCACGAGGAGTTGCGTCTCTGTCGTCTCGAAGCCGAGCGCTCGGTACAGGTTGATCGCCGCATACGTCGGGTCGGCGACGATCACCAGCGTTTCCACTCCGAGCTCTGTCAGTCCGTAGGCACCCGCGTGGTGGATGAGGGTGGCGGCGAGCCCACGGCGGCGGAAGTCGGGATCGGTTTCCACCGACTGGAAGCGTGCGAGCCCTTCTCCCGTCGCGAGCAACCCGAGCTGGGCCACGAGCCGGTCGTCGATGAATGCGCCGAACCACTTGCCGTGGCCGGACTCGGTGAGGCGGCGGTTGGTCTGGGCGCGGGCTGTGTCGAAATCGCGGGACGTCGCGGCGTGCCGCTCGCCGTCGGCGCAACGCACGCGCAGGTTCACGCTCGCCACCCAGTCGTCGTCGGTGTGCAGTTCGCGACATGAGGCGTCGCGGTTCATGTGTGCGGGCATGCGCACCGTGTTCGTGGTCATCACCGCCAGCGCTTCGGCGCTGAAACCGCGAGCGGTGAACCACAGGAGGTCCGACAGCGCGCCCGTTGTTCCATCGAACCCGATGGCGACGTGCTGTGCGCCGGGGAAGGCGCTGGCGAAGCGGTCGAGCCAGTGCTGGCACGCGTCGTGAGCAGGGAGGCCGTCGAGCAGGAGAAAGTTGCCCCACCAGTACGTCGGCGCGTGCGCGCTGGTGACGACGAGGTGATCACCGCGGTCCTCGATGCGCGAGCCGCCGAGGCGCAGGATGGCGAGGTCGGTTCGGTACCCGAGCGACGCCACCTGCACGACGGCGGACTGTAGGTGATGGCCGCCCGTCAGGCGGACGCCTTGAGCTCCTCCAGCACCTCGTCGAGCCGCTCCAGGCTCTCGGAGTAGCCGCCCTCCATCCCGGACTCGAGCATCGCGTCGCGGTCCTCCTTCGAGAGGAACAGCATCGAGGTGGTCATCTTCGTGCTGTCGCCTTCGAGCTCCTCGAACTCCACTGTTTCGAGCACCTCATGGCCTGGTCCGACGGGCTCGAAATTGGAGGTGCGGACCACGCGGGCCGGCGGCGCAACCTCACGATATTCCCCGCTGAATGCGAGCTCCTCCCCGCTGGGCGGACGGTGGAGGTAGCGCCACCTGCCTCCGACGCGCGTGTCCTGCGTCTCGACGACGGTGACGTACCCGCGCGGGCCCCACCAGCGTGGGATCAGGGCCGGGTCGTTGTATGCCCGGAACACGAGGTCCCGTGGCGCATTGAAGGCGCGCCTGCCCA
The DNA here is from genome assembly GCA_963751755.1 of Candidatus Dormiibacterota bacterium. GTDB lineage: Bacteria > Chloroflexota > Dormibacteria > Aeolococcales > Aeolococcaceae > Aeolococcus. The sequence goes on along the minus strand of CAVVVH010000004.1, from coordinate 292,680 downwards.
CCACCTCCACATCGGAGGGGAGGGTCAACACGAGCTTGGTGTCACTGGTCGCCGTCATGGGTCTCCTCCTGTTGCTTCAGCTCCTGCAGAACTGCGTCGAATCGGTCCAAACGCTCCTCCCACAGCCGGCTGAACCTCTCGAGCCAGGCATTGAGCTCCTGGAAGGCCTGCGGCTTGAGGCTGTAGATGCGCTGCTGGGCGGCGGGGCGAACCTCCACAAGCCCGGCGTCGCTGAGCACGCGCAGGTGCTTCGACACCTGTGGCTGGCGCAGGTGGAGCTCGTCGACGATCTCGCCCACGGGCCGGGGCCCGGCGAGCAGGAGGTCGACGATCTGGAGCCGGTTCGGCTCGGCCAGCGCGGTGAGCGTCGCGTTCATGACGCCATATATACCTGAGCAAGAATATTCCTGTCAAGGCATGTGGCGTGGCCAGGGCTGGGGGGCCGCGTGTGACGAGGGCTCTGACATGGCGGTCAGGGTGCGGCTCGGAGTCGATAGGCTGAAGTGGTGCGAACGCGACGTGAACTGGGCACGCTGGCGCTCGCCGCCGCCCAGGCGGCGGGCGACGTCATCCGTGCCTCGCGGCGCGACGCGGCTCCGCTGCAGGCTCAGTTGAAGGGCGCCGGGGACTACGTCACAGTGGTCGACCGCGCCGCCGAGGCCGCGGCCGTGGCCGTGCTCCACGACGCAGAGCCGTCGATCGACGTGCTCGCCGAGGAGCGGGGCGGAGAGGTGACCGACCGCATGTGGGTCATCGACCCGCTCGACGGCACCACCAACTTCCTTCGCGGGTATCCCGAGGTGGGGGTCTCGGTCGCGCTCGTCGAGGACGGGCTGCCATGCGTCGGCGTGGTGACAGCCCCGCTCACCGGCGGCCACTGGACCGCTCTCGCCGGTGAGGGGGCGTTCGACGCCGCCGGGCGTCGCCTCGACATCCGCGGGTCCGACGGCGCCGGCGTGGTGGCCACGGGTTTCCCGTTCCGCCGGCCCGAGAACCGGCCCGCGCTACCTCCCGGTCATGACCGCGGCGATGGACCGGTTCGAGGACCTGCGCCGCCCCGGCGCCGCCAGCCTCGACCTCGCGTACGCGGCCTCCGGGGTGTGGTGCGGCTTCTTCGAGCTCGGCCTGGCGCTGTGGGACATCGCCGCCGGCAGCCTGCTGGTGCGCGAGGCCGGCGGGGTGGTGAGCGACTGGGATGGCGACGAGGCCGCGGTCTTCCGCTCCGGCGACATCCTTGCCGGCGCGCCCGCCTGGCACGAGCGCATGCTCTCGATCACGCGGGCGGCGTAACCCGCGAAGTAGCGCCGGACTCTGAGGGAAGGATGGTGACCAGCAACAGCGACGCCGTGGCCGCACGCACGTCGGGCGTCCTCGCCGGCAGGCGCATCCTGGTCACCGGGGTGCTGACCCCCAAGAGCATCGCCTTCGCCATCGCGCAGGCCTGCCACGCGCAGGGTGCCGAGGTGGTGCTCACCTCGTTCGGCCGCGCCATGAGCCTCACCGAGCGCAGCGCCAAGCGGCTCGACCCCCAGCCCGGCCGTCCTCGAGATGGACGTCACCGACGTCGACCAGGTGCGCAGCGTCGCCGCGCCAGGTGCGCGAGCGCTGGGGGTCGCTCGACGGCGTCGTCCACGCCATCGGCTTCGCGCCCGAGGACTGCCTCGGCGGTCACTTCCTGGAGGCGCCGTGGTCCTCGGTGGCCACGGCGCATGCAGGTGAGCAGCTTCTCCCTGAAGACGCTGGCCGCCGAGTTCGTGCCACTGATGCCACAAACAGGCGGCGCCCTGGTGTCGCTCACCTTCGACGGCACCCTGGCGTGGCCGCTCTACGACTGGATGGGCCCCGCCAAGGCGGCGCTCGAGGCGATCGGCCGCTACCTGGCCCGCGACCTCGGGCCCCGCCACGTGCGCGTCAACACCATCAGCGCCGGCCCGCTCGAGACCATCGCCGCGAAGTCCATCCCCGGCTTTCGCACGCTCAAGGACGCCTGGTCCGGCCAGGCCCCGCTAGGATGGGATGCAGCCGACGCCGGTCCGGTCGCCGACACCGCCGTGTTCCTGCTCAGCGACATGGCCCGTGGGATCAGTGGCGAGGTGATCCACGTCGACGGCGGGTATCACTCGCAGGGCGCACCCCTGCTCGCGTCGGCTGAACAGCCGGGAGAGGAATGAGCGGCAGCAACGGCAACGGACGGACCCGGGTGGTCATCACCGGGATGGGCACGGTCAGCCCGCTCGGCAACGACGTGGCGTCGACGTGGAATGCATGCCGCAACGGCACCAGCGGCGTCGCCGCGATCACCCAGTTCGACGCCTCGGCGCTGCCCACGCGCATCGCCGCGGAGGTCAAGGGCTTCGACGCCGCCGCCCACCTCGGCGTCAAGGAGGCGCGGCGCAGCAGCCGCTGCATGCAGCTCGCGCTCGTCGCCGCTCGCGAGGCGGTAGCGGATTCGGGCGTCGACATCGCCGCGGTCGGTGAGGACGCCGGTGTGCTGGTGGCGTCGGGGGTCGGGCGGCCTCGAGGTGCTGGAGCGGGCCACGCTCGCCCTGCACCAGCAGGGAGTGCGCCGCGTCTCGCCGTTCACCGTTCCCTCGATGATCGCCGACATGCCCGCCGGCGTCATCGCCATCGAGCACGGCGCCAAGGGCCCCAACTTCGCCGTGGTCAGCGCGTGCGCTTCCGCTGCGCACGCCATCGGTGAGGCGGCGGAGTGGATTCGCCGCGGCGACGCCACCACCGTCATCGCGGGCGGCACCGAGGCGTCGGTGTGCGCGCTCGGGGTCGGCTCGTTCAACGCCATGCAGGCGCTGTCCACGCGCAACGACGAGCCCGAGCGCGCCTCGCGACCGTTCGACCGCGACCGCGACGGATTCGTGATGGGTGAGGGCGCCGCCATCGTCGTGCTCGAGGAGTGCGAGGCGGCACGCCGGCGCGGGGCGCACATCTACGCCGAGGTGAGCGGCTACGGCGCCACCGCCGACGCGTCGCACATCACCGCCCCCGAGCCCAACGGCGACGGCGCGCGCCGCTGCGTGCTGCGCGCGCTCGAGCGTGCCCACGCCAGCCCGGCCGACGTCGGCTACATCAACGCCCACGGCACCGGCACGCAGCTCAACGACTCCGCCGAGACCAAGGCGATCAAGGCCGCGCTCGGCGAGGTGGCCGCGACGGTGCCGATGTCGTCGACGAAGTCGATGCACGGCCACCTGCTCGGGGCCGCCGGCGCTCTCGAGTCGATCATCGCCGTTATGGCCATCCGCGACCAGTACGTGCCGCCAACCATCAACCTCGACGAGCCCGACCCCGAGTGCGACCTTGACTACGTGCCCAACGTCGGCCGCGACCACCGCATCGACCTGGCCATCAGCACCTCCTTCGGGTTCGGCGGTCACAACGCCTGCCTCGCCTTCTCGCGCGTCGAGTAGCCCGGCAGGCGCCCGCCAAGCCCACAGAGTCACTATCAGCTAACCTGATAGTCCGCCCGGATCTCTGCGGCGAGCAACCGTCCAGGAGGCTGAGCCGGCCCGATGCTGAAGCGAATCACCGGCTCGCGCCCCGTGCAGGTGATCCAGGCCTACGGAAAGGCGCAGGGCAGCAACTACGCAGCCGGGCTCGCCTTCAATGCGTTCCTGGCGATGTTCCCGCTCATCCTCGGCATGCTCGCGATCGTCGGCCTGGTCATCGACAACCCTGACCTGCAGACCAAGCTCTACAACGGCGTCGTCTCGGTGTTCCCTGCCGACGCGCACCAGCAGATCCTCTCCGCGCTGACCGGTGTCAAGCACAACGCCGGCATCCTGGGGATCGTCTCCATCGTCGGCCTGCTCTGGAGCGGCACCAGCCTGTTCGCGTCGATGGAGTTCGCCCTGACCATGATCTTCGGCACCAAGCAGCGCGACACCCTGCGCCAGAGGCTGATGGGCCTCGTCATGGTGCTGGTGTTCATCCTCGCGGTGCTGCTGACCGTCACCGCCAACAGCGCTGCCGCGGCGTCGCCCGGCGCGGGTGTGCTGGGGGCGCTCCTTGGTGCGCTGGTGCTGGTCGCCCTGATGACACTCATCTACCGCTGGGTCCCCAACCGCACGTTTGCCTTGAAGGACATCTGGCCGGGCGCACTGCTCGCCGGCGTGCTCATCGAGCTGTTCTCGTTGCTCTTCCCGCTCTACGCGAAGATCTCCAAGGGTTTTGGCACGTACGGACAGCAGTTCGCGCTGTTCTTCCTGCTGGCGACGTGGCTGTCATTCATGTGCCAGTTCATCCTCATCGGGGCTGTGTTCAACAAGATGCGCCTGGGAACCCCGATGGACGAGGGCATCGTGGCCGCCGCGCCGAAGGACAGCCGGGGGCACAAGGACCCGGCCGCAGCCATCGACGAGGAGAAGCGCAAGACCCCTGAGGGCCGCCAGTCGCTGCCCGGTGGGGGCGGCAGCGGGAGCGGGCGTCGCCGTCCGGACCCGGCGCGGGCGCAGGCGATGGTGGGCATCGGTGTGGCGGCAGCCGTGGTGGGCGCGGTGGTGTCGCGCTCGCGCAAACAGTCGAACGGACCGCCAGCACTGCGCTGACGGTCCGCCGCGCCGCGTTGTTTGACGCGGCCTGCCGCCCCACGGTCGAAGCGACATACCCCGCTGGATCCGCACCCACAGGCTGACCTGGCGCCGCTCTACGCGCAACAGGCGCACCGCACGTAGCGTCGCTCAGTGAGTGGGTGACAACCGCGCGATCCAGGCCTCGACCTCGTCGGGGTCGGCCGGCAGCGCCTCCGACAGGTTGCGGCAGCCGTCCTCGGTGACGAGCACGTCGTCCTCGATGCGCACACCGATGCCGCGGTAGCGCTCAGGAACGGTCAGGTCGTCTGGCTGGAAGTACAGACCAGGTTCGATGGTGAGCACGTAGCCGGGCTTCAGGTCGCCGTGGTACTCCTCATCGCGCGCGTTGTTGCAGTCGTGCACGTCCAGGCCGAGCATGTGGCTGGTGCCGTGCATCGTCCAGCGCCGGTGCAGCTGCTGGTCGCGCCGCACCGCCACCTCGGGGTCTGCGCCGAGGATGCCGAGGCGATGTAGCCCCTCGGCGAGCACGCGCGTCGCCGCGCGGTGCGGGGCCATGAATGGCACACCGGGACGCACCTCGGCCATCGCGGCGCGCTGCGCGTCCAGCACGATCTGGTAGATCTCGCGCTGCTCGGGAGTGAACCTTCCCGACACGGGGAGCGTGCGTGTGACGTCGGCGGTGTACAGCTGGCGGCACTCCACGCCGGCGTCGACGAGCAGCAGGTCGCCGTAGTCGACGTCGCCGTCATTGCGCACCCAGTGCAGCACCGTGGCATGCGCACCGGATGCCGCGATGGTGCTGTAGCCGGTGTCGTTGCCCTCCAGCCGCGCCCGTGCGTTGAATACGCCCTCGACCACGCGCTCGCCGGACTCCATGGCGTCGGGAAGGGCCTTGACCACGTCCTCGAAGCCCCGGATGGTGGCGTCGACCGCCTGCTGCAGCATGGCGATCTCGAATTCGTCCTTGACCAGGCGCATCTCCGCGAGAGTGCTCAGCAGGTCGTCGTCGGCGTCGCTCTCCGGCACGGCGTCGTCGACGCGAGCGTCCATGTCACGGACGGTGACCGTGCTGGACGGCTCGAGCTCGCGGAGGCGCTTGTGCAGCTCCGCGAGCGGTGCGGTGGCGATGCCGAGGTGGTCGGAGATGTCACGCAGGCTCATCCGCGCACCGACCCAGAACTCGCCGTAGCGTGCGTCGGTGAAGAACTCGTGGCTGGAGCGATCGCTGGGGGGCTCGACGTACAGGGTGGCGCGATGGCCGTCGCCGTCAGGCTCCATGACAAGCACCGCGTCCGACTCCATCTCACCGGTCAGCCAGAAGAAGTCGGAGCCGGGCCGGAAGCGGTAGTCGGTGTCGCTCGAGCGCACCTTGGGTGGCCCGGTTGGGATGACCAGCGTCTTCCCGGCGAAGCGCTCCGACAGCGCGCCTCGCCGCGCCGCGAAGTTCTCCGCGGCCGGGTGTGGCGCCGGTGGCGGACCGCTGTGCTCGGCCCAGCCCTGCGACATCAGCTCCATGAGCGGGCGCGGCACCGGCGGCCGGTGCTTGCCGACCCAGATCCAGTGCTCGCTCTCGGGGTGCTCCTCGGACACGTCGGGCGCCACGGATGCGTCTGCTGCGTGGTTGATCTCGTCGTCGGTCACCACTGCACTCTACCCACCCGTGCGTGACCGGTGGCCTAGCATCGTTGCCATGAGCAGCACCGCCGTGCGCGCGATCCGCGCCGACATCACCACCGTTGCCGCCGACGCGGTGGTCAACGCGGCCAACCAGCACCTCGCCGGCGGCGGCGGCGTCGACGGTGCCATCCATCGCGCCGCCGGGGCATCGCTGATGGCGGAGCTGCGCGAGCGTTACGACGGCTGCCCCACGGGCGGCGCGGTGATCACCGGCGCTGGCCGGTTGCAGGCGCGCCATGTCATCCATGCCGTCGGCCCGCGCTGGCGCGACGGCGCGCACGGTGAGCCCGAGAAGCTGCGCTCCGCCTACCGCCGCGCCTTCGCTCTCGCCGCCGAGCACGGCTGCGCAACGGTGGCGGCCCCGTCGATCAGCACCGGCATCTACGGCTTCCCGATCGAGGTGGCGGCGCCGATCGCCGTCGAAGAGGCCCGCGCCGCCCTCGCGGCGCCCGGCACGCCGCTGCGCCAGGTCACCTTCGCGCTGTTCAGCGACGCCGACCTCGCGGTGTTCACCCGGGCGCTGCAGGTGGGAGCGCCGCCAGCCAGCTGACGGTCGCCCCGGCGCCGAGAAGGGCGAGCAGCGGGAAGCCCACCCGGCCGCCTCCCCGCGGCAGCAGCGGCAGCAGCGCGGCGGCGGCGAGCAGACCGGCCGCCACCAGCGCCAGGACGCCCTGGCCGAGCGGGCCGCGCAGCGCCGCCACGTACACCGCTGTCACCGCCAGGCTCAGCCCCATCACCAGGCGCGTCCGCGACACGCCGAGAACGGCCGGCAGGGTGCGCGCCCCGCCGCGCCGGTCGCCCTCGATGTCCGGGAGCCCGTTGGCGAGCTGGACCGCCAGCGCCAGCAGGCCGGCGAGTGGCACCGCCGCCGCGGCTCCCCGAGGCCTGTCGGTGGCCACCATGCCGATGAGCGGTACCACCAGGAAGCCGGGCCACCACGCCAGCACCGCGAAAGGCGTGCGCTTGAGCGCGAGGTCATAGCTGACGCCGGCCGCCACGCCGAGGGCGTCGACCCCGAGCACCGCAGGGCCGAGCCACGCCGCCGCGCCGAGCGAGACGACGAACCCGGCGATGGCGAAGGCGAGCGCCGCGCTTCGTGGAACCGCTGCGCGGGGCATCGGCTTGTACGGCTTGGCGACGGTGTCGAGCTCGACGTCGGCCCAGTCGTTGAGTGCACCGATGGCGAGCTGGCACGGCAGCATCGTCAGTGCCAGGCCGGCCGCCAGCCGCGAGCGACGGTGCCTGCCGGGTGAGCAGCGCGGGGACGCCGACGACCAGCGCGGTGACCAGCAGCGACGGCCCCGGGTGGGTGAGGAACAGCCAGGCCTTGGCGCGGCCGCCGGCGGGGCTGCGCTCGTCGAGAAAGCGCCACCAAGTACGATTCCGCCGACTACGTTGGGGCATCTCCCCTTCCCATGTGAGGCTGACGTCGATGTCCTCCGAACACCTCGCCTCCTCTGCACTCGCCCTCGACGCCGGCACGCCCGGTGGTCGAGTCCGGTTACGCGCATGACGTCGTCGTGGTCGGCGGCTGCGGTCACGTCGGGTTGCCCCTGGGCATCGCGCTCGGCCAGTGCGGGATGCGCGTGGTCCTGTACGACACCAACCGGTCTGCGGTCGACATCGTCAACAGCGGTCGCCTCCCATTCGATGAGGAGGGCGCGCAAGGCCCGCTGGCGGAGCTGCGGGCCACCTCGATGCTATCGGCCACCACCGAAGGCGGCGTCATCGCCGGCGCGGAGTACGTGGTGGTGGTGATCGGCACCCCTGTCGACGAGCACCTCAATCCCAACCCCAATGCGGTGGTCAAGGCGATCGCGGAGTTCGCCGAGCACCTTGGACGGGGCGGCCAGGTGATCGTGTTGCGCAGCACCATCTATCCCGGGGTCACCGCGCTGGTGGAGCGATACCTCGCCGACCGCGGGCTCCACAACCTTGTCTGCTTCTGCCCCGAGCGGATCGCCCAGGGCCGCTCCATGACCGAGCTCCGCGAGCTTCCCCAGATCATCTCCGCGCGCACTCCCGAGGGCCTGGCCGCGGCGCGCCGGCTGTTCTCGCGCCTCGCCCCGCAGCTCATCGAGCTCGAGCCGGAGGAGGCGGAGCTGGCCAAGCTGTTCACCAACACATGGCGGTACATCCGATTCGCCGCGGCCAACCAGCTCTTCATGATGGCCAATGACTACGGGCTGGACTTCGAGCGCATCCGCCAAGCGCTGGTGACGGACTACCCGCGCGCCGCCGACATGCCGGGGCCCGGGTTCACCGCGGGGCCGTGCCTGTTCAAGGACACCATGCAGCTGGCCGCCTTCAACAACAACCAGTTCACCCTCGGGCATACGAGCATGATGATCAACGAGGGGATGCCGCTGTACGTGGTGGCACGCCTCCAGCGCCGCTTCGACCTGGAGACGATGTCCGTCGGCATCCTCGGCACCGCGTTCAAAGGCGAGTCCGACGACATCCGTTCCTCGCTGGCCTACAAGCTGAAGCGCATCCTCGCGTTCAAGGCCAAGCGCGTGGTGTGCGCAGACCCCTACGTCACGGTCGACCCCGACCTGGTGTCGCAGGAGGAGCTTCTCCAGTCCGTCGACCTGGTGATCATCGGCGCCCCCCACAGTCGCTACGCGACGCTGAACATCGAGCAGCCGGTGGTCGACGTCTTCAACGTCCGCAACGGCGGCGTGCTCATATGAGGCCTCGGGTCTCGGTGGTGATCCCGGCGTACAACGAGGGGGAGGAGATCAACGACTGCCTGGATCGCATCCTCGAGTTCGGTGAAGCTGCCGTGCGAGGTGCTGGTGGTGTACGACACGCCCGACGACACCACCGCCCCGTACGTCGACCAGTACGCCCGCCGCGACCACAGGGTTCGGCCCGCTGCTCAACACCGAGGGCAGGGGCCCGGCAGCCGCGCTGCGGTTCGGCATCAAGCACGTCATCGCCGACGTCACCGTGGTGACCATGGCCGACGGCTCCGACGACCCCATGCAGATCGACCAGCTCACCCGCCTGGTGGAGCGCGGCGTGGTGGTCGCGGCGGCCTCGCGCTACATGCGCGGTGGCCAGCAGGTGGGTGGGCCCAGGCTCAAAGGACTGATCTCGCGGATGGCCGGGCTCTCGCTCCACCTCATCGCCCGGGTGGGGACGCACGACCCCACCAACTCGTTCAAGGCGTACTCGACGGCCTTCCTTCGCGAGGTCGGCGTCGCCTCTGACGCGGGCTTCGAGCTGGGCATCGAGATGGTCGCCAAGGCACACCGCCGTGGCCTGCCGATCGCGGAGATCCCCACGATCTGGCTGGACCGCAGCCACGGGCAGTCGAACTTCAAGGTGCGCGAGTGGATCCCACGATACCTGCGCTGGTACCTGGCAACCCTCGGCGGGCACCGTGAGCCGCTGCGCTCGGGGTACCGCGTGCACCCGCACGCCTGGAACGAGGGAGACGACCCAGACCAGAGAGAAGAGGGCACATGAGCAAGGTTCTGATCACCGGTTCGCAGGGATTCATCGGCGGCTACATCGTCGAGGAGCTGCTGCGCCGCGGCCACACCGTCGTCGGCGTCGACAACCTCTCCAAGTACGGGCGCGTGGCCAAGTCGTACGACAGCCATCCCGACTACACGTTCGTCGAGGGCGACGCGCGCGACGTCGAGCTGCTCTCCTCGCTGCTGAGCACCTGCGACCACTTCATCGCCGGCGCCGCGATGATCGGCGGGATCTCCTACTTCCACACCTACGCGTACGACCTGCTCGCCACCAACGAGCGGATCATGGCCGCGTCCTGCGACGCGGCGATCGCCGCGCACCGCGACGGCAAGCTGCAGAAGGTGACGTACATCAGCAGCTCGATGGTGTTCGAGTCGGCGACGGCATGGCCGTCGACGGAGGGCTCGGAGCGGGAGATCCCGCCACCGCTCAGCTCGTACGGGTTCCAGAAGCTGGCGGTCGAGTACTACGCGCGGGCGGCGTGGGACCAGTACAAGCTCCCCTACACCATCGTGCGCCCGTTCAACTGCGTGGGCATCGGCGAGGGCCGCGCGCTCGGCGACGTCGAGATCCTCAGCGGCAACGTCAAGCTGGCCATGAGCCACGTGGTCCCGGACCTGGTGCAGAAGGTGCTCAAGGGCCAGGACCCGCTGCACATCCTCGGCAGCGGCGAGCAGACGCGGCACTACACGTATGGCGGTGACCTCGCGCGGGGCATCGTCACCGCCATGGAGCACCCCGACGCGCTCAACGAGGACTTCAACCTCTCGACCGCCGAGAGCACGACCGTCCTCGAGCTCGCCGAGAAGATCTGGCACCGCATCCGCGGCGACGACGAACCCTTCCGCTACGTGTCGGACACACCGTTCGAGCACGACGTGCAGCGCCGCATCCCCGACACCCGCAAGGCGGCGCAGCGTCCTGGGCTTCACGGCGACCACCTCGCTCGACGACATGCTCGGCGAGGTGGTGCCGTGGATCGAGTCGGCGATCACCCAGGGGGTGATCTGAGGGCCGTCCCGAGGTCAGTAGCCGTACGGGTTGGTCGCCGCCGGCGCTGGTGGCCGCCGGCGCGGACGTGGGTGCCGAGCCCGCGCCACCCGTCGTGGCGGGAATGCTCGACCAATGCGGGTAGTTGCCGTTGGCGTCGCCCGGCTTGGTGTCGCCGGAGTAGAAGTGGAGCGGGTGGCCGTTGTACGTCACCTGGGTGCCCTTCCCATCGGAGCGGGTGAACGTGCCGAGCTGACCGGAGATCCCCGACGCCGCCGTGGGAGTGGTTCCCGCAGGCACCGTCAGCGGCGGCCAGGTGCTGATGCAGCCACCGGTGCACGCGCTGGTGTTGCTGCCCGGCGGCGTCCATGTCGAACATGTACAGCGTCATGCCGTTGGAGCCGCCGACGAGCACGCTCCCGTGGCCGGTGACCGCGGCGGCGGTGATGGTGGCGCTCGAAGCCGGCGGCTGCGTGGTGCGTGCCGCCGGCGCTCGACGCCGGTGTTGCCGGCGGCCGCGCCCCCGCAGCCGGCGATGGCGAGCAGGGTGGCGCCCGCGGCGAGCCGGCGGGCGATGGTGAGGTGGTTCATGACTGTCCCTCCGGGTGATGTGCCACAAGGCTGCGGCCAGCCGGTCCTCGACGCCAACGTCCGAACGTCTTAAGACGCGCTCAGACCACGCCGTGGCGCTGCGCCCACAGCGCCGCCTGGGTGCGGTCGGCGACGCCGATGCGACCGAAGATGCTGGTCATGTGCGCCTTGACCGTCTTCTCGCTGATCGCCAGTCGCCAGGCGATCTGCTTGTTGCTGAGGCCGCGCGCCACCAGCTTGAGCACGTCGAGCTCGCGACCGGTCAGCTCCTCGAACGGTCGCCGTCCCCGGCGTGCCGTGATCAGCGCGCGCGCCGCCCGCGGCGAGAGCGGCGAGTCGCCGGCCGCCGCGGCGCGCACCGCCCGGACAAGCTCGTCGCTCTCCGCGTCCTTGAGGATGTAGCCCACGGCGCCGCTGTCGAGCGCCTCCATGACGCGTTCGTGGTCGGCGAACGACGTGAGCATCACCACCCGCGCGTCGGGGCGGACGCGCCAGCAGGCGGCGTGTCGCCTCGATGCCGTCCATGCCCGGCATCGAGATGTCCATGAGCACGACGTCGGGCTGCTCGGCGAGCGCCATGCTCACCGCCTGCTCGCCGTCGCCGACGGCGTCGACCACCTCGATGTCGGGCTCCTCGCCGAAGAGCTCGCCGAGGCCGCGCCGCACCAGCGGGTGGTCGTCGACGATGAGCAGGCGGATGCGCGCCGGCCATCAGCAGGGCACCTCGACGGCGACGCTCGTCCCCTTGCCGGGCGTGGATTCCACGTGCAGCGAACCGCCCGCGTCGGCGACGAGGTCGCGGAGCAGGCTGAGACCCACGTGGCCGTCGCGGCGCCGGCTCTCCAGGTCGTCGGCGCTGAAGCCCCGGCCGTCGTCGTCGATCTCCAGGCGCACGTGGTCGCCGACGGTTGTGCAGTCGCACCTCGACGTGCGTGGCGTCGGCGTGCTTGCCGGCGTTGCGCAGCGCCTCCTGGGCCACGCGGAACAGCAGCGTGGTCGTGGCCGCCGACAGCGCGGTGCCGTCTCGGCGCGTCGAGCCTGATGGCGACGCCGTCGCCCGCCAGCGGCTCGAGCAGGTCGCGGAGCGCGTTGTCGATGCCCTCGGCGTGGAGGTTGGGCGGCGCGATCTCGACGATGAGCGTGCGCAGGTCGCGCATCGCCGCGCGCGTCTCGCCGGCGGCGTGCTCGACGTCGGGGACGTTCGACGCCGGCGCGTTGGTGCCGTTGGACGTCAGACGTCGCGCCAGGGCGCTGAGCGAGAAGGTCACCGCCGCCAGCCGCTGCACGACACCGTCGTGGAGATCGCGGGCGATGCGCCGCCGCTCTTGCTCCGAGGCGTTGATGACGCGCTCGAGCAGCACCTGGCGCTCGGCCAGCGAGGCGCGCAGGCGCCGTGCCATGCCCACCGCCAGCGGGATCTGCACGACCAACAGGAGGGCCAGGCCGACCGAGCAGCACCGGCAGGAACGACTCCCACACCGATTGCTGGTACTGGGTGATCGCCTGGTAGCGCTGGTAGGTCTCGAAGAGCAGCGGGCGTGCCGCCCGGGGTGTGCACCGGCAGGTACACCTGGAGCAGCTTGCCGAAGCTGCGCTCGTACTGGTTCTCGGCGTCGGTGAGGTTCGGACACGCCGGCGTCGATGGCGCCGCCGTGCGAAGATCGCCTGCTCGCCGGCTGTCGAGCGTGAAGCTGCCGCCCGATGAGCCGGTTCTCGTCGGAGTAGATGATGGTGCCGTTCGACGTCCACAGCTTCACCCGCACGACGTCGCGGCTGAGGATGCGCTGGCGCACGATGACGTCGAGGGCACCGATGGCGGCGGGGTCGCGATGGAGCAGGGAGTCGCTGAGCGCCGGCTGGACGATGCCTGTCGCCTCCACCTGGGTGATGTCCTTGGCGTGCTGGATCGCCTGCGTCTCGGCGTCGCGCGTCACCACGAAGAACGTGCCCGCGCCGACCAGCAGGGCGGCGAGCAGGCCGCCGGCGGCGAAGCGGACGACCTCGTTGCGGAGCAGCGAGCGCAGCACGCCGCTGCGCCGCCGGCTGCGCCGTTCACGCTCGGCACCGGCGGGGCTGCCGGCGGCTCCCTCGTCGAGCACGGTCATGGCCATCGCAGCCTAGCCGCTTGCCACGGGCGCGTGCGCCGATCGCGGGGTCACGCCACACATGCTCGGCGAGACCGGCGCCGCGTCAGCCCCGCTCGATGGTCGTACGACCCCCGGAGAAGTCCCGCGGCGGGCGGCCGGTCACCCGCTCCCCGGCGCCGAGCCTCAGCCAGCGGTGGTACGGCCGGGGGATGATGGACAAGGCAGCACAGAAGGAGGCCGAGATGGCGGAGACGGTCGGCGACGACCTCGTGGCACGGCTGCAGGAGTGGGGCATCACGCGCGTCTACGGGTTCCCCGGCGACGGCATCAACGGCATCCTCGGCGCGCTCGGGAGGAGCGACGACAAGCCGCAGCTGATCCAGGTCCGTCACGAGGAGATGGCCGCCTTCATGGCGTGCGCGCACGCCAAGTTCACCGGCGAGGTCGGCGTCTGCATGGCCACGTCCGGGCCCGGCGCCATCCACCTGCTCAACGGCCTGTACGACGCCAAGCTCGACCACCAGCCCGTGGTGGCCATCGTCGGCCAGACCAACGCCAACGTCATCGGCGGGGACCAGCAGCAGGAGGTCGACCTGCTCAGCCTGTACAAGGACGTCGCCGCCGCGTACGTGCAGCAGGTCAACGTGCCGTCGGCGCTTGCACCACTGCATCGACCGCGCCCTGCGCATCGCTGCCGCGGAGCGCACCGTCACCGCGGTGATCATCCCCGCCGACGTCCAGGACATGAAGGCCGCCGCGCAGCCGCAGTCGATCAAGTCGGTGCACACCGGCGTCGGGTTCGTCCGCGATCGCGGGCTGCCCGCCGAGGAGGACCTGCACAGGGCGGCCGAGGTGCTGAACGCCGGCAAGAAGGTGGCCATGCTCGTCGGCGCCGGTGCGCTCGACGCCACCGACGAGGTGCTCGCCGTCGCCGACACGCTCGGCGCCGGGATCGCCAAGGCGCTGCTCGGCAAGGCCGCGGTGCCCGATGACGTGCCCTACTGCACCAACTCGATCGGCCTGCTCGGAACCAAGCCGAGCTGGGACATGATGCAGGACGCCGACACCCTGCTCATGGTGGGAACCGCCTTTCCCTACGCCAACTTCCTGCCCCCGATCGGGCAGGCGCGCGGTGTGCAGGTGGACCGCTCTGCGCGAATGCTGAGCCTCCGCTACCCGATGGAGGTCAACCTCCTCGGCGACAGCCGGGCCACGCTCAAGGCAGCTGCTGCCGCTGCTGCGCCGCAACCAGGACCGCTCCTTCCAGGAGAGCGATCGTCAAGAACGTCGCCGACTGGTGGCGGCTGATGGACGACCGCGCCCAACCGGAGGACCGCGAGGGCGGCCGCATCCGTCCCCAGGCGCTGTTCGCGGCCCTCTCGCGCCAGCTTCCCGACAACGCCATCATCAGCAGCGACTCCGGCTCCGCGGCGAACTGGTTCGCGCGCCACGTGCGCATCCGCCGCGGCATGAAGGCGTCGCTCTCCGGCAACCTGGCCACGATGGTGCCGGGCGTGCCGTACGCCATCGCCGCCAAGTTCGCCTACCCCGACCGCGTCGCCGTGGCCACCATCGGTGACGGCGCCATGCAGATGGGGGGCATGGCCGAACTGCTCACCGCGGCCAAGTACTACAAGACCTGGGCGGACCCGCGCATGGTGGTGCTCGTGCTCAACAACGAGGACCTCAACCAGGTCACCTGGGAGCAGCGCGTCATGGAGGGCGACCCGAGGTTCGACGCCTCGCAGCGCATCCCCTACATGCCGTTCCACGAGTACGCCCGGCTGATCGGCTTGGGCAGCGGTCAAGGTCGATCGTTCCGCGCAGATCGAGGACGCCGTCAAGCAGGCGTTCGCAGCCGACCGACCGTTCGTCATCGACGCCATGACCGACCCCGAGGAGCCGCCGCTGCCGCCGCACATCACCTTCAAGCAGGCCGAGGAGTTCGCCCGCTCGTTCCTCGCTGACCCGTCGGGTGGCCTTCCCGGCGTCGTCAACGCGATGCGCGAGAAGGTCGACGAGTTCATGCCGGGTCGCTGAGATGCGCACTGCTCAAGCAGAGCCGCGCACAGCCGTGCAGAGCGAGCACCTCATCGATCACCTGGTGCGCAACATCGAGCACGGCCGCTTCGAGCGTTCGCTGTCGGCGCTCACCGCCTTCGGTGCGGCTGGTCACCACCGCCGAGATCTACTTCGAGCACTACAAGGCGAGCTTCGGCAACAAGATGATGTGGAGCCCGATCATCGTCACCCCGCCCGTCGTGGTGGCCGGCATCGGCGGCGTGTTCAGCCGCCGGTGGGCGAAGACCTGGCTGCCGCTGACTGCGGGCATCTACACCCTCAACGGCGTGCTCGGCGAGTACTACCACGCGCGCGGCGTCGCCCGAAAGCCGGGTGGCTGGCGGATGGCCTCGTACAACGTGCCGACGGGACCACCGATCATGGCGCCCGGGCTGATGACCATCGTCGGCGGCATGGGCCTGCTCGCCGCCCTGCTGCGCAGGGAACGGTGAGTGCCGGACCTCACCTCCGCCGCACCACCTTCCCAATCTCCGCCCGGACCGGCAGCCGCCCGACAAGTCCTGGCTGCCGCGACAGCGCCGCGGCACCACGCCCGCAGATGATCGGCCGCTATCCCGGACTACGACGTCTTCGACGCCGCACCACACCTGGGACGCCGCCACCGCGAAGGTCATCGACGAGCGCATGGCCAGTCGGCCGCCGCGGGCTGACCTTCTTCGCGCCCGCCGAGCAGAGCCACGCTGCGGAGCTTCTGCGACGTCGTCACCGGGCAGGACGGCGAGCCGCGCGTCCCGGTGGCGGAGATGGTCGACGAGGCGCTGCACGCCGGGACGGCTGGACGGCTACCAGTACGCCGGCATGCCCGACGACCGCGACACCTGGCACATCGTGCTGCGCGGGCTCGACGAGACGGCGCGAGCCACGCTACGGCGCGGCGGCCTTCAGCGCCCTGGACGACGAGGCCCGCGAGAGGCGCTCGTCGGACAGCTGCTGCGGAAGGGACGTTGCAGGGCGACAGCTGGGAGGCCGTCGACGTGAAGCGCGCGTTCTCGGTGTGCATGCGCTACGTGCTGGGTGCCTTCTACTCCCATCCATGGGCCTGGAACGAGATCGGCTTCGGCGGCCCGGCATACCCGCGTGGCTACATGCGCCTGGGCCCGCTCTCGGTTCGCGAGCACTACGAGAAGCGCGGCGCCACCGACGAAGACCCGGTCACGTTCGCGCGCGAGGAGCGCTGATGCTCACCGGGCTGCTCAAGGGCTCGGTCGGGCCGCCCGCGCAACGACTCACGGTTCCTGCTGCGACGTCGATCGCCGTGACCTTCCCGGCGAGGACACCATGCGCCGCTATGCCGACGACGACCGTCGTCGACCTCTGCATCGTCGGCGCCGGCGCCGGCGGCTCGGTGCTGGCCCAGCGGCTGGCCCGGCACGGCTGGCGGGTGGTGATCCTCGAGGCGGGCCCGTTCTGGCACCCCGACGAGGACTGGGTCAGCGACGAGGCCGGCTCGCACCAGCTGTACTGGACGCAGAAGCGGATCATCGGCGGAGACGACCCCATCGAGCTCGGCAAGAACAACAGCGGTCGCGGCGTGGGTGGTTCGATGGTCCACTACGCCGGCTACACGCCGCGGTTCCACCCCTCCGACTTCGAGACCAGGCGCAGGGATGGGGTGGGCGCCGACTGGCCCATCGCCTATGCGGAGCTGCGCGACCACTACGCGCTGGTCGAGCGCGAGCTCCCGGTGGCGGGACAGGACTGGCCGTGGGGCGACCCACACGCGTACCCCTTCTCGGCGCATCCGATCAGCGGCTCGGCCGCGCTCATGTGGAAGGGCGCGCTGGCCTGTGGCATCGAGATGCGCGTCGGCCCGGTCGCCATCGTCAACGGCACGTTCGGCAATCGCCCGCACTGCATCTACCGCGGCTTCTGCCTGCAGGGCTGCAAGGTGAACGCCAAGGCCAGCCCGTACGTGACCCACCTTCCCGACGCGCTCGCGCACGGCGTCGAGGTGCGCGCCGACAGCATGGCGGTGCGCGTCGAGGTCGACGAGACCATTGGGATGGCGCGTGGCGTGGTCTACGTCAGCGAACGCGACGGCGTTGAACGTCTGCAGCTGCGCACGGGTGGTGGCGGTGTGTGGGTACTCGATCGAGACCCCCCGCCTGCTGCTCAACTCGACCTCGCGTGCCTTCCCCAACGGGCTGGGCAACAACGAGGACCAGGTTGGCCGCTACGTCATGGTGCAGGGCGCCACCCAGACCGCGGGCCGCTTCCCGGACGAGGTGCGCATGTACAAGGCGCCGCCGCCGGAGGTGTCCTCGGAGGTCTTCTACGAGACCGATGAGGCGCGCGGTTTCGCGCGCGGGTTCAGCATCCAGACGGTGTCGCCGCTGCCCATCGGCTGGGCCGAGCACGTCATGGCCGAGGGCCACTGGGGACGCGCGCTGCGCGAGTACATGCGCGACTACAACCACTGGGCCACCATCGGCGTGCTCAACGAGTTGCTCGCCCAGCCGGACAACCGCGTGACCCTGGCCGACGAGCGCGACCAGTACGGGATGCCGATCGCGCGGATGGACTACACCCTGTGCGACAACGACAAGGCCAACATGGCGTTCTCGGCCGGTGTGATCCGCGAGATCGTGCTCGCCGCTGGCGCGCAGGACGTGCTCAGCATCCAGCGCTTCGCGCATCTCATCGGCGGCTGCCGGATGGGCACGGGACCGGAGAACAGCGTGGTGTCCAAGGACCACCAGAGCTGGGCTGTGCCCAACCTGTTCATCGCCGACGGGAGCGTCTGCCCCACCCAGGGAAGCGCCAACCCGGCGCTGACCATCATGGCGCTGGCCTCGCGCCTCGCCGACCGTCTGGCCAGCCGGGCGGTGGATCCCGGCGTGCACGAATGTGCAACCAGAGACCGCTGCAGCGGGGAGAGGGCGATGAGCTGATGGGCCAGGGCACGAGGTGGTGGTGGTGACGGGTGCGTCGGCGGGCGTGGGCCGGGCCGTGGCCCACGCCTTCGCCAAGCGCGGCGCCGGCGTTGCCCTGCTGGCGCGCGGCGAGGAGGGCTTGCAGGGCGCGGCCGAGGAGGTCCGCCAGCTCGGCGGCCGGCCGTTGGTGCTGCCCACCGACGTCGCCGATGCCGCCGCGGTCGAGGAGGCCGCGCGCCGCGTCGAGGAGGAGCTCGGGCCGATCGACGTCTGGGTCAACGACGCCATGGCCACCGTGTTCGCCGAGATTCTCGACGTGACCGCTGAGGAGTTCCGCCGCGCCACCGAGGTGACCTACCTGGGCACCGTGCACGGCACCATGGCAGCCCTGCGGCGCATGGTTCCGCGTGGCCACGGCACGGTGGTACAGGTCGGCTCCGCACTCGCGTACCGCGCCATCCCGCTGCAATCCGCGTACTGCGGCGCCAAGTTCGCCATCCGCGGCTTCTCCGACAGCGTGCGCACCGAGCTGCTCCACAACAGGAGTCGCGTGTGGATCACCATGGTGCAGCTACCGGCGGTCAACACCCCACAGTTCAATTGGTGCCGCACCAAGCTGCCCAACCACCCCCAGCCGGTACCGCCCATCTATCAACCCGAGGTCCCTGCAGAAGCCGTTTGGTGGGCAGCACATCATCGCCGCCGCGAGGTGTTCTGCGGCAGCAGCGCCGCAGCCGTGATCGTCGCCAACAAACTGGCGCCGGGGATCGCGGACCGCTACCTGGCGCGCACCGGTTTCACCTCGCAGCAGATCGCCGGCATGCCGGTGACCGACCGGCCCGACAACCTCTTCGACCCTGTCCCGACCGAGGCGTCGACGCACGGCATGTTCGATGACCAGGCCAAGGCCACGAGCCTGCAGACCTGGCTGACCACACATCGCGGGGCGGTGCTCGGCGCCGCTGTGGGCGCGGCTGCGGTGGCGTCGGGCGCTTGGCGAGCGGTGCGGCCGTGAACCAGGGCACTGAGTTGCCCGCAGCGATGCCGGCTCCGTCTGGCGAGCAGGTCGACCTGCGCCATGGGCCGCACCACGCCACCATCGTGGAGGTGTCGGGCGGCCTTCGCGCGTACAGCGCCGACGGCCGCAGCCTGGTCGACGGATACGCCCGCGACGAGATGTGCAGCGGCGCACGCGGCCAGCTGCTCGTGCCCTGGCCGAACCGGCTGCGCGACGGCCGCTACGAGTTCGACGGCCAGGACCACCAGGTGCCCCTGTCCGAGCCCGAGAAGCTCAACGCCATACACGGCTTTCTCCGCTGGGAGCACTGGCACATCACCGAGCGTTCCGAGAGACCACGTGGTGATGGAGCACACGCTCCACCCGCGCGCCGGTTACCCCTTCGCCCTCCACCTGGCTGTCGAGTACCGGCTCGACGACAACGGCCTGACCAGCACCGCCACCGCCACCAACGTTGGCCACCGCCCCTGCCCCTACGGTTTCGGCACCCACCCCTACCTGCACGTCGACGGCGAGCCGTTCGAGAGCTGCTGGCTCGAGGCCCCGGGCACCCGCTACCTCCTGTCCGACGAGCGCGCCATCCCGGTCGGTGCAGCCGACGTCGCAGGCACCCCGTACGACTTCCGCACCGCCCGCCAGATCGACGGCGCGGTGATCGACACCGCGTTCACCGGCAGCGATCGCGACGGCGACGGGCGGGCCTGGGTGCGGTTGTGGAACGAGCGACGTGACTCCGGCGTCGGGCTGTGGATGGACCAGCGCTTCCCGTACTACATGCTGTTCACCGGCGACACGCTGCCCGAGAAGGACAGGCGCCGCAGGTCGATCGGCGTGGAGCCGATGACCTGCGCGCCCAACGCCTTCGCGTCCGGGGACGGTCTGATCACGCTTGCCGCAGGAGAGAGCGTGGAGGGCAGTTGGGGGATCGCACCGCTGGACGCCCGCCGGTGAGCGAGGAGTTCCTGGTGGACTCCATCGACGTGCGGGTGTACACCGTCCCGACCGAGGCGCCGGAGGCCGACGGCACCCTCGAGTGGGAGGCCACCTCGCTGGTGGTGGTGCAGCCGCTTCTCCACAACGGTGTGCGCGGCTGCGCGTACGCCGTCGCGGACACGTCGACCGGGCTTCTGGCGCGCGACGTGCTCGTCGACACAGTGCTCGGCAGGGACGTTCGCAACACCAGTGAGTGCTGGGAGGCGATGGTGCGGCGCATCCGCAACCTCGGCCGCCCGGGGATTGCTTCGATGGCCATCGCCGCCCTCGACATCGCACTCTGGGACACCAAGGCACGCGCGCTCGACTCGCCGTTGCACCGTCTGCTCGGCCCGGTCCGAGCCGAGGTGCCCATCTACGGCAGCGGCGGCTTCACGAGCTACAGCGAGCACGAGTTGTGCGCCCAGCTCTCTGGTTGGGTCGAGCGTGGCATACCGCGCGTCAAGATGAAGATTGGCAAGGACCGCGGCCGCTCATGGCGCGAGGACGTGCGTCGGGTGCGCGCGGCCAGGAACGCGATCGGGGACGACGTGGAGCTGTTCGTCGACGCCAATGGTGCGTACGACCGCAAGCAGGCGCTGCGGCTGGGTCACGTGTACGCGGAGGACCTCGGGGTGACCTGGTTCGAGGAGCCGGTGACCTCCGATGACCTCGAGGGCCTGGCCGCGCTGCGCGCCGCGCTCCCCCTCGACGTCACCGCGGGGGAATACGGGTACCACCTCGAGTACTTCCGCGACATGCTGCGAGCGGGCTCTGTCGACGTGCTGCAGGCGGATGTCGGCCGCTGCGCCGGCATCACCGAGTGGCTGCGTGTCGCCGCCACCAGCGCCGCGTTCAAGACCCCGTTCTCCGCGCACTGCGGGCCGTCGATCCACCTTGCCGCCGCCACTGTGCCGCCCGATCTGCGCCACATCGAGTACTTCCACGACCATGTGCGCGCCGACCACCTTCTGTTCGATGGGGTCATCGAGCCGGAGGGCGGCGCGCTGCGCCCCGCCGATGACGTGCCCGGCATGGGCCTGTCACTCAAGGAACCGGACGCCCAGCGGTTTCGGGTGGCCTGAGGATGCCGGCGCGTCCCGCCAAGGGGCGGCATGCCGCCGATGCCCGCGTCGATGTCGATCCCACAGCGGCGCCGATGGTGCTGCGCGAGTACGCGCTGCTGGCCGATGGGGAGCGCGGCATCGTGGTGGGCCCGCACGGAGACTACGTGTGGATGTGCTTCCCGCGGTGGCACGATCCCGCGCTGTTCAGCGCGCTCATCGGTGGGGGTGGGTCCTACGCGGTCACCCCGGTCGACGCCCACGTGTGGGGTGGGTACTACGAACCTGGCACGCTGATCTGGCGCAACCGCTGGGTGACCCGCGAGTCGATCATCGAGTGCCGCGAGGCGCTCGCCCTCCCGAGCCGTCCTGCTCGTGCGGTGATCCTGCGCCGGCTGGTGGCGTGCGAGGGGACGGCCAGGGTGCGCTGCACGCTGAGGCTGCGCGCCCACTTCGGCACGCGCGCGCCTCGTGCGGTGCGCCGTGACGGCGACACCTGGGTCATCGAGCACGACGACGTGCAGGTGCGGTGGTGGGGTGGTGCGAGGGCCCTCGTTCCGCGCGCAGACTCGACCGCGCTGGTCATGGAGCTGGCCGTGGCGCCGGGTGAGCACCACGACCTGGTCATGGTGATCGAACCACGTGGCGCCGCCGCCGAGGATGCCCCGGCAGCCGAGCGCGCCTGGACGGAGACGCAGGCGGAGTGGGCGCGCCGCATGCCGGATGTCTCCCACTCGATCGCGGCCCGGGATGCGCTGCACTCGTGCGCGGTGATGTCGGGGCTCACCAGCGCGGGCGGGGGGATGGTTGCCGCCGCCACGACGTCGCTCCCCGAGCGCGCAAGGCAGGGCAACAGCTATGACTACCGGTTCGCGTGGATCCGCGACCAGTGCTACGCCGGCCAGGCAGCATTGCGCACCGGGTTCCACGAGGTGGCCGACAGCGCGGTCGCCTTCGTCAGTGAGCGACTGCTTGCCGACGGTCCGCAGCTACGCCCGGCGTACACGGTGACCGGTGGCCGCGTGCCCGACCAGCGGCGCATCAAGCTCCCCGGGTACCCCGGCGGCACTGACGTCGTCGGCAACCACGTCAACACGCAGTTCCAGCTCGACGCGTGCGGTGAGGCATTGCTGCTGCTCGCCGCCGCCGCGGCACGCGATCGCCTGACCGACCCCGGCCGGCGGGCGCTGGAGACGGCGGTGACGGTGGTGGAGCGTCGCTGGCAGGACCCCGACGCGGGCATCTGGGAGCTGGACCAGCGACACTGGACGCACAGCAGGCTCACCTGTGTCGCGGGTTTGCGCGCCGCTGCCCAGGTGGCGCCGAGCAGTGCCGCGGGAGCCTGGATGAGCCTGGCCGACGTGATCCTGGCGGCCGCAGGCGGTGACAGCGTCGGCGACAACGGCGCCTGGAAGCGCGCCGCGGACGACGCGCGCGTCGACACCGCTCTCCTGATGGCCGTGGTCCGCGGCGCCATCCCGCCGGGCGACCCGCGAGCGCTCGCGACCATGGCGGCGATCCAGGATGAGCTGGTCGACGACGGGTATGTCTACCGGTTTCGCCCCGACGCCCGGCCGCTGGGGGAGGCGGAGGGCGCCTTCCTGCTGTGCGGGTTCATGATGGCCGCCCACCTGCACCTCGCCGGGCGACCGGTGGACGCGGCTCGGTGGTTCGAGCGCACCCGCGCGGCGTGCGGTCCGTCGGGGCTGTTCTGCGAGGAGTTCGATGTGCGTCAGCGTCAGCTGCGCGGCAACCTGCCCCAGGCGTTCGTGCACGCGCTGATGCTGGAGACCTCGCTGCTGCTGGCCGGCTGATCCAGCGCTCACGGCCGCGTCGGCAGCAGGTCCTCCGAGAAGTGCCCGCCGGCCGCGATCTCCTCGAGCAGAGCGCGGTCGGTGAGCCACTCCACCGGCGCCCGGTCGTCGGTGAGCGGGTCGCTGCTCGGCGCCACTGTGCGCAACTGCCTCGACACCAGCGGGGTCAGCACGGCCAGCTCCTGCGGCAGGCGCGCGAGACGCTCGCGCAAAGCCACCGTGGGCAGCGCGTGGTCGAACCCCACCACCAGCTCGTTGAAGCTCAGCGCCGGCCACACGCGAACGTCCGGGAAGACCGTCGCCAGTGTGCCACTCACCGCCTGCGCTAGCCGGTCGTCACCGGGCACGCGTGCCATGTTGAAAGCGATCGCGCCACCGGGGCTGAGATGGCGGCGCGCCAGCGTGAAGAACTGCTGCGTCACCAACCAGAACGGCACGTAGGCCTGCCGGTACGCGTCGACGATGACGAGGTCGTAGCGGGCTGATGTCGTCGCCAGGAACGCGCGGCCGTCGCCCTCGATGACGTGGAGCCCGGGCACTGACGCCATCCCCATCAGCCGGCGTCCGATGTCGCTCACCGCGGGATCCGGCTCGACGCCATCGATCTGGACGCCGGGGTACTCGTGGGCCAGCGAGCGCGCCATCGTGCCGCCGGCGTTGCCGAGGATCAGCGCGCGCCGCATGGGCCGGTCGAGCAGCGGCGGCACCACCAGTGGCATGTCCCACTCGCCGCCGGTCAGGACGGTGTTCGGTCGGTACACCGACTGGTCGGCGATGCCGTCGTCGAGCCGCAGCGCGGTGCGCCCATCGGAGGTGTGCACCACCTGCACGTACTGGTACTGCGTCTCGCGCTCGAGGATGGCGCCGGTGACCGGCTTCACCGCGCCGGGTGGGATCAGGAGCAGGCCGGCGACGACAACGCTGACGATCGGCGCGCGACGCGGCAGCAGAGGGAAGGCGGCCAAGCTCACCAGCAAGGCCGCGCAGAGCAGGGTGCGCTGCGTGCCGACCGCGGGGATGAGCAGCAGCGCCGGCACGAACGTCCCGACGATGGCGCCGATCGTCGTCAGCGATGACAGGCGGCCGCTCACCGAGCCTGCCGTGCTCACGTCCCGCACCGCCAGGCGCACCGCGAACGGTGACACCATGCCGAGCAGCGACACCGGGACACTGAACAGCAACAGAGTGGCGAAGAACGAGCCCGCCACCACGCCGATGCTCAGCGCGCTGAAGCCCTGCAGCGCCAGCTGCAGGAATGGCTGCGCCACGAACGGCAGCACGCTGATGGCTGCGCTCGCCACCAACAGCAACCCGCCGAGCACACGCGGGTGCGGATGGCGATCGGCGAACCGCCCGCCCAGCCAGTACCCCACCGAGAGGTACACGAGGATCAGCCCGATGACGTTTGCCCACACAACGGTGGTGTTGCCGAAGTACGGAGCCAGCAGGCGCGAGGCGCAGATCTCCGTGGCCAGGGATCCTGCGCCGGCGGTGAAGACAACCAAGGGCAGGAAACGCGGGACCGGTGTCAGCGCTCCGCCGTCCATGTCCGAACCACCTCGGCGAGCCCGTCACGATAGTTGGTGACACGCGGCCGCCATCCCGGCAGCCGTGGGGCGGCCGGTCCGGTGGCCGCCATCTCCACCATCTCCATGTGCGGCTCGCGCACCACCAGCTGCACGAAGGGCCGCGACGCCGCGGGCAGGTGGAGTGGGCGTGAGCGACCGACGAGGTGCGCGAAGTGGTCCATGAAGTCGGCGAACGAGGCCGGCGTGCCGTCGCTGGCATAGGTGAGACGCCCCGCGGGCCGGCGTTGCGCGGCGGTGAGGAGCGCGCGTGCGGCGTCGTCGCAGTACAGGTGATGCTGCAGGTTGCGGCGCGGACCGGCCCAGTAGGGTCTGCCCAGCCGGAACGCCCGCCGGTACGCACGCAGGTCGCGCCAGTCCGGCCCGTACAGGTATCCAAGGCGCACCACGCACGCGGGCTGAGCGCCGTCCAGCACCAGCCGCTCCGCCTCACGCGCGGCGTCGACGATCGGACGCATGCGCTTGCCCACCTTGGCGCCTGCCTCGGCGCCCTCGAGGAACGCGTAGCTGGCGTGCACAAGGAAGGCCGCCCGGTCCCGTCCGGCAGCGGACAGGACGCGACGCGTGGAGGCGAGGATGTGCGCGCCGGGCTCATCCCACCAGGCGTGCCCGTCATGCAGCAGCGTGTTGGGCGCCTGCAGCGCAAGGTTGACGATGACCGGCGCACCGCGGTCATCCTCTCCCCCACGCAGCTGTGCCACCGCCCGGCCGAGCACGCTGCGCGGCGCGGTCACCAGCAGTCGCATCGCCTCTCCTCGCCGGGATGGTCACCGCAGCGGCGGAGAGCGCAGTCTAGGCCGCCAGACGCGCAACGGTGGGACGCGAGAGGCTGCGACGGCGGCGCAGCACCGCCGCGACGAGTCCGGCGAGCGGCACGCAATAACAGTGGTGACGGCGCTTCTGGCACCCCGACGGCCGGCGACCCGGTGAACTCCACCACCTGCTGGAAGGTGGGCCGGTTCTGCCAGTCGATGCTCGGCTGGGTGGCGATGCCCACCGCGGCGAAGGAGATGGCATCGAGTTGCGGCATTGGAGCGTTGCCGGCCTGCGTCTCGGCGTTGGCGGTCCACGCTGAGGGGGTCGTCGACCCGCCGTTGCTCGCCGACAGCGCGGCGTACGTGTCTGCCAGCGCCTTGTTGAGCAGCGCCACGCAGCCGCTGAGCCCGCCACCGCCACACAGCTCACCGCGCGTGGTGGGGGTGAACGGCTGCGGGACGGGTTCACCGTTGAGCTGGCGCAACGCCTTCACCACCTGGCTCTGCAGGCCCCCGTAGTAGGACGAGCCGCCGCCGCCGGTCTGGTTGGGGTTCTGACTGAAGGCCTCGGGGACCACGTCGTACCTGGCAGGAAGTCCCAGCTCGGTGCTCACGCCGCCCGCCTTGAACAGCGCGTCGAAGAACACCTGCACCACCGCCGGGTAGAGCTGGTCCATGATCGCGACCGCGGCTGCGTCGGCGTACTGAGAGTCCGCGGGCGCGGTCTTGATGCGCTTGGCACCGTGGCTCAGCCACGTCTGCAGCGCGCTCAGCATCGCCTGCACGCCGGCGGGGTGTGAGCTGCCCGACACCGCGGTGAGCAGCTCAGGCAGGACCGTCGTCCCGGTGAGGTCGACGGTGGCGGCGCTCTCCATCGCGCTGACCAGGTTGGCGCGGGTCAGCTTCTGCGCATGGGCGTTGAGCTGCGCGGCGAGCGCCCGCTGCAGGGACAGCATGCGCTGCACCGGACCGTACGTGTAGTTGTCGTCGGCGGCGGCGAAACCGGGTGCGGGCTTGTTGTTCCAGCTGAGGATGTAGCCGGTCGGCGAGCCGGTCTGGTGCGGGTGACCGGCGAACGAGAGGTAGCCCTGCCACTCGGCGTTGCCGGTGCCCCACCAGGGTAGGCTGGGGTCGACGCCAGGCGAGCGAACCGGGTCGAGCCCCGACTGGTAGTAGGCGATGGCGTTGGTGTCGATGTAGAACCAGTTGAACGTGTACTGGATGCTGCCTGCGCCCTGCATGAACGACGCCGCGTCGTTGGTGTACGAGGGCCGGTTCCAACGGAGGAACCCGACCCCGGAGTCCACCTCGTGGTGGTACGTGCTGCGATCGTTGACGATGGCCACGGGCGCGCCGTCGACTGTCGTCCATCCCTGCACCACGCCGTGCACGGTGTAGTACACGTCATGGGTGATCGTCACCGGGTCGCCCAGGCCGCCCGGCTTGGTGAAGGCGGTCTCGCTGAAGACCTGGTGCTGCATCGCTGTGCAGACGCCCTTGTAGAGGTAGAGCTTTCCCTGAGGATCGGGTGCGCCGCCGCCGGGCTTGCACACCTTCTCGGCCACCTGGTCGACGTTGTCTGTGTTCGCTGACGTCGCTGACCATGCGAAGTTGCGGCCCCGGCCGAGCTCCACGATGAAGTTGGTGCCAGGGAAGGACGTTCCCTCGGCATCGAAGTCCGGCGCGTGGAGGTCCTCCTTCATGAGGATCTGCGGCGTGTAGTACCCCACCTGCGGGCCCATCACGGCGATCGGGTGTCCGTCGACGGTGTGCGCGCCGTCGAGGAGCAGCGCGTTGCTCATCTCCTGCGGGAGCGTGGTCAGGCTGGCGAGGATCCGCAGCGCAGGCAGGCTGGGCTTGGTGGCGTCACAACCGGTCGTGGTCCCGGCGGGGCCGCCGGCGAGCTGGTTGGTGTCGACCAGCGCCACCTTGGCGGGGTCCGCGGTGCCCGTCTGCTCGTACGGAAACGAGGTGCTGGTGGTCGTCGGCGCGCTGGGATCGTTCTGCAGCTTGAAGTCGTTGAAGATCGTCTGGCCGGGCACGCCGCCGAACTGACCCTGCAGGTAGCGAAGCAGCTTGGCGTTGGCGGTCTCGTTGCCACCGCCCTTGCCGAAGATGCCGCCGACCAGCGTCGCGATGTCGATGATGTCGGTCGGCACCCAGGTCTGCGGCGGGCCGACGGCGGCCGCGTAGTCAGCCGGGAGCAGTGTCGGATCGGTCTGCGTTGCCTTGATGTACTGGTTGATGCCATTGACGTACGACGTCGCGAAGTCGTGCAGCTCCTGGCCGAGCGGTCCGTACTGCGCCGGCAGGGCGTCGAGCTGAGCCTGCTTCTGCGCGGTCGTGTAGCCGCCGAGCAGCAGCGAGTTGTGGTCCATCTGCTCGTCGGCGCACGACGGTCCCAGGAATGCGGAGAGGTTGCCCGCACCGTAGTGACGGAGCACGTCCATCATGAACAGACGGTCCTCGGCAGCCGCGTAGCCGGCGCCGTACGCCAGCGACTGCCGGTCCTGCGCGTAGATGTGCGGTACGTCGTGGGTGTCGCGGTAGATGACCACCGGTGTGGTGCTCGACGGCGTCTCGGTCCTCGTCACCTGCGAGGCGGGGATGCCGAAGGACTCGTCGTTGTAGTAGTTGGGCAGCTGCGAGTCGGTGAGCCCCTGCGAGTGGTACAGGAGGTTGGTGTACGGTCCGAGCTGGTCGCTGGCGCCGCCAGGCCGGGCGTTGGTGGCCTCCCACAGCGCGATGTCCTGGGCGTTGTAGAGGCCGTGCTCTCCCGGTGGCAGGATGCTGAGCACGTTGCCGCCGGACGAGTCGTTGAGCTGGTACGTCGGGGGCGGCGGCGTCCACCCGGCTGCCTGCGCCGGGGACGTGGTCGCCAGGACGCCGAACAGCACGGCGCCGGCGCTGAACGCACGGCGCGCGCGAGGACGTCGAAGAACCCGTGACCGCATCCGCCACCTCCGTGCCAGTTCAAACGAACGCGGAACGCACTCTCTTGCGCGACAGCGCGGCGGGTCAGGAGGCCGGGATGGTCACCCGCGCGATGCGGTGCCCGGTGTACTCGCTGACCCAGAGCGTGTCGCTGGGGCCGAGCGCGATCTGCTCCGGCCCGCTGCGAGCCTGCGGCATGGTCAGCGCCAGGAGCGTCGCTGTCAGCGAGATCTCGTCGACCCTGTTGCCGCTCTCCTCGGTGATCCACACCTGGCCCTTCCGGACCGAGATGCCGTCGGGCTGGCTGAAGGTCATGGGGAGCTCGGTGATGGTCCCGTCCGGGGTGACGTGACCGACCTTGCCGCCGTCGTACTCGGTCACCCAGAGCGCGTTGTCCGGGCCGGTGATGATGCGCACCGGGCCGGCGTGTGGCGTCGGCGTCTTGAACTCGGCGACGGTCCCTCCCGGGGTGACCCGGCCGATCCGGCTGCCGTCGTACTCGGTGAACCAGAGGTTGCCGTCGGGACCCTTGGTGATCCCGTCCGGCCCATTCCCCGCCGCGAGGTGGGTCACCTCGGTGACCTGCCCCGCGGGCGTGATCCGCGCCACGATGTTGCGACCGAACTCGGTGAACCAGATGTTGCCGTCGGGCCCGACGGTGACCCCGTTGGGGTCGCTGCCCGCCGGCAGCGGGAACTCTGTGATCACCCCGGCGGTGGTGATCCTGCCGATGTGCTGGCCCACGTCGTCCGGGAACCAGAGGTTGCCGTCAGGGCCGGCGACGATGTCGATGTAGGGACGGCCGTGCTGGGGCAGCGCGAACTCGCTGACCACACCCGCGGGGGTGACCCGCCCGATCTTCGAGGCCTCTGTCTCGAGGAACCAGAGGTTGCCGTCCGGGCCGAGGACGATGCCTGCCGGCCCGTCACCGCCGCTCAGCACCGCGAACTCCGCCACCTGCGGAGGACCGAGGGTGGGGGTGGGCGTCGGCACCGGGGTGGCTGTCGGAGCGCCGGTCGGGGTGGGGCTGGGGGCCGGAGCGCTGCCGCACGCCGTCAGGGTCACCAGGAAGACGGCGACAGCGGCACAGCACGCGGCATGGCGGACCAATCTCTGCCCCCTCGCAGGCGCCCGGGACCGGGCGGCCGCGGCCAACTCTACGTCGCCGTAGTCGTCCCTTTCCGTGGCACCGCTCGTGATGTTCAGTGCCGCCACGTTCGATGGGTTTGGGGGTCGGCGTGTTCACCGAGGACGAAGTCCGCGTCGATGCAGGTCAGTCCGCCTGCTCGGTCGGCCTGACGAGGATCTCGTTGATGGCGACGTGGCGCGGACGCGTCACCATGAACAACACCGCCTCGGCGATGTCCTCTGCGGTCATGCGCTCCATGGCGCCGAATCGCTTGCGCATGTTCGCCACCACCTCCGGGTCGGTGTTGTGCGACGCCAGCTCGGTGTCCACGGCGCCCGGCTCGATGAGACCGACCCGCAGGTGGCGCGCGGTCACCTCCTGGCGGAGCGCCTCGCTGAACGCGTTGACGGCCCACTTGCTGGCGTTGTACGCGCCGCTGCCGAGCCGCGCGACCCGCCCCGCGACGCTGCTCACGTTGACGATGTCGGCGACGCGGCGCGGCTCCTTCGTGGCCGCATCGAGCAGATGTGGCAGTGCCGCATGCGACAG
Source organism: Candidatus Dormiibacterota bacterium (assembly GCA_963751755.1). Taxonomy (GTDB): domain Bacteria; phylum Chloroflexota; class Dormibacteria; order Aeolococcales; family Aeolococcaceae; genus Aeolococcus. Next base: position 262,526 of record CAVVVH010000004.1, on the reverse strand, counting down.
CGTCATCAGCGCGGCGACGTTGAGGTCGAGCATCTGCCGCCACTGCGCGGTGTTCGCGCCCTCCACCTTGCCCAGCAGCATCACGCCGGCATTGTTGATGAGGATGTCGAGGCGCCCCAACTCCTCGATCGTGCGATCCACGAGCACGCGCGCCTGCGCCTCGTCGGTGACGTCGCACTCCACCGGTGTCGCCGAGCCGCCGGCTCCTGCGATGCGGTTCGACAGGCTCTCCAGCCGCTCGCGCCGCCGCGCCGCGATCACGACGTGGGCGCCGTTCTGCGCGAGGGCAACGGAGGTCGCCTCACCAATGCCGCTGGATGCGCCGGTGACGATCGCGACCGTCCCGGTCAGAGGTGTTGCCATGTCAGCGCCCGGTGCCGTTGATCTTGTTGTCCTGCGCCTGCGCGATGGACTCCGCGCTTGCCCTGACGACGTCGGGCGTCGCGGTTCCACTGCCGACGGCCGTCACCACCGCGATGTACCGGCCCTCGACGAACGAGATGGAGGCGACGCTGTCGCTCGCCGCGTTGGTGCCCACGTACTCGTTCGACCGCTGCCCCAGGTTGGCCGGCAACGCTGACGGCCGGGTCCCCGCCTGGCTGGCCGCTGCGCTCTGGTAGGGCGGGTAGTCGGACGCCGCGCCGGCCGCGTCAACGTCGGTGACCACGTCGACCTCGACCACGACGCTGCCGTCGGTGCTGGCGAACACCCGGGCGTCGGTGTTGGCGAGACCACCGAGCAGGCCGTCGCTCGTCTGGGTGAAGAAACCGCTGTTGACGATGTCGGCGGCGGTCAGCGCCACCGTCAGCGAGATGGTCGCGGTTGCGCGCGCAGTTGGCGCTGATGCCGGGGTCGCAGGCTTCACGACGGCCGCGGTGATCTTCGACGAACCACACCCGGCGAGCACGAGCAGGGCGGGCGCGAGAAACGTGGTGAGTCGATGGGCAGGGGTGGAGGTCATGGAGTCTGCGGAGGCTCGGGCCGGCGGCATCGTACTAGGCGACGCCCGGCGGGCAGCCGAGCCCGGTGCGCGCAGCCGGCAACGTTCGCCAGAGCCTTTCGAACTCAGCAAAGTCACCAAGCGCGAATGTGCCCGCTCAGGGATTCGAACCCTGGACCTTGGGATTAAGAGTCCCCTGCTCTAGCCAGCTGAGCTAAGCGGGCGAGGTGCGGATTCTACTTGCCGGCCGGCATTTGCCCCGATCGTGACGGCCCCACTCCCTGGCCGACGCGTCCGGTGCGCCGCTGATGAGAGAGCCAGATCATGGAGCGCTGCTGCTGGGCAAGGCGAGCGCGCAGCCCTGGTGGCGCGGGCCGCACACCATCGCGCGGCGAGGTCGTGCGCGCCTCCAGCGAGGCTCGCAGCCCCGCCGCTCCGATGCCCTCGAAGACGGTGACGATGCGGCCGATGTCGGCGCCGCCGAAATGGCTGTCGCCGGCGCCCACCGCCGCCCCCAGGCGGTCGCGATGCGCCGCGTAGTACTCGTCGAGGCGCTTCCACGTGCCGGGCAGCACCGGGGCGGTATGGCGCAGCTCGATGCCGTCGACGGCGCGGCTCTCGAGCAACGCGTCGAGGCGGCGCTGCGTCATCGACGCGAAATAGGTCGGCATGAAGGGGTGGGCGACGATGGCCAGCCCGCCCTGGTCGTGGATGGCGTCGACGGTGTCCTCCGCCGACATGTGCATGCGAATCTGCTGTTCGAGGAAGAGCCCAACGATGTGCGTGCCCGGCGGGAACACGCACGTCACCTCCTCGCCGCGCACCACGTCGACGCCGAGCGACGCGCCGACGTCGATCGCCTCGGTGAGGTCGGGGATGACGTCGTGGTCGGTGACACACACCACCTGGAGGCCGGCGCCGGCGGCCGCGCGCACCAGCTCCACGGCGGTCACCATGCCGTCGCTGGCCCGCGTGTGCGCGTGCACCTCGGCGAGCGAGAGCCCCGCGGGCAGATCAGGCAACCACCGTCTCCGGCGACCGCGACTGCGGCGCCTGGTGGTGCTGCAGCACGCCGATTCGTGGCACGGCGACGCGCATCATCACCAGCCAGGAGAGCCCGGCGAGCACGACACCGCCGATCACGTCGATGACGTAATGCTCACCGAGGAAGACCACGCTGAACCACACCAGCAGGCACCAGGCAAAAGCCCACCAGGCGCCGCGCGGGTACACGCGCAGCAGGGCGAGGAACCCGAGGAACGGGAACGCCGCGTGCAGCGATGGAAAAGCCGCCACCGGGTTGGGGTTGAGATTCTGGTAGTACGGTGACACCGAGCTCGGCAGCGTGGTGCCGATGATCTTGGTGAACCCGCTCAGGATGCCGTGCGTCTGCGCATACCACGGCGGGGCGGTGGGCACGAGAAGGAAGATGACGAAGGCCACCAGAGCCATCCCCATCAGCGCGGTGGTGAAACGCACGAACTGCACACGGTCGGCCAGCCACAGCACCATACCCACCGCGATCGGGAAGACGAAGTGGCAGAAATACACGACGGTGGCGCCATACGCGAGCACGCGACCCAGGGTTCCAACGTTGAGCGCCTGTTGCAAGACCGCCGTCGGCAGATGTCCACCGAACAGCCCTGTCTCGATGTCGGCGAGGTCACGAACGTGCGGCGCGAAGCCCGTCTTGCTGGCAATCCCGCGCATCGCCTCCCAGCCGAGGAAGATGACCACGAAGGGCACCCAATCGCGCAGGAAGCCGATGAAGCGACCACTCAGCAGTGCCACCGGGATGAGCACCAGCAGCAGGTAGTCCGGCGACACCGAGATGCCGCGCCAGATCATGATCCCCGCCACAGCCAGCAGGTACGCGAGGGAGATGGCCACCAGGGGGCCGGGACGGCGAACGTTGCGGAGCGCCTGCGACACGACGCCGGCAAGTCTACCCGCAGGCCGGGTGTCACCCGGATCTGTTGAGAACTGGCTGAGAACCCGGATAACGCGGCGGGGCAAGCGCAAATCGGCTCATATACTCCGCGCATGAACGAGCCGACGCGCATCCTCGTCGTCGACGACGAGCAGAGCATCCGCGATTTCATCTCTCTCGGCCTCACGCACGAGGGCTACGAGGTGCAGGTGGCCGCCGACGGCCACGCCGGCCTGCGCGCCGTCAACGACTTCAGGCCGCACCTGGTGATCGTCGACCTGATGATGCCGCGCATGGACGGCTGGGAGATGTGCCGCGCCATCGCCGGCGACCAGCACCGAGGCATCATCATCCTCAGCGCCCGCGATGAGACCGGTGACCGCATCCAGGGCCTCGAGCTCGGCGCGGACGACTACCTGGTGAAGCCGTTCGACTTCGGCGAGCTGCTCGCCCGCATCCACGCGGTGATGCGCCGCCGCAATCCCGCCCAGTCGCGCACCGTTCGCGTCGGCGACCTCTCCATCGACACCGGCACGCGCGACGTCCTCGTGGGCGGCCGCGCCGTCAGCCTCAGCGCGCGGGAGTTCGACCTGCTCCTGTACCTCGCCATCAACGCCGACCAGGTGCTGCCCCGCCAGCGCATCCTGGACGAGGTCTGGGGCTACAACTTCTTCGGTGACGAAAACAACGTCGAGGTGTACGTGCGCTACCTGCGCCAGAAGCTCGGCGACCTCCAGCACGAGCGCCTCCAGACAGTGCGCGGCGTCGGCTACCGGCTGCGCAGCACGACCACAGCCGTCGCCGCCGAGGGCTGAGCACGCAGCCGTCGCGCCGGCGCCTCGCCTTCCTGCGCACCGTGCGCTGGCGCCTCACTCTGACCTACGTCGCGCTGCTCGCCGTGCTCCTCTGCGGCTTCGGCGCGTACCAGTACGTCTCATTGCGCAGCAGCCTGATCGCCTCGCGCGTCAGCTCGCTTCAGGACGACATGACCACGGCGCGCGCCCTGCTGGCCAAGGCGACGGCGACGACGGCGCGCGGCCGCGCGCTGTGCGCCACCACCGCGGGGGTCGACCTCATCGGCCGCGCCGTCGCCACCACGGTCGCGACGACGTCGGGGCACACCGTCGCCGTCATCGTCTACGACCGCGAACTCAACGACATCGCCCAGACTGCGGGCAACAACCTGCCCCGTCTCGACCCCGCCGGTCTGCGCCGCGCGCTGAGTGGCACCCGGAGCGAGCCGGACGTGGTCGCCGGCTCCAGCGGCCAGGATCAGCTCGTCGTCGGCTTCCCGATCCGCACCGGCGTCAGTGGGGGCAACGTCTGCGGCGTCGCGCAGCTGTCGACGTCGATGGCCCCGATCCAGCGAGTCCTCGGCGACGAGGTGGCATTGCTCGCCATCGGCAGCGCGGTGGCTCTGCTTCTCGCGCTCATCCTCGGCGTGCTGCTCACCAGCCGGGCGCTGCGCCCGCTGCAGCGGCTCACCGCAACCTCGCGGCTGCTCGCCGCCGGCGACCTGCACGCCCGGAGCGGCGTCGAGAGCCGCCACGACGAGATCGGTTCCTTGGCGCGCTCGTTCGACGACATGGCCGCAGGCATCGAGCGGTCCTTCGCGGCTCAGCGGGCTTCGGAGGAGCGCACCCGCCGCTTCATCGCCGACGCCTCGCACGAGCTGCGCACGCCGATCACCGCCCTGAAGGGCTACATCGATGTCATCCGTCGCGGCGCCACGCCTGAGCCGCGGGCGCTCGACGCCGCGCTCGAGGCGATGGCGCGCGAGGCCGACCGCATGCGCTCTCTGGTCCTCGACCTGCTCACCCTGGCGCGGCTGGACGCCCAGCAGCCGACGGACGCGGAGGTGATCGACCTGGGCGCCGCCGTCGCCGTCCACCTCGACGAAGGCGTGCCCGGGATGCCGGAGCACGTGGACCGGCAGCTGCAGCCGAACATCCTGGCCAGCGTGGACCCCACTGCGCTCGCCACCATCGTTCGCAACCTGCTGGGCAACGCCTGCAAGTACGCGCCGGGCGCGCCACAGCGCTGGCGTACCTTCGCGCACGGTGGTCACGCCTGCTTGGAGGTGAGCGACGCGGGCCCCGGCATCGGTGCAGCGGACCTCCCGCATGTCTTCGAGCGCTTCTACCGTGGGGAGAAGACCCGCGCGCGGGAGGAGGGTGGCAGCGGTCTCGGTCTCAGCATCGTGCAGGGCCTGGCTCACGCCAACCGCGGGGACATGTCGATCGCCAGCACCGAGGGCCGCGGTACCACTGTCACCGTGTGGTTCCCCAGCGCCACCCATGCTCCGCAGCCGCCACCACCGCCGCCGGCCCCGCCGGTCACGCCGGTGTAAGGGCGCGGGTCACACCTCCTCGGAGGGCGGCTCCCAGCGCAGCAGCGCCACGTCGGACACCTGGCGCAGATGCGCGCGCATGGCCTCGGCGGCGCGCTCCGGGTCCCGCGCCTCGATCGCCTCGAGGATGTGCCGGTGGGCCGTCAGAGAGTTGCGAGGACGGCCTGGCTCAGACAGCGACTCCACTCTCGTCTCATGGATCGCCTCGGCCAATCCGTCGATGACGTGCTCGAGGACCTTGTTGTTCCCTGCCCTGTGCACGGCGTGGTGGAAGGCGCTGTCGCCGCCGAGGCCCAGCCCGTGTCCGTCCACCTCAGCCTCCATCTGGGCGAGGGCCTCGCGCATGGCGACCAGGTCGCTCTCGGCACGCCGTGTGGCGGCGAGCTCCGCGAGCCGCACCTCCAGCAACTCACGTGCTTCCAGCACCTCGGGCAGGCGCGCCCGCCGCTCGACGAGCTTGTGGAGCATGCCCCCGAAGCCGCGGCTGCGGCGCAGGAACACGCCGCCGCCGTGGCGCACCTCGATGAACCCCTGTGCCTCGAGCACCGCCAGGGCCTGGCGCAGCGACGCCCGGCTCACCTCCAGCCGCGATGCCAGCTCCCGCTCCGGTGGAAAGCGACCACCCACCTCGAGGTTGGTCCGGATCACGAACTCCCCGAGCCGCTCGACCAGGTCCTCATAGAGGCGCGTGCGGCCCAGCGGGCGCAGCGGCGAGGTATCGAGCGTCACGGCCCTCCAAGTATCGCATCCGAAGTGGTACGACCATTGACCCATTGACACACTTGTCATTCGAGGGCCAGACTTCCGGCCACAGTTTTCAGGCCCGGTCCTCGGGCCGCTCAACCGGAGGGCGGACAGTGTCGTCGACAGCCATCTCGGGGACCCGGGCGCGATCGTCCAAGCGCCTGCTCACCACCGTCGCGGCCGCCCTGCTGGTCGCCGCCTGCGGCAGCTCCAACAGCCCCAGTGGAGGGAGTAGCGGCAACATCAAGACGGACAGCGCCGGCCACGTCAGCTTCGGAGTCCTCTCCTGCTTCACCGGCCCGCTGGCAGTCCTCGGGCAAGCGATGCTGCAGGGCTCGCAGGTGGCTCAGAAGGTCATCAACCAGAACGGCGGGGTGCTCGGCAAGCAGCTCGACCTCAGCCACGAGGACACGCAGTGCGACGAGGCGGACGCGGTGCCGGCGGTGCGCAAGCTGCTCGGTTCCGACAGCGCCACCGGCATCATCGGGCCCGAGACGCAGGAGATCGCCGCGGTGTCGCCGATCGTCAGCGCCGCCAAGATCCCGACCGAGTTCCAGGGTGGGAGCACCGCGTTCGACAAGAACGCCAACCCCTACCTGTGGCGCGACAGCCCGTCGGATTCCCAGCTGGGCGTCGCCATGGCGCTGTACGCGCACAAGAAGGGCTACACCAAGGCTGCCCTGCTCTTCTCCTCCGACATCGCGCAGCAGACGATCCCCAAGCCCATCAAGGCGACGTGGCAGAAGTTCGGCAACACGATCGTCTCCGACATCACCGTGGCCCCGGGTCAGACGTCGTACCGCAGCCAGGTGCAGCAGATCATCAGCGCCGCCCCCGACGTCATCTTCACGCAGCTCGACCCGCAGACGGCCGCGGTCATGTTCCAGAACTTCAAGGAGCTCAACAACCTGGCCATCCCGATTGTCGGCACCGACGTCACCAGCGGCAACGACTACCTCAGCGCGATCACCTACCCGGTCGCCCACGACCACCTCATCTCCGTCTACGGGACGAACGCGACGGGCGCCGCCGCTGACAACTTCGCCAAGGCATTCGCGGCACAGAACGGCGCCACCGCGCAGCCGATCGCGGGCGCCAACTACGCGTACGACGCCGTTCTGAGCCTCGCGCTCGCCATGGACAAGGCGGGCACCACGGATGGACCGGCGGTCATCGGTGTCATGAAGCAGGTCACCAACCCGCCGGGCACGCCCTGCGACGACTACGCGACCTGCCTCGCCGGGATCAAGGCCGGCACCAAGATCAAGATGGACGGCTCCAGCGGCGACCTCATCTTCAACCAGTACAACAACGTGTTCGGGCCGTACGGAGCCTTCCAGGCTGACGCCAAGACCGGCGCGGAGAGCCAGGTGCAACTTCTGTCTGCAAGCGACCTCGCCGCCGCCACCCCGTAAGCCGACCGGGCGGCAGCGCGATGTACCCCACGCGCTGTCGCCCATCCGTCCTGACCAGCGCGCACAGTCAAGCCACGTCCTAGGAGACTTGCGTCAGTGCACCAGGCCCTGCTGACACTGGGATTCGGTCTCGTCGGCGCAGCGATCCTGTCGCTGTCGGCGCTGGCCTTCACGCTCGAGTACTCGGTCACCAACGTCGCCAACCTGTCGCACGGTGAGATCCTCACCGTCGGCGCCTACTGCGCCTACGAGGTGCAGCAACACGGGGGCGGCGTCATCCTCGCCGGGCTCGCGGCCGCCGCCGGTGGGGGCGCGCTGGCGTTGGCGGTGCACAACGGCGTCATCGACCGATTCGTCCGCAGGGGGATCGGCGGCCTGCCCACGTTCATCGCCACCCTTGGCGTCTCACTGGTGATCCAGAACATCCTGGTGATCATCTTCGGCGCCTCCAACCTGGGCTACCCGGTGCCCCAGGAGGCTCCCCGGAATGTCGGCCCCTTCCTGTGGACCAACACAGAGATCCAGATCATGGTCTCGGCGGTGGCGATCACCGCGCTGCTCTACGTGATCATCCAGCACACCCGGTTCGGCAAGTCGCTGCGCGCCGTGTCGCAGAACCGTTCGCTGGCCAGCGTGTCCGGGATCAACGCGCACCGCGTGGCCGCTCTGACGTGGTTGCTCGCGGGGCTGATCGGCGGCTACGCGGGCTTCATCCTGGCGGAGAGCATCGGCACGTTCAGCCCGTACTCGGGCTTCACCTTCTTCCTCATCACGCTCACCGCCGCCGTCGCCGGTGGCCTCGGCAAGGCGTTGGGCACGCTCGTCGGCGGCGTCATCGTGGGCATCGCGCTGGAGTTCTTCGGCGGGTACCTGAGCGCCAGCTACAACCTCGCCTTCGCGTTCGCCATCCTCTCCGTCGTCATCCTGGTGCGCCCGCGCGGACTCTTCGTCGGTGGTCGTCGGAGCGTCTTCGAATGATCGACTACGTCATCTCGATCTTCACCGAGGGCGCCATCTTCGCGATCATGGCGCTCGGCCTCAACATCATCTGGGGTTGGTCGGGCGACTTCGACCTCGCCTATTACGGGTACGTGGCACTGGGCTCGTACATGACGCTCGTGCTCACGGTCGGCCCCGCCTCCAGCCCGACGGAGTACGTCTTCGGTCTGTCGCTGCCCTTCCCGGTCGCTGTCATCCTGGCGATGGTGAGCGCGATGCTGCTCGCCCTGGTGGTCGGGTCGATCGCGCTGCGTCACCTGCGCGGCATCTATTTCTCCATCGTCACCCTCGGCGCCGTCTACGTCCTCTACGTCTTCGCCGGGCAGTTCGTGCCGCTCTTCAACGGCTACAACGGCGTGTCCGGGCTGTTCGACCCCATGGGTGACGTCCTCAACATCGACTTCAACACCTATCCCTATTTCTACCTGGGCCTGTGCCTGGTGGTGCTGGCCGTGGTCGTGGTACTGGTGTGGCGCATCGACACCAGCCGCTTCGGCCTGGCGCTGCGCAGCCTCCGCGAGGACGAGCGCGCCGCCGCCGCGTTCGGACGCGACATCTACGCCACCAAGCTCAAGGCATACGTCATCGGCGCCGCCCTGGGCGGGCTCGGCGGCGCGCTCTTCGCCGGCTACCTCAGCGCCTTCAACACCTCGGCGTGGTCCCCGGTGGAGACGATCACGCTGTACGCCGCGATCCTGGTCGGGGGCCGGGGCAGCACGCGCGGCGTCCTGCTCGGCATCGTGGTCATGTACATGGGACTGCAGGAGGCGACGCGCTTCCTGCCCGAGGTCGCCGGCCACGCCAGCTTCGCGCCCGCGCTGCGGCTGATCCTCACCGGGATCGTCCTGGTGCTGTTCATCCGCTTCCGTCCGCAGGGCATCCTGCCCGAGCGGCGCATGCGCGACAAGGACCCGTCCGGAAGCGGTGGCGCTGCCATCGCCGCGCTCGAGGAGAAGGTCGAGCACCCGGTGACGGCGCCGGCGTTCGGTTCGGGAGCCACATGACGGCGCTGCTCGAGGTCCACGAGCTGAGCAAGCACTTCGGCGGCGTGCAGGCGGTCAATGCCTGCTCGTTCACCGCTGCAGAGGGCCAGATCACCGGGCTGATCGGCCCCAACGGGGCGGGCAAGAGCACCGCGATCGACCTCGTGTCGGGCTTCAAGCTCCCCGACACCGGCACGGTGCTGTTCGAGGGGACGCCGGTGCAGGGCAAGCCGCCGCACCGCATCTCGCGCATGGGCATGATCCGCACCTTCCAGACCCCGCGGGAGTGGCCGGCGCTCAGCGTCCTCGAGAACATATTGCTGGCCAAGTTCACAGCGCGTCGCGAGCATTTCTGGCGCTCGCTGCGCGGCCCCAGCAAGGCGGAGCGCAGCACCGACAAGGAGGAGCTGAGCCGCGCGCGCAGCATCCTGGACGAGTTCGGCCTGCTGCAGCTACGCAACGAGCGCGCCGGCAACCTCAGTGGCGGCCAGAAACGGCTGGTCGAGTTCGCGCGCATCCGCATGGCGGAGCCCCGCCTGGTGATCCTCGACGAGCCCATGGGCGGGGTCAACCCGGTTCTCGGCGAGCGCATGGCCACGGCCGTGCTCGGCTTCGTCACCGCGGGGACCTCGGTGATCATCGTCGAGCACAACCTGCCGTTCATCGAGCGCGTCACCGACCACGTCGTGGTCATGGCCGAGGGCCGGGTGATCGCCGAGGGTCCGTTCGAGTTGCTGCGCAGCAACCCGGCAGTCGTCGACGCCTACCTTGGAGAGATGCCCACGTATGACGACGCTGACGCCTGACCCCGCGCCTGCCGCCACCGCGGAGACGGCGGCGGCGCTCGACGTCGAGGGGCTCACAGCCGGCTACGGCGGCCCGCCGATCGTCGAGAACGTGCACGTGCGCGCCCACCGCGGCGCCATCACCGCCATCGTTGGCCCAAACGGTGCGGGCAAGTCGACCCTGCTCAAGGCGATCGCCGGCGTGATCCGCCCCAAGGCGGGCACGGTGAGGGTGGAGGGTCGCGACGTCACCGGCCTGGCCAGCGAGAAGCTGGTGCGTCGCGGCATCGCGTACGTGCCCCAGGTGGCCAACGTCTTCCCGCAACTCTCCGTGCACGAGAACCTGGAGATGGGCGGCTACAGTCGCCGGCACGGGGTGGAAGAGCGGGCCGACGAGCTGTACCAGCTGTTTCCCGACCTCAAGCTCGCCCACCGGCGCCGCGCCGAGACCCTGAGCGGAGGCCAGCGCACCATGCTGGCAATGGCCCGCGGCCTCATGGTCGATCCCGCCGTGCTCATCCTCGACGAGCCGTCGGCCGGGTTGTCGCCGAAGTTCCAGAGCGCGGTCTGGGAGCGCGTCGAGCAGGTGCGCGCCACCAACGTGGCGGTGGTGGTCGTCGAGCAGAACACGCGCGAGACGCTGCGCCATGCGCAGTGGGCATACGTGCTGGTGCTCGGCCAGAACCGTCTCGACGGCGCCGGCCGGGACCTCCTCCACAACGACGAGGTGGTGAGGTTGTATGTCGGCGTGCTCTCGTAGGAACACGGGTCATGGATGCTGACGGCAACTCGCGCGCGCAAGGTCCACAGCCGCCCCAGCAGCCGCAGCCACCAACCGGACCGCTCGCCGGGCTGCGCGTGCTCGACCTCTCGCGCATCCTCTCCGGCCCGTTCGCCACGATGATCTTCGCCGACCTCGGCGCCGACGTCATCAAGCTCGAAAACCCCACGGTGGGCGACGACACCAGGGAGTGGGCGCCGCCGTACCAGGGCGACCAGTCGGCGTACTTCCTCGCCATCAACCGCAACAAGCGCGGTATTGCCGTCGACCTCAAGAGCGAGCGCGGCCGCGCCATCGCCCAGCACCTCGCCGACCAGGCCGACGTGCTCGTCGAGAACTTCCGCCCCGGCACAGCGGCAAGGCTCGGGCTCGGTTACGAGGAGCTCTCCCGGCGCAACCCGCGGCTCATCTACGCGTCGATCTCGGGGTTTGGACAGACCGGCCCGTACGCCTCTGAGCCCGGCTACGACGCCATCGCCCAGGCGCTGGGCGGCCTCATGAGCGTCACAGGAGAGACCGACGGCGAGCCGGTGCGCGTCGGCAACTCGGCGGCGGACCTCGCCGCGGCGATGTGGGCGGCGGTCGGGATCCTCAGCGCGCTGCACGCCCGCAACCGAACCGGCCGGGGCGACTGGATCGACGTCTCCCTCCTCGACGGCCAGATCGCCTGGCTCACCTACCTCGCGGGCGGCTACTTCGCCACCGGCGAGGTGCCCAGGCGGTATGGCTCGGCGCACCCCAGCATCGTCCCGTACCAGGCGCTGCGCACGGGCGACGGCTACCTGATGGTGGCGGTCGGCAACGACATGCTCTGGCAGCGCTTCGCGCCGCTGATCGGCCACCCCGAGCTCGCCGACGATCCGCGCTTCGCCACCAACCCGGACCGCGTCGCCAACCGCACCGAGCTGATCCGGATGGTGGAGGACGCCCTGGCGTCGCGCGGGTCTGCGGAGTGGGCGGAGGAGCTCTCACGAGTCGGCATCCCCGCCGGTGCCATCAACACCATCGACAGGGCGTTGGTGCACCCGCAGGTTCAGGCGCGCGACATGGTGCTGACCACCGAGCACCCCACCGCCGGCACGCTGCGCATGACCGGCTCCCCGATCAAGCTCTCAGAGCACACCACGACGGTGCGCCGGCCACCGCCACTGCTCGGCCAACACACCGACGAGGTGCTCGGCGAGCTCGGGTACTCCATCGACGACATCGCATCCCTGCGCGACGCCGGTGTCATCGCGTGACCGACGCCACCCGTCCGCGCGTGACCATGGAGCGCGACGGCCAGGTCGCGCGCATCGTGATCGGCTCGGGAGTGCGCCGCAACGCGCTCACCAGCGCCGGCTGGGCCGGCATCGAGCGGGTGATGCGCGCCCTCGCCGGCGACCCAGCCGTACGCGCGGTGGTCATCGAGGGCGCAGCCGCGTGGTTCTGCGCCGGCTCCGACATGCGCGAGTGGACGCAGGCCAGCGCCGAGGAGGTCGAGCTGAGCTTCGTGCGCATGGAGGCCGCCTGCACGGCCGTCGAGGAGCTGGCGGTGCCGGTCATCGCCAAGGTGCGAGGCCCCGCCGCCGGCGCCGGCTGCCAGCTGGCCCTGGCGTGCGACCTGCGCATCCTCTCCGACAGCGCCTCGATGGGAATGCCCATCGCACTGCTCGGCATCCTCGTCTCGCCGGCATTCGCCAACCGCCTCACCGCCCACGGGGGCACCGCCGTCGCGCGCGACCTTCTCTACACCGGGCGCATGGTGGGCGCGGAGGAGGCAGTGCGGCTCGGCCTGGCCAACGCCGCGGTGGCAGGGGAGCACCTCGACGCGCACGTCGGCAGCGTCCTCGACGCCATCCTGCGCGCGTCCGGCGCCTCGATCCGCGCCGCCAAGGCCGCGCTCGCACGCGTCGCCGCCCCGGCGCGCGAACTGGCGTTGGCCGCCGCCGGCGGCCCACCCGTGGACAGCGACGACTTCCATCGCGGCATCGACGCGTTCGTGCATCGCCGTCATCCGCGTCGTGTCAGGCTGGCGCGGTGACACAGCACACCGGACGCCACTTCCTGCAGATCCCGGGGCCCACCAACGTGCCGGACCGGGTGTTGCGCGCCATCTCCATGCCCACCATCGACCACCGCGGGCCGGAGTTCGCGGCCATGGTCACTGAGCTTCTGCCGCGGCTCAGCGCAGTCTTCGACACCACGAGCCCGGTGGTGATCTACCCGTCGTCCGGCACCGGCGCGTGGGAGGCGGCGATGGTCAACACACTCTCCCCGGGCGACCGCGTGGTGACGTTCGACACCGGCCAGTTCGCGGTGCTGTGGCGCGACGTGGCGGCCAACCTCGGGCTCGAGGTCACCACCCTCGCGGGTGACTGGCGGCACGGTGCCGACCCCGACCAGCTCGCCGCCGAGCTGGCCGCCGACCCCGGGCACACAATCCGCGCGGTCATGGTCGTGCACAGCGAGACGTCCACGGGCGTGTGCAGCCGCATCCCGGAGATCCGCCGCGTGCTCGACGACGCCGCCCACCCCGCGCTGCTGTTCGTCGACGCGGTGTCGTCGCTGGCCGCCGCCGAGTACCACCACGACGCGTGGGGCGTCGACGTCACCGTCTCGGGCTCGCAGAAGGGCCTGATGCTCCCACCCGGCATCGGTTTCAACGCCCTCAGCGCCAAGGCGCTGGCCGCCGGCTCGGATGCCAAGCTGTCGCGCAGCTACTGGGACTGGCAGCCGATCCTCGACTTCAACAAGCGCGGCTTCTTCCCCTACACCCCGCCGACCAACCTGCTGTACGGGCTGCGGGAGGCGCTGACCATGCTCGAGGAGGAGGGGCTCGCGGCCGTCACCGCGCGGCACGAGCGCCATGGCGAGGCCACCCGCCGCGCGGTGCGCGCCTGGGGGCTCGATGTGTTGTGCGCCGACGAGCGCGAGTACTCGCCAGTGGTGACCGCGGTGCTCCTGCCCGACGGCCACGACGCCGACGCGCTGCGCGCCCACATCCTCGAGGACTTCGACATGTCGTTGGGCGCCGGTCTCGGGAGGATGGCGGGACGCGTGTTCCGCATCGGCCACCTCGGTCACTTCAACGACCTCTCGCTCATCGGCACCCTCGGAGGGGTGGAGCTGGGTCTGCGCCGTTCGTCGGTGCCCAGCACGCCGGGCGGCCTCGCGGCAGCGGTCGAGTACCTCGCCGACACCAGGTGACACGCGCGTCATGAGCGACCTCACAGCCGCGCTGCAAACGGCGATGGCCGGCGAGGTGCGAGACGACACGTACACGCGCCACCTCTTCTCGACCGACGCGAGCATGTACAGCATCCAGCCGATCGCGGTCGCGTTCCCGCGCGACGCCGACGACATCGTCGCCGCGGTGTCCGTGTGCGTCGCACAGGGTGTGCCCGTGCTCCCGCGCGGAGCGGGCACGAGCCTGGCGGGGCAGACGGTGGGCAGGGCGGTGATCATCGACACCTCGCGACACATGGACGGCATCCTCGAGTTGAACCCAGAGGCACGGACAGCGCGTGTACAACCGGGCGTCGTGCAGGACGACCTCAACCGCGCCGCCGCCGCGCACGGCCTGCTGTTCGGCCCGGACACGTCGACAAGCAACAGGGCGACGATCGGCGGCATGATCGGCAACAACTCGGGCGGCAGCGGGTCGGTGCTGTACGGCATGACCATCGACCACGTGCGCGCGCTCGACGTCGTGCTGAGCGACGCGTCGACAGCGACATTCGCGCCACAGAACGACGGCGCGGCGAATGACACCAACACCTTGGCGGCGCGCATCCGCGCCGACCTGCCACGCATCGTCGACCACCATCGCGACGCCATCGCCGCAGGATTCCCGCGCTACTGGCGTCGCGCCGGCGGCTACCGCCTCGACCGCCTCGCCGACGACGGCCCATTTGACCTCGCCACGTTCGTCGTCGGCTCCGAGGGCACGCTCGCCATCACCACCGAAGCGACGGTCGGCCTCATGCCCCTGCCGCGCGCCAAGGCGATCGCCGTCGGTCACTTCACGTCGGTCGCAGACGCAATCGCAGCCACTGAGGACGCGCTGTCTGCGCGACCCAGCGCCGTCGAGCTCATCGACAGCACCATCCTCGAGCTGTCCCGGCAGAAGCTGGAGTACGCGGCGCTTGGCTCCATCCTAGAAGGCACCCCGGCCGCGCTGCTCTTCGTCACCGTCAACGGCGACACGCAGGCCGACGCCGACGCCGGCGTCGAGCGCATCGCCGAGCTGTGGCGCAGTCACCGCCACGGCTACCACACGCTGCGCGCCACGACCCCGGCGCACCAGACAGCGCTGCTCAAGGTCCGCTCCGCCGGCCTGGGCCTTCTCATGGCCGCGGGCGAGGGCATGCGCCGGCCGGTCGCGTTCATCGAGGACACAGCCGTCGACCCGGCGCAGCTGCCTGAGTACACCCAGAGATTCGCCGCAGTTCTCGACCGGCACGGACTCCGGGCCGGCTTCTACGGCCACGCGTCGGTGGGTTGCCTGCACATCCGCCCGTTCATGGACCTCACCAAACCCGCCGAGGTGGCCACCATGCGCGCGGTCGCGGTGGAGATTCGCGACCTGGTGGCGGAGTTCGGCGGTGCCAACTCCAGCGAGCACGGCGACGGGCTTGCGCGCAGCGAGTTCAACCGCGTCGTCTTCGGCGACGAGCTGTACGAGGCGATGCGCGAGGTGAAGCGTCTCTTCGACCCGCATGCGCTCCTCAACCCCGGCAAGATCGTCGACGCGCCGCCGATGACAGACAACATCCGCGATCTCGCGCTGCCGCCCGCGCGCCCTTTGCGCACGCGCATCTCCTTCGCAACGGCCGGCGACATGCGCGGCGCCGCGGACCGCTGCATGAACATCGGCGTCTGCCGCAAGGGATCAACAGGAGTCATGTGCCCGTCGTACATGGCCACACGCGAGGAGGAGCACAGCACGCGCGGTCGCGCCAACGCGCTGGTGCACGCGCTCTCGCAGCCCGATCCGCGCGCAGCGCTCGGCGACGAGCGTCTCCACGACATCCTCGACCTCTGCCTGGAGTGCAAGGCGTGCAAGAGCGAGTGCCCGCTCGGCGTCGACATGGCGTCGATGAAGAGCGAATTCCTCGATCACTACCAGCGCCAGCACGGTGTGCCGGCGCGGGCGCGGTTCTTCGCAGGGGCACGCCGTCTCAACAGGCTCGGCTCGATGTTCGCACCGCTGTCGAACACGCTCACGTCCCTGCCCGGTGCGCGCGCTCTCATGGAGCGCACGCTCGGCGTCACGCGTCGTCGGCCACTGCCGCACTTCCACCGCCGCACGCTGCTGCGCTGGTTCGCCACCCGTCAGCGCCGACCAGCCTCCCCGCTCGGCCGCGTCCTCATGCTCGCCGACTCGTTCACAACGTTCACGGAACCCGGCGTCGGCATCGCCGCGGTCGAGCTGCTCGAGATGGCCGGCTGGGAGGTCGAGCTGGTCGGCAACCGCTGCTGCGGCCGCGCGGCCATCTCCAAGGGCCGGCTCGACCAAGCCGGCGGCCTCGCGAAGGCGATGACCGAACAGCTGGTCGCGCAGGCCCGCGCCGGGGTCGCGATCGTCGGAGTCGAGCCGTCGTGCATCCTCACACTCGTCGAAGAGCACCTCAGCCTGCAGCCGAACAGCGAGGACGCCCGCGTGGTCGCGGCCCAGGTGCGCCTCGCCGACGAGCTCATCCTCGAGTCGATCGACGCCGGCCGGCTGCAACTAGACCCGCACGCCGCCGTGTCAGGCCGGCGCATCCTGTTCCACGGCCATTGTCACCAGAAGGCGCTGAGTGGGACGGCCGCGACGGTGCAATTGCTCGCGCGAATCCCGGGCGCGACGGTCGTCGAGGTCGACGCCGGCTGCTGCGGCATGGCCGGCTCGTTCGGCTTCGAGGCGGAGCACTACGACCTGTCCATGCAGATCGGCGGCATGCGCCTGTTCCCGGCGGTCATCGCCGAGGACGGCGACACTCTCATCGCCGCCACCGGCGTGTCATGCCGTCAGCAGATCGTCCACGGGACCGGGCGCCGGCCGCGCCACCCGGTGGAGTTGGTTCGCGCCGCGGTGACCGCCTAGCTGATTCCCGGGCGCTCCGCAGGCCAGGTGTCGAGTGCTCGCTCCAGCCGTGCCAGGCTGTCCGCCCGCCCCATCGCCTCCTCGACCGCCCGAAGCATCTCGACGCGCGTCGGGTAGCGCAGCACATCGAGGTCCTCGTGGAGATCCGCGAGCCATTGCGCGGCCCTCTGGTAGTCCGGCGCCACGCGTCTGTCCATGTCGCACCCCCCCATCCGCCCCCAGGCACCCATTCTAGCGTTTGCAGCGTTCGAAGTCTATGAGCCGTTTTCGGAAGGCGCCCGAACCCCGTCAGGCTCCGCCGTAGTGGCGGGTGACGGCGAAGGATGTGGTCGCCGAATGCACAGCCTGGGTCGAGCTGCCACTCGCGGGCCGCGCAGTCACCGTCACCGTGTACGTGCCCGCCCGGGAGCTCCGCAGCGTCAGGGTGGCCTGCGCCGGTGCCGTTCGCCGTCAGTCGTACCGACGTGCTCGACAGTGTGGCCGTGACCTGCGACGGCGCCGCCACCGACAGCACCACGTTCCCCGCCCATCCGCCGGTGGACGCGAGCCTCACCGGTACGGCAACAGACGTCCCTGCCGCTGCGGCGGAGGAGGTGGGTACGCTGATCGAGTAGGCGGGCGCGCCGTTGCCGCACGAATAGTCAACGTCGAACCCACCGGCGATGTACTGCACCAACCAGGTCGCCGTGGCGAGAAAGGACGAGCTGCAGTAGGTCGGCGCGTCCCCGGGTCCCGACGCCCCCGCCACCCACGACGGCGACCCCGCGATGCCATTGGGCGAGGTGAACTCCGGGCTCCACGCCGCCGCGTACTGCGCTGCGGTGTTGGTGGAGTAGCCGCCGGTGACGACCCCCCACTGGTAGCCGGTGGAGTACACGCCGACGCCGGCGACGTGCTGCGCCAGCAGGTAGTCGATGCTCCCCTGGATGTCGGCTGCGTTCGACGAGGCGTCGCCGTTCCAGGTGTTCCCGGTCTCGACGTCGAGCCACCAGAAGCCCGCCGCGCCGGCGCCCGCCGCCGTCCGCGCGGTCGTCAGCGCGTTTGCCGCCGTGTGCCAGCCGTAGTCGTACGCGCAGCCGGGATCGGTGGTCAGCGTGGCGTCGCGGCACAGCACAGGATCGCTCGCCCCTGACGCAGGCCAGTAGTAGCTGCTGTGCGGCGCCGGGTTGGCGGTGTTCATGTACAGGTCACCGGCGCGCGGGTACGTCGCGGCCCACTGGAGCTGTGACGCGAGGCACGGGTTGGCGGACCACGCGCGCCCGTCCGTCACACCCACGATCCCGAACGACCCGTCGGCGGGATGGCTCGACCCGCATTGCGGCCACGAGATGTCGTGGCCGGTGGTGCCGGCCGGCGGTGCGGTCGCAGCGCGGGCGCTCACGGTGCCCTGGAGAACGCACAGTGCGACAGCAGCCGCCACGGCAACTCCGCCCCGAATCCAGCGCTGACGCAACCCGCAGTCTCCCTTCACCGAATCCGCACATCCACCCTAGGTGCGCCGTACAGACCCTGTCAAACCAAGATAAGTAAACAATCCTGTCGCGAAACGTCAGAGGTTGAACGGCGCCGAGAACGAGTACTGGTTGAGCACCGTGATCTCGTTGCTGATCAACAGGAACCCAAAGCCGAGCAAAAGCAGACCGGCGACGATGTTGATCAGACCCATTCTCCGGTTCACCGCGCGGATCACGCCCTGCATGCGGTCGGCGAGCACGGCGACGATGAGGAACGGCACCGCAAGCCCCGCGCAGTAGACCAGCATGAACGGAAGGCCGCCGAAGTCGCCGGTTACAGCGAGCTGCAGGATGGCTCCGAGCTGGGCGCCGATGCACGGCGTCCAGCCGAGCGCAAAGGTGACCCCCAAGAGGAACGCGCCGATGCTCCCGCCTCCCGCCAGTGGGGCGCGGTGGATGCGCCAGTCACGCATCAGCAGAGGGATGCGGAACACGCCCATCGTCTGCAGGGCGAGCACGATGATCACCGCCCCCGCAATGCGGTTGACGGCCAGCTGATGGTGGAGCAGGAACGTCACCTCGAGCGCCTGCAGCACGTAGAAGAGCGCGATGAACACCACCATGAAGCCGGCAACGAAAGCGACCCCGCTGCCGAGGACCGGCACCCGCAGCGCGGCCGGCCGCAGCCCTCTCGCCCATCGCGTCGCGACCGCATCCCCACCCACCCCGGCGGCCGCCACCGCGGGCGACCCCACGCCCACCGCGGGGGCCGGGCCGGCCGCCCTCCCTCCCAGGTAGGCGGCGTACACGGGCACCAGGGGGAAGACGCATGGCGAGAGGAACGACGCCAGCCCCGCCAGGAAGGCGAGAGGTACGGACGGCGCGGTCAGCGCGATCACGCAGCCATCCTAGCCAGCGACGCTACGGGGGGCCCTCGACGTAGTACCGCTGCCGCCAGCGGACGCCCAGGTACGCGATCGCCAGCACCAGGAGCACCTCGAACACGAGGGGTACCGGCCAGTGGAATGCGGACCCGACGAACTGGCCGAAGCCGGACGACGCGGCCGGTGCCGGCGCCGCAGCGTGCGCGGCGGCCGACGGGCGCGGTGTCGGCGCCGGGGTCGCCAGCGTGGCCGGGATCGACTGTCCGGGCGCCTCGGAGACCAGCGTGGGTGGTGCCGGCGCGCTCGTGTCCGTCTGCGAGTACACCACGCCTCCCGACGACGGATCGAGGCCCGCGAACACCACAGGTGGGGTCACCTGGACAACGGCCAGGGCCTCCACCTCGCGCTTGTCAGAGGGGAGGCCGGAGTCGGCGACGGTGAACGATGCGCCACCGTCCGTAGAGCGCAGCAGGTCGCCCCCGTTCGAGCCGCCCTGGTCCGCCCCGGCGTAGACGAGCGAAGGGTCGAGCGGGCTGATCACCGCGGTGGTGAGGGTGAGGTTCTCCGGCACCCCGGTGCTCGCGGTCCACGTCGCCCCGCTGTCGGCGCTGCGGAATGTGCCCTTCGAGGTGGTGATCACCAGGGGTCGCTTGGTCACCGAGTTGGACAGCGGGCCGGCGGCGACCGTCGTCACCACGGCTGCCGAGGGGAGCCCGCTCTGCAGCGACTGCCAGCCCGACCCCGACGTGCCGAGACGGAAGAGATAGCCGCTGGAGAGGTCGCCGCGGTCGGTGGCGGCCACCAGCACGAGAGAGGCGTGTTGGCGGCGATCGCCAGCGACGCGATGGAGTACTGGTCGAGGCCCCCGTCGTGCCACACCGCGCCATCCGGGCTCAAGGCCACGCCCTTGTTGGTGCCCGCTGCGATCCCATCGGAGCCGAAGGCGAGGGATCGCACAGTCCTGTCGGTGAGGCCGGTCGACGACGACGTCCACGTCGCTCCGCTGTCCTTGCTCACGAACACACCGCTGCCGTCCGACCCGGCAAACACGTGCGCCGGGTTGTTGACGTCGAAGCCCACTGCCCAGACCCGGGTCGCCGCCAGGCCGCTCTGCGTCCAGGTGACGCCGCCGTCGGAGGTGAGGTAGACGCCGTGGTCCGTCCCGGCGACGACCAGGCCGGCCGTCTTCGGTGAGGACGCCAGCGACCAGATGCGCCCCGTGCTGAGGCCGGGCAGGCCTGCGGCCTTCGACCAGGCGGCGTGGCCGTCGACCACACCCGGGCAGGTGAGCGCCACCGACGCAATCGCGGCGCCGAGGAGCATGGCCGCCGGGAGGCGGCGCGTTCTCATGTGCATCGCAGTGGGCTGGAGGCGGGCGCTGGAGATCGTCTGTAGGACGGCGCCCCGCCGAAGCGGAAGACGGCCTCCGGACCGTCGCGTCGAGGCTCAGGATAGCAGCGAGGTCTGCCCGCGACCGCTCGGTGACCGATCCGATGCGAGCCTGTTGAACGCCGCGGGCCGCCCCACAGGCACCGGCTAGCCGAGCACCCCGGCCACCTGCAACACGCCGATCACCAGCAGTGCGGCGCCGCCGATGCGCTGCCACCAGCGCAGCGTGATCCCAGGCCCGTCGCGCCCGAACAGGTCGAGCAGCGACAGCAGCAGGCCCGGCAAGGACAGCAGCACGAACGCGTCGGCTATGGCAGTCCGTGAGTTGTGGATCGCGCCCAGGACCAGGGACCCGAACAGCTTCGCGAAGAACAGCATCAGCACCAGCTTGAGCAGGCCGCGCGGCATCACCCTGTAGATGGACGGCAGGTTGCGAAAGTGGTTCTCGTAGACGCACAGCACCTGCGGCACCACGAAGAAGGCGGCGCCCACCCACAGTTGCCAGCTGGGGCCCACCACCACCACCGCGATGAACACGAACACCGCGGTGCGCAGCAGCGTGGCCAGCAGTCTCTGACGCGCCCCCGACCGCGGCACCTTCGCCGGGTGAACTGTCGCCAACCGCGCCGGGTAGTACCTGGCGGCGACCGACTCCAATGCCATGCGCAGCACCAGGGCCACGAGCACCGCGATGGCGGCAGTGTTCGCCGAGGCGGCGATCGGCAGGTGGTAGCCGGCCAGCCCGGGCAGGCCCAGCACGATCTTCTGCACCGCCCACGCGCCGATCAGGGAGGCGATGACGAAGTCGGCTCCTCTGTCCCAGCGCTGCTGGAGGCTCGCTGCCGGCGCGCGCCGCAGTGGCCGCGCCGCCCCGGCGACCAGCGGCACGACGGTCCACAGCGCGCAGAGGCCGAGCAGCTCCCGCACGGCCGGGGCTGAGTCGATGCCGCCGAGCACGGCCACACCGATGACGAAGCCGCCGACGGCGAGCAACCCGGCCAGCGAGTCGAGCACCCCCAGCACCGCGATGCCGATGGTGAGCACCGCCGGTGGGGGCACGGCGTGGCCGCTCACCGCCTGCACGGCCAGGATGCCGAGGCCCAGGCCGGCCAGGTCGAGCACCAGGGTGAGCGAGCCGACCATCGACCGCAGGAAGCTGCCGTCGACGACGATGCGCGCCAGCAACGGTGACCGTGTGGCCAGGCGGACCGGCAGCGCCAGGCTCACGGCGTCGAGCCAGCGGGTGCCGGGGAATCGCCACGTCCAGGAGTGGTCACCCGGCGCCGGCGCCTCCACAGCCACGTCCTTGACGTGCTTGACCTTGGCTGACTGCACCTTGCCTCCGGCCGTGCCGCCACGGTGTCGCGCCTCATGGCCGGCGGCACCGCCCACCGCGCTCGCCAAGGCCAGGCCTCCCCCGCCTGTGCCCAGCGCCAGCAGCGTGAACGCCGCCACCTGGGTGTCGACCACCTTCCTCGGTTCGGACGTCGGGTCGTAGGGCACCAGCGGGCCGGGGCCGGCGCTCGGTGCCGTCGGCGCCACTGCGGCGTGCGCCGGGGCCGGGCTGGAGGGTGGCACCGTGGGCGTCGCGGCCGGCGTAGGCGCCGGTGTTGCTGTGAGTGTGGGGCGTGGCGTGGGCGTCGGCGCCACAGTCGGTCGAGTGGTGTGCAGGTGAACGGGCGCCGGCGTGACCGGCCGTGGCGTCGCGGGTGGCGGCGTGGCCGGCGCGGCCACGTGGACGGCGTAGTGCGATGGCGTGGTGAGACAGCCGGATTCCGGACCGGGCGGCGCCTCGCACGCGGCCAGGTCGTGGCTGCCGTTCGGCGAGGCCGGCACCGTGAACGTCACCGCGTCGGTCGTGCCGGTGGCCGTGCTGGTGGCGATCGGCGTCGCGGCGTTCCCGTCCCAATAGAAGGCGAGGGGAGCGTTGGTCTCCCATGCATCGGTCACCACGGTGAGCGTCTGTCCCGGTGCCACGGGCTGCGGAGTCACGGACACGAAGTTGCCGTAAGCGAGCACGGTGGTCACCAGCAACAGCGGCACCGCTCCGAGCGCGCAGACCAGCGCCACGCGCAGCCACCGCGACGGTCTGGTCACCCCGGTCCGGGAACGGAATGCAGGCACCCCCGGACGCTATGCGGTGCTGCCGCGACTTACACGACGCGTTGAAGCTTTGAGCGGCGCCTGTTACCCGGTCGCAATGGGCGCCAGACAGGACTACCCCGAGCGTGACCCCAGGAGCGCCGGCCGCCGGCGTCGGCGCCAGAGGACGGCGGCGAACAGCGGGGTGGCGGCCAGGGGCAGGAGCGGCACCAGCCACGTCTCGGGCACGGATGAACCCGGGGTGCCGAAGTCGTACTGGTACACACTTCGCCCGAACGTGGCCACGACCATCAGGTCGGGGTGGGCCGGGCTCGTGCGCAGCGTGAACACCGGCGTGTTGGGCAGCCCGGTTCCGACCGTGGTCCAGCTGCCACCGTTCTTGTCAGCGGACTCGAACACGCCGAGGTCGGTCGCCACCACCAGCTGGCCGTTGTGGATCAGCGTCCAGTTGGCCGGCACGTCGGGCAGGTCGCCCGTGATGTCCGTGAAGTTGTCGCCGTGGTCGTGCGACACGAACACGTGGCCCGTGCCGACGCGGCTGACGTCGTCGCCGAGCGCGCCCGGCGGGATCCAGCGACGGCCGTATCCGCCCATGGTGACGTACACGGTGTTCGGGTCACTCGGGTCGATCTGCGTCGACGTGATGTAGCGCTGCGGCAGGGTTCCATTCGGCGTGCCGCAGTTGCCGCACTTGTCGAGCGCGTAGTGCCATCCGCTGCCGCTGCCGATGGTCGGCGGTGAGCCTGTCACACCCACGTTGGTGGCCAGCCCGCTGCGGAAGGGGAGGCCGCCCGTGACCACGTCGCAGTAGCCACAGAAGGCGACGTAGATGTTGGCGCCGCGCACGCCGACCGCGGACGGGATCGGCGACGTGTTGGTGTACCCCGGGGCGTTCGTGAGGTCGAACACGGTGCTGCCGATGGTGTTGTTGACGGGGCACGTCGCGGGGGGCTGCGGGACCGGGGTGCACGGGTTGGCGTACGCGTTGGTCGCCTCCTGGATCTGCGTGCAGCCGATCACCACGTGCCCCGGTGTGGTGGGATCCTGCTCGATCGGCGTTGCGAAGAGGGCGGTGCTCGAGGAGCACGCGCTGGGAGCCACGTTGAACCAGCTCGCGCCACCGTCGTTGGTGAGGCTCAGCGCGCCGTACGTGTACTCCTCGATGATGTTGTTGCTGTTGTTGGGGTCGATGGTGCTGAAGAAGGCGTCACCACCGAAGATCTCGGCCTGGCGCCCGTTGACGAACTTGTCCTCGCCGTTGTCCTGGAGTCCGGCGACCACGGTGCCGTCGTTGGCGATCTCGGCGTCGTAGGGCTGCTGTGAGTACAGGCCGACGTTCCTGCCGTCACCCCAGTTGTCATTGGTGAAGTCGCCTCCGGTGGCGATGTGCTGCGAGTACACGCCGCCGTCACTGCCTGCGAAGAGCGTCACCCCGCCGCTGCCGTCCGGCACGAACAGCGCGGCGTGCTGGTCGGGATGGGTGGTGGTGCCCGGGATCGGGTTGTTCTTGAGGTTCTGGTTGCAGGTGATCGGCGTGTTGAACGCGGCACACGCGTTCCAGTAGCGTCCGATCACCACCCACGGATCGGTCGCTGCGCTTGCCGGCGGCTGCGCCGTGTAGGGCTCGTGCAGCACCGGGTTGGGTGCGAGAGAAGTGGTGAACGTCTGGTTGTTCTCCCAGATCTCCTCGAGCCCGAACGCGACTTCGAACGGGATCGCCGGCGGAGTCCTTCGTCGAAGGGTCGGGCTCGACCCACAGGTTGTACCAGCTCTGGATCCCAGGGCTGTAGCCGGGCTGGCCGAGCAGGCTGCTGTTGGTGTGCGGGTACTTTGTCTGGGTGTAGTCCATGATCTTCGTCCACGTCGCGCCGAAGTCATACGACGCGTACATGCCGTCGAGGTAGGTGGCCAGCGTCTCGCCCGTGGCGGTCCCGTTGCACGCCGGGTTCAGCCCGGTGTCCAGCACGTCCGGGCAACCGGCGAACTTCTGCGCGTCCTCGACCAGCGCGTACACGGCGTCGTTGTCCTGCCCGGTGCCGTGGGCGATGCCCAGCGCCGTGCGTCCGACCACCGGGTCCGGTGCGAAGCCGTGCGGGGTGGTGGGACCGCTCGCGCCCTCCGATTGATAGGTGAAGCTGCCCGGTAGGCCTGTGTGCGACAGGTAGATGCCGTTCTGCGGCGCCTGGAGGCAGGGCGTCGGGCTGCCATTGAGCTTGCAGCTGGTGTTGACACTGCCATTGGCGTTGAGGTCCTGCTTCTGGCCCGCGCGCCAGCCCACCACCGCCATCACCGAGCCGGCCGCCGCGTGGGTCGAGGTGCTGCCTTTGACGACCACGTCGGTGACGATGCTCGCGAAGAAGCAGAGGGGTGTCGTGGTGTCGCCGGCGCAGTTGGGCGTGTATCCGGTTGGCGTGGTGGGCAGAAGCTCGTTGACGAAGCTGTTGCCACCGTTGCTCGACTTGAACAACCCCTTGCTGCTGGCGACGTACACGGTGTTGCCGGTGGAGTTGGCCGGGGACACGACGACCTTGAAGCTCAGGGCCAGGTCCGGGAAGCCGCTGGCAGTGCCCCAGCTTGCTCCGTCGTTGCTACTTGTGTACACGCCGTGGCCGCTGATGCCGTCGCCGCCGAAGGAGTTGTCGCCCGAGCCCACGATCAAGCGGTGCAGCGGCACGTCGTAGGCGATGGCGCCGACCACCTGGGTGGGCAACCCGTCACCGACCGAGTGCCATGTGGCCCCGCCGTCGAGGCTCTCCCACACACCGCCGGCCACCGGCGAGGCGAAGAACCTGCCGGCCTGCTGCGGGTCGTACGCGAAGCTGGTGATGCGGCCCGACAGGGTGACGAAGCCGAGCCCGCCGACGTTGGCGTACTGGCCGTTGGCGGGGCTCGGGGCGGGGCAGACCGTCGAGCCCGCCACGGTCGACTGATGAGCACACTGCGGGGCCACCCCGTACGGTGCCCATGCCCCACCGCTGCCCGGCAGCGACCCGGCGGGGGCCACGGCCGCCTTCTGGTGGACAGCCGCTTGGTAGGCCCCGGGCGCCACGCTGTTGAACGGCGCCGTCGACCGCGCCCGGTAGCTGTTGGCCATGGTCGCGAGGTCGGCGAACGTCTCCGGCTTGTTGAGCGGCTCGCAGGTGGAGATCCTGCCGGTGATCACCGGGGCGGAGCCCGCCGGGCACGACTTCACCACCTGGTGAACAGAGGTGGTGGCGACAGGCGGCGTGGCCGACTGCTGACCGAGGGCGGCAGAGCCGAGCACCGCGGCACCCATGACGGCGGCAACTGTCAGGCGACGGCGCGACATGTTCCTACAGACGATCATCGGCTCCCCTTCCTTGCGGTCCGCACCAAGCGCTCCACGCGGAGCACGTCGCGGCTGCGGCGCGGAGTGTAGCCGTTGGGGGCCTACCCCGTCGGCAGACCGGAACCATCGGCCGTGGACGGCCGTGCAGGCGGCTCAGCTGAGGGTTTCGGAGTTCCTCGATCCGGCGAGCCCGTCACCCTCAGGTGCGACGCTCGGCCCCCGGCGCCTCGGCCCCATTCGACCGCGGACCGCGTCGCTGAGCCCGGCCAGGTATGCCCTGCCGACGCTCCGCCGGCGTGCCTGGAGGACGCGCCACAGGTTGTAGCCATTCCAGATGGTCAGGAGCCCGAAGACGCGTCCCAGCCGCAGAGGGGCGGACGGCGTATCGAGCGCGTAGCGCAGCGGGTTGCGGGCCAGGTAGTACGCGGTGTTGTCGCTCAGCCCCAAGCTGCCTCGCTGTCGGGACGACACCCCGACGGCGTGGTGGCACAGCACCATTCCCAGGTATCGCAGTCGCCACCCTCTTGCTCGAGCCCGGGATCCCCACTCCGCGTCTTCGTAGTACATGAAGAAGTCTTCGCGGAACGATCCCACCGCGCGCCAGGCACGGACCGAATACAGCGCACAGCAGCCGGGCACGTACTCCGTGTCGCCTGACGGCGGTGGCGACTTCGACGGGCGGTTCAACCCGCGGTGCTGCGTGAAGGCGAAGAGATTGCTGTGCCGTCCGCCGCCGTACCACAGGAGGTCGGGGCGATCGGTGAAGGCGATGGCCGGTCCCACGACTGCGATGAGCGGGTCGCTGACCATCTCCTCCAGGCACATGCCGAGGCAGCGCTTGTCGACGGTCGCGTCGTTGTTGACCACAAGGACCGCCTCGACCTCCGCGGCCACCGCTTCCATCGCCATGTTCACCGCCTTGGAGAACCCGAGGTTCTCGTCGACCGCGATGACCCGGAGGTGGTCCGGCCTCCAGCTCCGCAGAGTTGCCAGTTCAGCGTCGTCGAGCTGTTGCGCGACACAGATGGTGATGTCAGGCGCCGGATGCATGGCAAGGATGCTGTCGAGCGTCAGGAGGGTCTCGTCGAGGCGCCGCCACACCACCGTGATCGCCGCGCTGCGCATCAGGCGCCGTCCCGCGCGGGCACGGGTGCGTCCGGTGGGGGAGAGGTCCCGACCGGCAGTGTCACCACGCTCTGTCTGCGCCACACCATCAATGCGAGACCGACAGCCATCCCCAGCGCACAGCTGATGGCGGGACCGGCGCCGAGGGTCGCTGGGGAGGTATGCCAGAGGTTGCCGACGCCGAGCTCGGCAAGGAACGCGACAACGATCGCGGTGCCGATGACACGGACATTGCGGCGGAGCGCGTGCGTCGCCCAGAAAAGGTAGGTGATCGAGGACACGGCGGTTACCGAGACTCCCAGCGTCAGGAACTCCACGCCGCTCGTGGAGAACCGGCCCCCGTAGACGCGTTCGACGATCAACGGGCCCACGACGGTTGCCACGAGCGTCGCGCTCGCACTGAGACCGGCCGTAGCGAAGAGACCGATCCGGAGTGCGCGCGTGCCTTCGGAGCGCACGATCGACGGGTAGAAACCCGTGGCCAGGCCGGCTGTGAGGAAGAGGACGGCACCGGTCATGAGCTGCACCGCCGCGAAGTCACCGGCTGCGCTCGCCGGGAGGAAGTGGCGCGCCAGGATCACCGGCAGGGTCCAGACCGCCCACAGCACCGCCGACAGCGCCGCCCCGGCCGCCGCCTCGACGGTGAGCGAGATGCGGGCCGAGCGTGGGCTCCGCGTGCGCGTGACAGCCTGTTTCTCGGGCAGCGCCACGACGGCCGCCGCCGCCAGCAGCACGGCGACGAGCGTCGCCAGCGCGGAGGCCGCCAGCGCACCACGACCGTCGCTCGTGCCCCACCCGAACAGGAAACCGCACAGCACGCGCAAGACCGCA
The DNA here is from genome assembly GCA_963751755.1 of Candidatus Dormiibacterota bacterium. Lineage (GTDB taxonomy): Bacteria > Chloroflexota > Dormibacteria > Aeolococcales > Aeolococcaceae > Aeolococcus. The sequence continues at coordinate 234,433 of CAVVVH010000004.1, read as the reverse complement.
GCGCACCACGTGAGGACACCGAACACCGGGATCCGTCGTCGTCCGACCAGGATGCCGGCAGGGATGGCGTACAGGATCAGGGTGGCGCAGAAGGCCATGGACAGGACGACCGGGAGCGGGGACGCAAGGTGCAGGTAGCTCGCGATGGGCGCGCTGAACGCCGCCCCCAGCGCAGCAAAGAACAGCCACGGCAGTGAGGCGACCGCGCCGTCGGCGAGCAGCCGAGCCGGGGCGGCCGTGCTCAGGGAAGCGCGCCAGAGTGACCGCGTATTGCACCCCGGACGCGAGCGTCGACGCGATGACCCCCAGCGCCAGGAGCGCCCCCACGCTCCCGTAGCTGTCGACGCCCCCGGCTCGGGCGATCAGCACGTGGACGAGAAGGTTGGACACCGCCGTCCCCCCCGTCACCAGGGTCAGGAGCAGCGCGGCGCGCGCTGCCACGTTGACCTCGTTTGGTGGCGGCGGGCCCGCAGCAGGAAGGACCGGATCGGCTGATCTACCTGCCAATACCAACCCCATCTCAACGCCCGGCCTGCGCGCTGTTCCACGATACGCGGCGACCTGACGGGTTTGCAACTTTCGCCGCCTTCCGCCAGTATCCGCGGAATGCACCACCCGACGAATCGTGTCGCAGTGCCTGCTCAAAGGCGGCCAACCGACGCTCGTCTCTATCATCGTCGGCTCTCCGAGGCGCGGACGCCCTGCTCGCCGGCGCGCCGCCGTGGGAGCGACACAGAGGAAGCACATGGATATCGTTGACCCCGGCCAGGGCCTGATCCAGGGCACTCACGTCGCCGAGGGCGATGTGGCAGTGCCGGCGCACTTTCGGCGCGACCACAACCCGGATGCTGGTGATGCCGGACGAGGGGTCGGCTCCAGACGGCCTGCGAGCGCGCCGAGGCGATGGCGCCGCCGGAAGGTCTTGATCCCTGCCGCGATCATCCTCGCCGTCATCCTGGCGGCCGGCGGGGTCGTGGCCGCGCACTCGCTGACCCCGTCCGCGCCACCCTCGTCGGCTCTCAGCCGGTTCTTCGATCCCAATGTCCCGGATCGTTATGACACCACCGCCGGTGGGGCTTCCGGCTACGTGAAGCAGCAGATCCTGGGATACATCCCCAACGACCAGGCGGCCAACACCCATCCGGTGTTCAGCTGTCTGTACAGCCACGATCACTTCCTGTCCTCCGATCCGGGCTGCGAGGGATATCAGACACTCGGTCGCATCGGCTGGGTGTACGTGACGCCACCGGCGTCATTGCAGACCACGCCGCTCTACCGGTGCTGGACGACCGACCAGCGCGACCATTTCGTGTCGAACGACCCGTACTGTGAGGGCCAACTGCTGTACGGACTGCTGGGGTATGCGTTACAGCAGCCCTGATCGTCGGCGCCGGCAGGCCGCCTAGTGCGGCGGGTTTGGCGAGCCGCGCCGCGCCTGGTCCGGGCGCTCGGGCCGATCGCGCCAGCGCTCGTCACCGGCCTCGCCCTGCGATATGCACTGGCCCCCTTCACCTCCTGGCCACACGACGATGTGACCTGGTTCCAGGCCGCCACGAGCGGACAGCACCAACTCGGCCTCTTTGCGCGGTCACAGTTTCCCTACCCGCCGTTGTGGGGGCTGCTGCTGCAGGCTCTTGGCCAGGTGATCGCTCCGCTCAGCATCACGGGTTCTGCTCTGGGTACGTCGGATGCCCACTTCGCGCTTCTGGACCAGGCGACCAACGCGTACAGCAGCGTGATCACCGGCCCCCTGTTCAACCTTGCGTTCAAGACGATGCTCTTCGCGTTCGACATCGGCACCGGGTTGCTGATCAGGGACGCGGTTCGCACCTGGACGTCGTCGTCCCGCAAGGGCAACCTCGCGTTCACGATCTGGTTCCTGTCCCCGTTTCCGCTGTTCGAGAGCGCGATCTTCGGCGGCTTCGACACGATGGTGGGCTTCACCATCATGGCGACCCTGGTCCTGCTCCTCCGGCGCCGGTACCTCTGGGCGGGGGTGGCCATCGGGCTGGGAGCCTTCGTCAAGGTGTCGCCGATCCTGCTGCTGCCGATGGCCGGTTTGCTGGCTGCCGACGTGACCATCGCGAGGCGGCGTCTGCGCCTGAACGTGCGTGCTCCCGCCGCCCTCGCGGCGGGGATGGCGCTGCCAATCGCGATCATCGGGTTACCGCTGCTGGTCACCGGTGCGTTCGGGGCTGCCACGCATGCCACGTCCGCGCGCACCCTCGTCGGACTCGACGTCGGCGGCTTCTCCCTCTTTGGCATTCGAAGTTTTGCAGTCCTGTCAGGGATCGGGACGTGGGCGTCGGACCATGCCGGCCTGGTCACGGGCGCCACAACGCTGGCCGCGGCGGCTGTCAGCGTGGTGATCGGCTGGCTCGCGATGGTCGCGGCGCGGAGGAACCGCGTTTGGGCCATCCTGGGAGGGGGCACGGCGGTCTTCGCGATCGTCCTGTTGACCCAGCCCCTGACGCAGCCCCAGTACCTTCTCTGGTTGCTGCCGGAGGCGATCACGATCGCCGTCGCCACCGGGGTGGCCCGATGGCAGCTGGTCGTTCTCAGCATCACTCCCGTGGTGTATGTGTACAGCCTTCTCGGTCCAGCTGCGGTGCTGGGACCCCTGGCCACAACGACGGGTTGGGTGTCACCTCAGTGGGTTGCTGATCGAAGTGTCGAGTGGTACAACGCACCCGCGGCCTTGTGGGGCGACTCCCTCGGTGGCGATTTCCGCGCGCCGGCTGCGCTGGCCACCATCGTCGCGCTGATCTCCCTGCTCGCTCTGGTTCTCCGCCGCATGCGCGCAGCCGGGGGCGGACAGGAGCCGGTGCCCGCCCCGGCGCACCGATCGGCCAACGTGGCCGTCGCGTTGGTTGGCACCCTTCTTCTGGGGACCGTGGGCGCGACCGTTTTCGCCTATCGGTTGCCGCCGTTGGGCAGGAACCAGGCAGCGTTGGGAGCAGTGAGCGCCACCCCGACGGCAACCGGGACGAGACTGCAGCTCAGCGTCCATCCTGGGCCCGGTCAGTCGACAGTGCGTGTGATCGCATTCCCGATCGCTCGATACTCGCCGGCCTGCAGCCTCGACGTCGTGGTCGATCCCGCGTACCCCGGCCCGGACAGCACGCCCCGCGCGATCCAGGGGATCTTCGACCACGTGACCGCCGAGTTGCGACTCCGTGGAGACCAGCGTCCGATCAACGAGATCGATGTGCCGAGCCTGGTCAAGGTGCTGAATGACACCTCCACAGCGTCCGGCACCTGCGTGGTGATGAGCGCGGGCGTGATGCCGGCCGATGTGTTCTCACGGCGCGTGGATCGAACTCACCCCCTGGCTGCACGCCGGCGGCACGCTCATCTGGAGCGGGGAGGCGATCGGGTACTACAGCGAGGATCCGACGGCGAAGTTCCAGCCGGACACGCCCACCAGCTTTCATGATCCCGGGCCGGCCATGATCCTCGGCCCATCCGTCGTTCAGCTCGGCAAGCGGCCCGGCAGCGTCGCGGGCCAGCCGACCCCGGAGGCTCAAGCGCTCGGTCTGACCTTCGACAGCACCGTGGTGGGCGTGAGCCAGGATGTGCTCAGCCAGGGCGAGCGATCGGTGGGCTACACGGGTGACGGGCTCTCGTCGGTGACCGACGTCTCCGTCGGTGCGGGAAGCGTCCTCATCTTCGCCGGCGACACGTACAACGAGGAGGTCATCGCCCACGACCTGTGGCTCCTCCTGCTGAGCCACGTCCTCGACGGTCACCAGCCGATCGCGTACGCAGATGTCTCAGCGGCCGCCGCCGGCCAGGGTCCCATCACCTGGGACGCCCCGGTGACTGCCGCCCCGGGTGAGTCGATTGTTGTCGATGTGCTCGATCCAGCCTTGGAAGGCGTGACTTTTCTCAGCAGTGTGGTGGCTCCTTGAATGGGCCCCAGTCGCCTGTCATGTTTTCGGACAGAACCGTCCGCCGAGTTGCGGACGACGGCGTCCAGGCCTGTGCTCGCCACTTCGCCCTATTGACCCGCTTGCTGTCCGCGCCGGCTCTTGACGGGTGCAAAGGCTGACGCGTAAGCTCCGGCTTCGCTGGCTGTCAGCGGGACCGACAAGCGTGAGGGGGTAATGAGCGCAATGCGCCATTGGAAACTGGTTCGCGTTCTTTCGTGCATGGCGGTCGCGCTCTGCTTGGCAGGGATGGCCACTCTTGGGCTCCAGCGAACCGCGAACGCGGCCAGCTCCGGGCTCGCGATCTCGACATCACCCGCGATGACCCCGGGTTTCGACCCGTCGATCATCAACTACACCGCTCCATGCGGCAAGAGCACCTCGACGCCCACGACCGTGGCGGTCTCTGTGTCGGCTCCCGCCGGCACCACCGTGTCGGTCGATGGCACCTCGCCGCAGAGCGGGGCCTTCTCCGTTGGTGTCCCCCGTGCCTGGGGCCAGGCGTTCAACTTCGCGGTCACGTCCGGTGGCCCGCCCGTCACGTACCACGTGCGGTGCCTGCCGTCCGATTTCCCGGCCTACACCGCCCAGCACTTGGGTAGCACCCAATCCCAGTACTACATCATGGCTTTCGGCGTCGGCGCCTACGTGGCCATCGTCGACGCCAATGGCGTGCCGGTGTGGTGGTTCAAGGACGGTCCGAACCTGAGCCCGGTGTTCGCGACGCTGCTGTCGAGCGGCAACATGGCATGGACGAACCAGACTCAATCACCTCGTGCCTCGGCCAACGCCCAGGTGTACACGCTGGGGGGTGCACGGGTTGCGACGCTGAACTCACCTGACAACCCGCCCAGCGACATACACGACATCCAGCTGCTGCCCAACGGCAACTACGTGCTGGTTGTGTACCCGACGGTGTCTGGGGTTGACATGACATCAATCGGCGGCACCGCGAACACCTGCATCATCGACGCCGAGGTCGAGGAGATCACGCCGAGCGGAGCGCTGGTGTGGAGCTGGTTTGCCAGACAGCACATCTCGCCCACCGAGATCAACCCGGAGATTCAGGCGACCGCCGCGTCGTCGTCGTGCACCACGCCGAAGGACGTCTGGCACCTCAACTCCTACGATGACGCCGGCGGTGACTTCATCCTCTCCCTGCGTTACACCGGGGTGTACCGGATCAACAAGGCGAGTGGAAACGTGGTCTGGAAGCTGGGTGGATCGACGACCCCACAGAGCCTCACGGTCAGCGGCGACACCGTCTCACCCCCCGGGGGATTCGGTCAGCACGACGCCCGCCTGTACGGCGACGGCTCGGTGTCCATCTTCGACAACGGCAACGTGGGCAACGCCTCGAGCCCACATGCGAGAGCGCCTCGCGTCGTCCGGTACTCCATCGACACCACCGCTGGCACCGCAACCGTTGCCGAGCAGATCACGGATCCCGCGGTCACCGCGACGCCGACCTGCTGTGGCAGTGCGCGCCGCCTGCCCGGCGGCAACTGGGTCATCGGGTGGGGCTCGGACAACGTCGAGACCGAGGTGACGCCAACAGGCGCGCGGCTCTTCGCGATGAGCAGCTCGATCACCGGGCTCTTCACGTATCGAAACATCCCCGTCCTCCCTGGGACCCTCAGCGCGGCGACGCTCCAGTCCGACATGGACGCCATGAATCCCGTCCCACCCTACTGGAGGTTGGATGCGGCACCTCAGGCAGGTTCAGCGAGCACGTTCAACGCCATGAAGGCCCTGAATGCGACTGACGTCTGGGCTGCCGGCTCATATGTCCAGAACGGCGCCAACCGGCCGTTTGTCGATCACTGGAACGGGGTGACCTGGGCGCGCCTGGTGGCGCCATTTGCCGGCTCGTCCAGCCAGTTCACCTCCATCAGCCCGCTGAGCGACACGGACGTGTGGGCCGGCGGCACCTACGTGCAGGGCAGCACCAACTATCCCTTCGTCGAGCACTGGAACGGCGGCTCCTGGCAGGTGCTGGCCGCCCCACGTGGTGGTTCAGGAAGCACGTTCACGTCGATGACGGCGCTGAGCGACACCGATGTCTGGGCGGGCGGTTCCTACCTCGTTGCTGGCGTCAACTACCCGTACGTCGAGCACTGGAATGGCACGACCTGGCAGGTGCTTGCCGCACAGCAGGGTGGGAACGGAAGCCAGTTCACCGCCATCAGGGCGATCAGCGACACCGACGTCTGGGCGGCCGGCTTCTACGTCATCGGTGGAGTCAACGAGCCGTTCGTCGAGCAGTGGAATGGCACCACATGGAACGTTCTCCCAGCCGCTCAGGGCGGGTCGGCAGGTCAGTTCACGTCGATGACGGTCCTGGGCGACAACGATGTGTGGGCGGCGGGCTTCTATGTCATCAGTGGAGTGAACTACCCGATGGTCGAGCACTGGAACGGGACAGCCTGGACGTTGCTGCCGGCAACTCAGGGCGGGAGCGCCAGCCAGTTCACGTCGATCACCGCGCTGAGCGACACAGACGTGTGGGCGGCGGGCTCCTACTCGCTTGGTGGGGTGACCTTGCCCTTTGTCGAGCAGTGGAACGGCTCCGCGTGGAACGTCCTGCCGGCGATCCAGGGTGGGTCGGCCAGCCAGTTCAACGCCATGACTGCGTTGAGCGACACCGCCGTGTGGGCAGCCGGCTCGTACACGCAGGGTGGGGCGAACCTGCCCCTCGCGGAGACGTACGGCCCCGGCACCACCTGAGGTTTGACGAGAAGTCTCTGGGATGAAGGCCCGCCTCGCCGGTGGCGGGGCGGGCCTGTGACCGCGATGAACACCTGTCCCACCACCGGCACCTGCCGCCTGGGAGTTCCATGACAGCTGTTGCCGGCGACGGCTCGCTTTGAGACTGCGACACAATCGGGGCGTGATCGCACGCCGGATCAAACTCGCGATCGGCTCAGTGGCTCTGCTCACCCTGGGAGCGTGTGGAGCGTCGGCACCCGCGGTGGTTGTGAGCAACGCAGCCAGCGGGGCTGGCGTCCTGGCTCCCCCCGCGGCGCTGCAACAGAGCCTGAACACACTCAGCACGTGCGTCACAGGGGCCCAGGGCCTTGATCGAGCCGCGATGTCGATCTGCTACGACGGGTTCGCCTACACGCTGGACGGGGTCAGTTGGCCGGCGCGGGCAACAGCTGACGTCGCAAGTCTTCGCACCGCGGCAACGGATACGGCGGGCTGCCTGAAGACCTCGAAGCCGTGCGATGCGGATGTGGCGCGCCTGCACCTCTACGCTGACCGGGTCAGCGCTGAGCTCGGTTGAGCATGTCAGGCGCGATTGAAGTGCTCGCCGCGATATTGATACGATCACCTGCGCAGCGGCCTCTGCCCGCTCCGGAACGGGTGTCGCGAGCGCGGCGGGGATGAGGGGACAGTCGGGGCCATGAGATCTTCTGGCGTTGGTCGCCCAGCGCGGGCCGTGTGGGTGATCCCTTCGCGCCTGCTCTCCGCGCTGCCGTCATGGTGGCAGAGCGAGGATGCCGCCACAGCGCGCGTTGCGTTGCTCCTCTCGTGCGTCACCGGCGTCACCTCGCTCGGCAACCTGTTCGTCCACGTGCTGGTGGCTCGCGGTGGCGGGGTCTACACGTACGGGGCCGTGGGCGCGCTCCTGTCCCTCGGTGTGATCGCCTCAACGCTGGCCGCGGGCGTGCAATACGCGGTGGCTCGCCTTGCTGCGCTGAGCACGGCCTCGCCGCATGATCTCCTCCGCCGAGGGATGTGGGCCGCCGCGCCGTGGCTGGTCGCGGGACTGGCTGCCTGCGTGTTCGCGGTCCCCATCGGCTCGTACCTTCACCTGTCGGGCGCCGGCCCTGTCCTCCTGGCCTTCACCTACTGCTTGACGCAGATCGCCTTCGCCGTCCCGGCGGGCATATTCATCGGTCGACGACGGCTCCTCATCTTCGGTGCGCTGGCGCTGGCCGGGAGCGTGCTCCGCATTGGATACGGCTCTCTTCTCGGCTGGACATCCCCGGATGGCTTCGGAGCGCTCGCGTCCTCGGCGCTTGCGGTTTCCACGATCGCAGCAATCGGTGTGTTGTTGCTTCCGCTCGCCCGGGCCCGAACCCTGACGCGCGCACGTCCTCAACCGGTGCGCGGACGTCTGTCCCTGGCCGGCGAGGGCGTGGTCGGAAGCGTTCCTATCGGCAACCTTGTGGGGCGCCTGGAGCCTTCCCCTCCTGTTCGCCCGCCACTACCTGCCGACCAGCCAGTCAGGCGCGTTCGCCGCCGCCCAGCTGATCGTCAGCACGACCCTGCTGGTTACCAGCGCGCTGGCCACGGCCTACTACCCCGCCATCGTCCGGTACCCGAGCCGCGCAGCCAGGTCCTCCTCGGCCTGGGCGGGACGCATCGGCTTTCAATCCTCTGCGCGCTGGCGGCTGTGGTGATCGGTCCGACCCTGATCCGGCACCTGTACGGCCCCGGGTTCGTGGTGAGCCCACTGTTCTTCGCCTGTTCTCGGCCTGTCCGTCTCGGCCGTCGCGGCTGCGACCTTCGCCCTGTGGGCGGCGCAAGCCATGCAGCGCCTCGTGGCGGTCGCAGCCATCGGGATCCTCGCCGCCATCGCATTCGAAGCCACCTTCGGGGTGGTCGCGCACAACATCTACACCCTGGCCGCCTCGTCCGGCGCTGAGCTGCGCGGTTGGCTTGCTTGCGAGCTGGCGTACGTCTCGGTCGGCGGCGCGGCGAGCACGGCGCAGGGCTCGGCGCCTACCGACCGGAGCGCCGACATGCCTTGATCGTCCCGTCACTCCGCTCCGACAGTGCCGAAGAGCTGCTGGCCCGCACCGCGGTCGGGATAATGGCCCACAACGAGGAGGCGACGATCGAAGCGTGCCTGCAGCGCTGACTCTCGGCGTCGAAGGCGCGCCGCGACCCGGCACGCGTGGTGGTCGTGGCCAGCGGGTGTACCGACCGGACTGAGGAGATCGTCGAGCGGTATCGCGCAGGTTGGATCCACGGGTCACGCTCCTCGCCGAACCAGCTCGGTCGGGGAAGGCGACCGCCATCAACTGGTTCCTCGAGGCCACAGAAGAGCCCATCTGCGTCCTTGCCGGGGCGGACACCCTGATGGCTCCAGGACGCGCTCGCGCTTCTGGTGGAGCCCTTCGCCGACGACACCGTGGGAATGACCGGCGGTCGCATCGTACCCACCAACGTGGGAGTGGCGTCGTGGGCCGTTCGGTGCATGCGATGTGGGAGTTGCACCATCAGGTGGCCATGCGGCGACCGAAGCTCGGCGAGGTCATCGCGTTCCGGCGCATCTTCACGGCGATCGACGTTGACAGCCTCGTCGACGAGCCGGCCATCGAGGCTCGGATCGTCGAGGCGGGATACACGCTGAGGTACGTTCCGGAAGCGGTCATCTTCAATCACGGCCCGGTCACCGTCGACGACTATCTGTCTCATCGAAATCGCATCCATCAGGGCTACCTGGCCATGTCTCGCGTGAGCGGGTACACGCCGTCCACGATGGATCAACGGACGCTGATCCCCACGGTGGTGAGCTTCGCCATGCGGCGTCCACGCTCCATACCCGGCCTTTTCACCGCCACACTGTTCGAGGTCATCGCCCGATTCGAGGCGCGCAAGGCCTTCGCGCTCGAGCTGACTTGCCGGGACGGGGTCTGGCGCCCCATCGCCAGCGCCAAGCGGTCGTTCGACATCCTGTACGAGGGCGGCACCTCCAGGCCTCTGGAGCAGGCCGCAGACGGTGAAGCCGCCCGCCTCGAGACTTCGGCGCGACCCTGAGCAGCACCGTTCGCGGCCTGGAGACGGGGTGACCACCAGCCGCCTCCGACGACGAACGGCGATGCTGGTGGCGCGCACGCCCCCGATGTGGCTGATGGTCGGGTGGCCTGTGGCGCTTGCTCTGGTGTACTGCCGCTCAGTGCTCGGAACCGGCGACATCCTTCAGATCGACACGTCCTGGGGGCCGCGACCGGCGCCGTTGTCCGGCGGTTTCTACGCGCCGGTGTCCCTGCTCCAGACTGTTCTTTCCCACCTCGTGGGCACACAGCTCGTGAGCCGTCTGTATGTCATCAGCGCCGTTGCACTCGTGGGTTTCGCGGCAACGATGGCGTTCCGCCGCCGGCCATGGTGGGTGGGCGCCGCGATCGCCGTGCTGGGAATCTGGAACCCCTGGGTCTACGACCGGATCGCCGACGGCCAGTGGACGATCGTCGCCGGGGCAGGGGCGATGTTCCTGTGGGCGGTGGCGTGGTGGTCGCTGCTCGCAGGACGGCGCTCCGCGCGCACGGTGGTCGCCGTGGTGGCCAGTGCCGTCCTCGCCACAGCGTTCACACCGCACGTGCTGGGAATGATCCTGCTCCTGGCCGTCGCGTCGGTTGTTGGCGGGCGCGTCTGGCGTGAGCCCGGGCTCCTTCGTTGGCTGGCTGTGGCCAGTGGCGCCACCGTGCTGGCGTTGAGCTACGGGATCGTCGCGTTCTTCGCCGGCGGCGGGGCCCAGTCATATCAGCGGGTGAGCTCGTTCGGATCCCCTGACATCGCCCTCTTCTCGTCGACCAGCGATCCGCAATTCGGACTGTTCGCCAACTTGGTCGGGCTCCAGGGCTACTGGGCGGAACGCATTCACCGCTTCGTTCTTGCGTACGACGGGGCGAGCTGGTGGCCACTGTCGGCAGGATTCGTCCTGGCCCTCGCGGTGACCGGAGCGTGGTTGCGGCGGGAGAAGGTCTGGTTGCTCATGTGCGGCCTCATCGCGCTGGCGGTGAGCGCATCCACAGCGGTGCCGTTCGTGGCCGATGCGGCCGCGGGGCTGATCCGCCTCAGCCCAGTTTTTGGGGCCTACCGCGAGCCGGAGAAGTGGAGCGCCGTGTGGCTGATCGCCGAGTGCATCCTGGGGGGCGCGGCGATCTCGACCATCTGGCAGCGCCGCCGCGCCGTCGCGGGTGTCCTGGCAGCGCTGGTGGTCACCGCCGCGATGCTCCCCTCCGGCCTGAACGTCGCCATCCACCTACCGGAATCGCTGACTACGTCGACGTATCCGAGCGACTGGCGCGCGGCCGCCACGTTCCTGAGAGCGCACATCACAGACTCCACACCGGTGGTGGCCCTCCCGTGGCACCTGTATGTCGCCCTGCCGTTCGCGGGCGATCGGGTGGTGCAGAACCCGGCTCCGGTGGTGTTCCCGGGGACGATCCTGGCATCGACCGATCCGGAGGTGTCCGGCGATCCACCGCAAGGGTCTCCGGGGAACCTCGGGCCGGCGGCGATGTCGCCCACCCAAGGCTGTGCGCTGGCTGACGCGGTGCGCGCAGCAGGAGTGAGGTGGGTGGTGGTGGAGCCGTTTCTCGAGGGGCCGGACGACGCCGCGGCACTGACCCGGTGCGGCTTCGCCCGCCGCTTCGGCGCTGGCCCGAACGGTGTGCAGATCCTCGAGGGCACGCGCTGAGTTGGAGGACAAGAAAAAGGGGCGGCCCCAGCGGAGCCGCCCCTTTGATCTCTATGTGAGGCTACTGGCGGTGGCCGTGTTCCCCATCGCCATGGCCGCCGTCGCCGCCATGGCCGCCGTCGCCGCCGTGACCGCCGTCGCCGCCGTGTCCGCCGTCGCCGCCGTGTCCGCCGTCGCCGCCGCCATCACCACCGCCGCCGCCGCCGCCGTTGTTCAGCTGCCTCCGACCACGACCACGGTCTTGGTCGCCGACCCGTGCGGCTCGCCCGGCTCGGGCGCCTCAGTGGCTGTGATGGTTGCGGATCCGCACACCCCGGCTTGGAAGAGGCCGTAGGCGTTGCCCTTCTTGTCGGTCAGCGAGCAGTTGCCGGCCTGTCCGTACACGTGGTCGCCGGGGTTGTTGACAGTGAAGCAGACCTGCTGGTTGGCATTTGCAGCCTTGCCACCGTAGCCCTTGCTCTCATTGCCGTCGTGGAAGGTGATCTGACAGCCACCTCCCAGGTGCGGGTGGCTCGGGGTGCATGTCAGACCCTTGTGATGGCCGGAGTCGGAGCCTCCGCCGGACGCGAAGGCCATGCTGGCCCCGAAACCGAGCACGACAATGGCGGTCGAGGCGCCCAGCATCGCAGCCGATGGCACTCGACGGATCCGCGTCATCCAAGACATTTGTTGGCCCTCTTCCCCACGCCCGTAAGATCGGGCGACCTTAGCAATGCCAGTGGCCGACAGTCAAGCGGGACAGGGGCCCAATTTTGATCTCACAACGCATCTCGAACAATGTAGAAATGTAAAGCCTGCCGGACCGTTTGCATTTCATCATCAGTCACCCCCCGGATCTTTGCCTTTTACTCCCCGGTTGCTCGCCGTTCAATGGAATGCACAGCTGCGGAGGGCGGGAGGTGACGAGGGGACGTCACCCTGCTGACCTCGGATCCCCCGCCCAGCAGTCGCGGGTGTGGAATGTCGACCCACGGCCGTGGGACCATAGCCCCGACGCTCAGCGCGAGGGAGTAGATGCATGGCAGTTGTCACAGCCGAGAGCATGCCGCAGGCGCAGGCGCCCGCCGGTACCCGCCGTCACATCCAGGTGGTGCCGCTCAAGGGGTTACCGGTCGTCGCGGTCATCCTCGCCTTCCTGGTCGCCTCCATCGCCGCCAACTGGCAGTGGGCGCTGATGTTCTACCACGTGGCCGGCGGCGGCCTGTGGACCGGCATCGACCTGTTCGTTGGTTTCGTCGTGGGACCGATCCTCGGCCGGCTCTCGATTCCCGCGCGCGCGGAATTCTCCTCGCGGTTCATGCCGATGATGGTGTTGATCATGCCGACGCTCGTGGTCATGACCCTCGCCGCCGGCTTCCAGGTGGCGTTCGGCCTCGGCAACCTCGACCCGGCAAGCATCAACCACGCGTGGCTGGTGGCGTCCTTCGCGGTGGTCGGCGTCATGGCAGTGATCGCGCTCGGCGTCCTGGAGCCCGCCAACATCGCCGTGCTGATGGAGATGAACAAGCCGCGGCCGAATGGCGAGGTCATCGGCAGGCTCATGAAGCGATTCGTCTACTCGGCCGGCATCACCGGCGCCATGCAGGTGGCGACGCTGCTGATCATGACCAGGATCACCACGCAATGACCGCGCACCCCGCGACGTCCGCGCCCGCCACCGTCGAGCGCGCCGTGCCCCCGGTCACGCAACTGGCGATGGGCTCGCTCGCGCTGGTCATCATCGGCGGCATCTACATGGTCGGCACGTACGCGAGCGGGCCCACCTACGCGATCCCGGCGGCGCTGCTGGTGGCGAGCGCGGCGCTCTGGGTGGTGAGCCTGCTGCTCCTGACCCGGCACCCGGGTTTCGCGTGGCCGGTGTTCCGCCAGGTGGCCGGGTGGGCGCTGCTCGCCTACGCGCTCATCGCGGCGATGATCGAGTTCTCCTTCATCCACAACAACGTCAGCGGGACGCCGCTGCTGCTGCTCACCCTCAGCCTGGTGATGTTCGCGCTCGACGTGCCGCTGAGCATCGGGTTCACCGTCGCCCGGTTCGCCTCGACCGGCTGAGGCGAACACGACGCGGTAGGGGTGCCGCCCCCTGCTGTCACCATCCGGCGGTCCGAACGCGACGGCGGAGGGAGTGATGGTGGTCAGGGGACGTCCGCGGCTGGTCCTGTACAGCGCGCTGATGCTCTTCACGGAGCTGGCGCTGATTCGCTGGCTCGGGTCCAACGTCGTCTATCTCGCCTTCTTCTCCAACTTCGTGCTGCTGGGCAGCTTCCTCGGCATCGGCGCCGGCTTCCTGCGCTCGCGCTCGCGGCACGACCTGTCCGGCCTGGCGCCGATCGCCCTGGGCGTGCTCGTGGTCGCCGTCAACGTCTTCCCGGTGACCGTGCAGCGGTCCGCCGACCAGCTCATCTTCTTCGGCGGCAGCAGCGCCACCTCCGGGGTGCCGTCCTGGCTCGCGCTGCCGGTCATCTTCCTCGCGACCGCCGTGGTGATGGCCTGCATTGGCGAGGGAGTCGGCCGCTCCTTCCAGCTCTACAGCCCCCTGCAGGCGTACCGCCTCGATATTCTCGGCAGCCTGGCGGGCATCCTCGCCTTCTCGGCGCTGTCCTTCCTGTGGGCGCCGCCACTGGCCTGGGGCGTGGTGGTCGCCGTGCTCTTCATCCTCCTGCAGGGACATCGCCGGTGGGTGGTGCAGTGCGCCGCGCTTGCGGTGATGCTGGTGTTCCTCGGCGTCGAGACCTTCACACCGCGGTTCAGCTGGTCGCCGTACTACAAGATCACCCAGACAGCCACGTCCGCGAACACCGTCAAGATCTTCGTCAACGGGGTGCCGCACCAGGACACCGCCGACGTCGTCCACGACACCTTCCAGCTCAACGGCTTTCGCCCGTGGCCGTACCAGGATGCGGGCCCGCTCAACCCGCTCAACGACGTCCTCGTGGTCGGCGCCGGCAACGGCAACGACGTCGCCATGGCGCTCTCACACGGCGCCAAGCACGTCGACGCGGTGGAGATCGATCCCAAGCTGTACCAGATCGGGTTCGACAAACACCCCAACCACCCGTACCAGGACTCGCGCGTTACCGTGCACATCACGGACGGCCGCGAGTTCCTACAGCAGAGCCGGACGCAGTACGACCTCATCCTGTTCGCGCTGCCCGACAGCCTGACGCTGGTGTCGGGCCAGGCATCGCTGCGGCTCGAGAGCTACCTCTTCACCACCGAGGCCATGCAGACAGCCAAGCAGCACCTGCGGACGGGCGGGTCGTTCTCCATGTACAACACCTACCGCGAGACGTGGCTGGTCGACCGGCTCGCCAACACCCTGCAGCAGGTGTACGGGCGCACGCCATGCCTCCGTCACTACGGCCTCACCTCAGTGGTGATGACCGACAGCGCCACCGCCGGCGTTCTCACCTGCCACGCCACGTGGCAACCGGCTCCCGGCGCGTTCGTCCCCGCGGCGGCCACCGACGACTATCCCTTCCTGTACCTCGAGACTCCCAGCTTGCCCTCGCTGTACATCTGGACGCTCCTGCTCATCGCCGCCGGGGCTGTGATCTTCGTTCGCCTCAGCGGCGGTCCCCTCCGGCCCATGGCCAGGTTCATCGACCTCTTCTTCATGGGGGCGGCCTTCCTGCTGCTGGAGACCAAGAGCGTGGTGCAGTTCGCTCTCCTCTTCGGTACGACCTGGTTCGTCAACGCGCTGGTGTTCATCGGGGTGCTGGTCGCCGTGCTGGCAGCCATCGAGATCTCGAGGCGCAAGAGGTTCTCCCGACCCAGGTTGCTGTACGTCGTTCTCCTCGCCTGCCTCGCGGTCGCCTGGATCGTGCCGCTGGACAGGTTGCTCACGCTTGATTTCCTGCCGCGTTTCGTGTGCGCCGTGCTGCTGGCATTCGCGCCGATCCTCGTCGCCAACCTGATCTTCGCCCAGCGCTTTCGGGATGTCGCGGAGTCGGTCACGGCCTTCGGCGCCAACTTGCTCGGGGCGATGCTCGGCGGCATCCTGGAATACATGTCCCTGCTGACTGGCTACCGCGCGCTGCTCATCGTTGTCGCGGTCCTCTATGGGCTCTCATTGCTGGCCAGTCCGGGGCTGCTTCGCCGCGCGCCCGCGCGCTGATCACCTTACGAGGGTCGATAGTCCAGGCCGTCAGGGCGCGCCAGGGTGTACGCGCCACTGCCGCGCCACTCCCAGACGACGGCGGAGGTGGTCGGGTCGACGATGACGATCCGATTGCCGTAGTCGTCGCAGATGGCGACGCGGTTGCTGGCCAGGGGGATGGCGATCGAGGGGTGGTTGAGTTGCTGCGACCCGTGCGGCGCGTACCTCCAGACCACCGCGCCGTCGGGGCTGATGCGCAGCACCTGGCCGGCTGTGGAGTAGTCGGTCAGCAGGACTGAACCGTCCGGGTAGGCCATTCCATCGGACGGGTAGGACACCGGCACGTGGCGGGTCCACCGCAGGCTGCCGTCCGGGTTGAGCCAGCTGACCCGGCTGCCGTTGATCTCGGTGATCACCAGTGATCCGTCGCGGGTGGGGAAAGCGCCGTTGGGCGTGATGAACTGCTTGGGCGCGTCGTGCGCGCAACCGGCCCCGCCCAGGGTCGCGATGACCGCCCCCGTCGTGCCGTTGAGGTGGACGACGCGGCAGTTGTTGATGTCGGCCATCCAGGCGGTCCCGTCCGCCGACGGCACCAGGTCATCGGGGTTGTTGAAGTGGGTGGCGTCCTTGCCACGCCGGTTGTACGTGCCCACCTGCCAGCGCACGGCGCCGGTGAGCCGGTCGATGGCCATGCCTCCCTGGCCGTCCTCGGAACTGAGCAGGATGGAGGCGCCGTCCGGGGTGTAGAAGGCGTCATCAGGTGGCCCCAGCGGATGAGCCAGCGGCGGCGACGTCGTCGGGAAGGCCCAGGTGACAGTGCCGGCGGGGTCGATCTCCAGGACGCGGCTGTGGCTGCTGCTCTCCGCGATGAGGATGTGCCCGCGGAAGGGCACGCCGGCCGGCAGGGCGGGCAGTGCCGCCGCCTCGCCTGGCAACAGGAAGCCTGGCGGGGCGGCCTTGGCCGTCGCCGCGATGGCTGGTGTCGGCGTCACGGTCGCCGGCACTGTGGGCGCCTGGGCCACGGAGGCCGGGCTGGGGGAACAGGCGCTGACCAGCACCACGCACAGCAGCCCCGTCAGACCGGCCCCCCGCATCCTCACGCCGCCACCCCGCACGCGGGCGTCGAGTACAGGGTGTTGGTGGTGGCGTCGACGATCTCCAGGATCCCCGCCGACGTCACTGCCAGCCCCTGGGGCGCCGGAAGACCGGAGGCGACCGCCACCGACTGCCCGGTGGTCGGGTCGACCGCCAGGACGTCGTGGTGGTCGAGGTCGGTGACGTAGAGGAGCCCAGCGTAGAACACCACCTCATCCAGGTTGCTGAAGCCGCCGAGCGTGTGCTTGCCGCCGGTGGTGGGCAGCACGGTCAGGCCCGGCGTCGACTCGCTGGCGACGAACAGGTTGCCCGAGCCGTCCGCGACGGCTGCGACCGGCCGGCCCAGCCCCTCACCCAGCAGGGTGGCGACCGGGTCCCCGGTGAGGTTGACGGCGAACAGCTGGCCGGTTGGACTGTCGGGGACGAGGAGTTGGTGGTTGGCGGCGTCAACAGCGATGCCGTCGATCCCCGCGTTCGACCCGCGGCCGGCGAAGCTGATCAGTGTCCGAGCCGCGGTGGTGACGATCGCGACGGCGTTGCGGTCCTGCTGCGCGACGTACAGGGTCGAGCCGTCGGCGGCGACCCCCTCTGGGCCGCCACCGACCGTCTGCGTGGTGGTGCCGCCGCCCGTCGCGCTCATGCTGACCAGGAGGTTCGCCGAGCGCGCGGTCACCCACAGGCGGCCGTTGCCGTCGACCGTGATGTCGTCGGGCGACACCGAGAAATGATGGACAGTGCGCAGGGCCGGGAGCAGGCGCGTTGCGCCGCAGCTGGCCAGCGATGGAGCGGTGCTCGGCGCTGCGCCCAGCCTGGTCGGCACAGGCGGGGACGGTTTCGCGCTGTTCGCGGCGGCAGTCGTCCCGGCATTGGTCGCGCAACTGCTGACGGTCAGCAGGACGAGCAACGCGCACACGCTGCAACGACACAGGCGTCTGAAGGACCGCACCGAGCGCAGTATCAGCGCTGGAGATGAACGCACGATGAACCCGCAGGAGAGCGTCGCGGCCTACACCAGCGGGCGGCGCACCAGGGTGTGCTCGCGGTCGGGACCGATCGAGACCACGTCGACGTCGGCGCCGCACAGCTCGCCGACACGCTCGATGTACTCCCGACAGGCGCGGGGCAGCTCGCCGAAGCTGCGGCAGTCGCGGGTCGGCGCCATCCACCCGGGCATGTCCTCGTACACCGGCTCGCAGTGCTTGAGGTGAGAGATGTTGGCCATGGGGTGATCCCAGAACTCGCCGCGCCATTCGTAGCCGGTGCAGATGCGCAGCGTCGGCACCTCGTCGAGCACGTCGACCTTGGTCAGCACGACGGAGTTGATGCCGTTGGTGTCCACCGCGTACCGTGCCACCGCGGCGTCGAACCAGCCCACGCGGCGCGCGCGTCCCGTGGTGGTGCCGAACTCGGCGCCCACCTCGCGAATCCGCTCACCGAGGGTGTCGGTCAGCTCCGTCGGGAACGGCCCGTAGCCGACGCGGGTCGTGTAGGCCTTGAAGACGCCGATCGTCTTGTCGATCTTCGACGGCGGGATGCCGCTGCCCGTGCACGCACCGGCGGCGGTCGGGGCTGACGACGTGACGTACGGGTAGGTACCCAGGTCGAGGTCGAGCATCACCCCCTGCGCACCCTCGAGCAGGATGCGGTCGCCGCTGGCGACGGCATCGCGGATCAGCGGGTGGATGTCGCGGATCATGTGGTCGAGCCGCTCGGCGTAGCCCAGGTACTCGTCGAGGATGGCACGCTCGTCGAACGGGTCCGCGCCATACAGCCTGGTGAGCACCTCGTTCTTCAGGCGCAGCACGAAGTGGAGCTTCTTCTCGAGGAACGCCGGCTTCTGCAGGTCGCCGATCCGAAAGCCGATGCGGCGCACCTTGTCCTCGTATGCCGGACCGATGCCGCGCGCCGTGGTGCCGAGGCGATCGTCGCCGCGCTGCTGCTCACCGAGCCGGTCGAGCTCGGGGTGGTACGGCATCACCATGTGGGCGCGCTCGCTGATCAAGAGGTTGTCGGTGCTCACGCCATCGGCGTGGAGCTTGTCGACCTCCTCGAGGAAGACCCTGGGATCCACGACCACGCCGTGGCCGATGACGCACGTGGTCGACGGGTTGAGGATGCCGCTGGGGATGAGATGGAACTTGTACTGCTTGCCACCGGTCACAACGGTGTGCCCGGCGTTGTTGCCACCCTGTGAGCGCACCACCATGTCGACGCGATCGGCGAGGAGGTCGATGACCTTTCCCTTGCCCTCGTCGCCCCACTGTCCGCCCACCAGGATGGTGACGCTCATCGGCGCGCGCAAGCCTAGCAGGGTGCCCAATTCGGACTGACCTCGGCCGCGCGGGACGTGGCTAGCCGGCGGTCACCGCCGTTGCCGCCGGCCTGGTCACCGTGACGGAGGTGCCGTAGTCGTGGAAGTGGCCGTCGATGACCTCGTGAATGGTCATGCGCGTCCCGGCGAGTGAGGCGCCGAAGGCGCCGAGGGCCACCGAAGCGTCGATGGGACCGTGCTCGGTGACGATCCTCCCCTGGTGGTCGATGGTCACCTCGAGCGCGCCCGACGTGAAGGTCAGACCGCTCACCAACTGCTGCGCTGACGACGTCGACTGCGTCGACCCCAGCTCCGCCTGGACGAGCTTGAGAACCTTGGCTCCGTCGAGCTGCGCGGAGTACCGCTCGACGGAGACGCCGTCGGCCGTGCCCGATCCCTCGTCCCTGACCGTTCCCAGCGATTGCAGGTAGCTCAGGGTGTTGGTCGACGCGAACTGATCCGACAGCGCGCCGCTGAGCGACTGCTTCTTGTAAGTGGTGCCGTTGTCCGAGGAGATGTACGCGGTGCCGTCGTACAGCACGCCGACACCCTTGGACGACTTGCCGAGCGCCGTCGCGCTGAATGTCAGCCGCATCCTTCGCTGGCTCTGCGCGGACACGTGGACGGTGGCGTCGATCGCCTGCCCATGAAGCTGACTGAAATACGACGCGCCCGGTCCCGTCGCCGTCATGCTCACGGTGAGGCTCATGTCAGCGAGGAAGGAGGAGCCACTCGTCGTGGCCACACTGGCGAGCACGGCCTGCCTGGGTTCGAGGTGGGGCGTCGGCTGTGCCTGCTTGGCCACGGGAGCAGAGGCTCCGCCGCAGGCGGCGATGAGCAGCAGGCCCGGCACGGCGAGGAGACGTATGCGGCGATCCACACCGGTGATTCTCCGTCGCCGGACGGCAATTCACTCCTGCCGCAGCAGCATTGCGACACGGACCTCTAAGCTCCGTGCATGAGCAGATCTGTCCGTGTTGCGTGGATCGTCGTCGCCGTGTGCGTCGCCGCGTCGGTGGTGGCGCTGATCGCCAGGCCGCAGCACTGGGAGCGCACCGTCGGCGCCACGGTGGTGATCGGCCTCATTGCCGCCGTCCTCGCGGTGTACCAGTCGCGCCGCACCACCGTCCGCTGAGGAACGCCGCCCAGCAGGTCGGGCACGCCTGGAGTGAGCACCCCGCAGCAGGGTAGCTGCCATCCCTCGTAGAACTGGTGCAAGCATCCTCGACAGGCGCTTGCTTCGCCCACATCCTGCAGATGCACCCGGCGAGTGCGCGCTGCAATGCGGTCAACGGAGGTCGGTGATGAACCCGAAGAGGTTGAGTGCCTGTGTGGTCTTCGCCGGCGTCGTGACTGCCATTGCCGGCTGCGGGGCGACGGCCGCCACCTCGCCGTCCACCTCGCTGACCCCCATGCGCAGTCCCTCTTCCGCCCAGCGGCCGAGCTGCCCGAATGGGGACGGCGGCGACTGCCTTGGCCCCCTCTCGGCGGGGACGTACACAACTGTGACCTTCCACCCGCGCATCACCTACACCGTCCCTGCTGGTTGGTCCAACTTCGAGGACCTGCCGGGAAACTTTCTGTTGGTGCCGCCCGGTGGCACCTTGACAGGTGTGAATGACAACACCAGCGATTTCGTCGGCGTGTACGCGAGCATCGCCGCCGACGCAGCAGACTGCAGCGGCAAGCTCGCCCCGGGCGTTGGCCTCTCTGCGTCAGCAATCACAAGCTGGATCAGCCACCACCCGGGCATCGCCGCCACGAATGAGCGACCGGTCACCGTGGGTGGGCTGCAGGGTTCAGTCCTGGACATCACCCTGGCGCCCGGCTGGACCACATCCTGTCCCTACTCGAACGGCCAGCCGGTTGTCCCCGTGATGGTTGGAGTCGGTTCCTCCAGCCTTGATCACGGAATCGCAGGCGGCACCAAGATCCGTCTCTACCTGCTCAACTCAGGCACCGGCACGCTGGTCATCGAGGTCGATGACGTGTCAGGCGGCGGCCACTTGCCGATGTACTCGAACCTGGTGGAGGCGATGCAGTTCGCAGCCACCTAGCTCGACGCGGGAGGCTTCGGCGTGCGCTTCGCCGGCGCGCGCTTGGCCCGCCTGGCGGGGGCGCGTTTGGCGGCTGATTTGGCAGCTGGCGACGGCTTCGCCGCCTTTGCCGGTGACGGCTTCGGCGCGCCGAAGTCCTCGAGCTGTTCGCCCAGCAGCCGCTGCAGCACGCCGGGGTTGCGGTCGATGATCCAGTGGCCGGCGTCGATCTCCTCGAACCGGTAGGGGCCGGTCACGTACTTCGCCGTGAGCTCAGCCGCGCGACGACCGAGGGCGAAGTCGTGTCTGCCCCAGATGTACATGGTGGGCACGTGGACGCGGCGCAGCTTGGTCTTGCGGTTGATGGCTCCGCGGTACCAGTTGAGCGGTCCGTGCAGGCCGCCCACGCGGCGCAGCTGCTCGCGGTCGCGGTGCCACGACTCGGCCGGTAGCCCGGTCGCCCGCAGCCCCAACCCGGCAGAGCGCAACCCGGCGAAGTTGAACACCATCTCGGGGACGCGCGGCAGGCGGAAGAACGCCATGTAGCTGCTCCTGAGCCCCTGCGTGGAGTTGCGCATCGCCTCCAGCATCGCCGCGCTGTGCGGGGTCGACAGCACCGTGAGGCTCAGCAGTCGCGTCGGATGTGCGCCTGCGACAGACCACGCCAGCGCGCCGCCCCAATCGTGCCCCACCAGGTGAAAACGCTCGGCCTTCTGCGAGTTGGCGATGGCGACGACGTCGGCCACCAGCTTGTCCATGCTGTACTCGCTCGCGTCTGTGGGATTCGCGTCCGGCGAGTAACCGCGCAGGTTGGGCGCGATCGCGCGGTAGCCGCGCCCCGCGAGCCATTCCATGGTCTCCCGCCACGACGCCGCGCTCTGCGGGTAGCCGTGCAGCAGGATCACGGCCTCACCGTCCTCCGGCCCGGCAAGCAGCGTCTCGAACCTCAGCCCGTTGGCCTCGATCTCCCGCTCGGTCGGTGCCGCCATGAGGGCCAGCGTAGCCGCCTCGACCGGCCCGGCGCAGGCCGGCTCGGCGCGCCTGTCAGCGCCCCGTCGGGCTGATGCTCGCCGTGCTCGGCACAGCTGCCGGCGCTACTTGGCGCAGGCGGTGAGCCCGAACGCGGTCGCCGCGGTGTTTGCTGTACCGGAATCGGTCGCGAGGGTCGCGACCGCTGTGTTGAAGCCGGCCAGGTCGCCGGACTGGGCTGCCGACTCGGCTGCAGCGCCGTCCGTGATCACCTTGGCGAGGTCGCCGAGGACCGCGTCGCTCTGAGCCTGGCCCTGATCGGGGTTCGGCAGGGCCGCCAGCTTTGGCGCCTCGGTGGACAGGATGGTGTTGACCTTGCCGATGTACGCGGACCACGCGGGCAGCTGGTCGGCGGTGGCAGCGGTTGGGTCACCGGGAGCCGCGCCGATGGCGGTCACCTGGGTGTTGCCGTCAGCGCAGATGGCGTCAGCCTGGGTGATGTAGGCGGCCTTGGCGGTGGTGCTGGCCGGCGCACTCGTGGCTGAGGTCGACGTCGACGAGCCGCAACCAGCGAGAAGGACGGTGGCGAAGACGCCGCAGGTGGCGAGCACGGTCGGACGATGCATGAGTGCTCCATTCGGAGTGGTGAGCCGGCGTTCGGCGAGGTCGCACAGCATGACGGTCCCCCGGAGCCCGGCGGTGACGCGCAGGTCACAGGCAGCGAACCGGACACCGCGCTACTCCTCGCGCAGCACGTCCACCAGCTGCGGTCGCCGCAACGACATGCCGGCCACGGTGGAGGCGACCAGGGCTGCGACGAGCACAAGGCCCAGCAGGAGCGTGACACCGCCACCTGGGACGGTCACCCCGGTCGGCGGGATGGTGAACAGCGGCCGGAGGATCTGCACGAACAAGCAGCGCCATGGCCGTGCCGATGACGCCGCCGAGCACGACGCTCGCCACCGCCACCAGCGCGGTCTCGCCGACGACCAGCGCGACGAGGTGGCGCATGCGCATGCCGAGCGCACGCAGGGTGATGTACTCCTTTCGACGGCGCAGCAGAGTGCCGAACACGAAGATCGCCACGCCCAGGGCGCTCAGCAGCACCGTGTAGAAGGTCTCCAGCCGGCCCAACCCGTCGATGTTCAGCGCGGCGAGTGTTGACTGCTCGTGGTTGACCGCGGTGCTGATGGTGTCGATGAGCAGTGGAGTGCCGCGGCCCGGGCCGCTGCGAAGCTCGCTGGCGACGGTTGTCGCGGCGGCGTCACTGCCACCGGTGTCGAGCAGGTACATCGTCGTGGGTGTCGGAACCACGGCGTTGTAGCCGGCGATGGAGCCGACGAAGTCGACGCCCTGCGGGAAACCCGGGAAGTTGGTGTAGATGCCCACGGCGTGGAAAGTCGTCGGCACCCCCTTGCCGGTCACCGGGCTGGGCAGCTGGACACGCACGTGGTCACCCACCTGGATGTTGAAGGTGCGGGCCACCTCGTTGTCGATGAGCACGGCGTGCGGGTCGGCGGCGAGCGCTGCCAGCGCCTGTGCCGGCGTGATCCCGGTCAGGAAGCTCGGGTTGATCTGCGCCACCGTCGGGAACGTCGCGGGTCGATGGCCACCATCGCGCGCTTCTCCGTGCCCACGACCACCGAGTTGGTGGAGATGACCGGGCTCGCACCGCGCACGCCGGCGACGGCGAGCGCTGGACGCGAAGTTGGCCGGCAGCGGCTGCCCCGTCGACGGCGTCACGCGCACGTCCGCGCCGTTGACGAAGCGCGCGTCGGTGAGCTTTTCGGCCTGGTACGTGCGCACGAAGAGCGCGATGCTCATGCCGAACGCCACGGCGAGGCTCAGCGCGATGATCCCCGACGCGGCGGCGCGCGGCCGGCGCAGCACGCTGAGCAGCGCGGTCTTCGACACCAGGCGGCTGCGGAAGCTCGAGGATGACACGCGGCCGGAAAGGCGCCGGGCCGAGCGCGAGCAGGCCGCGCACGGCCAGCAGCGTCGCGCCGATCCACAGGAACGCCGGCGCCAGCAGCAGGTAGAACGAGAGCGACACGCTCTGCGCCTCCGCGGCGGGGCCGGCTGGTAGCCGCCGCTCAGCCACGTCACCAGCCCCACCACTGCGGCCGCGGCGAGCAGGGCGAGGTCGAGCCGGAAGCGCAGCCACGCCGCCGGACGAGTGACGTCCATCTCGCGCCGCTCCTCGCTGATCTCCACGAGCAGCGATCGGCGCGCCGGCAGGTACAGCGCCAGCGCGGTGGTGATCACCCCGGCGGCGAGCGACAGGCGCGATGGAGACGACGTAGGCGCCGGTGTCACCGTGGAGACCGCCCGACAGCAGCGCCAGCGAGCCGAATCCCAGCGCCAGGCCGACCACCGACCCGACGGCGGCGAGCAGGATGGTGTTGAGCGCCAGGGCACGCAGCAGCGTGCGCGGCGAGATTCCGCGCGCGCGCAGCGTGGCCCGCTCGCGGCGCTGCGCCTCCGCGAGCAGTCCGCCCGCGTAGCGCGACAGGTACGCCGCCAGGGCCACGCCCGGCAGTCCCAGGAAGATGAAGAGCACCTTGGCAAGGATGCTGTCTGTCTGCGCCGAGGTCAGCGCGTTGCCGAGGTTGTCAGTGACGGCGATGTCGCCGGGTGCGATGCGCTCGATGGTTCGCGCCAGTCCGCGCGCGGTGACCAGCGCAGTCGCCGGATCGGACGCGAGCGCTGCGCGGTTGATGCCGACGTGCAGCTCGACGACCGGCGGCGCCTTGACCACCGGCGCGGTGGTGGCGGCGTCAGCGCGCACCGCGGGAAGGACGGCGTCACGGAACGTCGTCGCGTCGACCACCACCACGTAGGGCGACGCCACGAAGTCGCCCTGCGTGTCGGGGCTGCGGCTGAGGAACAGCGGCGTCGCCGCGGTGAAGTCACCGACCGCCGAGACGGGGACCGTCAGCGGCGTCGCGCGTCCCGGCAGGGAGACGCTGACGCTCGCACCGGGCGTTCCCCCGACCAGGTCCGCGGTGGGCTGGCTCAGGAGCGCTGTTCGCGCCGCGTACGTCCCCGCCGTCGGTGCGCACCAGCGCGAAGCTGCGCAGGTACGACGGGTCGAAGCCCATCACGGTCACCGGTCCGGTCACCGGCACCGCCGGCGCCGCGCACCGAACCGGCCGGGAGCACGACGCTGGCGAACGGCTCGACGGTGCGCACTCCCTTGACGGATGCGATCGCGGCGCGCATCTGCGCGACGCTCAGTGACTGCGTGGTGGTGACGACGGGGGCTGCTGGGTCCGGTTCCCAGCGGGTTGATGAGCCCGGCCTGCATGTCGAGCGTCACCGGCGAGATGGCGCGCGCGGTCATCTGCGCCGACGAGCTGTCGACGAAGAACGCCACGCTCGACAGCAGCCCCACCGCCAGCGCGATGCCGGCCACCGAGGCCAGCGTCCGCCGTGGGTTGCGCACCAGGTCGCTGACGACGTAGCTACGCATGCGCCGGCTCCGGTGCCGTCGTGGTGGGTGCGGTGTCGCCTACCACGCGGCCGTCGCGCAGGGTGAGGATGCGGTCGAATCGCGCCGCCACGCGCGGGTCGTGCGTGACGACGATGGTGGTGGCGCCGATCTCCGCCGTGGCATCGAGAAGCAGCTCGACGACCGCCGCCGAGGTCACCGAGTCGAGGCCACCGGTGGGCTCATCGCCGAGCACGAGCGCGGGGCGGTGGATCAGGCAGCGCGCGATGCCAACGCGCTGCTTCTGGCCGCCGGACAGCTGGTCGGGAAGCTTGTCCTGGTGACCAGCGAGACCGAGTCGGTCGAGCAGCTCGCGCGGAGTGCGCAGCGGCTCGCGCTCAGCGATGCCGCTCATCAGCGCCACGTTCTCGGTGGCGGTGAGGAACGGCACCAGGTCGTAGGCCTGGAAGATGAAGCCCACGTTCTCGCGGCGCCACGCGGCGCGATGCTCCGGGCTGAGCGCACCCAGGTCGGTGTCCAGCACCGTGATCGTGCCCGAGTTCGGCCGGCTCGAGGCAGCCGATGAGTGACAGCAACGTCGACTTGCCGCACCCGCTCGGCCCCATGATCGCCAGCCGCTGGCCTTCAGGGACCTCGATGTCGATGCCGTCGACGGCGTTGATGACGCCGGCGGGAGTGTGGTAGCTGCGGCGCAGGTTGCGCGCGTTGACGGCGGGCAGTTTCATGCGCTGGTGATCAGCCCGTCGGCTGATGACCAGGCGACGATCCGCTGCTGCGGCGAGCGCCGGGTTGTGCGTCACCACCAGCAGCGTCATGCCGTTCTCGCTGCGCAGCCGCAGCAGCACATCCATCACCTGCGCGGAGGTCTCGCTGTCGAGCTCGCCGGTGATCTCGTCGCCCAGGATCAGCTGCGGCGCATTGGCGAGCGCCACGGCGATCCCTGCGCGCTGCGCCTCACCGCCGGAGAGCTGGCGCGGGCGGTGGCCACGACGATTGTCGAGCCCGAGCATCTCCAGCAGCTCGCGGGCGCGTCCAGACGAACGGGGCCGTCCCGGGGCCGCCTCCAAGGCGAGCTCGACGTTCTCCTGGGTGGTGAGGAAGGGGATGAGGTTGCCGCGCTGGAACACCAGCCCGATGCTCTCCGCGCGGACTGCGGCGCGCTCCACCTCGTCGAGCCGGCTGAGATCGCGCCCGTCGATCATCACCCTGCCGGCGGTCGGCAGGGTCAGCCCGGCCATGATCGAGAGCAGCGTCGATTTCCCGCTTCCCGACGGACCGACGAGCGTGACGAACTCGCCGCGGTCGAGCGTCAGCGACGCGCCACGCAGCGCAACGGTCTCGGTGTCGCCTTCGCGGTACACCTTGAACAGGTCGATGGCCTTGGCGATCGGCTGGGCGACCGACAGTGGCGCTGCCGCTGTCCCGGCGGCGGCGGTGCTCACTGCCACTGGAAGGTGGTGACCACGTCGTCGGCGCCCTGCGGGTCGTACTGTGACGCGACGATCGAGTACGTCACCACCGCAAGCGTCGCCGAGTCCCGGGCGATGTAGTAGCGGGCGTTGACAAGCGTCTCGGCCGTGCCGGTCACCGCGTTGGTCCCGCTGCTGGCGAATACCACCTTGTACACCGACCGGCCCGCGAGCGACGCCGTGCCGGGAGGTGTGACCAGTGTGTAGTGCGACGTCGTGCCGGGCAGCGCTGCGATGTCGCCCTGCGCGAACGTGACCGGGCTGGCCGCGCTGCTGCCGGTGACGATGCGGATGGTGAGCTGCTCCACGCCGCGCGACGCGGTCGCCGTTCCATTGGCGGCCTCGGTCACCGTCCCCGGGGCGTCGACGCGGTAATGGAAGCGCTGGCTGACGAAGCGCACGCCCGCCGCCTCCCCGGTGGTCACGTCACCCGCGGCGGTGGGCTCACCGCTCGCACTGGCGCCGCCCGAACCGGCCGGCTGGGTCGAGGCTGAGCCGCCGCATGACGCCACGGTCAGGGCCGTGCCGAGAGCACCAGCGAACACTGTCAGGCGACGACGCGGGAGTCGGTGGGTGGAAGAGGGGTGTTCGTTCATGCCGAGCAGGTTGCCGCCTCGACATGAACGGCACCTGAAGCGTGCGACGGAGGCGACGGCGGTTCCGCCGCCATGCCGGCGACTACAGGTGCGTCGCCGGGAGCAGCAGAGTGAACCGCCCTCCGGGACCGTCGCCCAGTGTGATCCTGCCGCCATGCGCTTGGGCGATCGCCGCGCACAAGGCCAACCCCAAGCCCGCACCGCCGCTGTCCCGCGCCCGCGCGGGGTCGCCGCGCGAGAAGCGCTCGAAGATGGTGTCCCGCAGCGACGCCGGGATGCCTGGCCCGGTGTCGGCCACCTCGATGCGCCACCAGCCACCCTCGCGCGCTGCGCTCACAGCGACAGCTCCGCCCGCCGGCGTGTACTTCGCCGCGTTGTCGAGGAGGTTGTCGATGACGCGGCGGAGCAACTCGGCGTCGGCGTCGATCCGGCCGACGTCGGGAAGATCGGTGGTCAGCTGCAGCCCGCGCTCGCCGATCAGCGGGCGCCAGCGCGCCACCGCCTCCTCGAGGAAGTCCGGCAGGTCGATGGACTCGATGCGCGGCACCAGCGCCCGCGCGTCGGCCCGCGCCAGCACCAGCAGCTGGTCGGCCAGCCGGCTCAGTCGCTCGATCTCGACGCGCAGCCCATCGATGGTGGCACGCGCCTCCGGCGCGCTGCGTGCCTGCTGCAGGCTCACCTCGACCTCGGCGAGCATCACAGCCAGGGGCGCGCGCAGCTCGTGGGCGGCGTCAGCGGTGAACCGCTGCAGGCCAACGAACGCGGCCTCGAGCCGGTCGAGCATGGCGTTGAAGGTGGCGGCGAGCTCACCGAGCTCATCGGGGGGCAGGTCGAGCTCGATGCGACGATGGAGGTCGCGCTCGCTGATGTCGCGCGCGGTGGCGGCGATCACCCGCACCGGGCGCAGCGCGCGACCCGCGACGAGGTAGCCGAGCGCCGACGCCGCCGCGGTCAGCAGCACCACCACGCCGATGAGCAGCAGGGCGGTGCGGTGCAGGGTGCTGTCCTCCTCGTTGGTGGGCCGGCTCACCACCAGGACCACGTTCTGGCCGTTACCGGCAGAAACGCGCTGGGCGCGCACGCGCTGCGTGACACCGCCGACGTCGACGGAGGTGACGACCGGTTGATCCGTGCCGAGCGCCGTGCGCACGGTCGCCGCCATCGCGGCGGCCGGTGGAGCCTGCCCGGAACGGTCCAGCACCGTCTGGTTGGCGTCGAGAAGCAGGGCGTCAACGGCGATGCCGGTCGACGTCTGGCCTGGCAGCGCGTCGCCGCCCTGGAACGTCACCCGCCCGTTGTTGGCGTCGAGGCCGGCGGACAGCGCCTGCGCCTGGCCCGCCAGGCTGTCGTCGATGGCGCCTGTCTCGAGTTCGTGCGAAGGACGCGTAGAACGCGATGGCGGCGAGCGACGCCACCACAGCGAAGACCAGCGCGTACGAGAGGGTGAGCCGTGCGCGGGTGCCGCGCAGCCTGCCCGTCACGGCGCAGGCCGATTGAGGCGGTAGCCGCCGGTACCGCGCAGCGTCTGGATGAGCTGGTCGACGCCCTGGGCGCTCAGCTTGCGCCGCAGCCGTGCGATGTACACCTCGACCAGGTTCGATCCGCTCTCGAAGTCGTAGTTCCACACGTGGTCCTCGATCTGGGTGCGGGTGAGAACCCGGTCGGGGTGATGGAGGAGGTACTCGAGGATGGAGAACTCCTTGGCCGTGAGCTCCACCTCGCGGTCGTCGATGGTGACGCGGTGCGACTGGGTGTCGAGCCGCAGTGCACCTACCTCGAGGACTGAGCCGCGGTCCTCGAGGTGCCGCCGCGCCAGCGCCCGGATGCGCGCCAGCAGCTCGGCAAAGGCGAACGGTTTGACCAGGTAGTCGTCAGCGCCGGCGGCCAGCCCGTCGACGCGGTCCTCGACCGAATCGCGGCCGGTGAGCATGATGATCGGCACTCGGATGCGCTCGTTGCGCAGCGCACGGCACACCGCGAAGCCGTCCATCCCGGGCAGAAGCCCGTCGAGGACGACGACGTCGAAGGCGGTCGTCCGCGCGGCCGCCAGTCCCTCGAGCCCATCCGAGGCGAGGTCGACCCCGATCCCGGCCTCTTCGAGCCCGCGCCGAACAGTGGCCGCCAGGCGCAGGTCGTCCTCGACCAGGAGCACGCGCATCTGAGCAATGTGCCGGCTCAACCTGAACAGAAGATGACAACGCCGCGGGTTTGAGTGTCCCGAACAGGTTCATGTCCATTCAAGGTGCGCGCCCCAGGCTGAGTGTCATCAAGCCGGCCATACACCGGCGACACCCCCTGGAGGACCCAGACATGGAATCGACATCTCGTCCGAAGAAGACCCGCCGCCTGATGCTGGCTGGCGGGGCCGCGGTGCTCACCGCCGTCGGTGCGGGTGGCGTCATCGCCACGCACGCCCCCGTGGCGCACGCCGCGTCCGCCACCTCTCCTGCCGCCGCGACCTCCGCGGAGACCACCACCAGCCCGGACGCTGACAACGTGCAGCAGGGCGACCAGAGCGGCGCCCAGGACACCGCTGGCGGCGTTGACACCGCGACGTCCGCAGCGGCCGGCGCGGCGACCGCCACTGAGCCTGCCAGCACCGAGGCCGACGCCGCCGGTGGCAACGCGGACCCAGCCGGTTCGCCCGGTCAGGACGGCAACTTCAACAACTGACCGGCCCGCCACGCCCCCAACCAGGGGCGGCTCCCAGAGATGGAGCCGCCCCCGCCGGCCGGTGTCGGCAGCGCGCCCCCGGTTGACCGGCAGACCATGGCCGAGACGCGGGTTGGCCCGCGTCCTTCCACTGTGAGGAGGAGGCCGACCACTCCATCTCCGTCCGTCGCGATCATCTCGTCAGCTATACACAGGCGGTGGCCGCTGCCCCGCTGACCCGCCGCCCCTGGTGGCCGGCGTCGACCGCCGCTGTCATCGCCGCCGGGGCGCTGGGCCTGACGCTGCTGGCGCCGCGGTTGTTCAGCGATCCAGTCGGCGTCGACCCATATGTCCTGCGGCTCAGCGCCGTCGCCGTCGCGCTGGCGGCCGCTTCGTTGCTGAGCCCACGTCTCGCACCGGCGCGCCCCCTGCTCCTTGCGGTGGCCGCGATGACTGTGGCTTTCAGCGTCTTCGCCGGTGGTCCGCAGTGGATCTACGACCTGTCGGGCAACCATTTCGACTTCAACGCGCAGGTGCTCCTCGCCTCTGCGGCCGAGGCGGCGCTCTCCATCGGCGTGGCTGTCCTCGCGGTGCGCTCCTCGCCGGCCAGCCTCCGCCCGTTGCTGCGACTGCGGCGATTCGATCGCGCGGCGGCGCTCGCCAGCGTTGTCGGCATCGTCCTCTTCGTGGTGGCGGTCATGGCGCTGCCCGCGACCCTGCTCGGGCGCGAGGGCATCGCCCCGATCGCGCTGGCGCGCGACCTGCCGCTGCAGGGACCCGCGTCGGTGCTGCAATCGTTCGCGCAGGAGTTGCAGTTCCGTGGCCTCCTGCTCGGTGCGCTCGACCGCGTCGCGCCGCGCTGGATCGCCAACCTCGGGCAGGCGACGTTCTTCGGGCTGGCCCACATCGCCGTCCAGTACCAGGGACCGGCCGGAGCGTTCGTGCCGGTGACGATCGCGCTCGGCTGGGTGCTCGGCTGGGTGACGCAGCGCACCGGTTCGCTCTGGCCGGCGATCGTGATCCACGCCGTCGCGGACATCGCCGTGACCGTCGGTGTGATCCCGGGGCTGTATGGCTACTGAGGGCCGCCGCCGCGGACGTTCGCGCGCTGTGTGTGCGCTGGCCGGCGTGGCGTTGACTCTCCAGGGGTCGCTCCTGTTGGCTGCACCGGTCAGTGCCGACAGCGCACCCGCACCAGCGGCGTGGTGGGAGCCGCTGGCCTTCGCCGGCCAGAGGGTGACGGCCGTCGCGGTCAGCGGCGGGCTGCTGTTCGTGACCACACCGGCCGGCCTGTACGACTCCGCGGACAACGGCAGGAGTTTCGAGCGCCGCGGTCCCAGCGGGCACGTCGCGTTGGGTCCAGCGTCAGACGGCGCCACGCAGTGGCAGGTCCGCAACGGCACGGTGCTCACCGCGCCGGCGGGCCGGCCGCTCGTGCCCGACCCGCACTCGCCGTTCCTCGGCGACTCCGCGCACCTGATCGCAGCCCCCGCCGCGCTGCCCGGGGTCGCGGTGGCGGTGGGCAGCGACAACCACGTCTGGCGTCGCGACGCGTCCGGTCGGTGGGCGACGTCCCTCATCCTGCTGCCCGCGGGTGGCCTGGCCGGCATCCCGCAGGTGACCTCGCTTGCGGCGTTCACACAGCCGTTGAGCGCGACGGTCTACATGGGCACCGCAGGATACGGCGTGCTGCTCAGCTCGGACGGTGGCGATGATTGGATCCGCGCCGACCCCGGACTCCCGGCAGACGTGCGCGACCTGGCGGCCGACTCCTCGACCCGCGCGCTGTACGCGGCCACCGACGGGGGATTGTTCGTCCACCACCTCCAGACGCTGCCGAGACCGCCGACGTACACGGATGCTCAGCTCTACCAGAAGTGGCTGGGCATCGGGCTGATCGCGTTGGTGGCCACCCTCACGGCGGTGCTCGGGTTGCGCCGGCTGCTCCCGGACGGATAGGCGCACGGTGGGGGAGCCCGCCGATGTGGATGTAGCGGACTCCCCCGTGTCGTGACTTACGAGCTGTGCGTCATCAGTGAGCCAGGATGCTGATGCTCGTCCAGGAGTTGTCGTAGAGGGCGTTGCCTCCGCCACCCTGCACGTACGGCTTGATGAAGTACTGGTTGGCTCCGTACTCGAGCGTCGCGCCCGCGACGTCGCTGATCAGTTGCCTGCCGGCGGTGACGAAGTCGGTGTTGGCCTGCGTTCCGGTCTCGCCCTCAGCCTTCTTGACGGCGGTGTCGACGCGCTGGTCGCAGATGCCGTCGTTGTTGCCGAGCCCGATGGCCGCCTGGGAGCAGATGAAGATGTTGTCGAACCAGTCCTGGGGGTTGTCGTAGTCGGCGCCCCAGCTGTCACGGAAGATCACGTACTTCTTGTCCTGACGGTTGGTGAGGAACGTCGGGAAGTCGGTGTGCTCGGTGTCGACGGACACACCGAGGTTGTTCTGCCACTGTGCCTGGAGGTTGTCCGCGATTGCCTTCTGGGTCGTGTTGGTGTTGAACCAGTACACCAGTCCCTTGCGCTTGCTCCCAGTCGGGTCCCAGGTCTGCAGGTCGGCCTTCGCCTTGGTGACGTTGAACACAGCCGTCGGGTCGCTGTTGTCACCGGTGTAGCCGTGCAGACCCTTGGAGATGACGCCACCCGTCGCGGGCTTGCACGTGATCCCGCCGGGACCGCACGCGACGTTGACGAGCTGCGTGCGGTCGATCGACTCGCTGAACGCGCGCCTCCCCGCCAGCGCAATGGGGTCGTCGATGTTGCCGCCCGCCGGTGCGAAGGGACCGGTGGTGAAGTTGAACCCCACCCACGTGGTACGAGCGCCGGGGATGTTGAGGAACTGGCCCTTCAGCGCCGGGTTGGCCTGGAAGTTGCGGATCGCGTCGAGCGGTGGGTAGGTGTTGGCCGCGCCGATCTCATCGAAGCCGCCGTTCTGGTACTTCGTCACCTGGCTGCTCTGGTCGGCGAGAACAGTCACCTCGACGCCGGTGAGATGTCCTGTGCTGCCGCCCCACCAGCTGGGCACGTTGGCGAATGACAGGTGGTCCTTCGGCACGTAGGCGGTGAGCTTGAACGGCCCAGTCCCGATGGCGGTGGCTCCGTTCGTCCACCATGTCTTGTCCGTGTCGTTGGGGATCACCTTCTGGTCGACCACGTCAGCCGTCCACAAAGCCAGCTCGGTTAGCCAGTAGCCGGCCGGTGTTGCCAGCCGCGCGGTGACCGTGTACGGATCGCTGGCGGAGAGGCCGGACATCGTGGTCGCGGTCGGGGCTCCCTTGGCCGGCGCCACGTCGCCGTAACCGACAACCGGTGCGAAGACGATGCCGTACGTGTCGTTGAGTTGCGCCGCGCGGTTCCAGCTGTAGAGGACGTCGGCCGATGTCACCGGGTCGCCGTTGGAGAACTTGACGTCGTGGCGCAGGTGGAAGGTGTAGGTGAGGCCATCGGCCGAGATGTCCGGCATGCCGGTGGCGATGTCCGGGATCTCCTTGAGCGTGTCGTCAAAGCGGTACAGCCCCCCGAACACGTTCTGCTCGAAGGCGATGTCGACCGCGGACGACGCATGCCCGGGGTCGAGCGTCTTGACGTCATCGACGATCGGAAACCGGAGTTGCTGGTTGACCGCCAGCGACTGCGTGCCCGAACCTGGTGTGCCGCCACCGCACGCCGTGGCGACGAGCGCCGGCAGCACGATCGCGAAGGCCACTCGGCTGCGCTTCATCTTCATCTCCCGCCGACCGTCGGCATGTTGCGGACGGGTGTCCGTGTGCTGCAACTGTGCGGACGCTCAGCGGCAACGGGCTTGAAGGCAGTTGACGCCTTGCTCACCCAGCGGTACTAGAACAACGGCGATTGCCACGCGCCACTTGAACGGAATTGCCGGCTTCCTCACCCGCTGGTACTAGAAGCGCGCCATTGGCGGCGGGAATGTCTTGTGCGTGAACGAGTTGACGCTCACACTCCGGCCATGCGGTTCATGCCCTCCACCATCAACTTCTCGACGTCACAGGACGCTGACTGGCCGCCCTCGACAGGACACCTCGCCGGTCAGGGCACACCGCAGTGCGAGAGCCGTGACCTGGTCGCCGCTGCCGACGTGACGGTGTCGACCGTCGAGTGCGAGCTCGCCGGCGGTCTGTGGTCGTACGCGCCTGTTCGCAAGAACCCCGCCATCGTCCTGGTGCGCACGGGCAGGTTCGCGCGGCGCGTCAACGGGCGCACCGCCATGGTCGACGCCACCCAGGGTTACGTACAGGAGAGCGGTGAGACCGAGGCGATCCAGCACCTCGGCGAGCGCGGACACAGGTGCACGGTGATCACCGTGAGGCCAGAGGCGCTGCCCGCGCTGTGGCGTGCACGCGCGCGGCTGATGCCGAGCGAGTTTCGGACGACCCCGACCACCGACCTCGCGCACCGGCGCCTCATCGCGGAGTGCCGGCGTGGGGCCGCGGTGGCGCGCGTGTCAGAGGCGGCAGCCGTGCTGGTGGCCGACCTGTTCGACAGCTGCATGCGAGCCCCACGACCCATTCATCGCCGCGGCACCACGGCCGCGACTCGACGGATCGTCGACATCGCGCGCGAGCTGGCCACGTCCGAGAGCGGAGCGCCCGCGCTGCACGCCGTGGCCGAGGCCGCGAGCGTCTCGCCGCACCACCTCACGCGGGCCTTCAAGGAGAGCACCGGCATGACCATGGGCCGGTACCGCAACCGCGTGCGGGTGCGCGTCGCCCTCGAATGGATCGCCGAGGGTGACGACGACTTCACCCGCATCGCGCACGACCTCGGCTTCTCCGACCACGCCCACTTCTCGCGGACGGTGATGGCCGAGGTGGGCCTGCAGCCGCGGGCGGTCCGCCGCCTGCTGTTCACAGCCGACCGGTAGCCCAGGGTGGCCACGACGCTCGCGCGACGGTAGCCGGACAACTCCAGTGCCGCGCGGCGCGCGGCGGCGTCGTCCACGGCGGACGCCGTGAACACCCATACACGCGCGGTCCACAATGCGACACACGTGCCCCGCCGACAGACGAACGACGCCGTACGCCGCGCCTACCGCAAGCAGGCGCCCCGCTACGACCGGGCCATGCGGTTCACATCGCGCATCTTCGACATCGACGGTGGTCGCCGCTGGGCCTGCACCCAAGCGCGCGGTGACACGCTCGAGGTCGGCGTCGGCACCGGCCTCAACCTCCCGCTCTACCCCGACGACGTCGCATTGACGGCCATCGACCTCGTCTCCGAGATGCTGGCGCGGGCCCGCGCCCGCGCCGCGGACCTCAACCGCATGGTCAACCTCCACGAGGCGGACGCCACCGGGCTGCCGTTCCCCGATGCCTCCTTCGACACCGTCGTCTCGACCCTGGCCCTCTGCACCGTCCCGGACCCGGCGGCAGCGGTGCGCGAGGCCTGGCGCGTGGTCCGACCCGGCGGGGAGCTGCGCTTCTTCGAGCACGGGCGTGGCAATGATCGCCCCAGCGTGTTCATCGAGCGCCTGCTCGAGCCGCTGACCCTTCGCCTCGAAGCCGACAGGCTGCTGCTGGAGCCCGATCGGGTCTTCGTCTCCGCCGGCGTCCCGGCGACAGTCGTGGCTCGTACCAACCGGGGGGTGTTCTGGCGGGTCCTGGCCAGACGACCAAGGGTTTGACCCTGTATGCTGGGGGTAATAAGTGATACCGTCGGTGTCACAACTTCGGTCTCCCTGACCGAGAGGACAGTCCGCGAAACTGAGGAGGGCACACGTGATCGTCCTGGGAATCATCCTGATGGTCATCGGGTTCATCGCCGCGATCCCAATCCTGTGGACCATCGGCATCATCCTCGTGGTCATCGGCGCGATCCTCGCGCTCATGGGCATGATGGGTCGCGAGATCGGCGGGCGCCGCCACTACTACTGATCGGCGCCTCACGTAGCCAGGGACGGCCGCTGGACCGATCGACGGTTCGGCGGCCGTTCTGCGTCCAGCCGGCCGCGTCCGCGCATCAGCACCGCGCGCGAACCCTAGCCGCCGGCTGCTTCCTCGACGGCCGCGGCGACCACCTGCGCCGCTCGCTTCGCATAGCGGGGCACCCACCGCGCCAGCCATGCCGCCTCCCGCCAGTTGCGTGGATCCACCACGGCGCGGCGCGGGTTCACCCATGCCGGTGAGATCTCGTGCGCGGGGGTGTCGAGGATGACCCGCACCGCGGCGACGCGCGCCACCATGGCCGCGAGGAGCGCGGTCTCCATGTCGACCGCCGCGAAGCCGCGCTCGAACCACGTGGTCCGGCCGGTGTGGGTGACCAGGGCCGCGGCGGACAGCAGCGGCAGCGTGACCGTGGGGAAGCCGAGCCCCACGGACGCGCGCTCGAGCGCGGCGCTCCAGGCGACGTCGCACTCGAGCATCACGCCGTCCTCGCGCGCCACCTCACGCGGGATCACCACCGTCCCCGGGCTGAGCTCCGGGTCGAAACCCCCGGCCAGGCCCACGCTGAACGCCACCGGTGTGGGCGGTGGCGCGATCATGTCCGCCAGCCCGATGCCGGCGCGGACGAGGGCGAGCTGCGGCACCAGGCGCCGCAGCGGCCGTGCCTCGTTCTCCATCGCCGCCACGAGCGTCACGTCGCCGGGCTCGAGCAACGAACCGTTGTCGTCCATGGTGCCGTAGATTGTCGGCATTGCCCTGGAGGACCCGTGGACAGCAAGGTCAACCTCACTGAAGAGCTGGCGACGTTCGACGAGCACTGGCGCCCGCGTCCCGTGGCCGCGCTCAACGACTACATGGTCAAGGTGGTGAAGCTGGAGGGCGAGTTCACCTGGCACAGCCACAGCGAGACGGATGAGCTCTTCCTGGTGCTCGGTGGCCAGCTGGTCATTCAGCTGCGCGACGGCGACGTGGAGCTGAACAGAGGGGAGCTCTTCGTGGTGCCGCGAGGTGTCGAGCACTGCCCCAAGGCGCAGGCAGAGGCGCACGTCCTGTTGATCGAACCCGCGGGCACGGTCAGCACCGGCGACTGACCGTGCGGACCGCGCCGGGCGCGCACGACGTGCACCTCTGGCGAGCGCCGCTCGACATTCCACCGCAGCAAGCTGCCCGGTTCGCCACGACGCTGTCGCACGCGGAGGAGGGACGCGCGGCGCGGTTGCGCCGGCCACAGGACCGGGCACATCACATCGCCGCGCGTGGCTGGTTGCGTCACCTCATCTCGACGTACCTGGACGCCGACCCGGCAACGCTGGTCTTCGAGTCCGAAGCGCATGGCAAGCCGCGCCTGGTGCACCCCGGCGTGACGTGGTTGCGCTTCAACGCCTCGCACTCCGGCGCGGTCGCGGTCTTCGCGGTCGCCCGCGACAGCGAGGTCGGTGTCGATGTCGAGCAGCTGCGCGACGACGTCGACATCGACGGCGTGGCCCGTCGATTCTTCACCGGTGCGCAGCGCGCCGAGTTGAACGGGTTGGAACCCGCGCAGCGGGCGCGTGCGTTCTTCGCGCTGTGGACGCGCCACGAGGCGTTCCTCAAGGCGACCGGCACGGAACTCGCGGGCGCGTGCGCCCCTGGCTCGGGATCCGGCTGGACGATATCGGGATTCGACGCCGGCCCGGGCTACGCCGCCGCCGTGGCGGTCGAGGCTGACGCCGTCGAGATCCCGGTGGCCGCGGCAGTCCTCTCGGCTTAGCCGCACACGCGCGGATCAGCCAGCGGCCCGATGCCTGAGACGGTGATCGTCTCCTCGGTGAGGACGGGCGGTGCGTAGGCGCGGTGATCGGCCGTCACGAGCTCCACTCGCAGCGCGTGCGTGCCGGCGGCGACCGTCACCGCCGCGCTGTTGGCGTTGACCTCGGCGACCTGCCGGCCGTCGATGCTCACGCTGAGCAACCTCCCCGGACCCGGGATGGCCGATGTGCCGCACACCGTGACCAGCACAGGGCTGGTCACCGCGGCCGACGCCGACGGCGAGTCGATGCGCACCGCGAGACCCGGGGGGGCTGACGGCGCCGACGGCAGCAGCACGTAGACTGCGACAGTCGCGACCAGCCCCACGCCGGTGATCGCGAAGCACACTCGTCGTGCGGTGGTGGCGGAGGCCAGCGTGCCGACCGCTCCACCGAACAGCAGCGTGCCGGTGATCCACAGCGGCCACACCGGCCCGCCGCCGACGATGTGCGCGAGCGGGACCGTCACCGCAGGAAGACCGCCAGCGGAGTGGTCACGATCCGCAGCGCCGTCGACGAGGTGTCCTGCACCAGTGGTTGAGCGAGCAGCCACAGCGAGGTCATGGTGTAGCCGACCATGGCGACGATCCACGGCCACTCGCTTGCTCGCGCCCTCGCGTGGCTCCGCGACGCGCGCGCCAGATAGCGATGCGCGAGAACCACGGCTGCGATGTGCACGAAGATGATCAGCGCCACCTGCAGGTACCACACCACCGATGACGGCAGCAGGTTGGGGTTGATCTCGTAGCTGTCGTTGAAGGGGGCCGGGAGCAGGTGGACGCCGCCGAGGCCGGCCGGGTTTCCCAGCAGAGGGATGAAGAGCTGGCCGTTGATGGCGATGTACTCAGCGTTGTGGGCGACGAGGTAACCGAAGGCGATCGGCAGCAGTGACGGCACCAGGCCGGCCAGCACCTGCAGCGTGGAGCGCTGCATGTCACCGAAGCGCCGCACCAGGGCGGCGAAACCGCCGAAGAGCCCCCAGGCCACCAGCACGAGCAGCGCGAACGCGGCCGTCTCGAGCAGTTGGAAGCTGACGCCGCTCAACGAGATCTGGGTTCGAAGGGTCTTCCAGGCGGGGGTGGAGAGCAGCCCGTCGAACGACACCGACATCAGCAGAAGGAGAACGAACGTCACCCGGCTGACGTGGGCTTCGAACGGGACCCGCAGGCCGCCACCAAAGCCGCGCCTCCCGTCAGCGCCGAAGCGGAACCAGCCCAGCCGCCCCCAGGTGGCGAAGAGCACGGAGAACAGCTCGCCGCGCTCGATCCATGACTGCGCCCCGAACAACAGTGCCGCAGCCGCGCTGACCAGCGTGTACACCAGCAGTCCCCATGCTGTGACCGCCGGCAGCGTCGCGGTGCCGTTGTAGATGAGCTCCCCGCACGCGACCGTGAAGAAGAGCGCAACCGCGGGCCACCACCCCAGCCATCGCGGCCAGGTGACCGCCGCATCGTCGCCCAGCAGCGTGGCCCGCAGCCCCGGCCGGTCGCACACCCGTGCCAGCGCTGCGAACGGGTTCACCGGGCGCGTCCAGTCGCCGATGATCCCGCAGCTGATCGGGGTGGCGACCCACACCGCCAGCCAGAAGAACGACGGCAGGATGTTCTCCGCCACGGACTGCGAACCGATCCAGCCGCAGACCATCAGGGCGATGGCGACGAGGCCCGCCACGAGCCATCGCACCGGCGACGGTCGACGCAGCGTGATGCGGTCGGCGAATTTCCCCTCGCCGGCGGTTGCCGCGGCAACGGCGCGCGGCAGCACCAGGAGGAAGGAGAGGAACACCACCGCAGCGCCCCCGAACACGAAGAGCCACAGGGGGACGGGCAGGTCGTAGCGCTTGCCGAACGCGTGGCCGAGCATCGGCAGGAACCCGAGGGGCCAGTCGATGCCGACGGCAGGAGGAGTCGTCATGTTGCGGTGCTCCCGTGAGTGAGCAGCGCGCTCGCGAGTCGTGAGCGCGGCGACGTCGTTCAGACAGGGGCGAGGACGCCGGTTGTGACGGCGAAACGCCCGCGCATCACGCCAACAGTATGGCTACCGACGGAAACCTCGCCCTGCCGCGATCACCCACCGTGTGGGCGCCCGCTCACCTGCGACGTCAGCCGGGAGGGCCACCCGAGGGATCGGGCTTGTCCGGGTCGACCGTGCCGCGCTCACGCATCTCGTCGGGGTGCTGGCCGACCGAGCCGGCGTGCGCCGCCTTGTCGCCGCCCGCGGGCCGGTTGCCCTCGGACATGTTGCCCTTGTCCTCGTCCTTGTCGCCTGGGTCCTCCAGGTTCGCGTTGCTCGGAGCGCCGTGCTCGGTGTCACCCATCGCGGTTGCCTCCTGTGGTGGGCGGCCTCCGCGCGCCGAGCCGGCGCGGACGGGGACCGTCGGAACACCTCACCTTAGGCTCGGTGCACCGTCATTTCCAATGGGGCCGCGTGATGGTTCGTGCGTGGTGCGGTCTGCCCGGCCGGCCGGCAGACGCTGGTCAGACGCCGGGAAGGACGAGCGCCGACGCCGGTCCGAGCGTGACCGACGAGACGATCGAGCCATCGGGCATGCGGTACGTACCGCCCAGGGCGAAGGACTGAGAGCCGCCCGCAGGGTTCACCACCACGGTGCCGCCGGTGAACTGACGACGCCAGCCGGCCCCCACGGCGTACCTGTCGCCGGTGGGCGTGCCCACGTCGATGGTCCACTCCGGCGAGTACGAGTCCACGACCTCAGGATCGGGCCGGTAGATCAACGCGCTCCCCGACTGGCCGTTCCATCCAAGCAGGAAGCTGCCTCTCACGTAGCGCATCGCCTGGACGTCGTTGAGGCTGCCGTAGG
The DNA here is from genome assembly GCA_963751755.1 of Candidatus Dormiibacterota bacterium. Classification (GTDB taxonomy): domain Bacteria; phylum Chloroflexota; class Dormibacteria; order Aeolococcales; family Aeolococcaceae; genus Aeolococcus. Next base: position 193,886 of record CAVVVH010000004.1, on the reverse strand, counting down.
TGAGCGCGGTGAAGGCGGCGCCGGTCGACTGGATGACCTCCTCCATGTGGATGGACGCCAGCCACTCGGCGCCGGTCATGAGAGGAGTTCCCTCCTGCCAGCGGAGCCAGAACTCGTGGTTGTAGACGGAGAGGTTGGCGGCGATCTGCTGGGACTCAGCGAGCGCTGTGGTGTCCCACGGGTTGGAGTTGCCGACGTTGGCGCTGACCACCAGCCCCGCTGCGCTGATGTCACGCGACACCGCCGCCACGAACGCCACCGTCGCCGCGGCGTACTGCGCGTCCGTGTACTTCGCCAGCGTGCCGTCGGTGCCGTGCGCCGGTGACAGGTTGACGTCGTCGAGCTCGACGCCGTCGAACCCGTCGCGCCTGGCTGTGGCGATGACATTGGCGGCGAACGCCTGCTGGTAGGTCACTGAGCCCATGTCCATCATGTAGTAGCCGTTGTCGGTGTACTGCGCGCGCTGGCCGCTGTTGGTGAGCAGGAACCATTCAGGGTGATTGGCGTCGGCGAAGCAGTAGCTCATCCCCCACGACGGATGCGTGTCGTACTGGCACGACCCGGGACCCTCTGTCTGCGCCTCCTGGTAGACGAGGACCCTGGTTGCCGGGTCGGCTGCGCGAACCGCTCCCACCCGGCCGTACTCGTAGTCGTTGATCTCGACGTAACGAGACCCGGCGGTGTGTCCGAGATACGCGTCCTGCCCGTTGCCGAAAGCGATCTGACCGACCGTTGACGAGCCGCCCCCCACGAACACGCGCGTGGAATGGAAGAGGAGTGCGCCAGGCTTGCGCCGGCTCCCCGAGATGGCGGGTTTGGTCGTCGCCATGCCGAGAGTGGCGTCCGGAGATGGTGTGGTCCGCGGCGATGCGGTCGGCACCGGCGTGACGGACCCGGCGGCGGTCGGTTGGAGTGTCGGCTGCGGCGTCGGTGCGGGCGTGGCGATGTTGGTGACGCTGGTGCCTGCGACACCGCCGCCCACGCCCTGGTGGATGCCGCCGAAGCCGAGCGCGACCACGCCCAGGAGCAGGACCGGCGGCGCTGCGGCCGCCCAACGCTTGCGCTGGGCGACGCGGAGGTGGTGCCAGGACAAGTGACGCATGTTGCCAGAGACGATCGGGCCGCGACGCCAGATCCCATCTCGTCATCGGCCGTCCGAGTCCGAGCCGTTACCCCAACGTCTGGGCTACTCCCCGCCCTGCCGCCGGCGCACGGCGTCGATGGGCCGGAGCACGTTGAGCCCGCCCCCGGTGGCCGCGACGAAGGTGCTCAGCGGAACGTTCTCGATGAAGCCGCGGGGAATGAGGAACGGGTCGCCGCCCGGGCGGGCCCAGCGGCGCCGCGTGGTGATGGCGGTGGTGTAGCCGGCCGCGACCACCGCCGCACGGACGCGCTCGTCGTAATGGCCGAACGGGTACGCGAAGCGCGCGACGGCCGCGCCGAGGAGGTCCTCGAGGTCCTCACGACCGCCGCGCAGCTCGCGCTCGAGATCGGCGTCGTCGCAGTGGCGCAGGTCGGCGTGGCTGCGCGAATGCCCCCCGATGGTGATCCCCGCCTCCACGCACTCGAGGACCTGGCTGCGCGTCATGTACTCGGGGGTGCCGATCAGCCGGCTGGGGACGTACAGGGTCACCGGGATGGCCGCCTCGCGCATGACCTCCAGGCCGTTCTCGTGGACGTCAGCCCAGGCGTCGTCGATGGTCACCGCCACAGCCAGTGACGGCCATTCACGTGCAGGCATCAACGCGGTCTCGACGTCCACGGTGGGCAGGCGCGAGCGCTGCGCGACGAGCCAGCGCATGTGGGTGGCGAAGGTGGCGGGGCGCACGGTGAGCCCGTCGTCGCGCTCGGCGATCCGGTGGTAGCCGACCAGCATCATCGCCGGCCGGCGCAGCAATGGCAGTCGCGACCAGGCGCGCACCGCGAGCTCGACTGCCGGCCTCATGACACGAGCGGGCCGATCACGCCGGGCGCAGGGCCTCGCAGTGCGCGGAGCTGGCGCAGATCGCTGGCGAGCCGGGGCAGGAACAGGGCCATGGCGAGCACGTACACGCCGCAGAAGACCACGCCCAGGCACACCAACGCGCCGAACGAGGTGGGATCGGCGAGCGCCCCCGACAGCTGGCGCAGGCCGAGCGTGGCCCCTGCCGCGAGCACCGACGCAAACCCGATGCGGGCCACGTCGACGAGCACCGGGCGCACCGCGACTCCGGTTAGCCGGCTGGCCAGCACCAGGTACGCGACCAGCATGGGCCCCGCCACCGCCACCTGGATGGCGCCCACCGTCACGATCCCGCTGCGTCCGACGGTGGCGATCAGCGCTGCGAGGAGCACCACCCATGCACCCTTGAGGATGGCGTTGACGGCAGGACTGGCCACGCGCAGGAGCATGCTGGTCAAGAACGCTGCGGAGCGCAGACAGATGTAGATGCCCAGCAACCGTGCCACCGGCACCGATGGCGCCCAGCGCCGGCCCAGGAGCTCGAGAAAGGGGGCGAGCGTGGCCAGGCCGACGCCCATCAGGAACACCGCGCCACAGCAGGCGCGCATGGTCAGCTCCATCACTCGCTGCACTGCCTGCCTGTCGGGCATCAAGCGCGCGTAGAGGGGGAATGCCACGCCGGCGAGCACGTAGGTGACGATGAGGAAGGGCAGGATCGCGACGCGGAACGCGATGGTGTACAGGCCGAGCGCGACCGGTCCCAGCAGCAACGCCACCAGGGCGTAGTCGACGTTCTGCAGCGCGAACTCGAGGAACGATCCGGCCAGCGCGGCACGGCCGTATCGCCACAGCTTGGCGCCGACCTCGCGATGCCACCGCGGCACGGTCGTGCGTCCCACGACGGCGAAGCAGATGGTGACCTTGAGCACGCTCCGCACCACGTCGCCGATGACCAGCGACCAGATGCCCACGCCGTACAGCGCCAGCACCACCGTGAGAACGCTGCCGCCGACCGAGGGCACGACGTCGGGGAAGAATCGTCTGCGGAAATCAAGATCGCGAGTGAGCATGCCGAGGTACGCGCTGCCCACCGCATCGAAGAGGATCGCGATCCCGTACACACGCAGCAGAGGGGTGGCATCCGGCGCCGCGAACAGGGTGGCGATCGCCGGTGCGAGCAACGCGAGCAAGCCGCCCAGGGTCGCGCCCACCACGATGCAGCTGAAGAGCGTCGCCTCCGCAGCCTCACGGACCCGCCCCGGCCACCAGATCAGCGCGTCCTCCATGCCGCCGTCGTTGAGCTGGAAGGCGACGTTGGAGGCGAGCGTGGCGACGCCGAGCACCCCGAACTGGCGCGCGTCGAGGTTGCGCGCCAGGACCAGGACCACGCCGAGGACGAACAGGCGGTTCAGCCACGTCGCCGTCGCCGTCCACACGGTGCCGCGCGTCGCCCGACGCGCCAGGTCGCTGCTCACCGGAGGCCCCCCGACTGGCGACTGGCGGACGGGCGCCGGCGCAGGTGCCGCGGGCTACCCGGCGCTGACGTCACCAGCCGCGCCGCTCGACGGGGTGACATCCGTCTCGGCGGGCGTCCCTCCGCGGTTCGTACCCACGGCTGGACCGCCGAAGTCGTCCATCGAGAAGGTGGCCGGACCGCGGCCGCGGGGGTCGAGCGAGGGGCCCCGCGCCTCCCGGATGGCCGAGAACCCGGTGTCTGCCGGCATGCGGGCGGGCGTCGCGTCGGGACGGCTCACCACCCGCGCGGGGGGCGCGGCGGCCGGCACGCGAGGGCGCCATCGCTCGACCAGCCAGCTGCCCAGCAGCGCCAGCAGCACGCCGACGACGGCCGCGACGCCGAGCGTCAGGGCCGGTCGCGGCCAGGTCAGCTGAGCTTGGCTCGGCCCGTCGACGAGGGCGACGCTGACGCCGGGAATGCCGAGCTTCGAGGTGGCGAGCCGGTCGTCCAGGCCCTGGAGGAGTGCCCCGGCGGAGGCGCGAGCGGTGTCCGGCGAGTCGCTGGTGACGTTGACCTTGATCACCGGCGAGTCGGTGAACGTGAGCACTGTCACCTGGCCGAGTGGCCGCGCGCCCAGGTCGCTCTGCGCGACCGAGAGCGTCTGCGGGGAGCTCAGCAAGGTGGAGTACAGCGGTGTCAGGGAGTTGATCTGCGCCAGGAACGCGCTGTCGGTTCCGTCGGAGGCGAGTTGCACGGTGAGCGTCGACTGGTACAGCGACTTCTGCACGACGACGTAGACAACGGTGGCCGCCATCACGTTGACGAAGATGATCAGCGCCACCACGGGGTGCCGCCAGGCGGTGCGGAAGACGTCGAAGAGATCGGTCATCACTTGGCGCGCCGAGTTCTGATAGAAGCAGAGCAAGCCTGGGGTAGAGTAACGCCCTTGTGACCAACGGCGAGCTCAATTCCCTCTTGCCGTCGGCACCCTCGCCGCCGCCCGGAGCTGCCAATGAGCGCAACGGGGCGTGGCGGATTCTGCTGCCGGCGGTGATCGACGGACCCGTTGCGCTGGTGGACCTCCTCCCCGGTACCGCCGCCGCATTCCGGCGCTCGTACCCTGATGCCATCACCGTCAGCAGCGACGAGGCGGCGCTCGCCGACGTGAGCAACGGCCGTATCTGGGACGGCCGCCGCTGGCCGCTCCCACAGCGCAGTGTCGCGCTGCTCGTCGCCGACGAGAGGCGCCTCGACCCCGCGGCGCTCGCGACAGCGCTTCGCCCCGGCGGGATCAGGGCATCGATCGTGCCCGCGCGGCGCTCGCGCGGGCTGGTGCCCTACCCGACTCCAGAAGAGCTGGAGCGGATCCTCCGGCCACGGTGGCCGGCGTCGACGCGCGCGCCGGGGCGCTGGTCTCGCGAACTCCTGGCAACATCGCCCGCGTGGCGCCTGAGCAGCCGCGCCGGCCTTCTCATTCAGGGGTGCGACGCGGGCCTCGTCGACGAGGTCGTCACCGACGTCGGGCTTGCCACCGGGAGCGACGCGCGGTTGCGTGGCTTCCTGGTCAGCAGCGGTGACAACGTGGTCCTTCGTGTGGCTCTCACCAAGCGGGAGGTGGCCGTCAGGGTCGGGATCACCGAGCTCGGCGCAGCGCGGCTGGCGCGCCAGCGGCGGGTGCTGGCCGGCATCGAGTCGACCCTCACCAACCCTCGCCTCTGCGCGCACATGCCGCGCGAGGTGGCGCTCGGCACCACGAGGGGACTTCCCTGGCGTGCCGAGACCTGGCATGACGGGCACCTCACCACGCGCGGCCGGCGCTGGCGTGCCCAGTCGCCGGCGTGGGAGGCGACCCATGCGGTGGCGCGGCTGCTCTCGGACACCGCGCCGACCGGGCACGCCGAGCGGGGGTGGGCGAGCTCCTGGGCGTCTGGGATGGAGCACTTCGGCGAGGACGTTGCGGTGCCGCTGGAGACGGCACTGGCCCCGATCGAGGAGCTCGGGCTGCGCACGTCCTGGTGCCACGGCGACCTCTGGCCGGGCAACGTGGTGCTGGGCCGCGGTCGAGTGATCCTCATCGACTGGGAGCAGGGCAGGAGGGACGGCCCCGTCGGTGTCGACAGCGTCTTCCTCGAGATGAACCGCCTGATGCTGGACGCGGGCATCTCCTTCGGCATCGCGGCGGCGCGCACCGCCCGCGACCCGGCGGCCCTGCTCTCACCGCCGGACGTCAACGGCGTGCCCTGGAGAAAGGCCGATCGGTCGCTGCGCCACGCGGTCATCGTGGCGGCGGTGATGCTGCACGCCAGCGGTCCCGAGGGCGATCGCCGTGGCCGCGCCTGGGCCCAGGCGAACCTCCTCCCGCTGCTGGCGGCCCTCGCCGAGCGCCCGGGTTGAGCTACGCAGCCGGCGCTGCCCGCTCCGCCAGCACCAGGAACGCGCTGCCCAGCTTCGGCAGGACGTCGGCCATGGCCAGTCGCTCCTCGACGCGCCGCCGCAGTCGGGGAAGGACGAGCTCGCCGCCGTCGCGGCGGTAGGGAAGGTAGCTGTACCCCCGCACCCGTCGGACCGTGAGCCCGTGCTCAGCCAGGAGGGTGCAGGCCTGGGTGACACCGACGAGGTTCACCTCTGGGTCGTGGCGCAGGCGCAGGTAGCGGCCTCGGAGGCTGCGGGGGTTGAGGTGGAAATTGACGATGAGCGCGCCTCCGGGAGCCAGGCGGTCACGCATCCAGTCCAGGGCCGCGGAGCGCAGGGCAGGCTCCGCGTTGAGCAGGAACCGAAAGGCGGTGACCACGTCAGCCGTCTCCGTCAGCAGGCCGGGGTCGACGGTCACATCGCCCTCCACCAGGCGCGCCGCCGGGACGCGGCGTCGGGCGACGTCCAGCATCGCCGCGCTGATGTCCACACCGATCACCTCAGGTGTGCGCTCCGCGAGGTACTCGAGGACGCGGCCGGTCCCGCAAGCGAAGTCGATCGCCCGGCGGGCCGGGGGGCGCCCGGCGAGCATCTGGGTGAGGATCCGTTGCTCCAGCACCCACTCCAGCCCTCGCGCTGTGCTCGGGTCCCAGAGGTCGCGATCGTACCGGTCGGCGACCTCGGGGCCGAGGTGGGAATGGCGATACGATCGGCGCGAATGCTCGCTCATGGGACGGCATCATGCCAGTAGATCCCGAAAATGCGCGCCTCCATGTGGCGTCCGCGCTTGGAGAGCACACGCACGCCTGGGATCGCCTGGTCGATGCCATGCCGATCCCGTCGCCCTTCCTGCGCTCGTGGTGGCTCGGCGCCACCGCCACTGGTTCCCCGTGCCTGGCCCTCGTCTTCCGACGCGACCAGCTGATCGGCGGCCTGGCGTTGGAGAGCGACCGTCACCTCGGTGTGGAGCGACTGCGCGTTCTCGGTTCCGGGCCTCTCTGCCCCGATCACCTCGACGCCGTGTACGCGACCGGCCAGGAGCGGGCGGTGGTCTCGGCTCTGCGCGGCTGGCTGGGCCGGGCGGGAGAACGGCTCATCGACCTCGACGGGGTGGTCACGTCCCCCGTGGTCGCGGCGGCCATGCCGGCCCGCTTCCGCACCGACCACGTGGCCACCGCCCCGTGCATGCAACTGCGGCACGACGTATCGGAGCAGGGCTCGGCGACGTTGCGCCGCAGGACGGCCCGCGCCCAGCGCCGGATGCGCAACGACGCCGGAAGCTGCCTGGTCGAACGCATCGACGACATCGAGGAGGCGCTGCGGCTGCTGCAGCATCTGCACGCCCAGCGCTGGGAGGGGACGTCGGGCTTCCTCAGCGGGTACCAGCGGTTCGCCGCCGCGTGCCGGGCCGGCACCGCCGCCGGGGAAGTGGTCTTCAACGCCCTGCACGCGGGTGACCAGGTGGTCGGCGTGATGGCCTCCTTCGAGGTCGCCGGGCGGATCAGCTACTACCAGAGCGGGCGCGACCCGGATCGGCGCTGGCGTGGATCGGGCACGGTGCTCCTCGCCCGCGTCATCGACGACGCCGCCCGGCGCGGCATGCGCGAGGCGGACCTGCTCCGCGGCGAGGAGTTGTACAAGTCGGACTTCGCCACCGGCGCGCGCGAGCTGTGGCGGCTCCGCTGCGCGACCGGGCCGAGGTCGATGGCGGCGCTCAGCACCGAGCTCGGGCTCGAGCGGGGGCGCCGCCTCCTTGGCCGGGCCCGGCGACGGGCGCGCGGCGCGATGGCGTCGCGGTCGAGGTCCGCGCCGCCGGCCTAGCGGCTCGAGGGCTCCCGCCCTCCCAGGACCTTGCGACGCGCGCCCCAGACGCGCATCGCCGACGCCTTGGCGCCGTCGCGTAGCGGGGACCGCCCCGGGGGAACCGGGTGGACGCGAAGCCGGCGCAGCTTGGCGTTGAAGGCCTCGACCTGCTGGTCGCGCTCGGAGTTGCTGGTGAAGTACGTGAGCGTCATCGAGATCGACGCCCGGTCGCCGTTGTGCACCCAGTGCGGGCAGATCGGCGGAAGGTACACGCCATGCCCGGGCGTCAGCTCGTGCGCCTCGACCATCTCGGGCATCGCCTCGACCCTGCCGAGCGCGCCCTCCCAGTACCGCTCTCGTTCGCGCAGCCGGGCGGCCTCGGTGGGAAACCGTCCCACGGTCACCGTCTTCTTGCCGGACATCTGCAGAAGGAGGCTGTGCTCGATGTCGAAGTGAGCCGGCGTCACCGAGTTCGGCGACGACACGAAGATGAACCCGGCGCGCCGCCGGGTGTCACCGGGGCGCCGATCGACGAGCGCGGCAACCTCGTCCAGGCACGCGTTCATGAGGTCGGCGTACTGGGGATCCTGCTCGATGTTGAGCAGGGTCAGCCACGACCGGCTGGTGTCGAGCTGCCGGATCGTGTCACCGGGGCGGTCCATCGAGCCGCGCGGCGGCCCGTCGGGGGAGATGAGCGACTGGTCCGCCTTGTCACTGACCACCGAGGTCTTCGGAAGGCTGTCCGCCAGGTCGGCGATGGCCGCCAGCGCGAACAGTGGATTGCCGGCGAGCCGGTGGGTGACCGGCACCGCCTCCAGCGTCCTGTTCGCCCGCGCGAACGCGCCGTCGAGCTGAAGGTGCGACGAAGCGGCGGCGGTTGCCGCCCCGGCGATTCTGTTCACGTCCACAGTGCCCCCCGCGCGTCGCGCCCAGAGCTCCAGCCTGAGCGTTTGACATTATCGATGCGATTGACGATATTAGGTCTCGCGAGGCGCGTCAATCTTCCCGGGTCCTTCCCGGACGGTTCCGTGCCCCGCCGCCAAGCGTAAATGCAAGAGGCCACTTCCTCCAGGAAGTGGTGTGGGGGGCAGATGATGGGGTGGTCGCCGGACAGCCGAGGGGCCCGACATCAGCGCTCCGCCATGGCGCTCCCGGATCCCCGCGCGACCATGCGCATTGCGCTCGTGGTCGCCGAGGCGGCAACCGTCCTCGGCGTCCTGGCGGTCGCACGTCATGTCAGCGTCCTGTGGTGCCTCTGGGCCGCCGCCGTGGTCCTGGCGATGACCGGCCTGGACCGCCGCCTGGCGCGCCGGGTCACCCCGCGCCTGATCGACTCGACCGCCCAGGTGTTCGGGCGCACCGCAGTCGCCGCGCTGGCGATCGCGCCGCTGGCGCGTTCCGTCGCCGCGGCGGACCTCGCGGTCCTGGGGCTCCAGGTGGCGATCGGGATGGTGCTCGCACGCGGGCTGGTGGTCGCGGCGATGCGGGCGTGCAGCCGGCGGGGCTGGATCCAGCATCGCGTGCTCATCGTCGGCTCGGGAGAGGTGGCGGAGCGGCTGGCGCGCGCCGTCCGCGACCACACCAGCACGGGCATGCGCATCACCGGCCTTGTCGACGACGACCCGCGCGCGGCCGTCGCCGGGCTGACCCGTCTCGGCGGCCTGGGCGACCTCGAGGGCGTGGCCCGTCAACACGGCATCGACCGGATCCTGCTGGCGTTCTCAGCCAAGCCCGAGGCGCAGATGGTGCGGCTGCTGGTGGACTGCGAGCGGGTGTCCGCTGACATCTACGCCGTCCCGCGGTTCTTCGAGGTGGGCGTCGACGCGCCGGCTCCCGACGAGATCTCCGGCATCCCGCTCACGCTTCTTCCGCGCCCGATGCGGCGCCGAACCGCGCTCGTCACCAAGCGCGCGTTCGACCTCGCCGTGTCGCTGCTGACGCTGGCGCTGCTGTCGCCGGTGCTCCTGGTGGTCGCCGCGCTGGTGCGGTACACCGGGCCACGGCCGTTCCTGGGAAAGCGCCCGGTCGTCTTCCGGCAGGACCGTGTCGGCATCGATGGCCGTCTCTTCACGATGCTGAAGTTCCGCAGCATGATTCCCAACGACGACGGCGACACGACATGGTCTGTCAGGGGTGATCCGCGCGTGACCAGGCTGGGCGCCTTCCTCCGCCGCTCTGGGCTCGACGAGGCGCCCCAGCTCTGGAACGTGGTGCGCGGCGACATGTCGCTGGTGGGGCCGCGGCCCGAGCGTCCGCTGATGGTGAACATCTTCACCGAGTTCCATCTCCGAGTACCCGACGCGTCAGCGGGTGCGGCCCGGCATCACCGGCTGGGCGCAGGTCAACGGGTTGCGCGGCGATACGTCGATCGTCGACCGAGCTCGGCTCGACAACTACTACGTCGCCACGTGGACCTTCATGGGGGACATGGTCATCCTGGCGCGGACCGCCGCGCTGCTGCTGCGGCACCTCGTCCCGCGCGCGGCGCCGCAGCGCGCGGTTGAGCCGCTGTGGAGCGCGGACCTGACCGGCGTGTCGATCCCGGGGCAGCGCCCCGAGCTGGTGGCCTGGCCGGTCAGTGCGGCCAACCTGCCAGTGGTGGCGCAGACTCCCATGTTGCATGCCGACTCAGGTTGACCTAGCCCGACCTGCCCCGGAGCCAGTGACCGAACGGCTCAGCACCGCTCTCGGCGGGGTGGCGCTGGCCTACGCCGCCGCGGTGACCGTGGCGGTGACCTCGACGTGGTGGCCGCTGCTCGTGTTCGCCGCGCTGGCCGCGTTGATGGTGGTGCTGGCGGCGTTGGTGCGCCTCGACTTCGCGCTGATGCTGCTCGCCGCCGCGGTGCCGCTGGAGTACTCGGTGTCGCTGGGCAGCAACTCGTCGCTCACGCTGGTCAAGCTGGCCGGGGGGCTGTGCTTCCTCAGCTTCATCGTGCAGCTGCTGATGCGGCGCCGCACCGTGCGCCTGGACGCGACACACCTGATGTTGCTGGGGATTCTCGCGTGCCTGTTGGTGTCGACGGTGGCCGCGCAGTCCGTCGACAGCGCCCTGCCCGTGATGCTGCGCTACATCAGCTACGTCGGCCTCTTCGTGGTGCTCACCGTGTTCGCCGGCGACTACCGCACCCTGGAGCGTGTGGTGTGGGTGCTGTCCGTCGCCTGTGCGGTGGCGGCTGTCCTCGCGATCCGTAACCTGCTCATCGGGTTTGCCACCCGTGCCACGCCCACGTATGGCGACGCCAACGACCTCGCGTACATCCTCTCGGCGACTCTCCCGCTGACCTTGTGGCTCCTACGCTACCGGGGATTGCGGCGATTGTTCGTCGTCGCACTGGTCGGGGTGATCAGCCTCGCGACCGTCCTCACCTTCTCGCGTGGTGCGGCGCTGGGGCTGGGCTGCGCCGCGGTGTGGCTGGCGCTCACCCACAGGCACCTGCTCCGCGCTGCTCTCGTCCCTGTGCTCCTCATGGCCGCGCTCGTCGGTGTGGTGGCGGTGGCGCAGCCCGCGCGAATCAGCAGAGCGCTCACCGACAAGTCAGCCGTGGCCGGCTCCAACGTCGGGCATCGGTTCGACTCCTGGCGATCGGCGCTCGAGCTCGTGGCCACGCATCCCTTCGCCGGTGTTGGACCAGGGAACTTCCAGTTCTACAACGCATCTGTCGACGGCCGACCAGCCACCGACCAGGACCCGACCGTTGTGCACGACACGTACCTCGACGTCGGCGTGGAGGTGGGCATGCCCGCACTGGCACTGCTGGTTGCGTACCTGCTCACCGGCCTGGCCCGGCTGCGTGTCCTGGCGCGGGAGCGGGTGGGGCCGCCCTCGTTCGCTGTGGCGGTGACCGCCTCGATGATCGTCGCCATCACGTCCGCGCTGACGCTGTCGGAGCAGTACTACGCGCCCCTGTGGCTGGTCGGGGCGATCGTCACCTGCATGTGGCAGGGCCGCAAAGCATCCTCCGTGGGCGGACAGCTCGCCAGCGTCGCGTGAGAGTCGTCTACGTCAGCACCCTCACCGAGGGTGGTCCTGTCTCGCACCTCCTCAACCTGGCTCCGCGCGTCGCCCAGGCGGGCGCCACCGTGCGCGTTCTCTGTGGGAGTGACGACGTCGCCGACCGCGCGCGTGGCCTCGGACTCGTCGCGGAGGCATTTCCGTTGCGCAGCAAGCTGGACGTCACCAGCGCGACGCGGTTGTGGCCGCGACTGCGCGGGGCGGACATCGTGCACACCCAGGACCGGCGCGCGCTCCTGCTCTGCGGCGTCGCGGCGCGCACGATTGGCGGCGCACGCGTGGTGCACACCTACCACGGGCTTCCCGAGGAGCTGGTCGGGCTGCCGGGCAGACCCGGTGCGCGCGCGGCCGGCTCGACAGCCCGCTCGGCGTGGCTCCTGTATGGCCACATGGGCCTCGAGTCGATCCTCACTCGGCTCGCAGCCGTCGTGGTGCCCTCGCACACGCTGGCGCGGTTCCTGGTGACGCGCGGTTTCGCGGCCAAGCGCTTGCACGTCCTCCCGTCTCGCATCGACGTGCGCAGGACCGAACCGGGTGAGCCGCACCGGCCGATCCGCGTGGCCACGGCGGCGCGGCTGGAGGCACACAAGGGCATCGACGTCCTGGTCGATGCGTGCGCCCGTCTCGACGGCGGTGTGCACCTCGACGTCTACGGTGACGGCTCACTTCGACTGGACTTGGAGAGGCGCGCCGCCGCCGCGAACCTCGACGTCACGTTCCATGGCAACGTTAGTGACGTGCGCGAACGCCTGCTCGCCGCCGACATCTTCGTGCTGCCGTCGCGTGGCGAGAACCTGCCCATCACCATCCTCGAGGCGATGGCCGCGGCACTGCCGGTCGTGGCCTCGCGGGTCGGTGGCATCGCCGAGCTGGTCGACGACGGCGTCAGCGGGCTGCTCGTCGAGCCGGACGACGTGGCCGGGTTGGCAAGCACGCTCGCGGCGCTTGTCCGCGATCCACAGCGGCTCGCCGGGATGGGACGCGCGGGGGCGGCGCGCGTTGCCGAGCGCTTCGACGCCGCTGACGCCGGCCCCGAGATGGTTGGCCTGTACGAGTCGCTGTGCGCATTCTCCAGGTGATCCAGGAGCTCGGGCCCGGCGGCGCCGAGCAGGTGGCCAGGCAGCTCTCCGAGGCCGCTCTTGCGCGAGGGGACTCCGTCGCCATCGCGTGCGCCGGCGACGTGTCGCTTCCACTCGGCGCACAGCGTGTGCAGATTCCCCTGGTGGGTCGCCGTCCCCTGCGAACGCTCACCGCCGCGTGGCGGATCCGGCGCTTCGCCGCCCGCTGGAGACCAGACGTCATCCACGCGCACAACCCGGGCATGGCCATGGTGACGGCGCTGGCGGCGCGGCGCGGCGCCACCTGGCCGGCGCTGGTCACGCTGCACGGCGTGCCCCCCGGGGACGACCGCGCCACCGCTCGCGTTCTGCGCTGGGCGAGGCTGCCGGTGATCGCGTGTGGGGGTGGTGTCGCCGCCACCCTCGCGGCGGACGGGATCGAGCCGCTGGCCACGATCAGCAACGGCGTCCCGCCCCCACCCCAGGCGGCCGATCGCGCTGCGCTCATGACCGAATGGGGCCTCGCGCCCGGCCTTCACCTGGTCATGGCGGCCGGGCGCCTCGTCCAGCAGAAGCGGCACGACGTCGCGGTGGCCGCCGCCGCGCTCGTGCCGGACACCGCGTGGGTCATCGTCGGCGAGGGGCCGCTCCGCCAAGCGCTGGAACGGCAGGTGGACGATCTGGGACTGCGATCGCGAGTCCGGCTGGCCGGGGCGCGGCCCGACGCTCGTACGCTCCTCGGCGCCGCCGACGTGGTGGTTCAGCCCTCGGACTGGGAGGGCCTGCCGCTGGTGGCCTTGGAGGCGATGCGTGCGGGACGTCCGGTGGTCGCCGCCGCCAGCCGTGGCCTCGACGGGCTGATCCGGGACGGCGTCGACGGGCTGCTGGTCCCGCCCGGCCATCCGCAGGCGCTGGCGGAGTGCGTCGCCCGCGTGCTCGAGGACGGTGAGCTGGCCCGCCGGCTGGGCGACGCGGCGGCCTCGCGGGTCGAGCGCGAGTTCAGCGACTCCTCGATGATCGCCGCGTACCTCGCGACGTGGGATGCGGTGGCGGCAAGGCGACGTCGCGCATGAACGCCGGGCGCCGCCCGATCCGCGTGCTCATGGTGGCCCAGCCGCTCGACGCCGGCGTTCCGCGCCACGTGCTCGACGTCGTCGACGAGCTGAGCAATGACGACACCATCGACCTGACCGTCGCCTGTCCACCGTCGTCGATGCTCTGGGATCGGCTGGCCGGCACGGGCGCAGTGCGCCTGCGCACCTTCACCGCGCGCCGCGAACCGCACCCCGGCGATCTTGGCTGGCTGGTGCGGCTGCTGCCGCTGGTGTGGCGCAGCGACGTTGTCCATGCGCACTCCAGCAAGGCGGCGTGGCTGGCGCGCGCCGCCGCGCTGCTGCTCGGCCGGCGCTCGTCGTGCGTCGTCACGCCGCACGCCTGGTCGTTCTGGGCGTTCACCGGGCCGCGCCGTCGAGCGCTCGTGCTGCTCGAGCGGCTGGCTGCGCACGCGTGCGCGCTGATCGTCGCCGTGAGCGAGCACGAACGGGACGAGGGGCTGCGGCTCGGCGTCGGCCGCCGGACGCAGTACAGGGTCATCCGCAACGGCGTCGACATCGAGCGGTGGCAGGCGGAGCGCGCCCCTGACCGTGACCTGGCGCTCATGGTGGGTCGCCTGGCGTCTCAGAAGCGACCGGAGCTCGCCATCCGCGCGCTTGCCATCGCGCGCCAGACGAGGCCCTCCCTGCGCCTTACGCTGGCCGGTTCCGGTGAGCTCGAGGCCGGCCTGCGGCGGCTCGCTGACGCGCTCGGGATCGGGGGATCCGTCGAGTTCCTCGGCAACCGCGACGACGTGCCCGACCTGCTGGCCCGGGCCGGTTGCGTCGTCGTCACGTCGGTCTACGAGGGATGCTCGCTGGCCATCCTCGAGGCCATGGCCGCAGGCGTGCCCGTGGTTGCCGCTCGTTTCGGCGGCGTCGACGAGCTGGTCGACGACGGCGTCACCGGGTTGCTGTGCGACGACGCCCCGGAGGCCCTGGCCGGCGCACTCCTGCGCCTCCGTGACGACGTCGACATGTCCGACCGCCTGGGGGCCGAGGCCAGGCGCCGCGCCCGCGAACTCTACTCCCGGCGCCGAATGGCCGCCGAGCTCGCCGCGGTCTACGAGTTCCTGGCGCGCTCCCGGCCCCACGCCGGGGGCTGATGGCGACGCCCGATCGCCTCGATGACAGCCTCGACGTGCTCGCCGCGATGGTGGGGGATGACCATGCCGGCAAGCCCGACGGCTGTGCGCAGCACGATCTTGAGGTCGAGCCACAGCGACCAGAACTGGATGTACTCCCGATCGAGCTCGAGCCGATCCTTGATCGGCGTCGCCCCGCGGCACCCGTGCACCTGCGCCCAGCCGGTGATGCCCGGGCGCACCAGGTGCCGGTCCGCGTACCCGGGCAGCTCGCGTGAGAACCGCTCCACGTACTTGGGCCTCTCGGGGCGGGGGCCGACCAGGCTCATCTCGCCGCGCAGAACGTTGAGCAGCTGAGGCAGCTCGTCGAGGCTGAGCACGCGGATGACGCGCCCCACCGCGGTCCGCCTGTCCTCACCCTCCACCCCCCCGGGTGCGAGGCCTGGCGCCGGCTCGAAGCGCACCAGCCTCGTGGGCAGCCGCATGGAGCGGAACTTGAACATCACGAACCCGCTGCCATCCGCGCCGACGCGCTGCTGCCGGAAGAGCACCGGGCCCGGCGAGGTCGCCTTCACCAGGATCGCGAGCAGGAGCAGCAGCGGCGAGATGAGCACGAGGATGAGCGCGGCGAGGTCACGATCCAGGGCGTACTTCACCCGCAACAGCGGGGGGTGCGAAGCCCGGCTCACTGGGCGCCGGGATGCCCGGCAACTGGAGCAGGCCGCCCCACTCCTCGACCTCGGTGACGATCGTCGCGACGGTCTCTTCATCGACCGAGGCTTCCACGACCGTCACGTCCGCGATAGCAGAAGCCGTACCCACCTCCCGCCGTGCTCACCACGGCCACCACACTTCCTGAACGTACACGAGGGTCGCGAACACCGGCGCGGCTGAGCCCTTCACTCTAGCCTGGGCCGGGCGAAGGGTCGACGAGAACTCGTTCTTGTAACCCCGGCTATAACCATACCTGTAAGCACCACATGTGGGCAATGGGCGAATAGCCACGCCACCCCGCCGCGGGCCGAACCAGGCGGCGGTCGCCCCCTCTCCCGGTAGTACCCTGCGGCCGAGCTCGCGCGCTCTCCCCATGCCCATGCCCAAGCACCCATGCCGCGTGGCCGCGCTCGGCGCCACCGCGCTCCTCACCGCGCTCCTCGTCAGCGGCTGCAGCCTGCAGCCCGACGTCTCCACCCGCGTGCAGCCGGACTCGCGCACCGCGCAGGCCGCGCCGCCGCTGACGGGGAGCTCGCTGACCGGTGCCCACGTCGACCTCACCACCCTCCGTGGCCACCCCGTGGTCATCGACTTCTGGGCGTCGTGGTGCGGGCCGTGCCGGCAGCAGCAGGCCGAGCTCAACGGCCTGGTGGCCAGGTACGCGGCACGGGGCGTGCAGTTCCTCGGGGTCGACATCCGCGACGATTCCGCCAACGCCAAGGCGTACGTCCGGGAATTCCACGTCGCCTACCCGAGCGTCTTCGACCCGGCGTCGGAGGACGCCGCCAACTTCAACGTCGACGGGCCGCCGACGACGCTGGTGATCGACGCCGGCGGCACCATCCGGCTGCGCGAGCTCGGCCAGCTCAACGACGTCCCGGCCACGCTGGACTCGCTGCTGGGGAGCAGCTCCTGAGCATGGCCACCGCCACAGCCGCCCCCACCCTGGCCGCGCCAAAGGTGCCGCCGCCGCGCCGCCGGGCCCCCCTGCGCGCGCTGCTGGGCCGCTTCTGGCACCAGTACACGCGGATGCGGACCGCCATCTACTTCCTGATCGGCATCCTGCTGATCGTCCTGGTCGGCACGTTCGTCCCGCAGGAGTTCAGCTCCGCCTCGCAGAAGGTCAGCGAGTTCATCGCCGCGCACCAGAACCTCAACGACCTGGCGACGCACCTCGGCCTGCCGCTCACCTCGGTGTTCGTGTCCCCTCTCTTCTATGTGCTGCTCGGCAGCCTCTACATCGCGTTGCTGTCGTGCGTGCTGACCCGCGGACGTGCGCTCGTCATCCGCACCGTGCGCCGCTACCCGCGCACCCCGCAGTACTGGGGCGAGTGGGGCAGCTGGATGTTCCACACCTCATTCTTCCTGCTGGTGCTGGCGGTGGTGTGGGGCAAGGCGACGGGGTTCGACGGGATCATGACCATCACCGAGGGGCAGCGCGTCGCCGAGACCCGCGCCAGCTACGACACCCTCCAGGAGGGCATGCTCTTCGACGGCCGCCACAGCGGCTACGAGGTGCAGCTCAACAGGTTTGCCGCCCCTCTGCAGGCCAATGGGATGCCGTCGGACTTCGTCAGCAACATGACCGTGTACGACGCCGGCCGGCCGGAGGTGACCCAGGACGTCCGCGTCAACGAGTACCTCGGCTACAACGGCGTCGACTTCTATCAGCAGGACTACGGCTGGGCCCCGCACATGGTGGTGCGCAATCCCTCCGGCGAGGTCGTGAGCGACACCGAAATCCAGATGGTCAGCAGCGACAAGACGGCATCGACGGGCGTGCTCAAGGTCCCCGCCTTCAACTACACGCTCCCCGGCCAGGCCAAGCCGGTGCAGATCGGCGCCAAGCTGGTGCTGTACCCGGACGCGCAGGCGCTGCCACAGGTCAACGGTGCGGCCAACGCCCTGAACATCTCGTACGCGGCCGGCACGGCGGCGGCCACCAACCCGGTTCTCGAGGTGCAGCTCTTCGTCGGTGACCTCGGGCTGGACAGCGGTCCCTCACAGGACGTCTTCACCCTCAACACCAGCGGGATGACCCCGTACTACTCCGGTGCGGCCGCCTTCGCGCTGCCGCTGCACCAGACCACCGCGCTCAGCCTCCCCGCGGCCAACGGCGGCACCACCAACTTCACCGTCTCCTTCCCCGACCTGCGCCAGTTCTCGCTGTTCCACGTCAAGAAGGACAGCGGGGTGCCGCTGGTGTACACCGCGTTCGTGCTCACCATGACGGGCCTGCTCACCAAGCTGTACCTGCGCCCGTTCCTGGAGCGCAGGCGCAAGCGCCGCGCGACTATCCTCGCACCTGCCGGGGCAGCCACCTCTCCGCTGGAGGAGCCGCCACCACATCCCGTCCGCGAGGAGGCGCTGACGCGATGAACGACACGCCGCTGTCGCTGACGCTGTTCGGCGTGGCCGTGGCGCTGTACGTCGCGGGGCTGATCGGGTTCTTCCTCTACCTGCCGTTCCGTCGCCGGCGCCTCGCCGACAGCGCCGTCGGGCTGGTGGCGCTGGCGTGGCCCTTCCACCTGGCGTCGATCCTCACTCGCGCGTTCGAGGCCGGCCACTGGCCGCTGGGCAACATCTACGAGTACTCGACAGGGATCTCCTTCGTGGTGTCCACCGTCTTCCTGGTGGTCGCGCTGCGCGCCGGCCAACGGCTCCTGGGTGTGCCCGCGATGATCCTCACCGTGGGGCTGATGGCGGTCGCGTACATGCTGTATGTGCCGCCGGGCAACCTGGTCCCGGCGCTGCACAGCTACTGGCTCACCATCCACGTCACGTCGATGGCGACGGCGTCGGGCCTGCTGGTGTTCTCGAGCTTCTTCGCGATGTTCTTCCTGGCCCGTCGCTGGGCCGACGGCTACGCTCTTGCCGCCGCGGGGAGCGGGTCTCGCGGCACGGTCACCGCCGGCGGCGGGGGAGCCGCTGTGATGGTTGCCGGTGGCGGGGGAGCAGGTGGTGGCGGCTTCATGCCGGCGCTGGCGAGCTCGCTGCGCCGCCTCCCCGCCGCCAAGACGCTCGATGCGTGGAGCTTCCGGTTCGTGATGATCGGGTTCCCGGTGTGGACGTTCGGGGTGATGATGGGCGCGGTCTGGGGCGAGCACGCGTGGGGCCGGTACTGGGGCTGGGATCCCAAGGAGACCTTCAGCTTCATCGTCTGGGTGGTGTTCGCCATCTACCTGCACGCGCGTGTCACGTACGGCTGGCGCGAGACGCGCGCGGCACTGATCACTGTCGTCGGGCTGATGGCGATCTTCGCCGACCTGTACGCGGTCAACCTCTGGATCGCCGGCCTGCACTCGTACGCGCGGGCGTGACGTGCCGGGCGCCACGCTCGAGGTCCACTACAAGCTGTTCGGCACCGACGGCGTCTCGCTCCAATCGCAGGAGCTGAGCAAGGAGCTTCGCAAGCGCGGTTGGACGGTGCACCCCTGCGCGTGCGACGTGCCCGACGATGGCGACGGTCTGCAACTCGCCGAGCTGGCCTACCAGTCCGCGGACGCGGTGGCATTGCGCCGGCGCATCTTCGCCTCGCAGTCCGCGTCGGAGTCCGCGGGCGACGCGCTGATCGAGGAGATCACCGCACGCGCAGCAGCGATCCGCGATCCCGTCGAGCACTACCTCGACGGCAACGACATCTCGCTCGTCCACGTCCGCAACGTCATGTCGCTGCCCTACAACCTGCCGGCCACCCTTGCGTTCCACGGACTCGCCGTCGACAGGCCCGACATCGGCTTTCTCATGCAGCACCACGACCTCTACTGGGAAGGCCCCAACGCGAGGAACTTCGCGACGCCGTACCCGCAGGTCAGCGACCTGATGGATCGGATCATGTGCCCGGCGCTTCCCAACGCCCGCCACACACTCATCAACCCGATTGCCGGGGATGCCCTGCGCGAGCGCAAGGGCATCGAGGGCACCGTCATCCCGGACGGCTTCGACTTCGACCGCGAGGCACTGTCCATCGACGAGCTGGAGTTTCGGGGACGTCTCTCGATCCTCGCCGGCGACCCCCGGCCCGTCGGTGCCGGCGACCTGGTGGTGGCGATGCCGGCGCGCGTCGCCATCAACAAGTCGATCGAGCTGGCCATCCAGCTGGTTGCTGGTCTGGACGGACGTCGCACCGTGCTCGAGAGGGCTGTCGACGGCCTCGGCCACAGGCGGCGCACCTTCACGGGCGACAGTCGCGTCGTCCTGCTGCTCCCGCAGGGCGAGGACCTCGACGACAACCGCCAATACTTCGACAGGCTCGTCGCCTACTCACGCAGCATCGGGATCACGCTCGCGTATGGCGGCGACATCGTGGTCCCCGATCGCCGCTACACAACGGGCGACACCGCACACTACCCCTTCTACAGCACGTACCAGGCCGTGGACCTGGTGTGTTACCCGCCCGAGCACGAGGGCTTCGGCAACCAGGCCATCGAGGCGGTGTGGGCGCGGCTGCCGCTGGCCGTCTTCGAGTACCCGGTGTTCGAGCGCTACGTGCGTGAGCACATTCCGCACTGCATCTCCCTGGGCAACGCGTCCAAGCTCGAGCGCATCGACCAGTTCGGCGGTCTGCACCAGCTGCGCGACGACATCCTGGAGCGCGCTGCCGACCAGTGCGTCGCTGTGCTGACCGACCATGAGAGCGAGCGACGCTGGAGCGAGGAGAACGTCGACGCACTGCGCGCGTTCTGCGGCATCGACGTCGTCGCCGACCAGTACATCGCCCTGTACGGCGACCTCGAGGCCGGCACCAGCGGCTGACCGCCGGCTAGCGCAGCTCGCCGGCGAGCAGGTCCATGAGCAGCCCGTCGAGCCAGGTGCCGTCCGGGCTGCGCCAGTACTGCCGCATCACACCGACGGTGCGAAAGCCGACCCTCTCGTACGAGCGGATGGCCGGCTGGTTCGTGGCCGTCGGGTCGATGGTGAGCCGATGGTGACCACGGTCGGTGAAGAGATGGCGCGCCAGGGTGCGCAGGGCGTCGGCGCCCAATCCTCGGTGGTGCCAGTCGGGGTGCAGGGATATGTCGATGGCTGCGCTGCGGTACTCGGGGTCGTCCTCCTCGAAGTACTGGATGAGCCCGATCACCTCGCCGTCGGTCTCGACCGCGAACACCGCGGTCTGGTCGTCCGGTGCGATCAGCTCGCTGCGCACCCGGTCCAGGTCCCATTCGCCCCACCAGCGGGACACCACCGGGTGGGCGAGGATCTCCACGAGCCGCGGGGCATCCGCCGCGGCCGTCGGGCGGAGACGCACCGTGTCGCCGTGCAGGGTGGGCAGGTCGGCCGCGGCGGCGCACATCTGTCGAGTTCTACTCCACTTCTTGACCGCGTGAACAGCGGTGCAGGCGTACGATCTCAGCCATGGAGCACGGACATGGCTGACCACGGGGTGCGGTTCAGGCCGGGCATGGTCGTCAGCCCGGGCGAGTACCGCAACGTCGAGACCGGGGCTACCCGGTATTTCGATGGAAGCTCGCCCATACCCGGTGGGGTGAACTCCGCGGCGTGGGAGCAGATCTCCGACCACCACCACCCCAACACAGGGCGCGGACGCCCAGCCCTCCGCTCTGAGCCGGACCGGCCCTCGTCGGCCGGGGTGCGCTTCCCCGCTGGCACGGTGGTGAGCGCCGGCGAGTACCGCAACGTCGACACCGGCGCCACTCGCTACTTCGACGGCAGCACGCCGCTCCCCGGCGGTGCCAACTCGGCGAGCTGGCAGCAGATCTCCGACCACCACCACCCCGAGCAACCGCGTGGCAGCGCCGGCCGCCGCAGCGAGCCCGGGTCGCCCTCCTCCACGGGGGTGCGCTTCACCGCGGGCACCATCGTCAGCGCCGGCGAGTACCGCAACACCGAGACCGGCGCCGTGCACTACTTCGACGGCAACACCCCGCTGCCGGGCGGCGCCAACGCCGCCAGCTGGCAGCAGATCTCCGACCACTTCCACTCGCCCGCGAGCAGGTGACCGCGGCGCTTGCCGCGCCGTCGCCGCTGCGCGACGGCGAGGTGGCGCTGCTCCCGGTCGACGCCGGTGTCGCGGCGTTGCTGGTGGCGGCGTCGCACGACGAGGTGATCACGCGCTGGACGCAGGTGCCACCGGGACTCACGATGCTCGACGCTGGCCTCGTCGTCGCCGGCTGGGCCGACAACAGTCGCGCGGTGCGTCTGCAGGTGTCGTTGCCCGAGCTGTCACCGGCCGGATTGGTCACCGTCTGGGTCAATCATCGTGACCGGGCCGAGGTGGGCTACTGGCTGTTGGAGCCGGCGCGCGGTTGGGGGGTCGGCCGGCGCGCCGTGCAACTCCTCTGTGACTGGACGTTCGCGACCTCCGACGTCGACGAGCTGGAGCTGACCACGCTGCCGGGGAACGTGGCCTCGGAGAAGGTCGCTGTCGCCTGCGGGTTCCACGCGGGGGGCACCATCGACACCGATGCCAGGGGGAACCCCTGCACGCTGAATCTCTGGGTGCGGCCGCGCGCCGCGATCGCGGCGAGCGCGGCTCAGCGGGACGCTAGCGGCAGGTAGTCGCGCGGCGCTGGTCCCACGTACTCGCTGTCCGGGCGTATCAGCCGATTGTCGCGGTGCTGCTCCATGACGTTGGCGGTCCAACCCGCCATGCGTGACATCGCGAAGATCGGCGTGAACAGGCGCTGAGGGATGCCCAGCGAGGTGTACACCGAGCCGGAGTAGAGGTCGACATTGGGGTAGAGCCCCTTGGTCTCGTGGACCGCCTTCTCGACAGCGACGGTGAGCTCGTACCAGCGGCTCTCGCCGTGCCGCTCCCCGAGCTCGCGGCTGTACTCGCGCAGGATCGTGGCGCGGGGATCCTCGGTGCGGTACACGCGGTGTCCGAAGCCCATGATGCGCTGCTTGGCGGCGAGCATCGCCTCGACGTGGGCGCGTGTGCCGGCCACATCCGGGAGGTCGCGCAGCAGATCCATCACCCTCTCGTTGGCGCCGCCGTGCAGCGGCCCCTTGAGGGTGCCGATGGCGCTCACCACCGCGGAGTGCATGTCGCTCAGCGTCGCCGCCGTGACCCGCGCCGCGAACGTCGAAGCGTTCATGCCATGTTCGGCATGAAGGATGAGGCAGACGTCGAAAGCGCGCACGTCCAGCGGGTCGGGATCGCCGCCGTGGAGCAGGTGGAGGAAGTTCCAGGCGATGCTTCGCGCGGGGTCGACGTCCGCGGGCGCCAGCCCGGCGCTGATGCGCTCGCTGGTGGCGATGAGCGCCGGCGTCTGCGCCACCAGGCGCGTGGCCTTGCCACGGTTGGCGTCATCGGTGTTGCTGCTGACGTCCGGGTCCGACATCCCGAGCAGGGACACCTGGGTGCGCAGCAGGTCCATGCGGTCGGCCGCCTCGGGCGCGTCAGCGGCGACGTCCCAGACAGACGCGCGTGGGTCGAGGTTCTCACCGAGGTCGGTGCGCAGGCTGCGCAGCTCGCCTTCGCTGGGCAGCTCGCCGTGCCAGAGCAGCCAGCACGTCTCCTCGAAGCTCGAATCGCGGGCGAGGTCGGCGATGTCGTAGCCGGCATAGAGCAGTTTGCCCGTGCGGCCGTCGATGTCGCAGAGCGCGCTGCGCCCGGCGACGATGCCCTCCAGGCCGCCCTTGGCGGTCGGCGCGGCCTGCTTGGGCTTGGTCTGGGTCGCTGCCATCAGCGCGGCACCGCCGTGAAGGTCCACGAACTCGCCACCGCACTGCGGGCACGCGTTGGGGTGACGCAACCCGGTCACCGTGTTGGCGCACCAGTCGCATGTCCAGTGGGTGTGCCGGACGTGGCGCAGGAGGTCGGCCCGGGTGAGGATGCCCACCAGCTTGCCGTCGCGCGCCACCGGCAGGCGGCGGATCCTCCGGGTCAGCATGGTCTCGGCAGCGGAATCGAGTGTGGCGTTCTCATCGGTGGTGATGACGTCGCGTGTCATCACCTCGTCGACGGTGCTTCCCGCCTTGCCGAGCACGTCCGACTCGGCAACGATGCCGAGGATGTGGTTGTCGTCGTCGACCACGGGGACCCCGGTGATGCGGCTGTCGACGATCAGTGCGACGGCGTCATCGACACTGTCGCCCGAGTGCACCACCAGCACCTTCGACACCATCACGTCGGCGACCGTGATCTGAGCGGGGTCGCCCCGCTCGTCTTTCTTGTCGAGCATCTCCACAGAGTGTAGAGCGAGGCGGGCTCGAACAGCGGCTGGAACCAAGCGCCGGCGGTCCGCGTTCCCCGAGCCATGGGCCGTCGCCTGCTCCGCAGCGTGGTCGCGTGGGTGCCGTTCGCCGTCGTGGTCACGATGGTGGCCGGTCTGGCCTACGGCCTCGACCAGCAGAATCTGCGCTCGGGCGCCAATGACCCCCAGATCCAGCTCGCCGAGGATGCCGCGGCACGGCTGGACGCGGGAGCCACTGCGACAGCGGTGGTGGCCAGCAGCGCGACGCGCGTCGACATCGCGCGCTCGCTCGCACCGTTCGTCATCGTCTACGACCTCCGCGACCAACCGATGGCATCGAGTGGCGAGCTCGACGGCGCCGTTCCGGTGCCCCCGCAGGGAGTCACCCTCAGTGCGCGCACCTCTGAGGACAGGGTGACGTGGCAACCACGCAGCGGTGTGCGCATCGCCGCGGTGGTGGTCGGGTATCGCGGCGGCGCCGTCCTCGCTGGCCGCTCGCTGCGCCTCGTGGAGCAGCGCGCGGACGACGCCCTCGCCGTGACCGCGGTTCTGTGGGTTGCGGCGCTGGTGCTCACGTGGCTCGCCGTCGTCGGCATCGCGGAGCTGACCGATCGCCTCGCCGTCGCAGCGCCCCGACGTCCACCCCACGTCGCGCCGTAACCTACGGTCCGACAGTCGGCAGTTTTCAGGAAGAGGCGCGCATGAGCGATCAGCCGAGTCTCCAGACGTCCCGCATCGCCGATCCCATCCCGCTCCTGCCGCGCGGTGAGCTGCTCTTCGAGGCGATCCCGCTGAGGGCCGTGGTCATGGAGGCCCTCGCGCCGGCGCTGTCCCACGGATGCCTGGTGGTGCGCGACCGCGACCGCGGCGCGGTGGTGCTGGTGCGCGACGGCGCGCTCGTCGAGGTGCACGCCTTCAGCGGTGCCACCGCTCGCACCGGCGAGGGGGTGCTGGTCGAGGTGCAGAGCTGGTCGGAGGCGGTGGTCACCGCGCACCGCCTCGAGCCGTTGCTCGTCGACGTCTGCGAGGCTCTCCTGCGCGGCGAGATCATCTACAGCGACCTCCGTCTCGACTGGGTCGAGTGGCCGAACCTGCTCGCCGACTTCGGGCGGCGCGGCGGCGCGTACGCGGTGGAGATCTTCACTCCGAGCGGGCGCGGCGTCACGTGCGTCGCGGTGGGCCAGCAGGCGCTCTCGTACACCGACATCCATCCCTCGCTCGGCGACCCCGTCCTCCTCGAGGCGATGGCAGCCAACCGCGACGGCAGCATCCGGGTTCGCCGCCTCAACGCGGCCTCCTTCGCCGCCACCGCGATGGCCACCGGCGTCCAGCCGGCCAGCATCGCCCCGGCGCGCCCGGCGCCGGCGGCTGGTGTCGCCGAGAACGGCGGCAATGGCGCCGGGCGCACCGAGCCGCGCTCGACCGCCCCGGCCGCCCGCGAGGCGGCCTTTGAGAAGGACAGGTCGGAGTCGCCGGTCCCCGAAGGTGACGCCACCCCGGCGGGAGGCGCGGCGCAGCCGGGAGGCCGGTCCACGGTCGACGACGCCCTTCCCGACCTCACCTGGGTGGCGCCGTGGCAGACCCCCTGGCGCGACGATCCCGCCCCTGCCGGCTCGTCGAGCGCGTCGCTGGCCGGGCGTCCGACCTCGACAACCGCCCGACCCTCGGTCGGTGACATGCTCAGCGAGTTGCGGGGGATCGCCAAGCGGCGCCTCCAGCTCTCCGCGGCGCGCGTCGAGACGGTGCTCGACGAGGCGGCTCGCGAGCAGCGCGCGCTCGACTCCGTGCTCGAGGAGATCCGCTCCATGAGCATCCGCGGGGTGATGCCGTCGACCGTGGACGCCATGGTCGCGGAGATGAAGATCGCCGCCGCGGAGTACCGCTCGGCGTAAGCCACCACCTCGCTGCGCGCGCCGTGCGGCACCATACGGCGATGGCCGACCTGCCGATGGCTTGACCACGCCGCCTCACCCGGTGGTGGCATCCTCGCCGCGGACCATCGCGGTCAGCTGCCGGTCCGCATACCAGGGACGAAGTCGCACGATGGTCGGCGGCTTGCCCCTGTACAGCACCACGCCGGTGCCGTCAGGCAGCTGACGGAGCGCGTCGGGGGAGGCCATCTGATCCTGCCGCAGCGAGTAGGAGCGCGCCGCGCGGCCATTGGTGTGACTCACCTGCACGTCCGTGTACACACCGCGACCGATCAGCTTGGCGACGACGTCGGCCGTCTCCGGGTCGGTGATGCCGGGCAGCACCATCTTGCAGCCATGGTTGTTGAGGATCGAGTTGGCGCGGTCGGAGCCGTATCGCGCGCGCAGCTGCGAGAGGTCCTGGACGATCGACATCAGCACCACGCCGCGCCCCGCCCCCTGCGACGCCAGCGCCGGAAGCTCCTCGATGGGCACCACGTTGGCCAGCTCGTCGAGGAACAGCCCGAGCTCAGGTTGCAGCTGGCCGCGCGGTTGTCGGGACGCCTGCGCGTAGGCGCGGGTCACCACGGTCATGAGGATGCCGACGAACAGGGAGGCGATGCGCTCGGGTGACTGGCGCGGCGTGCAGAGGTACAGCGTGCCGCGCTCCCGCAGGAAGCGCTCGGGGTCGAACCGCGAGGTCATCGCCGACGCTGCCACCGGGCGCTCGTTGAACACGCTGAAGATGCGCATCACCGTGGAGAAGACCGTGCCGCGCTCCTTCTCCGGACGCTGGTCGACGGACGTGAGCATGGCCAGCGCGCGCTCCGGGTCGCCGTCGTGACCGGCCTGGCGCAGCGCCAGCTGCTGCAGCAGCGCCGTCGGGGTGTCGAGGTCGAAGCCGTGGATCCAGTCGCGCACGTCGAGGATGGTCCTGTCGCACGCCGCCGCGGTGTACAGCAGCGGAGCGATCAGGAGCTTGCCGGACTCCGCCCAGTGCGCCCAGTCGTTGTCGCCGCGCCCGCCGCCCTGCTGCAGGCCGGCGCACAGCCAGGCGGCGACGGTCCATGAGACGTCGAGCGCCTCGCACCCCGCCAGCGGCGACCAGCTCACCGTGTCGCTGCGTGCACCCACCTCGCCGGTGGGGTCGTACACGCACACCGGGCCGAGCCCGCGGCGGTGTGCTGCGGTGAGATCGACGAGCTCGCTCTTGGTCGATGTGACCACCGCGGGGCCCTGCCACTCGAGCAGGTTGGGGACCACGAGCCCCGACGTCTTGCCGCTGCGGGTGGGTCCGATCACCAGCACGGATGTCTCCGGTTGGGTGGCGATCAGCTGCGCGCCGCGCCGTCCCAGGATCAGCGACCCCGCGCGCGGCTGGCGCACCTGGAGCGCACGCAGGTCGCGCCAGGTCGCCCACCGCGAGGTGCGCTCCAGCCTCCGCGGCACCAGCATCCGGGTGGCCGCGATCCCGGGGATGCCGCCCGCCCAGGCGATCAGGGACCCGGCCACGAGCAGCACCATGGTGAGCAGCGCGACGACGATGAAGCCAGTGAACAGCCACATGTGCGTCGGTGCGCCGGCACCGACGAGGTGCCACCACACGATGGCGTTCCCGTCGGCGCGGTACAGGCTGACGAGGCGCACCGGGTTGATGAAGTCCAACGGCGACACCACCGGGTGCGCCCCGGACACGATCGCGGCGCCGGTGAGCAGTGACCATGGCAGGAGCCAGGCGAGCACCAACACGGCAAGCAGCACAAGGTCGGCCCGCCGCGATCGTGCACGCGGCACCGCTGCGTCGTTCACGAGGCGCACGCTGGGTGAGCCGCGCGGACAGGCGCGGGACAACGCAACATCCCACCGTCGCGTGGGCGAGGGACAATGACCCGCCAGGCCCCCGTAGCTCAGTTGGATAGAGCCGGAGTTTCCTAAACTCTGTGAGTCGCAGGTTCGAGTCCTGCCGGGGGTACGCCCGTGCCAACTCACCAGCGGCGGACATAACCGAGGCCGCGCGCCGTCGTTCCACGGTGGTCGTGAGAAGGTCAGCCGCGGTGCGAGCCCGGTGCGTTGTGGGAATGGCGCTGTCAGCCATGGTCGTGGCTGCATGCAGCCCGCCGGCCCCGACAGCGTCTCTCACGCCAGCCACGCCTGCGCCGGTCACTCCCCCAGCGCTGATACCCACTTCCATCCCACGGATCGCGGTGGCGGATGTCGCGTTCAGCGATGCCGCTCGGGGGTGGGCGGCGGGCACCGCGTGCGTCGACAGCACGCAGACCTGCACGCTCCTGGTCGATTCGACCACCGACGGCGGTCAGAGCTGGGGCCCGCCTCACCGGATCGGTCAGTTCCCCGTGAGCGCATACGGATCCGCCTACCCGTCGCTGGTGAAGATCCGGTTCATCGGCAGCAACGTGTGGGTCGCGGGGCCGGGCATCTACGAGAGCCACGACAGCGGCGCGACCTGGATGCAAACCGTGTACTCGCCGATCGTCGAGTTGGAGCCGGCCGGAACGTCGGCGTGGGCGATGGGCGACTGCACCAGCGCTGATCCAACCGTGCAATGCGTCCTCTTCACGTCACCGATCGGCTCCAATGTCTGGAGCCGCGCAGCCGTTCAGCCGCCCACGGCGGGCGGCACCGGGGGACCAACCGGCGTGCCCATTCTCGAGCGGGCGCCGAACATGGTCGACTTCCTGGTGTCCGGCAGCGCGCAGGACGCGAACCAGACCCTGCTCGTCAGCAGGGATGACGGTGGCTCATGGACGCAGCGAGCGCTGCCCTGCACGCTTGGCGTCGTCAGCCTGCGCAGCCCCGACGGCACCACCGTCTGGATGCTGTGCGGGGGCGGCGCCGGCTCGGGGCCCAAGGCCGTGTACGTGTCGCACGACTCTGGCCGTACCTGGCACGAGCGCGCGGCCAGCGTCACGTCGCCGCCGGTCGGGACGATCTCGTCCGCGGGGTATGCATCCAGCCTCGCCGTCACCCTCGATGTCGGGCTCATCGGGTCGTTGAGAGCCGGGGTCATTCGAAGCGCGGACGGCGGACGTACCTGGCGGGAGGTCGGCGCGACCGACACCTGCCTGACGAACGGCAACGGCGTCAACGAGCTCTGGTTCCTGCCTTCCGGTGACGGCTGGGCCCTGGAGCAGGGGGCCGACGGTGATCCGGGCTGCCCACTGCTGGTGCGGACGACCGATGGCGGGGTCACCTGGCGCGCCGCGGGCGCTCCCCTCGGCTGGAGCGCGATTCAGCGCTGAGGACCAGCCACCGCCCTCAGCGTGCGCTGAGGGTGGGCAGGAATCGCGGAGGGCGTCGTGCAGCCGTGGCCAGCTCGAACGCGTGGGCGAATCCCAGCAGCGCCGGCTCGCTGAACGCGCGCCCGGTGAACGTGATGCCAACCGGCAGCGCGGCGGCCACCATCCCCATCGGGACCGTCACCGCCGGATAGCCCGCGACAGCAGTGGGTTCAGACGATGCCCCGCCGTAATGGTCGCTGCTGATGTAGTCCACCAGCCACGCCGGCCCTCCGGTCAGCGCCACCAGCGCGTCCAGTCGCCCGGCGTCGAAGACCGCGTCCAGTCCCTCCGTCCTGCTCAGCCGCACGCATTCCGCGCGCGCCGCGATGTACGCGGGATCGTCGAGCCCGCCGGTCCGCACCGCGGCGTCCATGTGCTCCTGGCCGAAGTGCGGCATCTCCTCGTCGGCGTGGGCGATGTTGAACGCCATGACGTCAGCGAGGCTGCGCACGGTGGGATCGCCGCGCGCGGCAAGGTACGCGTCGAGGTCGGCATGGAACTCGTGGTACATGACGGTCAGCTCAGCCTTGGAGCTCGCCATCTCGTCCGCCGATGGCAGCAGCGCCGGGTCGACGAGCACGGCACCGCACTCGCGCAGCGCGGTGAGCGCGCCCGCGAACAGCCTGTCGGCGGCCGGGGAGTAGCCGGCGAACTGCTGCCGCAGCACCCCAAGGCGCGCCCCACGGAGCGCGTCGCCTCGCAGCGCGGACTGGAGGTTGAGCGCCCCGCCCGGGTCATCCGCTCCCGCGAGCACCTGCAGACAGGCCGCGGCGTCCGCAACGGTGCGTGCGTGCACCCCCACGCAGTCCTGGCTGTGAGCGATGGGGATGACGCCGGCGGTGCTCACCAGGCCAACCGTCGGCTTGACGCCGACCACGCCGCAGACCGACGACGGGCAGACGATCGACCCGTCCGTCTCCGTGCCGAGCGCCACCATGGCGAGGTTCGCCGCCACCGCGGCCGCCGACCCGGAGCTCGAGCCACACGGAGAGCGGTCGTGGACGTACGGGTTCCAAGTCTGGCCGCCGCGCGCGCTCCAGCCGCTGGTCGACGCGGTCGAGCGAAAGTTGGCCCACTCGCTCAGGTTGGTCTTGCCGAGGATCACCGCGCCCGCGTCGCGCAGGCGAGCCACGCAGTCCGCGTCTCGCGCGGGGCGGCTGCCGGCCAGCGCCAGTGAGCCGGCGGTGGTGAGCATGCCGTCGGCCGTGTCGATGTTGTCCTTGAGCAGCACCGGCATCCCGTGCAGCGGGCCGCGCGATCGGCCGTCGCTGCGTTCCTCGTCGAGGGCCCGGGCGATGTCCATGACGTCGGGGTTCAGCTCGAGCACCGAGTTCGGTCCGCCGCTGTCGATCTCATCGATGCGCTGGAGGTAGGCGGCGGTGAGGTCGGCGACAGTGAGGGATCGCTCCGCGAGAGCACGGGCCGCGCTCGCCACCGTGGCCTCCTCGAGGACGAACGCGGTCATTGCGCGCGCATCGTAGAGGTGCGATCCCACTTGCCACTAGAGTGGGCCGATGCCACCCGCATCCGACGACCACGTGGCCCGCAACCGCGCCCACTGGAACAGCCTGGCCGCCGACTACGTCGAGAGCGGCCGTCGTGCGTGGTCCGCGGAGCCGCAGTGGGGGATGTTCCACGTCCCCGACGCCGAGGTGCGCATCCTTCCCGACGTCGACGGGCTCGACGTCATCGAGCTCGGCTGCGGCACGGCGTACGTCTCAGCGTGGCTGGCGCGACGCGGGGCGCGGGTGGTCGGCATCGACCGCTCCGAGGCCCAGCTGGCCACCGCACGAGCGCTGCAGGACGAGCACGAGCTGCACTTCCCCCTCATCCTCGGCAACGCGGAGGAGGTGCCACTCGCCGACGCCAGCTTCGACCTCGCCATCAGCGAGTACGGGGCCGCGATCTGGTGCGACCCGTACGCGTGGATCCCCGAAGCCGCGAGGCTGCTGCGTCCCGGCGGGCAGCTCATCTTCCTCGGCAACGGCAACCTGCTCACGCTCACCGTCCCCGACACCGATGCGGAGGGACCGGCCGACGCGCTCATGAAGCGCGACTACTTCGGCATGCACCGGTTCGAGTGGCCGGACACCGAGGGAGTCGAGTTCCACCTCGGCTACGGTGACTGGATCCGCCTGCTGCGCAGCTCCGGCTTCGAGGTGGAGAACCTCGTCGAGCTGCGCCCCGACGCGTCCGCGACGACGCGCTATCCCTGGATCACCACCGAGTGGGCCCGGCGCTGGCCCGCCGAGGAGGTATGGGTGGCGCGCCGCCGGTGAGGCTGTGAGCTAGCCGCGACCGCGGTAGTAGTAGCCGCCGCCGCCGAACAGCAACAGCACCACCAGGACGATGAGGATGATGGTCAGCATGTCATGCCCTCGGGCAGCCACACGCCCCGATCGCACGGGACAGAAGGTGGGCCGCTGGTCCGCACTGTAGCACCTTCTGACAGTGTCGGTGTGTGGTTTTCGCACATCGATCAACGCGGCTGACCACCCTGCCGCCCGCCCGGCATACTGCGCGCCGAGCGACCACCTGAGGATGCCGATGACGCCCGAGGAGCCTGGAACGCCGCCCCGGACACCACCGCCGCCTGAACAACCACCGCCGGCGCCGTGGACGCCCGAGGCGCCCGGTGCGCCGGTCCCGCCGGCCGGCGAGAGCGTCGACGGGCTGCCGCCCCCACCGGGGCACGGCGCCGCTGCTCCGCCTGTCAGCCGTGGCGGCGGTTGGCTGACCCGCCGCCTGGTCACCGTGCTGGCGATCATCGCGGCGCTCGTGGTGGTTGCGGTCATCGGTGCGGCGATCTCGTCCTCGCACGGCTCGCGTCTGCCGCTGGTGAGCAGCCAGAGCAGCGACGGTACGTTCCACTCCGGCGATTGCGTCAGCCTCAGCGCCACGCGGGTCACCAAGTCGGACTGCGGTGGCGCCCACGACGCGCAAATCATCGAGGTGGTCCACGGCAATCAGGCGTGTCCCGCCGGCACCCAGGAGTTCGACGTCAACGACGGCAGCGGCAACCTCTGCCTCGACCCGGGCAACAACTCCAAGGGCTGAGCTCACCGCCCCGCCTATGCTTGGGCGATGCCCAACCGATTCACCTCCGTGCCGAGCGGTCCGGTGCCGCCGGCGGGCCGGCTCATGGCCCCGGTGGTCGTGGTCGCCGACCTGTTCATGGCACTGATGCTGTCCAGGCCGGGCGGGCTCTCCCTGCGCAGCGCGTGGGTGACACCGGGAACGCTTCTCCTCACCCTGGTGTTCACGCCGGTGTCGGCGCTTCTCGCGGTGCTCCTGCTGGCACGCGGCGGTCTGTGGAGCACGGTCGTCGCGGTGTTGCTGCTCGTCGTCGGCGTCGGCAGCGCCGCCGTTGCCGCGGTCGCGCTGACGCAGCGGCGCGCCGGCGTCTGAGCCTCCGCATCGCGACAATGGCCGGGCGCGCCGCGACAGACGCCTTCCGCTCGGCGTCCGCCGTATAGTCCGCCGGGCCGGCGCAGAGCCTTTCACAGCAGATGGGGAGTCCTCACCGATGACACCAGACGAGATCAAATCCGCGATCACGGGGTGGGCCAACCAGGGCACCGGCCTCCAGCTCGTCGAGGACCGCTCGGAGCCCGGCGCCGACTTCGTCCTCGGCCTGCGGTCCGCCTCGCATGGCTCTGCCGCCACCGTCCCGGTGGAGGTCCGCCTCGACCAGGGCGCCGACCGCCTGACCGTCAGCTCCACGGCGACGTCGAGCGCGGGTGCGGACGAGGTCCGCACTCTCATCGAGAGCCGGCCCGCGTCGGTCAGCGCTGACACCTCGAGCGGCGGCACCGTCATCACCAGCCACGTCTACACGGATGGCCTGAACAAGCACGCGCTGGTCCGCGCTGTTGCCGAGGTCGCCAAGACGCGCACGCTCGTCGACTCCCTCGCGGGCGCGTCGGCGACCGCTGACGCCGGCGGCGCGTTCACGGACGCGTACTCGCGAAGCACGCTGCCCACCGGCGGCGACCTCGGCCAGGGCTTCCCGACCGCGACCACGCCGGAGGAGACCAAGCCGGCCGAGCCATCGTGGTCGGCACAGCCTGCGCAGTCGTTGCCGACCCCGAGCTTCAGCCCGGCACCGGCCTCGACGCCGACGCCCGGCGGCTACCAGCCCCTCACCGGCCAGCCGGCCCCGCAAGCGCACCCCGCGCAGTCGGCGTTCGCACCAACCCACACCGTGCCGCCCCAGGGGATGCAGGCCTGGGCAGCACCTGACCCCAACGGCGCCGTGGTGGCGACCCTCGGGGGTGGCCTGCCCATCCAGATCACCGAGGTGCGCGGGGCGTGGGCGCACGTGCTCTGCTCCAACGGCTGGACGGGCTGGGTGGACGGCCGCATCATCGGCGTGGCGCGCTAGCCGGGCTCACGCGCGGACCGCTGCGATGGAGTTGCGCGAGGCGCTCTACGACGTGGGCGACGACGGCGTCGCGACCGTCACCCTGAACCGGCCTGAGCAGCGCAACCCGCTCGGTCCGCAGATGGTCGCCGACCTGACCACGGCGCTGCAGCGCGCCAGGGACGACGGCGATGTCCGGGCCGTGGTTCTCACGGGGGCCGGCGACAAGGCCTTCTGTGCCGGCGCCGACCTCTCCAGCTGGGCCGCCGACGCCGGCGAGGTCGAGCGCCACCTGGCGCGCGGATCGTTCGTCGAGCTGTTCCTCATCTGTGAGCGACTCGGCAAGCCGCTGGTCGGTTGCATCAACGGCCACGCGCTCGCCGGCGGCTTCGGCCTGGCGCTGTGCTGTGACCTGCTGGTCAGCGCCGACACCGCCACGTTCGGGACGCCGGAGATCAAGGTCGGCGTGTGGCCGATGATGATCATGTCGATCGTCACCCGCAACCTCGGTCGCAAGCGCGCGCTCGAGCTGTTCATGACCGGCAGGCGGCTCGACGCGGCGACCGCGTCGCAGTGGGGCTTCGTCAACAGGGTGGTGCCGGCGTCCGCAGTGCGCGATGAGGCGCACGCGTGGGCGGCGGAGATCGCGGCCTGGAGCCCGCTCGTCATGCACCTCGGGCGCGATGCGTTCTACGCCACCGACTCCCTCGACTACGAGAGCGCGCTCCGGTACCTGCAGGCGCAGCTCACGGTGGTGTCCATGACCGAGGACTTCCGCGAGGGTGTCACCGCCTTCCTGGAGAAGCGCGCACCGAACTTCCGCGGGCGCTGATGGCCGGCGAGCCAACCCTCGACGACCTCGCCGCAAGCCTCGCGCAGCGCCGCGATCGCGCGCATGCCATGGGCGGGGAGGAGGCGATCGCCAAGCAGCACTCTCGCCACAAGCTGACCGCGCGCGAGCGCGTCGAGCTGCTCTTCGACGCCGGCACCTTCGTCGAGTTCGGCCTGCTCGCGCATCAGCATTCGCTGCATGTCGCGCAGACCGACCCGGATCGCACCCCGGCCGACGGCGTGGTCACCGGCGAGGGGCTCGTCGACGGGCGGCGCGTCTACTGCGCCGCGTACGACTTCACCGTGATGGCCGGGTCGATGGGGATGATCGGCGAGCAGAAGGTTGCGCGGTTGCGCGCCAAGGCATTGCTCAACCGACTGCCGATGATCTGGCTGCTCGAACTCGGCGGGCGCGCGCATCCAGGAGGCCGCGGGCAGCACGTTCGCGGGCAGCGGCGCGCTCTTCTACGAGCAGGTGCAGATGAGTGGCGTGGTGCCGCAGGTGGCGGCGATGCTCGGTCCCTGCGCCGCCGGCACCGCGTACATCCCCGGACTGGCCGACTTCGTGCCGATGGTGAAGGGCACCAGCAGCATGTCGCTCGGTGGAGCTCGCCTCGTCAAAGCGGCCACCGGCGAGGAGACCACCGACCACGACATGGGTGGCAGCCAGGTGCACTGCTACATCAGCGGCGTCGGCGACATCGAGGTGGACGACGACGGCGCCTGCATCGCCGCGGTGCGCGAGTTCCTCTCCTTCCTGCCCGCGCACAACCGCGAGGCGCCGCCGCGCCGGCCCAGCGCCGACCCGCGCGACCGCCGCATCGAGGACTTCGCCAAGCTCGTACCGCTGTCGCCGCGGGCCGCGTACGACGTGCGCAAGGTGGTCAAGCGCCTGGTCGACGACGGCCACGTGTTCGAGGTCAAGCCGACGTGGGCGAAGAACATCGTCACCGCTCTGGCGCGCTTCGACGGGCGCAGCTGTGGCATCGTCGCCAGCCAGCCGATGAACAAGGGCGGCGCGCTCGACATCGACGCGGCGGACAAGGCGGCGCGTTTCATCACGCTGTGCGACGCGTTCAACATCCCGCTGCTGTTCCTCCAGGACGTGCCCGGTTTCATCGTCGGCACCGAGGTGGAGAAGCAGGGCATCATCCGCCACGGCGCCAAGATGCTCTACGCCGTGAGCGAGGCGACGGTTCCCAAGGTGACGGTGGTGCTGCGCAAGGCGTACGGCGCCGGCTACTACGTCATGTGCGGCCGCGGCTACGAGCCCGACACGCTGGTCGCCTGGCCAGGCGCGGAGATCTCGGTGATGGGGCCGGAGGGCGCGGTGGACATCATCTTCACCAAGCAGATCGCCGCGGCGGCGGACCCGCAGGCGGAGCGGGCCAAGCTCGTCGAGACGGTGCGCGGCACCATCGACCCCTACGTGGCGGCGGGGTGGGCGATGGTCGACGACATCATCGACCCGGCGGAGACCCGGCTGGTCATCTGCAACGCGCTCGACGCCGCCGCCACCAAGCGGCGGGAGCGTGCCTGGCGCAAGCACGGCGTGCCGCCCGTCTGACGCCCAGGAGGCCTTGAAGCGCCGGTGTCACCGGTGCTACTGTCGGCCGGCTCAGTTCGGGGTGTTTGGCGGGCTCAGCCTGCTGGGGAGAGGTGCCGTGAAGCGTCGATCTGCAGTCCTGTTCGTGGTCGCGGCCATGCTGGCGGCCGGTTCACTTGCCCTTGGTGTCGGGTCGGGTCCGCGTGCGACCGCGGCCAACGCCATCCTTCACTCCAAGTTCCTGAATCGGATCTCGGGGTACATCGTCCAGGACCTCACGCAAGCCAGCGGCTCGAGCTCGACGCCCCGCGCAGCCACGCGGCCGGCGCAGGGCTCGACGGGCAGCGCGCTGATGCCGACCCTGAGCACCACGGGTTGCTCCGAGGTGCAGGGCAACAACGTGCGCGCCAACCAGGACTGCACCAACAACACCGTGCCGCAGTACGCAGGTCGTGGGCAGGCTCAGAACGAGACGGCCATCGCCGTCAACCCCACCAATCATCTGAACCTCGTGGCCGGCCAGAACGACTATCGGCGCGGTGATGGGACGTGCGGGGCGGACTTCAGCATCGACGGCGGCGCCCACTGGGGCAACAGCCTGATCCCCATCGGCTTCTCGGTGCCGGGATTCGAGAACAAGGGCACCGCCCGTCATTACTGGACCAGCTCTGGTGACCCGTCGGTGGCGTATGACAGCTCCGGCGCCGCCTACTACACCTGCGGCGCCTTCGACCGCGCCTCCCCGACCAACGACGACGCCTCCTGCGCCAACGCCGCGGGGTCCTGCGCCAGCGGGCTGTTCGTCTTCCGCTCTGTCAATGGGGGCGCCTCGTGGGACTTCCCGGGCGGCAGCACATCTGCGGGCGGCTCCGGCCAGGTGATCGTCACCCCGGGTGTCCCGTCCAATCCAGGATTCAAGTTCACGCTCGAAGACAAGCAGTACATGGCGATCGACGCGCACAAGACCAGCCCGTACCGCGACCGCATCTACGTCGCCTGGACCCACTACACGCCGTGCTCAACGGACCCGTCCTCGCCCTGCGAGACGGCGGCCGTGTACCTGTCGTACTCGAACAACCACGGGCTCAGCTTCTCGACGCCCACGCCCATCAGCGGCAGCTCGGCGAGCCTGTGTCACAACGCGCTGAACCCGGCCACACCGAACGCGTGCGACAACAACTCGTTCGCGCAGCCTGTGGTCGCGGCCAACGGTGACGTGTACGTGACGTTTGCCAACTACAACAACGCCGTCACAGGCAACGACAACCACAACGACATCCTCATCGTCAAGTCGACCAACGGCGGGGCCAGCTTCAGCGGCCCCAACCTTGTCGCCAAGTTCTGGGACCTGCCGGACTGCGCGACGTACACTGGTGATGACTTCGGGCGGGCGTGCGTGCCCACCGCGCCACTCTCCAACGTGTCGGTGTTCCGCGCGGCCAACCAGCCGAGCGCCGCAGCCGATCCCACGGATCCCCGCAAGATCTACGTCACGTATGGCAGCTACCTCAACCCGCACTCCAACCCACAGAACGCCGCCGGTGCTGGGCGCTGCAGCCCGGAGGGCTTCAATCCGCAAACGGGCTTGAACCTGTACCAGGGAGTCGGTGACGTGAACGGGTGCAACAACGACATCCTGGTCTCGACCACCGACAACGGGGGCGCGAGCTGGAGCGATGCGAACGTGAGGCCCGCAGACGCGACGGTGGTCAGCAATGAGTTCGGCCAGCTCGCCGATCAGTGGTGGCAGTGGGCGGCCGTCAACTCCTCGGGGACCCTCGCCGTCTCGTACTACGACCGCAAGTACAACGGCGACGAGAACAACGGGAACAATGACATCACGCTCGCCGCCGCCCACGAAGACGACTTCAACCACGTCCGCGTGACCAGCGTGAGCAACCCGTCGCCGACCCAGTTCAACGGCGGTCCCAACACGTACGGCCAGTTCCTCGGTGACTACAGCGGCCTTGCCGTCGATGGCACCACCGCCTACCCAATCTGGTCGGACACTCGCAATGCTGAGTTCTACCAGTGCTACAGCAACGCCAACCCGCTCGGCCTCTGCCGCGTCACCAACGGCAGCGTCCCCGGCTTCGACGAGGACGTCTTCACCACGCATGGCCTGACACTTCCGTAAGCATGCCGCGAGGGAGGGGCGCCGGCTGGCGCCCCTCCGCTCGGCATGGCGGGATACCTGACGAACCGCGACCCTCCACGCTCTTGGAACGTCGCCACAGATATCCTCCTGCCTCGCGCAATGGTGCTCAACCTGGTGCATTTGATGCGGTTTTGCGCACACGCGCCGAAAGTGCCATAGTCGCCATCCCTGCCGAGCGGAAGAGGGGAAACATGGTCCTTCCGATCCGTGCCATCCAGCAGCGTGGTCCCCCGTCGCGTGCCTCCAGACCACCGCACACACGAACGCATGACATCTCGGGGCACGTGCAGTAGTCCCGGGTAGCACCAGGAGGAGGAGGACTACCTTTGTATCGAGCTCGAACGCTCTTCAGTGTCGCCGCGGCCACCGGATTGCTTGCCGGGACCATGGCGACAATGGTCCAGCCCGCAGGCGCGGACTACTACGGCCCGAAGCCAGGCTGCGCCGCCGGTAAGCTCATGTGTGTCGAGGTGCAGGACCCGCAGGCGGCCTTCAAGACCAGCAAGTACGTCGGTCACGACGAGCCGTCGACGCTGTTCTACTCGAACGTCCCAGGTTCGGGAAACCGGTCGCAGTACAGCCTCACCATCCCGAAGCAGCCCACCGGAACGTTCTCGCAGACCAAGGGCTACGACTTCCAGCTGCACCCCGCGTTCTGGTTCGGCATGGCGCTGTGTGACACGTACTCGTACCCGGAGACCAACAACGCGTGCACGCCCGACAGCGACATGAACATCGTCGACCCGTCGAAGAACAACTTCGCTCCCGGCGTGGCGTACCAGGAGCTGCAGTTCTACCCGCCGGGGTGGATCCCGCAGTTCGCCGGCTCCAGCTGCGATCCCACCAGGTGGTGCGTCGCGCTGAACATCGACAGCCTCTCGGAGAACCCCTTCACGGGAGAGACGCTGAACTCGACGTGCCAGGGGCACCTCCTCGGTCATGTGGAGTACATCAACTTCGCATTCCTCACCCTGGACGGCAAGCCGCTCGGCCCACCGAACCCGCTCGAGTTCGACCCCTCGACGTCCGGCAACCCCCGCAACGCCGACACCTTCTTCCTCAACCCGGGAGACAAGGCGACGGTGAGCCTGCATGACACGGCCGCCGGTTTCGAGACGGTCGTCACCGACACGACCACCGGCAGGGTGGGTCGCATGGTGGCCAGCGCCGCCAACCATTTCGGGCACATCCAGTTCGCGCCCAACGGCACCACCTGCAACGAGCAGGACTACACCTTCCATCCGATGTACTCGACGAGCAGCCCGAAGACGCGCGTTCTCTGGGCCGCGCACAGCTACAACGTCGCCTACTCGGATGAGATCGGGCACTTCGACTTCTGCACCCACATCGACGCCAACTCGCCGACCGCCAGCTGCAACGGCAAGGAGGGCCCGCCCGGTGACCAGGAGCCTGCGGATGGGGACGACAACTTCTGCTACCCGTCTGTTGAATCGCTGGCCTATCCGGCGACAGGGTGTGTGGACACCAACGCGCCTGGATTCGACGGCGTCCCCTACCACCAGCGCTACTGGCCGAACGCGTCGAGCCTGACCGCGCCGTCGTCGACGCCGACGCCGATCACCTTCAGCGCGCCGACGACAGGTCCGACATACACGACGCAGTACTCACAGTTCGCGTTCGAGACCGACCTGCCGCGCATCGAGGCCGCCGACCTTGGCGGGTCCTGTCAGCGGTTCGGGCCACACATCGGCCAGGGATGCTCGAACCCGCCCCCGACCGATGACGGCACGGCGGCGTTCTACCCGTACTTCACGCGGTTGAGCAACTGCAACTTCGTCGAAGGCGCCGACTTCGGCACCGGCAACAACTTCGGCGGCAGCTCCACCACTGAGTTCGGTCCGCTCTACAAGTACAACGTTTGGGTCTTCGGCGGCGGCGGCGCCAGCCAGGTGAGGACCAACAACTACAACAGTGGTCCCATCAACAACAGCTGCGGTGCCGCCTCACCGGCACGCTGACAGCACCAACCGCCTTTCGGGGAGGGGCCGCCGCAGCGGCCCCTCCCTTCCTTTCCAGCAGCCACGGTCGCGACGCCGAGTAGCGACCGCTCGAGACGGGGAGGACGCGCTTCTCCGTGAGGCGAGTTCTGCAGGCGCCCGAGGTCGCGACGGACGCGAACAGCGTTCGTCGCGGCCGCCAACGGCGCCGAAGCTTGTCTGAGCAGCACGGAGATGCGCTTCTTCCCCGCCCTTCCCGGGACTACTCGACGACGGCGACCGTCTGCCCCTCCTGGACCACGTCGCCCTCCTTCACCAGGATCTCCCTGATGGTGCCGGTGATCGGCGAGGTGATCGGGATCTCCATCTTCATGGACTCGAGGATCATCAGGGTGTCGTCCTCCTCGACGGCCTGCCCGACCTCGGTGACGATCTTCCACAGGTTGCCGACCAGCTCCGCCTTGACCTCGGCCATGCCTGCCTCCTGACGCCCACTGCGACCGCCGCATGGTACGCGCGGTGACGCGGAGCCGTGGCGCAGGCTGCAGCGCGCGCGTGCCTGTGACACGATGGCGCCGTGGGCACGGGACAGCACGACGTGCTCAGGGTGAGCACCTCAGACAACGTCGGCATCGGCTACGACATCGCGGGCCTGGGCAGCCGGTTCATCGCCCAGATCCTCGATTCGGTGATCGTCGGCGTCATCGCCTTCATCGTCGACGTCGGCCTGCTCGCCGCCATCCACCCGGCCGACGCCCAGGACTCAGTGCTCGCCACCCTGGCGGTGGCGGGGGTGACGCTGTTCGTGTACGTCGGCTACTTCACCGTGTGTGAGATGAGCACCGGCGGTCGCACCCCGGGCAAGTCGAGCGGCAACCTGCGCGTGCTCGACATCTCCGGGGCAGCCCCCACGGCGGGTCAGCTCCTGCTCCGCAACCTGGCCCGGGTCCTCGACGTCCTCGCCGGGGTGGGCGTGGTGGTGATGTTCTGGAACCGCCAGTCGCGGCGCATCGGCGACCTGCTCGCGGGCACGGTGGTGGTGCGCGTCCGACCGACGCTGTCGCTCGCGGCGGTGGTGGCGCCACCTCCGGTGCTGCTGCGCACTCCCGACGCCGGGCCGGCGATCGAGGGGGTCGACCGCCTCGGCGACCGCGAGCTCAGCGCCATCCGGACCTTCCTCACCCGTCCCGGGTTGGAGCCGCCGCTGCGGGCGCGCCTCGCGCTCGACATGACCACGCGCCTGCTCGATCGCATGCAGGTGCCGCTCGCCGCGCCCGAGCGGCTGTGGCCGCCCGAGCTCTTCCTCGAGCGCCTCTACCTCCAGCTGCAGGCGCGCGCATGACGCTCGACTCCTTCATCGCCACGCGAGCGGACCGCTGGGCGCAACTCGAGGCGATGGTGCAGAACGGCCGGCGCGGCCGTCTGCGCGACACCCCGGCCGCCGAGCTGGAGCACTTCGGCTCGCTGAACCGCGAGGCAGCGAGCGACCTGGCGATCGCGCGCCGCGACTTTCCCGACGCCGACGTCACCACCTACCTCAACGACCTCTGTGCTCGCGCGCATCCGCTGATGTACCGGTCTGCGCCGATGCGCCCGCGCGACCTGGTGCGCTGGTTCGCGGTTGGCATCCCCCGGGCGTTTCGGGCGCGCCGCCTGTACGTGCTTCTCAGCCTCGGCCTGCTCCTCGCCGGCGCGGTGGCCGGCTGGCTGGCGGTGGACCTGCGTCCCGACCTGCGCGCCTCGCTGGTTCCCCAGTCCGGCTTCGACCAGCTCGCCCGGGGCCAGGTGAGCTCGCTGCCGAACGCGCCGCTGCTGGGCACGGTGATCATCACCAACAACATCAAGGTCGCCGCCGTCTGCTTCGTCGGTGGTGCGCTCGCCGGGCTGCCGACGCTGTTCATCCTCGCCGCCAATGGCTGGATGCTCGGCACCATCGCCGCCGCCGTGCACCAGGGAGGCTACGACCTCGCCTTCTGGTCCTTGATCCTGCCGCATGGGGTGCTGGAGCTGAGCATCATCGTGATCGCCGGTGCGGCCGGTCTGTACATCGGCGACGCCATCCTGCGGCCAGGGTTGCTGCGCCGCGGCGAGGCGTTCACCCGGGCCGCGCTGGGGTCGCTGGGCCTGGTCATCGGCATGGCGTCGCTGCTCATCATCTCAGGGATCCTCGAAGCGTACGTCTCCCCGTCGGGGCTGCCGGCGTGGGCGAAGATCGGCATCGGCGCCGCCGTCGGCGCTGCCCTGTACGGCTGGTTGCTGCTCACCGGGCGGCCGCAGCGCGACCGCGTGCGCGTCCATCTCGACAGGGCCGCGGCCGCCTGACCGTTCGGCGACCCGGCGTAGACTGGACGGCAAGATGGAAGTGGTCCGCATCACCCCGCGCGGCTACTGCCACGGCGTCGTGGAGGCGATCCGCATCGCCAAGCGGGTCGGCAGTGAGCGCGCCGCGGACGAGAAGGTCACCATGCTCGGCTACCTGGTGCACAACGAGCACGTCACCCGCGAGCTCGAGGAGCACGGCGTGGCGCTCGTCGATGCCTCCGACCGGATGAAGGGACTCGACCAGATCGACTCCGGCACCGTGGTGTTCACCGCGCACGGCATCTCGCCACTGGTCGTCGACGAAGCCAAGCGCCGCGGGCTCAACGTCGTCGACGCCACCTGCAGCGACGTCACCCGCACCCACGACCTGGTTCGTCGTCTGACCGAGGAGGGCTACCACGTTGTGTACATCGGCAAGCGCGGTCATCCCGAGCCTGCCGGCGCCCTCGGGGTGGCTCCGCACGCCACCACGCTCGTCGAGACCATCGACGAGGTGGACGGGCTCGACTTCCCACCGGGGACGCGCCTTGCCGTCACCTGCCAGACGACGCTCTCGATGTGGGACACCAAGGCGATCATTGACCGGCTGGTGGAGCGCTACCCGGACATCGCCGTCCACAACGAGATCTGCCTGGCCACACAGGAGCGCCAGGAGGCGGCGGTGCTCGCCGCCACCGAGGTCGACTGCGTTGTCGTGGTGGGCAGCCGCCGCAGCAGCAACAGCCTGCGCCTAGTGCAGGTGGTGGAGGAGCGCGCCGGCAAGCCTGCGTTCCTGGTGGACACGGCTGACGAGGTGCGCCCCGACTGGTTCGCCGGCATGCACAAGGTGGGTGTCACCGCCGGGGCCAGCACGCCGACGCAGCTCACCCGCGCGGTGATCGCGCTGATCGAGTCGCTCCCGCAGCAGGAAGCCGCGCCCGTCTGACAGGTCGGTTACCGAGCGGCGCCGCCACCGCACCGGGGGTAGGATCCGGCCATGCCGGTCAGCTTCGCCCCGCGCGAGCTCCCCACCGCGGTCCGCGTGTGCCGCTCGCTGCTGTGGGCGCAGGCCGCCTACATGCTGTTCGCCGGCACCTTCGTGCTCCTGGCGACCGTGGTCCTCGGTGGCACCATCCCCTTCAGGGACGGCACGGTCAGC
The DNA here is from genome assembly GCA_963751755.1 of Candidatus Dormiibacterota bacterium. GTDB lineage: Bacteria > Chloroflexota > Dormibacteria > Aeolococcales > Aeolococcaceae > Aeolococcus. Next base: position 150,629 of record CAVVVH010000004.1, on the reverse strand, counting down.
GGCAGCGGCGCCGCGATGCTCGGGGTCGTGTACGTGCTGGCTGCGCTGACGCTCACGTGGCTCGCAGTCGCGCTCGGCCGCCGGGCGGCCTGGGCCAGGGCCGGCATCGCCAGCATCGAGGTGTTCGTCGTGGTCGTGCAGCTGGTGCGCGCGTTCGACCTCTCGATCGCGACGCTCATCACCGTCGCGCTCTTCGTGGCCATCATGGCGCTGCTCTTCGTGCCCGGCGCCCAGCGCGCTCTGGAGCCGTCGGCGTAGGCCTGATCCGCCACGCGCCCCGTCTCCTACACTGCCGCGATGGCAGGGGGACGCGCCAACCGGGCGCTGGGTGCGCCGCGGCAACCGTCGGAGCTGCCCTCGGGGTTGCGCACCACGCGAGTCATCGCCTACGTGCAGGGAGGACTCGGGCTCCTCAACGGCGGGCTGCTCATCTTCGGCGGGGCCGCGTTCGCCACGGCACTCAACATCCAGGGTGTCGGCGGCGCGGCGCTGATCATCGCCATCGGCGTCATCGTGGTCGCGGTCTCGGGCCTGCTCATCTGGGCAGGCATGTTGCTCGGCAACCTCTCACGCCGCGCTCGCTACGGGGTGCTCGCGTATGAGTACGCCTCGGTGGTGCTGGGCTTGCTGTCACTGGCCGACCCTTTGCAGGCGGGCATCAGGGTGATCCTCGCCGCCATCGCCATCTACTATCTGCAATTCGACAGGGAGACGAAGGACGTCTTCGCCCGCCCGCCGGGCTGACCGAGGAGGACCGTGGCCACCGCACCACCACCGCCCCCCGCCGGCCCGCCCCCGAGCGGGTACCCGCCGCCGAGCTACGCGCCGGCGCCCGTCTCGCAGGTGCCGTTCAACCAGGTGCCGTACGTGCCGGCCGGCCCGGTGTCGGGCCTCCAGTACGCGGGGTTCTGGATCCGTTTCGCGTCGTACATCATCGACGTCCTCCCGATCGCGATCATCGGCGGCGTGCTCAACGTCTCCCTCGGAGCCGGCTTCCGTTGCGGCACCGGCGCCAACAACGTGTACCAGTGCAGCGGTGGCACCGGATCGGTCGGTACCTGGCTCGGCCTCCTCGTGCTCGGCGTGTACTGGGTGCTGACCTGGTCGCTGTTGGGTGCGTCCCTGGGTCAGAAGGCGCTGGGCATGCGCGTCGTCAACGCGAGCAACGGCGAGCGCATCGACATCGGCAGGGCACTGCTTCGCTACGTCGGCTTCCTGATCTCGGCCATCCCGTTCGGGGTCGGCCTCATCTGGGCGGGGTTCGACCCGCGCAAGCAGGGGTGGCACGACAAGATCGCCGGCACCTACGTGGTGCGGCCCGTCTAGCTCAGAGTGCGGCTCTCCGTTTCAACTCGAGGTAGCGGTTGACCAGCCGCGGCGAGAGGGTGCGTGCGTCGGCGTCGATGACGTCGACACCACCGGCGCGCAGCAGGCGCACGGCGTCGGCGCGGTCGGCCTCGATGCCGGCCGCGACCGCTCGCGCGTACACCTCCGCGGCGGTGCGAGGCCGGCTGCGGGCGAGGTCGACGACCGCGGGGTCGCGCACGGTGATCACCAACGGCAGGTGACGGCGACGCAGCAGCGCGCACTGGCTGATCAGAGCCGCCGCCTGGTCGCGGTCGACGATGTCGGTGAAGATCGCCAGCAGCGCGCGGCGGCGCTGGCGCACGCGCACCTCGTTCAGCGCGGCGGTGTAGTCGGACTCGATCTCACCCGGCTGCAGCGGCCCGACGGCGTCGAGCAGGCGGCGCAGCTGTGCGGTCCCGGTGCGCGGCTCGACGGTGGCGGTGATCCCGTCGGCGAACGCATACAGGCCGGCCCGGTCGCCGGTGCGCAAGCGCCACGTGCAGCAGCAGCAGCGCGGCGTTGATGGCGTGGTCGAACTTGGTGAGCGCCCCGGCGCCCACGCCCATGAGGCGGCCGTGGTCCAGGCAGGCGATCACCGGCTGGTCGCGCTCCGGCGAGAGCTCGGTGGCCATGAGCCGCCCGGTGCGCGCGGTGGCGCGCCAGTTGACGTAACGCAGCGGATCGTCGGGAACGGCCTCGCGCACGCGTTCGAACTCCGTGCCATCACCATGACGGCGCAGGCTGCGCACCCCGAGCTCCTCGAGCTGCCCGCGCCGGGCCAGCGCCTCGTACACGCGGACGGCGGAGATGTCCGCGTCGACGCGCACGGTGAGCGGCTCCCCGCTGATGAAGTCGCGCGTTCCCAGCCCCCACGGACCGCGCGAGCGCACGTGCACGTGCCCGAACGTCGACTCCCCCCGCGCCCGCGGCGTCAGGGTGTACGAGGCCTCGCCGGGGCCGTGCAGCGACATCACTTGCGTCGAGGCGATCATCGCCTGCGGCGCGTCGTCACGGAGCACCAGCGTCGCGGTCTGCGGCGCGCGAACCGACAGCGTGACCGGGTTGGCGGCGCCCACCGAGAAGAGCCGGTCGGCGCGCCGCTCGACGCTGATGGCGCGCGCACCCGGTGCGCTGCGCGAGTCGACGAGCACCAGGGCGGCCGCGACCACGAAGAGCAGCACGCCCGGCACCAGCAGCCCGCCCACCGCGGCGCCGAGCGCGACCACCACCAGCGGTGCGAGCAGCAGCGCCAGCGCTCGCCGGGTCATCGGGGCACAGGCACCCGCGCCACCGCCCGCTCCACCGCGTCGACCTCGCCCACCCCCTGCAGCTCGGCCTCCGCCCGGCGCACCAGGCGGTGGCGCAGGGCGGGGAGGCAGATGTCCTTGACGTCCTCAGGGATGACGAAGGCACGTCCCTGGATGCAGGCCATCGCCTTGGCGCCGCGCAGCAGCGCGATGGCGCCGCGGGGACTGGCGCCGAGGCTGAGGTCGGGCGAGCTGCGCGTCGCCGCCACGATCGCGGTGATGTAACCGACCACCTCGTCGCTCACGGTCACCGCGGACACCTCGGCACGAGCGGCGCTGAGCGCGGCGGAGTCGACGACGGGGGTGATGCCTGCGGCGGCCAGGTCGTGGGGATCGAGGCCGGCATCGATGCGACGCAACATCGCCGCCTCGGTGGGCTGGTCGGGGGTGTCGACAGCGAGCTTGAAGAAGAACCTGTCGAGCTGCGCCTCGGGCAGCGGGTACGTCCCCTCGTACTCGATCGGGTTCTGCGTGGCCACGACCATGAAGCGGTCGCCGAGCGGCCGGCTCTCCCCGTCGCTGGTGACCTGGCGCTCCTCCATGGCCTCGAGCAGGGCCGCCTGGGTCTTCGCCGGCGCCCGGTTGATCTCGTCGGCGAGCAGGGTGTCGGTGAAGATCGGCCCCTCCCGGAACTCGAACTCCGCCGCGGTCGGCTCGCCACACCGTGGTGCCGACGATGTCCGAGGGCAGCAGGTCGGGCGTGAACTGCACGCGGGTGAATCGGGCGTCCATGGCCGCGGCCGCGCAGCGCGCCATCAGCGTCTTGGCCGTGCCGGGAACGCCCTCGAGGAGCACGTGACCGCCGACCAGGATGGTGAGCAGCAGGCCGTCGATGGTCTGCTGCTGTCCGACGACGGCGCGGCCGACGGCGTCGTGGAACGCGCGGCGCAGCTCGGCGGTCGTGGTCACCGGGCTCATTGTGCCGTGGCGACGCGTGCAGGCTGCGCCCAGCGGCGCTCGAGGTCGTCGACGTCGCGGGCCAGCGACAGCAGCGCCGCGGCGTCGGGGCGACTCGCGGCGAGGGCCCGCGCCCGGCTGCAGCACCGCGGCCACGTCTCCGGCGAGCTCCGGGCGGGCGCCGCGCACCGCCTCGACGAACACGGCGTCGCCGGCCGGCCCGGCCGGCGCGAACGCCGCCACGCGGGAGCCGGTGGCGCAGCTCGTCGGCGTAGCGGGTGGCCACCGCCCCGCGGTCGCGGCTGCGCGCGTACAGGCCGGCCATGGCGTCGATGTACGAGGCAGTGGTGGGGACGAGCGCGACGTCGTGAGCCTCCAGCGGCTGGCCGAGCGCGGCGACCGCTGATGCCCAGGAAGGCGACGACGGCGGCGACTCCGAGCAGCAGGGCAAGCCCGAGCGGGCTCTCGAACACCGCCGCGGCGCCGTCGGCGGTGGACGGAGGCCTCGCCGTGGTGGTACTCGTCGAAGCCGATGCTGCCGCCACGGGCGCGCTCCAGCATCGAGAGCACCAGCGTCGACGAGTCGGCGTGGCGCAGGCCGTCGTTGCTGAGCGGCAACGCCGACGCCAGCACGTACGCGCGACCGCGCCCCGCCGACGGCTGCTCGGCGACGGCGGTCAGCGCGCCGGACTGGGCCAGCAGCGGGGTGAGGAACGGAGCTGGGTCGATCGCGCTGCCGGCCGCCATGGGCACGTGGTGCACGCGGCTGCCGGCGTCGATCGGCTGGGCCGGGACGGAGTCGCCGGCTGCACGCGGAGCGTCGCTGAGGCCGACCCGCAGCCGCACCAGCAGCGCGGCGGCGTTCGCCTCGCTGGCCGGCGAGAGCGCGAGGACGAGGTCGGCCCCACCGGTCACCGCCTCGACCACGCGCTCGGCGTCGGTGTCGCTGATCGGCGTCCGCGGGTCGACGATGAACAGCACGTCGGTTCCCGACGTGTCGAACTGGCCGCTGATGCGGTGGACGCCGAAGCCGAGCTTGTTGAGCCAGTTGTACAGGGCCAGGGTGCCGCCCTTGCCGGCGACGCGCGAGGATGGGTCGTCGTCCTGATTGGGTGCGGGCGTGCCGGCGATGAGCAGGACCAGGGCGAGGACGACGGCGACGGCGACGACGGTGTAGCCGGTCACCGCACGTCTCATCGCGCTGCCGCCCCCGCCTCGCGGGCCAGCCGGCGCACCGCGCCGCAACGCTCCTCCGCGCGCACCCAGTCGTCGCCGCGTCACGACGGCGCCCGAGTACCAGGCGCGCTCGAAGAGCGGCTGCGGCAGCGGCGAGCGCGACGAGCACGTCGCCGCCCGCGTCGATGCGTCCGAGCAGCTCGCGCGTGGTCCAGGCGGCGTCGATGCGCACGTTGCCCCGGACCGCCACCTCCAGCAGCGCGGAGCGGAAGGCGCGGCGCACCGCCTCGCGGAAGTCGCCCGTCGGCGGCCGCGCGCTCGGCGGCCCGCCACTCCGCGTCGGGATCGTCGCCGGCGGTGGCCGGTTCCTCGACCGCCGGCGTCGCGCAGCGCCGCCGAGCCGCGCCAGCGCCGCCACGCCAGCGCCAGGGCGACGCCGAGCACGGCGGCGGCGAGCAGGCAGCGCCCGACGGGCCCGAGCGCGCCCGCACCGCGGCTCAGCAGGTTGCCGATGGCGTTGAAGATCGCTGGCCAGCAGGCCTGCTGCCGGCGTCTCGTCGAGGTGGCGGAAGTCGGGCGACGCGTAGACGTCGCGCAGCGCGCTGCGCGCGGCCGTCAGCGTTCTCGTCGCACACCGAGCCGCGGCGGGTAGGCGAGAGTCGTGCTCATCGACGAGAGGCGCAGCTGCGCGTCGGCCGACGTCAGGCGGGGTGCCGGAGAGGTCGGCGCAGAACGGGCTGCAGCGCGACGCAGCTCGCCCGGTCGGCGGCCACGAGCGCGCTCACGGTGCGCTGCGCCGCCGGCGACGTCCGCAGGCACCTGCTGCAGCGCGCGCGGCCGCCGACGCCAGGCCCGCCTGGTAGTCGAGCGCGGGGCAGGCCGCGGCGAGCGCGCTGGGGCACGGTGCTGACCGCCACCGCGGGCGCGAGCACCGCGGCAGCTGCCGATGCCAGCGAGCTCGCCGCATCAGATGGTGGCCGCGAGCATCTCGATGTCGAAGGCCTCTCTGCGGATGCGCAGGTCGTAGTAGAGGAGCACCACGACGATGAAGCTGATCGGTTGGATGAGCACGGACACGATCAGAGACGGCGAGCTGGGTGAGGAGCAGGCGGACGTTCTCGTCACCGAACTGGGTGAGCAGGTTGAGCAGCGCCCCCACGATGGCGCCGAGGATGCCGGTGATCAGGCCGACGAGCAGAGTGATGCCGAACACGCGCGGCGTCGACCCGCGCACCAGCTGCCAGCTGCGCCGCAGCGCGGCGACGGGGCCGGCGCGCTCGAGCATGACGATGGGCGCCGCGAAGAGCCAGCGCGTGTACATGAGGATGACCGCCGAAGACCGCCGCCGGCACACGATGATCAGCACCGCCGCGCCGCCGGAGCCGAGCGCGTACACCGCGCCGGCGACGAGGCCGAACGCCACCCCGAAGAGCAGGATGCCGAAGCCGAACAGGAGCATCGACACGCCCACGACCGCCCCGAGCCGCTGGCCCACCGCGCGGTACGGCAGACCCCAGGCTGGCGGGCTGGTCCAGGTAGATGTCGCCCGACCGCGCGGGTCATCGCGGCCGTGGCGATCGGTTGCACCACCAGCGCCTGGAGCAGGGCGATGCCGAACACCACGGCGAGCAGCGCGAACAGCGTGGACGTGACGCTGGTGACCTGCTGCTGGGTGTGATCGTGCCGCCGGCGCTGAGCTGCTGCAGCCGGGTCGTCGCGCTGCTGATGCCGGTGAGCTGGTAGGCGATGTAGCTGAAGACGGCCAGCGGCAGCTGCACCACCGCGGTGATCGCGAGGATCAGCCGGACGTTGCGCCGGTACAGGGTGAAGGCGGAGTCGAGGAGCTCACCGACGGCCTGGGCGCGGAAGCGGCCGGAGCCCGGCAGGACGGGCTGGGCTGCCAGCCCCAGCCCGGCGCGGCGGCGCCCGGCGGCGCCAGCCCGGGCCGGTCCCCACCGGGCGGGCGAGCCCGGCGGCGGACCCCACCCGCGGGGGCTGCGGCCAGCCCCCGGACGGCGGTGGAGGAGGCGGCGGCGGGGGCGGGCTCGCGCTCATCTGCGGGTATTCTGCCGCCCCGGCATGCGCGCGGCGGTATCTTTGCGCACCGTGACAACCGACAGCCTCACCGTGCTCGACGGCGGCGACGCTCTCATGCGGGCCCTCGTCCTCGACGCCGGACCCGGCGCCGCCGCGGCGATGCCGCCCCCTGCGTGCACCTCCGCGACATTCCCCGGCCCATCCCGCCGGCGCCCGGTTGGGCCCTGGTGCGTCCCTCCCTGGCCGGGATCAACGCGCGTGACCTGGCGTCTGCTCAGCGCCGACCGGACCCTGCCGGCGATGGGGGCGCCGCGCCCGCTGCCGATGGTCCCCGGCTGCGAGGTGGTCGGTGTCGTCGAGGAGGTCAACGGCACCCGCTGGGTGCGCGAGGGCCAGCGGGTGCTGGTCGAGCCCAACGCCGGCTGCGTCATCCGCGGCTTCCCGACCTGCGCGCGCTGCGCCGCCGGGCGAGGTCGAGCTCTGCGAGAACCGCGACCGCGCCAGCCTGATCGGCCCGGCGCGGACGGTGGCCTCGCCTCGGGCGGCGGCTGGTCCGAGGGCATCCTCGCCCACGAGGAGATGCTCATCCCCGCCGACGGCATCTCCGACCAGCGCGGCGTCCTCGGCGTGTCCCTGGCCTCCGCGATCCACGCCGTGCTGCGCTGGAACCGCCGCGGCGACACGGGTCGCGGTGATCGGTTCCGGCACCACCACCCGGCTGGTGATCGCCGCCCTGCGACGCCTCCACCCCGACGTCGACATCACCGTGCTCGTCGATGCCCGCGGACCGCAGCGGGCTGGCCGTCGTCGCCGCAAGCTGCCCGCCCACCTCGCGGTCGACGAGAGCAGCATCGCCCGCGCGCTCATGGCGCTCGGCGCCGCGCGCGTCTGGCGCGGCAGCCCGGCCCAGCTGCTCGATCGCACCGCCGAGCTGGTCGGCGCCCGCCGCATGATCGTCGCCGGCGACGAGCTGCCGGTGCTCGACCGCGGCCTGGACGCCGTCATCGACTGCCGCGGAACCGCCGCCAGCGTCTCCCTGGGGCTGCGCCTGCTCCGCTCCGGCGCGACCATCGTGGTCGCCGGCCGCGCCGGCCGGCTGGAGGTGGACTGGTCGGCGGTGTGGTCACGCGAGCTGACGCATCGCCGGCAGCGGCGGATTCGGAAGAGAGCCGGCGGGGTGGCGCACCTTCGCCGCCGTCCGCGAGTGGCTCATGGACCCGTCCTTCCCGGCCGACAGCCTGGTCACCCACCGCTACCCGCTCGACTGCGTTCGCCACCGCCATCGCCACCGCCGCCGCCGGCGAGGCCATGGGCGCGGTCAAGGTGGTGTTCGAGGCGCCCTCCGCGCCGTTCCGGGAGCGCCGCCTGGCCGTCGACAGCGAGCTGTCCGGCGACGACACCGCCGCGCCGATGCTGCTGGCCACTGCCGCCGCGCGGGTGCGCCGCGACGACGAGGCTAGACCCGGCTAGGCGGTCGCGACCGCTCAGAGCCCGGGAGCTCAGGCGGGTGGACCGCTCGGCGAGGGCGGCCCTTCGCGGAGCGCTTCTGCGCCAGCGCCAGCGCGGTGCGCTTCACCCCGGCGTTGTCGACCACCATCGGCGTGGCGCGCTTGCGGTCACGGGTGCGCAGGCGGGCCCGTTCGCGGGGGGTGAGCTCGTCGGGGGCGTCGCGGTCGCCTGGTGGCCATGCCTCAACGGTAGCGCAGCTGTCGGCGACGGCTCACGCGGCGGCGGGCTGGTGCGAGCGGCGGCCGTGGAGGAGCGCCCAGCCGAGCGCGGCGGCGCCGATGGTCAGTGCGGCGGCGCCACCGACCAGCACAGGCGCGGGCCGGCGCACGCGCAGCACGCGCTGCCAGCCGCGGCGCTGCTCGTCGACGGCGGCCTCCAGCATCGCCAGCGAGCGCGCGTAGATGCGGTCGTGGTCGGCGCGGCTGAGCCGGGACGACGTCAGCGCCTGGGCCACCTCGCGCGGCCATGTCGACGAGCCCGCGCACCGACGCGGGCGCGCGCCTGCCCGTGCCCGCCTCCAGGGCGCGGTCGAGGATGTCTGCGGTGGTCATCGGCGTCCCTCCAACGATCGCGTTCCGCCGGCAGCGGCGCCCCGAGCTCCTTGCGCAGGCGTGGTCATGGCGCGGAATGTCAGCAGCTTCACCGCTCCCTCGCTGCGTCCCATGATCTCGCCGATCTCGCGGTTGCGCAGGTCGCCGCCGAAGCGCAGCAGCACCGCCTGGCGCTGGTCGTCGGGGAGCGTCGCCACCGCCGCGCGCACGGTTGCCTCGCGGTCGCGCTGCTCGACGATGACCTCGGGCGATGCGCTGTCGACGGGCTGGTGCGCGTCGATGTCGACCCACGCTGGGCGGCGAGCCTGCCGGGCCACGAGGTTGGCGGCCACACGGTACAGCCAGGCCGAGTAGGGCACCCCGCGCCACTCGAAGCGCGGCAGGTCCTCGATGGCCTTGGCGAAGGTGGAGGCGGTCACGTCCTCGGCGAGCTCCCGGTTCCTGGTCAGCGTGTGGGCGTAGGCGAAGATCTGATCGACGTAGCGCTCGTAGAGCGGCGCGAACGCCGCCCGGTCGCGCTGCGCGGCCTCGATCATCAGGCGCTCCGCCTCCAGCTCGTCGGCGCTGAGGTGGGCCACCTCAGCGCCCCCGCACTGGTCGGAGGAGTCAGCGGCACAAGCCTCACATCAGAGCACCGGGTTACGCCGTCGGTGGCCGTCAGAGCAGGCCGAGGGCTCGGCCACACTCGTCGAAGGCGGCCAGCGCGGCGTCGAGCTGCGCGGTGGTGTGGGTGGCGGTGACGATGGTGCGCACCCGCGCCTTGCCGCGCGCCACGGTGGGGAAGCCGATGCCCTGCGCGAAGACGCCGCGCTCCATGCAGCGCGTCGCTGAGCGCCATCGCCTGCGGTGCCTCACCGCACATCACCGGCGTGATCGGGGTCTGGCTGCGTGCCGATGTCGAAGCCCAGGTCCGCCAGGCCCTTCTTGAGGTGGCGCGCGTTGACCCAGAGACGCTCGATGAGCTCGGGCTCCTGCTCGAGCACGTCGATGGCGGCGATGCAGGCCATCACCACCGCGGGCGGATGCGACGACGAGAAGAGGAACGGCCGCGCCTTGTGGATGAGGTGGTCGCGCACCGTCTGCGACGCGGCCACGTAGCCGCCGACGACACCGACCGCCTTGCTGAGCGTGCCGATGTTCAGCGCGACGCGGCCGTGCAGGTTGAAGTGGTCGGTGCTGCCGCGGCCGTTGCGCCCCAGCACCCCGGTGCCGTGCGCGTCGTCGACCATCACCGCGGCCTCGTACTTCTCGGCACGCTCGACCAGCTCGGGCAGCGGCGCGATGTCGCCGTCCATGCTGAAGACGCCGTCGGTGATCAGCAGGACGCGCCGATATCCCTTGTCGCGCGCCTCTTTCAGGGCACGCTCGGCGTCGTCGACGTCGACGTGCTCGTAGAGGATTCGGTCGGCCTTGGTGAGCCGGATGCCGTCGATGATGCTGGCGTGGTTGAGCTTGTCGCTGACCACGCAGTCTCCGGCCTCGAGCATCGAGCCGATGACTCCGACGTTGACCGTGTACCCGCTCTGGAAGCAGAGCGCGGCCTGGGTGTGCTTGAAGGTCGCCAGTCGCGCCTCCAGCTCCTCGTGGATCGACTGCGTGCCGGCGATGGTGCGCACCGCGCCGCTGCCCGCGCCCCATTCGCTGGCCGCCTTGACGGCCGCCTCGATGAGCCGCGGGTGCGTGTTGAGCCCGAGGTAGTTGTTCGAGGAGAGGTTGATGAGCCGCCGCCCGCCGATGACCACCTCGGCCATCTGCGGCGACTCGAGCACGCGCAGAGGCCGGAACAGGCCCTCGTTGCGCAGCGTGTCGAGGTCCTCCTGCAGGGAGGCGTCGAGGTAACGGACCGCGTCCGAGGTCTCGATCGACTCGATGGCCATGCTCAGACGATACGAGGACGGGGTGCCCAAGAGACGGACGGGCTTCCCTCCACCCCCGCGGCGTCCGCGACCTGACCTTGCTACGCTGGGCGCCGCCACGTCGCTAGGAGTGCGCAGTCATGCAACCGCATCGGCGTCCGCGTTCGGACGCCGCGTAGAGATGGTGGGCCAGCCTGAACGAGCATCCGGCGCCCGACCGCCCGTCGCGCGCCTGGCGCTGAGCGCTGGCGCTCGCGGCGGCCATGGCGGGCAGCGGCGACGCCGCTGGTGTGGCACCACCTCCTCATCCCCAACCCGGCCTTCTACGGGCCCGACATCCTCGCGGTGCTCACCGGTTGGGACACGGCCAGCTGGCTGGTTCTCGTCGCAGTCGTCGCCGCTGGGCTGGCGATCCTCAGCTTCGTCCGCGAACCCGGCCTCGGTTTGTCCGTTGCCGTGATCGTGCTGGCGTTCGTGACGGTGAACGGCATGTTCATCGACTACCTCGACTGGAGCAGGCGCGGCGTCTCCCTGCACGTCGGCCCTTTCTTCGGCCCGGGGTACTTCTTGGGGCTCGGGAGCGCGGCGGCCCTGGTGTTCGCGGCGGTCATCGGCTGGCGCGCCCGGACCTGACGCCGTGCGACGTGTCGCGGTGGTGGGCAACGCCGGCTCCGGCAAGTCGATGCTGGCGGCGCGCCTCGCTGCGCAGCTGGCCGTGCCCAATGTCGAGCTGGACAGCATCTTCCACCTCGCCGGCTGGCGCGAGCTGTCCGAGGACCAGTTCCGAGCCGAGGTTCTGGCCGTCACCGCAGGCGATGCTTGGGTGGTCGACGGCAACTACGTAGCGGTGCGCGAGCAGGTCTGGGATCGCGCCGACACTGTGGTGTGGCTCGACCTTCCCCGTCGCGTGGTGATGCCGCGCATCACCTGGAGAACGCTGAGCCGGATGGTGACGCGCCGCGAGCTGTGGAACGGCAACCGCGAGCGGCTGTGCAACCTGCTGTCGACCGACCCTGAGCGGTCGATCATCCTCTGGTCGTGGATCAAGCACGCCGAGTACAGACGGCGCTACGCCGCCGCGATGGCCGACCCGCGCTGGGCACACCTGACGTTCGTGCGGCTCACCTCGCCCGCCGCGGTGCGACGATTCCTGGCGGATGCCGCCTGATTCTCATCCAGGGCGCAGCGACACCTTCCCACACTGACCTGACTTGATCAGCTCGATCACCGCCTCGATCTCGCTCATGGCGTGGTGGTGGGTGACGAGCGCGCCGGCGTCGACGGCGCCGCTGCGCACGTATGCCATGGTCGCCTCCCATGTCTGCGGCAGCCGCCGCCCGACAACGCCATTGAGGCTGATCCCCTTCATGACAACGTCGTTGGAGAGGTCGAGCGCGGTGGGCTCGTCCCCGATGCCGAGCAGGCTGATCCAGCCGCCGGGGCGCACCAGGCGTGTCGCCGCCACCACAGCGCTCGGCGCGCCACTCATCTCCAGCACGCAGTCGATGTCGGCGCCCGCCGCAGCGGTGCGGACGCTGCGCTCGATGTTGTCGTCCGCCATCAGCTGGGTGGTCGCGCCCATCCGCTCGGCGAGGTCGAGCCGGTAGCGATTGCGGTCGATGGCGATCACTGCCGTGGCACCCTCGGCGCGCGCGATCGCTATGGCCGCGCAGCCGATGGGTCCGCATCCGAACACCGCCACGGTGCGGCCGGCCAGGTCGCCGTACGAGCACGCGTGCACGGCGTTGCCGACCGGCTCCAGCGCGGCGGCGACGTCGGCGCTGATGTCGTCATCGATCGGGAACACGTTGGCCTGCGGCACCACCACCAGGGCGGTGAAGCCACCGTCGACGTCGACTCCGAGGATGCGCGTGTTCAGGCAGACGTGGAAGTCACCACGCAGGCACGACTTGCACTGGCCGCACACGATGTGCGATTCGATGGCGACCCTGCGTCCGTCGGGAAGGTCGGCGCCGCGGCCGCGACCCACCACCACACCGCAGAGCTCGTGACCGATGACCCGCGGCGGGTGGACGCGAGCCGCGGCCCATGCGTTCCAGTCGTGGAGATGAACATCGGTGCCGCACACCGACGCCGCCGCCACGCGCAGCAGGAGCTCGCCGTCGCCCGGTTCCGGTTCGGGAACGTCGGCGAGCACGAATCCGGGTGCGGCGGTTGGTTTGACCACGGCCTGCACAGCGCGCGGATTATCCCCGACCCTCGTGAGCACATGAGCGGATCGGCGCCCCGAGTGCCACGCCGATGGCTGCCGTGGGCCGCCTGCATCGCGGTTGCGGTGGGAGTTGCGGCGCGCCTGGGCCTGCTGGCGTGGCGGAACCCGGCCCTTGGTTCACCGGCGACCGCTGCGCTGGACCGCGGGGCGCTTCGGCACTCCTGAGCGGGGTCGGCCCCTGCCGTCTTTGTCCTCGGCCCGTCCGCACGCGTGGCGCACGGTGGCCCGCATGGGTCGCTGTGCACGTGGGGAGCGGTGATGGAGCTGGATGGCGGCCTGCATCCACGCACGCCGATCACCGTCGAGCCGCTCGAGGTGTACGAGCACCGCGGCGACGGCCACACCGTCTCCCGCCACTGCGGCACCACCCCCGAGGTGGAGGCACAGCGGCTCGCGGAGCACCCGTGGCTGGAGGCCACGGGCGCCTTCCCGGATGTCCCCACCGCCCAGCGGTGTGTGGAGTCGTGCGTCGCCGCCAATCGCCGCGAGGTGGAACGGTGGCGCCGCGGCGCCCGCCCCCGGCTCGCCATCAGCGCCGACCTCCATGCGGTGGTCGGCGACGAGCTGCGGCGCAGCCAGTGGGAGGCGGGGCTGCCTCCACGGCCTGCCACCGCCGTCCGCGTCGTGCTCAGGCGCGACCCCGCCTACCCGTCCGGGTTCGCGGTGCTCACCGCCTACCCGGTCACCGTCGCCGGCGACGCCGACGCCTATCCTCGCCACCCATGAGCAACGGAGGCTCAGCCATGTCGCGCCAGGACATCCTCGACGACCCGGTGCACGCGTGCCCCCAGCTGCACCAACTCCTCGCCGGCTACTTCCACCAGGACTGGGCGGTCGACGGCGACCGCTGGGAGCACGTGGTCGACGAGTTCACCACCGAGTCGCCGCACAGCGTGGTCGTCGCCACCGCCGACGAGCTCGCCGGGGTGCTGGCCGCCAACCTCGGCGACGACGAGCTGAGCCTGCTGCTCGACCGCCTCGGCGCCAGCGTGTCGCCGCCCGCCGCCGGTGACACCCCGGCGGCCTGGCTCGAGGCTGTGCTGCGGCGGCTGCGCTCCGCGCGCTGACCGCACGGTCAGGTGGCGCGTGGCGCCTGGACGGTGCGCTGCAGCAGCGCGGCGCTGTGCAGCACGAACGTCGGCACCAGAAGCGGGATGGAGATGACCAGGGCCACCGTGTTCACCGGCCCGCCGCTGAGCCGGACGATCATGAGGATGAAGAGCACCAGGCCGATCGCGGCGGTGTTGCGCCGCCCCCACACGGTGTGGACCAGTTCGGGACGCTTGCCGGCGAGAAAGATGAACGGCGTCACCAGGAACGGGCCGAGGTAGCGCACGAGGATCCCCGCGGCGAGCCACCCGGGGGCGATGCCGAGCAGCCAGTTGCCGACCGCGGCCATCGCGAAGAAGAGGACGTCCATGGCAGGGTCGAGCGCCTTGCCGAGGGCGGTCACCGGCCCGAACCGCCGCGCGATGTACCCGTCGACGAAGTCGAGCATCCCCGTGCTCCCGCCCACGGCGCACCAGAGGTACAGGCCGATCGAGCCCGGTAGCGACAGCGACGCGCACAGGATCAGGGGGAAGCACAACCAGGCGCGGATCGCGCTGAGCCCGTTGGGGATCCCGTAGCGGTCGATCCGCACTCCATCAGGTGTGCGCAGCAGCGGTGCTCCCAGCACCAGGAAGACGGAGACGGCGGCCCACCATCCCGCCGAACCGGCCGCCAGCGGCGCCAGGGCTGCGCGGTCGTGGAGGAGCGCCAGCGCGACGGTGAACGCTTCACTGAGCACCAGCCCGACGCCGAGCCAGAACCACAGCGAGCGGCGCAGCCGGGCGCTGCCGCCGAGCAGCGCCCGCGACTCCGAGACGAGGCCGCCGAGCCCGGCCGCGGAGTGGGCGCCGACCGCCAAGGTGCTACTGAACCGCCAGGCAGGTGATCGTCTTGAGCACACCGTTGGTCTGCACCCGTTCGACGACCAACCGGCCGACGCCGGCGATGTCTTCAGCCTCCACCTCGGCGATGACGTCGTACTCGCCGGTGATGGCGTCGGCGTGGACCACGCCGGGCGACGAGCGCAGCCGGTCGACGACCTCCAGGGCCTTGCCGGCGGTCGCCGTGATCAGCACGTACGCCCGGACCATTGCAGTACCTCCGTGCGGTGGGTGGCCGACGATAGCAGGGCCCACGGCTTGCAATCTCGCCACACGAGCAGACGCCGGTGGCGATTCCCGTGGGACCACAATGATGTCCTGATGCCGTGGGCGTTCCTGATCCGACTGCTCTCAGGGTTCCTCTTCTGGCGCCTGCTCGGCAACCGCCGGCGCTCCGCCGCCCAGCGCGCCTTTGGCGCCGCCACGGGACGCAACCCGGACGTGGCGCGGCGCGTCCGTGAGGCCCGCGAGGCCGCCTCGCTGCTGTCGCGGCTGGCACTGACCGCGGGGTTCGGGCTGGCCGCGTCCCTGGCCATCGCGGCGGGGACGACCACCGTCGTGCTGAGCCCCCGCTGGCTCGGGGGCGTGCTGCTCGCCGTGGGCGCGTTCTTCGTGGTGCTCATGGTTCGCGAGGCCATCTCGGCCCGACGGCTCGTGACCGTGCGCCGTCTCCGGCGCCGCGACGCCCGGCTCAAGAGCGAGTTCTAAGCCGGAGTCGACGAGAGGTAGGGCGCGACCCCGGCCCCCTGCTCGGCGGCGTCCATGATGGTCTCGCTGACGGTGGGGTGCGCGTGGATGATCGCGCCGAGCTCGTCCATCGTGAGCCCGTCCGAGATGGCCACGCCCACCTCGTGGACGATCTCCACGGCGTGCACACCCATGACGGTGGCGCCCAGCAGCAGGCCGGTCCCGGCGTCCGCGTACAGCTGCGCGACGCCGTCCGGCTCGCCCTCACCGAGGGCCTTGCCGTTGCCGAGGAATCGCGCCTGGCCCACCTTCACCTCGTGACCGGCGGCCTTGGCGGTCTCTGAGTTGAGGCCGACCATGGCAATTTCTGGGTGGGTGTAGATGCACGACGGCACCACGGTGCGATCCATCGCCATGACGTGGTGGCCGAGCGCGTTCTCCACGGCGCGGGCGGCCTCGGCGCTGGCCAGGTGGGCGAGCTGGAGACCGCCGATGCAGTCACCGGCCGACCAGATCTTCGGGTTGGCGGTGCGCAGCTGCTCGTCGACCTCGACGTAACCGCGTTCGTCGACGACCACGCCGGCGTCCTCCAGCCCGATGCCGCCGGTCTCCGGCTTGCGGCCGACCGACACCAGCAGCAGGTCGGCGTCCACCTCGGTGCCGTCGTCGAGGTGCGCGGTCAGCGAGGCGTCGCCGTAGTCCACCGTCTCCACCCTTCGACCGGTGTGGAAGGTGATTCCCTGCGCCTCCACGAGCTTGCGGAACTGGGTGACGATGCGCGGGTCAACGCCGGTGAGGATCTGCGGCAGCACCTCGACGACGGTGACCTGGGCGCCCAGCGGCGCGAACAGGCTGGCGAACTCGCAGCCGATGACGCCGCCGCCGATCACCAGCATCTTCTCGGGAATCGTCTCGAGTCGCAGGATCCCGTCGGACGTCACCACGCGCGGGTGGTCCATGTCGATGCCGGGCAGGCCGCTGGCCGCGGTGCCCACGCACACGATGAGGTGGTCGAACTCGAAGCGCTCACCACCGGCCACCACAGCGTCGCCCTCGACGACTCCCTGCTCGCGCACCACGCGCACCTTCTTGCGCTTGCAGGCCGCCTCGACGCCGGAGCGCATCTTGAGGACCACCTCCTCCTTGCGCGCCATCATCCGCGTGAAGTCGATGGTGGGCTCAGGCACCATGATCCCGAAGTCGGATGCGTCGCGGATCCTGCGGAGCAGGTCAGCCCCGGCCAGCAGCGACTTGGTCGGGATGCAGCCCCAGTTGAGACACGTACCACCGAGCTCGGCGCGCTCGATGAGCACTGTGTCGGCGCCCAGCTGCGCGGAACGCAGGGCGGCCACGTCTCCCGCCGGGCCTCCGCCCAGAACGACGACCCGGGGGCTCACGAGTTCGCCGGCGGTCTTCGGGTCCGACGACGCTTTGAGGTCGGCGGTCTGCATCTGTGCCTCACCGCCCTTGCGCACCAGGATGGGTGAGGAGGCGATGGCGCTGTTGACGATGCGCTCCTGCTCGATGTGGTGCGACCCGGCCGATCCCTCGGACGGGCTGGCCCGCCGCGGCCTGCCGATGTAGTCCCAGCGGATGTCGTACGGACGGCGCTTGCCGATCGGCCGCGACAGGTGCGGCCACGCGCCCATGTTGGCCGGCTCCTCCTGCACCCAGTAGATCTGCTCGAGGTTCGGGTAGGTGCGGATGAGCGCGAGCACCTCGTCGACGGGCAGCGGGTTGAGCAGCTCGATGCGGACGATGGCGAGATCCTCGGCCTCGCGGCGGTCGGGATGCAACTCGAGCTCGTAGTAGATCTTGCCGGTGCAGAGCAGGAGCGTGTGCACCTTCCTGCGCTGCTCCTCGGACGCCGAGACCACCGGGTCATCCAGAACAGCGCGGAACTCGCCGTCGGCGAGCTCGTCGAGCGTGCACGACGACTCGTTGAGTCGCAGCAGGCGCTTGGGGGTCATGATGACCAACGGTCGCGCCGTTGGGCCGAGCGCCTGGTCACGGAGCAGGTGGAAGTACTGTGCGGCCGTCGAACAGTTGGCGACGCGCATGTTGCCGTGGGCGGCGAGCTGGAGGAACCGCTCCAGGCGCGCGCTGGAGTGCTCGGGACCGTTGCCCTCATAGCCATGGGGGAGCAGCAGGGTGAGTCGCGACAGCTGGCCCCACTTGGCCCTCGCCGATGAGATGAACTGATCGACGACCATCTCCGCGTTGTTGACGAAGTCGCCGTACTGCGCTTCCCAGAGAACCGTGGTGGCAGGATCGGCCGCGCTGTAGCCGTACTCGAAGCCGAGGCAGCCGACCTCGCTGAGCGGGCTGTTGTAGACCTCGAACGTCGCCTCCGCGCCCACCAGGTGCTGCATCGGCACCCACTGCGCGCCGGTGCGGTCGTCGTGGAACACGAGGTGGCGCTGGCTGAACGTGCCGCGCTCGGTGTCCTGTCCGGACAGCCGGATCGGATGACCCTCGGTGATGAGCGACGCGAACGCCAGTGACTCCGCTGTGCCCCAGTCGATGCCGGTGCCCTCAGTGACCGCGGCGCGGCGGCGCTCCAGCTGCTTGGCCAGCTTCGGGTACACATGGAAGTCGTCGGGCGCGGCGATGAGCTGCTCGTTGAGGGCTAGCAGCGTGGCGCGGGGGACCCGCGTCGCCGGCCGTGGCGTCTCGGTCTCGGCGGCGTGGGACTCCTCGGACTCCTCGGCGACGTCGGTGGCCAGCGTCGCCTTGACCTTCTTGTGCGCCTCGGCCACCGCGCTGTACGCGGTCTCGAAGTCGTTGGCGCCGTCCGCCTCGGTGATCAGCCCCTCGCCGACGAGCTTGTGCATGTAGATCTCGCGCGCGGTGGGATGCTCTTTGATCTTCTGGTACATGAGCGGTTGCGTGTACGACGGCTCGTCGGTCTCGTTGTGGCCGAAGCGCCTGTAGCCGATCAGGTCGATGACCACGTCGCGGTGGTACGTACGCCGGTAGTCCCAGGCCAGACGCACCGCGTTGATGCACGCCTCGATGTCGTCGGCGTTGACGTGCACGATGGGAACGTCGAATCCTTTGGCGAGGTCGCTCGCGTAGCGCGTGGAGCGCGCGTCGCTCGAGTCGGTCGTGAAGCCCACCTGGTTGTTGGTGATGATGTGCAGGGTTCCGCCGGTGGCGTAGCCCCGCAATGACTGCAGGTTGAACACCTCGGCGACGATGCCCTGCCCGGCGAAGGCAGCGTCGCCGTGCAGCAACACTGGAACAGCCGCCGTGGGGTCGACGTGCAGCGCGCTCGAGCCGCGCTTGGTCTGCTCCGCGCGCGTCCACCCCTCCACCACCGGGTCGACGGCCTCGAGGTGCGACGGGTTGGACAGCAGCCGCACGCTGATTCCCTTGCCGGTGTCGGTGACGTACGTGCCCTGTGACCCGATGTGGTACTTGACGTCGCCGGTGGGCGCGTCGTTGAGCGAGGCCACCGCGCGCCGCATCTCGCCGCGCTCGAAGGCGACGAGGATGGCGGCGTACGGTCGGTTGACGACGTGCGCGATGGTGGCCAGCCGTCCGCGATGCGACATGCCCATGACCACCTCGCCGATGCCGTCGTCCGCGATGGTCGTCAGCAGCCCCTCGAGCATCGGGATCATGGCGTCGACGCCCTCGGCCGAGAACGTCTTCTGGCCGATGAAGGTGCGGCGCAGGTACCGCTCCATGGCTTCGACCTTGGTGAGACGCTGCAGCAGGCGCCGTTTCTGGTCGGGGCTGAACGGCATGCGGTACGCGCCCGACTCGATGTGCTCGCGCAGCCAGACACGCTGTTCGTGGCTGGCGATGTGCTCGATCTCGTAGGCGATCGTCCCGCAGTACGTGCGGCGCAGGTTGGGCAGCACCTCGGCGAGGTTGCGCCCCGGTACGTACACGCGCAGCACGTCGGCGGGGATCTGCTCCATGAGGTCGGGCGTCAGCCCGTACGTCTCCGGCTCCATCGCCGGGTCGCCGATCGGCGGCGTGCCCAGCGGGTCGAGGTGGGCACCGAGGTGACCGTGGGTGCGGTGCGCCTTGATGAGCGACGTCGCCGCCTGCACCGCTCCGAGCATCTGCCGCGACGGCGTCGCGCCTGTCGCGGACTCCTCGGCTGGCAGCGCCGGCGTGGCCGGCGAGGCAGTCGTGCGCGGGATGTCCGCCGCGGGCAGCCCGATGCCGAGGCTCTCGAACACGGTCGAATAGAAGTCATCGGCGCCGTTCAGCAGCGCCTCGATGCGGCCGAGGAACTCGCCCGACTGCGCGCCCTGGATGACGCGGTGGTCGTACGTCGACGTCATGGTCATGACCTTGGCGACGCCGAGCTCGCGCAGCCGTGAGTCCGGCGCGTCGCGAAACTCGGGCGGATATCCCAGCGCGCCGACGGCGACGATGGTTCCCTGGCCCGGCATCAGCCGTGGCACTGACGCCATGGTGCCGATCCCACCGGGGTTGGTCAGCGTGAGGGTGGCGCCGCGCAGCTCGTCGGCGGCAAGCGTGTTGCTGCGGGCGCGATCGATGAGGCGCTCGTACTCGGCGTGGAACTCGGCGAAGGTCCGGTTGCCTGCGTCGGTGATCACCGGCACCACGAGGAAACGGCTGCCGTCCTTGCGCCGGCTGTCGACGGCCAGGCCGAGGTGCACACCGCTGTCGACGCGCGCGGGCCTGCCCTGCTCGGTGCGCGCGAAATGCGCTGACATCTCGGGCAGCTCCGCCGCCGCCGTCGAGATCGCGTACGCGATGAGGTGCGTGAACGACACCTTGATCTGCTTGCCGGCGGTGGTGAGCCCGAGGTTGAGCTCGCGGCGACGGGCGTCGAGCACGGTGACGGCCATCGTTCGGAACGACGTGGCCGTGGGGATGTCGCGGCTCTGCTCCATGTACTCGACGAGCGACGCGGCCGGCCCGCGCAGCTCGACGGTACCCTGACCGGCCGGCGCCACCGGGGCAGTGCTCCTGGCGGGGGCCGCCGGCGCGCCCTGGGCGGCGGCGGTGACGTCAGCGCCACGCACCAGCCCGCCGGGACCCGTGCCGGTGGCGGAGGTGAGGTCGACGCCCTCCAGCGCAGCGCGGCGCCGCGCCAGCGGGGAGGCCTCGACCGGCCCGTTGCTCGCAGCGGGCGCCGGCGCGGGCTCGGTGGCGGTGGGCTGGGTCGGCGCGGGAGGTTCCGCGGGTGGCGGAGATGGCGGGGCGGCGGCGGCGGACCCGTTGCCGGCGGTGGCCGCGGCGTCCGCCGGCGCGTCACCGGCCGGGGCAGCCGCGCCGTTGGCCCCGGCGGCGATGGTGGCCAGGGTGGCCCCGACGGTGACGGTGTCACCCTCCTGGACGACGATCGCCTCGAGGATGCCGCCCGCCGGTGAGGGGACCTCGACGTCCACCTTGTCGGTGGTGACCTCGACCAGTGTCTCGCCCTCGGTGACGCTGTCACCGACGGCCTTGAGCCACCGGGAAACGGTGCCCTCGGTGACGGATTCGCCCATCGCGGGGAGGGTCAGAGGGACGCTGTCAGACACTGGGTGAAGAACTTCCGGTCACGGTGCGAGATGGTCGCACCGCGATGACGATTCGGGTTGTGACGCTCCCATCATCGCACCATCCCCACCACCGCGGGATCGCGCGCGCCCGCGACGCGGCCGCGAATTCGCCTCAGGCGAGCCGGTACACGTGACCCGCGTCGGACATGTAGACGGCGTGGTCGGGACCTTCGACGACGGCCAATTTGCACTGCGACGGCCCGGTGGCCACGCTGGCGTGCGGGCTGCCCGGGGTGACGATGCGCATGCCGGCGTCGTACGTGCAGAACACGAGGTGCCCGGCGTACGGGGCGGGCGCCGAACTGTCGATGAAGGCGGCGCCCGTGGGCACCACAGTGCCCGACTCGCTGCTCCAGTCCGGCGCCGTCCGGCCGCCGCAGCCGGCCCCGCCCTGGAGCGGGTGAGAGTAGCCGTAGCAGAGCGGCCACTGGTAGCCGGCGCCGCGGGTCACCGACAGGATGAGCGTGTCGTAGCCGGTGCCCGGGCTGCCGGCGTCACCGGACGGGCCGTTGCTGGTCAGCGCCATCTGCCCCGTCGGGGAGACCGCGATGCCGAACGGATTGCGAAGCCCGAACGCCCAGACCGGGTCGGTCGGACCGAAGGGGTTGTCGGCTGGGATGCTGCCGTCCGGCTTGTAGCGCAGCACCTTGCCGCGCGGGTCGGCGGTGTTCTGGGCCGCGCCCGCCGTGTGCTCCTCGCCGAGCGTGACGTACAGCATGCCGTCGCTGCCGAACACGAGCCGCCCGCCCTTGTGGCAGCAGTCCGGACCGGCGGGGAGGGTCACCAGGACGGTGCCGCCGCTGCCGACTCCGGCGCAGTCCTTCCACCGGATGACGTGCTGCTCCGCGAGGTTGGTGCCGGAGTAGAAGGCGTACACGTACCGGTCGGTGTTGAAGGTGGGGCTGATCGCCAGGCCCAGCAGGCCGCGTTCGCCGCTGGTCACCGTGGGCACCGTCGCGAAGGTCTTGGCGGCGCCGTTCTGCCACACCTTCACGTTGCCCGCCCGCTCCGTGTAGAAAAGGCGGCCGTCCGGCGCGAACGCCAGCGCGGTGACGAAGCTGGCGGCGAACCCGCTGGCCGGCGGCGACTGCCCTGGCACCGCGCAGGCGTCCGCGGTGGCGCTCGCAGATGGCGCCGCGGTCGTCGAGGCGGTGGCGCTGGCGGAGGACCTCGACGCGGTCGGCGACGGCGTCGCCGTGGACCCGCACGCGGCGACCGTCGCGATCGCCGCGGCTGCGCACACGAGTCGGAGGCGGCGGGGAGCCAACACGGGAACAGGCTGCCACAACCAGCCACGTCGCGACCTGACCCGAATGGCGCTCAGCACGGTGCGAAGGTGGCGATCACCCGGCTCGTCGAGTTGGCCAGCGCGAGACGGCCACCGGGGAGCAGCGCCAGCCCCTGCAGTGAGTGCCCACCGGTGACGAGGACGCGGTCGGCGCCTGTGGCCGGGTCGATGGCCACGACGTCGTTGGTGGTGAGGGAGGTTGCGTAGAGCAGCGAGCCCACTGTGATGATGTCGTCGAGCTGGGTCAGGTCAGTGCCCCCGACCGCGGTCGCCGCGCCACCCGCGGCCGGCACCCGGCGCAGCCCGCGGGCTCCTTCCACCGCCACCCAGATGGCGCCGTCGGGCCCCGCGGCGGCGGCAACGTCACGTCCCAGCCCAGAGGCCATGGTTCGAACCACCGTGCCGTCGACGGTCGCGCTCAACAGGGTGCCGTGCGGACTGTCGGGGATGAGCAGCAGGCTGCTCGTCGTGTCGAAGCCGATGCCGTCGACCCCGTCAGCGGCGCCTCGCGGCGGCAGGGTCAGAACGGTGGTGCGCGTGGGGCTGGGCGGCGTGAAGACGACCAGGCGGTTGGGCCTCTGCTCGGCGAGCACGATGCTCCCGCCGATGGCAACCATGCCCTCCGGCGCCTGTGCGTCGGGGAATCGCTGCAGCACCTGGCCGGCGGCGGTGAGGTGCTCGACGTTGCCGCTGTCAGGGTCACTGACCCACACGGTGCCGTCGGGCATCGCGAGCAGGTCGTCGGGGCTGATGTCGGTATGCGCCAGCACCGTGAGGGAGGTGAGCGGCTGGGCCGCAGGGCAGCTGAGCAGGGTGTGCGGTGTCGCAGTTGGCGACGCCGACGCCGATGTTGGCGTCGGTGCGGTGCCCACTGTCTGCAACGGCGTCGCCGCAACGGGTGTCGACGCACCCTGGCAGGCACTCAGCAGCAGCGCCGTCGCCAAGCTCGCGACATAAGCCGAACTCCGCGTTGTCACCATCGTCCGAACGTGTTCCTCCACAGCGCTGCTGCGTCTGACCATGAGTGCCGCGTTGCTAGCATGACCTCGATGGCTGAGAAACCCACCTCCGCGTACGTCAGCCCGGGCGGTGAGTTCAAGCGCGACGAGCAGTACATCACCACGCGGATCACTGCCGACGGCCGTGACGGATACGCCGTGGAAGCGGGCCGGTACAGGCTCATCGCCAGCCGCGCCTGCCCATGGGCGAGTCGCTCGGTCATCGTGCGCCGCCTGCTCGGGCTCGAGAAGGTCATGTCCATGGGCCTCGCCGGTCCCACCCACGACGAGCGCAGCTGGACCTTCGACCTCGATCCAGGCGGTCGCGACCCGGTGCTCGGCATCGAACGCCTGCGCGAGGCGTACTTCAAGCGGTTCCCGGGCTACGACCGCGGGATCATCGTTCCGGCGATCGTCGACACCCGCAGTGGTGAGGTGGTCACCAACGACTTCCACCAGATCACGCTCGACCTCGAGACCGAGTGGACCGCGCACTTCCGCGAGGGCGCGCCCGACCTGTATCCCGAGCGACTGCGCGACGAGATGGACAAGGTGATGGGGCTCATCTTCGGCGACGTCAACAACGGCGTGTACCGCTGCGGTTTCGCGGGCAGCCAGGAGGCGTACGAGAAGGCGTACGCGCGACTGTTCCACCGCCTCGACTGGCTCTCAGATCGTCTCGAAAGTCAACGCTTCATCATGGGCGACACCATCACCGAGGCGGACGTGCGGCTGTTCGTCACCCTGGTGCGCTTCGACCCCGTGTACCACGGCCACTTCAAATGCAACCGCCAGAAGCTCAGCGAGATGGGCGTGCTGTGGGGATACGCGCGCGACCTCTTCCAGACTCCGGGGTTCGGAGATACTGTCGACTTCGACCACATCAAGCGCCACTACTACGTGATGCACCACGACATCAACCCCACGGGGATCGTCCCGGCCGGGCCTGATCTGCACAACTGGCTGACACCGCACGGTCGTGAGGCGCTCGGTGGGAGGCCCTTCGGCGACGGCACCCCTCCCGCGCCGCCGCCCGCGAACGAGAACGTTCCCGCGGAGCACACCCCGCCGGCGGCCTGATCCGGCATACACAAAGTCGTGTATACTGAGCCAGGCTCAGGGTGGAAGCGCGACGGAGGGGCGGCGCGTTCAGAGGTGTGCCGCCATGCGTCTGCTGTCCCTCCGAGTGCTGGTTCCCCTGACGGCTGTGGTGCTTGGCTGGGGTGTGGTGCACGTGCTCACCTCACACAACGTCTCGCTCGCCCCGGCGGTGTGGCCGCTGGCCGCGCCGTCGGCGTCAGCGTCTGCGGCCGCGGCACTGCCAACAGCCACCCCCAGCCCGGCCTCTGCGCCACCGAGCTCTGGCGCGATCCCCATCCTCCCTGACGCCCTCCGTCAGCTCAACGGCAGCACCCGCGACACCGCCACCGGCCTGTACGCGGTGATCCGGCAGCTCGAGGAGGCGCTGCGAAGCCACTTCGACCAGCTGGTCAGACAGCTGGAGCCGGGACGCTAGGTCTCCATCCCCTGCTCTTCGGAGTGCTCGCGCTCGTGCTCGTGGTCGTGGCGCGCCTGGCGTCGCTGCTCGGCCGCTCGACGTTCGCGGCGCAGGGCGCCGATGCGGCGGATCTCGCTCACCTCGACGTTCTGCGACTGGCGGTCGATCGGGGTCACCGGCGGGAGCGGCGGGCCGGGGCGCAGGCGCGGCCCCGACCACAGCGCCGGCACCACGTCGAGGATTGCTGCGAGCGCGTATGCGGCCTCCTCGTAGTTGACCCGCCAGCCCTTGAAGTGCACCCATGCCTGGTCGGGCTCGCGCTCGAACTCCATGCCGGCCGCTCGCGCGCGTTCGGCGGCGCTGATGAAGTCGTCGCGGCTCAGCTCGATGCCGTCGTCCGGGCTCGGATCCTCGTTCACCGGCACCCCGGCGGTGGTCGCGAGCTGGCGGAATGCGAGGTACCCGACCCGCATCAGGTTGCGCGACGCGCCGGGTGCGGTGATCGGGCACAGCGCGAGGTGCATCGCGGCGGCGTCGAGGATGGAGAGCAGCGAGATGACCCAGGAGCGCCGCGCGTGCGGCGAGCGGAAGTACATGAGCACCAGGTACGCGCTGTGGCTCTCCGAGACGTCGGCTGCCCACTGCATCCAGCGGTCGTACATGCCGTCGAGGCCGTCGAGGTTGTCGACCGACGCGGAACGCACCAGCACCTCCGGTCCCCAGCCGGGCGTTCCCGCCAGCCCTTCGAGCATCGTCACGAGCGTCTCGCGACGGTTGTATGCCGCGTACAGCACCGGCAGGTAGGCGATCTGCAAGGCGACCACCACGAGGCCGGTCAGCGCGGCGAGGTACACCACCACGGTCGACACGCCCCCGCGCGGCGCCGCGATGCCGAGCGTGAGCATCGACGACCCGGCGGTGCGGAAAGCGTCCCCGAGGTCGAGGCTCGACGGCCACAACATCAGCGCGTAGCCCACCAGGAACAGGAGCAGCCACACCAACAGGGTCGCCACCAGGTAGCCCGCCGACGCGTACGCGAGCATGCGGTCGCGCGCCTCGAAGTCATGGATGCGCGAGGCGACGAGCCGCACCGGCAGGTTGACCAGTCGCAGGATCAGCGGGGTGAGCCCGGAGCGGTTCCCGCGAGGCACGATCGTCGTCTCGAGAACGCTCGCATAGGTGGCCAGGACGAGCAGAAGCCCGACGGCGAATCCCAGCCATTCCAGCGCTTTCACGTCACGCCCTCAGCCCCCATCGCGGCGACCATATCAGCCGGTTACAACCCTCCTGCCCGGAGGCGGCACGGCTTCGCAGCCTGTAGCCTGAGGGGATGAGCGCGAGCGCTGACGAGGCGCGTGGGTGGCCGACCCGTCTCGCGCCGCGACCGTCATGGGGAAGGGCAGCCTCGGCCGTCCTCGCCGCGGCCTGCACCGCCGCCGTTGCCGCCGTGTTTGTGGGCGACTACGCCACCGGCGGCTCGAGCACTGTCGGGGCGCTCGGGGCACTCCCCGTCCTGGTGGGCGCCTGGTTCCTGTCGCGGCGCTGGACCCTCGTCATCACCGTCCTCGCTCTTCTCCTTCGCCTGCTCGCGCTGGTCCTCGGAGACATCACCGCGGTGACGTTCGCCTCGCAGACCATCGTGCTGGCGGTGGTGGCGCTGGCCGGCAGCGTGGCCTCGACCAGCGTCACCCGCGCGGCGACCGCTCAGGCGGCGCTCCGCGACATCGAGAAGCTGCAGCGCGCCGAAGCGGCTGTCGCGGAGGCGCTCGCGGAGGCCGAGGCAGCCAGCCACGCCAAGAGTGAGTACCTCTCGCGTGTCAGCCACGAGCTGCGGACACCACTGACCGTCATCCTCGGCTTCGCCGGGTTGCTCGAGATGGAGGATCCACGACCTGAGCAGCAGGCGTCGATCGCGATGGTGCTCAAGGCGGCTGACCACCTGCTGCGCATGATCGACGAGCTCCTGGCCATCTCACGCATCGAGTCCGGGCACGAGGATCTGACCCTGGAGAGCGTCGCGGTCGATGAGGTCGTCGCCGAATGCGTCGAGCTGGTGGCGCTCGCGGCCGCGCAGCGACGTGTCGCGGTGCACCGCGAGGCAGGCGGCGCGCGCGTCCTCGCCGACACGCAGAGGCTCAAGCAGGTCGTGCTCAACCTGCTCACCAACGCGGTCAAGTACAACCACGAGGGCGGCCACGTCGACATCTCGACGCGGCGCGCCGGCGGCGACAGGGTGCGCATCACCGTCAAGGACACCGGCGCCGGTATCGCGCCCGAGCTGCTTCCCCGCCTGTTCCAGCCCTTCGACCGGCTCGGGGCCGAGCGCACCACCATCGAGGGCACGGGCCTCGGTTTGGCGCTGAGCAAGCACCTCGTCGAGCTCATGTCCGGGACCATCGGTGTCGACACCGAGCCCGGCACCGGCTCGTGCTTCTGGCTCGAGTTCGCGAGAGATCCCAGTGCCGCATGGCAGGAGGCACCCGCGCTTGCGGTGGCCGCGCCGCCGCCCGCACGAACGGTGCTCTATGTCGAGGACAACCTCGCCAGCCTCGAGCTCGTGGAGCGCACCCTGCGACACCGCCCCGCGCTGCGCGTCATCCCGCTGATGCAGGGCGGCCTCGCGCTCGAGCTGGCCACGCAGCATCACCCTGACCTCGTGCTGCTCGACAGACACCTGCCCGACATCGACGGTGACGAGGTGCTGCGCCGGCTCAAGGCCGACCAGCGCACCGCCAGCATCCCCGTGATCATGCTGAGCGCCGACGCCGGCGAGCGGGTCGCGCCCCGGCTGCGTGCCGCCGGCGCCAGCGCATTCCTCACCAAGCCGATCAAGGTCCGCGACCTGCTCGACGCCATCGACGAAGCGCTGGCTGCCTGACCCGCCCTGCTCAGACGACGGCGGCCGGAACCCCCTCCGCGCGCGCCGCCGCTGCCGCGGCGGCGATCCCGGCCACGTCCCTGCGCCGGATGAACAGCGCCACGATGACGGCGCCAAGCGCCAGCAGGATGGCAGCCGCGAGGAACGCAACACGGTAACCCTGCACCAGCGCGGCCAGGCCGTCCTGCGCAGACGGCGCGTGACCGAGGTTGCGGAAGAACGAGTTGGTCTGGTCGACGGCAAGTGTGGCGAGAATTGCCAGCCCGAGCGACCCGCCCACCTGCTGCGAGGTGTTGAACAATCCCGACGCGAGCCCGGCGTCGTCCGAGGCCACGGTGGTCGTGGCCACCAGAGTGAGTGGCACGAAGGTCAGGCCCAGGCCCAGCGACATCACCACCAGCGCGGGTAGCAGCACGTCGGCGTAGCCACTGGTGACAGTGATTCGCTGCAGGAGGAAGAACCCCGCGGCGCCGATCACCAGGCCGGCACAGGCCACCGCGCGGACGTCAATGCGCTTCACCGCCTGTGACGCCAGGCCTGCGCCGACGCCGATGCCGAAGCACACCGGCAGGAAGGCAAGCCCGGCCTTCAATGGCGAATAACCGAGGACGATCTGGACGTACAGCCCGGAGAAATAGAACATCGCGAACATGCCGCCGGAAACCAGCAGCATGGCGCCGTTGGCGCTGCTGAGCGACCGGAGGCGGAAGATGCTCAGGCGCACCAGCGGCGCGCGGTAGCGCATCTCGGTCAGCACGAACGCGACCAGCAGAGCCAGGCCGATGCCGCCGAAGAGGAACACGATCGGCGAGGTCCACCCCTCCGTTGGCGTGGCCGCCTTGGCGAGCGCGTAGACGATCGACATCAGGCCGCCGGTGACGAGGACCGCGCCGAGGACGTCGACACCGCGGTCGCCGCGGACCTTGCTGTTGGGGACCATCCGCAATGACAGCGCGATGGTGATCGCCGCGATGGGGACGTTGATGAAGAACACCCAGCGCCAGCTCAGCGCCTGCGTCAGGACGCCCCCGAGCAGCAGCCCGAACGCCGCCCCGCTGGCGGCGATCGCGCTCCAGACGCTGAGAGCCTTGTTGCGCCGAGTGCCCTCCTCGAATGTCGTGGTGATGATCGACAGCGCTGCCGGTGAGATCAGGGCGCCGCCAAAGCCCTGCACCGCGCGGCCGACGATCAGCATCGTCGGCGACTGCGCCAGCCCGTTGACCAGTGACGCGATCGAGAAGATGACCAGCCCAGCGAGGAAGATGCGCTGGCGCCCGAAGAGGTCGCCGGCCCGGCCACCGAGGAGCAGGAAGCCGCCGAAGGTCAGGGTGTAACCGTTGACGATCCACTGCAGGTCGGTGTCGGTGAAACTGAGGCCGCGCTTGATCGATGGCAGCGCCACGTTCACGACGGTGGCGTCGAGGATCACCATGAACTGCGCCATGCAGACGAGGGTGAGCACCACCCAGGGGTTGATCGTGCGCACGGTGCGCTGCTGGCTGGCTACGGCCATGGTTCTGCCTCAGTGGGAGTGTCGCGGCGATTACCAGATTACAAAATGCCGGGCCGACGCCGCGTTGGTTCCGCCGGCCAGCGGAGCCGGCGCCGGGAGCGCAACCACTCTGGAGCGGGTCAGCGGTTCTGGAGGGAACCCCAGGTCGATCGCGCTGCTCGGATCGGGCCAGCGCGATGTGACCACCTTCGCCCTGGTGTAGAAGTGGACGCCGTCCGGGCCGTACATGTGGGTGTCGCCGAAGAGCGACTTCCAGCCACCGAAGCTGTAATACGCCACCGGGACCGGGATCGCGACGTTGACGCCGACCATGCCGGCCTGCACCTCGAACTGGGAGCGGCGCGCCGCGCCGCCGTCGCGTATGAACAGCGCCGTCTGCGCGCCGGTGGCCGGGTTGTACACGGGCGACCGCCGGCTCGATGTGCCCGGCACTGCCTGCCCGCCGATCAGTGCGCGATCGTCCTCATGCAGTGAGGCGCAGCGCCTCGTCGAGGACGCCGGCGGCCTCCTCGAGCTGCTCCTCAGTGATCACCAGGGGCGGCTGGATGCGCACCACGTTGCCGAAGAACCCGCCGACCCCGACGATCAGACCGAGCTCACGACACGCCGTGCGCACCTGCACGGCACGCTGTCCGGCCGGCGCCATGGTGTCTCGATCCTCGACGAGCTCGACGCCGATCATCAGGCCGCGGCCGCGCACCTCGCCGATGCCGGGATGCGCGTCGCTGAGCGTCGTGAGGCGGCCCAGCAGCCATTCCCCGAGCCTGGCGCTGTTCTCGCAGAGGTGCTCATCAGCGATGACCTCGAGAGTGGCCAGCGCGGCCGCGCAGGCGACGGGGTTGCCGCCGAACGTGGAGAGATGCTCGCCGGGGTGGAACGACTCGGCGATCTCGGGACGGGCGATGAAGCCGCCGAGCGGGAAGCCGCTGGCGATGCCCTTGGCCATGGTCATGATGTCGGGCTCGACGCCGAAGTGCTCGACGCCGAACATGCGCCCGGTGCGCCCGAACCCGGTCTGCACCTCGTCGACGATGAGCAGGATGCCGTGGCGGTCGAGGATCTCCTTGACGCGGCGGAGATACCCGGGGGGCGGCACCACGATGCCCGCCTCACCGAGGATGGGCTCCGCGATGAACGCGGCCACGTCGCCTGACGTGTGGTAGTTGATGACGTCCTCCACCGCGTCCGCGCAGCGCAGGGTGCAGCGTCCGCCGCACGTGCGGCAGCGCGTCGGATGCGGCGCGGGCGCGAAGGAGACGCCGCCGAGGTACGGCCCGCCGTGCTGCTTGCGCTTGCGGTTGCCGGTGACGGCGAGGGTTGCATTGGTGCGCCCGTGGAAACCCGTCTCGAGCGCGATGAACTCGCTCCGTCCGGTGAAGGCGCGGGCCAGCCGCATCGCGCCCTCGACGGCCTCGGCGCCGCTGTTGGAGAAGAACGTCTTCTCGAGCCGGCCCGGGGTCACCTCGGCGAGCCGCTCCGCAAGCGTCCCGACGATGGGCACCTGGTACAGGTAGGTGCCACAGTGGATGAACCGCTCCATCTGCTCGCGCGCGGCGTCGACCACTCGCGGATGGGAGTGCCCGGTGCTCACCACCGAGATGCCCGCGAAGCAGTCGAGGTAGCGGCGTCCGTCGACGTCCCAGAGCTCGGCGCCGGCGCCGCGGTCCACCGTGATCGGCTCGACCCCGGCGACCGAGCTGAGGTTGACGTAACGGAGGAACGCGTCCGCCGCGGCGCTCGTGCCAGCAACAGTCATTGCGGCAGTGTGCCACGCCGATCTGAGCGTCCGGGGGCGTCACGCTGCCGATGTCACAGCCTCGCGTCCGCTACCGTTCCCGCCACGATTGCGGACGAACCAGGGCGAGGTGGGATATCAGCGAGCCCCTGACGGTGCTGTTCATGCCGGAGTTGGCGCACGGCCCCACCAACAACTGTGTCGGCATCGGCGACCTGCTGCGCCGGCGAGGTCACCGCGTGGTCTTCGCCGCCGAGGCATCGTGGAGGGATCGGCTACGGCCCCATGGGTTCGAGGAGAACCTGGTGGACCTGGCGCCCCCCGCGGACGGTCCGGTGGATGCCGGGCAGTTCTGGAAGGACTTCATCCGCGACTCGGCCCCCGCCTTCCGGCGGCCCACCATCGAACAGCTCGCGGACTTCATGGTGCCAACCTGGCAGGCGTTGATCGACGGCGCCAGGTACTGCCAGCCGCAGCTGCAACGCATTCTCACCGAGGTCCGCCCGGACATCGTGGTCGAGGACAACGTGGTCAGCTTCCCCGCACTGCTCACCGCGGGCGTCCCGTACGTGCGCATCGTCTCGTGCAACCCGCTCGAGGTGCCCGGGCCGCACGTGCCGCCGGCGTACTCCGGGCTGCCGTCGAACGACCGCGCGCAATGGACCGCATTCCGCGAGGAGCACGTGCGCACCCACCGCCCCCTGTGGGCTGAGTTCGACGACTGGGTGCAGCAGGAGGGCGCACCACCGCTTCCGGAGCTCGACTTCGTGCACACGTCCGGCCGGCTGAACCTGTACGTGTACCCCAAGGAGATCGACTACGTCGCTGCCCGACCGCTCGATGCAACCTGGCACCGTCTCGACTCCAGCGTGCGTCAGACCGAGACGGGTTTCGAGGTCCCCGACGAGCTGGGCAGGCGGCCGAACGGCTCCGCGCTGATCTACCTGTCGTTGGGGTCGCTGGGTAGCGCCGACGTCGAGCTGATGCAGCGCCTCGTCGAGGTGCTCGCGGAGACACCTCATCGCTACATCGTGTCGCGCGGGCCACGTCACGCCGACTTCGACTTGGCACCGAACATGTGGGGCGCCGAGTTCCTGCCGCAGACGCAGGTCCTTCCCCTGGTCGACATGGTGATCACGCACGGCGGCAACAACACTGTCACCGAGAGCCTGCATTTCGGCAAGCCCATGGTGGTGCTGCCCATCTTCTGGGACCAGCACGACAACGCTCAGCGGATCGACGAGACCGGCAACGGCGTTCGTGTCGACACGTATGGGTTCTCCGACGAGGAGCTGCGTGGTGCGGTGGATCGAGTGGCCGGGGACGAAGGGATGCGCATTCGCGTTGCGGAGGCTGGTGCGCGGATCAGGTCGCGCCACGGGGTGGCGGGAGCCGCCGAACTCATCGAGGCGGCCGCGCGCGCCTAGCCGCCGGGGGCGTGCGGTCCGGCAGCAGCTCGCGGACCATGGTGCTCGCCAGCCAGCGGGCGTATCGCTCTCGCGGCCAACCGCAGCCGTCGCGCAGCAGCCGGTGCACTTCAGGGCTGGTGAGGGTCCAGATCACGTCCGCGGCGTCGGTCACGGTCATCCCATCGCGGAATGGGCCGTTCGATGCCACCCAGCCGGCGAACGTCGTCATCGCCGCGCGCCGCTGACGGTTCTGGATGTCGTGACGCAGCGCGCTCACCTCGGCATCAACCCCGGCGGCGCTGCGCAGGATGTCGTCCACCGGCCGCACCGCCTCGACGCGC
Organism: Candidatus Dormiibacterota bacterium; assembly: GCA_963751755.1. Taxonomy (GTDB): domain Bacteria; phylum Chloroflexota; class Dormibacteria; order Aeolococcales; family Aeolococcaceae; genus Aeolococcus. The sequence continues at coordinate 117,904 of CAVVVH010000004.1, read as the reverse complement.
TCGGCGACGTCGGCCGCGAAGGCCGCCAGCTGGGCCCGCTGGTCGCCGGCACGCCGCACCGACTGCGGTCCCGGGCGGTCGAGAACCGCGGTGTCGGCGTCATCCCCGCCGACGGCCACGTCCATCATCTGTTTGAGCAGGTTGCGCTTGCTGCCGAACACCGCGTAGACAGTGTCCTGCGAGACCTCGGCATCCGCGGCGATGGCCTCGATGCTGGTTGCCGGGTAACCCCTCTCCAGGAAGAGTTGCTGGGCGGCACCGAGGACACGCAGGCGCGTCTGCCGGGCCTGTTCCCGGCGGAGCGGCGACCTGTATTGGCGCTTGACAGTGGTCACTGTTGGCCCTAGTGTACCTGTATCCGATCGAGTGACACTCGGAGCAAAATGCAGGAGGTGACCATCATGGCCGACCGACCCTACGCCTTCGTCCAGGACGTGCCCATCGACGCTGACGTCTACCGCAAGGTCGTCGACCGCATCGGGCCGGCGCCGCTCGAGGGTTGCCTGCTCCACCTCTGCCTTCGCCACGGTGACGGCCACCTCCAGTACGTCGATCTGTGGGAGTCCGAGGAGGCATGCACCAGGGCGTTCGACGCCCGCATTCACCCGGCGGTGTACTCGGTCTTCCAGGAGATCGGCTTCCGGCCGGACGGCGAACCCGGGACAATGCCTCTCGAGTTGGTGGACGCCAGCGGGTCGATGATCACCGGCCGCTGACGCCCAGGCGTCGCCGGTGGCTCATCGCCGGGCAGGCCAGCGGAGCCGTCAGGGCGCGGTCGGCGGGCTCCCCGTGTGATCGACTCGCCGCCGTCCCACCAGGGCAGCGCCGGCTGTGACAACCAGGCCTCCGAAGAACGCCAGCCATCCGACCGACCAGCCCCCGGCTGTCCCAAGGCCGGCCCCAACCGATGGCACCGGGATCGCCGTCGGCGTCGGTGTCGGCAGGGGCTGCACAAAACCCCGGACGAAAGCGTGCGTGCCGCCGCCCGGCGGAGTGTCGGAGGTCAGGTTGGTCGCCGCCGACTCGAAGGCCACCACGGAGCCGTCGACGTTGGTGGCGATGTCGGTGGTGCCGCTGTCGCCAAGCGCCCCCGTGCTGCCGGAGGCACGGGAGAGGATGGTGTTGGTCCCGGAGACCACGTCGGTGGCCATCACCTGCGTGGAGCCCGAGCCATTGGCCGTCGCGTCCTCGGACTCGTAGATGACGACACTGCCGTCTGCGCTCATCACCGGCGAGGATGCTGAGGTGGACGCGGTCGGGCCGCCTGACGTCTCATACGACTCCAGCGTGGTGGTGTTGGCGGTGCGATCGCGGATGTAGACGTTCTCGTTGCCCGACGAGGTCGCGGCGTTGAGGTTGGTCGATTCGCACGAGAAGGCCACCAGGTGGCCGTCAGAGCTCACAGTGGGGTGGCTGCAGCCATTGTTCGCCACGGCCCCGGCCGCACCTGTGGCCCGCGACTCCAGGGTGGTGATGCCGGTCGACAGGTCGCGGACGTACACCTCGGAGATGCCGCCGCTCGGGGAGTCCACCGTGAGGTTGGACGCCACCGAGGAGAACGCGATGATAGACCCGGTGCTGTTCATCGGACCGAGCGAGTCCGCTGTGGCGTTGCCCTCGGCGCCGAGCACCACCCCCACGGTGGTGGCGCGCGACACGATGGTGGCGGTGTCCGTCGCCACCTGGTACGCGACGATCTGGTACTGGCAGCTGGGGTTGGTCTGGGCCTCGGAGCTGATGTTGGTCGCCGCGCTCGCAAACGTGATGGTCGACCCGTCCGCCGAGATGCGGGGGTCGGTGCTGAAGTCGTTGCCGATCGTTGCGGGCGAGCCGGCGGCGTGCGAGATCAATTTCGTGGTGCCGGCGACCATGTCGCGGAGGAACACGTCATCGGGCGACCCGTTGAGGTTCGGGCCACCGCCGGGGTCCGGCGCGGTGGCCGAGCCGGTGCACCGGGTGGTGCGCGTGCTGCCTGCGAGGTTGATCGCCGAGGAGTCGAAGACCACGTAACGGCCGTCTGCGCTGACCGAGGCGCCGCCGCTGCCCTGTGACGTCGGGCCGTTGTCGGCAGTCGCGCCATTGACACCCGTGAGCCGGGAGACCAGCTGGGTGGTTCGCAGCGTGCGGTCGCGGAGCCACAGCTCGATGGAGTGCGACGGATTGAGGCCGCCGAAGTTGCCGGTCGACTTCGAACGTGACGTACCGGCCATCGCCGTTCAGGGCCGGCTCCTGGCCGTCTGCGATCGTGCCGGTTGCGCCCGAGTCCCGGGAGATGAGGCTGGTCGTGGCGGCCGGGGTCATGGCCAGACCGGACGACGAGCCCGCGAGGAGAAGCACGCCGAGTCCCAGCGTCCCTCCGCCCACTGTTGCAACTGCCATACGACCGAACATCACCAGCCTCCCTCACCCGCGGTCCGCGGATGGTAGCCGAGTGGGTGGAGGACGGCGCACAGGGCGGTCGGCGATCCTCACCCGAACAGTGAGCTGTAGCCGTTGAGCGCCGGTTGGCCGCCGAGGTGCGCGTACAGCACGGTCGAGGTGCGATCGATCTCTCCGCGGCCGATCATGTCGATCATCCCGGCGAGTGACTTGCCCTCGTAGACCGGGTCGGTGATCATCCCCTCGAGGCGCGCGCCGAGCTTGATCGCCTCGATGGTGCGCTCGTCGGCGAGGCCGTACGTCCCCGCGTGGTACCGGGCGTCCAGCACGATCTCCTCGCTGCGCAGCTCGCGGCCCACCTCGATCAACCCGGCCGTGTGTCGGGCGATCCGCGTCACCTGGTCGAGTGTCTCCGCGGGCTTGGCGGACGCGTCGATCCCGATGACCCGGCGATGGGACTGTTGTGCGGCGAACCCGGCGATCATCCCCGCCTGGGTGCTGCCGGTGACCGAGCACACGATGATCGTGTCGAAGAAGATCCCGAGCGAGCGCTCCTGCGCCTCCACCTCCTGCGCCCAGCGGGCGAAGCCGAGGCCGCCGAGCGGGTGGTCGGACGCTCCCGCCGGAATGGGATACGGCTTGCCGCCGCGACCCTCGACGTCAGCCAGCGCCTTCTCCCAGCTCGCCTTGAAGCCGATGCCGAATCCCTCGTTCACCATCCGGATGTCGGCGCCGAGGATGCGGCTCAACAGGATGTTGCCGACACGGTCGTAGACCGGGTCGGGCCAGTCGACCCAGCTCTCCTGCACGAGCACGCACTGCAGACCGAGCCGTGCCGCGACCGCAGCCACCTGGCGTGTGTGGTTGGACTGCACGCCACCGATCGACACGAGCGTGTCGCAGCCCTGGGCGAGCGCGTCGGCCACCAGGTACTCCAGCTTCCGGGTCTTGTTGCCGCCAAACGCGAGCCCGCTGTTGCAGTCCTCGCGTTTGGCCCACACCTGTGCACCGCCGAGGTGTTTGGTCAGCCGCTCCAGCGGATGGATGGGCGACGGACCGAACAGGAGAGCTTGGCGAGCGAAGGCGGCGAGCGTCATCATGCCGACAGGAGCAGACTGCCCGCGGCTCCGTCAAGAGCCGACTGCAACCACGCTGCCGTTGGCCCGGATGATCAACCGGTGCAGCACCGTGGCTGGGCCGGCGCCGGCCGTTGCGGTGGACACCGACACGAAGATATCGGCGGACCGAGGGCGGACCATCAGCTGCATCACCTGGCCGGGGGTGGACGTCAGGACCGACAGATCGGTGATGCGCCGCACCTCGACCGTGCTGTTCGCCGGGTCGCGACCCTGGGTTGCGAGCACCACCTCCGAGTTGTCTGCGCTGAAACCCAGCGCAATGCGATTGTCCACGTGGCCCAGGATGGTCCCCTCGGGAAGCCGCACGATGTCCACCCGGTCGCTTGTACCGATGGTCTCTGCCTCCGCGTACTGTCCGTCGGCGGAGACGGCCACGAAACGAGGTGGCGCGGGGACACGGTAGGTCCAGAGCAGCCGGCCGTCGGTTGTGGCGAAGCCGCGCACGGACGTCGCCTGAGTGCCGATGTTCTCTCCGCTGGAGCTGAGCAGGCTGTCGCGCACCACGACCAGCTGGTGGCTGACACTGCAGGCGAGCACCTCATGCATGGTGCCCTGCGACCCGCTGCCGGTCCCCGCAACCGCAAGGGGTCGCGGTGGTCCGCCCAGTGCGGAGATGCTCAAGACCGAGCGAACGCCCGCCGACGGAGTCGGGTTGGACATCAGACACAGGTGGCGATTGTCGTCCCCCCAGCGGAACTCGCTGGTCGGGTCGACGCTTCCCTCGACCCTGCCGGTTATGTCGAGAACCGAGCGAACGCGGCTGCCGCTGGTGAAGATGTCGCCCACCACCTGCGAGCCATCCGGTGACTGGTCGATGAGTGCCATGGCGGCCGGCAGACCTGCGGCGGGCGAAACCGAACCGTCCCAGTGCACCACTTCGTAACCGCGCGATGGACCGCCATCGACGACCACCGCAGCGCCGGCCGGGATGGTGGTCGCCGACGAGCTGCCGGGAGGCAGTCGGGCCGTACTCTGCGGAGTTGCCGGGCCGCCCAGCGCATGCGCGCCGCGCAGGGCCACCCATGCCACCACTGCGGCCGCGATCAGTCCCGCGGCGGCAAGCAACATTCGCCACAACGACCTAGCGCTCACGCGTGTGCCCTGCGCGGGCGCTGAGGACATCGAGAGGAATGCCTCTCAGAAGCAGTCCGTCCAGAAGTAGCGGTTGACGTTGGTGTCGAAGGAACCCACGCAGTGAGTGCCCCTCCTCGCCCGACGCCACTCCCACATCGGAACCGTCGTCGCGGCGAAAGGTACGAACATCGCCCGACACTGGCAAGTAAATTCTTGTGAACAGAACCTGATCGCGGCAGCTGGACCCCGGTCAGGCCGAACGTGTCGCACGTGCTCCAATACCGCAGCGTGGACGTTCTGATTCTCGGCGGCACCGCGTGGCTCGGGCGCGAGCTGGCTCGCCACGCCGTGGATGCGGGCGACGCCGTGACCTGCCTGGCGCGCGGGGCCAGTGGTCCTGTTGCCAACGGCGCCACGTTGGTCGCCGCCGACCGCCGCGACCCGGGCGCGTACGACGAGGTGAGCGGTCGCGAGTGGGACGCGGTCATCGAGGTGTCGTGGCAGCCGGGCATGGTCCGCGGCGCTCTGGCGGCGCTGAGCCCGCGCGCCCGGCACTGGGTGTACGTCTCCTCGTGCAGCGTGTACGCCTCGCACGCGCAGCCCGGAGCGGACGAGACGGCCGACGTGGTGCCCGCGACGGATGCCGACGGCGTCGACCGCGAGCAGTACGGTCCCGCCAAGGTGGCATGCGAGCGCGCGTCGATCGCTGCACTGGGCGACCGTCTGCTCGTCGCTCGCGCCGGGTTGATCGGCGGCCCTGGGGATCACACCGGGCGATCCGGGTACTGGGCGGCCCGGGCGGCGCGCGCGCCTGCCGACCCGATGCTGGTTCCGGACTCACCCGACCTTCCCACGCAGGTGGTGGATGTCCGCGACCTCGCCGCGTGGTTGGTTGCCTCAACACAGAGCGAGCTGCACGGCGTGTACAACGCCGTCGGTCCCGTGATGCGGTTTGATGACTGGATCGAGCTGGCCCGTCAGGTCGGTGGACACACCGGGCCGGTGATCGCCGCCAGCCCGGCGTGGCTGCTCGACCAGGGAGTGCAGGAGTACATGGGCGCCGAGTTCGCTGCCGATGTGGATCGTGCAGCCGGGCTGGGAGGGCTGGTCCGCACGCTCGGGTGCGGCGGCGCAGGCAGAGGGGCTCACCCATCGCCCGCGCGAGGAGTTGATGGCGGATGTCCTGGAGTGGGAGCGCGCGCAGGGCCTGGACCGGCCGCGCGACGCAGGCCTGAGCGCCGCACGCGAGCGCGAGCTGCTCGCCGCCGTCGCTTCGCAGCAGGGGTGACCACCACGTGAAGAATGACATCGACGCACTTGTCGAATCGGTTCGAGCATCGACATGTCCTGTTGCCGTGGCGACGAGAATCGTCGCCATCGATGGCGGCTCGGGCGCTGGGAAGTCCACGCTCGCGCGAACGTTGGGCGCCGCTCTCAATGGCGCTCCCGTGGTGGCCACGGACGACTTTGCCAGCTGGGATCACCAGTTCGACTGGTGGCCACGCCTGCTTGAACAGGTGATCGCCCCGCTGTCGTGCGGCGAGGTCGCGAGATACCAGCGCTTCGACTGGGACATGCGTGAGCTCGCTGAGTGGATCGAGTTGCCACGACGGCCAGAGACCGTTGTCATCGAGGGCGTCAGCGCGATGCGCCGTGAGTTCGAGCCGTACCTCGCGTACCGCATCTGGGTCCATGCGCCGAAGCCGGTGCGTTTGCGTCGCGGGCTGGAGCGAGATGGTGAGACGATGCGACCCGAATGGGAACGCTGGATGGCCGGCGAGGAGGTCTACGCGGCCACCGATCGACCTATCGATCGCGCCGACGTCGTCCGTCGTGGATGGCTACATCGCTCACTCACGCTGTGGTTGTGACGCGATGAAAGCCCCAGAATCCGTCTGAATACGAAAGCATCCATCCGCCTCAATCCGTTCGCCCACGAATTGACGAAGGCGCTGTGCGGCTGCATCGTCAAGGCGATGGCCGCCAGGGAGCGAGTGGATGTAGTCCACTATCGGCTGGGATTCCGTGACGTCCAAGTCATGCGGTGGGAACCGTCGTAGTTCGACGGCTCCGAACCACTCGTCCAACTGGGCGGGTCCGTTCTCGAGGCTGAACGGGAGACCCGGTAGCACAGCATCCGAGCCGATGAACCGCTCAATGAGTTGATCCAACTCGCCCAAGTGCTGGGCGCCGTTGGTCGCCGCGACGAGCCAGCCATCCGGACGGAGAACGCGGGCGATCTCACCGAGAGCCTTCGTCCGGTCGGGGACGTGATACAGCATGTGATCCGCGACCACGCCGTCGAAGCTCGCCGACGCGTGCGGTAGCTCTTGAACGTCGACGATCGCCATTTGAGCTCTCAGACCCGCTTCCGAGACTCGACGTTCGGCGACCTCCAACATACCCGGTGAGAAGTCCGTGATGACGAGCGTGGTACCCCTCGGTAGTCGTTCCGCATTCGCGACCCACAGGGAGCCGGTACCCGCACCAACTTCGAGAATCGACACCGGAGTGCTCACACGCGGGGCGAATTGCTCGAAAAGCCAGCGAGACCAGCTGACGGTACTGGTGGAATATCGTTCATGGAGCACCTGACGTCGCCGCAGGTTGCGGTCGTCGAAATACTGTTCCTCTCTCAGGTACGTCGGGTCGTGTCCACGGTTGGTCACTGTCTAGGCCTACGTCGTTGGCTAAGAGCCCGCTACAGGTTCGCTGTCGTGGATCTGCACCCTGCGACCTTAGCTTCCGTCGCCTCGTGCGCACGCCTGCTTGACATACACAAATCCGTGTAGGTACACTGCGGGGCGCGCCGGCGACTGACCGGCCGGCCGGAGGGGCGACCGTCATCCGCGGTTCGGAGGTCGCCACGATGTCGCAGCTCAAGGGCCTCGTCGACAACTGGATCCTGCTCGCGCAGGGACTGATCGGCAGCATCGGCGCGCTCGCGTTCCTGATCGCCTTCATGTACAAGATCGTCGCCGTCGACCCGCGCAGTGTCATGGAGGCCAAGCGCTGGATCGGCCGCATCGTCTTCGGCACCATCGGCGTCGAGGTGGCGGGAACGCTGACGCACGCCATCATCGCCAGCATCCCCGGCGGCGTTCACTGACGTGTCGGTGGTCAACGGCATCACCAACGGCGCGCACGCCATCGCCGACCCTGTCGGGTTCATCCTGCAGGCGGTCGTGGGACTTCTGGGCCATCTCATCTCCGTGGCCCGTGTCGACCTCGGAGGGGTGCTCGACCGCTTCCTGTTTCGCACCGTCGACCCAACCGTCTCGGGCAATCGACCCATCACCGCCAATCCCAACCTGGTCAGCCTCAACCTGGGGCTGGCCGTCGCCGTCGACGCGATGATCGGGCTGGTCATCCTGTTGACGTCGCTGCGCAGCATCTTCGAGCGCTCGATGCGCTCGAAGTACGACCTCAAGGTGATCCTTCCGCGCGTCCTGCTGGCCGTTGTCCTGGCCCACGGTTCGCTGCTCTTCATGCAGATGGCCATCGACCTCAACAACGCGCTCGACAGCGTGGCGCTTTCCCTGGGCGGGCCGCTCAACGGCGACACGCTGCCGTGGTCGCCGAGCCTGTCGCCCGAGACGATCGCCCGTCTGGTCAGCGGGCAGGACCTGTTCCAGGCGCTGCTCATGGTCGCCCTCGTGGTTGCCATGGCGATCCTGGTCCTTGCCTACGTGATTCGCACAGCCCTCCTCAACGTGCTCATCGTGACCGCGCCGCTCGCCGCCCTCCTCAGCGTCATCCCTGACACACGCAGCCACGCGCGCACCTGGATGCGCCTGTTTCTCGGCACCGTGTTCATGCAGGCCGTGCAACTGATCATCCTCCGGGTCGCGGTCACCACCGAGTTCAACTCCGATGGCGGCCTGGTCACCACGGTGTACGCGCTGGCAACCCTGTGGCTCTTGCTCAAGGTGCCTGGCGCGATGAACACGTCAACCCACCTCGAGAGCAAGGCGCACACCATGCTGCACACCCTCGAGAGGTCGGCGAAGCACGCGCTCATGCCCGCCCACCACGCGGTGCATCGCAAGACGGCATGACCCGCCACACCAGATGACATCAACAGCCGGTCAACAACCACGCACGGAGGCATCCCGATGATCAACAGGGTCATCCTCGTCGGCCATCTCACCCGCGACGCCGAGTTCGACCAGTGGCCCGTCCACCACCCTGACGCGCATGCGACTGGCCACCAACACCATGTGGCGCGACGCCGAGGGCAACCGTCAGGAGAGCGCCGAGTTCCACAACGTGGTCGCCTTCGGCAAGCTCGGTGAGATCTGCGCGAGCTACTGCCTGAAGGGTCGTCGCGTGTACATCGAGGGCCGCCTGCGGACCCGCGAGTTCGACGGCAGCGATGGGCTGCGCCGCCACTCCACTGAGATCGTCGCGGAGACCATGAAGCTGCTCGACCGCCCCCGCCATGACGGCAACTCGGTCACCGCCGTCGAGCCGGTACCCGACGTCGAACAGGCCGGCGAGCTCGTCGCCGTCGACGGCGGTGCACGCAACGGCACTCGCGCGTCGCGCACGCGAACACCGGCCGGCTGACCGGTGGCGATCAACCGCGCACCCGTCTACGCTCGAAGATCGGCGTGCGGCCTGCCGCTACGCCGTCTTGCCGAGCCGTGCCACGAGGTCATCCAGGACATGGTCCTGCGCCTGCAGGTGCGCCTGCAGCTGCAGGCACTCGTGGAGGATGGCCTCGGCGTCGCTGTACGTCTGTTCCGACCGCTTGTCGGCCGCGGCTGACTGCACGTTCTGACCGACGATGATGATCGGCAGCAGCACCAGCTGCAGGAAGGTCTGCGCGATCCAGCCGACGATGATGACCGTATTGCCGCTGGAGATGGCCCCTGGCAGGCTGATGAGAGCGAGCACGGTGAAGATGTAGGCCGCCCACATCGTCCCGACGACGGTGGTAATGAGCACTCCGATGCGGCCGTTGACGCCAAGCTTGTCGCGTTCAGCCGCGGTGGTCGCGGGCCCCTGCTCGTGGCGCTGCCGGAGGCGGGGGTGCGGCACGTGCTCGAAGATCACCCTACGAGGGCTGGGTGGCGTGGCAAGTCCTTCGGTCATTGATCGCTCCTCCTGTGTGGCGTCGAGTTCGAACTGTCACACGGGATGGCGTGTTTTTGGGCATCGGGCGGCAACCGGAGCCCGAGCGGCCATCTGCTAGCGTGGCTCAGTGCCCAACCGGCTCGCTCGTGAGACCAGTCCCTACCTCTTGCAGCACGCCGACAACCCGGTGGACTGGTACCCCTGGGGGGATGAGGCCTTCACCAGGGCACGCTCCGAGGACCGGCCGATCCTCCTGAGCGTCGGCTACAGCGCCTGCCACTGGTGCCACGTGATGGCGCACGAGTCCTTCGAGGACGAGCGCATCGCTCAGCTCATGAACGAGCTGTTCGTCAACATCAAGGTGGACCGCGAGGAGCGTCCCGACGTCAACTCCATCTACATGCAGGCGGTGGTGGCCATCAGCGGTCACGGTGGTTGGCCGATGACCGTGTTTCTCACTCCCGCCGGCGAGCCATACTTCGGTGGCACCTATTTCCCGCCCGTCGATCGCCAGGGTCTGCGCGGGTTCGACCACGTTCTGCGCGCCGCCGCCACCGTGTATCGGGATCGGCGCGGCGAGGTCACCGAGGCCGCAGCGCAGTTGCGCCGCGCCCTCGAGCCGCCCCTGCTCACCCCCGGCTCCGTCTCGGCCGTTGACCTGGAGGCTGCGGCGACGCGGCTGGTCGCGCAGACCGACACTCGCCACGGGGGGTTCGGCTCAGCGCCCAAGTTCCCTCACCCCGCGGCTCTCGACTTCCTGCTGCGCCGTCACCTCGGGACAGGCGCGCGCCGCCTCTTGGACACGGCGCTGCTCACGCTGGACCACATGGATCGTGGCGGGATCCACGACCAGGTCGGCGGTGGCTTCCACCGTTATTCAGTCGACGCCACCTGGTCGATCCCGCACTTCGAGAAGATGCTGTACGACAACGCCCAGCTGGCGCGCGTGTACGTCCATGCGCACCAGGTCACAGGGGATCTGCGCTGGCGCCGCGTCGCCGAGGACACCCTCGACCACGCGCTGCGCGAGCTCCTACTGCCCGACGGCGGATTTGCGTCCTCGCAGGACGCCGACTCGCCGGGCGGCGAGGGGTCGTACTTCGTCTGGACGCCGCAGCAGCTGAGCGAGGCACTCGGCGAGGACGACGGTGCGTGGGCGGCACGCGTCTTCGGCGTGACCGCCACCGGCAACTTCGAGGGCGGCACCACCGTTCTTTCACAGCCGTTCCCTGTCGCCCAGGTGGCCCGCAGCCTCGACATGGACGAGGGCGCGCTGATCGAGCGCCTCGACCACATCCGCGCGCGCCTCCTCGAGGTGCGGCGCCAGCGCCCCGCCCCGGCGCGTGACGACAAGGTCCTCACCTCATGGAACGCGCTGATGGTCACGGCCCTTGCGGAGGCCGGCACGGCGCTGCGCCGCCCGGACTACCTCGACGCCGCGCGGCGCTGCGCCGACTTCCTGCTGACCCAGCTGCGCCCGAACGGCGTGGTCCTGCGCACCTGGAAGGACGGCGCCGCCAAGATCACCGGCCTGCTCGAGGATTCCGCCTTCCTCGCCGACGCGCTCATCAGCCTGTACGAGGCGTGCGGCGACGGCGCCTATCTGGCCGCCGCCCGCGACCTCGTCGACGACGCGTTGCGGCGCTTCGCAGACGGCGACGTCGTGTACGACACCGCAGCAGATGCCGAGCCACTGTTGGTGCGCCCGCGGACCATCGATGACAACCCCATCCCGGCCGGCCAGTCGGTGCTGGCCTCGGCCCTGCTGCGGCTCGCGGCCTTCACCGGCGACGCGCGCCGGCGCGACAGCGCTGAGGCGATCATGGGTCCCCTGGCGCAGGTGGTGGCGCGCTCACCCCTTGCGATCAGCGCGCTGGCCTGCGCGATGGATCGCGCGCAGGCGCCGTCGCGCGAGGTCGCCATCGTCGGACCGACGGACGACGAGGGCACGCGACGCCTCGTCGAGACGGTGCAGGCGAGGTGGCGGCCGAACGTCGTGCTCGCCTGGGGAGACGCCGACGTCGAGCTGCTCGAGGAACGTCCGCTGGTGGACGGCCGTCCGGCGGCGTACGTGTGCGAGAGCTTCGCGTGTCAGAGACCGGTCACCACGCCCGAGGAGCTCGCCGCGCTGCTCGGCTGACTCAGAACTGCCCGCACGCGGTGGCGTGGCCGGCGGTGTCGAGCGAGGGCAACCCGGCGAAGGCCGGCCACGTACGCGCGTCGCGCACCGGGACGAAGTCGCCGGTCTGCTCGTCCTGGCGGTAGTCGAGTCGCGGGCCGTTTTCCACCAACTCGCCGAGCGCCGACACGAAGGAGTCGATATCGCGCTCGGTGGTGCCGATGCCAAACGAGGCGCGCACCGCGCCCGGCACGCCGGCGCGCTCTCCACGGCGCAGCGAGCTGCGCACCGAGTCCGCCGCCATGGCGTCGATGCCGAGCAGGTGGGTGATGTACGGGTGTGCGCAGAAGCAGCCGTGGCGCACCCCGATCGCATGCTCAGCGCTCAGCGCGCCGGCGACCAGCGCGTGGTGCATCCCCTCGACGGTGAACGTCACCACGCCGAGCCGGTCCACCGAGGGGCCGGCCCACAGACGCAGCCGCTTCACCCGCGCAAGGTCGGCCAGTCCCGCATCGACCCGCGCGAGGAGTTGCCGCTCGTGCTCGGCGATCCGGTCCATGCCCACCGCCGCCAGCGTGCTCGCCGCCACCCCGAGCGCGATCGCCCCGATGACGTTGGGGCTGCCCGCCTCGAGTCGGTCCGGCATGCCCGTCCAGAGCACGTCGTCGACGGTGACGAAGTCGACGGCGCCGCCGCCGGCCAGCAAGGGCTCCGCCTCAGCCACCAGGCCGGTCCGCACCACCAGCACGCCGGCGCCGAAGGGCGCGTACATCTTGTGCCCGCTGAAGGCGAGGCAGTCGATGTCCATGGCCGCCATGTCGATTGCCCGGTGGGGTGCCAGCTGTGCGGCGTCGACGCTGATGATCGCGCCGTGCGCATGCGCCAGCCGCGCCATCGCCTCGACCGGCATCACCTCGCCGGTGACGTTGCTCGCGCCGGTCACGGCCACCACCGCGATGCGGCCGCCGCCGGCGCGAAGGGCGGCGTCCATGGACTCGAGCAGCGCGGCGGACGACGGCGGCGGAGGCAGGTGCTGCACGGGTCCCAGCCGTCGCCACGGCAGCATGTTGGCGTGATGCTCCATCTCGGTGGCCAGCACCGTCGCGCCGCTGGGCACGCGCAGGCACGCCGCCAGGTGGTTGATCGCGTCCGTGGTGTTGCGGACGAACACGACCGAATCGCTCTCCCGCGCGCCTACGAAGGCCGCCACTGACTGCCGCGCGGCCTCGTAGAGCCGGGTGGAGACCTGGGAGAGGTGACCTGCGCCGCGGTGGACGCTGCTGTACCAGGGCAGCGCCCGCGTCACCGCGCTCACCACCTGCTCGAGCGCCGGCGTGCTCGCCGCGCAGTCGAGGTTGACGTAGCGCCGCGTCGAACCGTCGGCGAGGGGGACCTCGATGTCCGCGCCGCACAGGCCGGGAAGGGCGTCGGTGATCACGTGGACACCCTACGCCGTGTCGGGCGCCGGTGCAGCGTTCACTCGACCAGGATCGGCGGCTCGCCGCCGGCAACCACCTGTCCCGCCCTGATCACCGTCTCCGCGGGGTTGGCTCCGAGGTGATAGGCGACGTCGAGCCAGTCCGCGGTGGTGAGGATCACCGCGTCACAGCGCAGCCCGGCCCTGAGGACGCCGCGGTCGTGCAGGCGCAGCGCGGCGGCGCCGCCGGCGGTGGCGGCGACCAGCGCCTGCGCCGGCGTCATCCCGGCGGTGGCGACGGCCAGCGAGACCATCAAGGGCATCGACTCGCTGTAGCAACTCCCCGGGTTGCAGTCCGTCGCGATCGCCACGCCGACGCCCGCCTCGAGCAGACCCGCGCCGGGAGGGGAGGGGCCGCCGAGGACGAGCGCCGCGCCGGGCAGGACCACCGCGACGACCCCGGCCGCGGCCAGGGCACGAAAGTCGTCGGCGGTGGCGTGCTCGAGGTGGTCCGCGCTGGCGGCACCCACCGCGGCGGCGAGCTGGGCGCCGCCGCTGTGGGTTCGCTGCTCGGCGTGCACCTTGAGCCCGAGGCCCGCGGCCCGGGCCGCGAGCAGCACCCGCCGGCACTCGTCGACGGTGTACGCGCCTTCCTCACAGAACACGTCGCAGAAGCCGGCGCGCGCGGCCGCCGCCCGGACGCCGCTGGCGCACACCTCGTCGAGGAACGCGGCACGGTCGCCGTCCGGCGGTGCGTGCAGCGGCAGATAGGTCGGCACCACGTCGGGCAGGGATTCGTCGTGCCCGACGGCGATGGCGGCGTCGAGCTGGCGCATCTCGGCGTCCTCCGAGAGGCCGTAGCCGCTCTTCACCTCGACGGTGGTGGTGCCCCAGTCGATCATGCGGCGGGCCCGGGCGGCCGCCGCGCGCGTGATCTCATCGACGGTGCCCGCGGCGGTGCTGCGCACGCTGGCGCGGATGCCACCGCCGCGCCGGCCGATCTCCTCGTAGGAGACCCCTTCCGCGCGCTCCGCGTACTCCGCGCTGCGGTGGCCGAGCCACGCGATGTGCGTGTGGGCGTCGACGAAACCGGGGATCACGGCGGCGCCGTGGGCGTCGATGTCGACCACGTCCGCCGACAACGGTGGAAACGTGGCACCGGCGCTGTCGCCCGCGTAGGTGAGCCGTCCGCCGGCCGCGATGAGCACGCCGTCGCGCACCACTCCCGGCAACTCGCCGCGCGCGGGGTCACACGTCACCAGGGCGCCGATGTTGCGCACGATCAGTGTCGGCTCCCGGCTCACCGCGAGGCCCACTGCACGCGCAGCGCGACACCGGCGCAGAGCGCGGTGAACGTCGCCGCCATGAGGCGCACGGTGATGCCCGCCACGTCGGCGAGAGCATCGACCTCGCACAGGTCGACGGCGAGGACGTCCTCCTGGCGCCCCAGCAGCCGGGCTGCGACGAGCATGTCGGCAGGGAAGAGCCCGCCGGGCAGGCTGGCGGGGCAGCCGGGAGCGAAGGCGCGGTCGACCACGTCGAAATCGATGTCGGCGTAGATGGCGTGCGCTCCAGCCTCGCGGAGCTGGCTGAGCGCGCGCAGCACCACGGTCTCGATGCCCTGGCGCCGGACGGCCTCGACGTCGTGGACGTGGATCCCGTGCTCCCTCGCCCACCGCGCGTGCTCGCCGGCATTGCCGAACGGATGGATGCCGACCTGGGCAACGCGGTCGCCGCGCAGACCGCCCTCGATGAGCTCGCGGACGGGCGTGCCGTTGGCCGACCCGTTGGTCGCCGGCCGGCAGTCGTGGTGCGCGTCGAGGGTGAGCAGGCCCCATGTCTTCTCAGGGCGCGCCGTGCCCATGCCGAGAAACGCCGGGCGGGTCAGCGAGTTGTCGCCACCGATGACCACAACGGTGGGGCGGGTGCTCGTGAACGCCGCCACGGCCTCCTCCACGCGGCCGTGGGCCGCCGACGCGTCGGGGTCGTGCTGGTCACCCTCCACGTCGCCGGCGTCCCTGACGGTCACGCGGGAGATCTCCGCGCTGCTCCCCGCGTCCCAGGTGGGGAAGCGGGCCAGTGCCTCGCGAAACGCCGGCGGTGTGGCCCAAGCCTGTGAGGGGCTGATCGACGCCCTGGAGATGGGCGCGCCGAGCACGACCACATCGGTGTCGTCGCCACCGCCGGCCGCGAGCCACTCACGCATGTTCACGTCAGGAGGCGCCGAGCATCGGGATCCGGACCTCGCGCTCGCGCGCAGCGGTCACCGCCGCCTCGTAGCCGGCGTCGGCGTGGCGCATGACTCCCGTCGCCGGGTCGTTGCGGAGGACCAGCTCGATGCGCCTGTCGGCGAGATCCGTGCCGTCGCACACCACCTGGGCGCCGGCGTGGATGGAGCGGCCGATGCCCACGCCGCCGCCGTGGTGGACCGCCACCCACGTCGCGCCGCTGGCGGTGTTGAGCAGCGCGTTGAGGATCGGCCAGTCGGCGATGGCGTCGCTGCCGTCGCGCATCGCCTCGGTCTCGCGGTACGGCGAGGCCACGCTGCCGGAGTTCGAGGTGGTCGCGTCCGATGACGATCGGCGCGCGCACGGCGCCACTGCGCACCAGCTCGTTGAAGCGCAACCCGGCTCGATGGCGCTCGCCGGCGCCCAGCCAGCAGATGCGCGCCGGCAGCCCCTGGAACGCGACGCGCTCGGCAGCGAGCCGCAGCCAGCGGTGCAGGGAGGCGTGCTCGGGGAAGAGCTCCATCAGCGCGGCGTCGGTGGCCGCGATGTCCGCCGCGTCTCCGCTCAGAGCCACCCATCGGAACGGCCCCCGGCCCTCGCAGAACTGAGGGCGGATGTACGCGGGAACGAAACCCGGGTACGCGAAGGCGCCCTCGAAGCCGCCCTTGACGGCCTCGCCGCGCAGCGAGTTGCCGTAGTCGAACACCTCGGCGCCGCGCTCCTGGTACGCGACCATGGCGCGGCAGTGCCGCGCCATCGACTCGCGCGCGGCGCTGATGTACGCCTCGCGATCGCTCTCGCGCAACCGCGCCGCATCGTCCAGAGACATCCCCGCCGGCACGTAGCTCAGCGGGTCGTGCGCGCTGGTCTGGTCGGTGACCACGTCGACCGCGAGGCCGCCGTCGAGCAGCGCGGGCAGCGCCTCGGCGGCGTTGGCGACCACGCCGACGGAGAGCGCGCGACCCTCCTCGCGGGCGACGTCGCAGCGCCGCACCGCGTCGTCGAGGTCATCGGCGACCTCGTCGAGGTACCTCGTCTCCAGCCGGCGCTGCACGCGGTGCGTATCGACGTCGATGCACAACGCCACGCCGTCGTTCATGGTGACCGCCAGCGGTTGCGCGCCACCCATGCCGCCGAGCCCCGCGGTCACCACCAGGCGGCCGCGCAGGCTGCCGCCGAAGCGCTGCTCGGCGATGGCCGAGAAGGTCTCGTACGTTCCCTGCAGGATGCCCTGGGTGCCGATGTAGATCCACGAGCCCGCGGTCATCTGCCCGTACATCGTCAGGCCGGCGGCCTCCAGGTCCCAGAACTCCTCCCATGTCGCCCACTGCGGCACCAGGAGCGAGTTGGCGATGAGCACGCGAGGTGCCATCTCGTGGGTGCGAGCGACCCCGACAGGCTTGCCGCTCTGCACCAGCAGCGTCTCGTCGTCGGCGAGGTCGCGGAGCGTGGCCACGATGGCGTCGAAACACTCCCAGCTGCGCGCCGCGCGGCCGGTGCCGCCGTACACGACGAGGTGATCCGGGTCCTCGGCCACGTCGGGATCGAGGTTGTTCATGAGGCAGCGGAGCACCGCCTCCGTCTGCCAGCTGCGGCAGCTGATCTCCGTCCCGCGAGGGGCGCGCACAGGGCGCGGGCCGGCCCTCATCGCAGCTCGTCCGCGACGCCGCGCAGCGGATCGCGCCAGCCGCACTCGCGCAGCCACTCCTCAGCCTCGCCGAGGTCACTGGCGAGGACGCGGTCGTCGTCGAGGTGGGCCACGCGCTCGCGCAACGACGCCACCACCGCGGCGGTCGCCGGGCCGGGACGCAGCGGGGCGCGGAGCTCCAGCGCCTGTGCGGCGGCGACGAGCTCGGCGGCGAGCACGCGGCGCAGGGTGGTCACGCTTCGGCGCGTGCGCATCGCCGCGGTGAAGCCCATGGACACATGGTCCTCCTGACCCGCGCTGGTCGACATGCTGTGCACCGCGATCGGCGTGGCCGCGGTGCGCAGCTCGACGACCATCGCCGCCGCGGTGTACTGGCTGATCATCAGCCCGCTGTTCAGCCCCGGGTTGGCGGTGAGGAAAGCGGGCAGGCCGCGCGACCGCGCGGGGTCGAGGAGGCGGTCGAGCCGCCGCTCACTGATGGCGGCGAGGTCGGCGCACACGCTGGCGAGCATGTCGGCCGCGTAGGCGAGCGTCTGGCCGTGGAAGTTGCCGCCGCTCACCACCTCCCCGTCGAGCACCATGGGGTTGTCGACGACCGCGGCGAGCTCACGCTCCACGCACTCGCGGGCGAAGCCGTGCACATCGCGCGCCGCGCCGTGCACCTGCGGTGTGCAGCGCAGGGAGTACGGGTCCTGCACGGCATGGTGCGACTCCCGGTGCGAGGCCACCAGCGAGCTGTTGGCGAGCAGGGTGCGCAGGTTGGCGGCGCTCGCCGCCTGGCCGGGAGCGGGCCGCAGCGCGACGGCGTTCTCGGCGAACGCCCGCGTGGTGCCGAGCAACGCCTCGACGCTCATCGCTGCGATGACGTCCGCAGCACGGAGCAGCTCGGTGAGGTCGGCGACGGCGAGAGCCAGGACGGCGCTCATCCCGTCGGTGCCGTTGATCAGCGCGAGCCCCTCGCGCGGGCCGACCTCAATCGGCTGCAGGCCGTGTGCGGCGAGCGCGCCGGCCGCCGGCGCTCTTGATGTGCCGTCCCACACCCAGCCCTCGCCGAGCAGGCACGCGGTGGCATGGGCGAGCGGGGCGAGGTCGCCGGAGGCGCCGAGCGAGCCGTGCTCGGGCACCCAGGGCACCAGGCCGCTGTTGAGCAGGGCGGCCAGTGACTCCGGCAGGAGCGGGCGTACCCCGGAGTACCCGGCGCACAGCGTGCGCGCACGCAGCAGCATCATCGCCCGCACCACCTCCGCGTCCAGCGGCGCGCCCATCCCCGCGGCGTGGCTCATGACCACGTGGCGCTGCAGCGCGGCACGGTCGGCCGGCTGCACCGCCCGGTCGGCGAGGGCACCAAAGCCGGTGGTGACCCCGTAGGCGATGGTGTCGCTGCGGTCGAGCTCCTCGACCACCGCCCGCGAGGGCGCCATCCGCCGCCTCGCTGCCTCGCCGACCTCGACGGTCGCGCGCTGCCGGGCCACCGCGAGCACGTCATCGATGCTGAGCGGAGCGCCGTCAAGGACCACCATGCCCGCGGCAGGGTACCGCCGGCGGTGGTCGTTGGTGCATGCGCCCTCGGGTATGGTCTGCGCACAGGAAGATGCAGATCCCGCCGTCCACGACGTACCCGCTCTCCGACGCGCCGCCGCCGCCACCTCCAACCCCGCCGCCGTACGCTGTCCGCGCCGCCTCCCACGAGCGCCGGCTGCCGCGCGGGATCCGGGCCGTTGCGCCCCTGGCGGTGCTCGCCATCGGGCTCGGCGTGCTGCTCGGCGGCCGCGAGTCAGCGGAGGATGGACGCTCCGCCGCAGCCGCGGCGCTGGCCGGCGGCGACCCGGCCCAGGCGGTGAGCCTCGACGAGGCGATCGCCGGCCGCAGCGGGTTCCTCATGCTCTTCGACCCGGGTGCCTCCTCTGCCGCAGAGCACCACGCCCAGGTGGCGCGCATCGCCTGGGCGCGCAAGCTGGCCGCCGCCGGCGACGTCGACACCGCCATCGCGGTGCTCACCGTCGTGCGCGACCCCTCCCTGCTCGCGCAGGCGGCGCAGGCCCGCGCCCAGCTGCTGATCGACGCCGCGTCCAGCGCCATCAAGGCCGGCCACGCGGAACTGGCGCTGCGGCGGCTCGACCAGGCGGCGCAGGGTCCGCCACCCAGCGCGTTGGTGTCGACGATCGCCGCGATGCGCGCCACCGATGAGGTCAGCGCCGCTGCCGAGCTGGTGGCGACGAACCGCGCACCCGACGCGGTGGCACTCCTCGACGACGCGGCCGCACATGGCGGCGCTGCGGCCGCGAACGCGGCATACCCGTCGACCCTGCTCGCCGCCGCCAGGGTGGAGATCGCGGCGCTCGCCTACCAGGACGCCGCGTCCACGCTGCAGCGGCTGATCACCGGCTATGGCTCCAGCTCAGCGGCACGCACCGCGCGAGGCCTGTTGCGGGCCCCGCAGCGCGTCTCCGGCACCCTGGTCGACGCGGCCGGGCACGGTGCCTCCGGTCGGGTTCGGTTGAGCACCCACTTCACCCAGCTCTCCGGTGGCTACAGCACCAGCGGGCCCTTCTACTACGGCACGTCCGACGCCAATGGCGACTTCATGATCGGCAACGTCCCGGTCGGCGGCCCCTACGTGCTGGAGTACTTCCGCGGCGGAGGCTGGATGACGCTCATCGACCCCCGCACGGATCAGCCGGCCAACCCGGTCACGGTCAAATCCCTGCAGCCAGAGGACCTCACCTTCATCGTCCTGCCTGCCTGACGCAGGCCCAACATCGCCGGTTCGGCTGCCTACCATTGAGCCCATGGAAGGGGGGCGGGCAGGTCGCGGCGTCTGCGGTCGCGCAGCCCAGGCGACCGTCGAGTTCGCGTTCATGGCACCCCTGTTCTTCCTGTGCTTCTTCGCAGCCATCGACGCGGGGCTGTGGGCAATTCAGACCAGCGCCTCCGTCTCGGCGGCCGAGCAGGCGGCGCGGCTCGCAGCAGCGGCCGCTGAGCTCTCCGCAGAGTGAGGAGACGCCGTCGCCGAGCGTCCTCCTGGCAGCGGTCCGCACCCAGCTGCAGCAGGCGATGTTCGGAACTGGCGTGGTCGCTTGGTGCGACCCCGTCGCCTCAGCGTGTACCACACCGTCAGCGCTGTCGGGGCGTGGGCTGTTCGCGCGATGCCCGACCAGCCCCGACCAGGTGGAGCAGCGCTTCGGCGCACGCACCGTCGCGGTGTGCGACGAGACCTCAGCCCCATCTCCTGCATGTCCCCCGCCGCCGCTGCCGCCGACGCCGCGCTGCGGCGATCCACCGACGGTCACGGTGCGCGTCATCGGGTTCATCGCCTCGTTGGTGCCGCCGCTCAGCGGCCTCGGATGGCACGCCGGTGAGATACCGATAGACATCGTGGCCACCACGCACACGCTGCGCTTTGTCAGATGAGACGTGCCCGTCGTCGCGCAGAGGATGCCCAGGCGATCATCGAGACGGCGATCGTCATCCCCATCCTGCTGGCGCTCGTCAGCCTGTTCCTCGCCGTCATGGTCCAGGTCGAGGCACAGCAGCAGATGGAGGCCGCCACCAAGCTTGCCGCCAAGTCGTTCTTCCAAGCTCCGCGCCTGGCGGTCGACGCCGACGGCACCAGCTGCTGTGCCAGGACCGACGGCGCGCGCGAACTCACTCGACACATCGGGGATGCCCAAGGGCTGCAGGTTCGCGGGTGAGACGTTCTACGGGACGATGAGCTTCAGACAATTCCTCGTCTTCGGTGCGCAGCGAGACGGTGCTGTGCACCCGCTGTGCACACGTGACGGCACGCCGCTGGGAACCGCGCGGCAGTCCTACATCACGTGTGAGGTCGACTTCCTCGACACGGCTGTCCATCCGCCAGCCGGATTGCGTGTGGTCCGCTGCTCGGCCACCGCGACACTCGACTTCTCGCGCACCCCACTTGCCTGGGCGATCCCGTGGAGCCCGACGATCGCCGCCACCGCCGAGGCGGTGCCACCGCCATTTCGCCAATGAGCGCGCGCAGGCAGGAGGGCCAGATGATCATGATGCTGGCCCTGGCGTTCGCGCTGTTCCTCTTCGCCATCGTTGTGCTCGTCGCCGACAGTGCCGACCTATACGTGTGGTCAGCGCGCGTCCAGGCAGCAGCGCAGACCGCGGCACAGGCGGGAGCGAACTCGATCGACCCTCAGTACCTCTATGGGCAGAGCCCGCGCCTCGTCGACCTCAGCGGGAGTGGAGGGCTCATGGCATTCGAGCGCGCCTGTGTGCAAGTCGGTGACAACTCGGCGGCGCTGACCACGCCGGCGGGAGCCGCGACGTCGGCAGATCAGCCTCAACCCAAGGGCAACGGGGTCAGGTGCGTCAGCGACGGCTGCGCGGTGTATGCGTCGGTGGAGAAGACAGTGCACCTGCCACTGCCACTCTTCGGCGACACGGTGGTCGTGCGCGGAACGTACTACGCCGCGCCCGTGGTCGGCGCGGGCACCGCTGCCGCTCCGCACTGCCTGCGAGGCGCCTGGCTCAGCGCCGACCCGGCGTCGATCCCCTGAGTGTCGCGGGCACCTTGCGGCCGCGCCGCCGTCGTGGCGCCCCGAGGTGCCAGCCCTGCCCGTACGTCACCCCGAGCTCGCGAAGGGTGCGCGCCTGCGCGTCGGTCTCGACGCCCTCGGCGACGCAGTCGGCACCGATCTCCTCGGTGAAGCTGCAAAGTCCGCCGACCAGTGACTGCCGGGCCATGTCGGTGTCGATGTCGCGGATCAGCGAGACGTCGAGCTTCACGATCTCCGGACGGATGAGGAGGATGTGGTTGAGACTGGCGAAGCCCGCGCCCGCGTCGTCGACCGCGACACGGATCCCGCGCTGCCGCAGGCGCTGGAGCGCGACGTTGAGCGCGACGTAATCCTCCACCGGCATGTGCTCGGTGAGCTCGAGGACCAGGCGCGATGCATCGACTTCGCTCAGCAGCCCCACAAGGTGAGGGGACACGACCGTGTGCGGCGACACGTTGACGGAGAGGTACACATCGTCGGGAAGGCCGCTCAGCTCCTGGAGCGCGAGGGTGAGGAGGACGAGCTCGAACTCCTCACCGAGCCCGAGCACCGCGGCGTCGCGAAACCAGCTGTCAGTGCCCTCGAGGTCGCGGGTGGAGAGGTCGCTGAGCGCCTCGTATCCCGCTGTCTCCGCCGTGCCGAGGTGCACCACGGGCTGCAACAGGGTGCGAGCCGGCACGCGGCCCAGGGAGCGGCGGATGTCATCGCCGCGGCGCAGGTGATCCACCGCGCGCTGCAGCAGTGTGCGCAGCGACGCCGGCAGCGGCACGCGCCTGCCATTGACTTCGAGGACCACCTCGCTGCTGGCGTGAACGAGGCTGCAGAGCAGGTCGACGGCAGCGCGGTCGCCCTCGCTGGAGCCGGCAAAGAGTGCTTCGAAGGGTGCTGGGACGGTGCTCGGCATTGGCAGCAGCCACCCTACCCCAGAATCCGTCCGAGCGGGTGCGGGAGCGGCCCGGGGTATCCTGCTCGGTCGTGCGATGGACTGAGCCTGCGGTGTGGCGGGAGCGTGCGCACGGCGCCACGGTGGACGCACCGACGCGCGCGCTGGGCGGGCTGGAACAGCTGCGAGCAGTGCGTGAGATGCCCGCGATGTTCCACCTGACCGGCACCACCTTTGACAGCGCAGAGCCACGAGAGGCGCGCTTCAGCATGCCTGTGACAGGGTGGCTGCGCTCGCCTCAGGGTGCAGTGCCGGGGGGTTTGCTTGCCATCCCCGCGGACGGTGCGCTGGGTTGTGCCATCCACACCGAGCTCGAGGCGGGGATCGCGTACACCACCGCCGAGCTGTCGATGACATACGTGCGGCCGGTGCGCGTTGGCGAGCGCGTCCACGCACGCGGTCGCGCGCTGCACGTCGGTCGCAGCCTGGCGCTCAGCGCCGGCGAGATCACCGATGAGGCCGGAACGCTGCTCGCGCACGCCACCTCGCGGTGCATCCTCTTCCGGTCGCCCGAAGGGGCACCGAGCGGCGGAGGGACCGCGGAGCCGCCGATGCTGGATCCGCATGCTGACAGCGGCGGCGGCGACGACGTCGACCCCTTCCTGCGCGAACCGAGTGGCGATGTCCTCGACCAGGCGGTGTGGGATCGCATGTCCGGCCTCGAGGTGCTGCAGGCGCAGGTCGGCGGTGCGCTGCCCCTGCCGCCATTGCACCACCTCCTCGGGCTCACGCCCGTGGAGGCCGGTCACGGCAGTGCGCAATGCGTGATGCCGTTCACAGCGTGGCTGAACACGCCATGGGGCTGGCCGCAAGGCGGTTTCATCGCCGTGCTCGCCGACACCGCCCTGGCCATGGCAGTGCAGACCACCGTGCCTCCGGGAAGTGCGTTTGCGCCTGTCGACCTGAAGGTGAACTACGTGCGCCCGGTTGCGCCCGACGGCAACCTGGTGCGCGCCAGTGCGACGGTGGCACACCGCGGTCGCTCACTCGCGATCGCCACCGCCGAGCTCGTCGATGCGGCAGGCAGGCGTGTCGCGCTCGCCACCGGTTCTGCGCAGATCCTCACCGGACGTGCCGCCTCCCTGACGGCGGCAAGCTCGGAGATCTAGACCGAAGGCGGCACCGGCGGCGGCGCGGGCGTCACTGGCGGCGGCAATGCCGCCAGCCCGGGCTGCGCGTACGCGTCCCAGATGCGGTTCAGCTCGGTCTGCATGTAGAGGGCGTGCAGGCCGAAGACGAAGTGGAGCAGGACTGATATCCACGGGTTCGCACGGGCCCCTGGTGGGAAGCCGGCGCGCTCCTGCATCCGTGCGATGCGCCCGGTGGTGTTGTAGGCGGACACGAAGGGTGGCACCACGATGATCGCGCCAGCCGAGACCGCCACAGCCGACATCGCGGGATTGATCGAGGGGTCGTTGAGGAAGCGGCGGGCCTCGTTGTTGATCTTGTACCACCACACCACGTAGTAGATCCCCAAGGTGATCAGTGGCAGGCCGATCCACACAGCCAACGGGTTGCGTCGCTTGTAGGACTGGTCGGCCACAACCACCGTCGTCGCCATGAGCTCGCCTCCGATGCGTCACCCGAGTGGTGATGCATTCACTCTAGCGGGCAGCGACAGGGTTCACTCAGCCGGGGGCGGCGCGGTCGTGATGGTGCGAAAGGCTTCGATGGCGGTGGCGACGTCCAGGCCGGGAGAGCGCGCCGCTTCGGCCAGCGAGACCGCGGCGTCGCGGCGGATGTCGACACCGATCAGCTGGTGACACCGCGCCAGCAGGTCGAAGTCCTCGTCGCTCATGCGCTGCACCTCCATGACACCGCGCATCACCACTCGCTCACGTGTGACCCGGAAGCCGAGTCCGGCCAGCTTGCGACCGCCGACCGCCACGTCGCTGAAGCCGGGGCACCAGGCGCCCTCGACGCGCTCGATCAGCGGAATGACTCCGAACGGGCGCAGGGCCGCGTCGAACCAGCGGTGCAGGGAATGGAGCATCCAGTCGAGCGGCATCGGCTGGCCCGGTGGCGGGGCGCCGATCGCGCAGAGTCCGAGCCACGAGTCGCCACCCACGATGAAGGTCCCTCCAACAGGACTCGTGACGACCGCGGGAACACCGGGCAGGGCGCGCACCCTGTCCATGAGCGCGCCGTCGCGCGCCAAGCCCGCCCCCATTGCGACGCGCGCTACCGTGCTGCGCAGCTGCAGGGCGATGCGTCCCACCGGCGGCGTGATGTGCCACGGGATCTCCGGGGGATCGTCGACAAAGCGCTCGGCGGTCACCTCCGCCACCGAGACCGGCGAGAGCGACAGGCGATGCAGCACGTCCGCAGCCGGCGGCCGGCGCGTTGGGTTCACCGCTCGAGCGTAGACGAGCGAGCCGAGGTGTCGGCGCGATGCAGAGCCCACTCAGCACAGCTCGCGCGCGCGCCCGCGCGCCCCTGCCGGCGACCGGTCGGCGCCGTCCACCCGCGGACGGGGTCCCCGCACCACCATCGAGCTGCGCAGCGCGGCGCAGAGACCACGCCCTGCAGGCGCGCCAAGGCCGGTGCTCGCATCCCAGCCCGGCAACGCCGGGTACGCGTCGTTGTCCCCGGCGGTGACGTCGGTGAAGCCCACCTGGCGCGCGCCGTACAGCGCCGGCAGCACGTCGCCGAGCCGGTGGCCGACCGACGCGGACACGGCCGCGAACAGCGCGGTCCACAAGGGCGCCACGGCCGAGGTGCCGCCGACCACTGTGTCGACGCCGCGGTGGTGGATCACGTAACCCGTGAGCGGGTCGGCGTTGCCCGCCACGTCGGGCACGCCACGACCGTCGCGGCCGTCGTTTGCAGAGACGGGGTGGATGCCAGCGCCCGCCTGGTATCGCGGCACCCCGAAGTGCTCGCTCACGCCGCCGCCGGTGGCACCCTGACCGGAACGCAGCTCGTTCCAAGCCTCCTCGGTGATGCGTTGCCCGTGCTCAGCGACCAGTCGCGTGCCTCCGCAGGCCACCGCGTGCGGTGCGGATGCCGGGTGGTCGGCGTGCTGGCGACCGTCGCCTCGCCCGTCGGTGGACCCGTTGTCTCCGGCTGCCACGCTGTGCACGAGGCCCCGCAGCGCACCGCGCTGGAACGCGCGATCCATCGCGTTCATCGCGGCCGGCGTCCACCGATCCTCAGGAGCACCCCAGCTCGTCGACACTGCGGAGTAGTCACGTCCATCGCTGGCAAACGATGCCTCCAGGTTGGTGAAGCCACGGTCGGTGTTGGGCGCGTATTTGAGGACCACGAGCAGGTCCGCCTGGGGCGCGCAGTACGCGAGGACGCCGGCGATGACCTGCCAGTCCAGTGCCACCTCGGTGTCCGGGCCGAACGGGTCTGACGTGGGTCCCCAGCCCTGGACAACCTCCTCGAGGATCCGCAAGCGCGGGTGGCGCGCCGCGAAGGCTGCGACGTCCGGCCGGTACACGGCACCTCCCAGCTCGGCGATGCCCACGGTGATCCTCAGCCCGGCGCCTCCATTGTCGAGGACGGGGAAGTCGTAGACGCGCGCGAGCTCCTCGGGCGAATAGCAGTACGCGGCCTGCCTTCCTCGCGGAAGGATCGCAAGACGCGGGCGGGCGGCCGGGCGGTCGCTGAGGCCGAGCACCGCCGTGACCACGCCGTCGAGCTCGTCCGGCACGCTGAGCTCCTCACGGTGATCGCGGTACACGCGCTGAGCGCCGCTCATCGCGTCGCGTTCGCGGCGATGTTCGAGGGTGACGTCGAACGCGCGTGCAAGCGCACCCAGTGAACCGCTCAGCTCGAGTGTCGTGGCCGCCGTCGGCGCACGCCGGACGCGCAGTCCCGCCTGCGCTGCCCAGCGAGCCACCGCCGCCGCGTCGTCGACGGCACTGCCGTGCGCGCCGGCTAGCGCGGCCGCGGAGAGATACCGGCGCGCCTGGACCGGGGTGTTCTGCTGACGTGCCAGCGCCACGGCGACACTGTCTGCACCAGGCGCCTCCCGCAGGTGCAGCGTGACAGCTGCCGGTCGCGCGAGCTCTGCAGCAGTGAGCGGACGCGCACTGACGGCGAACGAGGAGAGCGGCCGGCGCAATGCACTTCCCGCAAGGCGAACCCTGGTCATGGTGGAACCTCGAGCTATGCCGCGGCCGGCGGCCGCAGCGCGAAAAAAGCCGCCGATCCTGACACCACTTCGCTGCGCCGATGGCCACGCGCGCGGCGAGTGGCGCGATATCGGGCGCTTTGTCCGCCGGCGGTCCCCGTACGACCGGGTCAGCGCTCGGGGGCGACCGCCCGCAGCGCAGCGATCGCGCTCTGGTTGTCCAGCGAGGACAGGTCACCGGGGTCGGTGCCGAGGTACACGGCGCGCACCACGCGCCGCAGCACCTTGGCGTTGCGTGTCTTGGGCAGCTCCGCCGTGACCAGCACCGCCTGGGGTTTGAGCGCCTTGCCCATCTCTGCTGTCACCAGCGCGGCCAGCGCGTCGCGTAACTCGGCGGTGTCGCGCGCCCCGGGTCTGAGGACCACGAAGCACACCAGAGCCTCGCCCTTCAGATCGTCGGGCACACCGACGGCGGCGGCCTCGGCGACATCCGGGTGCGCCACCAATGCGGACTCGACCTCGGCGGGGCCGAGCCGCTTGCCGGCAAGCTTGATCGTGTCGTCGCTGCGCCCGCGGATGTACCACAGTCCGTCGGCTCCCACCTCCGCCCAGTCGCCGTGCACCCAGATGTTGAGCCAGCGCGACCAGTAGGTCTCCAGGTAGCGCTCACGATCGTGCCAGAAGCCGCGCGTCATACCCGGCCACGGCGATCGAACCACCAGCTCGCCGACCTGGTTCCGCACACTGTTCCCGTCCTCGTCGAGAACGTCCGCATCCATGCCCGGACACGGACCGGCGAAGGCGCACGGGTTGAGCGGTGTCAGCATGTTGCCGGACAGGATCCCGCCACTCACCTCGGTGCCGCCGCTGTAGTTGATGATCGGGCAACGTCCTCCGCCGATGTTGTCGAGGAACCACTGCCAGGGGTCGACGTTCCAGGGCTCGCCGCTGGCACCCAGGACTCGCAGCGAGGAGAGGTCGTGGGCACGAGCCGGCTCGGTTCCGTGGCGCATCAGTGCGCGCACCACCGTCGGCGCGACTCCCAGGACGGTGACCCGGTGGCGCTCGACCACCGACCACAGGCGATCGGGACCGGGGTGGTCCGGGACGCCTTCGAAGAGCACCAGGGTCGCGCCGATCATCAGCGCTCCGCAGATCGCCCACGGACCCATCATCCAACCGATGTCGGTGAACCACAGCAGCCGGTCGGTGGGACCGACGTCGAAGCAGTGCGCCATGTCCTGGGTTGCCTTGACGGGGAAGCCGCCCTGCACGTGCACAGTTCCCTTGGGCCGGCCGGTCGTTCCGCTCGTGTAGATCAGCATGAAGGGGTCGTCTGCGTCGGTGTCGGCGGTGGGCGCCTCCGACGACTGCGCGACGGTGAGGTCGTCGTACCAGATGTCACGCCCACGTTGCATGGCGACGCCGAGCGTGCCGAGGCGTCGGACAACCACGATGTGCTCGAGCGACGGCGTCTGCTCGGCCACCTCGTCGGCCACCGGTTTGGCAGCCACCTCGACGCCACGCCGGAGGAATCCGTCGGCGACAACGAGCACCTTGGCGTCACAGTCCTGCAGGCGGGCCACGATGGCACCCGCTCCATAGCCGCTGAACAGCGGGATGACGATTGCCCCAACCTTCGAGCACGCCAGGAATATCGCGACCGTCTCGGGGATCATGGGCAGGCACAGTCCGACGCAGTCACCGGGACCCACGCCGATCTCGCGCAAACCGTTGGCGCAGCGCGCCGTCTCGGCGGCGAGCTCGAGGTAGCTCCACACGCGCTCGCTGCCGTCGTCGCCCTCCCAGACGACCGCGTCGCGGCCCGGCTGTGAGCGCGCCCAGCGATCGGCTGCGTTGCCGGCGAGGTTCAGGCGTCCGCCGGTCCACCATCGTGTGAACGGGAGACCCTCGCTGGTGTCGCGCATCCGGGTGGGGCGCTGCTGCCAGCCGATGCCGATGTCGTCGATCGTTGCCGACCAGAAGCGCTCCGGGTCAGCGCGCGCTAGGTCGTTGAGCTGCTCGAGGTCGTCGACGCCCAGCTTGGTCATGAACGAGCGCAGCCGGCTGCGCTCGACCTGCTCGGGTGTGGGGCTCCACGCGTACGAGCCCGTGGACGCGCCCATCCCTGTCACGGTGCGCACCATATGACGAGCGACCGTCGGTGCGCAGCCCCGCGAGGAGATGCGCGCCGCGGCTACATGGCCCAGGCCAGGCAGCCCGCCGCTGCGACCCCACCGGGCACCAGGTACCCGCGCGGGAACGCCGAGCAGGGGTTGACGGGAAGCCCGCCGACGTCCACCTCGAAATGCAGGTGCGGCCCGCTGCTGTTGCCGGTGGTGCCGACATACCCGATGGGATCCCCTGCGCCGACGACGTCACCGTCAGGCACAGCGACCTCGCTGAGATGCCCGTACAGGTACACGACACGCGCGGCCTGTGACGCCGACGAGGTCAGCAGGATGTGCACCCCGAAGCCCACCGTTGACTCGATGACGTGGACGGTGCCGCCGACCACCGCATACACGGTCAGCCCGCTCGGCGCCGCGAGGTCGATGCCTGTGTGGAACCGCCGGTAACCACCATGGCCAGCATCCGGCGGGCAGGTGTACCTGGGTGGGGCAGGCGGTTCCAACGAGATGTCTGTGCAGCCAAACCCCTGGCTCACGCGGAAGTGGCCTACCGCGAGAGGCTCAGCGGTGCCGACAACCACCCCGGTCACGGCATCGACCTGGTTGGCGACGCTGCCCGCGCCGGTCGCTGGGATCAGGTTGTTGACCACGGAGACCAGGACGAGCACCGGCAGCGCGACCAGTGCTGCCGTGGCTGCGCAGCCGCATCCGAGCAGCCGGCGCACGTTGCGAGCCCCGAGGAGGTGAACGGCGGCGGGGACCGAGATCATCGCTGCGCTGCCACCCCGCCGGCCCTGCGCTCCACCGCGGCGCGCGTGTCAGCGAGGGCCATGATGGCCGGCCCGGGCACCACGCTGACGGCGGCGCGCTCGGCACCGGCGAGCAGCACTCCTCGACCTGGGACCGACGGGCAGATCGCAGCGACCTCCTCGGCACCCAGCTTGAAAACGTCACGCACATCGTCGACCACCGCCTCCTCAGTGCCGAGCACCAGCTTTGTCGACGATGTCGCGGCGAGAGTGCGGCCGAGGTCGGTGCGCACGAAGTCCTCGATGCGCTGTGACAGCATCCAGACGCCGGCACCATGCTTTCGCGCCTGGCGGACCAGCTGACCGAGGACCTCACCCGCATCGGGGTCAGAGGTCACGCGGTGCGCCTCGTCGACGACCACGATCATCCGTCCGCGCCGCTTGCCGAGCGCATCGAGGATGGCTGTCAGCAACACCGCCAGGGCGGGCGTCAGGTCGGCTCCATAGGTCATTGCGAACGACCGCAACCCGATGGCGATGGGCTGGTCGCTGATCGCGAATGTCGAAGGGCGGTCGAAGACATCCGCGCGCCGGCCCTGCGTGAACCTGCGCAGGCGGGCCGTGATGACCCGGCAGCGTTCGCGCTCGCCGTCGGTCAGCGCACGCCCCATCGACGTCGCCTCGAGGTGCGCCACGACGTCGTGCATCAGCGGGGCAGGCGCCTCATGGTCGCGGGCGTCAAGGAAGTCAACGAGCTCGCCGTGCAGCCACCCCTGGTCCTCATCCGGCAGGCGGCGGATGGGCCGGCCGTCGCGCACGCCCCGGTCGTCGCCGGCCATCACGGACAGGACGGGCAGCACCAAGCCGGCAGCGGCGTCGGCGGGTGCGCCCGCGGTCACCGCCAGAGGGTTGAGCGCCTCGGCGCCAAGCTCGAGGTAGCGGCCTCCGACCGCGCGCATCACCGCCTCGTACTCCGAGTCGGGATCGATGACGACGGCGACAACGCCTTCCATCACGTGGCGCATCAGCAGGCTCTTTGCGGCCACCGACTTGCCCGCTCCTGAGCTCCCAACGATGACGAGGTTGTGATTGGGCTGACGCCACACTGAGAGGTGGGCCGGCGTGCCGTTGAGCACATTGATTCCCACCAGCGGCGCGCCGACATCGTCGAAGGGCGTGCCCAGGCATGGCAACATGCGCGCGGCGACCGAGTCCGAGGTCAGCACGAGGCTGCGCAGCAGCGGGGGGCAGCCGGGTGACAGGGCGAGCGCGGGAAGAAATCCCGGCCCGTCCACCTCAGTGGTGCGAAACCCGTGCGCGGCAAGCACGGCGCCGAGGCGCTCGGCCGCCTCGAGCGCCTCGTGGCGAGCGCTGTGCCCCACCGAGATGGTCAGGGCGACCCGATACGGTGTGATCTCGCGCTGCGCGAGCGCCGCCACCACATCAGTCGTGTCCTGCAACGCAACATGCGCTTCCACAGGGTCCGCACCCTGCCGCTGCGCGTGCCGCAGCATCGATGACCGTTTGTGCAGGTGTCGCTGCGCAACCGCCGCAGAGACGGGGAGCACATGCAGACTTGCCAGCCCCAGCGAATGGGCGCGCCTCATCGCGTCGACCACGACGCCGAGCTCGATCGTTGCGGGCAGCCGCGTGATCGTGAGGATCACCTGGTGGCGGTCACCGATGTGCAACACGCGGTTGCCCACCATCGCGCGCGCCGCACCCAGTGGCGTGTGTGCGAGCAGCGCGGCGATGTCGTCGCGGTCGGCGGGGTGGGCGTCCAGAGCAAAACCGGGTGCCAGGCGCAACGCGGACTGGAGCGCGCGATCCGCGTCCTGCTCTGTCGCCGCCCGCGCTCGCCGCGAACGCCACGGACTGGCGAGGTCAGGGATGCCGTCTGTCCCGGCAGTGAGCGGTGAGAGCACGACGTAATGGCGCAGGCCCAGCGTCGTCTCGGCGAGCGTGCATGCAACGGCGCGCTCCAGTTCACGCAGTGGCGTTCGCGGCCACCCGGCCACCCGGCGGTCGAAGGCGTCTCCGACGCGCTCGGCATCGTGGTGGGTCATCAATGTGAGGAACTGGACGGCGCATCCCACCGCGCCGATCCAGCTGAGCACCGACGTGCACCACGTCAGGTAGGCCTCGCTGGAGATGCTCACCGGCGGCCCCTCGAGCAGCAGTACCGCGCGGTGGCCGCCCGGGCTCAGGCGGAGAATTCCGCGCACGTCCGCCGAGGGCGCCGGCAGTGCCAGGACCGTCCGCCAGCGGCGCGGCATCCACCGGCCGCCTGGGCCGATCCCCCGCTCCGCGCGGACGTGGATCGATCCCGCCACCTCGCGCACCCGCGCCCGGCCCACCCGGCCACGGCTCACGGTGCAGGGGAGCAGCCGCCAAGCGTGCCGGTAGAGCAGGTGGGTGCCGACCCAGACGCCCTGGCGTTCCGGGAGGCCGAAAGAGGCCGCCATCGCCAGCACGAACCCCGCACCGGCCGCGCCCCACAACCCCGGTAGCCGCAATGCCAGCAGCAGGTATGCGATGGGACTGACTGCCGACGCCAGGATCACCGACCGCAACGGCAGCATCATGGGACCGATCGCCAGGCGGAAGTGCGCATCCACGTTGAGCGGGACTCGGATCGACCTCGCCGGGTGACTTCACAGCGAAACCGTCGGCCGGGTGCGAAGGATCGGGGCCAGGTCGGGCGCCTCGTTGTGGAGCAGGCTGGCAAGGGACATGCCGGCGACCGCGTCGCCCAGCTGATCGTCCAGCGCCACCGCCGTGGTGTACGCGGCGACCCGCTCGGACGGCGCGGGGCGAGCGGCGTCGAGGTGACTGGTCGCCATGGCCACGGCGTGACTGCCCTCCTCCCCGGCAGCGAAACGTCCCACCGCGGCGCCGACAGCGCGATCGAAGGCCCGCTGCGAGGCGGGATCTCTCAGCACGCCCGCGACCGAGGCATGCCGCGCGAACCCCACCGCACCGGCGGCTGCGATGGCGGCATCCACCTCTGGAGACGTGCCTGCCGCGCCGGCGACGTGACCGGCGGCTGCGGCGCCGACCACTCTTCCGGTCTCCGCGGCCGCCCCGCCCACGCCGGTCACGGCGGACGCACCTCGTCGCGCCGGCCTGCTCAGAGTCTCGAGAAAGCCGCCTGGTCTCAGTGTGCTCCCACCCATCCGCAGCACGGCGGACATGTCGCCCGCGGCGTTCGGCAACGCCATGACAGTGGTCGAGACCGCCGTGGCGGCGCCGGTCATGCCACCGTGACTGAACGATCGCCATGCGAGGCCGTGCACAGCCTTCCCCGTCATCCAGATGCCGCCGAGGACACTGAAGCATGCGAGCACGGTGCGGACAAGCAGCTCAGCAGGGTTCGCCGGTGGCAGCCCCCCACCAGGACCTAGGAAGAACATCGCGATGCCGGCTGTCAACGATCCGCAGAAAGCGAGGATGATCGGGAGCAGCATCGCGGAGCTGAAGAGGTCCAGCCACCATTGAACGAACCGATTTCGATGGTCGTACACCGCCACCGCGATGAAGAGCGGCGCCGAGGCGACGGCGAACACCAGTTGCACGACGCGAAGCAGGTACAGCGAGAGGAAGTACACGAAGCCGAGCGCCATCAGCAGGAGGGGAATCGCGACCAGGAAGTCACCCAGGCCTGCCGCGCCGAAGCCCACCGCGGCGACGTTGCCCACGGCCCTGCCGAGGTCGACGTCCGCGGTGAACGCTGACGACACCGCTGCGCCGATTGCCTCGGCCGTGCGCGCCGACGCGTTGGCACTCAGCCTCATCACGCTGAGCAGCAGAGAGTCCTGTGGCGTCGGGGCGATGAGCAGACCGGTGGCCAGTAGGGCGCGAGCCACCGTGTCGGTCACAAGGTGGAAGGCGGTGGAGCTGTCGTCGAACACGCCACGCACAACGCGGACCACGCAGCAGGTCATCGCGATGAACACGCCCGATACGGAGAACACGCTGTAGAGACGCGGCCACGCATCCGCGAGCGTGAGGGTGGACGGCTTCAGCTGGTCGATCAGCTTGGGGCACGCGGCCTGCGTCCAGTCGGACTGGCACGCGTCCCACCCGGGGTCGCCAGCCTGCTGCGGAACCGGCGATCCAAGGGTGTGGTGGTACAGCCATCGAAAGGGGTTCTGGATGATTTCGCCGGCCTGCGAAATGGCGTCCGCCGCTCCGCCGATGACGGTGCAGACACCGTCGGGGACGACACCAAAGGGGCCGCAGGAGGACAGCAGGAAATTGAGGTGCAGGGGCGATGTCCACGACATCACTGCGGTGTGCACCACCGACCCCGCGGTTGGATCCCCATCCGCCGCGCACTACGCGCCGCACGCGGACCGACGGCTGACAACCGGGGGCTCACGGGGAATCCTCAAGGGCGCGTCCGCCGATCTGACGTGGTGCGGGTGCCGGAGGGGAGACGCGCTGCCGCGGCCCCTGCTCGACGCGGTGGACGCGGGCCGCAGCTTCCCGCAGACGGGCAGCGGCCGCGTGGTCGGCGTACGGCCGCAGCCGCACCTCCCTGACGATGAGCTCGGTCACCCCACGAACCTGATCGGTCGTGGTGGACGCGACGCGGACAACCGAGCAGGCGAGCGCGACCGTCCCGGGGCTGTCCGTGCCCGGCGATCAGGCTGCGCGTGGTGCTGTCAGCCCGTCGCACCAGGGGAGATCAGCGATGTTGGTGCTGTTCACTGTCCTCACCCACCTGCTGAGCGATGTGCAGGTCGATCCGACGCACGACACCCTCCACGTGTGGGAGACGGTGGCCAGCCCGCTGCTCACCGCCGGTGAATACCTGATCCCCGCTGGCGTGGCCTTCTCGAGCCTGCACAAGGTGATGCAGCACCAGGAGTCCGGCGCAGGATTCCTTGTCGACATGCTGGTGAAGGGGGGTGGCGCCGTGCTCGTGATCCAGCTCGTGAAGTCGTTCCTGCACGTCTGATGCTTCATGCGGGAGCGATGTTCAGTCGTTGGCCTCCCCAGCGCGCAGGTCCTCGCCGCGGAAGTCGAGGTCACGCAAAGGCGGCGCGCCACCGCGCTTCGGCGCCGCGTTGCCGAACCGCTCGCGCAGCGTGTCCAGCGTGCGGTCCAGCCGCGTGTCGCGCGGCGACTCGCTGGCGCCGAAGAGGTCGAGCTGCGCCGCGTCGATGACATGGCTGACGCCCAACCCAAGCAGGCGAACCGGGGCCCCTGACCACGCCGCGTCGAACAGCTTCATCCCCGCCTGCGCCAGCACCACGTCGCCGTCCTGGGGCGTCGGCCAGGTGAGCTGCCGCGTGTACGTGGCGAAGTCCGAGTAGCGCAGCTTCAACGTCGCGGTGCGCGCCGCCCAGTGCCCGTGGCGCAGCTGCCGGCCCACGTCGGCCGCGCAGGCGCGCAGCAGCCGGTGCAGCTGCGTGCGGTCGGTGACGTCCTGGCTGAACGTCTCCTCGCGCGAGATGCTCTTGGGCCGGTCGGGCACGGTCACCTCGCCGCGGTCGATGCCCCGGGCACGCTCGTGGAGGCTGAGCGCGGCGTGCTCGCCGAGCCGCCGTCGCAGCGCGGTGAGCGGGAAGGCGGCGAGGTCGCCGAGCGTCACCAACCCGAGGCTCGACAGCGCCTTCTCCGATGCGGGACCGAGGCCAGGCAGCCGTCGCAGCGGCAGGGGCGCAAGGAACGCCGCCTCGTCCCCCGGCGGCACCACTACCATGCCCCGCGGCTTCTCGAGGTCCGAGGCCACCTTGGCCACCATCTTCGAGGTGGCCACGCCGCACGACGCGTCCAGCTCGCAGTGCTCCCTGATCCGGTCGCGCAGGTCGCGCGCCATCTGGTCGGGCGGCCCCATGCGCCGGATCGATCCGGTGACGTCGAGGTACGCC
The DNA here is from genome assembly GCA_963751755.1 of Candidatus Dormiibacterota bacterium. GTDB lineage: Bacteria > Chloroflexota > Dormibacteria > Aeolococcales > Aeolococcaceae > Aeolococcus. The sequence continues at coordinate 82,508 of CAVVVH010000004.1, read as the reverse complement.
TCGTCGAGCGACACCGGCTCCATCTGCGGGGTGAGCTCGCGGGCCAGGGCGAAGACGGCGCGCGACGCAGCGCGGTACGCGGTGAAGTCCACCGGAAGCACCACGGCGTGCGGGCAAAGTCGCAGCGCTCGCCCCAGCGGCATCGCCGAGTGCACGCCGAAGCGCCGCGCCTCGTAGGACGCGGCGCTCACCACACCGCGCCGGTAGTTCTCACCCCCGCCGCCGACGATGATGGGGCGGCCGCGCAGCTCGGGCCGGCGCAGCTGCTCGACCGACGCGTAGAAGGCGTCGAGGTCGACGTGGATGATGGCGCGCGGCCAGTTCACGAGTTGCAGTATCGGACTGCCGGATGCGCTCCCGCGAGCGGCTGCGGGTCGAGGGTCAGACGACCCGGGTCGCCGCCATCGCGGCGCCGTTGCGCCAGTCGAGCAGGTCCTCATCGGTGAGGTAGCCCGCGGCGATCATCAGCTCCACGTAGGAGACCCCGAGGTGCGGCGCCGCCCGGCGCAGCACCCAGGGAGGCGGGTTCTCCTTGTTCTTGTTGACCGCCTGGTAGAAGTAGATCTGGTTGAGGTCGCACAGCAGGGCGAGCCTGTGCAGCGAGATGCCACGAAGTCGGCATCTCTCCTTGAGATAGTCGCGAAAGTCCACTTGTGCGATGCCTCGACGCGTGTGTGTTTCCCGCGCCGGAGGCGCTCGCCGAGTATAGACCCGCTCGGATTTCTGTCCCGGCACATCTCGCAACGGCGTGTGGTCGAACACCAGTGGAGGCAGCGCTTCGAGCGAGCGGATGACCGCGTCGGGACCCCTTCCGCGCTGCGCGTCCTGAGGCGCTGCTCCGTCGCGAACCACGAGCACTGTGCGCATCCCCGCCGCCGCGGCGCCGCCGACGTCCTCACGCAGGCGGTCGCCGACGAACACCGTCTCGTCAGCGCCGGTGCCCAGGGCGCGCAGCGCCGCTTCGAAGAGTCGTCGCGACGGCTTGCGCCAGCCCACCTCCCCGGAGAAGACGGCGGCGTCGAGCAGCGCGTCGAGCCCGACGTGTGCCAGCTGCGCGTGCATGCTCGCCGGGCGGTACGGCGCGTTCGAGCAGAGCCCCACGCGCAGCCCGCCGCGGCGCAGGGCTCGCAGAGGGGCAAGAACGTCCGGGTAGAGGTGGACGCCCTGCCACCACGCCTCCTGCACGAGCACGCTGCAGCGGTCGAGGAGATCCGCGTCGAGGTGCAGGCCGATGTCGGCGAAGGCGCGGCGCTCGAGCGCGACGACGTCGACCTCCTCGAGCGCCTCGCCGGCGTCATGGGCAGCCACCTCGGCGTCGACGCGGTCGTGGACGGCGCGGCGCAGTTCGGCGGCGCTCGGCCGAGGGTGCCCCGCCGCAGCCACGAGGGAAGCGATCGACTCCTGGGCGGCGTCGATCGCGTCGCTGGGTCGCGCGAAGTGGACGAGGGTCAGTCCGTAGTCGAAGAGCACGCCGGCGACCGGGCCGCCGCGCAGCAGTGGCGCCGGTCCTGGGCGGCCGCGAGAGGCGTCGCCCGGCAGGCCGCTCACGCCGCCGGCGGGCGCTCCCCGCCGCGCCCGCGACGTCCCCGCCGGCGCCGGCCGCCCGAGCCGGGCGCGCGCGGCTGACCGCCGGCCGCAGGGGCGTCCTGGCGCGGCGCCCCTCCCGCCGCGGGCGCGGCCGCGCCCCCGCCACCACCGCGACCACGGCGCGAGCGCCGTCGCCCGCCCGCGGGCCTCCCCTCGGGTGCGCTGCCCGGTGCCGAGGCTGCTCCTGCCGGCTGCACGGCCTGTCCGCCACCGCCGCCGCGCCGGCGCCGGCGGCGACGTCCGCTCCCCTCACCGGGCGCTGCGCCGCCAGCCGGCCGTGCCTCCGCGACCCGGCCGAAGCGGTCGAAGAAGGCGAGCGCGGGGTGACGGGTGCGGGGGAGGGTGGCGCGCGCCTGCGGATCGGCCGCGACGCGTTCCTCGAGCTCGACGAGAAGCTCCTCCAGCGGCCGCTTGTTGCGCCCCACCGGCGCGGCCGTCTCCGCCCAGGGCTGCAGCTTGGCGGCGCCGCCCTCGGGCACGCTGGTGTCGATCGAGCCCGGCACCTGGTCGAGGACGCTCTCGATGGCGCGGGCGATGAGGCGGTCCTGGTCGTCAGCCACCGGAGTGGTCCAGGGCGACGCCGGCCAGCGCCAGGCCGGCCAGCGTCTTCAGGTCGATCTCGCCGTCGCGCGCCATCGCCGAGAGCTGGGAAGCGTCGAACAGCTCGACGTCGAACTGCTCGTCGGCGTCCGGTGTGCTGGCCCCGGCGGTGAGGCCGCGTGCCTCGTAGAACCAGATCTCCTCGCTCGAGTACCCCGGGCTCACCGGTCCGTGACCGAGCTCGCGCCAGTCGGTGGCTCCGTAACCGGTCTCCTCGGTCAGCTCGCGACGCGCGGTGGCCGCGGGATCCTCCCCTGACTCCCGGGTGCCGGCGGGCAGCTCCCACATCGCCCGGCCGACCGCGTGGCGCCACTGCCGCACCAGTACGACGCGGTCGTCGTCGTCGGTGGCCACCACCGTCACCGCGCCGACGTGCTCGACCACCTCACGCCGCGCCTCCCGGCCGTCGGGCAGGCGGACGATGTCCTCGAACAGGTGGAGGAGCTTGCCCTCGTAGACGCGGCGACGGCGCAGCGGCTCCTCGCGGAGATGACGGTCGTCAGTACTCACTGCGAGAGATTGTTCCGCATCGGCGGTGCCGCCGGCGCCGTCGCCCAACGAGGTCAGCCTGCGATCAGGCGCAACTCCACTGGTGAGCCTGGCCGTGGGCCAGCATCTTGGCGGCGATGTTGGACTGGTCGGCCGCCGAGTAGATGTCCGTGCCACCGTTGTGGGTGAAGGTCGACCGCAGGAACTGGAACAGCCCGATGTACGGCCCGCTGGGGTTGTACGCGTTGGTCCGCAGACCGGACTCGCACCTGGCGATCTTCACCATCCAGGACCCGGACACGCCCCAACGGGCGGCGGCGGCCTCGATGATGCCGATGACGCTGTTGGGATCGGCGGGAGGCCCGGCGACCACGGGCGGTGCGGCCGCGCGGTGGCACCCTGGGAGCCTGCTTGGGCGCGGGCTGCGCGGGCGCCGGCACGGGCGGCGGGGTCGCCGCGTTCACCGCGTCGATGAGGTCGGGCTTGGCGACGGTGAAGGCCGTGACGTGGACATTGTGGCCGCTGAAGGCCGCGGGGCCCGCGACCGGGGTGGTGGCTGACACGAGTGTCAGCGCGAGGACCGGGATGAGAATGAGGGTGGTCATACCCAGGACCACCCCTCGAGAACGATTAGGCAACCGCAAATAGACTCTCCTGTTTCGCTTGGCCGACGTCCCTTCCCCCTGGCGATGACCGCCGGGATCGTCTGGTCTGGTTCCACCGCGTGTTGGGCGGTGGGTCGCTGCCCGAAACCGGATCCGTTATTCCTTCAAACGAAGGAAACCCGTGAGACCTGCGGCAACTGGCCGCGACGGGGGGCACCCTATCACACGGTACCCCGGCGAACGCAACCCCGGTGGCTGCCTCGTGACACTGCCGCCGCACCCGCCAGGGGCCCGCGCCCGGCTCAGTTCGAGGTGGTTGCTCCCACTTGGCAGGTGGTTGGAGCGGCGTTGACGATGACCGGGACAGACAGGTCGAGCGACCCCCCTGCCTGCGGCCACAGCATCTCGCGCGAGCCCCCGCCGATGATCGTGCCGGCCGCGTTCGAGCAGGACGCGAAGAGGTCGACCTGCTCGTTGGCGAGAAGGTTGGGGCCGCCCACGGTGATGGCGACGTCCCACTGACCGTGGCCGCTGCAGCCCCTGGTGCACTTGAAGGCGCCGCCGGCGACGGACAGCGGTGCGCCGGGCAGGGCCGCCCACGTGCCCACGCTCACGGTCGACCGCCACCGAGTTGGCCGTGTAGCAGGGGTAGTCGGTGCACTGGTACGAGGTGACCACCAGCGTCTGCCCCGGGTAGAGGGTGAGCTGCGGCGACTCCAGCGCGTTCAGCGCCTTGCCGCCCTTCATGAGGGTGAAGTGCACGATCACCCCGCTCACTCCTGTGTGCGTCGCCGCGTTGTGGACGACGGCGACCGGCACCGCCACCAGCTGCCAGGTGCCGACGCCGGTGGCGACGACGTCGACGCGCTCGGTGTCCGGGACCGCGGTCGCTGTCGGCGTGGGCTTCGCCGTCGGTCGCGCGGTTGGCGACGGCGACGGCGTCACCGTCCCAGCTGCCGCAACCGGCGATGAGCAGCGCGGCGAGTCCGCAGAGGAGCAGTCGTTGCACCTGCGCATGGTATTGCCCCTCCAGGAGCCACGCCGCCCCCGGGGGCGGCAGGTGACAGAATCGACGCTCACGTCACCAGGGGGAGCCGCCATGCCATTCACCGCGGAGCACGACGCGCTGCGTGAGACGGTCAGGGACTTCGTCGCCCGCGAGCTTCGCCCTCACGCCGACGAGTGGGAGGCGGCCGAGTACTTCCCGGACACCGTCTTCCCGCGCATGGGCGAGCTCGGCCTGCTCGGGCTGCGCTACCCCGAGGAGTACGGCGGCCAGGGCGGCGACTACTGGAGCGCGATCGTGCTCGCCGAGGAGATGGCCCGCTGCGGCTCGGGCGGGGTCGGCATGGCCGTGTCGGTCCAGGCCGAGATGGCCACCCCGCCGATCTTCAAGTTCGGCACCGAGGCGCAGAAGCAGCGCTACCTGGTCCCCGCCATCCGCGGCGAGAAGGTGGCGGCGCTCGGCATCACCGAGCCCGACACCGGCAGCGACGTGGCCTCGGTCCGCACCCGCGCCGTCCGCCACAACGGCGGCTGGCGCATCAACGGGGCCAAGCTGTACATCACCAACGGGGTGCGCTGCGACTACATCCTCCTGGTGGCGCGCACCGGCACGCCGGAGGAGGGCGCCCACGGGATCACCCTCTTCCTGGTCGACAAGGACACCCCCGGGTTCGCGGTGAGCCGCAAGCTGAAGAAGCTCGGGATGCACGCCAGCGACACGGCCGAGCTGTCGTTCAACGACGTCGACGTCCCCGAGGACGCCGTGCTCGGCGAGGTGGGCCAGGGCTTCTACCACCTCATGTGGGAGCTGCAGGGCGAACGGCTCATCGGCAGCGCCGGGACCGTTGCCGGGGCCGAGCTGATGTTCGAGGAGACGCTGCGCTGGTGCAAGGAGCGCGAGGCGTTCGGTCGTCCCATCGCCAAGTTCCAGGTCAACCGCCACAAGCTCGCCGACCTGTACACCGACATCTCCATCGCCAAGACCTACATCTACTCGGTGGCCGAGAGGTGGAACGCCGGCGAGTACCCGGTGGCGGAGATCTCCATGGCCAAGCTGTTTGTCGGCCAGGTCACCTCACGCGTGGCCGACACATGCCTGCAGCTGCATGGCGGCTTCGGCTACATGGCCGAATCGCACGTGTCGCGCTACTTCAGGGACTCGCGCCTCATCCGCATCGGCGCCGGCACCGACGAGGTGATGAAGGAGATCATCGCCAAGACCGCGCTGGGGCTCTGAGCTACCGCGCGCTCTGCAGCACGCCGAGGAAGGCGCCCGTTCCCAGCGTTGCCACCGTGTTGCCTTGGAGATCGTCGAGGGTGGCCACCGCGGTCGAGAGTGACCGGCACGCATAGTGCGTCGCGTCGAACCACCCGGCGATGAGGCAGCCAGAGCGGTCGACGTGCGCCCCTGTGGTCACGTTGACGATCTGTGTGCCGAGCTTGGGCTGGTGGGTGTCATCGGCGCATCCGATCGGGGTGATCCGAGCCACTCCCACCAGCGTTCCGTCCGGGCTCACGTAGGCGCTATCGACGATCGTCCCGGATTCGTCGAACGGCGTCCCGTTGATGTAGACCTTCGAAAGGGAATCCACGGCTCGGGAAACGCGCGCCCCGTGACGCGCGTCGAGGTAGTGGTCGCCAGAGAACAGGTCGGTCAGGGTCCCGGCGGCCGGGTCGATGAGGAACGACGCACCGTCACCAAGGAAGCCCTCACCGCACCCACCAAAGGCGAATCGCTGCATGACGATGCCCATGTCCGTCCACGCGCCGACGCTCTCTGTTGCTCCCTCGGGCGCCACCCAGCCGTACACCGAGTGCTTGGCGATTCCCAGCCCCGCCACCATGATCCGGCCGTGATGCCGGGTCTGCACGGTCGGCGTGTCGTCCACGCTCCACGCCCACCGCGTGCCGGACGGGTCGGGGAAGACGTCCTGGGCCAGCACGCCGACGTCGAACGCCCCAGAACCGATCACCCGGCCGGCCCGGTCGATCACGGCCACGCCTCCAGGCCTCGGGGGTGAACCTGTCTCATCGGCGGCGAACAGAAATACCCTGTTCGCGGCAACGCGTGTCACCGCTGGGTTGGGTGGGAAGCCGGTTGCTGCCAGCTTGTCGACAGCGGCCGCGGTGAGAGCCCACTGCGCGTGACCGGTGCCATCGACGACATGCAGTGCACCGGTGTCGTTGCTGAGGACGACCAGCGGTGGGATGGGCGCCGCCGTCGCCACCGCGGTGGGCGGGGCGGTCACCGGATGCGGCGTCGGCGTCGAGGTCGCCGGGGTCAGCGTCGAGCTCGACGGGGTCGGCGACGTCCTCACCGCGATGGCGGAGCCGCAGCCGGCGGCGGGCAACGCCACGGCCAGCGCAAGCAGGAGTTGGGCGCTCAGGCTTCGGCGCGCGCGCCGGTCGTTCATGCATGCACTAACGGTCTTGCGAGTGACCGGTTACGACGCAGCCGTGCGCGGTTGCTCCAGGGGCGCGGCACCGGCTTCTGACACAATCCCGCCGTTGCGCCGGCCCCTGAGGAGACCCATCGTGGACGAGAAGATCATCGGCACGACGATGCCGGTCCTCGAGCTGACGCTCAACCCCGGCGAGGCGATCTTCGCCGAGTCCGGTGAGCTCTCCTGGATGACATCGAGCATCCAGATGACCACCTCCACGCAGTACGGCGGCGGCGGCGGCATCGGCGGCGTCTTCAAGCGCGCCGTCGGTGGCGGCTCGCTGTTCATGACCGAGTACGCCGCCCAGGGCGCGCCCGGGGATGGTGGCGTTCGCGGCCAAGCTGCCCGGCCAGATCTTCCCGCTCGACGTCCGCCCGGAGCCAGGCATGCAGTTCCTCGGCCATCGCCATGCGTTCGTTGCCGGCACCCACGGCGTGTTGGTCTCGGTGGGGTTCCAGCAGAAGCTCGGCGCCGGGGCATTCGGCGGCGACGGCTTCCGGCTCCAGAAGATCGGCGGGCAGGGCCGCGTGTGGTGTGAGCTGAGCGGCGAGATCGTCACCTACGACCTCCGCCCCGGTGAGGAGCTCAAGGTCCATCCCGGCCACGTGGGGTTGTTCCAGGACACCGTCCAGTTCAACATCACCACCGTCAAGGGCATCAAGAACAAGATCTTCGGCGGCGATGGCATCTTCCTCGCGCAGCTGATCGGACCGGGGCGGGTGTGGCTGCAGTCGCTGCCCCTTGCTCGCCTGGCGCACGCGCTCGGGGAGTACACGGTGGTGCAGGGCGCCGAGGCGGGCGTGGCCGGCGGCGTGGTCGGCGGCCTGCTCCGCAACATCGGCGGCTGAGCCGCCGGCGATCAGCCCTCGACCGGGAGCGGCGCGAGCAGCGACACGCCGTGGGCGCGCAGCAGCGCGTCGACGTTCTCGAGCCACTCCCGGCGCTCCGTGGCACGCTCGTGCAGCTCCTGGATGTACTCGTACGTGGTCGTCTCACGGCGCAGCGGTACGAACGGCGGTGACGTGGGAGCCTGGGCGGGCTCGAGCATGCCGCGTTCGACGAGCTCCTCACAGGTCAGCACCGCCGCCGCGACGAGGTCGTTGACGGCGTCGGCGTGGTCCATCTTGGCGTTGAGCACCGCGATGCTGTCACGACCGTCCGGGCCCGGTGGGCGGCGCACGCTGATCGCCTCGACGTAGTCGCTGAGTCCATCGAGCTGTTCGATGCCGGGGCTCGGCGAGCCGGGAACGACGCGGTGGCCCTGGGCCCCCACGGTGAACCAGTCCTGGTCCTGGGCGGGACGGCGGCGGAACAAGGGCATCGTGACTTCCTAAGCGGTCGCGGGCGCGGAGAACTCGCTGCGCACGAACAGTGAGTGCACGCGCAGCCCGCGCGCCTCGATGTTGTCACGACCCCCCTCCTCGCGGTCGACGACGGCCAGGAGCTCCACGATCTCGACCGGCTCGTCGCGCAGTGCCTCGGCCGCCTGGAGCAGTGATCCGCCGGTGGTGATGACGTCGTCGACAACCATGACCCGGTCTCCCTCGCGCAGCGGCGGTCCCTCGATGAGGCGGCCGGTGCCGTGCCCCTTGGCCTCCTTGCGCACGATGAAGGCGCGCAGCGGATCCTGCTGACCGGACAGCGCGGCCACGCCCGCGGCGATGGGGTCGGCGCCGAGCGTGAGCCCGCCGATGGCGTCGATGCGCAGCTCGCGGCAGCGCTCGAGGATCAGCTGCGAGGCGAGGTACAGGCCGCGGCCCTCGAGAGTGACCTCCTTGCCGTTGAAGTAAAAGTCGCTGCGACGTCCGCTGGTCAACACGAAGTCACCGAAGGTGAAGGCGCGCTCGGCGAGCAGGTGGTGCAGCTCGCTGCGGGCCGCGTCGAGCTGGCTGTTCATCACCGTCCCCCTGTCACGCGGTTGGTGTCGCCGGCGTCTCGGAGTCACCGAACGGCGGCTCCGCTGCCGCGGGCGCCGACTCGCGCAGCGCCTCGCTCCAGCGCAGCACCGGGCGGCGCGCTGCGCCCACCTCGTCGACGCGCTCGACGGGCGTGTTGTGCGGCGCGTTCTGCACGAACGCCAGGTCTCTCTCCGCCTCGGCGACGATCTCCGCGCAGACGTCGGCGAGCAGGTCGAGGCTCTGCCTGGACTCCGTCTCGGTGGGCTCGAACATCAGCGCCTCCGGGACGGTGGTCGGGAAGTACACAGTCGGGGCGTAGATCCCGTAGTCGAGCAGTCGCTTGGCCACGTCCATGGCGCGCAGCCCCTCGACGCGCCCGCCCTTGGTGGTGCAGACGAACTCGTGCATCGACGGCGAGTCGACCGCCAGCGGGAAGAGGTCGCGCAGCCGCGCCTGCAGGTAGCGCGCGTTGAGCACCGCGTCCCGTGCGATGCCGTCGATGCCGTCGCCGTACGCGCAGATGTAGGCGAAGGCGCGCACCAGCATGCCGAAGTTGCCGTAGTACGACCGAACCTTGCCCACGCTGCGCGGGCGGTCGTCGTCCAGCGTGTACGAGTCACCCTCCCGCTCGACCGTCGGTGTCGGCAGGAACGGCACCAGCCGCTCGGCGACGCCGACAGGGCCCGCCCCGGGACCGCCGCCGCCGTGCGGGGTCGAGAACGTCTTGTGCAGGTTGAGGTGCACGACGTCGAACCCCATGTCACCGGGCCGCGCCATCCCCACCAGCGCGTTGAGGTTGGCGCCGTCGTAGTACAGCAGGGCGCCGGCCTCGTGGGCAAGGCGCGCGATCTCGAGGATGTCCTTCTCGAACACACCGAGCGTGTTGGGGTTGGTCATCATCACCGCGGCGACGTGCTCGTCGAGGTGGGCAGCGAAGTCCGGCAGGTCGACGGTGCCGTCGGCATTGCTCTTGACGGTCACCACCTCGAGGCCGCACGCGGCCGCCGACGCCGGGTTGGTGCCGTGGGCGCTGTCGGGGATGAGCACGCGGGTGCGAGAGGTGTCACCCCTATCCGCGTGGTACGCCTGGATCATGCGCAGGCCCGTCCACTCGCCGTGGGCGCCCGCGGCCGGCTGCAGCGACATCCGCGCCATCCCGGTGATCGACGCGAGCATCTGCTCGAGCCGCCACATCAGCTCGAGCGCGCCCTGCACGTCGGCCGCATCCTGGTACGGGTGGAGGTCGGCGAAGCCGGTGAGCCCGGCCAGCTGCTCGTCGACGACGGGGTTGTACTTCATGGTGCAGCTGCCCAACGGGTACGTGCCGTGGTGGAGGTGGTGGTTGCGTCGCGCCAGCCGGCCGACGTGCCGGGCGAGGACCGGTTCGGGCACCGCGGGAACGTGCGCCGGCGCAGCGCGGAGGAACGACGTGGGGACGAGCTCGTCGAGTGGTGCCGAGCGCACCCCGGCAGCCGTCACCCGAGGCCCGCCGGTGTAGTCCTCGCTGAGCTCGAACACCAGCGACTCCGCCCCGGCCCAGCCGGCCTCCACGGCGCTGTGGGGCCGCGTCGGGGCGATCTCCTGGCCGGTGGCGAGCGTGGGGTTGTGACCGTTCACCGCGCTGCCCACGTCGCCACTCACACCGTCACCTCGCTGGGCACCTGCGCCAGCGCGACGCTGTCGAGCGCTCCGAGCGCCGCGACGAAGCGCTCCATCGCGGCCGGCGACGTCATCTCCGTGCAGCACACCAGCAGCTGGTTCGCGCGCGCGGGGTCGAGCCTGCCCAGTGGGAGCCCCGCGACGATGCCGCGGTCGCGGAGCGCGGCGGCCACGGCGCCCGCGTCGGCCGGGCAGTTCAGCACGAACTCCCACAGGAACGGAGCGCTGTCCGCGACGGAGAAACCGCTTATCCCAGCGAGGTTTTCGGCGAGGTTGTGGGCCCGCTGCGCGCTCACCGTGGCGACTGCGCGCATGCCGCCCGCACCCATGTGCGCCATGTACACCGTGGCGGCCAGCGCGATCAGCGCGTGGTTGGTGCAGATGTTGGAGGTGGCGTGCTCACGACGGATGTGCTGCTCGCGGGTCTGCAGCGTCAGCGTGTACGCACGCCGGCCGGCATGGTCGGTGGTGATGCCCACCAGCCGGCCCGGCATGCGCCGCACCAGGGCCTGGCGCACGGCCATGTAGCCGACGTGCGGGCCACCGAACGACGCCGGCACACCGAGCGGCTGCCCGTCGCCGACGCACACGTCGAAGCCCGCCTCGCCAGGTGGAACGAGAACCGCGCAAGCGAGTGGATCGGCGCTGCACAGGGCCAGTGCCCCGACCGCGTGTGCCGCCTCGGCGAGAGCGCCGAGCTCCTCCAGCGTGCCGAAGAACGTGGGCTGCTGCACCAGGAGCCCGGCATGGCGATCGTCGAGGGCGGCGCGCACAGCGTCGACGGAGGTGACCTCCCCGCTGGCCGGGATGACGTCGACGGTCACGGCGCGCCCCGCCGCGAACGTGTGCAGCACGCGCAGCGTCTCCGGGTGCACTGCGCCGCTCACCGCGATCCTGTCGCGTCCCGTGGCCTGGACCGCGAGCATCATCGCCTCGGCCGCCGCGGTGGCGCCGTCGTACAGCGAGGCGTTGGCGACGTCCAGTCCGGTGAGCGCGCAGATCATCGACTGGAACTCGAAGATGGTCTGCAGCGTGCCCTGCGACGCCTCGGCCTGGTACGGCGTGTAGGCGGTGTAGAACTCAGGCCGCCCGATGGTGCCGCGCACGATCGCCGGGATGAAACGGCGGTACACGCCGGCGCCGAGGAAGTTGTCCAGCCCGCTCAGGGGGTTGTTGCGGGCGGCCAGGCGCTCCACCTCGGCGACCAGGTCCTGCTCGCCCAGCGGTGCGGGAAGGTCCACGTCGGGGTCGCGGAGGGGGGCCGGGATGGTCGCGAAGAGCTCCGACACGCTGCGCGCGCCGACCACCTCGAGCATTGCCGTCCGATCGGCGTCGCTGTTGGGCAGGTAGGCCATCAGCGCAAGTATGAGGTGGGGTCGGGCGCCACCGCCTTTGGCCCCCTGGCGTGACCGGGCGTGTTGGTCTGAGATCTCGCCACAGCGGGTAGACTGGTGTCGTGGCAACGAAGCGGCCGACCGTGAGCATCGACGACGTCATCTCGGCAATCGAGACGGCGCGCGACAAGGTGATGAGTGACGAGGTGAAGAGCCTCGTCAAGCTTGGCCTGCCCAAGAACGTGGCCAACAAGATGGTCGCCGAGCGCTACCGGCAGCGCAACGAGGGCGAGGAGGGCGAGGGCGAGGCTCAGGGAGCCTGGCCCGACATGTCCTAGCTCCGCAGGGAGCTCAGCCCCGCGACGCGGATCGGCGCCGGCCGCGCACCAGCCACGCGACGACGACGGCCACGACGATCACCGCGAAGACGATCGCGATGGTCTGGATCGGGCCCGAGATCTTGTCGTAGTTGGCGCCGATGGCGTAGCCGCCGGCCGCGAGCGCGATGCACCACGGCAGGGCCCCCACGAAGGTCAGCACCGTGAAGCGCACCAGCTCGACCCGGGCAAGCCCCGCCGGGAACGAGATGTAGGTGCGCACCACCGGGAGCACGCGGCCCACCAGGACGGCGGTGAGGCCGTGGCGCGCGAACCAGCGATCGGCGAGGTCCAGGTGTGATTCGCGGATGCCCAGGAAGCGGCCCGGACCCAGGAGCAAGGGCCGTCCGAACCGCGCGGCGAGCCCGTACGCCACCAGCGAGCCGGCGACGTTGCCGACCGTCCCGGCCAGGATCGCGCCCGTCAGGCTGATGTGACCCTGGGCGGCGAGGAACCCGGAGAACGGCATGATCAGCTCGCTGGGGAAGGGCACGCCGCAGCTCTCGGCCGCCATCAGCAGGAAGACCAGGACGATGCCGCCGCTGGTCACCCAGTGCGTGATGAAGTTGGTCACGCCCGGGCATTCTGATGGGGCGAGCCTCGCGCGTGCATCGCGAATCGGTAGTCTGGCGCGCGATGACCCGCCGTCCGTCGCGCCTCGACGCGTGGCCGCGTGCGTTCGACGGTGACGTGGAGCTGGACTGGGGCGACCCGGTGATCAGCCGCCGGTTGCTGCGCGAGCACCTCGACCAGACCCACGACGGCGCCAGCCGCCGGCTCCGTCTGGTGAACGAGCACGTCCGCCGGCTGAAGCGGCTGCTGCCCCCGGCGCCGGCCGAGGTCCTCGACGCCGCCTGCGGGCCGGGGCTGTACGCGGTGCGGCTGGCGGCGGCCGGGTACCACGTCACCGCGCTCGATGTCGGCCCTGCGGTCGTGGCGCACGCGCGGCGGCTGGCTCGCGAGCACGCCGTGTCCGACGACCTGACTGCCCGCCTCGCCGACCTGCGCCACCTCGACGACGTGCAGACGTATGACGCCGCGCTGCTCATCTACCACGTGCTCGAGGCCTTCCCGCGCCGCCAGCAGGTGGATGTGCTGCGCCGCCTCGGCCGCTCGCTGCGGAGCGGCGCGCCGCTCATCGTCGAGATGCGCCTCCGTCCCGACCAGCTGGAGGGTCGGATCAGCAGTTGGGAGGTGGTCGACACCTCGCTGCTCTCCGAGCGCCGCCACCTGCTCCTCGTCGAGACCGTGCACGACCGCGCCGCCAACACGTACGTGCTGCGCGAGACGGCGGTCTTCGACGACGGCACCACAGCGGTGCAGCAGACCAGCAGCGCGTTCACGCGCTTCGACGCCATCCCGTCACTCTTCGATCGGGCCGGCCTGCAGGTCGACGCGGTGTACGACGGCTGGAGCCGGTTTCGCGCCTCCGCGCTCAGCGAGACGGTGCTGGTGGTGGCGCGCCCGGGCTAGCGGGCCAGGTCGCGCTCACGCGCGTACATGGCGAGCAGGATGAACCCGAGGCCGCCCAGGAGGAGGAAACCCGCGACGGCGGCGTTGAGGTCCGAGCCCGTCGCCGGCACGCGGGTTCCGGCTCCGTGGAGCGCGCCGTGTGGCGTGAAGGTCGCGCTCGTGGTGACGGCTGCCGGTGCCACTCCGGGTGACGACGCGGTGCTGGTCAACCTGATGGTGCGCGTGCCCGGCGGTTGCGAGCCGCGCGGCGCCATGATCGCGGCACGGAACCTGACGATGTCGGTGGCGCCGGGGGCGACGACCGGGTAGGTCCACTCGTAGTGCCCGGCGAGCACGCGCGTGATGGTCACGACCGGCTCACCGGCGAACGTGTTGACGGTGCCGCCCGTGCCGTCGGCGACGAGGTAGCCGGCGGTGCCGCTCAGGACGTCGGTGACCGTGACAGCGGTCACCGGAAGCCCGCCTGTGTTGGTGAGGGTGATCGTGTACGTGACCGAATCACCGGTGGCAGCGGTCGTTCTGTCGACAGACTGCTCAGGAGCGCAGGCGCGCAGCCGCAGGGGCGCTGGGAGTCGGCAGTGCGGTGGGCGTCGCCGGTGCTGCTAGCGCCCCCAACGGCGCCGCCCCGACGCAGAGAAAGGCGCCCGCGGCGACCACCAAGCCGCGCGTCCAGGTGCTCGGCCGTGCGCCTGACGGAGCTCCTCGCGAGTCGTCCGTCTGCACGGACGAAGGCTACCGCGGGTTGAGCCGGTCGTGTTGTGCCAGACGGCGCCGGACGACGATGGCGACGATCAGCGCGACGTCGACGATCGCCAGCAGCAGGAACCACTTCCACGGCAGCGCACCGCCCACGCCGGCGGCCACGCTGTCGATGACCGGGACCGGCAGCGGCACCGGTCCGAGCACCGCCGACTGCGACGGCGCGGGCAGCACGAGCACGGGCGCGGGTTGGGTCGCCGCCGCGCTCGTTCCACCCGGTTGCTGGCCGGCCTGCCGTGGCGCCCTGGGAACACCGTGGCGCGGCCGGGTGGATCTTTGAGTGCACGGTGTGCCTGACGACAGCACCGACGCTGCCGGCGACGCCGCCGACCACCTTGCCGGTCCGACGCCCGTGACGCCGCCGACCCGCCGCCACGCCGCCACCCGCCCCGGTACCGCCGCCGATCGACGCGGGGGCGCGAGCGCCAGCGCCTTGGTCACCGGCGTCCACGCCGCATTGCACTGCGCGACGCCGGTCGGGTTCTGCACGATCGAGGTGCAGTCGGTGTTGGGGTTCGGTTCGCCGAACCGCACCAGGTTGGTCCTGGCGTCAACGCTGTGGAAGCGGAGCGCGAACGGGTCCTTGGTGTCCGTCGACACCAGCTTGGCGGCGTAGGTCGCCTTGCCGTGCGGCTCGAGGGCGCCCCGCGGGCACAGCTCGCCGACGAGGACCTTGGCCTGGTAGGCCTGGGCGAGCGCGGGGCTCGCCGTGGCGTGCCACGCGTTGTCGTTCAGCGGGAGGGCCACCGTCGTCTGCGGCGCCTGGATCACCAGGTTCACGGGCCGCGAATGCTGGCCGCGGGCCTCGCAGTCCAGAGGGATGGTCGCGACGATGTCGCTGACGGTGACCGACGTCGCGGGATGCGCGCCCGGCAGGCTGATCGTCCAGCCCATGGAGACGTAGTCACCGGGGAGCACCAGGAGGGCCGTGATCGCGTGGCTGATGTTGCGACACCACCCCGGCGGGGTGTGACGACGCGGAATCTTGGGGGTGGGCAGCGGCGCCGGCCGCCGAGGCGCTGACCGGGATGAGGGACGCGAGCGTGAGCAGCGCCCCGCCGCCGATCGCCAGCGCGGCGTCGGAAGCCGGCTGTGGTGTTCACGCTGTCAGCCACGCTGATCTCCTCCCTCGTCCCGCTGCATCCAGAGTACATCCGGGGGACGTCCTGTCTGATCCGCGATCTCGGGCTCTCCGCGGCGGTTGGGATGACCCTGTGTCTCCCCCGCAAGATAGAAACGATCGGAGTGCCGCAAACCCTTCACCGGCGCTGTGCCGTGAACGCATCATACCATTCGATCGCGTCGGCGGGCCGGCAGTCGGCCGCCCTACCATTCACCAGGCCTCAGCCACCCGCGACGGGAGCTCCTGCCCATGCCGGTGCCAACCCCAGATCGGATCCGAACCGTCGCCGTCATCGGCCACAGCCACGACGGCAAGACCACGCTGTGCGAGGCGCTCCTCCACGTCGCCGGGGCAACGCCACGGATGGGCGCGACGGAGCAGGGCACGTCGATCCTCGACCACGAGCCCGAGGAGCAGCGCCGCTCGATGAGCATCGGCGCCGCCCTGGCGCACCTCGACTGGGAGGGCCACCGCGTCAACCTCATCGACGTCCCCGGCTTCCAGGACTTCGCCGGCGAGCTGGCCGCCGCGCTCACCGCCGCCGACGCCGCGGTGCTCGTGGTCGGCGCCGGCGGCAGCGTCCCGGTCGGCGCGGAGCTCGCCTGGGAGATGGTCGTGGCGCGTCACCTGCCCGCGCTGATCGTGGTCAACAAGATGGACAAGGAGAACGCCGGCGTACGAGGCGACGGTCGACGCGCTGCGCGAGGCCTTCGACCGCAAGCCCGTGGCGGTGGCCGTGCCCATCGGCAGCGCCGGCGACTTCACCGGCTACGTCGACCTCGTCAACGACAGCGCGCACCAGTTCGAGGCCGGCGGGAAGGTGCGCGACGCCGAGCTGCCCGAGGCGATGCGCACCGAGGTGGAGCGCGCCCACAGCGCACTCGTCGACGCCGCCGCCGAGACCGACGACGCGCTCATCGAGAAGTACCTCGGCGGCACCGAGCTCACCGACGACGAGGTGCGTGGCGCGCTGCACACCGCCGCGCTGCGGGGCAGCCTGGTGCCGATCGTCTGCGCCGCCGCCGCTGATGAGCGCGGCGCCGCGCTGGTGCTCGACGCCGTGGTCCGCTACCTGCCCGGGCCCGTCCGAGCAGGTGCACCGCGGCTACGACGCCAAGGGCCAGGAGGTGGAGATCGCCTGCGACCCGGCCGGCCCGCTGGTGGCCCACGTCTTCAAGACGGTCGTCGACAGCTTCGGCAAGGTGTCGTACTTCAAGGTGCTGCGCGGCACCATGCGCGCCGACACGCACCCGTACGACGTGCAGCAGGACGTCGAGGAGCGCTTCGCGCAGCTGGCCCGCCCGATGGGCAAGGGGCTCGTCAACGCCACCGAGGTCGGCGCCGGGGACATCGGCGCGGTGACCAAGCTCGCCCACGCGCGCACCGGTGACGCCCTCTGCGTGCGCGGCCAGGTGGTGACGCTGCCGCCGCTCGACATCCCTGCGCCGTCGTACCGCGCGGCGATCAGCGCGAGGAGCAAGGGGGACGAGGACAAGATCATGTCGTCGCTCGCGCGGCTCGCCGAGGAGGACCCGGCGTTCTCGGTCGACCGCGACCCCGACACCGGCGAGGTGCTCGTCCACGGGCTGGGTGACGTCCACCTCGACGTGGCGCTGGAGCGCATCAAGCGCAAGTTCGGCGTCGACGCCGTCCTCTCACCGCCGCGCATCGCCTACCGCGAGACCGTCAGCGGCACCGCCCGGGTCGCCCACAAGTACAAGAAGCAGAGCGGCGGCGCCGGCCTGTACGGCGACTGCACCATCGAGCTCGAGCCACTGCCGCGCGGGGGCGGGTTCGTGTGGGAGGACAAGATCTTCGGCGGCTCGATCCCGCAGCAGTTCCGGCCGTCGGTGGAGAAGGGCGTGCGCCAGACCATGGAGCAGGGCGCGGTCAGCGGCAACCCGATCGTCGACGTCAAGGTGCGCCTGGTGGACGGCTCGACCCACTCCGTCGACGGCAAGGACATCGCCTTCCAGATCGCCGGCTCGATGGCGATGCGCGAGGCTGTGCAGAAGGCGAACCCGCTGCTGCTCGAGCCGATCATGGACGTGCACGTCGTGGTGCCCGAGCGCTTCATGGGCGACGTCATGGGCCTGCTCAACGGCAAGCGCGGGCGCGTCGCGGGCATGAACCCGCTCGGCGACGGGCGCGCCGAGGTGACCGCGCAGGTGCCCCAGGCCGAGATGCACAGCTTCCCCACCGAGCTCCGAGCGCTGACCCAGGGCCGGGGGCGCTACACGATGGCGCCCGTCGCGGTACGACGAGGTGCCCGCGCACGTCGCCCAGGGGATCATCGCCGCCCATTCCAAGGACCACGCCACGGCATCCGCCGGCTAGCACCGCGGGTCAGACCGTGAGCGCCCTCATCCGCTGGCCGAGGAAGCTGTCGTCGAGGCGGGCGAGCAGGGCCGCGACGTCCTCGTAGGCGTCGACGGCGCCCGCGTCGCGCAGCTCCTGCTCGGACCAGCCACCGGAGCACACGCCCACGCACGGCACGCCGGCGCGACCGGCGGCCTCCACGTCCCAGCGGGTGTCGCCGACGAACACCGCGGAGTCGGGCTCCGCCCCGGCGACTCGCAGCGCGACCACGGCGAGGTCGGGCGCGGGCTTGCTGCTGCCGACATCGTCCCCGGTGACCACGTGGTCGATGAGCGAGCTGGTGGGGATCTTCGCGAGGAGGACCCTGAGGTCGTCAGCCCCGCCCGAGGTCGCCACCGCTGTGGTGACCCCGCGGCGGTGGAGCTCGGCGATCAGCTCGGCGGCGCCCGGCAGCACCGGGACCTCGTCGAGGTGCTCGCGGTAGTACCGCGAGTGGGCCTCGTCCAGCTCCGGCATGTCGCGGCCGATCAGTGCCGGCACCATCTGGTCGCCCCCCATCCCGATGAGCCGGTGGATGGTCGCCATCTTCGCCGGGATCCCGTGCTCCCGGCAGGCGTACCACCACGCCAGCGTGTGGAAGTAGGAGTTGTCGACCAGGGTGCCGTCGACGTCGAGCAGGACGGTGAGGGCCATCGCCACAGGGTGGCATGCGCGGCACCCTCGGCCGCAGTCTCACCGACCGCCGAAGGACCCTGCGACGGCGCCGGCGGCGAGGCCTTCGGGGGCCGCGCGGAGGGTCCCCGACGGACCGCGATTTTGAATTCGGCTCCAATTCGGGCGGGGGTGGGCTAGAATGCGGCGACTTGAGCCCGCCGGGCCCCGCCCGCCGCGCTCGCAATGACCCTGGATAGGAGAGGACACAATGGCCGTTTCCGGCTACTGCCTCAAGTGCAAGGCGCCCACCGAAATCAAGGATCCGCAGGCGATCACCATGAAGAACGGCAAACCCGCAACCACCGGCACGTGTCCGACCTGCGGCACCAAGATCTTCAAGATCGGCAAGGCCACCTGATCGTCGTCTGACCTCGAGGCCGCCGTTGCCGCAGGGCGCGGCGGCCTCGTCGCGTCCGCCCTCAGCCGACCAGCGACTCGCGCACGCCCTCGATGTCGAGCTGGCGCGAGTACACGATCAGCTCGTCGCTGGGCTGGATGACCTCCTCCGGCCGGGCCAGCACCGGCTCGCCGGCGCGGACGATGCAGACGACGAGGTCGCCCGCCGGCAGCTCGACCTCGCTGAGCCGCCGCCCCACCAGCCGCGACATGTCGGGCAGCCTGACGTCGACGAGGTTGGCGCCGGACGCCTTGACGGCGAGCCCCTTGACCATCTCCGAGCCGCTGATCTCCGCCTCGATCAGCCCCATGAGCAGCTCGGTGGCGCTCACCGGCACGTCGATGCCGAGCGCGGTGAAGACGTGGACGTTCACCGGGTTGTTGACCCGGGCGATGGTGCGGGGCACGCGGAACTTCCCCTTGGCGAGCTGGCAGGCGACGAGGTTGTCCTCGTCGTCCCCGGTGCAGCCGATGACCACGCCGGCGCGCTCGATGCCGGTGGTGGCGAGGAAGGCCATCTCGTCGCCGTCGCCGACCATCACCGCCACCGCTGCCCATCTGGTGCTCGATCCACTCGGCGCGGGCGGGGTCCTTCTCCACGAGGGTGACCTCGTAGTCGCGCTCGATGAGGTGGCGGGCCAGGTAGAAGCCGACCTTGCCGCCGCCGATGATCACCACGTAGGGGCGGTCGGGAGGGGTGACCGTCCCCATCATCGCCGTCACGGCGCCACGCCCTCGGCCTGGCGGGCCGGGTACGCCGGGTTCTCGCCGGTGGTGAGGAAGCTGCCGATCATCGAGCTGACGATGGTGGTGGAGCAGATCGTCTCCAGCCCGAACTCGCGGTAGGTCTGCTCGCGGATGGGGTCGTAGATCCTGGTGATGACGCGCGGCACGTTGAAGACAACCTTGGCCACTTGCGCGGCCATGATGTTGCGGTTGTCGCCATTGGTCACCGAGGCGAAGCAGTCGGCCTCCTCGATCCCGGCACGGCGCAGCACCGACTCGTCGATGCCGGTGCCCACCACCATGTTTCCGCCGAAGCCCTCGCCCAGGCGGTTGAAGGCCGAGACCCGCTCGTCGACGATGGTGACCTCGTGGCCGGCGGCATCGAGCTCGCGCGCCAGCGTCGAACCGACGCGACCGCAACCGACGATGACGACCTTCACGTTTGCTCTCCCGCGAATGCCTGGATCCCGGGGCGCATTCTACGTTGCCGTCAGCGCAGGCGACGTCACGTCGCCGGAGCTGACACCGCTGGGCTGGGGGCTGCCCATCGGGGGAACGCAGTTCCCCCATCGCCCTGTAGCATCCCAGCCGCCATGGTCGGGTTCATCCCTCAACGCATCCTCATCCCCGTCAACGGCGCGCCCACCGACAGCGAGGCGGTGCGGCTGGGCTGCCGCCTGGCGCGCCGTGGCAAGGCCAAGGTGATGGTGGTCACGGTGCTGGAGATCCGCCGCAGCCTGGCGCTCGGCACCGTGCAGGACGTCGAGATGGACGCCGCCGAGAAGATCCTCGACGCCGCCGAGAAGGCCGCCGCCGAGCTGGAGACCGAGATCGAGACCGAGCTCCTCCAGGCCCGCGACGCCGGCCCGGCCATCGTCGAGGAGATCGCCCACTGGAAGGCCGACCTCGTGGTGGTGGGGATGCCGTTCCGGCTGCGCTTCGGCGAGTTCCACATGGGCAGGACGGCGCCCTACATCCTCCGCCATGCGGCCTGCCGAGCGCTGCTCTTCCGGGAACCGCCGAGTTAGGGCGAAGGGGGAACTGCGTTCCCCCCTCGGGCTCCCCCCAGCTCAGCGGTGTCGGCTCCAGCGACGTGAAGTCGCCTGCGCCGACGGGTCTTGAGGGATTCTCTGGCGCGTCGCTATGCGTCCAGCGAGCCGGCCGCGCCGACGCCGGCGATCGACGCCACGCGGTCGTCGTCGTCCATGCGCATGATGATCACGCCGCGTGTCTGGCGGCCTGAGACGCGCACCTGGTCGAGCGGGAGGCGGATGACCTGGCCGGAGGTGCTGATCACCATCAGCTCCTCGGAGAGGTCCTCGACCACGCGCATGCCGACGATCTCGCCGATCTTCGGGATGGCCGTCTGGTCGACGGTGTACACGCCCTGGATGTTGCGGCTCTTCACCGGGTAGTCGGACATCGGCGTCAGCTTGCCGAAGCCGTTCTGGGTGACCACCAGCACGTGGCCCTGCGGGTTGACGATGTCGAAGCCGGCGATCTCGTCCCCGGGACGCAGCCGCATGGCGCCGACGCCCATGGTGTCGCGCCCCATCGGCCGCACCTCCTTCTCGGTGAACCGCGAGCCCTTGCCGCGGCGGGTGACGATGAGCAGCTCGTTGCCGCCGGACGACCGGCGCACCCAGTTGAGCTCGTCGTCGCCCTGCAGGTTGATGGCGATGAGGCCGTTGCGGCGCACCGACGAGTACGCCGCCGCCGGCGTCTTCTTGATCTGGCCGAGCTTGGTCACCATGACCAGGTACTGGGAGTCGCTGAACTCCTCCATGTCGATGAGCGCGGTGACCCGCTCGCCCTGGTCGAGGTCGATGAGGTTGATGACGGGCAGCCCCTTGGCCTGGCGCTTCACGTCCGGGATCTCGTGGGTGCGCAGCCGGTACACGCGTCCGCGGTTGGTGAAGAACAGCATGTCCGTGTGCGTGTTCGCGGTCGTCGAGTGCGCGATGTAGTCCTCGTCGTTGGACCGCCGCGCCCCGACCACGCCCTTGCCGCCGCGGTGCTGGGCGCGGTACTGGTCGAGCGGGATTCGCTTGATGTAGCCGCGGTTGGTGAGGGTGACGAACACCTGCTCACGGGGGATCAGGTCCTCCTCGTTGAGCTCCACCTCACCCTGGTTGATCTGGGTGCGCCGCGGGTCCGCGTACTTCTTGCGGATCCCGGCGATCTCCTCCTTGATGATCCCGTCGACCAGGCGTGGGTTGCCGAGCACGTCCTCGAGGTGGGCGATCTCCTTGATCAGCTCCTCGTACTCCTCGCGGATCTTGCCGGCCTCCAGCCGGGTGAGACGGCCGAGGCGCAGGTCGACGATCGCCTTGGACTGGCGCTCGCTGAGCTCGAAGCGCTCCTCGAGGCCGCGCTGCGCGGTGCGCTCGTCCTGGGCGGCGCGGATGATCGCGATCACCTCGTCGAGGTGGTCGAGGCACTTCATCAGGCCCTCGAGGATGTGGGCGCGGTCGCGGGCCTTGGCGAGCAGGAAGCGGGTGCGCCGCGTGACCACCACGCGGCGGAAGTCGACGAAGTGCTGCAGCATCGCCTTGAGGCCGAGCACCTGCGGACGGCCGTCGACGAGCGCCAGCATGATGGCGCCGAAGGTCAGCTGCAGCTGGGTGTGCTTGAAGAGGTTGTTGAGAACGGTGTGCGGCCGCGCGCTCGACTTCAGCTTGATGACGATGCGGGTCTGGTCGTTGCGGTCGGACTCGTCGTTGAGGCCCTCGATGCCCTCGAGCTTGTGGTCCTTGACCAGCTCGGCGATGTTGGTGAGCAGGCGCGCCTTGTTCACCTGGTAGGGCAGCTCGCGGACGATGATCTGCTCCTTGCCGTCCGAGGCCTCCTCGAAGTCGACCTGGGCGCGCATCACGATGCGGCCGTGCCCGGTGCCGTAGACGATGGGCAGGTCGCGCGCGTAGATCATCCCGCCGGTGGGGAAGTCCGGGCCCTTGATGATCTTGCTCAGGTCCTCGGTGGTGGTCTCCGGGTCGTCGATGAGGCGGGTGACGCCGTCGCAGACCTCGCCGAGGTTGTGCGGCGGGATGTTCGTCGCCATGCCGACGGCGATGCCGGTGGCGCCGTTGACGAGCAGGTTGGGCACCAGGGCGGGCATGACGGTGGGCTCGAGGATGTCGGGATCGGCGAGGTACGTCTGCGCCATGTCGACGGTGTCCTTGTCGATGTCCTCGACAAGCGTCATCGCGATCGGCGACATCTTCGCCTCGGTGTAGCGCTCCGCCGCGGGCGGATCGCCGTCCACCGAGCCGAAGTTGCCCTGCGAGGTGACCAGCGGGTAGCGCATCACCCAGTCCTGGGCGAGCCGCACCATCGAGTCGTAGATGGCCGTGTTGCCGTGCGGGTGGTAGTTCTTCATCACCTCGCCGACGATGGCCGCCGACTTCTTGGTGCGGCCCGCGGCGGTGATGCCCTCCTGGAGCATCGCGTACATGATCCGGCGCTGCACGGGCTTGAGCCCGTCGCGCACGTCGGGCAGGGCGCGGCTGATGATCACGCTCATCGCGTAGTCCATGTACGACGAGCGCATCTCCTGCTCGAGGTCGATGTTCCTGATCTGGCCGGGCTCGAAGATGCTCATCGCGTCACCACCGCCTCATCCGTGGCTGCTCGGCCGCCGCCGCGGCCCCGGCCAGCTCGGCGGCGATGGTGCCGCTGACGTCGCGCTGCGCGGCCTCGGCGGCGACGCGGATGGCGTTCATGACCGCCAGGGCGTCCGAGCGGCCGTGCGCGATGACCACCTCGCCGCCGACACCGAGCAGCAGCGCGCCGCCGGTGTGGCGGTAGTCGACGCCGTCGCGGAGGGCGCGCAGGCGTGGCTTGAGCAGCTGGCCGCCGACCTTGCCGCCCAGGCTGCCCATGGCCGCGTCGCGCAGCGCCGCGAAGAGGTACTCGCCGACGCCCTCGGCGGTCTTCAGCGCGATGTTGCCGACGAAGCCGTCGCAGACGGCCACGTCGCAGGCGCCGCGTGAACAGCTCCTTGCTCTCGATGTTGCCGATGAAGTGCAGCGCCGACGCCTGCGAGCAGCGGGTACGCCTCCTGCACCAGCTGCGAGCCCTTGCCGGCCTCCTCGCCGTTGCTCAGCAGCGCGACCCGCGGGCCTGGCAACGCCCATCATGGTGCGCGCGTACACGGTGCCCATCAGCGCGAACTGGGCGAGCCACTCCGGCCTTGCAGTCGGTGTTGGCGCCGACGTCGAGCAGGAAGGTCGGCGCGCCCCGCGAGGGCAGCAGGGCGCCGATCGCCGGGCGCGCGATGCCGGGGATGCGCTTCACGGTGAACAGCGCCGCGGCCAGCACCGCGCCGCTGTTGCCGGCGCTCACCGCGGCGCCGGCCGCGCCCTCGGCCACCAGCGCGCAGGCGCGGACCACCGACGAGTCGCGCTTGGCGCGCACCGCGTTGGCGGGGTGCTCGTCCATCTCGACGACCTCGCGGGCGTCGACGATGGTCAGCCGCGCCCGCGACACCGTCTCCGGGCCCTCGATGCGGGCCAGCTCGGTCTCGAGCAGCTCGCGGCGACCCACCAGCATCACCGGGATGTGCAGCTCGGTGACGGCGCGCAGCGCGCCGCGGACGATCTCCGCGGGCGCGTGGTCGCCGCCCATGGCGTCGACGGCGACCGGCGCGGTCTCGGCGGCCATCAGATGTCGAGGTTGCGCACGCTCTTGGCGTGCGTCTGGATGAACCGCTTGCGCGGCTCGACGTCGGCGCCCATGAGACGGTCGAAGATGTCGTCCGCCTTGACGGCGTCGTCGACCGAGACCTGGAGCAGGATGCGCCGCGCCGGGTCCATGGTGGTGTCCCAGAGCTCGTCGGCGTTCATCTCGCCGAGGCCCTTGTAGCGCTGGACCTCGATGCGGCCGCCGCCCATCTCCTTGCCCTTGAGGTCGCGCTCCTCGTCGCTGAACGCGTACTCCACGCGCGCGTTGCGGCCGGTGCCCTTCTCGAGCTTGTACAGCGGCGGCTGGGCGAGGTACAGGAAGCCGCCGTGGATGACCGGCTGCATGTGGCGCCAGAAGAAGGTGAGCAGCAGGGTGCGGATGTGCGAGCCGTCGACGTCGGCGTCGGCCATCAGCACGATGCGGTGGTAGCGGAGGCGCTCGATGGCGAAGTCCTCGCCGAAGCCGACGCCGAGCGCGGTGATCAGGTCCTTGATCTGCTCGTTGCCGAGGATCTTGTCGGCGCGCGCCTTCTCGACGTTGAGGATCTTGCCGCGCAGCGGCAGGATCGCCTGGTTCTTGCGCTCGCGGCCCTGCTTGGCGGAGCCGCCGGCGCTGTCGCCCTCGACGATGAAGATCTCGCACTGCGAGGGGTCCTTCTCGGTGCAGTCGGTGAGCTTGCCGGGCAGCGCCGAGCCCTCGAGGAACGACTTGCGCCGCACCAGGTCGCGCGCCTTGGCGGCGGCCTGGCGGGCGCGCGCCGCGGTGAGCGACTGGTCGATGATGCGGCGGCCGTCGGC
Organism: Candidatus Dormiibacterota bacterium; assembly: GCA_963751755.1. Taxonomy (GTDB): domain Bacteria; phylum Chloroflexota; class Dormibacteria; order Aeolococcales; family Aeolococcaceae; genus Aeolococcus. The sequence continues at coordinate 57,520 of CAVVVH010000004.1, read as the reverse complement.
GGGGTTCTCGTCGAGGAACTGCATGAGCGCGTCGCTGAGCACCGTCGAGACCTGGCCGGCGACCTCGCTGTTGCCCAGCTTGGTCTTGGTCTGGCCCTCGAACTGCGGCTCCTGCAGCTTGACGCTGATCACCGCGGTGAGCCCGTCGCGGACGTCGTCGCCGCTGAGGTTGGGGTCGTTCTCCTTGAGGATCCCCGCCTTGCGCGCGTACTTGTTGAGGGTGCTGGTCAGGGCGGTGCGGAAGCCGGTGAGGTGCGAGCCGCCCTCCTCGGTGTGGATGTTGTTGGCGAAGGCGAGCACGTGCTCGGTGAAGACGCTGCTCTGGTACTGGATGGCGAGCTCGATGAGCGTGCCCTCGATCTCGCGCTCCACGTACATCGGCCGGGCGTTGACCACGGTGCGGTTGGCGTTGAGGTAGCGCACCATCGCCTGGATGCCGCCCTCGAAGTAGAAGGTGTACTCGCGGGCGGCCGCCTCGTCGACCACGGTGATGGCGACGCCCTTGGTGAGGAAGGCCACCTCGCGGATGCGGTTGGCGACGATGTCCCAGCTGTGCTCGACGGTCTCGAACGCTCTCGTCGACGACGGTGATCGCCACGCCCTTGGTCAGGAAGGCGACCTCGCGGATGCGGTTGGCGACGACATCCCAGCTGTGCTCGACGGTCTCGAACACGGTGGGGTCGGGCCACCAGCGGATGGTGGTGCCGTGCCGGTCGGTCTTGCCGACCACCTCCATCGGAGCGTCGGGGACGCCGCGCGTGTAGCTCTGCCGGTAGATGCTTGCCGCCCTTGTGCACCTCGGCGACGAGCCGCTCGCTGAGCGCGTTGACCACCGAGGCGCCGACGCCGTGCAGGCCGCCGGACACCTTGTAGCCACCGCCGCCGAACTTGCCGCCGGCGTGCAGCTCGGTGAGCACCAGCTCGAGGCCGGGCTTCTTCTCGGTGGGATGCATGTCGACGGGGATGCCGCGGCCGTTGTCGATGACCGACACCGAGTTGTCGGCGTGGAGGGTCACGATGATGGCGTCGCACTGCCCGGCGAGCGCCTCGTCGATGGAGTTGTCGACGATCTCGCGGATGAGGTGGTGCAGGCCACGCGAGTCGGTCGACCCGATGTACATCCCGGGCCGCTTGCGCACCGGCTCGAGGCCCTTGAGGGCGGTCAGCTGGGCTGAGGAGTAGGAATCCTTTCCTGCCTTGCCATCCGCCGCCTGGCGGGGCGGTGGGGACACGTCTGCGGTGCCGACGCCGCGGTCGTCGGCTCGGGCGCTCTCGTCGATCAGGGGGGACTCCAGGGGTGCGTCTGCCGGCGGGCGCAGCTGGGTTGCGGCGTGCCCCTCCCGCAGCCACCAAGGAGGCCGTGGACAGCACGCGAAACTACAGTGAATTGTACCAGTTCCCCGGGAATCCACGGACCGCTCCACTGCTGCGCGAATGCGGCCGCAGGCATGGCATTTCCCTGTCCGCCGCGCGTCCGTGACGCCGCCCCGGCCCGGCTGCGCACCCCGACGTAGCAGACTGCGCACATGGCCCTCGAGGAGTACCGGCGCAAGCGCGATTTCAGCAAGACTCCCGAGCCCTCGGGGGACGCGCCGTCGCGTCCTGCGCGGCGCCGCGCGCAACGCCGCGCTGCCTGACTGGGACAGCCTGCCGCACGGGCAGCGCTTCTGCGTGCAGCAGCACCGCGCCACGCGCATGCACTTCGACTTCCGGCTCGAGCACAACGGCGTGCTGCTGTCCTGGCCGATCCCGCGCGGGCCGACGCTCGACCCGGCCATCAAGCGGCTCGCCGTGCACACCGAGGACCACCCCGTCGACTACGGCGACTTCGAGGGTGTGATCCCGTCCGGGTACGGCGCCGGCACGGTGCTGCTCTGGGACATCGGCACCTACGAATGGCTGCGCGAGACCGCGCAGGACGTCGAGGCGAGCCTGGCCAGGGGCGACCTGAAGTTCCGGCTCTCCGGCACCAAGATCCGCGGCGAGTTCGCGCTGGTGAAGATCGGCGACCGCGGCCGGCGCTACGGCGGCAGCAGCGACGGCGACAAGAACTGGCTGCTCATCAAGAAGCGCGACGACGCCGTGGTCGAGAAGTACGAGGCGCTCGAGCACGAGGTGTCGGTGAAGACCGGGCGCACGCTGGCGGAGATCGCCGCCGAGGGCGGGGGTGACCCGCGCGAGGCCGCGCGTGCGGCGCGCGTCAGGCCCGGCGCGCGACCCGCGGGCAGTGCGACGCGAGCGGCGCCGTCACCGACCACGGCGAGGCCGGCAGCGGTCAAGGCCGCCACGCTCCCGTCCCCGATGCTGGCCACCACCGTCGACCGCCCGTTCACCCGCGAGGGCTGGCTGTTCGAGCTGAAGTGGGACGGGGTGCGCGCGCTGGCCTCCGTCCAGGACGGCAGGGTGGCGCTGGTCGGGCGCAGCGGTCGCGACGAGACCGCGCGGTACCCGGAGCTGGCCACGCTGGGGCGCGCGCTCCACGGACACAGCGCGGTGGTCGACGGCGAGATCGTGGTCATGAACGACGACGGCCGTCCGTCGTTCGAGCGGCTGCAGTCGCGCATCAACGTCGGCCGCGAGACGCGATGTCCGCCGCGCCATGCGCGACAACCCGGCGACGTACGTGGTGTTCGACATCCTCCAGCTCGATGGGCGCGACCTCATGCAGACCTCGCTGCGCATCCGCAAGAAGACGCTGAAGGACGTGCTGACACCGGTCGACGGGCGTCATGTACGCCGACCACGTGGAGCGCGACGGCGAGAGCTTCTTCGCCGCCGTCGAGAGCCAGGGCATCGAGGGGATGATCGGCAAGCGCGCCGACTCGCTGTACCAGCCGGGACGGCGCAGCCCGGACTGGGTCAAGGTGAAGGCGTGGCAGACCCAGTCCTGCGTGATCGCCGGCTGGACGGGCGGCCGCGGCCGGCGCACCGAGCAGCTGGGTGCGCTGATCCTCGGCGTCTACGACGGCGCCGACCTCGTGCACTGCGGCCAGGTCGGCACCGGCTTCAACGAGAAGACGCTGCGCGAGCTGCGCAAGCCGGCTCGACGCCTTGGGGATCGCCACCAGCGCGCTTCGCCCGCCGCCGCGCACCGCGGAGCCGGCGACGTGGGTGCGGCCGGAGCTGGTGTGCGAGGTTCGCCACGCGGGCTGGACGAAACAGGGGATCCTGCGTCACCCCGCCTACCTCGGGCTCCGCGAGGACGTCTCACCTCGGGACTGCGTCCGCGAGGAGCCGGCGCACACGGACGCGGTGGTCACCGTGGCGGACGCAACCGGCACCGAGCCGGCACGGCGCGGCGCGCGCTCTGGTCGCCGCGGTGCCGCCGCCACGACGACCGGGCGCGCCGCCACCGCCGGCGACACCGACGCGCTGATCGCCAGCTGGAAACCCTCGCCGACTCGGACTTCCTCGAGGTCGAGGGCAACCGTGTGCGGCTCACCCACCTCGACAAGCTGATGTGGCCCGCACGACAAGCTCACCAAGCGCGACCTGGTCGCCCACTACATCAGGGTCGCCCCGGTGCTGCTTCCGTACCTGCGCGACCGTCCGCTGTCGATGCAGATGTTTCCCGACGGGATCGACGGCAACCACTTCTGGCGCAAGGACAAGCCGTCGCACGCCCCGGGTTGGATCGAGTCGTGGACGTACCACGGTGAGAAGACCAAGGACTACATCGTGGTCAACGACCTGGCCACGCTGGTGTGGGTCGCCAACGCGTCATCCATCGACCTCCATCCCTGGCACTCGCGCATCGACGCACCGCACCAGCCCGACTGGGCGGTGTTCGACCTCGACCCCGCGGAGGGGGCGACGTTCGAGAACGTCGTCACCCTCGCCCGCCTCACCGGTGTGGCGCTCGACCACTACGGGCTGCACAGCGTGCTGAAGACCACCGGGCAGACCGGCCTGCAGATCTACGTGCCGATCCGCCGCGGTCCCGACTACGGAGTGGTGCGCGGCTGGGTCGAGGGGGTGTCGCGCGCGATCGGCCGCATCGTCCCCGAGCTGGTCAGCTGGGAGTGGTCGGTCAAGGCGCGCACCGGGCGGGTGCGCATGGACTACACGCAGAACATCATCAACAAGACGCTCAACGCGCCCTACACGGTGCGGGCCGCGCCGCGCGCCCCGGTGTCGGCGCCGATCACCTGGGAGGAGCTCGACGACCCCGCGCTGCGGCCCGACCGCTGGACGGTGCGCACCATCGGCGAGCGGCTGGCAGAGGTCGGCGACCTCTTCGCGGGCGCGCTCGCCGGCGACCAGGACCTTCCGCCGCTGGACTGAGGGGTGCGCCGCCGCCCGTCTGCACCATAGAATTCCGGCCATGGCCGTGCTGCTGCTCAATGCCTCGATGCAGCCGCTCAACGTCATCAGCCACCGCCGGCTGATCATCCTGCTCAGCAAGGAGCGCGTCGCCTTCCTCGACGAGCGCTCCCAGCTGGAGGCGGCCGAGGCGCTCAGCGGCCGCCGCCTGCCCGAGGGCGTGGTCGTCGTCCGCCTGCTGCGCACCATCCACGTGCCCGCGCCGCCTGCTCCGTCCCAACCGCCGCAACCTGCTGCTCCGCGACGACCAGACCTGCCAGTACTGCGGCTTCGTCGGCGCCGCGGCGGAGCTCACCGTCGACCACATCGTGCCGATGTCGCGCGGCGGCGCCGGGGACCGCTGGGACAACCTGGTGATCGCCTGCAAGAAGTGCAACTGGCGCAAGGCCAACCACAAGCCGGAGGAGGTCGGCATGCACCTGCGCCGCAAGCCCGGGCCGCTCACCCAGGAGTACGCGCACATCATCTTCCTGCGCTACCCGGAGCTGAAGGCGGCGTACGAGGCACTTCTCGAGGTCTGAGCGAGGGGAGAACTTCGTTCCCTCCTCGGGCTCCCCCCATGCAGCGGTGTCACCTCCGGCGACGTGACGTCGCCTGCGGTGACTGTTCCAATGCCTGACCTTCGGTCAGTGCCCTGACGGTCGCCTTAGAATCAAGCCATGCCCAGATCCATGTGGCGCGGCGCGATCAGCTTCGGCATGGTCGCCATCCCGGTGCGCCTGTACCTCGCGACCGAGTCCAAGAGCGTCTCCTTCCGGATGCTCTGCCCCGACGACCACACCCCGATCCGCAACAAGCGCTGGTGCCCCACCGAGGACAAGGAGATCCCGTGGAGCTCGACGGTGCGCGGCTACGAGGTCGGCAAGGACGAGTTCGTGGAGATCGACGACTCCGACCTCGACAACCTGCCGCTGCCCACCTCGCACACCTGCGAGATCCTCGAGTTCTGCGAGGACCGCGAGATCGAGGCCGGCGTGTACATCAAGAGCGCGTACTACCTCGAGCCGGAGGCCGTCGGCGTCAAGCCGTACTACCTGCTCAAGGCGGCGCTGGAGAAGACCGGCAAGGTTGCCGTCGGCAAGATCGCCTTCCGCGACCGCGAGCACCTCTGCCGCCTCGCCCTGCACGAGAAGGGCCTGCTCCTCAACACCCTGCACTGGCCCGACGAGATCCGCGACGCCGGCGAGCTCTCGCTCCCCGAGGCGGAGGCGGAGCCGGAGATCCACAAGCGCGAGCTCGACATGGCGGTGATGCTCGTCGACAACCTCAGCGCCACCTTCGACCCGGAGCGGTACAAGGACAACTACCGCGAGGCGCTGATGGCGCTGGTCGAGTCCAAGGTCAACGACCAGCCGCTCGAGCGCCCGCTCCCGAGCGCCCCTCGAAGGTCACCGACCTGATGGCGGCGCTCAAGGCGTCGGTCGAGGCAGCGCAGAAGGGCGAGCGCGCCGAGCAGCCGTCGGGCGCCAAGCAGGCGGCGCGGCGTCGCCAGACGGCGGACGGGGCACGGCGGCGCAAGGCCTCCTGAGCCGGCGGTGAGCCTCGCGCGCCCAGGCGCCGGGCCGGCGCCGCGCTCGCGTCCGACGCGCAGCCCGGCCTGCCGATGACCATCCCCGCGGCCGGCCAGCCGGGCGCGTCGTGATCGAGGCGAGCACGCCGTGCTCGGCGCCGTTCGACGGCGACGACTGGCTGTTCAACGTCGACTGGGAGGGGTCGCGCTGCCTGCTGATCGCCGACGCCGACGGCTCGATCCGGCTCCAGGGCGAGAACGCCGCCCTCGACGAGCGCTTCCCCGAGATCGTCGCCGCGGGGCGGTTCCTCGCCGGCCGCGCGGCGGTGCTCGACGGCTCGATCTGCGTGCTCGACGCGCAGGGCCGTCCCGACCTCGCCGCGCTGTCGCGCCGGGCGATCACCGGCCAGGCGCTGCCGCCCGCCGTCTACCTGGTCACCGACGTGCTCCACCTCGACGGCGAGCCGATGAGCGCGCGGCCGCTGCTGGCCCGCCTCGCCGCCCTCGCCGAGCTGATCCCTCGAGACTCGCGCATCCAGCTGCCCGACCACGTCGTGGGCCACGGCCGCGCCCTCGCGGACGCGGCCACCGAGCGTGGGCTCGCCGCCGTGCTGGCCCGGCGCCAGGACGCGCAGTACCTCGCCGGCATGGCCTCGCCCCTGCGGCTGCGGGTCGCGCTTTCGGGACGGCGCGACGCCGTGGTCGTGGGCTGGCGCAGCTCGGGCAGCGGGCCTGCGCCTGCTGCTCGGCGACTGGGTGCTCGGCCGGCTCGGGCTGATCGGCGTGGCTCCGCTGGACGACGGGGCCGCGCGCCGCTGGCTGGCCGGCGACCGCCGAGGCTGTACCCGCCGTCGCCGTCGACGACCCGGACGCGGCCGGCCCCGGGGTCACCTGGATCCGGCCCCGGCTGGTCGCCACCGTCGAGCCCGGCCACGGGCACGCGCCGGCGCGGCCTGCCCGGCTGGCGGCTGGTGGCGCTGCGCGACGACGTCGACCCGATGTGGTGCGTGCGCCGCCCCCCGGTGGACGCCGCCGCAGGCCAGCGCGCTCCAGCCCCTGCGCCCCTTCAGCCCGACCGTCCTCAGCGCCTTGCCGATCTGAGCGGCAGCCTGGCCCGCCGTGGCCTTCCCTATGCTCCCCGCGGTCTGCGCGGCGGGTGAACAGGGGGAGAGACGGTTGCGGATTTCGTTGGTGCCTCGCGAGCGGCGCTTCTACCAGCTGTTCGACCAGCAGTGACGTCGCATCGTCGCCGCGTCAGAGCTGTTGCGCGACGGACTCGACGACCTGCCGTCGCTGGCCCAGCAAACAGAGCGCCATCAAGGACCTCGAGCACGCCGGCGACGACGTCACCCACGAGCTGGTGCGCACGCTCAACCGCACCTTTGTGACGCCATTCGATCGCGAGGACATCTACGCGCTGGCCTCGGGGCTCGACGACGTGCTCGACTACATCGAGGAGATCGGCGACACCGTCACGCTGTACAAGATCGAGCGCATCCCCGAGGCGGCCAAGGAGATGGTCGCCCTGATCTGCAGCGCCGTGCTCGAGCTGCAGAAGGGGGTCAGCAAGCTCGAGGGGCTCAAGGGTGTCGAGGAGCACGGCATCGAGGTGCACAGGCTCGAGAACCTCGGCGACACCGCCTCGCGACGCGCCATCGGCGAGCTGTTCTCCGGCGCCACCGATGCGCTGGAGGTGATCAAGCTCAAGGAGTTCCTCACGCTGCTCGAGGATGCTCTCGACCGCTGCGAGGACGTGGCCAACATCCTCGAGGCGATCACCATCAAGAATGCCTGACGGGCAGACCGCCCTCCTGGTGGTCACCGTCGCGGTGGCGCTCGGCTTCGACTTCACCAACGGCTTCCACGACACCGCCAACGCGGTGGCCACCACCATCAGCACGCGCGCGCTCAGCCCACGCCTGGCGATCGGCCTGTCGGCCGTGCTCAACCTCGTCGGGGCGGTCGTCGCCATCCAGCTCCTGCACACCAAGGTGGCCAACACCATCGGCGGCCTGGTCGCTCCCGGCGGTGGTGTGTCGCTGGCCATGATCGTCGCGGCGCTGGCAGCGGCGATCAGCCTGGAACCTCCTCACCTGGCGCGCCGGTCTGCCGTCGAGCTCGTCGCACGCGCTCATCGGCGCGCTCATCGGCATGGGCATCGCCGGGTACGGTGTCCATGCGCTGAAGTGGGGGACCGTGGTTCCAGTCATCATTGGCCTGATCACCTCGCCCATTGCCGGGTTCGTGCTCGGCTACCTGCTGCTCGCGGCCCTGCTGCACGTCTTCCGCGGCATCCACCCGTCGCGCGCCAACAAGAACTTCCGCACCGCGCAGATCTTCAGCGGCGGCTTCGTCTCGTTCAGCCATGGCGCCAACGACGCCCAGAAGACGATGGCGATCATCACCCTCGCGCTGCTGGCCACCCACCATCTCAGCGCCAAGGTCGGCAGCTTCCCGTCGCCGCCGCTGTGGGTGGTGGTGATCGCTGCCGTGGCCATCGGCCTCGGCACCTTCGCCGGCGGGTGGCGGATCATCCGCACGCTGGGCAGCCGAATCGCCCAGCTCGAGCCGGTCGACGGCTTCGCGGCCCAGACCATGGCGGCTGTCGTCATCCAGGGCGCGACCCAGTTCGCCATCCCGGTCAGCACCACCCACGTGGTGTCGGGGTCGGTCATGGGTGCCGGCGCCACGCGACGGCTGGCGGCGGTGCGGTGGGGGACGGCTCGCAACATCGTGGTCGCCTGGGTCCTCACCATCCCCGCGACCGCCCTCCTCGCCGGCCTGGGGGCGCTGGTCGCCCGGGCGATCTGACGGCGCGGTCGCGAGGCCGGGTTCACAACACCCCGCGCTGTGGCATCATCCGCGGCGACCCGGCACCAGGAGCTCCCCGCGACCGCGATCGGCCTGGCCGGATGTGCGAGTAGCGCGTCATGGCCATTCTCATGTGCCGTCCTGAGCACTTCGGCATCGAGTACGAGATCAATCCCGTGGATGCACGTCGCCGTCGAGGTCGACCACGACCGCGCGGTCGCGCAGTGGGAGGCGCTCCACTCGGTCTACGCGGAGATGGGGGAGTCCATCGTCCTCACCGAGTCGCACGCCGGCCTGCCCGACATGGTGTTCACCGCCAACGCCGCCGTGGTGTGGCGGCGGCGCGCGGTGCTGAGCCGGTTCCACCACGCGGAGCGCGCCGGCGAGGAGGGGCACTGGCGCCAAGCCCTCGAGGAGCTGGACTTCGTGGTGCACGATGTCGACCCCGGAGATCTCCTTCGAGGGCGCCGGCGACGCGCTGTTCGTCGGCGACCACCTCTTCCAGGCGTGGGGCTTCCGCACCGACCAGGCCGCCCACGCCGAGGTGGCCCGGTACCTCGACGTCGAGAGCACGTCTCTCCAGCTCGTCGACCCGCGCTTCTACCACCTCGACACCTGCTTCTGTCCCCTCGACGACCACACGCGCCCTGATCGCGCCCGACGCCTTCGCGCCCGGGTCGGTGGAGCTGGTGCGCAAGACGCGTGCCGCGGGTGATCGAGGTGCCGCGGGAGGTGGCCGAGGGGTTCGCCTGCAACGCCATGCCGCTGCAGCGGCACGGTGGTCAGCTCGGACGCTGCCGAGGCGCTCAGGTCACCGCTCGAGGAGGCGGGCTTCGAGCTCGTCACGCTGCCGATGGACGAGTTCATGAAGTCGGGCGGCGGCGTGCGCTGCCTCAGCCTGCCGCTGGACCTGGGCCTCGGCTGACCTGCCGGTTCTCCCCAGATTGTCCACAGAAGCCACAGCGCGGCTATCACCAAACTGTCGGGTGGGAGCTTGCCCTAGTCCCTCTTGACCAGGTCGGTGACCACCTTCTGGTACCGACGGGTGTCGTCGTACAGCCCGTGGCGCCCGATCGACGCGTCGCCCTGGTAGTAGGCGGCGAGCGCTGAGGGGACGTCGCCGTGGTGCACGGCGAGGAGGTGGTGGAGCAGCAGGGTCCCGGCGAGGACGTTGTCGGAGGCCACCCGGAGGTTGAGGGTGCGCCCGGCCAGGTAGCGCGACACCCACTCGCCGGTGTACGGCTCCACCTGCATCAGGCCGATGGCCCCCGTCGGCGAGACCACCCCCTGGTGCCAGCCGCTCTCCATCCACGCCACCGCCTTGACCAGCTTGGGGTCGACGCCGACCTCGCTGGCGACGTGGACGAGCAGGGCGTTCACCCGCGCGATCCGGCCCGGAAGGTGCAGCTCGACACCGACGTGGAGCGGGGCGTTGACGTTGAGGCCGTTGGTGCGCGCCAGCGCGGTGAGGTCGAGCCCGTAGCGCCGGGCGATGCTGATCAGGGTGTCGCCGTGGACGACCGTGTACGTCTCGGTGTCCGCGGCCCTGGTCGTGTAGCCGGGTGTGCCCAGCTTCGAGTCGGGGATCTGCAGCAGCTGGCCGATGCGGATCAGGTTGGGGTCGGCGAGGTGGTTGGCCTGGGCCAGCGCGCTGACGGTGGTGCCGTGACGCAGCGCGATGGCACTGAGCGTGTCGCCGGGGTGGACGACGTACGTGCTGGCGACGACGCCGGCCGGGACCGCGGCGGCGGTCGCGCCCATGGCAGCGGCGGCTAGACGTGTGCGGGACGGCATGGGGTTCCCTGGTGAGACGTGAGGTGGGACGTGGAACCGGGTCCGCGTGCGCGGAGCGTGCTCAGGGTAGGTGCGGTCCGCGGAAAGGTCAAGGCGGCGGGGATCGCCGAGTGACGGTGGAGCCGGCGCTGTCGCGGTGGTACGCTGCCGCCCATGCCGCTGCCGACGCCTCGCCGGGCGACCCTCTCCCTGCCGCTCCTCGGTGGGCTGTGCGGCACCCTGCTCGGGCTCGTCGCCTTCGCCGTCGGTCGCGGCGCTGTGGCGCGTCGGGCGCGACCCACGTCGCGGTGCTCGCCGCCGAGGCCATCCTGCTGGTCACTCTGACCGGGATGGCGGCCGCGATCGTCATGGCCCAGCCGAACCGGATGCGCAGGGCTCGCGTGCCCGTCGGCCGCGCCGTCCCCCACGCCTGGTGGCCACCACAGCACGACCCCGTGCCCATCGTCGCGGCCTGTGTCGGCGCGCCCATCGCGGCCGGGGTGGGCGCCGCCATGTGGCTCTTCCACTGAGGGCGTCCGAACCGCTAGATCGACGTTGAGCCGATCCTCTCCAGCGCCCAGGACAGCGGCCTCCCGGACCACCGGGTCGGGGTCGCGATCCGCGGCCCGGCGCAGCGGCTCCGCGGTCGAGGGGATGCCCGCGTTGCCCAGGGCGATGGCGGAGTTCCGGGCCAGACGCGCCCGTCCCGTGCGTGCCACGGGCGTGCCGGCGAACCGCTCGTCGAACGCCGCCTCGTCGAGCTCGAGCAGCTCCACGAGGTCCGGCGCCGGCACCGGGCCGCCCGCGCTGCGACCCTCGCGGCTCCGCGACGGGAGCGGGGGCCAGGCGGTGGTTGATCGGGCACGCCTCCTGGCAGAGGTCGCACCCGAACACCCAGGTGCCCATCAGCGGCCGCAGCTCGACGGGCACCGCGCCGCGGTGCTCGATGGTGAGGTACGAGATGCAGCGCCGGGCGTCGATGACGCCCGGGGGCCACGATCGCGCCGGTCGGGCACGCGGGCAGGCAGGCGGCGCAGCTGCCGCAGCCCTTCTGGGACGGCTGGTCGGGCGGCAGCGGCAGTGAGACGGCGATCTCGGCGAGCAGCACGTAGAGCCGGCGGCGGCGGTCAGCAGCGAGGCGTGCTTGCCGGTGAAGCCGATCCCGGCACGTTCCGCCACGGCGCGGTCCATCGCCCACCCGTGGTCGACGAAGCGCTTGGCGCGGAGCTCGGGATGCGCGGTCGCGCAGCCAGCCCACCAGCTCGTCGCAGCCGCGGGCGAGCACGTCGTGGTAGTCGGCTGACCTCGCCGTCGGTGTTCGCGGAGCATCGCGTAGGCGGCCATGCGTCCGCGCGGGCGTCCGGGCGCCTCCCGGGACGCCGGCCGGACCGGCCGGTACGGCCACGCCAGGGCGATGATGCTGCGCGCCCACGGGTAGCGCGCGCCGAGGTCGGTGCTGGCGGCGACGCGCTCAGCGGTCATCCACGGCATGCCGTCCATCCGCCCTGCCGCGACCGCGTCGAGCCCGCGCTCGCGGGCCTCGTCGAACGGCTCGACGCCGGTGACACCGAGCGCGCACCACCCGCTCTCCAGCGCGTGCGCGCGCAGCTCCTCGCGGAGCGCCTCCCACTCGGCTCACCGCCTCGAGTATGGGCGACGCCGCGAGCACGGGCCGGTCGCTACCATCCGGCCTCGTCATCCGGCGCCGCGCCAGCACGCCAACTCGGAGAGACGAGCCATGACCGTGGCGATGCGCGGTGACGGGGACCCGGCGACCATCGGCGGCGACGCCCTGGTGGTCACCGCGTTCAAGCGAGAGCTCGGCCCCGCCGCCGCAGCCGTCGACGGCGCGCTGGACGGCGAGCTGAGCGCGATGCTCGCATCCGGCGAGATCACCGGGCGGTTCGGCGAGGTCACTGTGCTGACCGCCCCCGCCGGGGTCGCGGCGCGCCGCCTGGTCGTGCTCGGTCTCGGCGAGCGGTCCGCGCTCGACAGCTTCCGCCTGCACAACGCGCTACACGCTGGCGGGTCGCGAGCTGCGCCGCCGCCGCCTGACCCGGCCGGTGCTCGCCGCCGACGCCTCGCTCGCCGAGAGCGCGGCGCCCGGCACTGGCCGCGCTGCTGCGCGCGATGGTGACCGGCACGCTGGTCGCCAACCACGACGCCGGCGTCAACAAGACCGACCCGCAGACGCGCCGCCGCTCATCGACGAGGTGGTCGTCGCCGGTGTCGAGCGCGACGACGCCGGACTCGGTCGACGCCGCGCTCGCCGACGCCGTGCTGCTCGCCGAGTCCACGCTGCGCGTGCAGCGCTGGGTGTCGGCGCCGTCCAACACGCTGACGCCAACCCGGTTCGCCGCCGAGGTCAGCGAGCTGTGCGCCGACACCTCGCTGACGCGTCGAGGTCATGGACCGAGGCCGCGCTCGAGGAGGCCGGCGCCGGCGCGCTGCTCGGCATCGCGCGCGGCAGCGACGAGCCGCCGGTGATGATCGTCGTCCGCCACCACGGCGGCGAGCCCGGACGGCCCGGTGCTCGCGCTGGTGGGCAAGGGGATCACCTTCGACACCGGCGGCATCTCCATCAAGCCGGCGCTCGGCATGGAGTTGATGAAGTTCGACATGGGTGGCGGCGCCGCGGTGCTGGCCGCGCTGCACGCGATCGACGCGCTGCGGCGTGCCGTGCAACGTCATCGGCATCGTGCCCGCGACGGAGAACATGCCCGGCGGGCGCGCGCTGAAGCCGGGTGACGTGGTCAGCGCCATCGACGGCACCACCATCGAGGTGGTCAACACCGACGCCGAGGGCCGCGTGGTGCTCGCCGACGGCCTGGCGCTGGCGCGGCGCCTCCGCGCCACGCACATCGTCGACGTCGCCACGCTCACCGGCGCGGCGGTGGTGGCGCTCGGCCACGTCACCGCCGCGCTGATGAGCAGCGACGCGGCGCTGACACGGCTGGTGCAGGCACGCCGCCGCGCAGGCCGGCGACCGCTTCGCCGAGCTGCCGCATGCACCCCGAGTACGACGTCTGCCTGCGCAGTGAGGTCGCCGACGTGCGCAACTGGGGCGGCCGCGAGGCCGGCGCCATCAACGCCGCGGTGTTCGTGCGCGCCTTCTCCGGCGGCCTGCCGTGGGTGCACCTCGACATCGCCGGCACCGTCTGGAACGAGCAGGCCAGCATGCGCGACATCCCCAGCGGGCCGTCGGGCGCCCCGGTGCGCACGCTGGTCTGGCTGGCGCGCCTCTTCGCCCGGGACTGAGGCCGACGCGCGGCCGCGCCCGCGACGCTGGCCTACGATGGACGCGGTGACCGCGCCCCGGCTGCTGGCGATCATCGGGTCCGGCGAGACGGCGCCGACCATGACGTCCGTGCACGCCGAGCTGTTCGAACGAGCCGGCGCCGGAGCGCGCGCGCGGTGATGCTCGACACGCCGTTCGGCTTCCAGGAGAACGCCGACGAGCATCGCCGCGCGCACCGTCGCGTACTTTCGCGACAGCGTCGGCCGCCGTGTCGAGGTGGCCTCCTTCCGTGACGCGCAGACGGCGACGGCGCTCGAGTACGAGCGCATGTGCGCGCTGGTGGCGCGAGGCCGGCTGGGTGTTCGCCGGGCCGGGCAGCCCGACGTACGCGATCCGCCAGTGGAGCGGCACGCGTGTGCCGGAGCCTGCTCGCCGAGAAGCTCCGCACCGGCGGCGTGGTCGTGTTCTCCAGCGCGGCCGCGGTCGGGCTCGGCGAGGTGGCGCTGCCCGTGTACGAGATCTACAAGGTCGGTGCGCCGCCGCGACTGGGTCGCCGGGGCTCGACCTGCTGCGCCACGCCGGCATCCGCGCCGCGGTGATCCCGCACTACAACAACGCCGAGGGCGGCACCCACGACACCCGCTTCTGCTACATGGGCGAGCGGCGCCTGCGCGTGCTCGAGTCGAGCCCTTCCCGACGGCTGCGGCATCCTCGGGGTCGACGAGCACACCGCCTGCATCATCGACGTCGCCAGCGGCGACGCTGACCGTGCGCGGCCGCGGCCGCGTCACCTGGCGCGCAGGCGGGCGCGAGCGCCACTGGCGCGCGCCGGAGGTGGTGTCGCTGGCTGAGGTGACCTCGGCCGGCGGCGCACGGCCACCGGTCGAGCCGAGCCGCGCAGCCGGACGAGCCGGAGGCGCCGTGACAGGCGACGGCCAGGACCCGTTCATGGAGGAGGTGAACCGCCAGCGCGACGCCGCCGCCGCCGCCCTCGCGGCCCGCGACCCCGACGGCGTCGCCGCCAGCCATCCTGGCGATCGAGACGGCGGTGCACGACTGGTCGAGCGACACGCTCCAGTCCGACGAGCCCGACCGCGCCCGCGAGGCCCTGCGCGAGCTGGTGGTGCGCCTCGCCGAGCTGGCCCGCGCCGGCGCGATCACGCCGACGCGAGCACGCGGCACCGTTCGTCGACGCGATGCTCGCGCTGCGCGATCGGGCCCGCGTCGCGACGGCGCTTCGCCGACGCCGATGCGCTCCGCGACGCGCTGCTCGCCACCGGCGTCGCGGTGCACGACACCCCGCAGGGCTCGACGTGGGAGCTCGAGGCGGCGCGACCGGGCTGACGCCGGTCAGGCGGCGAGCGTCAGCCGCGTGGCGTCCTGGGCGATCCGCTCCAGCTCGGCGTCGCGGCCCTGCCACATCATCGCGAGCATGCGCATGTCGCCGCGCAGCGACCACAGCGGGTGGCCGAACGATGGCCGGGTTGTTCTTCTCGATGACGAAGTGGCTGAACCAGGCCACGCTGTACGAGATCACCGGCATGCCCGCCAGCAGCGCGGGACGGCGGGTGACCAGCCCGGTCAGCGCGGTGGCGGCGCCGAGGTGCGTGCCCACGAAGTGGAACCAGCGCGTGGCCCGCTTGCTGTGCTGGCTGACGTACCAGGGGAAGAACGCCTCGTAGTCGCTGAACTCGCGCGCCATCGCGTCGCCTCCTGTGTGCCCGTCAAGGGTACGTCCCGGCGCACGCGGCGGCGCCAACGGCCGCGTGCTCAGGTCACCGCCGACCGTGCCGGTGAACGCGGGTCCGATCACCGTCGCGCCCTGCTGCGGCACCAGGCGCACCGCGGTGCTGCCGCGGTGGCTGAGGGTGAAGTGGAGGGTGATCCCGATCGTCTCCTGGCCGGTGAGCTGGCCGCCGCAGACGCGGTTGCCGGTGGCGGTGACGTGGTCGAGGCCCTGGAAGTCGGCCGAGGCGAGCACGGCCCCCGTCGCCGCTCATGCTCACGCACACCGGGTTGATGATGCTGTCGCCGACGTTGTCGAGGGCGATGTCGGCGTCGGCGGCTGTGCCCGGCCGCCACGGTGTCGGGCAGCTGGCCGGCGATCTCCGCGCTCGCGACGCCACCGTTGTTGAACAGCGGCAGCCACCACGCCGACGAAGCGGCCGGCGACGGCCAGCGCGACGAGCAGCAGGCGCGCCCCGCGCGGCATGGTCACCACCCGGTGCCAGGCGGCCCGCAGCGCGATGCGGATGCGTGCGGCCGTCGCGCTCACCCGCCGGCGTCAGATCGTGGTGGGCGGCTGGTACTCACCGAAGACGTCGCGCAGGGTGCCGCAGATCTCGCCGAGGGTGGCGTCGGCGCGCACCGCGTCGAGGATCGCGGGCATCAGCTCGCCGTCACCGGCGGCGGCCGCGCGCAGCGCGCTCCAGCGCACGGTCGAGCGCCGCGCGTCGTCGCGGCGCTGCGCGATGCGTCGCGCAGCCGTTCGAGCTGCTCGTTCGCGGCTCGCTCGTCGGTGCGGAAGATCACCGGCGGCCTGCGCCTCCTCGGTCTCCGTGTACCGGTTGACGCCCACCACCACCTTCTCGCCGGACACCGTGGCCAGCTCGGCGCGGTACGCCTCCTCCTGGATCTGCTCCTGCATCCAGCCCGAACTCGATGCACGCCACCGCCCCGCCACAGCTCGTCGACCTGGCCGAGCAGCGCGCGTGGCGCGGCGCTCCAGCTCGTCGGTGAGCCACTCCACGAAGTACGAGCCACCCAGCGGGTCGACGGTGTTGGTGACGCCGATCTCCTCGCCGATGATCTGCTGGGTGCGCACCGCGATGCGCTGTGCCTTCTGCGGTGGGGATGGACAGCGCCTCGTCGTAGCACGACAGCGCCATCGACTGCACACCGCCGAGGGTGGCGGCCAGGGCCTGGATGGCGGCGCGCACGATGTTGTTCTCCGGCTGCTGCGCGGTGAGCGTCGATCCGCCCGTCTGCGTGTGGGTGCGCAGCATCAGCGAGCGCGGGTCGGCGGCGCCGAAGCGCTCGCTCATCACGCGCGCCCAGAGGCGGCGCAGCGCGCGGTACTTGGCGATCTCCTCGAAGAAGTCGGTGTGCGTGTTGAAGATCCACGACAGCTTGGGCGCGAAGTCGTCGACGGCGATGCCGCGCTCGACCACCGCGGCGACGTACTCGCACGCGTTGGCGATCGGCGAACGCCATCTCCTGCGGCGCCGTGCTCCCCGCCTCGCGGATGTGGTAGCCGCTCAGGGAGATGGCGTTGAACTTGGGCGCATGCCGCGCGCAGTGGGCGATCAGGTCCGCGGCCAGGCGCAACGACGGCCGCGGCGGATAGATGTACGTGCCGCGCGCGACGTACTCCTTGAGGACGTCGTTCTGCGCGGTGCCCATGACGCCCTCGGCGGCAACGCCCTGGCGCTCGGCGGCGACGATGTACATCGCCACCAGCACCGGCGCGGGCGCGTTGATGGTCATCGACGTGCTCACCGCGTCGAGCGGGATCTCCGCGAACAGCTCCTCCATGTCGGCGACCGAGTCGATGGCCACCCCCACCTGGCCCACCTCGCCGGCCGCGCGCGGGTCGTCGCTGTCGAGGCCCATCTGCGTGGGCAGGTCGAACGCCACGGACAGGCCCTTCTGGCCGTTGGCGAGGAGGAAGCGGAAGCGCTCGTTGGCGTCGCGGGCGGTGCCGTAGCCGGCGTACTGGCGGATGCTCCAGAGGCGGCCGCGGTACATGGTGGCCTGGATGCCGCGGGTGAAGGGCGGCTCGCCCGGGAAGCCCTCGGCGGCCAGCGGGTCGTGGCCCTCGAGCTGGGCCGGCCCGTACAGCGGCTCCACCTCGATGCCGCTGCCGGTGAGCGAACGCGTCCTTGCGCTCCCCGCGCGCCAGGGCGCGCTGCAGCGCGCGCTCCTCCCAGCGACGCTGCTCGGCTGCGTAGTCGCGGCTCGGCCCGGCGACGCCCGGCGCCGCAGCGGTCTCGGAGATCACGCCGCCAGCATACTTCGGCCCGCGCAGCCCGCCGTCGCGACGACATCGGCGTGACGTCAGCGCGGCCGAACCAGCAGGGCCTGGTTGGCGATCCCGAAACGGCCGGCGGAGTCGAACAACGTGCTGGTGGCAACGCCCGCGCCGCCGGGACCGATCCGGGTGCGCGCGTCGAGGCAGACCCACTCGCCGACGGGCTCGCGGTGGAGGTGAACGGTCAGCTCGGTGTTGATGAACACGTGGGTCTGCAGGGAGAGCTCCATGCTCACGCCGTTGCCCGAGTCCGCCGCGACCAGGACGCGGGTCAGCGGGGAGGGCTGCTCGCCGTCGACGAGCGTCTCCGCTCATGCGCATCCACACCGTGGCCGGCCCCGGGCTCATGAAGTCGCCGGCAGCCACCCGCCACTCCACCGCGGAGAAGTAGCTCGGACCGCCCCACGGATCGAAATCGGCTGCGGCGCCGCGACCTCTGCCGGCCGGCGGCGAACGCGCCCGGCTCCGCCGGCGACTGCTCGCGCGCGGTGTCGCCGCGGCGGATCCGCCAGGCCCGCGCCAGCGGCGACGACCCCGTCGTCGTCGCTGAGGGTGGCCTCGGCGAGCTGCACGCGTCCGACCGGGACGGGCCAGGCGCGCCTCCACACCGCAGGGCTCGCAGCGGGACGCTGCGCAGGATCTCGACGGTGAAGCGCGCCACCATGAAGTCGCTCGCCGCCCTCGAGGCCCTCGATGGCGCGACCGAGCAGGGCGGCGGGCGGGCCCGCGTGCTGGTACAGCGGGTCCCACGGACCGCGCGTGTAGTCGGTCGACGCGAAGCGCCCGTCCTCGGGCGACGTAGAAGGCGATGGGCATGTCGCGATTCTCCCTGTCGCGCACGGCGTGGGCGCGCTCGTCGATCCCCTGCCAAACTCGCGCGTCATGGCGCTGGAGATCACCGACGAGCGCGTCATCGCCGCCGCGGCACGGCTGCACGAGGGCGGCTGGGCATACTCCGGCGCGCCAGCTGTACTACGCGGTGTGTGCGGATGTCGAGACGGTCCCGACGCGCGTCGCCTCCGGCGAGGTCGGTCTCGGCGTGCTGCTCATCCTCATCGGGGCGATCACCGGCCAGCGCATCCTGCTCGCGGTCCTCGGCCTCGCTCGGCCTGGTGTTGCTGATCGTCGGCGTGCGTCACCCACCTGCAGGAGCGCCGCCCGCTGCCGCCGACGCGGTGCTGGCGATCGTCGTTCGCCGATTTCGAGCGCCGCTTCCTCGGCGTGGCGGCAGACGTACGCGGGCCTGGTCGTCGCCACCGCGCTTCCACCGCCGTCCGTCGCGCACCGCTGGTGGTGTGCGATCGCGCCGACACGGCGGCGGTCGTGCACGCCAACCGCGAGCGGGTCGGCGACATCGGCGTCGCCGTCGCCGCGCAACCTGCCGCTGGAGCTCGGCGGGCGACGGGTGATCGCTCTGCACGACTGCGATCCCGCCGGCTGCGCTCTGTCACCGCCGACCTGCGCGACCTCGGTGCGGACGTCGTCGACGCGGGCATCAACCCGGCGGAGCTGGACGGGTCGCCGTCTGCAACTCCTCGAGGGAGCGCCGGCGCGACTGCCGCGCGACCTCTCCGGCCACCTCGACGCCGCCCAGCTCGACTGGCTGCGCTCGGGGCGGCGGCTGGAGTGCGCGACCGAGACCCCCGAGCAGCTCGCCCAGCGTGTGCGGGCGGCGCTGGTGCGCCGGCTAGAACTCCACCTGCTGATCGTCGCGGGCGCCGACCAGGATCGCCATGTTGCCCGACCGGGTGGCGGTTCTCGAACATCAGCTGGTGGGCCACGCCGACGTCGTCGAAGGCGAAGGTCCGGCGCAGGCAGGGATCGACCTTGCCCGCCGTCGACCAGCTCGTTGAACGCGGCCGACTGCTCGTCGTTGGCGAAATGCGAACCCTGCAGGCGCTTGCTGCGCATCCACAGGTAGCGGAGGTCGACGGCGGCGTGGTACCCGGTGGTGCCCGCGCAGATCACCACCATCCCGGCGTTGTCGCACACGAAGATCGAGGTGGGGATGGTCGCCTCGCCGGGGTGCTCGAAGACGATGCGCGGGTTGCGCTTCTCACCGAGCACGTCCCAGATCGCCTTGCCGAACGCGCGCGCTCCGCTCGCCCACTCGCCGTAGGCGTCGTTGTCGCGCCAGTCCGGCGGGCAGTCCCCAGTGGTCGAAGTCGTTGCGGTCGATGTAGCCCGCCGCCCCGAGGCTGACGCAGAACTCGCCGCGCTCCTTGCCGGAGGCCACCGCCACCGGGATGCCGCCGCGGGCGCGCACGATCTGGATCGCCTGCGAGCCGAGCCCGCCGCTGCCGCCCCAGACCAGCACGACGTCGTTCTCGCGCACCGTGTGCGGCTCCCAGCCGCAGAGCATGCGGTACGCGGTGGCGCCGACCAGCATGTACGCGGCCGCCGCCGCCCAGCTCAGGCCGGGCGGCTTGGGGAGCAGCTGGTGCGCCTGCACCAGGGTGAACTGGGCGAAGCTTCCCCAGTTGGTCTCGTATCCCCAGATGCGCGCGCTGGGCGCGGTGATGGGGTCGCCGCCGCCCGTGATGAACGGGTCGGCCGCATCCCACTGACCGCAGTGCACCACCACCTGGTCACCGACGCGCACGTTGTCGACGCCCTCGCCGACGGCGTACACCACGCCTGACGCGTCGCTGCCGCCGATGTGGAAGTCCTCGGTGGCTCCGGCCTTGCGGCGCGCGGCGACGACGTCGACGGGACGCCCCAGCGCAGCCCAGACGTTGTTGTAGTTGACGCCCGGCGGCCATGACGTACACGAGCGCCTGCGCCGGGCCCGGGGACGCGGCGTGGGGATCTCCTCGGCAGCGAAGGCGTCGCGCGGGTCGCCGTAGCGCTCCGGCCGGATGACCTGCGCGAGCATGGTCGCCGGAACCTCGCCCACCGGCGGGTGCGTGGTCAGCCGGGCCGGGTCCGTGCGCTGCCGCGCCGTGCTGGTCTCGTTCACTCGATCCCTCTCCCCTGGCCGGACGGCCAGCAGAGGGACATTACACGGGCGGCCCCGCGAGGCCGTCGTCGGTGAGGGCGGGCGCCACGTCGGCGTGCGGCCGCGATAGCGCCACACCTGCGGGAACAGCGTTGCAGCCACGACCAGGCCCACCAGGCACAGCACGCCCCCGGACACGACCGACACCTTCGCGGAGGTCGCGCCCGCGACCACTCCGCTCTCCAGGTCGCCGATGAACGGGCCGCCGACCACCACCATGTAGTAGGTCACCGTCAGTCGCCCTCGCAGCTCGTCGGGCGTCAGCGTCTGCATGATGGTGTTGCGACAGACCGCGCTGAAGGCGTCGGCTGCGCCGGCAACTCCGAGCAGGAGCAAGCGCGACCCACAGCGTGCTGACGAACCCGAAGGCGAGGATGGCAACGCCCCAGACGGCGATCGAGATGACGACCACGCGACCCAGGCGCGTGGACCGCGACAACCAGCCGCTGCACACCGCCGCCACGACCGCGCCGACGCCCGGCGCGGCGTACAGGTAGCCGAGCCCCTGCGCGTTGGTGTTGAACGTCGTCGCAGCCAGCACCGGGAACAGGGCGCGCGGCAAACCGAAGATCATCGCGCATCAGGTCCATCGCGTACCCACCGACGATGACCGGCTGCTTCACGATGAACGCCAGGCCGCGCCGCAGAGCCGCGAGCGCCGGCTCGCGGGCGGTCGAGTGGGGCGGCAAGGGCGGCAGCAGCGCGATCGCCGTGAGCGCAGCGGTGAAGGTGGCGACGTCGACGAGGTAGGCGCCGGCGAGGCCGAGCCGTGCGATCACCAGGCCGCCGAGCGCCGGCCCCGCGACGAGCGAGGCTTGGAATATGGCGATGTTGATCGAGATCGCGCCGGCGAGTCGCTCCTGCGACACCAGGCTCGGGAGGATCGCCGTGCGGGTCGGCTGATCCAACGCCGACACCGCGCCGATCAGCGCCACCACGACGAACAGAAAGGCCGCCCCGACGTGCACCAACGCGCCCACAAGCAACGCGACTGAGCACAGCGCGAGCATCGCCTGCGTCCACAGCAACAGCAGTCGCCGGTCCACGCGGTCCGCGATTCCGCCACCGATCAACGACACGGTGATGAGCGGCACCACCTGGGCGAGGCCGAGCAGGCCCACAAGAACCGGCGACCGGGTCATGACGTACATCTGATAGGGCACCGCTACCACGGTGATCTGCCGCCCCACCAAGGAAACCAACTGGCCCGCGGTCACCCTGCGAAACGGGCGTGACTCGCGCAGCGCCCCGACGTCCAGCGCGAGGGCGGCCAGCGTGGCGGACAGTCGTCGTCCCCCGCGTGGCATCCCGATAGGATAGTGGCGCCGTCTCAGCCAGCCCGATTACCAGCCGGTGTGGGCAGCCACCATCCAGCAGCCGAACGTCAACTGAAGGCTCACGGGGCTGCTGCTTGTGGATACGCGCGCCCCAGGAAGATCTCGCCGATGTCCTGACGCTCGACCAGCTCGCGCGCCGGCGCCTCCACCTCAACGGAACCGCCCACGAGGATGTAGCCGTGATCGGAGACCCGGAGCGCCTCAAGGGCTCTCTGCTCGACGAGCAGCACCGCGCACCCCGCGTCGGCAAGCCGTCGAACATGCTCGCGCAGGACGACACTCGCGAGTTCGACCGAGAGGTTGGCGGTCGGCTCGTCGAGCAGCAAAACGTTGGGCGACAGCATGAGTGCACGCGCTATGGCCACCATCTTGCGCTCACCCCCACTCAACTTCGAAGCGGTGCGGTCGCGCATCCCGGCGATGGCCGGAAAGATCTCAGTCACTCGGTCGACGTTCCGTGCGATCGCAGATCGAGGCAGCAGGTAGGCGCCCACCTCGAGATTCTCTAGGACACTGAGCGTGTCGAACACGTCGTTGACCTGCGGGACGTAGCCGAGCCCCCTGCCTGCGAGCTGGTCGTTGCGTAGCCCTGACACATCCATCCCGTCGAGCAGCACGCGTCCAGTCATGTGAGGCAGCTTGCCGGTGATCGCCTTCATCAGAGTGCTCTTGCCGGCGCCATTCGGTCCAAGCACGCACACGATCTCGCCGCGCGCCACCTGGACGGTCACTTCCCGGATCGTCGGCGTCGGACCGTAGCCGGCCGTCACGTTCTCGGCGACGAGAAAAGCCTGCGGCCGCATCGTCATGTCACCCGACCAGGTAGGCATGGAGCACCTCTTCACGACGGCGGATGTCGTCCATTGGCCCCTCGGCGATGACGCGACCGCCGGCCATCACGATGACGGGGTCGCAGACGCGCTCGATGACACCAAGCTCGTGTTCGATCAGCAGCATCGTGAGGCCCTCGTCACGGAGCTCGAGAAGGTAGCGCTCAATGCGACGTGCCAGGGAGGGATTCACACCTGCCATGGGCTCATCGAGCAGGAGCAGCTTCGGCCGGACCATGAGGCAGCGCATCAGCTCGAGCAGGCGCTTCTGGCCCCCGCTCAACTGCCCCGCATAGAGGTCTTCTTTGTCGGCCAGGTCGAAACGCGCCAACAGCCCACGGGCGCGCTCGACAACGTCCGCCTCTTGGCGACGCCAACGCCCCTTGGCAAAGATCGCCCCATGGAGGCTCTCACCAACCTGACTCGGAGCTGCGACAACAAGGTTCTCCAGCACGGTCAGGCGGGCGAATTCGCTCGGCAACTGGAATGTGCGAACCACACCACGTCTAGGGACAAGGCGCGCCGGCACCCGCGTCAGGTCCTCGCCATCGAATTGGATGGAGCCCGACGTGGGGCGCAACGTGCCAGCGACCACCGCAAGGACGGTGGACTTGCCTGCGCCGTTGGGTCCGATCAGACCCGTGATCCGTCCTGGTTGAACGCTGAAGGACGCTCCGTCGACCGCGTTGACCCCACCGAAGCTCCGATGCAGGTTGGTGACCTCCAGTATCGGGCGAGTCGTGACGGCGCTCTCGGTGATCACGTCTCGTCCAGACCGGGGCAGCGGCGATGTCCATACGCGTGCTCGAAAGCCAGGGCGATGTTGAGCAGCGCCACCTCGTCGAATGGTCGCCCGATCAACTCCAGGCCGATCGGCAAGCCCATTGCTGTGAAGCCGGCCGGGATACTCAGGGCAGGAAGCCCGGAGCGCGCTGCGATCTCGGTGTTGGTGGGGAACATCGTGGTGTTCAGATGGGACGTGGGATCGAGCACCTCCGCGCGCGATGGCGGTGGGATCCGCACGGTGGGGCAGACGTATGCATTCACCCCGTGGATCAGCGCGGTCCTCAGCATCGTGCGCTGGAATCGGCCACGAGCGAGCACCTTCGCCATGTACACGGGATCGTCCTCGCGCAGCAAAGGCTTGGACGCGATCGCGGGCAGGAACGTGTTGAGCGCGGGAACGACCCCGGAGGCGCAGACCTCGTCGATGGACTTAAACGGTGCCTCCGGCCGAG
Source organism: Candidatus Dormiibacterota bacterium (assembly GCA_963751755.1). Classification (GTDB taxonomy): domain Bacteria; phylum Chloroflexota; class Dormibacteria; order Aeolococcales; family Aeolococcaceae; genus Aeolococcus. The sequence goes on along the minus strand of CAVVVH010000004.1, from coordinate 33,432 downwards.
CTTCGAGAAACCGGTTCATGTCGGAGTGGGAAGACGTGAAGTAGAGGGCGGTCTCGTCGAGCAAGGACGCGAGGTCAGGAACTGTCACCTCAAAAACGTCGGCTCCGAGTTGACCAAGTTCGCGCAGCGCTGTATCGACGACTTCGTTCACCTCGCCGACGCCGGCGTGGGCCGGGTCCCCGAACGCTTCACGAATCACCCCGAGCCGGACACCGTCGAGGCGGCGTAGCTCGAGTTGAGTCGAGTAGCGGCCGACGTGCGGCGTCGCGGCCAGGGCCGCGGAGAGCTCGTCCTCCGGGTCGAAACCGGTGAGCACGTCGAGCAGGATCGCTGCGTCGCGAACCGTTCTCGCGACCGGCCCCGCAGTGTCCTGCCACCACACCAGCGGCGAAAGGCCGGTTCGGCTGATCAATCCGATCGTCGGCCTCACGCCGACGAGGTTGTTGAACGCGGCCGGCACTCGTACGGATCCCCCCGTGTCTTCCGCGACTCCGACGGTGGCCAGATTCGCGGCCACGGCAGCGCCCGACCCACTGCTCGAGCCACCGGGATCGAAGCCCGGGTTGTATGGATTCAGGGTCAGCCCTGATCGAGATGAGATGCCCTGCCAGGATGTCGCGAAGTCCGAGAGAGTCGACTTCGCAAAGATCACCGCACCTGCGACTCTCATCCTGGAGACGATGCTGGCGTCCGCCGTCGGCACGTAGTCCTTGAACGCGATGCACCCGAAAGATGTTGCGATGCCAGCGGTTTCCACCTGGTCCTTGACGATCACGGGCACACCGTGGAGCGGACCAATGAACTCTCCGGTGTCCGCGAGATGCCGGTCACACCGACTGGCCTCGTCCCTCGCCGCGGGGTTGATAGTGACCACCGAGTTGATGCGCGGCCCGTTGGAGTTGAAGCGCTGGATGCGCGCGAGGTATGCGTCGACGAGCTCCGCGCTGGTGACCGAGCCGGTCCGCATCGCAGCGTGGATCTCATCGATGGTCACCTCGACCACTTCGAACGCGGCGCCCGGCCCCGAAGGCGTCACGCGAAGATCTCCAGCGGGAGGATGGCTGTCGCCGTGTAGTTGGGCACGTCGACCACCTGGCTGAGCTGCAGATCCACCGCGACCGAGCAGATCGCGTACGCCTGCTGTGCGCTGTAGCCCCTGTCCTCCACGAGATGGTCGATCATTGACAGAAGCGCATTGCGGGCCGCCAGACTGGCGTTCTCCGAATAGTTGCGACCCGCGGCGTCGACGCAGCCGCCGGTTGTGGCGAACACGTGGCCGCGAGTCCTGGTCGCCGGCGCCGTTTCGAACCACGCGCCCATTGCCCTGCGTCCTGTGGCCGCCCCCTTGCGCAACTCAAAGGTGAGGTGGACCTCGCCGGCAACCTCGATGGCCGTGCCGCAGACCTCGCCGTCCCCCTGCGCAAAGTGCATGTCGCCGCATGAAAACCGCGCACCCTCGACAAAGACGGGAAGGAAGAGCGTGCAGCCGGCGCCGAGGTGCTTGACGTCGAGGTTGCCACCGATCTCGCGAGGCGGGGTGGTTCGCAGCGCGGCTGCCGCAATCGCCGGGTCGCTCGGCACCGCGTCGCCGGCCTCTGGCGGGTGCACAGCGCCGCCGCCCACAAACAGCTCGTGCTCGCGGGCGGCGATCGTGGCTAACAGAGCCGCTGAGGGCGCAACGCCGACCACACCTAAGAACGCCGATTCCGGGATGCGCACTCCCGGGATGGCCGGGGATTCCGCGACGTGGCCGCTGATGTTCCAGGGAACGTAGAAAGGCTCAGGGAAGACGTCACGCAGAAAGCCGAACCCGGGGATCTGGGCGGTGAAGCCGAACGACCGCGTCTCGAGCGCGCGAATCGACACCACGAGAAGGTCGCCCGGAGCTGCACCCTCCACATGGACTGGCCCGGTGAGAGGATGTACGCGATTGAGGTTCGAGGATGCCACCGTGGTCGCGTCCGATCCCTCGGTCAGCTGGCCATCCATGGCATCGAGGGTTTGGATGACGAGGGGAGTGCCGGGAGCGACGCGGATCCGCGGTTCGATGTCGGGGTGCCACCGGTTGTGCCCCACCCCCGGTTGCTCGGCGAGGGGCAGTCCAGCGCGTGCGTCGAGCCGTTTGAGCACGTGATGCGACCTGGTCACACCGTCGCCACCGCGCTGTCAGGGGGGACGGGGTCAGGCTGTCGCGGCGTGGCGAAACGGCGACGGCGCTCGGGGATGATCCCCCGCGGCCAGAACCAGAGGAACACCACCATGAACAGGCCGATGCCGATCCATTCCATGGCGGCGGCGGTCTGCGGATCGACCAATTGAGGGAAGAAGCGCGTGACCTCACCGAACCCCGGGACGATCAGTGCGCCGAGGAGCACCCCAAGGTTGTTCCCGCGGCCGCCGACGATAACCGCCGCCAAGTACACGAAGGTCTCAGGGTACAGCCACGAGCCCGGCGCCCAGGCGCTGATGTAGCTGGCCAGCAGCGCGCCGCTCAAACCGGCGATACCACCGCCGACGACGAAGACCACCATGCGGTTGGCGGTGACATTCTTGCCGATGGCGGTCGCGGTCTCGGGATTGTCGCGGATGGCCCGCAGCAGGCGACCGTGCGGGGATGATGTGATGCGCCGAACCAACAGATACACGACGGCTGCCACCACCGCGACCAGGACGACGTAGAACCACTGGTAGTCGAGCTGCGACAGGTTGAGCTGGTCGCTGAGAGGCTGAGGGATGTTGAACAGCCCGGCGGCCCCGTTGACCAGGTCCGGCTGGCTGGACGCCAGGTCTGTTGCGATCAGCGAGACGATGAGCAAGATCATCGCTTGGTAGTCACTGCGGAGTCGACGCAGTCCCAGCAGTCCAACGGGGATCGCCACGACGGCGCCGGCAAGAGCGCCTGCGATGATGGGCAGAGGGAAGGGCAGGTTCATGCCGCCCAGGTAGTGCTCATACCCCGTAGACGACGATGGACCAAGTGTGAGGACTGCAGCAGTGTACGCACCGACCGACTGGAACACGATGAATGCGAAGTTCACGATGCCCGCAACACCGAATTGCAAGTTCAGCGCCCACACCGCGATGGTGTTCACACCCCAGAACACGAGCAGAGTCGAGGCGTAGTACTGCCAGGAGCTCACGCGACAACCTCCTCGCGAGTTGCCAGGCCGGAGAGGATGCCCTGGGGCCTGACAAGGAGCACTACAGCCAACAGGAGAAAGGCGACGACGTCCTTGTAGGCCGGGTTGATCACCAGCGCCGCGAGCTCCGTTGCAACACCCAGGACAAGCGCTCCAAGCATCGCTCCGTAAGGCTTGCCGATGCCGCCGACGATGGCTGCGGCGATCACGACCACCAGAAAGCCCTGCTCACTGGATGGGGTGAAAGAGATGATGCTCATCGCGAAGGTGACACCGGCCAACCCGCACATGGCGCCACTGATCAGCCACGCCAAGTCGACAATGCGGTCGGTGGCGATCCCGCAGTCACGCGCCAGCGACGAGTTGACAGCTGTAGCACGCATCGCCCGCCCGAGCTTGGTGTACGCGAGGAGCACGTGGATGAGGATCATGGCGACCAGAGCGATGCCGATCACGGTCAGTTGAAGAACGGTGAAAACCAGCGATCCCACTTGAAGCGTCGCTCCTTGCGACAGTCTGTAGCTCACGAAGTTCGGGCTCCAGATGATGACCACGACGTACTGGATGATCAGACCGATACCGATGCTGACGATCACCAGGCCGACCGCCGCGGTTCCTCGGTGTGCGAATCGTGCGTAGACGAGACGGTTGAGCAACATCGAGAAAACGGCGCCGAAGATCGCTGCACCTGCCGCGCACAGCCAGATGTCGAGACCTGCCTTGTTCAGCGAATATGCCACGAACGCTGACGCGGTCATCACCGCCGCATAAGCAAGGTTCAGGATGCTCGTGATTCCGAACTGCATCGTGAACCCAACCGAGGCGATCGCCAGGATGGCGGCCGCGATCAAGCCGAAACCGATCGACGAGATGACGAGCGACACTATCGGCCGTCAAGAACCCGGGCGCGAGACAGCGTCGGCCCACTCACCTCACTGCTCGAGCGCAGCGACGTCCCGAGCCGCGACGATACCCTGGCGCATGAGCGATTGATCGGGCTTGACCGTGTCCACTTCGAACGGCAACGCGGCATTGTGGAACTGGTCGTAGTGAATGACGCCGGCCGAACCCACGAAGTGGACGGTCTTCCCAGCGTTGAGCGCCGCCAGTCCATCCACGTAGGTGTGGACGTCTGTCGCACCAGAGGTGCCGTCAACGATTTTGACGAAGAAGTCGTTGAAGACGGTGGGGTCGGTGCTCTTGGCCGCCGTCATGGCCAGCGCGAGCGCCACCACGCCATCGTAGTTGGTGGTCGTGTACGGGTCATGCAGGAACTGCGTCGGGTTCTTGATGTTGATCTTCACGACAGCCTTCGCGAAGGCGTCGTAACCAGGACCACTATCGGGGTTCAGGATCTGGACACCGGAGTAGAACTTGCCCATGGCGTCGGCCCCGATCGCACCTTGGACCGCGGTGACCCAGGCGGGGTACCCGATGGTGCCGCCGTCCCCCACCACGGGCACAAGCCCGTTGATCTCCTTCAGCTCGCCGAAGAAGGTCGCAGCGGTTTGGGGGTCGAGCTCTGTGAAGATCACGTCAGGCTGAGCTGCCTTGATCTGCGCAACCTCGGTGCGGTAGGAGTTCTGGTCGAGAGCAAGCTTCTGGTTGGCGACGACGGTGCCACCGAGCTGCTGGAACCCGCGCACCAGGTTCGGCACCACTCCCTGGCCGGCGACGTCGTTGCCGAAGACCGCGGCGGCCTTTCGATAGCCCTTCTGCTTGAATGCCCAGACGTCCATCGCCAGCCCATTGATGTCGTCCGCAGGGGTGGAACGGTAGAAATACTTGAAACTGGCGTGGTCGTACTGAGGATCGCCTGTCTGCGCGATCATCGGGATGTGCGCCTTCTCGAAGATCGGAACGGTGCTCGGTGCCTCGTTGGTGCTGGGGCCGACAATGCCAACCAGGTTCGGGACGGTGGCCAGCATCTGCTGGGCTGCGGGCACCGCATCGGCGGCGTCACCGCGGCTGTCGGTGGCCACGCACTTCAGCTGGTGACCCAGCACCCCTCCAGCAGCGTTGACCACTTCGATGCCGGTCAGGCAACCGGACGTGCTTTCAGGCCCAAACACGGCTTCCGGCCCCGACAGCGGCGTGAAGGCATCGATGCTCAGGACGGAGGCAGAGCCGCCGGTTCCACTCGATGAACCGCATGCACTCAGGACGGTCGCCGAGAAGAGCACGGCGAGCAGCAACTTGACCCCTCTCTGACCGGACAAGTTGTGCATGTAGCCGCCTCCGCCACCAAGCCGACGATCCGCACCGGTCGAAGCTCGCCACGGCCAAGAAGGAAACCGATTGCCTCCAAGGCTGGCCGCGAGCATATTGCCGCCCCGAGGCATTGTCAAGCGCTCGAGACTCATGCGCGTCGGTGCGTGTGTTGGTCCTCTGGCATGAGGCGTCCCGACACCGGGACCTGCGGTGTCGTCACGGGTCGTGCGATGACCAGTGCGACCAGGCACAGCCCGCCGAGCGCCGCGAAGCTCCACGTGAAGCCGCCCGACGCGCTGCGCAGCAGGCCGACCACGAACGGCCCTGTGGAAGCCAACAGATAGCCGTAGCAGAGGGTGCTCGCTGTCAACCGCCGCGCGGCGTCGACGCTGTCGGTAACCATGATGGGCACAGTCAGGGCCAACGTGAAGATCCCGCCTGTGCCAAGCCCCAGCAACGCGGCCCATGGCCAGGGAGCAGACAGCGGGGTCAGGCTGACGAGCAACAGGACCACCGCGTTCAGGAGAGCCGTTGCACGAAGGCCCGCGACCAGTCGGCCGGTACGCTGGATGATGAACGAGATGGACAGGGACCCGGCGATCTGGGAAGCGGTCATCACCGAGAGCAGCAGGCCAGCCTGCGTCTTTGACCAGCCTCGCTCCTCATACAGGGGGGCGAGCCAGGCCAGCACACCGTAGTACACCATGGACTGGAGGCCGAAGAAGAGGGCGACCAGCCATGCGTAGCCGCTCCTCCGTGCGTCCTGTGCGAGTGATCGGTGCCGGCGCGGTGCGAACTGTCGAACGAACGCCAGCCACGCGAGCACACCCACGGCCGCAACAATGGCCCACGTCGCCAGCGCTCCGCGCCAGGTGGGGCCGTCGCCGCGCGTGAGCTGCGGCGTGACCAAGGCGGCGCCGGCCGCGCCGACATTGATGCCGGCGGTGTACAGCCCCGTCATCAGGGCCACGTGCACCGGGAAGTACCGCCGGACGATTGCCGGCAGCATGGTGTTGCCGGCGGCGATCCCGATGCCGAGCAGCAGCGCACTTAGCACCAAGAGCCACTGTGTCACCGCCCATAACCGGACGAGGGTTGCTACGCCGATGACGAGCAGGGCAGCGATCACTGTCCACTCGACACCGAAGCGGTCGGCGAGGCGACCGCTGAGAGGTGACGCCAATCCCATCATCACCACCGGGACAGTTGTCAGCAGCGAACCGAACACGACGGTCGCGCCGAGGTCATGGAGGATCTGTGGCAGCACGGGCCCGATTGAGGAGATTCCCAAACGAAGGTTCAGCGCGAGCAGGAGCATCGCCACCGCTGCAAGCACCGGGGAGATCGCGGGTTGCGGGCTCTCTGTCAGGTCCGCGGGTACGTCATGCGGCCGTAGGACGTCGCCGCTCACCTCCCTCGCCGCTGGTCGTCGCGCACCGCCAGGTGGCTCAGCGCCCCCACGAGCACTCCCGCGTCGCGGGCGTCGGCGACCGTGTCCACGTCCAGCGCCAGCCCTGCGATGTCAATGGTGCGGTGTTCCAGACCGATCTGAGATGCGCGTGCGGCGTGCGCCACCGAGCTGCGCGTATGGCCGAACAGTGGATGCATAGCCGCCGACGGCCGCACCAGCAAGGCGTTGGTCCCGCCATCACGCGCACGAGCGATGGCGACGCCGCGCGACGGGGCTTGAGCGACGAAGTCCCGCAACTCTTCCGAGGTCAGCAGCGGCAGATCGCCAGCGAGGTAGAGCACCGCCTCGGGCCGCGGTTGCATGTGACGCAGCGCGTGAACCAGACCGTCATTCCAGGGGAGGCCTCCATCGGACACTGCCTCGATCCCCAGGGACGCAACGATGTCGGGCGCGGTGGGTTCCGAGGTGGCCAGGGTCACAGCGCCGACGCCGGCTCGGCACGCCTCGGCGACGACGACATGGAGCATCCGCAGCATGAGCGCTCGTCGCTCCTCCAGGGTCAGGTCGGGTGACAGGCGTCGCTTGACGTCGGCGAGCCGCTTGAGACCGATGACGACGCGCAGCTCGCTGCCTGGCCACCGGTCGTGCCCGGCTCCCCCGGTGGACGCGACGCTCACCCCGTGACGGATGCAACGCGCGACGGATCGTGCACGCGCACCCGGACCGGCACGAAATGGAGAAGGCCGATGGTCGCCCACAGGATGCCGAAGCCGAGCAGTTGCACGGCATCGATGGTGGCGCCGAGCACCACGTAATTGATGATCAGAGCACTCGCCGGGAAGGCCATCTCAGCGAAGGTGGCGAGCGACGCCGGCGTCGTGCGCAGACCACGGTAGTAGAGCAGCATGCCGATGAGTCCCGCGACGACTGCTAGCAGCACCAGGCGGAGCCAATCGACCGGCGCTGTCGTAGCCGGCGCCAGCGCGCCCTGGCTTGCGGCAATCACAGCGAGAAGAGGGAGAGCCACGACGAAGCGGAGACCGGTCAGCGTGTCCGGAGGGATGTCGCGCAGGGAGCGGCGCCCGAGCGCTGTGGCGGAACCCCACAGTGCGGCAGCGAGGATGGCGAGCAGGGCGGCCTTGCCCTGTGCCCCGGCGAACGCGGCGGCGGGCGAAGTGGCCCCAAAGGACAGAAGGTACGTTCCGGCAAGGGCGGCAACGCCCAGCGGGGCGAGCAGCGCGCGGGGACGCTCGCCGAGCAGCACCGCAGCGACCACCAACGCCCACAGCGGCTGGGTCTTCTGCAGGAGCACCACGACGTCGGGGTTGCCGTAGACGAACGCAAAGGTGAACGCCAGCGTGGCCAGCGCGGACCCGCCCCACGAGACGCCGAGCACCGCCAGCCAGGTGCGACGAGGGATACGTGCGATCTCGGCGCGGCGGCGCACGAGCAGCCCGGCGACCAGGATGGTGAGCACCAGGTGCTCAAAGAGGACGATGGTCCAGCTTGACCAGTGCGCCACGAGGGGAGCGCGCAACGCACCGTCGGCGCCCCACATCGCCGCCCCGGCGGCGACCAGGGCAACGCCTGCGACGGGAGCACCGATGGTGATCACGCGCGGGCGGGTGGCCGCTGCGACGCTCATCAGCGGGGGATGATGCCAGACGGCGGGTGCGCGGCGACCTGGCGAAGGTATCCTTGTGGCAATCCTTTGCCGTCGGGCCGGCAACCGGTCTTCCTGGAGAGAACCCAATGCTCCGTTTCGGCTACAAGGCCAGTGCCGAGCAGTTCGACCCCAGGACGTTGCTGCAATTCAGCGTGCTCGCCGGGGAGGTGGGTTTCAACTCCGTGTTCGTCAGTGACCATCTCCAGCCCTGGCGCCACAACGGCGGCCACGCACCCTTCGCGCTTGCATGGCTGGGAGCGCTCGGCGCCAGCACGGAGCGCGTGTTGCTCGGCACCAGCGTGCTCACTCCGACGTTCCGCTACCACCCAGCGGTGGTTGCCCAGGCATTCGCCACCCTGGGCTGCCTGTTCCCGGAGCGGGTCGTCCTGGGCGTGGGTACCGGTGAATCGATGAACGAGGTGCCGCTCGGCATGGAGTGGCCGGACCAGAAGGAACGGTTCGCGCGGCTCAAGGAGGCCGTCGAGCTCATTCAGCGACTCTGGCGGGAGGAGCGTGTCACGTTCGCGGGGACGTACTACCGAACCGCCAACGCCACGATCTACGACCGTCCAGAGCGACCGGTTCCGCTCTACATCGCCGCCTCCGGGCCGGCCGCGGCGCGTCTGGCCGGTCGCGTCGCCGACGGGTTCATCTGCACCAGCGGAAAGGCGCCGGAGCTGTACACGGACACGCTGCTGCCCGCCGTCGCCGAAGGAGCGCAGCGGGCTGAGCGCTCGCCGAGTGAGCTCGACATGATGATCGAGGTGAAGGTGTCGTTCGACGCCGACCGCGCCCGCGCAATGGAGGACACCCGGCACTGGGCCGCGCTGGCGCTCTCGCCAGAGGAGAAGACCGGCGTCGAGGACCCGCTCGAGATGGAGCGCCGCGCCGACGCCCTGAGCGCCGAGCGGTCGGCAAGCCGGTGGATCGTCTCATCCGACGTGGCCGAGCACGTCGGCGCGGTCCAGCGCTACATCGACCTGGGCTTCCGTCACCTGGTGTTTCACGCTCCCGGCACCGACCAGGAGCGGTTCCTGCGCACCTACTCCGAGGAGATCCTGCCGCAGCTGCGCACCGCTGTGCCTACCGGTTGACCGGGAACCCGTAGTCCCGGCTGCCCGGCCCGGGCGCCGGCCAACTGCTGGTCACCGACTTGGTGCGCGTGTAGAAGTGGACGCCGTGAACGCCGTGCACGTGACTGTCGCCGAAGAGCGATTCCTTCCAGCCCCCGAACGAGTAGAACGCCATCGGCACCGGGATGGGGACGTTGATGCCCACCATGCCGACCGTGACCTCGTGCTGGAAGCGCCTGGCGGCGCGGCCGTCGGTGGTGAAGATGGCGGTGCCGTTGCCGTACGGGTTACGGTTGACGATGGCGAGCGCCTCCTCGAAGGTGTCGACGCGCAGCACCGAGAGCACCGGCCCGAAGATCTCGTCGCGGTAGATGGACATGCCCGAACCGACGTTGTCGAACAACGTGGGTCCCAGCCAGAAGCCGTCGCTCGGCGGCACCGCGCCGGTGCGGCCGTCGACCACGAGGGTGGCACCACTGTCGACGCCGGCGTCGATGTACGACGCCACCCGGTCGCGGTGGGCGCGGGTGACGAGTGGTCCCATCTCCGAGGCGTCGTCGGTGCCTGGTCCGACGGTGAGGCTGCGGGCGCGCTCGGCGATGCGCTCGACGAGCCCGTCGCCGGCGGCGCCGACCGCCACGACGGCGGAGATCGCCATGCAGCGCTCGCCGGCTGACCCGAACGCCGCCCCGGCGAGCGCGTCCGCCGCGGCGTCGAGGTCTGCGTCGGGGAGGACGACCGCGTGGTTCTTGGCGCCGCCCAGCGCCTGCACGCGCTTGCCATGTTGCGTCGCCTGCTCGTAGACGTAGCGCGCCACGGGGGTGGAGCCGACGAAGCTGACCGCCGCGATGCCGGGGTGGTGCAGGATCGCATCGACGGCGACCTTGTCACCGTGCACGACATTGAAGACCCCACTGGGCAGGCCCGCCTCGGCCCAGAGCTCGGCGATCAGGTGAGAGGCCGACGGGTCCTTCTCCGAGGGCTTGAGGATGAACGTGTTGCCGCATGCGATGGCGACCGGGAACATCCACATCGGCACCATGGCCGGGAAGTTGAAGGGCGTGATGCCGGCGACCACGCCCAGCGGCTGGTGGATGGAGTAGGCGTCGACAGCCGTCGAGACGTTCTCTGAGAAGGCGCCCTTGAGGAGATGCGGGATGCCGCATGCGAAGTCGACGACCTCGAGCCCGCGTGCAACCTCGCCGCGGGCGTCGGTGGCCACCTTGCCGTGCTCGGCGGTGATGAGCGCCGCGATGTCGCCGAGGTGGCGATCGACGAGCTCGCGGAAGGCGAACATGACACGGGCGCGGCGCACCAGCGATGTCTCGCGCCAGGCGCTGACCGCCTCAGTGGCGACATGGACCGCGCGGTCGACGTCGGTGGCCGTCGCAAGGTCGACGTACCCGGTCACTGCGCCGGTGGCGGGGTTGAAGACCTCGCCGTGGCGCTCGGGAGTTGTCGTGGTGTCGGAGGCACCGCCGATCCAGTGGCTGATCCTCTTGGGCGCTGCCTGCGAGGCCTGGTCCGCCTGTTGCAACTCCAACGCCATGGCTTGTCCTCCGCAGCCGCCTCCAGGGTACTGGCAGCCATGATGGCATACGTCCCCCCGCACCCGAGCCGCAGTGGGAAACGATTGCCATCGGCGTCGCCGGCGGCGCCGGGGTAGCTACAGTCGCTCGGTGCAGCCGAATCCGCGCGCCGGCGTGGCGCCGACGCCGGTCCAGATCTTCCCCATCCATTTCGACGCGGAGATCGAGGCCGGCGACGACCTCGCCGACCTTCTCCGCGCGGCCGCGCCCGACATGCAAGATGGCGATGTCATCGTGGTGACGCACAAGGCGGTCAGCAAGGCCGAGGGGCAGGTCGTTGATCTGGCCACGGTGGAACCGAGCGCCAGAGCCCTCGAGCTCGCCGGCACACACAGCGATCCGCGTGTCGTCGAGGTGATCCTGCGGGAGAGCGTGCGCATCGTGCGTCACCGCGGCCCCCTGCTCATCACCGAGACCCGCCACGGTTTCGTCTGCGCCAGCGCAGGGGTGGACCGATCGAATGCCCCGCGCCCCGACAGCGTCGTCCTCCTGCCCCGTGACCCGGACGCATCCGCGGCCCGGCTGCGGCACGATCTGGAGGAGGCCACGAGCGCTCGGCTGGCGGTCATCATTGCGGACACCATGGGTCGCCCGCTCCGGGACGGGATCGTCGGCACCGCCATCGGCTCCAGCGGGCTCGTCCCTCTGCGCGACCTCACCGGGCTGGTCGACCCCAACCAGTACGAGCTGACCTCCACCATGGTTGCCGTCGCCGACGAGATCGCCAGCGCCGCCGACCTGGTCCTCGGGAAGCTGGAGCGCGTTCCCGCGGCATTGTGTCGCGGGGTCGAGGTGAGCGGTGAGGGCGACGCCCACCGCCTCATCCGCGACCGAACGACCGACCTGTTCCTCTGAGCCTGCGAGGACGCGATGGAGCAGGCAGAGGCGTGGGTGCTCCTCGGCAGGGGCCGGGTGGCGACACTGGCCACGCTCCGCAGCGACGGCTCCCCGCGATTGGTGCCCTGCGTGTACGCGGTGGATGGATCCGCGGTGCACATCCCGGTGGACGCCAAGCCCAAGCGCACGCGCGCGCTCGCCCGCGTGACGGACATCATGCGGGACCCCCGCGTCGCACTTCTGGTGCACGAGTGGGGCGAGGACTGGACCGAGCTCTGCTGGGTGCGGCTCGACGGGCGCGCCAGCCTCGCGGCCGGTAACCAGTTGGCGAGGGCGCGGCGCATGCTCCTGGAGCGCTACCCGCAGTACGCGGATCCCTCCGAGCTCGACCCCGTCATCACGCTCACGGTGACCGCCTGGCACGCCTGGCGGGCAGTCGAGGAAAGGACATGACCGTGCCGACACTGACGGGACGCACCGCGCTCGTGACGGGCGGCACCTCGGGCATCGGTCTCGCGATCGCGCGCCGCCTCGCAGCCGACGGGGCGCGGCTCGTCATCGTGGCGCGCGAGCCTCCGGCAGCGGACGCGGAGAGACTGCTGGACGTCGGCGGATCACCGCTGTTTTTCCAGGCGGACGTCGGCAGACGCGACCAGCTCGCGCGGGTGCGCGACGATCTCGAACGCTCCGGCGTGCGCGTCCACGTCGTCGTCGCCAACGCGGGTCTCGCCCGGCGCAGCGAGGCGGTCGACACGACCGACGCCGATGTGCGAGCCATGGTCGACACGAACGTCTACGGCACTTTCGTGACCCTCCAGGTGTTCGTACCGATGGTGGCCCGGCAGCCGGGGGGCCGGGTGGTGGTGACGAGCTCGGTTACCGCGATCCATGGCATGCAGCGACGCGCCATGTACTCCGCGACCAAGGCCGCGCTCAGCGGCCTGGTGCGCAGCCTGGCCATCGAGTGGGGAGCGCTGGGCGTCTCGGTCAACGCGGTGGGGCCGGGAATCGTCCGCACCCCGCTGCTCGCGCCTTACATCGAGGCCCATCCCGACCGTGCCGCCGCGGCCGTCGCCGCCACGCCCCTGCGCCGCCTCGGTGAGCCGGATGACGTCGCGGGGGTGGTCTCATTCCTGGCGTCGGACGCGGTCGGTTTCATCACCGGCCAGACGATCTTCGTCGACGGTGGCATCAGCGCCGGCGATGCGTGGTGGTGAGCCGTCCAGCGGACACGGACGTGGCGGCTCAGGCCCGCGACCGGCCACCCCGCTGCGGGCGCGGCGGCGCGGTGCTGTCGCGGATCACGAGCTCCACCGGGTGCACACGAGTGCGTGGCTTTCCCGGCTTGCCGTCGAAGAGCGCGAACAACCTGCTGACGCCGGCGGCGCCGATCTCGGCCATCGGGACGCGCACGGTGGTGAGACTGGGATGCACGAAGTCGAGCCCGGGGATGTCGTCGAAGCCCGCCACAGAGATGTCGTCGGGAACCTGCATACCGCGGCGACGCAGTTCGCTGAGCGCACCGAGCGCCATGCTGTCCGTGGCCACGAAGACCGCCGTGATGCGGCGTTCTCGCCTGACCAGCACTCGTGCCATGGCGTCGGCCCCTCCAGAGCGGCTGAAGTCCGCGGTGGTGATCCACGGCTCGGCGCCGGCTGCCTCCATCGCCGCCCGGTAGCCCATCTCCCGCTCGCGGCTGGTGCGGATGAACTGCGGGCCCCCGACCATGGCGATCGAACGATGACCCAGCGACAGCAGATGCTCGGTGACTGCCCGCGCCCCCCCTCGGTTGTCGGGTATCTCCGCAGCCCAGGATTCCGCGCGCGGAGCGAGCGCCACGATGGCGCCACCGTACTCGTCGATGCTCTTCGTGTAGCCGCGCAGCTCGCGTCGGTACGCCGGCTCCTCGAGCCCCCCGCCCGCGAACAGCACGCCGGCAACGCGGCTCAGACACAGCATCTGGACGTAGCGCAATTCCGTCGACGGGTCCCTGTCGCTGTTGCACACGACGGTGAGGAAACCGTGCGTGGACGCCTCGTGGGTGGCGCCGCGGACTATCTCCGCGAAGTACGGGTCACTGACGTCGTGCACGACCACGGCGATCGTCGGCGACCGCCGTGCACGCAGGGCGCGTGCCATCGGGTTGGGGTGATATGCGAGGCGCGCCGCGGCCGCCTGGACGCGCTCGCGGGTCCGTGACTTGACGGGATGGTCGCTGTTGGGGTCGAGTGCGCGCGAGGCGGTGGTGATGGAGACGTGCGCCGCCGCTGCGACGTCCGAAAGGATGGGCGGGCGCGGGCTCCCCGAGGGGCGCGCAGGAGTGGACACCGCGACCCCCTTTTCCTGTGCCATGCCGGCGAAACTAATACATGACGAGGCCGGCGGTGACATTCATGTCCTCGCCGGTGATTCCCGACCCCGCGTCGGAGGCGAGGAACACGCACGCCGCAGCCACTTCCTCCGGACGCGTGGGACGCTTCAGCGCGGCCGGGTCGCTGAAGCGGCGCATCGACTCCTCCTCGCTGATGCCCAGCGCCTGTGCCTGCTGCGCCGCGATGCGGGCGAGGCGCGCTCCGCCCACGGCACCCGGGCAGACGCTGTTCACGGTGATCCCGTGTGGCCCCAACTCAAGGGCGAGGCTGCGCACCAGGCCGATCACCCCCATCTTGGCGGCGGCGTAGGGCGTGCGGTCCGGGAGCGGCCGCTTCCCAGTCATCGAGGAGAGCGCGATGAGTCTGCCGCTGCCGCGCTCGATCATTCCCGGTATGAGGCCCCGGAAGGTGAGGTACACGCCGTCCAGGTCAACGGCGAGACACTCTCGCCACTCCTCGTAGGTGAGCTCGTGCAAGGGTCGGATCGCGCCGGCGATGCCGGCGTTGGCCACGACCACGTCGGGAACGCCCAGCGCGGTGACGACGCGCCGCGCCATGGCGTCGGTGGACTCCGGGCTGGCAACGTCGCACGCCACCGTCACGCACTCGGCACCGCTCGAGCGGATCTCTCCGGCGGCGGTTTCCAGCGAGCTCTCCGTCCGCGCGCAGATCGCCAGCGCCGCGCCCTCCGCCGCCATCGCCTTGGCGATCGCCAGTCCGATGCCCTGGTTGCCGCCCGTCACCACCGCGACGCGCCCGCTCAGCGACCCCACGGCGCGGTCCCCATCAGCGTCATCGCCGTCATGAGGTGCGCTCCCGTGCCAGTCGATCCACCCAGCCGGACACGTACGCAGCGAGCCGGTCCGCCATCTCCGCGAGAAGACGTTCGCCTTCCTGCCGGGTGGCTCCGGTGGCGCGTCCCCATACCCCGGTGGGCGTGAAGTCCGAGATCGGCCGGTTGGTGAGCTCCGCGCGGTTGATCCCGGTGGGGACGAAGTCCACGGCGCGGTCCATGCGCACGTCGTCGGGGACGAGCGCGATGCCCAGCGACGTCTCCCATCGCCCCGCATGGAAGTCGTCGGCTGTCATCGACTCTCCGAAGAACACGTTCTCGGGGACCAGCACCGTCTGACCCTCCGGGTGACGCGCGTTGATCGAACGCACGCACGGGTTGAGGATGAAGTTGCCGCCATGGCCGCTCATGATGAAGACGGTCATCACTCCATGGGTGTAGCAGTTGGCAACGATGTCGCCGACCAGCGCCGCGAGGGTCGACCATTCCAGCGTCACTGTCCCGGCGAACGTGCGGTGGGTGAACGAGGTCCCGTACGGGATCGTCGGGAGCAGGAGGCCGCCGAGCCGGCGACCGACCTGCTCACCTGCCCACGACGCCACGATCGTGTCGGTGCTCAATGGCAGGTGCGCGCCATGCTGCTCGTGGGCGCCCACCGGGAGCACGGCGAAGGTGGGGGCCCGCTCGGACACGTCGGCCGAGGTGGCATGAACGCCGCAGAAAGAGGGATGGTCTGCTGCTGTCACCGGCCCCTCCTCGGCCCAGGCGGCGGAGAAAGGCAAACGCTTTCCATCCGCATCGGCCATACTGTGCCGCCGAGCGCCACATGATGTCAACACGACCTGAGACACCCCCTGTGCACGGCCCCGTCGGGCAGCGGACGGTGCACCACATCGGCTGGGTGGTGCGCAGCATCGACGCATCGCGCGAGCACTTCGAGGGCCAACTCGGCCTCGCGTTCCGCAGCGACGAGCAGTTCCCCGGCCTGCGTGTGGCGTTCTTCGGCGCCGGGTCGGCGATGGTGGAGTTGCTCGAGCCGCAAAGCGAGGAGGGCGACATCGCGCGGTACCTTCGCGACCACGGCGAGGGGGTGCACCACCTCGCTCTGCGCGTCGACGATGCGGCGGAGGCGCTGCTCGACTGCCCGGCTCGCGGGCTGGAGCTGATCGACGGCGTGCCACGCCCGGGGGCGCGCGGCACGCTGGTCGGCTTCGCGGACCCTCGCCGTGAAGGCGGCATCCTCGTTCAGTTCGTGGAGGAGCGATGAGTCACATCCTGACGACGCTCGTCGGGAGCTACCCGACGCCGCAGTGGCTGATCGGCCGTCCCGGTGAGCAGGCGATGCGCGACGCCGCCGCTGTCGTGCTGCACACCCAGGAGCAGGCCGGGATCGACCTGCTCGCGGACGGCGAGGTCTACAGGTTCAACCCCGACCACCCCGAAACCAACGGCATGATCGAGTACTTCGTGCAGCCCATGGAGGGCGTGCGCACCGCAATCACCCGAGACGACATCGAGCTGTTCCGCTCGCAGTCTCACCTCGACTTTCGCCGTCGTCCGTCGGGGATCGTCGAGGGCCCGGTCGGCGCGGGCACGCTCGATCTTCCCAGCGCGTACCAGACCGTGGCAGAGCTGACCTCCCGCCCGCTCAAGTTCACGCTCACCTCTCCCTACATGCTGGCGCGGATGCTGCTTGACACCCACTACGGCGACCTGCGCGCACTCACCCTCGCGCTCGCCGACGTGCTCGCCGAGCAGGTGCGCGCCATCGACGCTCCCGTCGTACAGGTGGACGAGGCAAACCTCCCGGGCCGGCCTGAGGACGCCGAGTTCGCCGCAGAGGCGATCAACCGCATCCTGGACGCGGTGACCGGCGTCCCGGCGGTCCACCTCTGTTTCGGCAACTACGGCGGCCAGAGGGTGCAGCAGGGGACCTGGTCGCAGCTGCTGCGCTTCTTCGAGCTGCTCCATGCCGACCACGTGGTCCTGGAGCTGGCGCGACCGGGCTACGGGGACCTCGAGCGCCTGCGCGAGCTCGACCCTCGCCTACGCCTGGGCATCGGTGTCATCGACGTCAAGACGACGGTGGTGGAGTCGCCGTCGGAGGTCGCGCATCGCATCGAATCCGCGGCGACCCTCCTCGGAGACGCCTCGCGCATCGCTTATGTCCACCCTGACTGCGGTTTCTGGATGCTGGCGCGCTCGATCGCCGACGCCAAGATCAAAACGCTCGTCGCAGGACGGGATCTCTACGAGGGTGCGAGCACCGACAGACCAGGAGGACAGTCGACGTGAACATCGATTTCCGCGGGCTCTTCCCCGCCACCATCCTGCCCATGACCGAGGATGCGCAGATCGACGAGCCGGCCCTCCGTCGGTACATGCGTCATATCGCGCAGACCTCCATTCACGGCGTCGCGGTCAACGTCGACACCGGGGAGGCGCCGCACCTTTCCCACGAGGAGCGAGTGCGGGTTATCGAGGTCGTCGTTGACGAGATCGGTGACCGTGTTCCCGTGATCGCCGGTCTGCCCGCGCAGTTCACGCAACAGGCGGTGGCGTACGGCAAGGACTACCGCAACGCCGGCGCCTCCGCCCTGCTCGTTTTTCCAATCTCGGCGTACCAAGGTCAGCCCCTCGACCCGGAGGTCGTGATCCGCTACCACACCGCCGTCGGTGACGCGGTCGACATCCCACTGGTGCTGTTCAACCTCGTGCCCTCGCTCGGCGGCGTGCTCCTCGCTCCCGACATCCTCGAGCGGCTCTGTGAGCTCGCCCCGGTGGTGGCGATCAAGGAGGCGTCGTTCGACGCCAAGACGTACGTGGAGGTGGTGGCGGCCGTCCGAGGTCAGAGCCGTCCCATCGCCATCCTCACTGGGAACGACCCGTTCATCTACGAGTCCTTTGTGCTCGGCGCGGACGGCGCGCTGCTCGGCTTCGGTGCGGCGCCCACCGCGCAGCTCGCAGCCATGGTCGACGCCGCCGTGGCGGGTGACCTCGCTGAGTCGAAGCGGATCATGGATCGGCTCACGCCGCTCATGAACGCGCTGTTCGCTCCGCCCGTGCGCAACTACCGCGCGCGCTCGAAGGAGGCCTTGGTGATGCAGGGCATCCTGGAACGCGCCACGGTGCGCGAGCCGCTGCTGCCGATCTCCGACGAGGATCGCGCCAACGTGCGATCCGCGCTGGTCGCGGCGGGAGAGCTGGAGGCGGCGGTCGTCGCATGAAGTTCGCTCTCTGGTTGCCCTCGTACGTGTACAAGGACTCGTCGGTGGATCATCGCGCCCGCCTGCGCGACTGCATCAGCGCGGCCGAGGACGCGGGCTTCGACATCTGGGTGATCGACCACCTGCTCACCGCTCCCGGGCTGTACGGCGTCACCTGGTTGGAGCCACTCAACGCGCTCACCTACGCAGCTGCGATGACCAAGCGGGTGAAGCTCGCCACGGGCATCCTGGTGCTGCCAGTGCGGCACCCGGTGATCCTTGCCAAGGAGATCGGCACGCTCGACTACCTCTCCGAAGGGCGCTACATCTTCGGGGTCGGCACCGGCTGGTACGGACCGGAGTACGACGCCACAGGGAGCCGCATCGAGGAGCGGGGCGCCCGTACGGACGAGCTCCTCGCCGCGGTGCGTCGCCTCCTCACCGAGGACAACGTGACCTTCGAAGGACGCTTCTACCGGTTCAAGGACGTCACCATCGAGCCGCGTCCCAGCACCATGCCCCCGGTTTGGGTCTCCGGTGGTGGGCGCGTCGCCGACGTCGCCTCGCCCGACCAGGGCGGGGTGGCCCCGAAGGTGCTGGAGCGGATCGCGGGAGCCGACGGATGGCTGTCGCGCAGCGCCGCCGACCTGGAGATGATCACCGCCGACTGGGCGGAGATCTCCACGGAGGTGCGCCGCCGCCGCGGCACCCTTGACGGCTTCACCTTTGGCCACTGCAACTTCATCCACGTCGTCCCCACAGACGACGAGGACGAGGCGCTGCGCCAGCAGGAGCCACCCTTCATGGAGACCATGGGCAACCACCGTCCCTTCGAGCAGCTGCGTCGCAGCTACCTGATGGGGACACCTGCGCAGCAGGTGGCGCGGCTGCGCGCCCTGCAGGACGCCGGCTGCGAGTACGTCGTCCTCGGCCCCACCAGCGACGACCCGCGCCAGGTGGAGCTCATCAGGGACCTGATCGCCGCTCCGGTGAACGCGGCCGTCGCGTCCTCACGAACCGAACTCTTGACAGGGGTACGTGGCCCGATGCATTGTAAGCGCCGCTCAAAAAGGAAAAGCTTTTCCTAAAGGACCGCCCCACCGGTCCGGCCTGAGCGGTGTGCAGGGTGCTCGTTCGATGCAGCGGAACCAGAGGAGAGCGACCGGCGGATGAGCACCTTCATGCATGCGGTGGGCTTCGGGCTGGTGACCTCGGCGGTCATCGCCCTCTCGGCGGTCGCCCTGTCGCTGCAGTTCAGCGTCAGCAACATCCCCAACTTCGCGCACGGCGAATTCCTCACCCTCGGCATGTATGGGGCACTCGTCGCCCAGTACCTCACCAACAACGTCTTCATCGACGTGCTCGTCGGCGCCGCAGTGGTGGCCATCGTGGCCTGGTTGATCAACCGGGCCATCATCGAGCCGTTCAACCGGCGCGGCGCCAAGGTGACTGTCCTCTTCGTGATCACCATCGCGCTCTCGCTGATGATCCAGAACACAATCATCATCTTCTTCGGCGGCACCACCCACACGCTGGTGGTGCCCTCCGAGACGGTGAGCCAGGTGGGTCCGTTCCTCTTCACTGCCGCAGACATGATCGTCATGGCGGTGGCGGTGGCGATCATGGTGGCGGTGCACGTCATTCTTCGCTACACCACATTCGGCAAGTCGCAGCGGGCCGTCGCCGACAGCCGTGAACTGGCCAGCGTCACCGGAATCAACATGCCCCGGGTGGTGGCCCTGACGTGGTTGATGGCAGGGGCCATCGCCGGCGTCGCCGGCGCGGTCATCGCATTCCAGGGGGGCACGTTCACGCCGCTCACCGGCTACACGTTCTTGCTGGTCACCTTCGCTGCGGCGGTGGCCGGCGGGCTCGGCCGCCCGTACGGCGCGATGGTCGGTGCTCTCATTCTCGGCCTGGTCACCGAAGTGGGTGGCGCGTACCTGGCCTCCAGCTACAAGCAGGTGATCGCCGTCGGCATCCTGGTTCTGGTCCTGCTGATCAAGCCCGGTGGGCTGTTCGACGCTCGAGGCAGGACGGCGATTTGATCGACTACGTCGTCTCCGCGCTGACCCTTGTGGCGATCTTCGCCATCCTCGCGCTCGGGCTCAACATCCAGTGGGGATGGTCGGGAATGCTCAACCTGACCTACATCACCTTCGCCGCCGTGGGCGCGTACGTGTCGGCCGGATTCGACATCGGGCCAC
Source organism: Candidatus Dormiibacterota bacterium (assembly GCA_963751755.1). Classification (GTDB taxonomy): domain Bacteria; phylum Chloroflexota; class Dormibacteria; order Aeolococcales; family Aeolococcaceae; genus Aeolococcus. Next base: position 12,927 of record CAVVVH010000004.1, on the reverse strand, counting down.
CGCTGTACGCGCACCAGCAGACCTACATCATCCAGCTGTCGACGCCGTTCCCGGTGGCGCTCCTGGCCGGCACGCTGGCGGCCGGCATCATGGGCGCCATCGTCGGTGCGATCGCGCTGCGCCGCCTGCGTTCGGACTACTTCGCCATCGTCACTCTGTCGATCGGGCTGGTGATCTACCAGGTGGTGGCGCAGAACCGCGGCATCTTCGGCGGCCAGGTCGGGCTCTTCGGGATCCCGCAGCCCTTCGCCGACCTGCTGCCGCTCAGCCCGCAGGAGTACACGTACTTCTACCTGGGCATGTGCGCCGTCGCGCTGCTCGGCGTGTACCTGCTCGTGCGCCACATGTTCGGCAGCCCCTTCGGCCGCACCATGCGCGCCATCCGCGACGACGAACTCGCCGCCCAGGCGTTCGCCCGGCCGGTGTTCTGGTTCAAGCTGCGTGCCTTCGTGTTCGGCGCGCTGATCGCCGGCTTCGGCGGTGCCCTGCTGTCCCATTTCGTGGGCGCGTTCAACCCCGCGGGCTGGACCCCGGGCGAGACCTTCGTGCTGTACACGGCCATCTTCCTCGGCGGCACCGGGAACAACCTTGGGTCGATTCTCGGCACGCTCATCTTCGTGGGGATCATTTCCGAGGTCACCCGCTACATTCCGCCGATCCCCGGCAACCCGGATGCCAACGAAGCCCTGCGCGGCGTGGTGGCCGGCTTGATCATCATCCTCGTCCTGCGCTACCGCCCCCAGGGCATCCTGCCCGAGCCACGCGACCGAGACGCCAAGCGCGACGGCAAGGCCGGGACCGATGCGCAATTGCCCGCGGCCCCGGCGGTCGCTCAGACCACGTGAGCGGCACCGTCCTCCTCGAGGTGTCCGGCCTGAGCAAGAGCTTCGGCGGGGTCGAGGCCGTGCGCGACTGCTCGTTCACCGTGCCCGAGGGCTCGATCACCGGGCTCATCGGTTCCAACGGTGCGGGCAAGAGCACCACGGTAAACCTCATCTCGGGGTTCCATAAGCCGGATCGGGGCAGCGTCCGCTTCGCCGGGGAGGAGATGGTGGGTCGCTCACCGGATCAGATCTCGGCGCGGGGCATGATCCGCACGTTCCAGACCACCCGCGAGTGGGGGTCGCTCACTGTCATGGAGAACATGCTGGTGGCGGCGCCCTCGCGTGGCCGCGACTCAGTGTGGCGTTCGCTGTTCACCCCACGCGCCATCGGACGCGCCGACCGCGAGGATCGCCAGACCGCTCGAGGAGTCCTCGGCGAGATCGGCCTTCTCGGCCTCCGCGACCATCGCGCGGGCGAGTTGAGCGGTGGCCAGAAGCGCCTGCTGGAGTTCGCGCGAATCATGATGGCCCGGCCGCGGATGGCGCTTCTCGACGAGCCACTCGCCGGCGTCAACCCGGTGCTCGTCGAGCGCATCGACCACGCCGTCGCCTACCTGCGCTCGTCGGGGATCACGCTCCTCATCATCGAACACAACCTCGGCTTCGTCGAGGCTGTCTGCGACTCGGCGGTGGTGATGGCGCTGGGTACAGCGATCGCCACCGGCCGCATGGAGGATCTCCGCAAGGACCCCGCCGTGGTCGATGCGTACCTGGGGGTGGCCACCGTTGTCTGAGGCTGCCACCGCCCCCGCCGAGCCCGCGGTGGCCATCTCCGTCGAGGCGATCACGGCCGGGTACGGCCCGGTACCCGTCGTCAAGAAGGCGACACTGCGCGCCCGGGCGGCGGAGATCACCGTCTTGGTGGGGCCCAACGGCGCGGGCAAGTCCACGCTCCTCAAGGCCATCGCGGGCGTCCTGCGGCCCACCGAGGGCCGCGTGGTCCTCAACGGCGAGGACGTGGCGCGGATGGCCCCCGACCGCCTCGTGAAACTGGGTCTCGCCTACGTGCCACAGGTGGCCAACGTCTTCCCATCGCTCACTGTCATGGAGAACCTGGAGATGGGGGGCATCGTGCGACGCCGCGGCGTGCACGAGCGCGCGGAGGCGCTGTGCGAGCTCTTTCCAGACCTGCGCGCTGCATTGCGTCGCCCGGCGCGGACCCTGAGCGGAGGACAGCGCAACATGCTGGCGTTGGCGCGTGCCCTGATGGCGGATCCCACCGTCCTGCTCGTCGACGAACCGACCGCCGGTTTGTCGCCTCGATACGAACAGGTGGTGTGGGACCACGTCCGCGCCATCCGTCAGACCGGCGTCGCCGTCGTGCTCGTCGAGCAGAACACCCGGCGTGCACTGGCCGAGGCCGACTGGGGCTACGTCCTCGTCAACGGCGAGAACCGGCTCGACGGTCCCGGACGGGAGATCCTCGACAACCCCGAGATCGGCGAGCTGTACATCGGGCAAAGCACAACCACGTACGGCGGCGGCGCTGCTGCGCCGGTTGGCCTCAGCGGCGACCACAACACAGGGGAGACGGCAGTGACGACAAATGAGACTCGCAAGGAGGTCGGACCATGAGCACCAGACGACGCGGCCGGAGGGCGGTCGTCACGGCGGCGCTCTGCACCAGCGGGGTGCTGCTCGCCGCATGTGGGAGCGGCGCGGGCAGCAGTGGCGGCGGCTCCGGAGGGGGCCCCAACAGCACGCTCAGCGGTCCGGTGGTCCTCGGCGACCTCGCCGGCTTCACTGGCAGTGAATCGACGTTCGGCCAGGCCTTCAACGAGGGATGCCAGGTCGCGATCAAGGAGATCAACGACAGCGGCGGCATCCTCGGCCAGAAGATCCAGATCTCCAACGGCGACGAGCTCAGCGACCCCATCGACGCGGTGACGGCGCTGCAGAAGTTGATCAACGTGGACCACGTGGTCGGCATCATCGGTCCGCAGACGCCTGAGATCGGCGCCACGCAGCCGATCATCGACCGCTATCACATTCCGGACATGTTCCAGGGTGGCTCGACTGACTTCGACAAGCTCACCGACAAGTGGGTGTGGCGCGCCAGCGCGTCGGACTCGCAGGAAGGCGTGGCCATGGCGCTGTACGCCATCAAGAAGGGCTACAAGCACGCGGCGATCATGTTCTCGACCGAGGCGTCCGCACAGACGCTGAAGCCTGTGCTGCAGCACATCTACGAGAGCCTCGGTGGCACCGTGACCACAACGGTCGACGTCACCATCGGGCAGTCCTCGTACCGCTCGGAGGTGTCTCGCGTCATCGATTCGCATCCCGATGTCATCTTCACCACCGCCGACCCTGCAACAGCCGGGACTCTGTTCTCCAACTTCCACGAGGCGAACAACTTCGCCATCCCCTTCGTGGGCACGGACTCCACCACGGGCAGTGACTGGGTCAAGGCCGTGGGCACCCAGGTCGCGCACGACCACCTCGTCTCGCTCATCGGCGGCTCGGAGCCCGGCGGTGGCGGCTCGGTCTTCAACACCTGGTACGCGAAGCTCTACAACCACCAGCCCCTGGCCAACGCCAACTACGCCTACGACGCGGTCATGGTCCTCGCCCTTGCAATCGAAGCCGCGGGCAGCACCGACGCGCAGGCGATGGTCGACAACATTCCCAAGGTCTCCAACCCACCCGGCCAGAAGGTCTCCGACTGGGCGACGGCCGTGGCTGCGCTGAAGGCCGGCACCAAGATCAACTACGACGGGGCGAGTGGACCCATGGACTACAACCAGTACCACAACGTCTTCGGACCCTTCGACGCTGTCCAGGTCGACCTGCAGGGCAACTCGCAGATCGTTCAGACGTTCAGCGCCGCCGACCTCGCGGCAGTGACCAAGTAACCAGACCACCCAGCGCGGGCCGGGAGCGTGTCTCCCGGCCCGCACCATCCACGTGCGGGAGATTCGATGAACCTTGACCTCGGGGGGTTGATACCGGCCACGGTCCTTCCCATGACAGTTGACGCGCAGATCGACGAAGCGGGGCTGCGGCGGTACATCCGCCACGTCGCCGCCGCCCGGCCGAAGGCCCTGGCGATCAACGTCGACACCGGCGAGGGACCGCACCTCTGGGCGGACGAGCGTCGCCGCGTGCTCGAGATCGTCCTTGACGAGGTCGGCGACCGGGTGCCGGTCATCGCGGGGCTCGGCGCGCAGTACACCTCCCAGGCAGCCGGGCTCGCTCGCGACTTCCAACGCGCGGGCGCATCCGGGCTCCTCGTCTTCCCGATCTCGGCGTACCAGGGTGCCCCGCTCGACCCCGAGGTGGCGGTGCGCTACCACGCCGCGATCGGTGACGCCGCCGGACTGCCACTCGTACTCTTCGTCCTGCAGCCGGCGCTCGGCGGCGTCAACTTCCTCCCCGACCTTCTCGCCAAGCTGTGCATGGTCACCGAGGTCGCGGCCATCAAGGAGGCCTCGTTCGACCCCCAGCTCTTCGTCCGTACACGGGACGCTGTGAAGGCGGTGCGGCCGGAGTGCGTTGTGCTCACGGGTAACGACAACTTCATCTACGAGTCGTTCCTGCTCGGCGCCGAGGGCGCGCTGATCGGATTCGGCGCTGTGGCCACGCGACAGCAGGTCGAGCTCATCGAGCACGCGCTCGCAGGCCGCCATCGAGCAGGCGAGGGAGATCGCCCGCAGGCTCACCCCGCTGGTGAACGAGATCTTTTCCGCGCCGGTGCGCAACTACCGTGCGCGTACCAAGGCCGCGCTGGTGATGCAGGGCCTTCTCGACCGCGAGACCGTACGCGAGCCGCTGCTACCCATCTCCGACGCCGAGCGCAAGCGCATCCGCGCTGCTATGGAGTTCGCCGGTGAGCTCGAGCAAGCGGGGACGCTGGTGGAGGCAGCGCGATGAAGATCGGCGTCTTCGTCCCGTCCTACCTGCTCCCCGGTCAGACCGAGTCGCACGGCGTCCAGATCCGGCGGTTCGCGAGCCGGGCCGAGGAGCTGGGTTTCGACTCGCTCTTCATCACCGACCACCTGCTCACCGCGACGCGCTTCTACCGGGTGAGCTGGACCGAGCCGATGATCACCCTCGCGCACGTCGCCGCGGTCACGGAGCGAGTGATGCTGGGCACCTCCGTGCTGGTGCTCCCCACACGGTCGCCGGTGGTCCTGGCCAAGGAGATCGCCACCCTGCAGGACCTGAGCGACGGTCGATTCATCTACGGCATCGGGACCGGGTGGTACCCGCCGGAGTTCGAGTCGACGGGAGGCACACGTCAGCAACGTGGCGCGCGCACCGACGAGGTGCTCGAGGCCTCGATGCAGCTGCTCAAGGGCCCGCACGTCACCTTCGAGGGCAAGCACTACCACCTCAACGACATCACCGTCGAGCCGCTCAGCCACGTCCCCCCGGTGTGGGCGGCGGGTGGCCAGCAGCTCGCGCACGAGGCCTCGCCGGACCAGGCCGCCATGGCGCCGAAGGTGCTCGATCGCATCTGCCGCTGGGACGGCTGGATCGCGCGCCCCACAGCCGAGCCCCGGCAGATCGTCGAGGACCTCGAGGTGATCGACGCCGAGCTCATCCGTCGTGGTCGCGCCCGCGCTCAGACCGGATTCGCCATCGCGCACGAGAACTTCTGCTGGCTCACCGAGAAGACCGATCGCGACGCGGTGATCGAAGAGCAGAAGCGCTACCTGCTCGGCGTGGTCTCCGACGAGCGACCCTGGGACTACATCGAGACCGTATACCTGACGGGCACCATCGATGAGATCCAGCAGCGCATCCAGGCGCGCATCGACGCCGGCGTCGAGCACATCTTCCTCCACACCATGACATCCGAGATCAGCCAGCTCGAGCTCTTCGCCAAGCACATCCTCGAACCTTTCAAGAAGGTCGAGCCGCGCCCGGCGCCTGCCGCATGAGCCTCGATCTCGCAGGGAGAAGGGCGCTGGTCACCGGAGGCACACGGGGCATCGGCCTGGCGATCACCCGGGCCCTCCGCGCTCGGGGGGCGAGCGTCATCGCGGTGAGCAACGCCGAGGACCAGCTCGCGGCGGTGCGCTCGGAGTTCTCCGCCGACGAGGGCTTCTCCGCGCAGCTCGCCGACGTTCGTGATCGCGGCGCACTCGAGGCGATCCGCGACCGCGTGGGCGAGCTCGACATCCTCGTGCCCAACGCCGGCCTCAACACCCGCAGCAAGGCCCTCGACCTGGGTGACGCGCAACTGCGCGAAATGATCGACACCAACCTGTACGGTGTCTTCGTGACCTGCCAGGTGTTCGGTGCCGCGCTGTTCGGCCGCCCTCACAGCCGCGTCGTGGTGACCAGCTCGGCGGTGGCCATCCACGGGATGGACGTGCGCGCCGCGTACACAGCAACCAAGGCGGGGTTGAGCGGCCTGGTCCGATCGCTGGCAATCGAGTGGGGGCCGCTCGGTGTCACCGTCAACGCGGTGGGACCGGGGATCATCCGGACGCCTCTCACCCAGACGTACATGGACGAGTTCCCCGAGCGGGCCGCGGCCACCGTGGAGAACACGCCACTGCGCCGGCTGGGGACGCCCGAGGACGTGGCCGACGTGGTCACCTTTCTTGCCTCCGACGACGCCAGGTTCATCACCGGGCAGACGGTTTTCGTCGACGGCGGCATCACCGCAGGAAGCGCGTGGTGGTGAGCGGAGCAGGCGAGGAAGCCGCGCGCGTCGGCATCGCGGATGTGCCCATTGGGATCCGAACGGTGGTCAGCAAGACCGTCAGCGAGTCGGACGTGTACCTGTTCGCCGGCATCACCGGAGACCTCGATCCCAACCACGTGGACGAGGAGTACTGCAAGAAGACCAACCTCGGGCACCGGGTCGCCCACGGTGCGCTCGTGGTCGGCTACATGTCGGCGGCGTCCACGCGGATCCTCGAGGACTTCGCGCGCCCGATGGTGTCCATGGGCTACGACCGCATCCGATTCATCAAGCCAGTGTTCTTCGGCGACACCCTCACGATCACCTACGAGATCACCGGCGTGGTCGCCGAGAAGGAGCGCACCATCGGCGCCATCGAGGTCACCAATCAGCGCGGCGAGACGGTCGCCGTCGCCACCCACATCATGCAGCTCATCGACTGATGCCCGCTCCAACCCTCAGGCTCCTCGACGGCGTGCGCGTCGTTGCCTTCTCTCAGTTCCTCTTGGGGCCTGCGGCGTGCCAGTACCTGGCTGACATGGGCGCTGACGTTGTCAAGGTCGAACATCCCGGCAGCGGCGCCTGGGAACGCAGCTGGGCAGGAGCCGACACCTACATCAATGGTGTCAGCGCCTTCTTCCTGCTCGCCAATCGCAACCAGCGCAGCGTCGCGCTGGACCTGAAGAGCCCTGCCGGCCTCGCCGCTGCACGCCGCCTCGTCGAAGCGGCCGACGTGGTCGTGGAAAACTTTCGGCCCGGAGTGATGGACCGCCTTGGCCTCGGATACGACGATGTGCGCACCATCAACCCCGGGGTCATCTACGCGTCGGGGTCTGGCTACGGCAGCACTGGGCCGTACCGACACCTCCCCGGGCAGGACCTGCTCATCCAGGCACTCTCGGGGTTCGCGGCGAACACCGGGAGCGCCGACCAGGGCCCGACCGTCGCAGGAGCGGCCGTTGTCGACCAGCACAGCGCCAGCCTCCTGGCGATGGGGATCCTCGGTGCGCTTGTGCATCGCGAGCGTACCGGCGACGGCGAGCGTGTCGAGGTCACGCTCATGCAGGGTGCGCTGGACCTGCAGACCGAGCCCGTCGTCTATCACCTCAACGGAGCGCATCTCGAGCGGCCCAGGTCCCCCCTGGCGGACACGTTTCACGCCGCACCCTACGGCCTGTACGAGACATCCGACGGCCACCTGGCCATCTCCATGACTCCGATCGCCACGCTCTCGACTGTCCTCGGTGACCCTGAGGCGCTGCAGTCCTACCTCGACCCAGCCGTTGCGTACACGCACCGCGACCAGATCCGTCGCATCCTCGACCCTCTCATCCGGGAGAGGACCACTGCCGAGTGGGTCACACTCTTGCGGGAGAGCGCGATCTGGTGCGCCCCGGTCAACGACCTCGCCGCCACGTTCGATGACGAGGCCGTGCGCTACCTCGACCCCGTGATCGAGTTCGAACACCCGGACGCGGGAACGGTCCGCGTGCTCCAGCATCCGGTGCGCTACCGGTCGGGAACCGCCGGCCTGACGCGCCAGCCTCCCGCCCTTGGGGAGCACACCCGCGAGGTGCTCGAGGAGGTGGGGTGCACGCCGGCGGAAATCGCCGCAGTTGGGGCGGGACAGAGCGAGTGAGCAGCGGCACCATGCGCGCGGTGGTGCTCGAGGCACCACAGGGAGAGCTGCGCGTCGAGGAGGTGCCCATCCCGGAGCCACACCCCGGCGAGGTGCTGGTCAAGGTGGCCGGGTGCGGGGTGTGTCACACCGACCTCCACGTCATCAAGGGTGAGGTGGCCTTTCCCACACCGTGCGTGCTCGGGCACGAGATCTCCGGGACCGTTGCCGCGGTGCCCGCGGGCACCGACGCGCCGCCGGTGGGATCGAGCGTGGTTGGCGCATTCATCATGCCGTGCGGCACGTGCCGCTTCTGCGCGACCGGGCGCGACGACCTCTGCGAGCGCTTCTTCGCGATGAACCGGCTCAAGGGCACGCTGTACGACGGCACCACGCGGCTGCGGCGCGCCAACGGCGAGCCGCTGTGGATGTACTCGATGGCCGGGCTCGCCGAGTACTGCGTTGTCCCCGCCACCGGCCTGTTCGCGCTACCCGACGATCTGCCGCTCGTCGAGTCCGCCGTCTACGGTTGTTCGATCCTGACCGCGTTCGGCGCTGTGCGTCACGCCGCCGATGTACGTGTCGGTGAGACGGTCGCAGTGGTCGCCATCGGCGGTGTGGGGCTCAACGTGGTGCAACTCGCCCATGCGCTGGGCGCGTCGCGCGTCATCGCGGTCGACGTCCGCGAGGCGGCACTCAACGCCGCCACCGAGCTCGGTGCGACGGACGTCGTCAACGCCGCGGCCACCGATGCCGTCAGCGCGGTGCGCGAGCTGACCGGGGGCAAGGGCGTCGACGTCGCGTTCGAGGCGCTCGGTCGGCCGCAGACCTTCGAGCAGGCCTTCGAGGTGGTGCGTGACGGGGGCAGGATGGTCGCCATCGGGATCGCCGCAGGGCAGACGGCGGCGGCAGTCGGCATCACCCGCCTGGTGCGCCGCAGCCTTCGCATCACCGGGTCATACGGTGGACGCACGCGCGCGGACATGCCCGAGATCCTGCGCATGGCCGCCGCGGGCGCCATTCGCGCCGAGCGGATGGTCACCCAGCGCATCCCACTGAGCCGTGCGGCCGAGGCCTACGCCGCGCTCGACGACGGTGGCATCACAGGGCGCGCCGTGATCACGATGGACGGCTGACGGCGACCCGCGGAACACGCGCCGCCACCGCACAGAGGACCTCGTTGGGGATGGTGCCGATCCGCTGAGCGACGGCGGCGGCGTCCACCTCACCAGCAGCGCCCGGACCGAGGATGGTGACCTCTGTCCCGGCGACGACCCCGTCGACCGCGCTGACGTCGGCGGCTGCCTGGTCCATGCTGACGCGGCCCACCACGGGACACGCCACGCCGTTCACGAGAACCTGGCCGCCGTCAGCATTGCGCCGGTCGAAGCCGTCGGCGTAGCCCGCCGCAAGCGTCGCCACCAGCGAGTCAACCGGCGCGGACCAGGTGCCGCCATACCCGACGGCACTGCCCGCGGCCATGCGCTTCACCTGGGTGACCAGGGTCTTGAACGTGAGCGCAGGGCGCAGGGGGACGACGCCCTCGCAGTGCGGTGGCGGGTAGCCATACAGCGCGATCCCCGGTCGGGTCATCTGGTGATGCGTCTCCGGCAGACGCAACAGCGCAGCGCTGTTGGCGCAGTGCAGCAGCGCGTCCGGGAGCCAGCGGCGCACCTGGGCGACGTGCTCGAGGAATCGTCGGTGCTGCATGTGCGTCGCATCCAGGGCCGGCGCATCCGCCGATGCGAAGTGCGTGAACAGCCAGCTGACGCTGCACGTGCGCGGCAGCGCGCAGGGCGGCGGACATCCGCTCAACCGATGGCCCCGGCGTCCCCAGCCTCCCCATGCCGGTGTCGAACTTCCACTGAACATGCACGGGTCGACCCAGGCGTCGCCCGGCCTGGTCGGCGGCGCCGACTGCTTCAGGGGTGAACACGGTGACGTCGATGCCGGCGTCCGCGGCCAGCTCCATGTCACGACCCGGCGTCCAGCCGACGTTGAGGATCGGGGCGTCGATGCCGCTGTCGCGGATTTCGAGCCCCTCGGTGATGGAGGAGACCCCCAACCAGTCCGCGCCACCGGCCAGCGCCGCCTGCGCGGCGGCCACCATGCCGTGGCCGTAGCCGTTCGCTTTGACCATCGCCATCATGTGGCAGCCAGCGGCGGCGAAGCCCTTGAGCGCGCGCGCGTTGTCGGTGATCGCTGCGACGTCCACCTCGGCCCACTTGGTCGCTGTCGCCGCGGTCATCGCATCGCGCCCGCGACCCTCACCCCTGCTGCGTGGGACCGCTCCGCTCGACGGTGAGTTCGAAGCAGCACGCGGCGCTCGCGTTCCATGGCGGCACGGTAGTCGTCCCAGTCGGGGTGCTCACCGGCGACGGCCCGGTAGTACTCCACGAGCGGCTGCATCGCCTCCGGCAGGGAGACGATCTCGACGTGGCCGTCGACCGCGTGCCACTCGCCGAAGAAGCGGTCGTTCATCACGCACACGCCGGCGCGCGGGTCGCGACGCAGATGGCGCGTCTTCACGGCCGTCTCACGTGAGCTGATCACCACCCGGCGCTCGGAGTTGACCGTCGCGGCCACCGGCGACAGCTGCGCTGTGCCGTCCGCACGATAGGTGGCCAGCACCGCGTGGTGGTTGTGGCGGATGAAGTCGAGGACGTCGTCATGCTGCATCGGACCAATGTAGGCGAACGCCATCGCGACTTGCCGAGCTGCCGTCGTGCCCGGGAGAATGTGCCGGATGTCAGGCCCCGCCGTCGTGGTCCTCGCCGGCGGAGTGGGTGCGGCGCGCTTCCTCGAGGGCGTGGTCAGCGTGCTGCCATCGCGGGCGCTCACCATCATCGGCAACGTCGGCGACGACGTGGAGGTGGCGGGTCTTCATGTCTCTCCCGACCTGGACACAGTCCTGTACACGCTCACCGAGAACATCGACGTCACCCGTGGCTGGGGCGTGCGGGACGACAGCACGCGCGCGCTGGAGCGATCTCGCACCCTGGGCGCGGACGCGTGGTTCACGCTCGGCGACCTCGACATCGGTCTGCACATGGCTCGCACGATGTGGCTTGGTGAGGGCCAAACGCTGAGCGAGGTCACGTCGCGTCTCGCCGCGGCACTCGGGTTCAGCGATCGGCTGCTCCCCAGCACGGACGACAGGCTTCGCACCATGGTGATGAGCGATACGGGGGAGCTCGACTTCCAGACCTACTACGTCCGACGCGGACATCGAGATCGCGTGCGCTCCATCCGTTTCGACGGTGCCGATGAGTTGCGTCCTGCTCCGGGGGTCCTGGAGGCGATCGCGACTGCCGACGCCATCCTCATCGCGCCGTCCAATCCCTTGATCTCCATCGGACCGATCCTGGCCGTGCCAGGGATGCGAGACGCCCTGCGGGCGCGCACTGCGCGATGCGTCGCAATCACCCCGATCGTCGGCGGCAAAGCGCTGCGCGGCCCCGCCGCAGACATGCTCGCTGGGCTGGGCCACGAGGCGTCGCCGACGGGCGTCGCGGACCTGTACCGTGACCTCGTCGACGTGATGGTGATCGACGAGGCGGACCGCGCCTCTGCCCCAGGAGTGCGACGGCTGGGGATCGAGGGCGTCGTGACCGACACGATCATGAGCGATGCCGCGGCCAAGGAACGCCTGGCCGGCGTGGCCCTGAACGCCGCGGGGGTGGTCGGCGCCGGCTGGGACAGGCGCTCGTGAACGGTCCCGCGGCATCCTCTGACAGGAGCTGGGAGGAGCCCGGCGCCCATCCCGTGTCGCCCGGCGTGTACCGCATCCCGCTGCCTCTGCCAGGCGACGCGCTGCGTGCCGTCAACGTGTACGCAATCCAGAGCGAGGACGGCATCACCCTCGTCGACGCCGGCTGGAGCCGTCCCGCCGCGTGGGAGGCGCTGGCTGCGGGGCTGCGCATGGTCGGCGCCGAGCCTGGCGACGTGCGCAGCGTGCTGGTGACACACATGCACCGCGACCACTTCGGCCAGGCGTCCGCTCTCCGCCAGGCGTCCGGCGCGGCCGTGGTGCTGGGCCGAGGCGAGCGGCAGTCGCTGGAGTACATCCTCGACGACGGCGTGCGTGATCGCCGCGCCCCCTGGGTGACGCGGCTGCGTCGCAGCGGCGCGGCCGACCTGGTCGCGGAGCTCGCGCTCCTCGAGGCAGGCGGCCGCTCCCTACGCGACGACGAGGGCCTGTGGGAGCTGCCGGACAGCTGGGCCGGCGACGGTGAGACGTTCGCGGCCGGCGCCCGCGACCTGGTCGCGATCGAGACGCCGGGACACACGCGCGGCCATCTCACCTTCATGGACCCGGCCGCCCGGCTCCTGTTCGCCGGCGACCACGTCCTGCCCCACATCACGCCGTCCATCGGGTTCGAGCCGCCGCTCGTCGACGGCCTGCCCCTGGCTGACTTCCTGATGTCGCTCGTCAAGGTGCGCGACCTGGACATCGACACGGTGCTGCCCGCGCACGGGCCGCCGTTCACCGGACTGGCGGCACGCGTGGACGGATTGCTCGCCCACCACGCCGCCCGGCTGACGGCATCACGCGCCGCGCTGACCGCCGGCCCGCGCACCGCCTTCGACGTGGCACGGGAGCTGCCGTGGACGCGGCGCAACCGCCACTACGGCGAGCTCGATCTCTTCAACCGCCAGCTCGCCGTCTCGGAGACGGCCGCCCACCTTGACCTCCTCGCCAGCCAGGGCACGGTCCGGGTCGACACGGTCGACGGCGTCCGGCGCTACCGCGCCATCGACTGATCAGTCGCGCCTCAGCGTGGGGT